>NZ_PVTY01000004.1 GCF_003003175.1 Nesterenkonia sandarakina | reverse complement strand
TATGCGCGACGATAGCCATGGCGATCGACGCTCCTCTCTTCGAGACGGACATGGTCACGGTCGCCAAGCGGCCGGCACGGGTCCGGGAAGAGGTCACTTCGGGGCGAATCTGTGATGGGCCACGGCCCGAGGGCCGGGCAGTCTCCTGATGAGGTCACCGAGGTGGGCCGGACGGTGTCGGCCGCACCGACCCGGGCGGACAATTCAACGGGAAGACACCGCAAGCGGGCCAATTGCTTCGAGAGTCACACCCGGTTCGATACGACCGACATCCATCCTGACCGGCCAGTCCCAGACCAGCCAGATCCAGACTCACAGATCGCCTCGGTAGGACCATTGGAGGTGCCAGTGCGGTCGAAGTAGGCCAGGATGTCAGCAGCCCGGCGATTGAAGGTTCTACCCAGACTGATCAACTCATGTAATCGGCGCGGCACCGCCCGGCGCAGTGAATCGATCACCGCCTGCAGCTGCTTCTTGCCCTCACTCTTGGAGGGGTTGCGGTAGGCGGTGACGATTTTCTGATAGATCCTCCAGGTCGCTTCGACCTCGACGTGCTCATCCACCGTGAAGACCTTCTGCAGCCGCTGATGCTGCTTCTCGGTGAGCAGATCAGCGCCGGTCCGAAGCGTCCTGCGGGTCCCGTAGAGCGGATCACCAGAACGTCCCCGGTGCCCGAGGGTGTCCTGTTGGACCCGCTGCCGGCACCGATCCAGCGCATCACCTGCCAGAGCGACCACGTGGAAGGGATCCATCACCGCGGTCGCCTGCGGCAGCTCTTCCGCCGTGGCGGTCTTGAACCCGGTGAACCCGTCCATCGCGACCACAGCGATCCTGTCCCGGAAATCTGTGGTCTGGGCGTCGAGCCAGGTCTTGAACACCTGCTTGGAACGGCCGGGGATCATGTCGAGCAGCCGCGCCGGCCTGGTGCCGTTGCGGACCGGGGTCAGGTCGATGATCACGGTCACGAAGTGGGTGCCGGCACCGGTGTGGCGCCAACAGTGCTCATCAACTCCCAAGATCTCGACCCCCTGGAAGCGGGCTGGGTCATTGATCAGCAGCTTCGCTCCAGCAGCGAGGACCGCGGCGTTGACGGTGTGCCAGGCAGCCCCGAGGCCGGCGGCGATCCGGGTGATCGACATGCGGTCGATCACCAGTGATTTCAGCGCCCAGAGCACCGCGTGGCGGCTGAGCTTCGCGCGGGGTGCCGCTGCGCAGCTGGTGTCTTGGCGCCAGACCCGGGCGCAGTCCGCGCACCGGTAGCGGCGCACCCGAACCAAGAGGGTGGTGGGCCGCCAGCCCAGCGGCACATGGGCCATCCGGCGCACCACGGTGCCGATCGAGACGCCTTCGGCGCCGCAGTTCCGGCACCAGGGGTCGTGTTGGAGGACTCGGCATTCCAGCACGGCTCGGCGTTCTTCGAGGTGCTGGCCGGTGATGGTGAGTCCGAGCTGGTCGACCAGGCAGAAACTATCAATATCGGGGATGGCAAAAGTAGGCTTGGCCACGTCGAGGTCTTTCAGATGGGCAGTGTAGGAACTTCCATCTTCGGAAGGCCTCGACATCTATCTGTGCACCGCCACGCCAACGGTTGCTACACCCTCATCTGCGAAGAGCCGGTTATACAACGACTTCTAACCGAGTTGAGAATCCCCCGTTCACCCTCGGGGTCCGTCGCGACACGAAAAAGGCGTCGGCCGAACGGAATTAATTCCGTCAGACCGACGCCTCAGAAAGGCGTGCTGCGCCTAGCCTCAGTCTTCGATCAGGTCGTGGATCGCGATCACCTGGTCGCGGCCGGGGCCGACGCCCACACCCGAGATCCGGCAGCCGCTGAGCTTCTCCAGCGCCAGCACGTAGTTACGCGCGTTCTCCGGGAGGTCATCCAGCGTCCGGGCACCCGAGATGTCCTCGGTCCAGCCGGGGTAGTTCTCGAAGACCGGCTTCGCGTGGTGGAACTCCGTCTGGGTCATCGGCATCTCATCGTGACGGACGCCGTCGACCTCATAGGCGACGCAGACCGGAATCTCGTCGATGCCGGTGAGCACGTCGAGCTTGGTCAGGAAGAAGTCGGTGAAGCCGTTGATCCGGGAGGCATAGCGCGCCATCACGGCGTCGTACCAGCCGCAGCGCCGCGGACGTCCGGTGTTGACGCCGAACTCGCCGCCGGTCTTCTGCAGGTAGTCGCCCCACTCGTCGAAGAGCTCGGTCGGGAACGGACCGGCACCCACACGGGTGGTGTAGGCCTTCACGATGCCGATGGAGCGCTTGATCCGCGTCGGCCCGATGCCGGAGCCGACGGAGGCGCCGCCCGCCGTCGGGTTCGACGAGGTCACGAACGGGTAGGTGCCGTGGTCGACGTCGAGGTAGGTCGCCTGGCCGCCCTCCATCAGCACGACCTCGCCGCGGTCCAGCGCGTCGTTGAGCAGGATGGTGGTGTCCACGACCATGGGCCGGAGCCGCTCGGCGAAGTCCAGGAAGTACTCGGCGATCTCATCGACCGCGATGGCCCGGCGGTTGTAGAGCTTCACCAGGAGCTCGTTCTTCTGGCGCAGCGCGCCCTCGATCTTCTGCCGGAGGATCGACTCGTCGAAGATGTCCTGCACTCGGATGCCGAGCCGGGCGACCTTGTCCATGTAGGTGGGGCCGATGCCGCGGCCGGTGGTGCCGATGGCGCGCTTGCCGAGGAATCGCTCGGTGACCTTGTCCATGGTCTGGTGGTAGGGCGCGACCAGGTGCGCGTTCGCTGAGATCTTCAGCTTGGAGGTGTCCGCTCCGCGCGCCTCGAGGCCGTCGATCTCGTGGAAGAGCGCCTCCAGGTTCACGACGACGCCGTTGCCGATCACCGGCACGGCGTTCGGGGACAGGATTCCCGCGGGAAGGAGCTTGAGCTCGAACTTCTCACCGCCGACGACGACGGTATGGCCTGCGTTGTTGCCGCCATTGGGCTTCACCACGTAGTCGACCCGTGAACCGAGCAGGTCCGTGGCCTTGCCCTTACCTTCGTCGCCCCACTGGGCTCCGACGATCACAATGGCTGGCATGGCAGTCCTTTCCCGAGCTGAGCTGGTCTGGGAGCACCCGCAACAGCAAAGGCGTCCCTGTAGATCCTACCAACGTCGGTCGACGCGGGGTTTGGACCTGACACGACTCAGCCCAGACGCCCGCCCGAGGCCTCCAGGTAACAGGCCGCGCAGAGGGATTCGTACCAGATGTCGGTGCCGTCGATCGCTACCTGATCGCCGTCGAAGATGATGGCCTCACCGGCGCGTCGAGTGTTGAACACCGCCTTGCGCCCACACCGACAGATGGTCTTGAGCTCCTCCAGGGCATGGGCGAGGTCCATCAGCCGGGCCGAGCCGGGGAAGGCCATCGTGCGGAAGTCCGTGCGGATGCCATAGGCCAGGACGGGGACGTCGTCGAGCACGGCGATGCGCAGCAGATCCTCCACCTGGGCCGGAGTGAGGAACTGGGCCTCATCGACCAACAGGCAGGCCACCGGCTTGATCTGCCGGTTCAGTGCGCCCGATTCTGCTTCCATGTCATCGAGCAGCGTCCCCGGGGTGGTGCCGGCCGCATGCTGTGCCACCAGTTCGCGCAGCGGAGCCTGCGGCGGGATGAGGAAGTCGACGTTGCGGGTCACTCCCAGGCGGGAGACGATCTCATCCTCACCCTTGGTGTCGACCTGCGGCTTGGTGAGCAGAACCCGTTGCCCGCGCTCCTCGTAGTTGAACGCCGCCTGCAACAGTCCGGTGGACTTGCCTGAATTCATCGCACCGTAACGGAAGTACAGCTTAGCCATCGTTCGAACAACCCTTCCGCGTGATTACCTGAAGGGTCAGCGCAGCCGGCTGATCGCCTCGGGAGCTGAGGGGTCGCAGTCACGCAGCAGCGTGGTGATCCGCTCGACCTCGGCGGTCTCGCCGATGGCGGCCGCAGCCTGGCCCAGCGCGCCCAGGGCACGCAGGAAGCCGCGGTTGGGCTCATGGCTCCACGGGACGGGACCGGCACCGCGCCAGCCGGAGCGGCGCAGCACGTCGAGGCCGCGGTGGTAGCCGGCGCGGGCGTAGGCATAGCCCTCCACGGTGTAACCCTGGTCCAGCGCGTCCTCGGCGAGCAGCGCCCAGACCAGTGAGGACTCCGGGTGCTTCGCCGCGAGATCCACGGGCTCCTCGCCGGTGGCCAGCGATTCGGAGACTTCAGGCTCGGCCGGAAGCAACGTGGGCTCCGGCTCCATCAAATTTTGACCAACGATGCTCATGGCCACATCCTACTGCCAAGATTCCTCCACGAAATTCGCAGTCCGCGCCCCTTCCTATGGGCCTCACCGCGGGTTCACCGCGGAGGACCTCGGTCAGAGACCGGCGGCGGCTCGGGCGGACTTCGGGGCCGGGTCGTCCTCCACCGTTGTGCCGGCCTCGGGGCCTGCGCCGGGACCGGGTGCGCCGTCGTCGTCGTGGGGCTCTCCCCCGCCGCTGCGGACGCCCGCACCGTGGATCACCCGGTGCCGGATGAACGCGGAGATCTGATCCACCAGCATGGTGACCACGATGATCACGACCAGCACGATGCCGATCCGGTCCCAGTCGCGGGCGCCGAAGACCGTGGAGAGCAGCGAACCGATGCCGCCGGCCCCCAGCACGCCGAGGATCGCCGAGGCGCGGATGTTGACCTCGAAGCGGTAGAGCCAGATCGCGATGACCTCGGGCATCACCTGGGGCAGCACCGCCCAGCGGATCAGCTGCAGGTGGTTGCTCCCCGAGGCCCGGGAGGACTCCAGCGGACCGCCGTCGACCGCTTCGATCGCCTCGGAGATGAGCTTCGAGAGGGTGCCGATGGAGCTGATGCCCAGCGCCATCGCACCGGCCAGTGCTCCGCCGCCGCCAGAGCCGAAGCCGAAGAGCGGGAGCATGATCGCGATGGCGAAGATGATCTCGGGCACCGCGCGGATCACCGAGAGGATGAAGCGGACCACGACGTAGACCGGCAGCGGGGACATGTTCCGCGCGGCCATGAATCCCAGCGGCAGTGAGAACAGCGCGCCGACCATCGTGCCGACCCAGGCGATCGCCACGGACTCGAACATCGCGGCGAAGGACTGGGTCCAGTAGCCGGCCACGGTCTCGTCGGGGACCTGGAAGACGCCCTGGGCCATGAGCTGGCCGTATTGGATGATGCTCGCCGGCAGGTCCACCAGCGCGCGGACGTCCATGCCGGTCCCGTAGATCGCGGCGATGAAGATGATCCCGACGACCAGCATGCCAACGTTGTAGCCGAGCTTGGAGGGCTTCACGGGGCGCCGGTCCAGCGCGTCCGGGGCGAAGCGCGGCTCAGTGCGCGAGGCGCTGCCCGGACCGGCGTTGGTTCCTCGATTGCTCACAGCAGCTTCCTCCGGATGTACATGGAGAACATGTCGACCAGCAGCACCACAATGATCAGCGCGATCAGGATGGCGGCGACGTTCTCGAAGGCGAAGCGGTTCAGCTGCAGCATCATGGCCGAGCCGATGCCGCCCACTCCCACGATGCCCAGCGCGGCCGAGGCGCGGATGTTCAGCTCAAAGACGTAGAGCCCGTAGGAGACGAAGCCCGGCAGCACCTGGGGAAGGATCGCGAGCCGGTTGCGCTGGGTCAGGTTCGCCCCGGCGGCATCGGCGGCCTCCACCGGGCCGGGGTTCACCGAGTCGATGGTCTCGCTGAGCAGCTTGGCCACGATGCCGATGTTGAACATCAGCAGCGCCAGCACACCGGCCATCGGGCCGAGCCCGTGGGCGGTGCCGCCGATGAACGCGACGAACAGCAGCGCCCAGCCGACATCCGGGATCGAGCGGATGACCGAGTTCACCGCCTTGATCGCCTGCGAGACGCCCTTGTTCGGGCTGGAGACCGGGGACGCGAACATCGCCAGCACCAGGCCGATGGCGCAGCCGATCAATGTGGCGACCACTGCCATCGAGAGGGTGATCAGCCACTGGTCCCGCACCGTCCAGATGTAGCTCCAGTTCGGATCCAGGAACGCCATGAGCCGAGGCTCGACGTTGGACCAGCGTTCGGGGATCTCCAGCAGCGTGAAGTTCACCGTGGAGCCGGCCCAGTAGCTCATGATGATGAAGGCCAGGGCGCCGAAGGCTCCCATGGTGTTGGTCCGCGCGCGGAAGCAGACCAGCAGCGTCAGCAGCATCACGGCCAGCCCGATCACCGGGTACAGCGGGGCCCACAGCGTCACGAAGCCCAGCGGGATCAGCAGGATGTTGCCGGAGACCCCGGTGATCCAGAAGATGATGAACGCGACGACGGCGAGCCCGCCCAGCCCGAGGTAGACCAGCCCGCTGGGCTTCGGCGCCTCGGGGCGCGGGGTCGCACCGAGCGTGCTGGCCCCGTGCGTGGCGGGACTGTGACTGGCGGTGCTGTGACTGGAGGTGCCGGAGGTGATGGCCACGCGTCAGTCCTGGGCCGCTGCAGAGGTGACGGTGCCCTGGGTGGCAGAGTCTGACGCCACGATGTCCTCGGCGGTCAGCGAGCGCTGATAGACCTCTTCGATGATCGCGTCGGTCGCCTCTTCCACGGGACCGTCGAATACCACCTCACCGGCGCGCATCCCGATGATGCGATCGGCGTAGCTGCGGGCGAGGTCGAGGTGGTGCATGTTCACGATGGTGGTGATCCCCAGCTCCTGCTGGATCCGGCGCAGGTCACGCATCACCTTGTGTGCGGTCGGCGGGTCCAGGGAGGCGACCGGCTCGTCGGCGAGGATCACCTCGGGGTCCTGGGCGAGCACCCGGGCGATGGCCACACGCTGCTGCTGGCCGCCGGAGAGCGAGGAGGCCCGCATATAGGCCTTGTCCACGATGCCGACGCGTTCCAGGGACTGGAATGCGAGCTCCTTGTCCTCGGCGCGGTACCAGCCGAGCAGCGACCGCCAGGTGGGGGTCTCTGCGGAGCGCCCGACCAGGACGTTGTTCAGCACCGAGATCCGGGTGACCAGGTTGAAGGACTGGAAGATCATCCCCACCCGGGAGCGCAGCCGGCGCAGCTTGGCCTTGCTGCGCGGGTCCACGACGTCGTCGCCGACGGTCAGGGTGCCCGAGGTGAAGGGGACCAGTCCGTTGATCGTGCGGATCAGGGTGGACTTGCCGGCGCCTGAGAGCCCCACGATGGCCACGAACTCGCCCTTGTTGATCTGCAGATTGACGTTGCTCAGCCCCTTGAATCCATTGGGGTAGACGACGTCGATGTTCTCGAAAGTGATCATGATCTGGTGTCCTAGCCGGGTCCGGGTGCGCAGCTCACGCCTCAAGCGTACGAGCTGCGCACCCGGGTCACCGACTGCTGGAGGACTGCTTCCTCTCTGAGGGGGTGCTAGAGGTCACTCATCGCCGAAGTCGTTGTAGACCTGGCGAGCGCCGTCCAGCGCGTCCTGATCGGCTTCGACCATTCCTTCGATCTCGTAGACCTCATCGAGTGCGGCGAGGCCGTCCTCGTCCTCGGCCACGGCGAGCCAGGCTTCGGTCAGGGTGGCCTGTTCCTCCTCGGTGAACTCGGAGGAGACCACGATGCCGTCGTTCGGGATCGGGCCGGCCCAGGCGAAGACCACGACCTCTTCACCCACATCGGGGTTCTCGGCGACGACGTTCTCGCGAGCGTCGTCGAAGGAGGTGCCGATCGTGGCGCTGTCGTTGTAGACGTTGATCACGGAGTTGTCGTGGCTTCCGGCGAACTGCTCGTCGATGTCGCCCTCACCCGGGGCGAAGCCGAGCAGATCGTTGAGCTGGGTGGCCGGGTAGTAGTAGCCCGAGGCTGAGCCCTGGTCCACGTAGGAGACGGTGGTGCCCGCTTCGATCATCTCGAGGGCCTCTTCGCCGACGGCTCCGGGCTCGGCCTCATCGGTGCCGTTGCAGAAGAGCATGGTGTTGCCGTCGTCGTCGGGGACGTCCACGGGCTCATCCATGCAGTAGGTGTCCGGGTCGTTGGTGAACCACTGGGTCACGTAGACGTCGGAGCCATAGCGGATCGACTGGGTGATCGGCACGGCGTCGGCCTGCTCCTCGGCCTGGATCATGCCCACGGGTCCGGACATCACGACCTGCGCGTCGCCGGTCTGCATGGCGGTGATGGCCCCCAGGTAGTCCTGGGTCTCTTCCGCGCGGACCGGGAAGCCGTCGAGTGCGTCGCTGAGCGCATCCGCGAGCGGCTCAGCGCTCTCCACGATGTTGTCGACGTCGTTGGAGGGGACGAGCGCAATGACGATCTCGTCGACGCTGCTGATCACAGCAGTCTCGGAGTCGCCGGCTTCGGCCTCCTCGTCGCCGCCGGTCTCGCCCTCTTCGGCCACACAGCCGGCCATGGTCAGAGTCAACACGCTCGCCAGCGCGAACGTGGACAGAGTCTTCTTACGCATATGGAATTTCCTCTTCATCAAGGTGCCAGGGCGACCCCGGTGCTGCGCTTCGCGGCACCGAAGGTGCTGCGAATTCCGGAGAGTCACGCGCGAGGCCGCCGGCGTCATGCCGCTGACCTCGTGCGATTCCACAATGCACTCTAGGGGCGCGTTGCCGCACCCTCCACCTGGAACAGGTCAGTTGGTCAACCTGTCACGCACTGTTAACACAGCGGTGTTCTCTGTGTGACGCAGGTTACATGATGAAGAGCTTCGGCGTGCGGGACGGAATCTCTGGTCAGACCGTCGCGGTGCTGCGTGACCAGGCGTCGACCACCCGGGCGACGGCGTCGAAGTCCTGCACACGATGATCGGGGGTGCCCAGCCCGGTGCCGAATCGGTCGATCAGCACGGTGGTGCCGCCCAGTGCGTGCACGTGTTCCAGATCATTGGCCCAGATGTCCCCGGCGGAGAGCACCTGGTCCGGAGCGATCTGGGGCTCCGGCTCGCCACCGGCAGCATGCCCGCCGGCCGTGTCCCCACCGGCAGCCCGGGCGCGCTGCAGCGCCGCGGGCATGCCGAGGGGTTTGCGAGCATCGTTGATGACCAGGTCGAAGGCGTCGCTCAGCCCCAGGGCCGTCAGCCAGGGCGCGAATGCATCTGCCGGTGAGTTCGTCACCAGCACGACGACGGCGCCGCGCCGGGTCTCGGCGAGCAGCTCCTGGGCCCCGGACGGCGCGTGGACGTCGGTGTTCTCCAGCCCATGGGCCAGCAGGTCCAGCCGCGCCGCCCGGAAGGACCGTCCGGAATCGGCGTCGGTGAGTCCGGCCTGGCGGGCCAGCAGCTGGACCAGCTGATAGCCGTCCTGCAGCGGCCAGGAGACCGGATGCGCCTTGGCGTCATCGTGGGTGGCCTCGCTGCCCACAGTGAGCGGCACCCCGGCGTCGTCGTACTGGATCTGCGGGGCCAGCAGGGTGTTCTCCGCGAAGCCGCGGGTGACGATCTCGTGGACGCTGGTGCCCGGGAAGTGCCCGCTCAGGCCCCGCTCCGCCAGCAGCGCGTCCACCCGGTCGGCGTAGAAGAGGACCGGGGCGTCACCGAGGCAGAGCGTGCCGTCGAAATCGAGCAGGAG
Organism: Nesterenkonia sandarakina; assembly: GCF_003003175.1. Taxonomy (GTDB): domain Bacteria; phylum Actinomycetota; class Actinomycetes; order Actinomycetales; family Micrococcaceae; genus Nesterenkonia; species Nesterenkonia sandarakina_A. Next base: position 228,354 of record NZ_PVTY01000004.1, on the reverse strand, counting down.
CAGCTTCTCGCGGGTCATACACGTCGCTTTCTGCAGGGATCAGCGTGGCCGGATCAGATGCCGGGAACGGATCCACCGGGTCCGTTCCCCCGAATCAGCGGCCGGCAGCCGAATCCAGGCGGTTCACTTCTTCTTGTTGCTGGCCTTCTTGCCGGAGCTCACCAGTGCGATCGCGATGGCAGCGAGCCAGGCATCCTTGGCCAGCGGGGTGCCGTCCTGAGTGGGGCGGACACCGTCGGACTCGGTCATGCCGTCGTTGCGGAAGTACATGCTGAGCATGCCGGCCGCAAAGCCGCCCAGCGCAAGGCCGGCGACGCGGTTGCTCACGAACGGCGTCAGCAGTGCGCTGCCGAGGGCAATCTCACCCCAGGCCAGGGCCTTGCCGAACTGCTCGGGAGAGAGCTGCTTGACGGCGGGCACCCCGGTGGCGGCCATGCCCTGCATGCCTGCGGCGGACTCAGCGTCGAGGCCGAGCTTGCCGATGCCGGCGTTGAGGATGAAGGCTCCGGGGACGGTGCGCAGGGCGAGGGTGGAAATGTTCATGAGGTTCTCCGACTGTTGTGGACGTCCGGCTCCCCGAGGCGGGGGCCGTTGAAGACGATTTCCCAAGCCTTAACCCTACCGAGGGTGCGGCCATTCCCGTGCTCCGCGCGGGTCATCGGGGTGGCGCAGTGACGCGGCTCGGCAGATCATCGTAGAGCTGTTGCGTTGTCGTAGGGCTTGAGCGCTACGACAACCTGCAGCTCTACGATTTTTTCGCTCGGGCTACTTGCCGGGGACGACGACGGGCGGGACGGCCCACGTGTCGAGGACCAGACCCGCGGTCATCCGAGCCATGGGGAGCGGATCTGCGGGGGCCCCGCGCAGCAGGCTGGCCAGCACCCCGTTGTAGACCAGCAGGAGCGCCGCGGCCCCGGACCCCGGGTCCGGGCAGCCCGCGTCTGTCGCGAGCGAGGTCAGTCTCTTGGTGACCATCGCGGTGTCCTGACGAATCAGGTCAAAGACCGGATCCTCGCTGCCCGGGGTCGGCGCTGGGCGCTCCGAGGCAGTGGCCAGGAAGCAGCACCACTGCGTCTCCCCCGCCGATGCCCGGAAGGTCTCGATCGCATCGAAGATGGCGAGCACGCGTTCGCGCGGTGATTCTGCCGCGGCGATCGCTGACTCCCAGTGGGTGCTCCAGTCCTGGAGCCGGCGGGCGAGGATCTCGCGCAGCAGGTTGTCCTTGGAGCCGAAGTGCTTGTAGAGCGTCACGATCGAGACCCCTGCGGCCGCGGCGGCGCGATCGACGCCGGTGCTTGCGATGCCGTCGTGGAAGAAGAGTCCCTCGGCCGCGTCCAGAATTCGCGTCCGGGTGAGCTGTGGGTTGGCCATGAAAATAGTATAACGTTCGCTTCAGTGAAACGTGCGTTATACCTTGCTCGCCTGCACCCTCGGAGGACTCTGATGCTCGACACCGCTGGGCGGACTGCCGCCCCTGCCGCCGGACCAGCCCCAAGGCAGGTTCCACGACGCTCAGGCCTCGGCACTGCGGTGGCGGGGATGCTGCTGATCGCCGCCACATATGGGATGGCCCGCTTCGGCGTCGGGCTCTTCGCTCCGCGGCTGGCGGCCGAGCGGCCTGACCTGGCCGAGGTGCTCGGCTGGGCTGCGGCCGCGCAGTTCATCGCCTACTCGGTGGCCGCGGTCGTCGCGGCGCGACTGGTGGATCGACGTCCTCGGGTGGGGCTCGTCCTCGCCGGAGCGACCGCGACCCTGGGGTCACTGGGCGTGGCGGTGGCCTCGGAGCCGATCTTCTTCGTCGCATCGGTGGTGATCGCCGGGATGGGCGGGGGCTTCGCGTCCCCCGCGCTGGTGCCGGTGATCGACGCGGTGGTCGCTCTGCGAGCGCGGGCCACCGCCCAGTCGGTGGTGAACACCGGAACCGGAGTCGGTGTGATCGGCGCCGGGCTGGTGGCGTTCCTCGCGCCGTCGGCTGGGTCGGCGTGGGTGGTGATGGCCGGGCTCTCCGCGGCCGCCGCCGCGGCGGTGCTCCTTCCGCTGCGCGGACACTCGGAGCTGGGCGGACAGGTCGGGGGCCGTGCGGGCGGCGCCTCGACTCGGGGGGAGCGTTCCAGCTCGGGGTCGGTCGCTTCCATGGCCGCTCGGCCCGCGTGGCGGAAGCTGGCTGTGCCGGGAGCCGCCGCTGTCGTCGCCGGCGCGGGATCTGCGCTGATCTGGACGTTCGGCCCGCTGCTCGTCACCGATTCCGGCGTGGTGGCCGCGGATCAGGTGGGCTGGCTCTGGATCGCGCTGGGCGCGGGCGGACTGCTCGGCACCTTCACCGGCGTGCTGGTGACCCGCGTGGGCGAACACGCCGGCTTCAGCGTCACCGCGGGCCTGCTTGCACTCGCCAGCGGCGTCCTGGCATGGGCCCTGGTGACGGAATCGGGGCCGGCTGCGTATGCCAGCATGGCGATCTTCGGCGCCGGATACATGGCGCTGTCCGGGGTGCTGATCCTCTGGGCCCGGCAGGTCTGGCCCGATCACGCCGGGGCCGGCACGTCCCTGTTGTTCATCGCGCTCGCGACCGGGCAGGCGGTGGGATCGGCCGGCTTCGGACTGGTCCAGGGCGGCTGGGACCCGGCGGTGATGGCGGCCGTGGCTGCGAGCCTCTGCCTGGTCGGCGGAGGCGTCGCTATGATCGAGGCGTGGACGCGTCGCGCAGAGAAGTGATCGGGTAGGTGGCTGCCGCGGGACTGATCACCGCCGGCCTGCTCGCGGTGAACCGTCCGCCCACTTCCTTCGGCTGGTTCGCGCACGCGCCGCTCTCAGACACCACGCATATTCCCGGCGCGTCGCCCGCCACACTCACCCTCACCGCTCTGGGCATGGCTCTCCTCATCCTGGGACTGCTGTCCACGGGTCTTCTGGCAGGCATGCGGATCCGCCGCCGGGGCCGCGACAGCCCTCTGCGGCAGGATCGCGGCGACACTGAGACCCAGTAGTTCCAGACCCCCGACCGACGGGCGCGGCTCGAGAAGACCGTCGAGGTCCACGCGGAGCTCGCGACCCTGCTCGCCCAGCGCAGCTACCGCTCCGGCTGGGACGTCTGATGTGATCGAATGACCCCATGGAGCCGACCCCCGCCACTGACCTTTCCCGTGACCCGCTCCCCCTGCGGGGCCGGAGGGTGCTGATCACCGGGGTGAGCCGGCGGGCCGGGATCGGCTACGCCACCGCGTGCCGGATGGCCGCCTACGGGGCCAGCGTCTTCTGCCACCACTTCACCCCGCATGACCGTGAGCAGCCCTGGGGTGCCGATGACATCGCACTGGTGCTCGACGGCGTCCGCAGCCACCTGGTCGGAGACGCCCGGGTCGCGGACGTCCATGCTGACCTGGCCGATCCCGCCGGTCCGGCCCAGGTGATGCAGGCGGCGACCTCCGCACTGGGCCCGATCGATGCACTGGTCTGCAATCAGGCACTCAGCGGCCACGATGGGCCACTCGGTGATCTCACGGCGGCGCAGCTGGATCAGCACTGGGCGGTGAACACTCGAGCCTCGATCCTGCTGGCCCAGGCCTACCTGCAGCAGCACCGCCCCGGCACCGCAGGATCCCTGATCTTCCTGACCTCCGCGCAGGGCCTGGGGCCCATGCCCGGCGAGGTGGCCTACGCCGCGGCGAAGGCCGCGCTGGCAGGCATCACGACCACGCTCTCGGAGCAGCTGATCAGCCGGGGCATCCGGGTCAACACGGTGAACCCTGGGCCGGTGGACACCGGTTACCTGGGACCTGATCTCTGGAACGACGTCGCGGCGATGTTCCCGCTGGGCCGATTCGGTGAACCTGATGACCCGGCGCGGCTCATCGCCTGGCTGAGCACCGACGAGGCCTCCTGGATCACCGGCCAGATCATCAACAGCGAGGGTGGATTCCGCCGATGAGCCGGGTGATCTCAGCGGATCAGCCCGCCCGCCGGTCAAATAATCGTAGAGCTTTCGAGTTGTCGTAGCGCTCTAGCGGTACGACCCGCCACAGGTCTACGATTTTTTGACCCGGGAGGGGCGGGAACGACGACGGCGGCTGCCCTTCACGGAGAAGGGACAGCCGCCATCGTCGTCGTTGCTCGGCGCGGGAGGCCGAGCGGACCGGGCTTATTTGATGGATCGGCCTGCGGAGCCGAGGCGCTGGGAGGCCTCGACGATGCGAGCGGCCATCGACTCTTCGGCCTTGGCGCCCCAGACGCGCGGGTCGTAGGTCTTCTTGTTGCCGACCTCGCCGTCGATCTTGAGCACGCCGTCGTAGTTGGCGAACATGTGACCGGCCACCGGGCGGGTGAAGGCGTACTGGGTGTCGGTGTCGATGTTCATCTTGATCACGCCGTAGGAGACCGCGTCGGAGATCTCCTGCTCGGAGGAGCCGGAGCCGCCGTGGAAGACCAGGTCGAAGGGGGCGTCCTTGCCGTACTTCGTACCGGCCTCTTCCTGGATCGCCTTGAGGATCTCCGGGCGCAGCTTCACGCCGCCGGGCTTGTAGACGCCGTGGACGTTGCCGAAGGTCAGCGCGGTCATGTAGCGGCCGTGCTCGCCCAGGCCCAGGGCCTCGATGGTCGCGGTGGCGTCTTCGATGGTGGTGTAGAGCTTCTCGTTGATCTCGTTCTCCACACCGTCCTCTTCGCCGCCGACGGTGCCGATCTCGACCTCGAGGATCTGCTTGGCGGCCGAGCTGCGGGGCAGCAGCTCAGCGGCGATGCGCAGGTTCTCCTCCAGGGTCTCGGCGGAGCCGTCCCACATGTGGGAGTTGAAGATCGGGTCGCGCCCGGCCTTGACCTCGGCCTCTGAGGCTTCCAGCAGCGGCAGCACGAAGCCCTCGAGCTTGTCCTTGGGGCAGTGGTCGGTGTGCAGCGCGATGTTCACGCCGTAGCTCTTCGCGACCTGCTTGGCGAAGGCGGCGAAGCCGAGGGAGCCGGTCACCATGTCCTTCACGCTGGCGCCGGACCAGTAGGCGGCGCCGCCGGTGGAGACCTGGATGATGCCGTCAGACTCAGCTTCGGCGAACCCGCGGATCGCGGCGTTCAGGGTCTGCGAGCTGGTGACGTTCACCGCGGGGTAGGCGTAGCCGCCAGCCTTTGCGGAGTCGATCATCTGGTTGTACTTGTCCGGGGTTGCAATAGCCACGTGTGAGCTCCTTAGGAGTTAAGTCAGGTACGGCAGCGTCATTGGTGCACCGCCGTCATCCTATCGGGGTTGGGCGGCCGGGGCCGAGGGAACTTTCGCCGGATCTGCAGATTCTTCAGGACCGGCCCCGGTCCCGGCGACTTGGACCGGCGGCCTGACCCAGCGATCGTCCGGGCCGACCTTCGCGGCACCAGTTGGGCGCGCAGCTATCAGCCAGCGGCACCGTGATCCGAGCCCCGACCGGCGACGGCTCCGTGGTGGAGATCCTGCTCAGTCCAGGTCCGGCAGTCCGGCCTGACCCTTGGTGAGCGCCGGAGACCTTCCGTAGGCGCGCCGGTAGGCACGACTGAAGGTGCTGACATCGTTGAACCCGCTGGAGTAGGCAGACTCGGCCACGCTCAGTCCCTGCCGAAGCAGCTGGTCCCCTCGGATGAGCCGGGCTCGGCGGATCTCCTGAGCCGGGGACGTGTTCTCCTGCGCAAACATGGCCTGCAGGGTGCGCAGCGAGACCCCGGCCCGGCCGGCCACCCGGTCGGGGGTCAACGTGGAATCTTGGCAATGCGATTCGATATAGGTCTTGATCTCCGCGAAGCCGCCGCCGGATTCGGTCTCGAGTCGGGAGACGAGCGATCCCGGCGATCCGGTGGACTGACGTGGGGTGAAGGTGAGCAGCTTGTGATCGGAATCCTCGAGCTGACGGAGCCGCCAGCGCACACGCAGCGGACGCCCGCGCCGGTCGATGAACTCCTCGGCGTGACTGTGACCCACGGTTCCCGAGGCCGCCACGATCGGACAGGCCTCCCGCGGATATGGGGAGCCGTCTGCGTGCCGGGGGTGCAGAGCCTCGTGGCTGCAACGGCCCAGGAGGGTTCTGCCCTCGCTGTAGCCCAGCACCGTGGCTGCGGCCTCGTTCACCAGCGCGACCGACCCGTCGGGCTCGATGAGCCACAGCGGGGTGGGGGCTGCGTCAATCAGGGAGCGTAGAACTCCCCCGCCGTCGAAGGTCATCTCGAGATGCATCTCCTTCCGACACCATCGCCGTTGTTCCACAATCCTAGGAGCGCGCTGTTTCCCTCAAGATGCCCAGATATTTCGGTGGCGTTAAACCCGTGCCGCTTGCGTGAATCGTCAGATGTTCCGCGCGAATCGCCTTGTCGGCCGGATTCGCGCCGACCTAGGTTCGGAACCGCGCCGGAGCCGTTCCGGTCCGGCGCCACCGATCGAGGAGGCCGAGACACGTGGAACCGTTCATCAGCAAGAGAGAAGCCGCCGAGCACGTTCGAGTCGCCCGATACCGGGCGGGAATCAGCTGGGCGCAGATCGCCGAGCAGCTCGGTGTGGCGAAGGAGTGGAGCACCGCCGCGCTGCTCGGCAGCCATCCCATGACCGCCGCGCAGGCCGCCGTGGTGCAGGAGCTGCTGAGCCTGGACGACGCCGTCGTCGAAGCGCTGCAGATGCAGCCCTACCGTGGACCCCTGAGCGAGGACGACTTGTCCGATCCGACCATCTACCGCTTCCAGGAAGCTGTCATGGTCTACGGTCCCACGATCAAGGAGCTGATCCACGAGGAGTTCGGCGATGGGATCATGAGCGCGATCAACTTCCAGCTCGACATCCAGCGCCGCGCCGACCCGGAGGGGGACCGCGTCGTCGTGACCTTCGACGGCAAGTTCCTCGACTACAAGTGGTGACCGTGGGACACCGCCACCTCTCCCGACGCAATCTGCTCGGCCTCGGCGGCGGGGCCCTGGGCGCCAGCCTGCTCGCCGGGTGCACCCCCACCGGAGGGACTCCGAACACGAACCCGCTCGGAATCGATTTCAGCGCCGCGATGGAACCGGCCGGTGAGCTGGAGATCCGCGATGTCACCATCGGATTCGTGCCGATCACCTGTTCCTCACCGATCATCAATGCGGCCGCCATGGGGATCTTCGAGCAGTACGGGCTCAACGTGACCCTGCAGCGCTACACCGGCTGGGGCGAGCTGTGGATCGCCTACGTCGCCGGTGAGCTCGACGCCACCCAGATGCTCATCCCGATGCCGCTGGGCATCCATCACAACTTCGCCGCCGGTCAGCGTGACTCTCGGCTGCCCTACATCACCAATGTCAATGGTCAGGCGATAACACTGGGCACGCAGCATATGAACCGGGTGCGCGAGGCGGAGGACTTCCGCGGGCTGACCATCGCCGTGCCCTTCGACTACTCGGGTCATAACCTGCTCCTGCGGGACTACCTCGCGCTGGGCGGTCTGGACCCGGACTACGACGTCGGCATCCAGGTGATGCGTCCCTCGGACATGGTCGCCTCGCTCAACGTGGGCGACATCGACGGGTTCCTGGCACCGGACCCGTTCAACCAGCGCGCCGTCGCTCTCGGCGCCGGCTACCTGCACATGCTCTCCAAGGACCTCTGGGACGGCCACCCCTGCTGCAGCTTCACCGTGGCCGACGAGTTCGCCACCGCGTATCCGAACACCTACACCACGCTGCTGCGGGCGATCGGCGATTCAGCCATGTGGACCGACAAGGCAGAGAACCGCGCCGACGCCGCAGAGACGATGGCGGGGCGCGCGTTCCTCAGCCAGGACCCAGCGGTCATCGCGGCGGTGCTCACCGGCGAGTTCGAGGACGGCACCGGGGCCACCCAGTCGGTGGAGGACCGCATCGGCTTCCGTCCCTACCCGCACGAGTCCTATGCGATCTGGGCGCTGACCCAGCTCCAGCGCTGGGACCTCGCGCCCACGGCCGGCTACGACACCGCGGCGGACTATCAGTCCGCGGTGCGCCAGGTCCTGGACCCCGACGCCGCGACCCCGATCCTGGAGGCGCTCGGCGCAGACACCACCCCTCGGAAGACCGAGACCATCATCGGACGCACGTTCGACCCGGCGAACCCCCTGCCCTGGACCGAGAAACAGGTGAACCTATGAGCACCCCGACCACTCAGGCCGCTGAGATCACCGACACCGCGCAGAAGCCGCACACCAACACCGCCCCGGAGGCGCTGCAGCAGCGCGCGAAGGCTCAGCGCACCCGGGACCGGTTCCAGACCACCGGGCTCTTCGTGATCTTCTTCCTGGGGTTCATCGGTCTCTGGCACCTGGCGACGGTGGGGCTCGACGACGGCGGCCTGGCGCCGACTCCCGGGGCCACCTGGGACCGGCTGCTGGAGATGCTCGGGACAGCCTTTCTGCTGGATGGACCCAACAACGTGGGCATCTTCTACCACCTGCTCGCCTCCATCCAGCGGGTGCTCCTGGGCTTCGGGCTGGCCGCGATCATCGCGGTGCCGCTGGGGCTGCTGCTGGGCACCTCCCGGGTGATCCACGACGGCATGGATCCGTTCATCCAGATCCTGCGTCCCGTCTCACCCCTGGCCTGGCTGCCGCTGGGCCTTGCCCTGCTGCGGGACTCCCAGATGACCGCGATCTTCGTGATCTTCATGGCCGCGCTCTGGCCGATCCTGGTCTCGACCATCGACGGGGTGCGCCGGGTCAACCCGCTGTTCCTGGACCTCGCGAAGTCCCTGGAGACCGACACCAAGACCCGGGTCTTCAAGGTCCTGCTTCCGGCCACGCTGCCGGCCATCGTGACCGGTCTGCGCACCGCGCTCTCCACCGCCTGGCTGGTGATCGTCGCCGCCGAGATGATCGTCGGCGGGCGCGGGATGGGTCACTTCGTCTGGAACGAATGGAATGCGCTGAACACCCCCAGCATCGTGGTGGCCATCGTGATCATCGGCGGCGTCGGCTTCCTGCTCGACCGCTCGATCGCCCAACTGCAGCGCCTCGTCCCGAAATCCTGAGCACCTGCGCTCAACGCCCACGCTGACGACGCCGACATTGACACCTGAGACCGACGCCTGAACCACCAGGAGACCCAGACATGACCGCTGAAACTCTCACGACAGAGCGCACGAGCACCGAACCCGTGGTGAAGCTCGAGGGCATCACCAAAGGGTTCCCGGATCGCAAGAAGGGCTTCCAGCGCATCGTCGGCACCACCGACGTCGACATCAACGAGGGCGAGTTCATCACGATCATCGGCCCCTCGGGCTGCGGCAAGTCCACCATCCTGAAGATGATCGCCGGCCTGGAATCGGTCGATGAGGGCACGATCTCCCTGGCCGGGAAGCCGATCACCGCACCGAGCCGGGAGCTGGGCATCGTGTTCCAGCAGCACGTGCTCCTGCCCTGGATGTCCGCCAGGCAGAACGTGATCTTCGCCCTGGAGACCGACCCGCACCAGAAGCGCAGCAAGCAGGAGCTCGAGACGCTGGCGGATGAATACCTGGAGCTGGTGAACCTCTCCCACGCCGCAGACCGACGACCGACCCAGCTCTCCGGCGGCATGCAGCAGCGGGTCGGGATCGCCCGAGCGTTCGCGCTGGAGCCCAAGGTGATGCTGCTCGACGAACCTCTCGGTGCCCTGGACGCGCTGACCCGGCACGAGCTGCAGCTCCAGCTGCTGCAACTGTGCGAGCAGCAGAAGCGCACCTTCATCATGGTCACCCACGACGTCGACGAGGCGCTGCTGCTCTCGGACCGGATCCTGGTGATGGGGGCTGGACCGAATGCGCAGATCGTCCATGATCTGAGCGTCCCGTTCTCCCGGCCTCGCGATGTCGAGAACCTGGAACAGGACCCGAAATATCACGAGCTGCGCAGCTTCCTGCTGAGCTCGCTCACCGGTCACTGAGCGCGAGGGCTGGCGCGGCTACTCGACGACGACGAGCAGATCTCCGCCGTCGACCTGCTGCACGCCGCTGATCACCGCCCGGGTCACGGTGCCGGCGACCTGGGTGGTGATCCCGGCTTCCATCTTCATCGCCTCGATGGTGGCCACGTTCTGGCCGGCCTGAACGGTGTCGCCCTCCTCGACCGTGAGCGAGACCGCTCCGGCGAAGGGGGCGGCGACGTGGCCGGACTTGGAGGTGTCCGCCTTCTCAGCCACCGCGACGGTGGCTTCCACGGAGTCATCGCGGGCACCGACCTGGCGGGCCTGACCGTTGAGCGTGCACATCACGGTCCGCACACCCTTGGGGTCAGGGTCTGAGACGGTCTGCAGCGTGACCAGCAGCCGGACTCCCTTGCCGAGCGAGATCACGTGTTCGTAGCCGGTGCGCATCCCGTAGAGGAAGTCCCGGGTGTGCAGCACCTGGACGTCGCCGTACTTGTCTCGTGCGGCTTCGAAGTCCTTGGTGGGCCCGGGGAAGAGCAGCCGGTTGAGTGTACGGCGCCGCTCGGCGGCGTCCTCGGAGCGCAGCGCCTTGGAATCCTCTTCCGAGAGTTCCTGGTCCAGCGGCTTGATCGTGCGGCCCTGAAGCGCCTTGGACCGGAACGGCTCGGGCCAGCCGCCTGGCGGGTCTCCGAGCTGACCAGCGAGGAACTGGATCACCGAATCCGGCAGGTCGAAGCTCTGCGGGTTCGCCTCGAACTCTTCGGGGTCCACGTCCATGCCGACCAGCTGGAGCGCCAGGTCCCCGACCACCTTGGAGGACGGGGTGACCTTCACCAGCCGGCCCAGCATGGTGTCGGCCGCGTGGTACATGTTCTCTATCGATTCGAACCGCTCCCCCAGGCCCAGCGCGATGGCCTGCTGGCGCAGGTTCGAGAGCTGCCCGCCCGGGATCTCGTGCCGGTAGACCCGGCCGGTGGGGCTGGTCAGCCCGGACTCGAAGGGGGCGTAGATCGAGCGCACGGCCTCCCAGTAGGGCTCCATGGAGGCCACGGCTTCCAGTCCCAGCCCGGTGTCGCGTTCGGTGTGCTCGAGTGCTGCGACCAGGGCGGAGGCCGGCGGCTGGGAGGTGGTCGCGGCCATGGAGGCCACGGCGACGTCGACGGCGTCGACCCCGGCCTCCGCCGCGGCCAGCAGGGTGGCCAGCTGCCCCCCGGCGGTGTCGTGGGTATGCAGATGCACCGGCAGCTCGAATCGCTCCCGCAGGGCGGTGACCAGGGTCTTCGCCGCGGCTGGACGCAGGAGTCCGGCCATGTCCTTGATCGCGAGGATGTGCGCGCCGGCGTCGACCATCTGCTGGGCCAGGCCGAGGTAGTAGTCCAGGGTGTAGAGGTCCTCGGCCGGGTCGGTGAGGTTGCCGGTGTAGCAGATCGCGGCCTCGGCCACCGCAGTGCCGGTCTTGCGGACCGCCTCGATGGCCGGGACGATCTGGTTCACATCATTGAGCGCGTCGAAGATCCGGAAGATGTCCACCCCGGTGGCGGCGGCCTCCGCCACGAAGGCGTCGGTGACCTGAAGCGGGTAGGGGGTGTAGCCCACGGTGTTGCGTCCACGCAGCAGCATCTGGATCGGGATGTTCGGCAGCTCCGCGCGCAGCAGACGCAGCCGGTCCCAGGGGTCCTCGGTGAGGAACCGCAGCGCGACGTCGTAGGTCGCACCGCCCCAGGCCTCCACCGAGAACAGTCCGGGAGTCACATGGGCGACGGCGGGCGCCGCAGCCAGCAGGTCACGGGTCCGCACGCGGGTGGCGAGCAGCGACTGGTGGGCGTCGCGGAAAGTGGTGTCGGTGACGGCCAGGGCGGTCTGCTCGCGGAGCCTCTTGGCGAAGCCCTCGGGGCCCTCCTGGATGAGGACCTGGCGCCAGCCCTCGGGCTTCGGGTGGTCGGAGGGGCCGTCGAAGGGGCTGCGGTCGGGCTCGTCGCGCTTGTCCCCGGGGAAGTGCGGGAGCTTGTCGCGCGGGTCGATGCCCTCCACGCGGGGGCCGTGCGGCTGATTCACCGTGATGTCAGCCAGGTACTGCAGCGCCTTGGAGCCGCGGTCCTGGGAGCGGTTGATCTTGGCCAGCTCGGGGTGGGCGTCGATGAAGTCGGTGGCCACGTCCCCGGCGAGGAACTCTTCTGAGTCCAGCACGTTGAGCAGGAACGGGATGTTGGTCGCGACTCCGCGGATCCGGAACTCGGAGAGCGCGCGGCGCGCCCGGGCGATGGCGGTCTGGTGGTTGCGGCCACGGGCGGTGAGCTTGACCAGCATCGAGTCGAAGTGCGGGCTGATCTCAGCCCCGGCGTAGACGGTGCCGCCGTCGAGCCGGATGCCGGAGCCGCCGGCGGAGCGGTAGACCGTGACGGTGCCGATGTCGGGGCGGAACTCGTTGGCCGGGTCCTCGGTGGTGATCCGGCACTGCATGGCGGAGCCGCGCACGCGCAGGTCCTCCTGGCGGATGTCGAGGTCTTCCAGGGTCTCGCCTGCCGCGATGCGCATCTGCGCGGAGACCAGGTCGATGTCGGTGATCTCTTCGGTGACCGTGTGCTCCACCTGGATGCGCGGGTTCATCTCGATGAACACGTGCTGGCCCGCGCGCTCCCCGACGGTGTCCACGAGGAACTCCACGGTGCCGGCGTTGCGATAGTTCATGGCCTTGGCGAAGGCGACGGCGTCGCGGTGCAGCGCCTGGCGGATGTCCTCGTCCAGGTGCGGGGCCGGGGCGATCTCCACGACCTTCTGGTAGCGGCGCTGCAGCGAGCAGTCGCGTTCGAAGAGGTGGACCACATTGCCCTCGCCGTCGGCGAGGATCTGGACCTCGATGTGGCGGGGGCGCAGCACGGCCTGTTCCAGGAAGACGGTGGGGTTGCCGAAGGCGGTCTCGGCCTCATGCATGGCCGAGCGCAGGGATTCGGCGAGGTCTTCGCGCCTGTCCACCCGGCGCATGCCGCGACCGCCGCCGCCGGCGACGGCCTTGACGAAGATCGGGAAGCCGATCTCCTCGGCGGCGCGGGTGAGCTCCTCGGTGTCCTTGGAGGGCTCGGAGCTCTGCAGCACGGGAACGCCGGCTTTTTTGGCGGCGCGCAGGGCCTTGACCTTGTCACCGGTGGATTCCAGGACATCCGCGGGCGGGCCGATGAAGGTGATGCCCGCCTGGTCACAGGCCCGGGCAAGATCAGGGTTCTCGGAGAGGAAGCCATAACCGGGGTAGATGGCGTCGACGCCGGCGTCCTTGGCGACGCGGATGATCTCGTCGATGTTCAGGTAGGCGCGGACCGCGTGGCCCTCTTCACCGATGCGGTACGCCTCGTCGGCCTTCTGGCGGTGGAAGGAGTTGCGGTCCTCGTGCGGATATACGGCGACGGTGCGCGCCCCGAGTTCGACGCTGGCGCGGAACGCTCGGATCGCGATCTCCCCGCGGTTGGCGACCAGGATCTTCGAGAACATGACTGCGGTCTCCCTCACTTCGTGGCGCCGCCACCTCATTGTGGCGGCGTTGGGGCGATCCTACCGGGTGCCGGGTTGGGTGAGGCTAGTCTGCTGACCGGCGCATGGCGGCCTGCGTGAGCTTGAGGGTGAAGCCGAGTCGCTCGTAGAGCCGAGTCGCCCCGGTCAGGGACTCCGAGTCCACGTCGAGTTCTATGACATCAAACTCCCCGGACCGCGCCGCGGCCTCGATGGTGTGCGCCAGGACTGCACTTCCGAGACCCTTCCCTCGGGCCTCCGGCACGGTCCCGACCAGGTTCACATAGAGCTCTCGGGTGACCCATTGCCCACACAGCGAGTAGGCGAGGACAGTTCCCTGGGGAGCGACAACCCCTGCTTCGTCCACCGCGATGCGGGAGACCTCGGGCCGGTTGCTTCCCGCTATCCAGTTCTGGTGCCATTGGTCGGCAGCCGGCGGCGCACTCCCCCAGTGGTCCACGAACGCGGCAGTGTGCGCGGCCATGACAGCAGGTTCGTCCGCATCCTGGGGTGCGCGGATGCTGAGTCCGGGCGGAACATTCCTGCCCCCGAGGATGGTCTCCGCGGAATCCTGTGCGCCGAGGTCCCGGCTGAGCAGGTTGAAGTAGCGTGCCACGCTGTACCCGCGAGAGTGATGGAACCGGCGCGCCGAGGAGTCCTCCAGGCCTCCGCCGGTGGAGAGGTAGAACGGGACACCGGGGTGCCTCTCGGCGCTGAGTTCCCTGCCGCGCGCCTCCAGCTTCTGCATCAGCAGCGTGCCGAGGCCCTTTCCCCGGTGATGACTGTGCACCCCACCGTCGAGTCCGACGTCCACCTTGCCGCCATGGTGGTCCGGATGGCTGGGGACTCTGACGGTTCCGAAGGCGATCATCGAGTCGTCGTACCAGACCGCAAACGTATCCCTGAGGGTGTCCATTCGTGGAGCATTGAGCTCATCCAGGAGATCGTCAGCGTTGTAGAACTCCTCGGTCCCATCCACCACCGCGAGATGATTGACCAGCTCCGCCCATGGAACCACGTCCTTGGCGTTGATTGCACTCCATCGATAAGCGCTTTTCATGCCCACATTTTAACTCAATGAACACCTCAGAGAGCGGAACACGAATCAGAGTTCCGCCCTGAACTTCTTCCCGCTGGATCCGCAGGCACAGGAGCCGAATGCCAGTTGGTGGTACTGTCTCGGAGTCTCCGCGGCGCCACCGGTGACCATGACGCGAACAGGACTGAGCAGAACGGATTGAACATGGCCTCTCTCCCCACACTCATCCACCAGGACGCGATTCTGCTGGATGCCAACGCCGCGGACTGGCAAGCTGCGGTCCGCCTGGCCGGAGGCCTGTTGGAACAGACGGGCATCGCATCCGCCCAGTACACCCAGTCGATGATCGACAACGTCGTCAACAACGGCCCCTATATCGTCATCGCCCCCGGTTTCGCGTTCGCGCACGCGCGTCCCTCAGAAGCCGTCCGACGCACCGGCATGTCATGGGTGCGGTTGAAAGAGCCGGTGGACTTCGGAAGCGGCGAGAACGATCCGGTCACCCTGGTCGTGGCTCTTGCTGCCGTCGATTCCAAGGACCATATGCATGCGCTCGCCGAGCTCAGCGGGGTCTTGGGCGACGAGGAGACGCGCGCAGCCCTGGACGCTGCGCCGGCCCCCGAAGCCATCTCCGCCATCCTTCGGGGAGAAGACGCGCCCACGGCAGCTACCGCTGCAGAGACCCCAAGTCGGTCGTCGGGCGGGGATGAACAGCACCTGATCCTCACCGTTTGCGGCAACGGACTCGGGACCTCTCTGTTCCTGAAGAACACCCTCGAAAGCGTTCTGGACACCTGGGGGTGGAGCCGTCACCTCAACGTCGAAGCCACCGACACCATCTCCGCCCGCGGCCGGGCCTCCGAGGCGAAGGCGATCCTGACCTCCGGGGAGATCGCCAAGTCCCTCGGCGACGTCGGCATCCCGGTCAAGGTCATCGAGAACTTCACCAGCAAGGACGAGCTCGACGGCGCACTGCGCGAGCTCTACGACGTCTAAGGAATACACATGGACTGGCTCGTCGCAATCCCGGAATTCCTCGTCAACGAGATCCTCTCTGTCCCGGCGTTCCTGATCGGCATCATCGTCGCCGTGGGACTGATCGCGCTGAAGAAGTCCACCGGAGCGATCATCGGTGGCGCCATGAAGGCAATACTCGGCTTCCTGCTCATCGGTGCAGGCGCGGGGCTCGTCGTCGCGTCTCTGGACCCGCTGGGGGTCATGATCCAGGGAGCCACCGGCGCCCAAGGTGTGATCCCCACCAATGAAGCCATCGTCGGCATCGCCCAAGAGACCTACGGCGCGCAGGTGGCGTGGCTGATGATCCTGGGATTCGCCATCAGCCTGGTGCTCGCGCGGTTCACGCCGCTGAGCTACGTCTTCCTCACCGGGCATCACATCCTTTTCATGGCGACGCTGCTGACCATCGTGCTGGCCACCGCCGGCTACTCAGGGCCACTCACCGTAGGACTGGGCGGCGTTCTGCTGGGCATCCTGATGGTCTCCCTCCCTGCCTTCTCTCAGCCCTTCACCCGAAAGATCACCGGGGATGACAGCATCGCCATGGGCCACTTCGGCACTGCCGGCTACGTCGCGGCAGGAACGGTCGGTCGCCTCGTCGGCGGCAGGTCCAGTCGATCCACTGAGGACCTGAAACTGCCCGAAGGGCTGCGGTTCCTTCGCGACTCCATGGTCGCGACGGCGCTGTCGATGGTCATCATGTACGTCGTCGTGGCCCTGATCTACTTCGCACGCGAAGGTGAAACAGCGTACGAGGCATTCGACGGCGGAGCCGAGAACCTCGGCAACTTCATCATGCTCTCGGTGACCCAGGGGCTTCAGTTCGGCATCGCCGTGGCAGTCATCCTCTTCGGCGTGCGCACCATTCTCGGCGAGATCGTCCCTGCGTTCCAGGGCATCGCCGCGAAGATCGTGCCCGGCGCCATTCCGGCCCTCGATGCACCGATCGTCTTCCCCTACGCCCAGAACGCGGTGCTCATCGGGTTCCTCTCCAGCTTCAGCGGCGGACTGGTAGGGCTTGCGGTCCTGACCCTCTGGTTCAACCCGGCTCTCGGCCTGGCGCTGATCCTCCCGGGTCTGGTGCCGCACTTCTTCACCGGCGGCGCCGCTGGCGTCTATGGCAACGCGACGGGTGGTCGGCGCGGCGCCGTGGCAGGAGGCTTCGTCAACGGGCTGCTCATCACGTTCCTGCCGGCGCTTCTGCTGCTGGTCCTGGGTGACTTCGGCTCCGCGAACACGACGTTCGGAGACACCGACTTCGGCTGGTTCGGCATCCTCGTCGGCTACGGAGCAGGCATCGGCTCCATCGGCGGCATCGTGGTCGTCGCCGCCCTGGGGCTGCTGATCCTCGGCGCAGCGATCCTGGTGCAGCGCCGCGTCGTCGACCGCGACTGGGACGCCTCGCCGCATCGCCCCGAACAGGCAGAGCGGCCCAAGACTGAGGCTCCTGTGGCCGGCGCCAGGGGTCAGTATCCGAAGATCACGCCGCCCAAGGGCGCGCCCGCACCACCTGCACGGAGCTAGATCCCCGCGCCAGAGCGGCGCACTAAGATCACCCGCATCGAGGCCTGCCCGGCGTGACCAGCAGCCCTACGCCACGAGCCGCCGCAGGAGCACCCGGGCGCCCTCGGCGCGCAGCGTCTGCAGCGCCTGGGCATAGGGTTCGGTGAAGGCGGGCTGTTCCACCAAGTCTCCGAAGAGCTCCTCATCCCGCAGGAACGCCAGGATGTCCTCGTCGTGGGCGGCCGCTCGGGCCATCACGCGTTCGCGCAGCCGGTCCATCACGTCCCACTGCTCACCGTTCTCGCCGGTGCCCTCGGCGTAACGCGCCCAGGACGCCACGATCGCCGCCGAGGCAGTGACATCGCGTCCGGCGGCAAGATTCTCCCGGATGACCGGGACCAACCAGGTCGGGATGCGGTCGCTGGATTCTGCGGCCAACCGCGTCAGTGCGTCTGCCACATATTCATTGCTGAAGCGCTCCATGAGCTGGTCCTTGTACTGACCCAGATCGGTGCCCGGAACCTCCCCCACGGAAGGGGTGCCCTCGTGATCCATGTAGCTCCTGCGGGTGAACCGGGCCAGGTCCTCATCGTTGACCGCCTCATGGGCGTAGGCGTGTCCGAGCAGCAGGCCGAAGTAGGCGATGGCCTGGTGGCTGCAGTTCAGCAGCCGCAGCTTCATCAGCTCATAGGGCTCGACGTCCTCGACCATCTGCACCCCGACCCGTTCGAACGGCGGTCGGCCAGCAGGGAAGCGGTCCTCCAGCACCCACTGGATGAAATCTTCACAGACCACGGGCCAGGCATCCTGCACGCCGAAGTTCTCGGCAACCATCGTGCGGTCAGCATCGGCGGTGACCGGCGTGATCCGGTCCACCATGCAGTTGGGGAACGCCACGTGCTCGGCGATCCACTCCGCCAGCTGCGGATCCTTGCGCCCGGCGTAGGCGAGCAGCATCCGCCGGGCCAGGTCGCCGTTGCCGCGCACGTTGTCACAGGACAGGACGGTGAAGGGTTGTTCCCCGGCGTCCCGACGACGACGCAGCGCCTCGATGACATACCCGAACATGGTCTTCGGCGTCGCACCCGAGGCGAAATCGGCCTCCAGATCCTCAGACACTGCGAGAGTCTCGAACTGGAACTCCCCGGTCGAGGCGTTGTAGTTGTAACCACCCTCGGTCACGGTGAGGGAGACGATCCGCACCGCGGAGTCTGTCATCCGCGCGAGGACCGCCTCTGGGTCATCCGGGGCGAAGAGATATTCGGCCAGTGTGCCGATCACCCGGGCATCTCGAGTGCCGTCGGGCGCCTTGGTCACCAAGGTGTAGAGCCCGTCCTGCGGAACCAGCGCATCCCGCATCCGCACGTCTCCCGGCAGCAGACCCACACCACAGATGGCCCAGTCCATGGCGTCGCCGTCGTTCATCAGCCGGTCGAGGTACAGCGCTTGGTGTGCCCGATGGAACCCTCCAACGCCGAAATGCACGATCCCGATATGCCGCTGGGCGAGATCATAGGTCGGCACCGCCGGAGACTCGGGAGCATCGGCGATCTGGTTCAGCGAGGAAGCTTTGAGCGTGATCATGGACACACTGTACCAAGAGCACACTCATATGAGCACTACGATATTCTCATCTGTGAGTTTCCGAGCTTGTCGACAAGCCGTGCGGCAAGCTCCGCCGGAACCACGAGATCGTCGACGAACCCCGCTCGCACCGCAGCGATCACGGCTTCGGGGTGATCCACGGCCGCGGCGACCGCCACCACGTGAGCTCTGCGCAGCTGCTCCGGACGGACCCCGATCACACGGTCCTCCATCCCCGAGAGTGCGATCTCACCGTTGACATCCATCAGAATTCCGGAGCACTCGGAGACCACGCCGCCCTTTTGCGCCTGCACCTGCTCGTCGGCGTTGAGTCGATCCCAGAAGGTGGAAGTCCCGGGGCCCCATGCGCCGATGGCAACCACGGCGACGTCGAGCTCGTCGGCCGCCTTCAAGGCCGCACTCACCTCCGCCACCCCTCGCAGCGCCGCGGCCGACTCTGCGGTGTCCATGATCAACGGGGTGGGAAGCGGCCACCCCTCCCCTCCCGCCGATGCGCCGACCGAGTGGATGAGTGCCGAGGACGCCGCGGTGGACGTACCCGGCGCACTCAACGCACCGACCAGCTGCACCACATCTACACGCGGCAGACCACTCAGGAATTCGGGCAGATGCATCAACGTCCGAGACCACGCGACACCCAGGCGGCCACCCTCATGCAAGCGCTGCGGCAACAGGGCTGCAGCGTGACGGGCAAGAGCTGGGCGCATCAGCTCATCGGGGCGCGGGGGCGCCACTGTCACCGAATTGATCCCGAGTGACTCGCGAAGTCCGGCGAACTGCGGATTGGGGTCCGTGGGGTCCTCGATGGTGATGCGGACTATGCCCTTCGCGAGGGCCTCGTCCAACAGGCGGGCAACTTGAAATCGGGAGACATCATGCCGTCTGGCGATCTCGACCTTCGAGAGCCCCTCCCTGAAGTGCTCGGTGGCAATCGTTGCCAGCAACACCAGATGATCCGCAGCCATTGTTCCTCCATGCTCAGTTCAGGCGAGCATAACGGCCACGCCGGCTGAGCCTGAACTCAGCCTCCGACACCCGGCTCAGCCGCACCCGGGGACACCTGGGAATCACCGCCCTGCATTGCTCCCATGACATTTTGTGACTACAGTCACCTAGCAAGTGAGCGAACTATGGCTATCAAATGAGCAGACCTCCCCGCTGGATCTCACAGAACGGAAGACACTATGAGAAGCAAAGGACCAGGACTGACGAGGCGAACGCTTCTCGGCGCGGGCCTTGGCGGCGCAGCGCTGGCGCTGAGCGGATGCAGCGGAGGGAGGACCGGGGCCGGGGGACGGGAGTCGATCGTCGTCGCCATCGTGTCCAACCCGCAGATGCAGGACGCCATCGGACTGATCGAGAACTTCCGGGCCGCCCACCCGAACATCGACGTCCGCTTCGTCTCGCTGCCAGAGAACGAGGCACGCGCGAAGATCACCGCCTCGGTCGCCTCCGGGGGCGGCGAGTTCGACGTCGTGATGATCTCCAACTACGAGACCCCCATCTGGGCGGCCAATGGCTGGCTGACCAACCTCGACTCCTATATGTCCGAGACCCAGGGGTACAACCCCGACGACTTCATCAGCACCATCGGCGACGCCCTCTCCTACGAGAACAATCAGTACGCCGTGCCCTTCTACGGCGAGTCCAGCTTCATGGTCTACCGCGAAGACCTCTTCGAAGAGGCCGGGCTCAGCATGCCGGAACGACCCACCTGGGACCAGGTCCGCGAATTCGCCGAAGTCCTCCACGCACCTGATCAGGGACGCGCAGGCATCGCCCTGCGCGGGCTGGCCGGCTGGGGCGAGAACCTCGCGCCGCTGAACACGGTGATCAACACCTATGGCGGCCGCTGGTTCGATATGAACTGGCGCCCGATGCTGGATTCCCCCGAGGTCGAAGCCGCGGTGAACACCTACGTGGACACGGTGCGGAGCTGGGGTCAGCCCGGTGCCGCCACCGCGGGATTCGGCGATTGCCTCACCCAGGTCGCCCAGGGCAACGCGGCCATGTGGTACGACGCCTCCTCCATGGTCAACGGCATCCAGGACCCCGGGTCCTCCCTGGTCGGGGACAAGGTCAACTACACTCTGGCCCCCACCATGGAGACCGACTACGCCGGCTGGCTCTACGCCTGGAGTCTGGCGGTGCCGGCGACCAGCCCACGTAAACAGGCCGCGTGGGACTTCATCGCCTGGATGACCCACCCCGATTACTTCCAACTGGTCGGCGAGGAACTGGGCTGGGAAGCGCTGCCCCCGGGCTCGCGGGACTCCACCTACGAGATCCCGGAGTACGCGGAGATCGCCAGCAACTACGCCAGGCCGACCCTGGACGCCATGGGCAACGCCGACCAGGAGAACTGCATGGTGCACGAGGTGCCCTACGACGGGTTGCAGTTCGTGGCCATCCCTGAGTTCCAAGACCTGGGAACCCGCGTGGGACAGCAGATCTCGGCCGCCATCGCCGGTCAGCAGACCGTGACCGAAGCGCTGGACCAATCGCAGCGCTTCGCAGAAGCCGTTGCCCAGACCTACGGATGGGAGGCCTGAGATGACGACGACGCAGAACCCACCTGCCGCCGTCGCCGGCGAGGCTCACACCACGACGAAGCCGACCGCGCCTGAGAAGTCACGGGTGCGGTCCGACCGCGCCGAGGCATGGCGCCGCCGTGCGCCACTGATGCCGGCGCTGATCTTCCTGATCATCGTCACGCAGGTCCCTTTCCTGCTCACGATCTGGTACTCGCTGCGTTCCCGCAACCTGCTGCGTCCCGAGGGTGAACAATTCGTCGGCCTGAGCAACTACGGCGACATCTTCCTGGACTCCACATTCCGGCAGGCGGCACTGAACTCGGTGCTGATCACCTTCGGCTGCGTGATCGTCGCCATGCTGCTGGGTCTTGGCCTGGCGCTGCTGCTGGACCGCAAGTTCTTCGGCCGCGGAATCGTGCGCACCCTGTTGATCACACCGTTTTTGATCATGCCGGTGGCTGGGGCGCTGCTCTGGAGCATCTCCATGTTCAACCCCACCTATGGGCTGGTGAACTGGCTGATCGGACTGGTGGGAATCTCGCCGGTGGACTGGACCAGCGAGTACCCGATGTTCTCGGTCATCGTCGCCCTGGTGTGGCAGTGGACGCCCTTCATGATGCTTCTGCTCCTGGCAGGACTGCAGTCTCAGGCGCGGGATGCTCTGGAGGCAGCCTCCGTGGACGGCGCCTCGGCCTGGCAGACCTTCCGCTACATCACGCTGCCCCATCTGCGCTTCTACCTGGAGCTCTCCGTGCTCCTGGGCGCGATCTACGTGGTCAACACCTTCGACCACATCTACCTGATGACCGCCGGAGGCCCCGGGACGGCCAGCGCCAACCTGCCGTTCTACATCTACCAGCGCGCGTTCCTCGGCTTCGACATCGGCCAGTCCGCGGCCATGGGCGTGGTCACCGTGATCGCGACCATCGCGCTGGCACTGCTGGCGCTGCGGCTCATCTTCAAAAGCATCAACGCGAAGGAGCAGTCATGAAGAATCCGGTATGGGGCCGCCTCCTCTCCGTGGCCACTTGGATCGTCGCGCTGATCTTCTTCGCCCCGGTGGCATGGATGGTTCTCACCAGCTTCAAGCAGGAGACCGACGCCGCAAGCTCGCCTCCCAGCTTCTTCTTCGAACCCACGCTGGACCAGTACCGGGTGATCTTCGCCTCCGACGCCGGGCCCTACTTCATGAACTCGGTGATCGCCACCGCTTCGTCCACCGTGCTGGTGCTGATCCTCGCAATCCCGGCTGCCTATGCACTGAGCATCCGACCAGTGAAGCGGACACAGGACGCATTGTTCTTCTTCATCTCCACCAAGATGCTTCCGGTGGTCGCCGTGATCATGCCCATCTACGTGATCGCCGGCCAGATCAGGATGCTGGACAACATCGCGACGCTGATCATCCTCTACACGGCGATGAACCTGCCCATCGCGGTGTGGATGATGCGCTCCTTCTTCCTGGAGGTCCCAGGCGAGGTCCTGGAGGCTGCCTCGCTGGATGGCGCCTCACTGCTGGGAACCATGCGCCGGGTGCTGATTCCGATGGTGGCACCGGGGATCGCGGCCACCTCGCTGATCTGCGTCATCTTCGCCTGGAATGAGTTCTTCTTCGCATTGAACCTCACCGCGGCGAACGCGGCCACAGCACCTATATTCCTGATGAGCACGATGACGTCGGAGGGGCTGTACCTTGCCCAGCTCTCGGCCGCCTCAGTGCTGGCCTCGCTGCCAGTGGTCCTGGCCGGCTGGTTCGCGCAGAAGCAGCTGGTGCGCGGACTCTCCATGGGTGCGGTCAAGTAGAACAAGCCCGGGAAAGTGGAGCTAAGGGGAGTCGAACCCCTGACCTCGTCGATGCGAACGACGCGCTCTACCAGCTGAGCTATAGCCCCATGCCACGCCGCGTGAACTGGAAACCTGACTTCTCCGGTGAACTGGACCCGCGGCGTCGGCCCTTACAGGATAATGGATGTGTGACTTCCACTGCTGAGGCTGCGGCCTTCAACCCCACCCCGCCCTTCGGACTGCTGCTCGACGTGGACGGGCCCATCGCCTCTCCGGTCAGCCGCTCCGTCGCCATCGAGTCGATCGCCCAGGACCTGACTGACATGGCCAACCAGGGCATCCCGGTCATCTTCAACACCGGACGCTCGGATGACTTCATCGCCCAGCAGGTGATCCCGCCGATGCGCGCCGCCGGGCTGCTGCCTGATGCACCGGTCTTCACGATCAGCGAGAAGGGCGCGGTCTGGGCCGCGGTCACGCCTGAGGGCCTCGGCGAGATCCACATCGACGAGGAGCTCAAGCTTCCCACCGCCCTCTTCGATGACATTCGGGACCTGGTCGCGGAACGCTTCAGCGGGCACATGTTCTTCGACGAGACCAAGCGCTCGATGGTCTCGGTGGAGCAGTCCACCGAGGTGGAGAACAAGGACTACCTCGAGGCGCAGAAGGAGTTCGACGCCGCGATCCCGGCGCTTCTGAGCAAGCACCAGCTGGAGCATGTGCGGATCGACCCCACCATCATCTCCACCGATGTCGAGCACGAGGGCGTGGGCAAGGACATCGGCGCGGAGCGCACCCTGAGCCTGCTCGAGGCGCGCGGGATCACCGCGCAGACCTGGTTCACCATGGGCGACTCCCGCACCGACTACGCCATGGCCACCTGGCTGCACGAGCGCGGACTGCCCGTCTCCCACGTGGACGTGCGCCCCGAGGACGGCATCCCGGAGACCGAGTACGAGGTGCTCACCTCCTCCACCGGCGCGATCCACGACGAGGCCGGGGCGGAGTTCCTCAGCCGCTGGGCCGCCGATCCGCAGAACACCAGGGCCGGCCGCGGTGACTGAGCACCCTGAGCTGACCCTGCCCGACGTCGCCGCCTGGCGCGCCTGGCTGGATCAGCACGAGGACAGCTCCGACGGGGTCTGGCTGGTGATGGCCAAGAAGGGCGTCACCACGCCGACCTCGCTGAGCTACGGCGACGCGCTGCAGGAGGCGCTGTGCAGCGGGTGGATCGACGGGCAGCGCAAGGCGCGGGACGAGACCACGTTCCTGCAGCGGTTCACGCCGCGGCGGAAGATCTCGATCTGGTCGCAGCGCAACGTCGGCTACGTCGAGGCGCTGATCGCGTCAGGACGGATGCGGGCGCGCGGCTTCACGGAGATCGAGCGGGCGCAGGCCGACGGGCGCTGGGATCGGGCCTACGCCGGCCAGGCCGGCGCCGAGGTGCCGGCCGATCTCGCCGCAGCCCTGAAGGCCTCGCCCACGGCGAAGACGACCTTCGAGGCGCTGGGCAGCCAGGCCAGGTATCACGTGCTGCACCAGCTGATGATCGCCGCGAGCCCGAGGACCCGGGCGCAGCGGATCGAGAGGTTCCTGGAGAAGCTGAACCGCGGGGAGACGCCCTAGGGACTGCCCCGGCCGGCGCAGGCCCGGAGATCGGACTGCACCGCTTCGCTCAGCTGCCGCAGGTGCTGGTGCCACCCGGCTTCGTGCTGGGCGGGCAGCGTCGGCGGTGTCCCGGCGCGCTGAAAGCCCTGCTCGGTGATGGTCACCTCGGTGGACTCCCCGTCCGGGATGAGCCGGACCTCCACGGAGAGGTGTCCGCTCCAGGACGGTTCGGTCCAGTCGAACGCCAGGAGGAGCGGCGGCTCGACGGCGGTCACCACTCCCCGGGCGTGGCGGGTCACACCGTCTTCGGTCCACGTCTCGTGCAGCGGCGCACCGGGGCTGGCTTCGAAGTCCATGCCCGGCCACCACGCTGAGCGCGCCAGCGTCAGCGCCTGCCAGACCGACTCCGGGGCCGCTGGAATCGGGAGTGAGATCGTCACGCGATCTGCTGTCATGGGTCGGACCTTAGCCGCCGCTCAGCTCCAGGCACCAGGCCGCGGGGCAGGTTCAGCCGGCGAACCGGTGCTGCCGGATCCAGGCGTGCATCGCGATCCCGGCGGCGGTGCCGGCGTTGATGGACCGGGTGGAGCCGAACTGCGCGATGGACAGGGTGTCCTGCGCGGCCTCGCGGACCTCGTCGCTCAGCCCGGGACCTTCCTGACCGAAGACCAGCACACACCGCTGGGGCAGCGGGTAGGTCTCGATCGGCCTGGAGTCGGGGAACAGATCGACGCCGAGCACAGGCAGTCCCTCGGACTCGGCCCAGGCCACGAACTCCTCCACCGAGGGGTGGTGGCGGACATGCTGGTAGCGGTCGGTGACCATGGCCCCGCGGCGGTTCCAGCGGCGGCGCCCGATGATGTGGACCTCTTTGGCCATGAATGCGTTGGCGGTGCGCACCACGGTGCCGATGTTGAAGTCGTGCTGCCAGTTCTCGATGGCCACATGGAAGTCATGCCGGCGGGTATCGAGGTCCGCGACGATCGCGTCATGCGACCAGTAGCGGTACTCATCGACGACGTTGCGGCGGTCGCCCTCACGCAGCAGCTCCGGGTCGTAGTGCTCGCCCGTCGGCCAGTGCCCCTCCCACGGGCCCACGCCGATCTCGCGTTCGGTGGGCTGCCCAGTCTCGTCCATGGATTCGAGGCTATCCCACCGGCGAGGCCCCGGAATTCGGCGGTGCCGGTGCGCTGGTCCGGGCTAGTTCACCCGCGCCAGCAGGAACCCGTCCCAGCCCTTGAGCCCCACGGTCTGCAGCGCGGTGGCGCTGAGCCGCTCATCGGCCTCGATCAGTTCCATGAGCGTGCGGATGCCCTGGATGTCTGGGTCGGTGCTGTCATGTTCGAGCACCGCGCCCGAGCGCACCACGTTGTCGATCACGATCACCGTGCCCGGGTGTGAGAGCTCCAAGGATGCCTCGAGGTAGTGCGGGTTGTTCGCCTTGTCCGCGTCGATGAACACCAGGTCGAAGGGCTCGGCCCGCTCCTCGATCAGCGCGCGTGCGGAGTCCAGTGCCGGGCCGATCCGCACCTGGATCCGCTCGGCGACCCCGGCGGCGTGGAAGTTCCGCCGTGCTACCTGCACCGCCGCCGGGTCGATGTCCAAGGTGACCACCGCGCCGTCGTCGTCCATGGCGCGCGCCATCCAGATGCTCGAATACCCGGCCAGGGTGCCGAACTCCAGGACCCGGGTGGCGCCGCTGATCTGCACGAGCAGCCCGAGGAACGCTCCCATGTTCGCGGTGACGTCGATGCCCGGGGTGGCGGTCTCGGCAGAGCTGCGCCGAGTGTCCGCGAGCGCCTGGTCCTCGTGGATCAGGTGCGTGGTCAGGTAGGTGTCGACGGCGGCGAAGTCATCCTGTGCTGTGCCCATGGGAGCACCTTAGGCCGGAGGCCGCGGCGGGGACCAGAGATGAGGCGTCCGGAGACGGGTCCGGAGCCATGCCCTGCGACGTGCCTGCGGACGGCCTGTGCCTCGAAGATTATGCTCCTGCTATGCCTGATGCTGCCTCCCCCGATGCCGTGGGCATCCGTGACGTCCAGTCGCGCGATCTTCCTGCGGTCAGGGCGATCCAGACCCACTACGCCCACCACACGGTGACCACGTTCAGCGAGGAGCCGATGAGCCTGGCGGAGTGGCTGGCGAGCCTCGAGGAGAAGCGGGCTGCGGGCCATCCCTTCCTGCTCGCGGAGCAGGACGGGGTGATCCTCGGGTTCGCCTATGCCGGGCCCTGGCGGTGGAAGTCCGCCTACCGGCACACCGTGGAGGACACGATCTACCTTCGTCCGGGCGCGGAGGGTCGCGGGATCGGACGCAGGCTGCTCAGCGAGCTGCTGTCCCGGTGCGAGGCTGCGGGGTACCGCCAGGCGATCGCGGTGCTCACCGACGACGCCTCCACCGCCGCGTCCTACGCGCTGCACGCGAAGCTCGGGTTCACCGAGGTGGGGCGACTGGCCGACGTCGGAGTCAAGCGCGGCCAGACGCTGAGCACGGTGCTGATGCAGCGATCGCTGGGGAGCTGAGCGCGGGTCTCGGCCCGTTTCCGGCACCGTGCGGGTGACGGGGCTTGAACCCGCGGCTCACACCAGCGGCACGTTCCACCCGGCATCGTCCAGCCCGCCGAGTCCGTTCAGTCCCATCCAGAGCCCGATGAGGAACAGGATCAGCGCCACCGTCCCGCTCGCGTGACGGCTGAGGGATCCCTCGAGCCGGCGCAGCGGACGCTCGAGGGCCCGGTGTGCGACCACCCGGGCGGTCAGCAGCAGCGTCGCGGGCAGGATCATGACCGCACAGTAGAACAGGATCAGCGCCGGAGCCGCCGGGACGCCGGGGTCCGCGGCCGCGACCAGCCCGATCCCGGCCAGATACGGCAGCAGCGTCGCGACCTCGATGCCCACCGCGGCAAGGCCCAGGCCCATCAGCGGGCCGAGCCCGCCGTGGGCACCCTCCCCCACCGCCCGCTCCCGGAACCGACGCAGCCGACCCGCGGATCCGCGTGCCTCCTCGCGCCGGCGCTTGCGCGCCCGGCCCGCCTCGGACAGCGGGTCAAGCCGGAAGCTGTAGGCGATCAGTCCCGCACCCAGCACCACCTGCCCGAGGAGCACCACGGGCATCTGTTGCGCCTCGCCGAGCGAGCTGATCAGCCGGTCCCCGAACAGCAGCAGACTGGTCAGCAGCACCATGCCGACCAGGGCGTAGGCCCCGGCGACCACCGCGAGGTAGATCAACACCCTCCCTGCCCGCAGCCGACCCGAGCTCATCAGCAGCCACACCGGGATCAGCAGAGTGCCGAAGCTCGTGGAGTCCAGCAGTGCGAGCACGCCCAGCGCTCCCAGCAACGCAGCGAGGGAGTCCACACTGGGCAGCAGTTCGTTGATCATGCGACTCAGCCTGCCCCGCGCGGCATGGCGGCCACATCGGTCGAAGGATCGAGACCGGCGGGGCGGCGCCGTCGTCCTCAGCCTTTAGCAGGAGGCGGAGCGCGCGCCGCTGTGGTCGAATATGGGCATGAGGCCGAGCTTCCGGGGACACCTGCAGTCGCTGCTGACGCTCGGCGTCGCACTGCTGATCCTCGCCGTGGGCTGGGCCGGGGTGGCCGAGACGCCCTGGTGGCGCGCACTCGGCGTCACGTCGCAGCAGTGGTGGCACCTGATCCCGCTGGGTCTGATGGCCTTCGCCCTCCTGATCCGGATTCGGCGTCCGGTGCTGGCCCTGGTCCTCGGCGGCGGCATCGCGCTGTTGGATCTGAGCATCGGCTTCAACATCGGGATCCTGCTGTGCGTCTCCGACCTGGTCTATAACCTGGGCATCCGCGGATCCCGGCGCGCGGTGCTGGCCGCTGCGGTCGCGCTGACTGCGGGCACCGTGGCCAGCGGCGTGGTGGCGCTGGCCTTCGGGGCGGACTGGGAAGGGGCGCTGAGCATCGCGCTGGTCGGATTCGCGGTGCTGCTGATGCCGCTGTGGTGGGCGGCGGAGGTCCGGCGCGGCTACCCGCTGTGGCAGGAGCCCGATGCCCGCCATCAGCTCGAGGCCGAACGTCACGCCGGGATGCTGCGGCGACAGGCGAGTCAGCGCCGGCAAGCCGTGGAGCAGGAGCGGCAGCGGATGGCGCGCGAGCTCCACGACGTGGTCTCCTCGCAGGTCTCCGCGATCGCGCTGACCTCCGGGGCCGTGCTCAATGCCGCCGCCGACACCGAGCGGGACCGCCGGGCGCTGGGCAGCATCCGCCGGACCAGCGTGGAGGCGTTGGAGCAGCTGCGTGAGATGGTGCTGCTGCTGCGCGGAGAGGGCAGGCCGAGCAACGCCGAGACCGTGGACTACGCGGAGCTGCTCGACGGGACGAACTGGACGGACGTCCTGGCCGTCGCGCAGGACCGCGGGATGCTGCTCAGCGTGGAGGGTGAACCGCCGGAGAGCCTCTCCCCCGGTCAGCACCACGTGCTGCTGCGTGTGCTGCAGGAATCCCTGATCAACGCGCAGAAGCACGGCCAGGCGCAGGCCACGGTGTCGGTGCGCCAGAAACGGCAGCGGCTTCTGCTCACGGTCACCTCCCCGGTGCTGGGTGAGTCTTCCGCGTCCCGCTCGCTCAGGACAGACGACGACGCCGCGTCCCGCCTCGGGGCCGGTGTGGGCCTGGCCGTGATGCGTGAACGGGTCCAGCTGGTCGGAGGGTCCCTGCGCGCCGGACCGGTGCGCGCGAAGTCTCCGCTGACTCCCGGCGGTCCTACGCTGTGGGCAGTCGAGGCCGAGTTTCCGCTGAAAAGGGTGCGTGGATGACCCAGGACATCGTCACGGTGGTGCTCGCCGATGACCACTCCAGCATCCGCGCGGGACTGCGGCTGCTGCTGGAGACCGCCGAAGGGATCAAGGTGATCGGAGAGGCCTCCGACGGGGCCGCCGCGGTGGGGCAGGTCGCGGCGCTGCGCCCCGACGTGGTGCTCATGGATGCGCGAATGCCGGGCACCGACGGGATCGCCGCCACGCGGAAGATCGTGGCGGCATCGGGGACGCAGGTGCTGATGCTGACCACCTTCGACCTCGACGAGGTGGTGTTCGGCGCGCTCCGAGCCGGAGCCGCGGGGTTCCTGCTGAAGTCGGTCGAGCCTGCCCAGCTGATCGACGCGATCCGGCGTGTGGCGGCCGGCGACGGGGTCCTCGCCCCCGAGGTGACCCGGAAGCTGCTGCGCGAATTCGCGGACGGGGGTTCTGGCGAGCCTTCGGAGGTGGAAGCCGGGCCCGCCTCCCCCGGCGGGAGTTCTGGAGAGCTCTCGGAGCAGCTCACCCCGCGTGAACTCGACGTCCTGGCTGCGCTGGGTCGCGGACTGTCCAACGCCGCGATCGCGCAGGAGCTCTACGTCAGCCTCGCCACCGTGAAGACCCACGTCTCGAGCATCTTGGCGAAGCAGCAGCTGAGCTCGCGCATGCAGGCGGCGATCCTGGCGCGAGAAGCCGGACTGGCCTAAGGGTCTGGAGGCAGCGCGGTCACCTGAGCGCGAGCGCCGCGCGGACCTGGGCCACCGCCCGCTGGAATCCCTCACGGGCGTCCTCTGCGTTGAAGCGCAGCACGCGCCAGCCTTCCGCAATGAAGATGTTGTCCCGTCGCTGATCCGCTCGCTGCTGCTCCGGGGTGAAGTGGGTATCCCCCTCGTATTGGATCGCGATCTTCCACGCCTGGTACGCCAGGTCAGCGTGCGGCGACCAGCGACTGCGGCTTCGCGGGAACCTGAAGCTCGGGCTCCGGCAATCCTGCCCGGATCAGAGCAAGCCGGAGCAGGGTCTCCTGAACAGAATCCGCGCCCACTCGGATCCACTCCAGGGCGGTGAGGCAGCGTCGTCGTCCCGGGACGCCGCGGGACTCGTCCAGGAGCACTCTGAGCTCCCCGAGGGTGGCATGCGGCGCCGTCCGGCCCTCGAACCGAGGATACGGATGCCGCACCAACTGGTCCCCCATGATGATCAGCTCGCGCACGCTGCAGAGACTGGCGAGGTCAAGCCAGGTTCGCGCGGGGGTGCTGAGCCGGAGCCCCTCCCGCGTGGTCACATCCTGCGGGCGAAGCGCGACGCGATGCCCGCACACCCCCTGCCTGCGCGTGTACGAGTCTGGTTCCAGCGCATGGGAAAGGTGAAGACGGTGGTCCCTCAGGAGACGGCCAGGAAGCCAGAGGCCGTGGACCTGGGCGGCGGTGGAGTGGGAGGCCCATGCGTCTGGGCGCTCCCTCAGGAGTGCATCCGCTTTCAGTCGGAGCGTCGCGCATGGGGAGTGTCGATCTGCGAGCGCCTGGACCGCATAGACCCCGGAACCCAGCGCGACGACGTCTCTGCGTCGGAGGCGTTCCCTGGGCACGCCCCATCGCAGAGCCTCGGCGGCGGTGAAGGCACGTGCGGTGAGCTCCTTCGGCAGTGCGTGCATGGGGGGGGGCAGTGTGCCCAAAGCGCCCGGACGTACCTCTGGTTATCCACACACCTGCATCGAGTGGGCGATTTGAGGGACTTTTCGAGTGGTTCCGGCCCTATTTCTCCCTCATATCGCCCACTCGATGATGCGAGGGGATGCTGGCGGCGATCGCGATCAGTCCGAGCGCCGCGAGCCCGGCCAGGACGCCGAACATCGCCTCGTAGCTGCCCAGCTGATCGGCGAGGATCGCCCCGAGGAACGGGGAGACCGCCACCGCCAGCATCAACGGCCCGTTGAGCACCCCGGAGAGCCGACCGTACTCGCGGGTGCCCCATCGGTCGGTGACTGCGGTGGCCTGGAGCAGCGTGACGATCCCGCGCGCGACGCCGGCCGCCATGGAGATCGCGACCAGCAGCACCGCCGCGGTGATGTTCCAGGCCAGCGCCGCGGTGGTGATCGCCAGCAGCGCGTAGATGACCACGCTGCGCTGCCGCACGGTGGTGCCCCGATCGAGCCGCGCGTAGAAGAAGCGACCGATGACCTGCCCGACCCCGCCGAGTCCGAGCACCCAGGCGGCCACCATCGGAGAGACCCCTCGCTCCACGAGCATCGGCACCAGGTTGATCAGCCCGGCGTACATCGCCACTGCGCCCAGCGCCATCCCGACCACCAGCAGGAGGTAGGCGCGGCTGCGCATGATCGCTGCGGCGTAGCCAGGGGGTCGCGGGCTGAGTGAAGGTCGAGCACCGGGGTGCGCCGCGAGCTCAGCGGCAGGCTCAGCCGCGCCCCCTGCCACATCGCCAGCCGGTCCCTGCCCGATGTCCGCGGGCCAGGGGCGACTCAGCACCACCGCATGCACCGGCACCACCACGACCCCGAGCGCCACCGCCAGCACCACATAGGTCTCGCGCCAGTTCAGCTGGGTCGCCAGCGCTTCGGTGACCGGAGCGAAGACTGTGCTCGCCAGGCCCCCTGCGAGCGTGACCATGGTCAGCGCGAAGATCCGTCGGGCGCCGTACCACCTGGTCAGCGCCGCGAATGCAGGTGGATACAGCGTCCCGGACATCGCGACGCCGATGAGCAGCCAGCCCAGCAGGAACACCCAGTACGACGGCGCGGCGGCGACTGCCAGCAGCCCCGGAACCGCGAGCGCTGCGCCCGCCGTCATGATCAGCCGCGGTCCGCGCCGGTCCAGCACACGGCCCAAGGGGATCCCGAGCAGACCGGAGATCACCAGCGCGGCGGAGAAGGCAGCCGTCAACGCGGTGGCGGACCATCCGGTGTCGGCGGCGATGCGAGGCTGCAGCACCGGAAATGCATAGAAGAGCACACCCCAGGAGGTGATCTGGGTCAGGCACAGCCCGAGGAGGACCGCCCGCTTGGAGGGGTGCACCCGCCCAGTGTCGCGGACCTCAGCCGGCGCGACCGTGCAGCACGCCGGTGGAGGCCCCGATGCGCGCCGCGGCGCCTGCTCCGACGGGTTCGGGCGAGAAGCTGGAACAGGACTGCGCCGCGTCCGACGCGGGGGCACCACAGGACTGCGCACCGTCAGCTCCCGGCGCGTCCACCCCAGCCGCGTGAGCCCCAGACCCAGCCTCAACCCCGGCGTCGGGATCCGGGGCGCTGACCCCCGAGCAGACCCCGGTCTCCGGCAGATTCAGACTGCGTGCCGCCGCATCGGCCCCGGCCAGGTGTGCCGCGATGGATCGCACCTGCTCGTAGCCGGTGGCGAGCAGAAACGTCGGCGCTCGCCCGTAGGACTTCATCCCGGCAAGGAAGAAGCCTTCTTCCGGGTGAGCCAGCACGTCAGCCCCGTGCGCCTGCACCGTTCCGCAGGAGTGGAACTCGGGATCGATCAGCGTGGCCAGCCGGCGCGGGGACTCCACCGCAGGATCCAGCTCGATCCGCAGTTCGCGCAGCATCTGAAGCTGCGGGCGGAACCCGGTGGCTGCGGCGAGGTAATCGGCCCGGGTGCGGCGACCATCGGCGAAGGAGACTTCCAGAGCGGCGGTGACCGCGTCGTCGTCGGACTGGGGGGCGTGGGAATGGGAATCACCCGGCTGGGACGCCGCACTCGGCTCCACCACGGCCAGCGCGTGGACCTCGGCCCCGGTGTGCAGCGTGATCTCACCTTCCTCCACGAGTCGGCGCAGCCGCTGTCCCAGTGCGCCGCGGGCGGGCAGCTGG
The DNA here is from genome assembly GCF_003003175.1 of Nesterenkonia sandarakina. Lineage (GTDB taxonomy): Bacteria > Actinomycetota > Actinomycetes > Actinomycetales > Micrococcaceae > Nesterenkonia > Nesterenkonia sandarakina_A. The sequence continues at coordinate 195,341 of NZ_PVTY01000004.1, read as the reverse complement.
TCTGCGTCCCCGCCGCCGTAGACCCGTTCGGCAGACTCGCCGCGGATGGCCCAGCTGATCGTGGTGGCGTGGTCCCTCCGCCTCAGCGCGGCCAGGTTCAGCAAGGTGTTGACCGCGCTGTGCCCGGCACCCACGACCAGGATGTGGCGCCCGCTCAGCCGGTCGGCGTCGACGCCGAGCACATCGGGCAGCGAGCCCAGCAGCCGCCGGGCCACCTCGGGACGCTCCTCCCCCAGGGCGGGGAGACCCGCGGCTCCGAGCGGGTTCGGGGTGCCCCAGGTGCCGGAGGCGTCGATGACCGCGCGGGCGTGCAGCTGCAGCACCTCGCCGGCGTGGGCCACGCGCAGCACGAAGGGCTCACCGGTGCGGGCCTGGACATGGGTCTTGTCGCGCTCCCCCCGGCTGATCGCGAGCACCCGGTGATCGGTGCGGATCCGGCCTGCCAGCTCGGGAGTGTTCGCCAGCGGCTCGAGGTAGTCGTGCACGAGCTCGGCGCCGGTGGGCAGCGCGGTGGCCCGTGGGGACTCCCAGCCGGTGGGGTCCAGCAGCCGCGCGGCGGCGGCATCGACGTTGTAGCGCCAGGGGGAGAAGAGCTTGATGTGGCCCCACTCGCGGATGGAGGCGCCGACCTGGGACTCGGCCTCGAGCACCAGCGGCTCCAGTCCCTGCTCGAGCAGGTGCGCCGCGGCGGCCAGTCCGGAGGGACCGGCTCCGATGACGACGACGGGCAGCTCAGCGATGCTGGCAGGTGAGGCTTTCATGGTGACTCCATCTCGAGGTGCCTGGCCGTCGTGCGACAGCAGACGGACAAGCATCGACGTTCTTCGATATCTCGAGCCTAGACCCCTATATCGATGAACGTCAATGGAACCCCGAGCGGGGTCGGCGCTGGATCAGTCCAGACCGAGGTCGTTCTTGGAATATGCGAACAGGTAGGGCACCCCGGCGGTGGCTTCGATGTGCTCCTTGGCGCCGGTGTCTCGATCGACGATCACCGCGACCGCCTGCACGATTCCGCCGGCGGCCTGCACGGCCTCCACCGCGGTCAGCGCGGAGCCGCCGGTGGTGGAGGTGTCCTCCAGGACGACGACCTTCTGGCCCTCTACGCTGGGGCCCTCGACCTGGCGGCCCATGCCGTGGGACTTCTGCGCCTTGCGCACCACGAACGCATCCGTCGCCGTGCCGTCCTGCGCGGCGGCATGCATCACCGCTGTGCCCACCGGATCCGCACCCATGGTGAGACCACCGGCGGCGACGTAGTCGATGCCGGCGTCCGCGAGCAGCGTCCGGATGACTCGCCCGACCAGCGGTGCAGCCTCGTGCTGCAGGGTGATCCGGCGCAGATCGATGTAGTAGTCGGCCTCCTTCCCGGAGGACAGCGTCACCTTCCCCCGCACCACCGCGAGCTCGCCGATGAGCTCCTTCAGGCGCTGGCGATCGGCGGCAGGGTCGTGGGTCTGCGGGGCGTGCTGCGGGGATCCGGCGGCGGTCTCAGTCATGGGACCATCCTAACTATGGCCCCGACTGCGGCCCGGCGGCCCCGCGGTCCGGACCCGAGTCCACCGCCGGGCCCGAGTCCGTCACGGAACCCGCGTCCGACGCCGAGTCCGGGTCCCGCACCGGCGCATTCCCGCTGCGCGCTCCATCGGAACCCCTTGCGGCCTGCTCCTGCGCCTCGACGATCCGCTCGACGAGCCAGGAGGCGATCGTCGCGGTCACGGAACCGATCAGCGCGATGCCCGCCAACATGAGCCCGATCGCGATGAGCCGGCCCAGTGGGGTCACGGGATAGTAGTCGCCATAGCCCACCGAGCTGACGGTCACGAAGGCCCACCAGATCGCGTCCCCGAATCTGGTGATATTCGCGCCCTCGGCGTTCTGCTCCGCGTCAAGGACACCGAGCGCGGAGACCAGCACCAGCATCGCCGAGACGCTGGCGACATAGACCGACACCTGGCCCCGCAGGGCCGAGCCCATAGTCCGCTGCAGCACGGCCACCACCTTGACCAGGCGGAGCAGCTGCAGCGGTCGAAGGAAGGGCAGCGCCGCCATCGCGAGCTCGTGCAGGTGGGTCACGAACCAGCGCCGCCGATGCCGGACCAGCGCCAGGCTGATCGCGTAATGCAGGGCGAATATCACCCAGACGGCGATCAGGAAGATCGGCGGCCAGGAGATCTCGGAGGGCCTTGTATTGGCCAGCACCAGATAGGCATATACCGCCAGAAAGGCCAGCGAGACGACGGTCAGGGGCACCTCGGTGACCTTCACCCAGCGGCGATACCGCGCGCCATAGTCCGGCGCCATGACAGATTCCCCCTCCGGCCCGCAGGGTGATGTCGACTCAGCGTACCCAGCCGCCCTCCCGGCAGCCATGCCTCACGCACCGGTCGGATCTGCCGCACCTGCCCGATCTGCCGCCCGCCCCCAGACCCTGCTGACACACAGGCTCCAGTGATCTGGCCGAAACCTGCTCCTGAGTAGACTCGGATCATGCGTGAGCTACAGACAGACATCGTGGAAGAGATGGGCGTCAAGCCCGAGATCGATCCCGCAGAGGAGGTCGGTCGCCGCGTCGACTTCCTGGTCGAGTACGCCAAGACCGCCAAGGCCAAGGGGTTCGTGCTGGGCATCTCCGGCGGCGTGGACTCCTCGCTGGCGGGCAGGCTGTGCCAGCTCGCCGTCGAGAAGCTGCGCGAGCAGGGCCACGAGGCTCAGTTCCACGCGGTGCGGCTGCCGCACGGCGTTCAGCACGACGCCGACGACGCCGCCGCCGCGCTGGACTTCATCGCCCCGGATCACACCCACAGCGTCAACATCGAGAAGGCAGTCACCGGAGTGAACATCGCCTTCGACGAGGCCTTCGGCCGTCCGATGCAGGACTACCACCGCGGCAACGTGAAGGCCCGGCTGCGGATGACCGTCCAGTACGCCATCGGCGGTGAGAACAACGCGCTGGTGGTCGGCACCGATCATGGCGCCGAGTCCATCACCGGCTTCTTCACCAAATACGGCGACGGCGGAGCGGACATCCTGCCGCTGTTCACGCTGAACAAGCGCCAGGTCCGGCAGCTGCTGCGCCACCTCGGCGCCTCCGAGACCATCTGGTCCAAGGCCCCGACCGCTGACCTGCTCGATGACAAGCCCGGCCAGCTCGATGAGACCGAGCTCGGGATCAGCTACGACCACATCGACGACTACCTCGAGGGCCGGGAGATCCCGGACAGCGAGGCCGAGATCCTCGAGAAGCACTACCTGCGCACCCGGCACAAGCGCACGGTCCCGGTCTCCATCGCGGATGACTGGTGGCGCCACAGCTGAGCCCGGCCCCCCGCGGGCGCCGCTGGTAGTTTTGACCCCATGCGGATTGCGACATGGAATGTGAACTCGATGCGGGCCCGAGCCGACCGGGTCGAGGCCTGGCTGGATCGGTCGGACGTGGACGTCCTGGCGATCCAGGAGACCAAGTGCAAGGACGAGAACTTCCCCTGGGAGCTCTTCGAGGCCAACGGCTACGACGTCGCCCACTTCGGACTCAGCCAATGGAACGGCGTGGCCATCGCCTCGCGCGTCGGCATGAAGGACGTCGAGCGGACCTTCCAGGACCAGCCGGTCTTCGGCAAGGGCGGCAAGGATCCGATCCAGGAGGCCCGTGCGATTGCCGCGACCTGCGGCGGAGTGCGCATCTGGAGCCTCTACGTGCCCAACGGGCGCTCCCTGGAGGACGAGCACATGAGCTACAAGCTCGCCTGGCTGCGTCAGCTCAACGAGCACGCCGAGTCCTGGCTGAGCGAGGACCCGCAGGCCCAGATCGCGCTGATGGGCGACTTCAACATCGCCCCGCAGGACGAGGATGTCTGGGACATCGACTTCTTCCGCGAGCAGGGCCTGACCCATGTCTCTGCGCCCGAGCGCGAGGCGTTCCAGGGGTTCCTGGACAGCGGATACACCGAGGTCGTCCGGCCGCACACCCCCGGCCCCGGGGTCTACACCTACTGGGACTACACCAAGCTGCGCTTCCCGAAGAAGGAGGGCATGCGCATCGACTTCGTGCTGGGCTCCCCGGCACTCACCGAGCGCGTCAGCTCCGCCTCCATCGACCGCGAGGAGCGCAAGGGCAAGGGCGCCTCAGATCACGCCCCGGTGATCGTGGAGCTGGACTGACCTTCTCCCGGTACTCCTAGACCCGCAGACGACGACGGCGCCCGATCCCCACTGGGAGGATCGGGCGCCGTCGTCGTCGTCTCCGGTGAAGCCCGGAGGGATCAGCGGCGGTTCTTCAGCTCAGATCGCAGCGCTTCGATCTCGGAGCGGGTTCCTGCGGTGTTCTGCGAGGTGCGGACCAACGCGATCATGAACTCCAACGAGATGCGGATCAGGATCAGATAGATCGCGGCGGGGATCCAGCCCAGCAACAGCGCTGTCACGCCGGCTGCGGCACTGTCGGTGAAGGACACGACGACGATGAACAGGTACCCAAGCACCAGGAAAGCGATCAGGATCGCATAGATGAACTTGGCGAACTTCACGGCCACGAAGCTCTGGAATGAGAAGTCGAAGAGCGCCGCGAAGAAGTTCTTGCCCTCAGGCGACCGGTTCGTCGTCGGCGTTCCCTGATTCTGCGCGTACTGCTGCGGATACGGCTGCTGATATGACTGCCCGGAGTACTGGCCGCCGTACTGCTGCCCACCCGGCCCTGACGGCGCCTGGCCAGGCTGAACCTGGCCCGGCTGACCCTGGGCAGGGTAACCCTGCTGCTGCCCATAGCCGTACCCCGAGGTCCCGAAGCCGCCGCCGGGACCCTGCTGGGGCGGAGTGGCCGACTGGCCGTAGGGCCTCTGGCCGGGGTGGGCTGGACCCGTGCCGGGCTGGCCTGGACCCTGCCCGGGCTGGACGGGACGACCCTGCTCAGGGGCCTGACCGGTTGTGCGGGGGTCACTGGGCGTGCTGCCCAGCGGTTTGGTCGGCTGGTGGGCGGCCGAATCGGTGTCGCCACCGGTCTCCTCCGGGGCCCGACCCGTGGTGGGATCTTCGCCTTCGGTCGGATCGTTCTGGCCTGGATGCTGAGTCAAGGCGCCTCCTGTGCTGTGTGGTCGCTCCGCGTCCTGATCAACCTATACGAGGAGATCCTGCACCGTCGAGCATTCTCCATGCAGGTCAGCTCACCGCGCGGGGCCGATCGGAAAGCTGGGAGCGCACCATTCTCACCGCCTGGAGAGTGCGGGTGCACAGGGCCAGATCAGGACGCGGGGTACGAGCTCGAGTGCCCGTCTTCGCCGTCTGAGTCTCGACCTTCTTCGAAAGTCTCTCTCCGGATTCGCTCTTCCAGGCCGGAGGGGGGCGTTTCCTCGCGCCAGGTCACTTCTGCCGCTTTCAAGCGCGCGGCCGCGGCACGAAGCTCAGCGAGTTCCACGTCGATCGACGGGTCTGCAGCTCGAGCCTCGTTGAATTCCTGCCGCTCATCGTCACTGAGATCGCCCGTCAGCGCCCCGGCGATGAGCTCCTCCCGCCGCGAAGGCATTTCCCTCATCGTAAGCGTTTCCTCCCAGTGCCAGTCGCAGTGATCTCAGTCCGTAATACATCCGCGTCCGCAAGGTCGCGACCGGAACTCCCGTCTGAGCCGAGAGCTCTTGGTAGCCTACGCCGTCCAGCTGGACAGCGGTAATCACCTCCCGGTGCTCGAAGGTGAGGGTCGCGAGGGACTCATAGAGGACCAGCCGCTCGATGATGACGAGGTCTTCCGTCACCGGCTCACTGGCCCACTCGATCTTCTCAGGGTCTGAGGGTGCCGGGCGCCGGGAGCGTGCTCGAAGAGAGTCAATGACCAGGTTCCGTTCGATGGCAAACAGCCAGGTCCGCACCGAGCCTCGCGAGCTGCTGTACCGATCCCTGTTCCGCCAGGCCCTGATGAAGGCCTCCTGGACGCAGTCCTCCGCCTCAGCTCGATCCCCCAGCGCGTTGAGCGCGAAGGAGAACAGGGCCGCTCCATGATCAGCGAAGGCTTCCCGGACATCGAAGGGCCTCTCATCCTCTGGGGACATCGAGGGCACCCCCCGGCACAGCCAGATCCAGCACGACACGATTGCTGTGACCGAAAGATGTATGCCGAGTCGAGGTCTGGCAGGGTCTGGATCGGGGCCTAATGTTCAGGCCAGACCCATGACGATGCACCGGCTTCGCTTCCCTCAGAATGAGCGCGGCCGGGGCGCAGAGATCATTCTGGTCAGGGGCCTGGTTGACGCTGGGGGCGCGCTGACCAGAGATGCTGTCTTGAACGGTGGGGGAGACGGACATAGGGACACACCTTCCTGGTCCCCGAGAGATTCCGGTGCAAGGATGCTGACCGGGGACGGTCCTTAAGTGCTTAGATCCTTAAGTAGAGTATCGACGGCTTGTCAGTTCCACAAGATGTGATAAAACTCACACTTGTTACGCGACGCGATCCGCACCGAGCTGATCGCACATCCTCACTCGACACAGCCTCAGCATTCCCTATGACGCCATACTTCCGCACGATATCTGACCAGTGGGTATGTGGAACGGGGTAGCACACTCCTCATCAGACCAGGTCAGGCGGCCATTACATGACCCCGAACATGATGCGGGGTGCCGCACCGGCCAGCTCACGCAGCGTGTCCCGGAGCTCGCCCGAGAAGTGGACCCTCTCGCCTGGCCTCGGGCCCCCTCCGATGGACCAGATTCCGACACCGCGGCCGTAACCCGATCCCCGTGCGCGCCGCTCGGTTCACACGTAGTCACGCGGGCCCCGCGGCCCCAGGTCAGCTCGGTATCGGCGCACGCCTGGGCCCACTAGGCCGCCCGGGTCATTGTGTTGACCCTCCTGTTCATAACCTCAACCAGGTCAGCCGGGTCCCGGCAGCTTCCCAGCACCCGGGATGGTCGTGGTCGAGCACATCGACCGGGCGGTCACATCAACAAATTGTGAAACCTCATTGAACGCGGCCACTACTGACGGCGTATCCCTGTTTGCAACAGCTCCGACATGTGGAGCCGGAACCCCTAAGTCGCGCCAAAATCTGGATCCGACGCAGACTTGCCCAGACGAAAAGGTGATTATGGTTCTATACGAAGGCTCACCGAAGGCCGTCCCCTCGGTGTCCCTGGACCTTGCACTCCAGACTGCTTCTGCCCCCGTCCACCGTGAGACGACGCCGGACGAGGTCATTGCATTGACCGCTCCGGCAGGCGCTTCCAAAGGCATTGCCAACGGGAACACCCTCGCCCCCTCGACTGCCGTCTACTCCGGCGGTGCGGTGACCTCTCCGCGCACCCTGTTGGACATCTTCTTCCACTCGGTGGACACCTACCCAGATGCGATCGCTCTCGACGACGGGGCCGTCGCGTTGACCTATCTGGAGCTGCTGGGTCGTATGGAGACGGTCTCGCTGAGCATGCGGGCATCCGGCATCGGCACAGGTGACCGGGTGGGCATCCGAGTGCCCTCGGGCACCGTGGATCTCTACATCGCCGTCCTGGCCGCTCTCTACCGCGGCGCCGCCTACGTTCCGGTGGACCACGACGAGCCCGAGGAGCGCGCCAGGGTCGTATGGCAGGAGGCCGGGGTCACCGCAGTGATCGAATCAGGCCTCAATGTGCGCCTCCTGCCCGAGTCACCCCCGCGCGGAGCCGACCGGCCTCCCACCGGCGACGACGACGCATGGATCATCTTCACCTCGGGCTCCACCGGCAAGCCGAAGGGCGTTGCCATCTCACACAGGTCAGCGGCGGCATTCGTGGACGCCGAGGCCTCGATGTACTGCCTCGACTCACCGCTCGGCCCCGGCGATCGCGTGCTGGCAGGCCTCTCGGTCAGCTTCGACGCCTCCTGCGAAGAGATGTGGCTGGCCTGGCGCTACGGAGCCTCCCTGGTCCCAGCGCCGCGCGATGTCGTCCGCTCGGGCGAGGACCTCGGCCCCTGGCTGGTCGAACGCGGCATCACCGCCGTCTCGACCGTCCCGACCTTGGCCGCGATGTGGCCGGCAGAGTCCCTGGAGAATGTTCGGCTGCTGATCTTCGGCGGCGAGGCCTGCCCGCCGGAACTCGTGGCCCGTCTGGCCACCGAGGGCCGCGAGGTCTGGAACACCTACGGACCCACCGAGGCCACCGTCGTGTCATGCGGCGCTCTGGTCGACGGGTCGACGCCGGTGCGCATCGGTCTTCCGCTCCTCGGCTGGCAGCTGGCAGTTGTGGATGCCGCTGACCGACCGGTCCCCTGGGGAGAGGTGGGCGAACTGGTGATCGGCGGAGTCGGACTGGGGCGCTACCTGGATCCGGAGAAGGACGCCGAGAAGTACGCTCCCATGACCACTCTCGGCTGGCCGCGCGCCTACCGCAGCGGTGATCTTGTGCGAGCCGAGATGGAGGGGCTGATCTTCGTGGGCAGGGCTGATGATCAGGTCAAACTCGCCGGTCAGCGCGTTGAGCTGGGCGAGGTCGATGAGGCGCTCAGTAACCTTCCGAACGTCGCCGCAGGCGCCAGCGCGGTGCAGAAGAGCCCGGATGGCAACGGCATCCTCGCAGGCTATCTCGTACCGGCACCCGGCCGGAGGATCGACCTGGTCGAGGCACGCGCTCAGCTCACCGAACAGCTCCCGGGGCGGCTTGTACCCGCCCTGGCAGTGATCGACGAGCTTCCGGTGAAGACCTCAGGCAAGGTCGATCGCAAGGCACTTCCCTGGCCGCTCCCGGCCGATCCGAGCGCCGCGGCAGCAGCCACGGCGCTGCACACGGACTTCGTCTGGCTCGCCGAGAAATGGACGGGCCTGCTGGGGCCGGTGCCGATGACCGCGGACAGCGACTTCTTCGCACTGGGCGGTTCAAGCCTGACCGCGGCGCAGCTCGTCTCGACGCTGCGCAAGCGCTACCCAGACGTCTCGATCGCTGACCTCTACGCCCATCCCACGCTCTCTGCGATGTCCTCACACCTGCGGCAGCTGGATCCGGGCACCTCCGTGGCACGGACGACTCGTCCCACACCACGGTGGACCGGCCTCCTGCAGATGCCGCTCATCGCAGGTCTCTACGGCATCATCGGACTGCGCTACGTGACCGGCATCGCCATCGTCTGCCTGGTGCTGTTCCAGATCGGTGAAACTCCGTGGGTGCCGAACCCGCCCCTGGTGCCGACCCTGGTCGCCTGGCTGGTCCTGTTCAGCTTGCCCGCCAGAGCGCTCGCCGCCGTCGGGTCTGCACGACTGCTGCTCCACGGGGTCAGCCCGGGCATCTACCCCCGCGGCGGGTTGGTCCACGTGCGGCTCTGGGCTGCCGAACGGATCATGACCTTCTGCCAGTTGGACGCACTGATGGGGACTCCCTTCGCACCGACGCTTGCCCGCGCAATGGGCGCAGGTGTCGGCAAGGACGTGCACCTGGATGCCCTTCCGCCGGTCACCGGCTTCGCCGCGATCGAGTCGGGTGCATCCATCGAGCATGACGTCGACCTCGCCGGTCACTGGTTGGAGGGCGACGAGCTTCACATCGGCGTCGTCCGGATCGGTCAGAACGCCCGCGTGGGCACCAGGTCGACCCTGCTCGGCGGGGCCGTCGTCGGGGACAACGCCGAGATCGCCCCCGCAAGTGTGGTCAACGACATCGTCCCCTCGAACGAACACTGGGCAGGTTCCCCGCTGGAGCGCATCGGCGCCTCGGGGCAGGACTGGCCCGACACCGAGGAGGCCAAGGAGCACCGCACACGCGGCGTCGACCTGCTGTACCCGATCGGGCTCGGCCTGCTTGGACTGCTGGGGCTGGTGGCGTCGCTGCCCGGAGCCGCCCTGATGCTCTACCTGATCTCAGACTATGAAGCACTGGTCCCCGCGCTGTGGACGCTCGCGGCGTGGACCCCGGTGTTCATCATCATCTCGGTGGTCATGTACCTCGTCCTGCTTGCTGGATCCGTCCGGCTGATGGGGCGGCTGATGCCTCGCGGCACCCACTCGGTCCACAGCGTCCCCGCGTGGGCCGCCTGGATGTCAGGACGGCTGATGTCGAAGTCGCTGATCACCATGTATCCGCTGTACAGCAGCATGCTCACCCCGGTCTGGCTTCGCCTGCTCGGTGCCCATGTGGGCAAGGACGTTGAAGCCGCCACCGTCGAGGCGATCCCGCATCTGACCAGCGTCGGTGACAAGTCCTTCCTGGCAGATCACTCCCTGGCCTCCTCCAAGTACGTTCGGCGCGGCTGGCTGAAGCTCGAAAGCGGCAGCGTCGGGAAGAAGGCCTTCCTCGGGAATTCGGCCATCCTCGGTCCGAACCAGCGGATGCCATCGAACTCGCTGGTCGCCGTGCTGTCCTCGGCGCCGAAGGACATGCCGCCGAACTCCCTGTGGCTGGGCAACCCGCCGATCGAACTCCCTCGGGCCGCAGAGAAGGTCGACACCTCGCTGACCTTCGATCCACCGCGCAGGCTCAAGGCTGCCCGCGCGGTGGTCGAGCTGTGCCGGATAGCACCGATGTTCATCACCGCATGGCTGGCGCTGACCACGGTCTGGGTGCTCGCCACGGTGTACACCAGCTACGGATTCGGGGTCGCTGTGATGCTCTCCGGGCCCGTGCTGCTGGCCAGCGGGATCCTGGCCGCACTCATCGCGATGACCGCCAAATGGCTGCTCGTGGGCAGGTTCACAGCAACCGAGAAGCCGCTGTGGAGCTCCTTCGTCTGGCGCAATGAGCTGGCCGACTGCTTCTCCGAAGCTCTCGCCGTCCCAGGTCTGATCCGGATGAGCCTGGGCACCCCGCTGCTGAACCTGTGGCTGCGCGGCATGGGAGCACGCATCGGTCGAGGCGTCTGGTGTGAGACCTGGTGGCTGCCGGAGTTCGACCTGATCCAGCTCGACAGGGGCTCCTCGGTCAACCGCGGCACCGTCCTGCAGACCCACCTCTTCCACGACCGGATCATGCGACTGGACCGGGTCCACTTCGAGGAAGGCTCCTCGCTCGGGCCGAATAGCATCGTGCTCCCCGGCAGCTCGCTGGGTGCACACGCGAGCGTCGGCGCCGGCTCCCTGGTCATGCGTTCGGAGAGCATCCCGGAGTCGACCACCTGGAACGGGAACCCGATTCGCCGCGCCGTCGGCACAGTCGGATCGCGAGATTCCTTCGCACCCACCGGAACAACCCGTTGAAAGGAGGACGCACCATGGATTCGGCACCCGATCTCAGGTTCCGCGCTCCCCAGTTCGGCACCCTCATGACGGCGATGGTCACTCCGTTCGATGAGTCGGCACAGCTGGACTTGGAAGGAGCCAGGGACCTCGCTCGCTGGCTCACCCGAGACGGCTGGAACGACGGACTCGTGGTCAACGGCACCACGGGCGAATCGATAAGCACCACCGATGCCGAGAAGACCGCCATGGTCAGGACGGTATCCGCCGCTGTCGGAGGACGCGTCTGCGTGATCGCCGGCGTCGGCTCAGGCAGCACGCAGCACAGCATCGAGCTGGCACAGGCCGCGGCCGGGGCCGGGGCCGCTGGACTCATGGTGGTCGCACCCTACTATTCGCGTCCCAGTCAGGCCGGTATGCTGCGGCATTTCACCGCCATCGCGGACAGCACCTCGCTGCCCGTCATGCTCTATGACATCCCTCGGCGCACCGGGGTGGAGATCCGCCGGGAGACTCTGGTCGCCGCCGCGGAGCACCCGCAGATCGTCGCGGTGAAGGACGCCAAGGGCGACCTCGCCTCCAGCTCCTGGGTCATGCAGCACACCGATCTGCACTACTACTCAGGAGAGGACGTGCTGAACCTGCCGCTGCTCTCGATCGGCGCCGTGGGCCTCGTCTCCGTCATCGGACACGTCGCCGCCGATCTGCTGCGCCAGATGCAGCGCTGTCATCAACAGGGAAGAGCGGTCCAGGCGGCCGCGGTCCACCGTCAGCTGGTCGCCGTCTATGAGGGGATGTTCCGCGCACCAGCGGCCGCCTCGGTCAAGGCCGCCCTGGCGATGCGAGGGCTGCCCGGCGGTCCGGTCCGGATGCCGCTGATCGAGCTCGACGACTCGCAGCGGCAGCAGCTGGCCCAGGACCTGGCCACCTCCGGGATCCCGGATCTGCCTGTTCCGCGGCGACCCAGGCCGAACCGCCACGCCCCCAGTCGACCCGCCGCGGCACAGGCCGTCACAGTGTCGAAGTCCGCCGAATCGCAGCCCGTCCTCAGCCAGCGTCTGCCATGAAGGACACCCTGAAAGGCGACTCCGCCACCACGGCGCCTCACGCATCCGCGATCCAGCAGAAGCGCAGACGCCGTCTGATCGGAGTCGATGCTGCCCGCGGGCTCGCGCTGCTGAGCATGATGGCGATCCACATCCTGCCGTCCTGGACCGACGACGGCGAACCGACCTTCGTCTGGACGATGTTCTCCGGTGTATCGGCAGCGCTCTTCGCCCTGCTCGCTGGAGTCGCGCTGGCATTCATGACCGGTGGAGCTCGTCCGCCCAGCGGCCACGCGTTGACCGCCTCCAAGGCTGCGCTGGCCGCCCGAGCGGCACTGATCGCGCTGATCGGACTCCTGGTCGCCTCAGTCGACCCGCCGGCTGCGATCATCCTGGTGTACTACGGTGCGATGTTCCTGCTGGCGATCCCACTGCTTCGGCTCCCAGTCAGGGCGCTGGTGGCGCTGGCCGTCGGCATCGCAGCGCTGGGCCCCGTCCTGATCCATCTGGTCGGCGACGCACTGCCGGACCTCGACGGCTACGACCCCAGCTTCACGACCGTGGTCACCGACCCGATCGCGTCGGCCAGCGTCGTCCTGTTCACGGGCAGCTTCCCGGTGATCCCGTGGATGGCCTACGTGTGTGCAGGCCTTGCCATCGGACGTCTCGACCTGCGAGCGACGTCCACCGCCATCCGGCTGCTCATCACCGGCACGGTGGTCGCCGTCGCCGCCTGGTTGAGCTCCGCGCTGCTGCAGGGTCCGCTCGGTGGTCACCACCAGCTGCACGTGGCGACACCCTGGTCGCCTGTGGTCATCCACGACTTCCTCACCTGGGGGCCACCTCCGGACCTTCCGACGACGACGTGGTGGTGGCAGACCGTCCTGGCTCCGTATACCTCGACTCCGTTCGAGGTCCTCAACGCACTGGGCACCGCCGTCGCGGTCCTTGGAGCCATGCTGCTTCTCGCACGGGTGGCCGGCAGGTTCCTGGCACCTCTTGCAGCCATCGGCAGCATGACCCTGACGCTGTACACCGTGCACCTGCTCCTCCTGGCCTCCGGGTTCCTCGCGGAGGCACCATGGGCGTCCTTCGCCTTCCAGGCCTCTGCGGCGATCCTGTTCGCGATGGTCTGGCTGCATTTCAGGGGTGCCGGCCCGTTGGAGCGTGGGATCACCGCGGTCTCCCGCACCGTCCACAACCGGGTGGAGGAGCGCCTACGAGGAGGAACACCGAGATAGCACCATAGTCAAGCCTGTAGTTTTCGGTCCACTACACTTGCACCGAGAACCAGGCGTCGCCATATGTGCACGCCTTCCTACGTTTTTTTCCACGGTGCTGGAGGGGTAAGTGCGCAGTATCCGGGACGAAGCGGCCCAGGCCCTGTACAACGAACGCAGGAAGCTGCTCGCCGGTCTCATGATGTCGGAGGCTGAGCCATGGGAGGACCTGCCCGAGGACGTGAAAGAACGTTGGCGGAGCAAGATCGACGGCGCCCAGACGCCCGAAGGTTCCACCGGACCCGGGACACACGGCGAGTAGCTCGGCGGACCGCGTCGTCGACTCAGAGCCACCGCCGTCTCGTCGGCTCATCGTCGCGGGAGAACGAGCGGCCCGGCGTTCTGCGCAAGGGCCATCATCACGGATCCATCGGTGCCCGCGTCGTCTCGGCTGGGCAGGTCGGTCACGGTGACCCGCGTGTGGCTGAGACACAGGGGCGCTTCCCATGGCTCATTGAGCACCACGTCCGCGGGCGCCAGGCCTCCGCGGCCGACATCGAAACCCGTGTGCAGCGACTTGAGCACCGCCTCTTTCCGGACCCAGGTCCGCAGGAGCCGATTGAGTCTGTCGACCTCGGCCGCCCCCGTCGTCGCGCGGAACCACTCCAGCTCCTGAGGCGCCAGGATGACTTCGGCAAAAAGGGCCGGCTCCGTCGTCGAATCCAGGAACGGCTGGACCGCCTCGATGTCGATCCCCAGCGAGAGCTGCTCCCCCGGCCCGGCGCACGCCGCCGCGACGAAACCATGGGAGCGCGACCTTGAGAGTTCCACCCGCCTGCCCTCGATCCGCGCCTCCGGTGCTCCGCGGCGCTGGACCAGCTCCACACGTGCCGGGTCGACCCCATAGGCGTCGGCCACCAGGGCGCTCACGATCGAGTCCGCGTCGTTGGTGCGTCTATAGGCCCAGTCCACCGGTCCACCTCCTGAAAGCTCGGTCCTGGTTGACGACCGACCAGGAATGCGTGAGCTCATCTTCACATCGTTTTGCCGCCTGCGGGTGCTGTGCACTGAACTCTGACGATCTTCGCAAAGGATGCGTGTCTCGCTGATGATCCAGCCCGACTCCTATACCCCGACCTCCGGGTCGGCGGAGCTCCAGATCGACCACTACGACCTGCATCTGGACTATGAGATCCAACCGAACCGACTGAACGCCCGCGCGGTGCTCCACGGGCGCGTGCTCGCGGAGACCTCCGCCATCGAACTCGATCTGCGCGGACTCAAGGTCAGCGGGGTGCAGCTCAACGACGCCGCGGTCAGGTTCAGACAGACTCGCACCAAGCTGGTGCTGCCCGCAGACCTCGCCGCCGATCAGGCGATCACCATTGTCGTGGACTACCGGGGGAAACCCCGACCGCAGAAGGGCCCCTGGGGCGACGTCGGATGGGAAGAGCTCACCGACGGCGTGCTGGTGGCCGGACAGCCGAACGGAGCTGCCACCTGGTTTCCATGCAACGACCACCCCGGACACAAGGCGACCTTGAACTGCACCATCCTGGTCGACTCGGACTACACCGCGATCAGCAACGGCGAGCTTCTCCACGTGACCCAGGACGGCGACCGGCGGGCCTGGACCTGGGAATCCAGGGCGCCGCTGGCGACCTACCTCGCCACGGTGCAGATCGGACAATACCGACGCGGTCCGATCACGAACGCGCAGCACGTGCCGGCGCGGGTCCCGCTGCTCCTGGCCTGTGGGGACCATCTGTGGCGGCAGGGCCAGGATGTCCTGGCCAAGCAGCACTCCATGATGGCGGTCTTCGAGCGGGACTTCGGGGAGTACCCGTTCGACTCCTACGAGGTCGTGGTGACCGACGACCCCCTGGAGATGCCTCTGGAATCTCAGCCGTTGTCGATTCTGGGTTCGAACCATCTCGGTGCGGACTGGACATCGGAGCGGCTGGCCGCCCACGAACTCGCCCACCAGTGGTTCGGCAACTCCGTGACCCCGCGCCGATGGTCTGACATCTGGCTCAACGAAGGCTTTGCCACGTATGCGGAGTGGCTCTGGTCGGAGGCGTCTGACCAGCTCGACGCCGACACCCGCGCCCGCGCGGCACATGATCGGCTGGTCTCGCTTCCGCAGAACATCCTGCTGGTCGACCCTGGTGCAGCGCATATGTTCGATGAACGCATCTATCTGCGCGGCGCCCTCACACTGCATGCTCTGCGGATCTTCCTGGGCGAGGACCAGTTCTTCGGACTTCTGCGATCTTGGACCGCCAAGCACCGTCACGGCACTGCGTCGACCGGCGACTTCCTCGATCACGCCGAGCTGGTGTCTGGACCACAGACGAGGTCAGTGCTGCAGGGTTGGCTGTTCGACCCATTGCTCCCCGCCTGCCCTGAGCGGCGGGTTCATCCGTGGGCGCCGCACTCCTGATGAATCATGATTCCGCTGCTGCCCCGCATCTCTTACACTTCTCACAGAAGCCGCTCGCGCGCAGGCACGAGTCTCCTCCCATCCGCCGGCCAGGGCCTCCGCCACGCCCTGCAGGCCGACGTCGGACGCAACAGCAAGGAATCCAACTATGACCAGACGTTGGGCCCTGCTCTCCGGGCTGGTGGCTGCTGTGCTCGCGGCCTTCCTGGTGTTCTTCGTCCTGGCCCTCCTCCTGGGAGAGGACGAGAACACCGAGGCTGCCGCGGACTCGCCTGCGCGATGTGAGATGCACGGGATCGACCGACCAGATCCTCGGGCAGACCCCGATCCGGTGACCGGCACCGGAGGTGCGACCGAGGGCGGGCAGGACTCGGTGCAGCTGAATCAGGGGTTCACCTCGGAATCCGCGTCCAGTGAGTATCACCTGTTCACCCGGGGAGTGGACTTCAACGAGCCGGTCGGTGTGGTGGTCAGGCTCCACGGTGACGGCGGAGCCGAGTACGACGATCCCGACGGCCTGCTCAACTGCCTCGCGGCGGTCGCTGCGTCACGCAACATGGTGCTGCTGGCCCCGCTCACCCCGGATGTGGAGGGCGAGCTCACCTGGTGGGAGGACATCTCGACCAACCTCCCATGGCTGCAGGACCTGCTGGACGAACGTGTGCTGGCACCCTATGGTCTCGGCCCTGAGGACGTGTGGTGGATGGGGTACTCGGGGGGCGCCGAGATGATCTCCTATGGCGTGCTCCCTCGGAACCCGCAGTCCGTGACCGGCGGCGCCCTCATGCTCGGCGGCGGAGGTGCCCCGCAGGCCCTGGTCGAGGAACCCAGCTCGGAACAGCTCGAGTTCCTGGACCTGATCTGGGTGACCGGCACCTTGGATAACGGCTCGGTGCCCTACGCGCCCTTCGACGCGTTGACCGCAGCCCAGGAGGGCTCCAGCTGGTATCGCGAACAGGGCTTCATGCAGGTGCGTGCCGAGTTTCCGGAGGGAGAGGATCACTTCTCGCTGCGCCAGGCGCGGATCCTCGATGAGGCGCTGAGGGAGGATCCGGTCGCCTCAGAATGACAGGCGACCTCAACACCAAGGCCTATTCGGCCGGGTCCTCGCAGGACAGTTCCTCCCAGACGCCACCCCGGGCATCGCCGATCGCGGCGACCTCCTCTTGGATGGATTGGACTGCTTCCGTGACCGTTGCGTCGTCCTCCAGGTTCTCCACCGATGAAGTCAGCTGCTGATAGGCCTCATCGAGCTCATCGACGCGGTCCTGCTGGACGTCACCGAGGTCTTCGAGGGCGGCTTGGACCTTCTCCTCCAGGTTGTCCCTCTGGGCGCGCACCTCCTCGACCGTGGAATCCTCGTCCAGTTCGATCTGGGCCTCCTCCACCGCCGATCCCAGCTCCTCGACGGAGGAGCATGCGGCGTCAGTGTTCTCTTCGGGGGTCTCGCTGGCACATCCCGCCGATGCAGCTGTCCCCAGCAGGATCACGAAGACCGCCGCTGCGATCCTTCTGTGCTCAACCATCTCTTTCCTACCTCCTTGATCGACGGGACGTGGAGTCCCGTGTCGGAACCTGTATCCGCCAATAGTGATCCGGGGTTGGGACAAGTCTGGACGAGAGTGGGCAGGTCGACACTGCCGTTCATCCGAAGGGGATGAGCCGGTTCTTGTACTCTCAGGCCTGCTGTTCCGTCAGGAGCGCGGCGATGGCCTCCGCACGAGAGCCGGCCTGCAGGGTCTGCAGTATGCGTGAGATGTGGAACTTGACCGTGTTCTCGCTGATGCCCAGTTCCTCGGCAATGGCACGGTTCCTGCTGCCCGCGGCCAGAAGGGTCGCCACCTGCACCTCCCGCGGTCGCAGACCGGCGATCGCGGCAGTGGACGGTCCCGCCGGGGGCGGGTCCAGCGGCAGGACGGCCGAGAGCTCGGCCCCCCAGCCAGCTGTCGAACTCACCGAGAGCTGACCTCTGAGCGCCTGGACGCGCTGCCCCGCGATCTGCCGCAGCGCATCGGCGTCGAGCGTGCCGCCATCGCCGTCGTCCCGGATCCTGACCACCAGATCACTCCCGTCGCAGTCCCACTGCACGCGGACCCGGCTGACCTCGGAACTCTCCATGCGGCTGAGGATGACCCGGGTGACCACGGCCCGGGCTCCCCGAGCGACATCATCGGGAACCAGGTGGTCCCCCTCCAGCGGGTCGATGAACTCCAGGTCGACGTGCCAGTGACGCGTGGCGGACCAGAGCTCCTCCTTGAGCCGCGCGAAGGACATGTTGACGGACTCCTCGGCCACGACGCGCGCCTGTTCAGTCATCCCGTTGAGTCGAGTCAGCCCTGCAGCGGATCTGGCAAGGGCAGAGTCTCGCGCCGCCGAATCAGAAAGCTGCCCCGACCGGAGCGGAGCGAGGATGCTGTCCAACGTTGCCGAGTACTCGTCCTGGATCTCGCTCAGCGCCCGCAGCCGCACTCCCGCCGTCGAGCGTGCATGGCGGAGATACTCCGGTGCGGCTTCATCTGCGCGCTCCTGCAGGTGCAGCGAGACGATGTTCCAGATGTCCAGCAGCGGCGCAGATGTCGCGACCGGGCCTGGATCGGTGATCACCAGGAGGGCGCCGTTGCGTGCCAGGACCTGAAGCGCCGGACGCTGCGCTTCCCCGACGCGCAGCGTTGTCCGATGAACGCCCTCGACGCCGCCGGCCCCTCTTCGCAGCTGGTCGACATCCAGTCCGCGCACGCCACGTTGGACGGCAGGGTCGCCGGTGCATTGGATGCGACCGCCGCTGGCATCTGCGGTGAGCATGACCAGTGCGGAATGTGTGACCAGTGGGTTCAGCAGTTCAGTGAGTCCGCGAACGATCAAGCCGAGCGGCGAGGCAAGCAGGTCGAAGAGCTCGGGGAGGAGACCGTCGAGACCTGTGACGCGAGCCATATTTCAAATTCTACTGACCCGACCTACCTAAAGGTAGAGCTCTGCCCGGTCTCACGGGTCATTGAGAAGACCCACGGCCAGCTAGAGACTTTATCCATGTGACGGAAATCGCTCGTCACGATCCCACGAGAGGATAACAATGTCTACAAACAGTGCAATCGCGTACAAGAGCCCAGGTGTGGTCGAGGTCGTGGACACCCCGTATCCCGAGTTCGAGCTCAAGGACGGACCCGGCGTCAACCCGGCCAACATCGGTCGCAAAGTGCCGCACGGGGCCATTCTCCGGACCGTCGCCACGAACATCTGCGGCTCGGACCAGCACATGGTGCGAGGCCGGACCACTGCGCCTGCCGGCCTCGTCCTCGGACACGAGATCACCGGGGAGGTGGTGGAAGTGGGCCCCGATGTGGAATTCATCAAGGTCGGCGACATCGTCTCCGTGCCGTTCAACATCTCCTGTGGACGGTGTCGCAACTGCAAGGAGCGCAAGACCGGGATCTGTCTCAACGTGAACCCGGATCGCCCTGGCAGCGCCTATGGATACGTCGACATGGGCGGCTGGGTCGGCGGGCAGGCCGAGTACGTGCTGACGCCCTATGCCGACTGGAACCTGCTCAAGTTTCCAGACCGGGACCAGGCGCTGGAGAAGATCCTCGATCTGACCATGCTCTCTGACATCTTTCCGACCGGGTTCCACGGTGCATACTCCGCCGGCGTCGGACCCGGATCCACGGTATACATCGCCGGCGCCGGCCCGGTCGGGCTCGCCGCCGCTGTAGGTGCACAGCTGCTGGGCGCCGGTGCGGTGATCGTCGGTGACCTCAACGAAGAGCGACTGGCGCAGGCCCGATCCTTCGGATGTGAAACCGTCGACGTCTCCAAGGGCGACCCACGCGACCAGATCGAACAGATCCTTGGGGTGCCAGAGGTCGAGTGCGGCGTCGACGCGGTCGGTTTCGAGGCACGTGGGCACGGCGCTGATTCAGCGAAGGAGGCCCCGGCCACCGTTCTGAACTCGCTGATGGACCTCACCGAGGCCGGTGGCGCACTCGGCATTCCTGGCCTCTACGTCACCGGCGACCCGGGCGGGGTGGACGAGGCGGCCCAGGTCGGCTCGCTCTCCATCCGTCTCGGTCTGGGCTGGGCGAAATCCTTGTCCTTCACCACCGGTCAGTGCCCGGTCATGAAGTACAACCGCCACCTCATGCAGGCGATCCTCCACGACAAGGTCCAGATCGCCAAGGCGGTCAGCGCCACTGCGATTGCGCTTGAAGACGCCCCGGCGGCCTACGCAGAATTCGACAAGGGCGCGGCGAAGAAGTTCGTGCTCAACCCCAACGGCTACATCAAGAACTGAGCCGCTTCGGGGGCAGGCCACATGAGGTCTGGGGCCTGCCCCCGAATCAGGCACGACGACGACGCCGGCGCTGGCCGCTTACGAGGTTCGGCTCGGCAGAGTTCACCGGAGAGCTCGGAGAGCTCGGAGAGCTCGGAGAGCTCGGAGAGCTCGGAGATCAAGACTGCCCTCTGAGTGGCAGCGCACCTATGCTGAGGTGTATAGACCCTCGAGGGCAGAGCCGGTGACTCCAAGTTCAGACTTCCGTGACCTCTATGCGTCCGACGCGCACACGCCGAGCCGGGCGGAGATGGCGCGGAGCAATCACTTTCTGACCGCTGACCATGGACTGCTCAACCTGCTCCAGGCCAGCCAGCTCGTGACCGGGGAACTGGACGTCGACCAGGTTCTCTTCAACCTGGCCGAAGCTGCCCGCACCCTGGTGGACGCGCATTTCGGCGCTCTCGGGGTCGTCGATGACAAGGGAGAGATGGAGCGATTCATCCACGTGGGAATGCCCCCAGAGCTCGTCGAGCAGATGGGCCACCCCCCTCGCGGTCTCGGCGTTCTCGGCGCGGTCCTCAGCGGCGGCGCCCCCATCCGGCTGCGCAACCTGGCGGACGATCCGCGCTCTGTGGGCCCACCTCTGGGACACCCCGCGATACAGGCCTTTCTCGGGGTCCCCATCACCATCCGGGGAAGTGTCTACGGCGCCCTCTACGTCACCAACCCCTCCAAGAAGGCGTTCACCGCGCACGACGAGGCGCTGATCAAAGCTCTGGCTGCGACCGCAGCGACTGCGATCGATAATGCGCGCCTCTACGAGAGCTCTCGCCGGTCTCAGGAGCTCAGCGCAGCGCTGGGCGACGTCGCGGGAAAGTTGTTGAACGTCGGGAGCACCGAGGTGTTCGGCGTCCTTGCGGAGAGCCTCGTCTCACTCACCGGGGCGCAGCTGGTCAGTGTGGTGGTCTCCGAAGCGGTCGGCAGCGAGCTCTATGTCGACACGGCTCGTGGAGTCCGTGCCGCCCGGATCGAAGGCTCCTCGGTCCCCTGGATGGACTGCGTGCTCTCCCGCGCCATGGACGGGGAGCCCGGAATCACAACGGAGGGGGGAGAGGAGCCGGTTCCCTTCGCCGATGACATTCCCAGCGCGTCCATGGTCGCTGTGCCGCTCGTCGTCGACGGCGACCGCGTGGCGGCGCTGTGCGCGACCCGATCGGCGGATGAATCGCCTTTCACCCAGGACGACCTCGCGCTGCTCTCGGAGTTCGCAGCCCAGGCCGGTCTGGCAGTCGCCCTGGCCTGGGCCCGGGCTGACAAGCAACGGCTGGAGATCGTCGAGGACCGCGCACGCATCGCCCAGGATCTCCACGACCATGTCATCCAGCGACTCTTCGGCACAGGACTGGGGCTGGAGGCCCTCGCGTCGCCACATCCGCAGCTCACCGACAGCATCGAAACGCACGTGACTCAGATCGATGCGGCGATCGCTGACATCCGGACCGCCATCTTTACCCTCCAGACGCGCACCGGTGCCGAAGCCACCCGTCACCGGCTGCTGCGGATCCTCGCGGAGCTCTCCGGCACTCTGCCCACGCCCGCTCAGGTCACCTTCACCGGGCCCATCGATCTCATCATCGTCGGCCCGCTGGCCGACGACATGGCCGCGGTGCTCCGCGAGACGCTCAGCAACGTGGTACGGCACGCCGACGCGAGAACGGTGGAAGTGGCGATCACCGCAAACTCCCACACCGTGGAGCTCAAGGTCGACGACGACGGCATCGGGCTCTCCCCCGACTCGTCCCGACGCAGCGGAATCGAGAACCTCAGCGCCAGAGCTCGGGGCCACGGTGGGGACTTCACCGTGTCCGCGCGCAGCTCAGGGGGCACGCGGGCACTGTGGCGGGTCCCTGTGGACGCTCCGGAGCTCCCATGATCAGGCTCTTCCTCGTCGATGACCACGAGGTCGTGCGATGTGGCATCGCTGCGCTCATCGACGCAGAACCAGGCATGGAAGTCGTCGGAGAATCGGACACGGTCCGAGGTGCGCTTGTCCGGATCGCGGTGACGCGGCCGGACATCGTCGTGCTGGACGTGCAGCTTCCGGACGGCAACGGCATCGAACTGTGTCGCCACATCTGTTCGAACCACCCCGAGACCGCCTGCCTGATCCTCACGGCCTATGACGACGACGCCGCGAGCGTCGCCGCCGTCGTCGCCGGCGCCTCGGGATATGTGCTCAAGAACATCCGTGGACGACATCTGATTGAGTCCATCCTCCGGGTCTCCGAGGGTGAGAACCTGGTCACTCGCGATCTTGCCCACAGGGTCCACTCCTCGCTCAGCGCCAAGGCGGCACAGTCGCAGGAGCAGTCCACAGACTCGGCGCATCTCGAGCTCACACTGCGTGAGACACAGGTGCTGAGGCTCATCACTGAAGGGCTCACCAACCGGCAGATCGGAGCGCGGTTGGACCTCCGGGAGAAGACCGTGAAGAACTACGTCTCCGGGCTGCTGGCGAAACTCGGAATGGACCGCCGCACTCAGGTGGCCGTCTATGGCGCAATGATGACCACGGAGACTCCCCCACCCAGCCGAGAAGCCGAGCACTGAGCTGCCCACGGGAACGACGATAGGACCTAAGGCCCTACAGGATGCCGACAGCTGAGACGACCGTGGGATCAGACCCGCAACCCGGTGGGCAGAGACCAGAGGACTTCGTCCATGCAGATCGCATCCTCGAGAAGGACCTCCCCCAACCTCGTCCTCCAGACTGCTGCGGCTCTGGAGCTGGAAAGAACCCCCGAGCTCGACGCCTCCAGACTGACCGTCTGGGCCGCGAGCTCAGCGGTCACTGTCTCAGGTGCTGTCGGGTCCTATTCCGCGCTCACCGCCGTCGGGCACGCCATGCGGCGGGTGCGGGGAGTGAGCTCAGCGATCATCAACGTGGTGGTGGACCCGGCCGCTTCCCGAGGTGCCACCGATGGCGATATCCGCAGAGTCGTGGAACGAGCCTTGACCTGGGCGCCAGCCGTCCCCAGCGCGGTCAAGTCTCAGGTGCGCAATCGTCATATCACCCTGACCGGTGAGGTGGACTGGGACTTCCAACGCAGAGCCGCCCAGCAGGCAGTCGAAGACCTGCGTGGGGTGAGCTCGCTGGACAACCGGATCACCCTGAGCAGATGCAGGCATGTGGAGACCGCCGGACAACGGCTGGAGTACGCCATGCTGCGCAACCCCCGCCTGGACGCGAGCCATGTGTCGGTCACCATCGTGGAGCACACAGCCATCCTCACCGGCCATGTCGCGACTCTGGAGGAGAAGAAGCAGGCAGGCCTGGCGACCTGGGTCTGCTCCGAGGTGACCCAGATCGAGAACCGGCTGGCCGTTCGACCGGACTCACCCCGGCTCGGGTAATGGCCCTCATCATGGCTGTTCACCCCGCCGCTGATCGGAGCTTCAACGAGGAGACGACCTTCAATGTCGCGGAGTCCTACGCCGCGCACGGAGCAGCCCTCTTCGCGTACGCGCTCAACGCATTGGACGACCGGGCGGAGGCACAGGACTGCGTCCACGAGGCCTTCATCCGGGCCTGGCGGAACAGGACGCGCTCCAGCAGCTCCCGAGGTTCAGCCCGGACATGGCTCTTCGCGATCGAGCGAAACCTCGTGGTCGACGCGCTGCGGGCTCGAGCTCGGCGTCCGGTGCCCTCCGACTCGGAGAAGATCCAGCAGGTGAGCACCCCGGTCACGGAGGACCTGGTGATCGTGGAACGGGTCACGCTCTACGAGTCTCTAGCCAGCCTCACCCCCGAGCACCGGGAGGTCATCGCCGCGGTGCAGCTCGACGGCCTCGGGTATGGGGAGCTTTCGGATCGCACCGGAGTCCCGGTCGCCACACTGCGGACACGGATGTACTACGGGCTCAGAGCCCTGCGAACGGCGCTTCGAGATCCCGCCCAGGATGCGGAGGACGCCGGCGCGCCGGCAGGAGTGCGACGCCGAAGCACCGCGTCCGGCAGCGACGCCGAGACCCCCGCTCGACTGGAGGCTCGTCGCCGTTTCTAGCTGGGGCCTCAGGTGTTGCTGGTGCTGCGGTTCCCGCTGTCGTCCTGCGGCCGACCGGCGGCGATGATTCGTTCAGCAGTCTCTCGCACCGTGACGCCCTCCGAACGGGCCACCTGGATCAGCGAGGAGGCGGCGGCGTTCTTGTCGATCCCGCGCTGGTTCATCAAGATGCCTTTGGCGATATTGATCATGTCGCGCTGGCGCATCGCATCGGTGATCGATCCACCACGTCTCACCGGGAAGTCGCTCGTCTGCAGCTGCGCCAGCAGCGCGGCAGCCGGCCCGGCGAACATGGTCAGCAGCCGTGCGCTCTCCAAGGTGAAAGCCTGTTCCGCGGAGGAGTACACCTTCATCGCACCAACAATGGTCGCCCGGTGCTCCAGAGGTGTGCTCAGCACAGACCGGACCGGCAGCCCGACGACGGCGGCGGACCAGTCCGGCCACCGTCGATCTGACCGAACGTCATTGACGTTGACGGTGACTTGCGATGCCCAGGCACTCAGGCACGGGCCCTCCCCGGTGGAGTATTGGAGATCATCGGCCTCGCGCACCACCGAGTCGGTGCTGCCGGCACTCACTCTCCGACCGGCGCTGCTTATCACCGACACCCCTGCACCGATGGCTCTGGGAACTATGTTCTTGGCCGCTCGAGCCAGAAGCCCCACCACGTCTTCTACGGTCTCCTCACTGAGCAGCATGCCGTTGACGCGGGCGAAGACCAGCGAAGGTTCATCACGCGGTGTTTCCGTTGTCATCATCATCTCCTTCTGGCGGCCCCGATGGCACCCGTCACAGGCAGCACCGGCATGAATCCATGCATCCCCGACTCCGGAGGGCGTGACCGTCTCCGCATGGAGTCCCGTGCGCGGACACGTCCTGGGAACGGGAGCTTGTCGTTCTTTCAGGCGGGATGGAGGCTCTTGCCTCGGTCCGGGGGCGCACCCGTGGGTGGGCGCCAGCGAAGGAAGGGACGCCGTTCGTAGGTGGTGTCAGATCGCGATTCCTCGCGGGAGTCGGAGTCCGCGTGCGGGTCACGAGGATCTATGGATGCAAGCTCATCCAGGACGCAGGGCCTGGGAAAAGGCGGGGTCACCAGTGTGATATCCGGCAGGCCTTTGGGAGCCCGGTATCGAACGAAATACATCTCCAGAGCCGCCAGCCCGACGGGCTCGATATGCGCTGTCGCCCGCAGGTCGACGATGAGATCAGGAGACGACGGTATGCCCGACCATTGGTCGAAGACTGCCGAGGCTGCCGCGAAACTCTCCAAGGTCAGGCAGCCCAGCACCTCGACGGTGATCGGCCCAGACAGGCCGGCGGTGCTGATGACTACTCGAGAAATGTGCTCCATGGGACACCCTTGTCTGAGAAACAAGAGCCCGACTGCTTGAGCTATGGGCGAAGCGTATCGAACGGAGCCATAGCCGCCTAGAGTCCAAGGCCTGCTGCCGCGTCTTGCCTGCGAGGGAGCGTCTCAGAGGCGCGCGCCACCAGTCCCGCAAGGCTCAGGGCTCTACTCGTCTATGTGGACGGACGCCGATGGACAGAAGTCCGCAGCTTCCCGGACCAGCTCGTGCTCGGCTGCCGGAGGATCGTCATCGAGCAGCTGCACCTTGCCGTCCTCGGCACGTTGTGCAAACACGTTCTGGGCTGAGAGCACACACTGTCCGGCCGCCACGCAGGTGTCCTCGGTGGTCGAGATCTTCACTGAGTTGGTCCTTCCGTCAGGGGACGACTCAGCAGCGAGAGTGAAGTCCGCCGATCACGGGTGGGCGGGGAATCTCGCGGAGGTCGAGCCGATCCCAGCTCCGCTATGTGGTCCTGGTTCCTATACTCGTCCTCCACCTCGGTGGACACAAGGCCGTCGACACCGCTGGGTCCGGCGTCGAAGACCTGCAAAGCGACCCCAGACACAAGAAAACCCCCGGATATCCAGGGGTTTTCTCACCCGATGCCGGGTAAAGGTGGCTCCGACCGGCGTCGATCCGGTGACCTTTCGATTTTCAGTCGAACGCTCTACCAACTGAGCTACAGAGCCATAGTTCGCCTACTTGAGCGACGACTCGCTCTCCGACCAGATTCTCTGTACAGAGAGTGAAGCGACCCTGACGGGACTTGAACCCGCGACCTCCGCCGTGACAGGGCGGCGCGCTAACCAACTGCGCTACAGGGCCTTACTTTGTGCCGATTGGCACGGAGAGAAACTTTACCAGTCTCACCCCTGCTGGCCAAATCCCACTTTCGCGAGACTCGAACCCCCACCTGCGACTTGTCACCGCAGACTCGGTTTCACCAGAGTACCCCCAACGGGATTCGAACCCGTGCCGCCGCCGTGAAAGGGCGGTGTCCTAGGCCGCTAGACGATGGGGGCCCGATCCCTGGTGGGAACCTGTAAAAGTTTAGGTCCAGCACCCCCGCAGAGCAAATCCGAACCTCCGGGCCAGCATCCAGGTTCTGCTTCCCTAGGATGAGGCCATGGCATTTCCCATGAGCGATGAGGATTTCGACGCCGCCACGACCGAGGCCCTGGACAGCATTCCCGCGAATCTGGCTGACCAGCTCGAGAATGTGGCGATCTTCGTCGAGGACCGCTACGAGCCTCAGCCGTGGGAAGACCCCTCGATGGTGCTCCTTGGACTCTACGAGGGCATCCCGCTGACCGAGCGCGGCGGAGAGGGCTGGTCCATGCCAGATCGCATCACCTTATATAAGGAGTCGATTCTGCAGATGTGCCACAGCCGCGAGGAAGTCATCGATCAGGTCACCATCACCGTGATCCACGAGGTGGCCCACTTCTTCGGCATCGACGACGAGACCCTGCATCGCCTCGGCTGGGGCTGAATGCGGCTGACTCTCGGCAATAACCGTCGAGGAAAAAGCCAATAGCACAGTCTCATTGCAATGCCGGGGAGGCTCAACCTTCAACCTACTTGAAGGTTGAGCCTTATGCTTTATGCCGCTACATCCCCGGAATGACAGGGAAGTAGACCTCACAGCTAGATCACAGGAACGACACGACCTGTTGCCAACATGACAAATCCACAACTATCGTTGCCGGCGTAGCGCCAAAAGGCTCGAATCGCGTTCCCATCGTTACGCTTCGGCCTCTGGATCACACGGCTATCACCGCAAGGCGATCACCTTTTTGATTGAGGGTTTTATTACTGTCTTTCCCTAGGTCCGCCTGGCCACGTGAGTCCAAGAGCTGAGGCACCCGCGAGTCGAACCTTGCCCCGTGAGACGGGCTGCGGCGCTTCCCCAGTGAGGACTAAGTGAGGATCTACCGTGAAATACCGTCGCAATCTTGCGGTGGCCGCAGTCACTGCCGCCGTCGTGACGACAGCGCTGGTCGGGACAACTCTCCCCGACCTGGTGGCCGACCGGGCCGCCAATGCCGTCGAACAGAATGATAAGAACTCAGTCGCTGTGACTGAACTCCCCGCGGTCCCTTCCGCGAAGGAGATCTCCACGGCTCGGGACTCATCCCAGGCCACCGACCAGATGATCGACGAGATCTCTGACCGGATCTCACAGGCCAGCCAGCGAGCCCTTGAGCTGGAGACCTCGATGCAGGAACAGCACCAGGCCGCCGTCCAGGCCCAGGTCGAGGCCGATGAGGCAGCCGCCGAGGCCGATGAAGCGCGCACCGCCGCTGAAGAGACCCAGGCCGCCGCCGTGGAGGAGTATCAGGAGCCTGAGACCTCCGCCGCAGAGGTCCTGCTCACCGAAGAGGACAGCCTGGCCGACGCCGCAACTGATGCGCAGCTTGAAGAGCAGGCTGAACTGGACGCCGTCGCCGCCGAGCAGGCGGCCGCCGAGGCCGAGAGCCTCGCGGAGCAGGCTCGCCAGAACTCCACCAGTGCCGCAGAGGCGGAGGAGAACGCGGATCGCGCCACCGAGACCACGCGCAATGACGTCGAACAGGTCGGCGAGACGCTCCAGGGGCTCCTTGAGAACCTGATGGAGCTCGAAGGCTGGGAAGGCGATCTGCAGAGCTTCTTCGAGCAGATCCTCGGCAACAGTGACTTCATCGACGAGAACGGCGATGTCGATCACGAGCAGCTGACGTACCGGATCACCGCGCTGCGGGCGGATGCCGAACAGGCCCGCATCACCGACGAAGCCGCTGAAGAGGCAGCCGAGGCCGCAGCTGCCGAGGAAGCAGCAACCGCCGAGGCTGAAGAGTCAGCCGCAGCCGAAGAGACAGCGGAACTTGAAGAGGCAGCAGCACAGGCTGCTGAGGCCGAGGCAGCCGAAGCTGCAGCGGCCGAGCAGACCGAGGCCGCCGAGACTGCCGCCGCCGAAGAAGCTGCCGCTGAGGAGGCAGCCGCCGCTGAAGCCGCAGCTGCCGAGGCTGCAGCGGCTGAAGCTGAAGCTGAAGAGGCCGCCGCCGCACAAGCTGCAGCGGCCGCAGAAGAGACTTCCTCGGAAGGTGCGGACGGGGAAGCCGCACCTTCCGAGGAGCCACAGCCGGCACCCGCTCCGGAGCCCGCGATCGCATCATTCGGCGAACTCAGCACCACCATGCAGTCGCTGATGCGTCAGGGCGCCGAGCTCGAGTCCTCCTTCAGCGGAGGAGCTCAGGACTACTACCGGGCAGTGCTCAGCAACGATGCACTGACCAACGCGGACGGCAACGCATCCTGGAACAAGATGCGCTGGCACGTGGACTACCTCGCAGCCCAGGTCGAGCCGGAGCCAGAGCCAGAGCCCACCCGGGCGCCAGCACCTGCACCGGAACGCACCCAGGCCCCTGCACCGGCACCAGCCCCTGAGCCCACCCGGGCGCCAGCACCTGCACCGGAACGCACCCAGGCCCCTGCTCCGACGCAGAGCCAGTCGCAGTCCTCGAACGTGGTCCCGGCCAGCAGCAACTCCAACGGCGCCGAGATCGCGATCAACTGGGCGGTCGCGCAGGCCAACCGCGGCGACGTCAGCTACGTGTTGGGTGCCAACGGACCCAACGCCTTCGACTGCTCCTCGCTGATCCAGCAGGCCTTCGGTCAGGCCGGCGTCAGCCTGAGCCGCACCACGTTCAGCCAGGTCAACGAGGGACAGGCCGTGTCTGTGGGCGATATGCGCCGCGGAGACCTGATCTTCTTCGGCAGCGCGACCGCACCGGGTCACGTCGGCATCTACCTGGGCAACGGCCAGATGGTCGATGCCTCCAACCCGTCGCGCGGCATCACCGTGCGGTCGGTCTACCAGACCCCGTCAGCTGTTCGACGGATGATCTGAGTTCAACGCACGTACAACTGAATAGCCTCTCACTGGATTCTCCCGCTCGCGGTAGGGCGGCGAGATGAACTGAAGATGATGAGGGCTCCCGGCGTCGGACACCGGGAGCCCTCATTTCTCTGTGTCTGGATTCCCCCAGTCGGACCGCTCAGTCTCCGAGCACCGGTCCGAACTCCGGGCGGTTCTCCAAGCGGGAGTCCTCGTTCTCTGGAACCACCATCAGCGGTCCCTCAGCGTGGTGCAGGACGCCCTGGGAGGTCGAACCGAGGAGCATCCCCGCGAAGCCGCCGCGGCCGCGGGTGCCGATCACGGTCAGCTGCGCGCCGCGTGTCTCCTGGACCAGCACGTCCACCGCGGTGCCGTCGATCACCTCGGCGTCGATCTGCAGGTCCGGGTAGTGGCTGTGCAGCCAGCGTCGACCCGCTTCGAGCTTTTCGCGCAGCTCCTCGAGCGCCGCGTCGTTGTCGATGCTGGTCGGGATCCAGACCAGCGTCGCACCCACCGGGGGCAGGGCGCATACGATGCGCAGGCTGGTGCCGCGCTCACTGGCCTCCCGGGCAGCCACCAGCGCGGCGACCCGACCGAAGTCGGATCCATCCACGCCCGCCGCCACGGGACGCGAATCCTTGGCCCGAATCGGAGGTGCGCCTTCGGCGATCACCGACGGCGCGGCACTGCCCGGCTGCCCTGACGAGCCGGCCGGCTGGTTGGGCCCGCCGACGATCGGGATGGCGCCGGTGGCCGTGGTGACCGCGTTGGACTCCTTGGAGGAGAACTTCAGCGGGACCAGGACGGTCGGGCACTTGGCATGGGCCGGAAGCGCGGAGGACACCGACCCGAGCAGCCGCCCCAGGAACCCTCCTCTGCCGCGGCTGCCGACGACGAGGACCACCGCGTCATGGGAGTAGTCCAGCAGGACCCCGGCGGGGTCCCCCGACTCGACCTCGTAGCGGACCTCCCCGGGGTAGTCCCGGAGGAACTCCGCGGCCTGCTCGATGACCTTCTCCGAGCCCTGACGAAGCGCGGAGTCATCCATCAGCGCGTAGCCGCCGTCCATCGAGGAGGCGGCGAATGCCGGGATCGAATAGGCGGTGACCACGGTCAGCAGCAGCTTCCTGCGGTGGGCCTCGGCGGCGGCCCAGTGCGCGGCGCGCAGGGACTGCTCGGAGCCGTCCACACCGACGACGACGCCGCGGGTCCTGCCGCGGGCCGAACCGGCGGGGCGCGGGGACTCCGCTGAGCCGGGGAGGCTGGATGACCGGCCGCTCCGCAGGGAGGCGCTGTCTGGAGATTCACGGTGCGGTGCGGGGTTCATGGTGAGCTCCTGGTGGCGATAGCGGTCAACTTGCGCCCATGATATCGCTCCATGCCTGATGAGACACCCGCTCACCGGCTCAATCGCTGGGGGTGACCGCCTGGAGCAGACGTGCGGGGTAGTTCGTCGTGATCTCCTGGACCCCGATGTCGATGAGCAGACCTGCGTCCTGCGGGTCATCCACGGTCCACACGCGGAGCCGAGATCCGCGTGCCACCCAGGCCTTGACCTCGGCGCGGTGCTCCTTGACATACGCAAGGCCGGGACCGGCGATGCCGACCCGCCCATTCCAGATCAGGGCCTCGGAATCACGAAGCGTTCCGCGCATCACAGCGGCCACCACTGGTCGTACCGCCATCGCCAGCGGCATCCGCTCCAGCCGCTTCTGCACCTGCGCCTCGGTGACCGAGCTGACCAGCGCACAGAGCTTGTCCGGGGCCACCATGTCGGCAAGGTAGAGCAGCGATCCGGGGTAGAAGCTCATGAAGGACACGGTCACGGCGTGCTGGCCGGATTCGCCGGCAGGGATCACCGACGTCTCAGGGTCCCATCCGAAGCGAAGCAGCGTCCGCAGCACCTTGGTCTCCAACAGATCCCCGAAGGGAGACGGGTGCTTCAGCTCCACGGCTAGTTCAAGGTCGCGGCCGGCGTCGATCATCAGCTCCAACACGTCGGCGAACGTCATCAGCTGCTCATGAGCGGCCCCGTAATCACCTGGAAGCTTCGGAGTCTTCCAGCTGGTGACATCGAGGGTGCGCATGTGGGCCAGGTTCAGCTCGGCCACCGAGCCGGTGCCGTTGCTGGTGCGGTCCACCGTGGCGTCATGGAAGCAGACCGGCTCACCGTCGGACGTCAGATGCAGGTCGATCTCGAGTCCGTCCGCGCCTTCCTCGATGGCACGACGGTATGCCGCCCGAGTGTGCTCCGGGAACAGCCCGGCTGCTCCCCGGTGGGCGAAGACTCTGGCGCGTCGACCACGGTGGGCCGCGGTCTCGCCGAGTGCCGGCGGGTCTGCCGGTGATGGGGCGCACAACATGGTCGTGTCGAGGCCGACCGGTGGGGCCAGGCGGAGGGAGCCTGCGGAATCTCGGTTCTGAGCGAGTTCTGACATCACGGTCTCAGACTGCGCCTAGCGGGACAACGGGGCGCGACGGTCGGGGGGCAGATTCGGAGAATCCTGCGTGAACATGGAGTGAATCACCGCGCGGGGGCCGTTCTGCTCAGCGCCCGGTCGACGTGGTCGGGTTGCTGGTCGATTCGAGCGTCTGGGCTGCGGGTTTGCCCTCGCGGCGCTTCTGCGGTCCACGCTGGGCCAGGATCTCGCGTTTGCGGCCGCGGCGCTCCTTGCGCTCGGCACGCAGCCGCTCGCGCTCCAGCGCCCGCTTCATATCAGCCACCAGGGACTCTGGAGTCTGCTCGGGGAGCTTCCCGAAGGTCTTGTGCGCGGACTTCACGATCTGGGTCGCCAGACGGTGGTTCGCGGCCCCGCCGACGACCATGCCGATGCCGAAGGGGATGGCCCGAGCAAGCATCGAGGTGCCCGAGCGGATGAAGAATCGGCGCACGAACTGCCGTTTGATCTGGTTGACGACCAGGCCCGAGACCCCGGAGGATCCGGCGGAGGTGTTCATCGGGACCAGGGATGAGAAGGGCCCGGAACCTTTGCCCCCGGCCTGCTGGGAGAGCTCCCCCAGGAGCTGACGACCCTGATCCCCGAGCATCACGCCCATCACGAGCAGCTTCGCCCGCTCGGGGTCTGCGGTGCTGATCCCGGAGAGCTCGGCGATGGACTGCGCGTAGAGCGCGCACGCCTCGAGGAAGCTGCCGGTGGCTGCGGCAGAGAGGCCGAGCGAGGTCACGGTGCCCACGGCCGGGACCGCGGCCGTCGCGCCGATCAGCGCGCCTCCGCCGGTCATCGCGCGGGTGAAGTCTTTGTCCAGCTGCGCGGCGAGCTCGCGATTGGAGAAGCTCGGGTGGGCCTTGCGCAGTCGTCGCAGGTTGGCCAGCACCAGCGGTCGCTGCACGGTGACCGCCCGGGTCAGCCAGCTCTCGGCCCGCGGGGTCAGCTTGCCGGCGTCGTCGAAGGCGTGGCCTTTGACCATGGAGACCGTCTGCTGGGTGAAGAAGCCTGAGGCCGCAGTACGCATGATGTTCCCGTTCGCAGAAGACTTCTTCATAGGCTCAGTCTAGGACGTGACCCCGACCAGGGGGGAAGCGATTCAGCTCCCGGCGATGTCCAACCAGACGAGTCGTCCGGTCGGGGAGGCCGGATCGGCGGGGTCCACGAGCTTGTAGCCGAACTCACCCTCCGCCGGCCAGAAGACTCCCGAGCGGTCGATGTCGAGAGCGGCCGCGGGAAGCACATAGGAGGACCGGACGGCGGTGCCGCCGGTCAGGCCGTGGGTCGCCTGCGGATCCGCGGTCGCGTCGCGGCGCTGCGGGAGCGGCTCGTCGGTGACCGCCTCCGGGCCCGGATCCTGGATGGTGTCCCCCTCCAGCAGCGAGGACAGCTCTGGGACCTGATCCTCGGGCCAGGTCTGCAGCTCCTGCGCGTCGGCGAGGCTGCCGGCGACCACGAACGAGTCACCCGATTCGAGGCCGCCATAGGCGCCGTCGTCGTCGTAGAGGTACCAGGACGTTCCGGAGACGAACTCTGCGAGCATCCGGCGCTGATCCTCGCTGCGCGCGATGTCCGACTCGGCGGGACCTGGAGGGCTGTTGAGGTCAGTGGCCACGAGGTGGACGTGGTCGGTGTCCCCGGGCACCTCCAGCGGGATGTCCCACAGACTGGTGCCGGGGAGTCGCAGCACCGATCTCTCGAGGTCCGAGAACTCTTCCTGCGGGATCGAGTTCTCCGGCATGTCCTGCCAGAGGAACTCCTGGAAGGTGCGCACCTCATCTTCGGCGATGGGGTAGGTGGAGAAGACTGCCATGCCTCGATCACCGGCATACTGGCCGTAGCCGAGCGCGTCGTTGGGTCCACCGACACGTCCGTCACCGTCCAGGTCAGCTCCCGACTCGATTCCGGAGTTCGTCGGCGCCGTAAAGACATGGGAGTACTTGATGCCGGTCTGGCCGTTCTGTCCTCGAGCGAGATACTCGTCGTTGACGGTGGCGGCGATCTGCTGATGCTCGTCGTAGCTGAGTCCGGTCAGCACGAGCACGTCGGGGGCGTTGACCTGCACGGTCTCGGCCAGGACGCGTGCCTGCGGGTGCATCCCTCCGCCTAAGTCCTCGAGGACCTCCGCGGAGGAGCCTCCGCTGATCTCGGCATGCAGGGTGGCGACCCGGATATCGCCTGCTGACTTCTCCACGGTGGTGGTCGACTCCTGAGACTCAGGCGTTACCACGGGCTGTCCCGGGGCCGGATAGAAGGAGATGCTGCTGGTGGTGTTCGCGGCATGCGCGCCGGAAGATCCGGCCACTATGAGACCGGCCACGAGGCAGCCTGTGAATCCACTGCGCATCAATCCTCTGGCCCGCAGCGCAGATCGATGCTGGCCATTGGGCATGGATTACACCGTAATGCGGACCCTTGGTCGTGCCAAGCCCAGAATGCGACTTGGGGAAACAGTTACCAAGGCGTGACACTCGAGGCACAGACCCGGCAACTCGTGAATCAGAGGCAGATCCGCACGGCGCCGGGAGTCTCGCCTAGCCTGCAGCAGTTGCATTATAAGACCATCGGGTGTGTAAATAGTAGACGGACGCTTTGCAATTCGAGGGTGCCACGACACTTCTGACGACGACGCAAAACTCTGCCGATTGTCGCGACGGGACCGGACACCCGCCCCGTCGCAGCGACCCCGGAGTCGACGTCGTCTTTTTCTGTGTCTGGAACGAATTGATCGCACAGCACTGAATCACCTTGCACTTAACTAGAGAACACTCTCACCTGACGGAGGAGGACTTCATGGCTTCGCAACCCGAAGCTCGACTACGGGACTGGTCGCCGGCTGATGCCTGGCGCGGCCTGAACAAGCCCGTATTCATTCCGGCGGTGCTGATCATCGTCATCGGCCTGATCTTCGCCACCATGTGGGGCGCCGCCAACGGCGCCGATGCGTTCGAGACGCTGAACTCGACCATCGTGGACACCATCGGCTGGTGGTACGCGCTGATCGCCACCGGCTTCGTGGTCTTCGCCCTCTGGGCCGGAGCCTCCAAGGCCGGCAACATCCGCCTGGGCCGTGACGACGAGAAGCCAGAATTCTCGCTCGGCTCCTGGTTCACGATGCTCTTCGCCGCAGGCATGGGCATCGGACTCGTGTTCTGGGGCGTGGCCGAGCCGCTGTGGCACTTCATCGCTCCACCCGAGGTCACCGGCACCGCCGGCGTGGACGCCAGCGGCGAGGCAGTCTCAGCCTCGGAGTCCGCTCTCGCGGGCACCGCCATGGGCCAGTCGGTCTTCCACTGGGGTCTCCACGCCTGGGCCATCTACGTGGTCATCGGACTGGGCCTGGCCTACATGACCTTCCGCCGCGGTCGCCCGCTCTCCATCCGCTGGCTGCTGGAACCGATCTTCGGTCGCAAGCTCATCGAATCCTGGGTCGGCCACATCATCGACGTGGTCGCCATCGTGGGCACCGTCTTCGGCATCGTGACCTCCCTGGGCATCGGCACCCAGCAGATCGCCGCCGGGCTGGGCTTCATGGGCTGGATCGAGGATCCGGCCAACACCATGCTGCTGACCGTGATCGTGATCGTCATCATGGCCATCGCCACGTTCTCCGTGGTCTCCGGTGTGAACAAGGGCCTGAAGTGGCTGTCGAACTTCAACATGGTCCTCGCCGCACTGCTGGCGCTGTTCGTGCTGATCGCCGGCCCGACGCTGTTCCTGATGCAGTCCTTCGTGGGCAACCTCGGTGAATACCTGATGGCGTTCCCGCAGCTGATGTTCGAGAGCGGCGCAAGCTACGTCGGCGGCGACGAGGGTGGATGGTCCGCAGACTGGACCATCTACTACTGGGGCTGGTGGATGAGCTGGGCACCCTTCGTGGGCATGTTCATCGCGCGGATCTCCCGCGGACGCACCATCCGGCAGTTCGTCATGGGTGTCCTGCTGGCACCGACCCTGGTCGGGCTGATCTGGTTCACCATCTTCGGATCCTCCGGCATCTGGTACCAGATGACCGAGGGCGTCATGGTCGGCGAGGACGGCAGCATCGACACCGTCGGCGCCACCTTCACCCTGCTCGAGCAGCTGCCGCTGGCGTCGATCACGGCAGTGCTCGCCATCGTGGTCATCGCGATCTTCTTCGTCACCTCCGGCGACTCCGGCTCGCTGGTGGTGGACGTGCTCGCCTTCGGCGGTCGCACCGACACCCCGAAGCTGACCCGGGTCTTCTGGACCCTGTTCATCGCTGTCACCGCCATCGTGCTGCTGGCAGCCGGCGGCGGCGAGGCTGCCGACGCCTCCCTGCGCGTGCTGCAGGTCGCCTCCATCGCCGCGGCGGCTCCGCTGTCGATCGTGATGGTGCTGGCCGTGATCGCCCAGGTGCGGATGTTCAACTACGAGACGGCCACGATGCCGCGCTATGTCCGGATCCGTCCGACGGCGAGCAAGGCGGCCCTGGTCGACACGGCACGCAGCGCCGCCGGCGGCGGCAACTCTGCTCCCGGCGTCCGTCGGAACCTGCGGTCGATCCTCACCGGTCAGCGCACCGCACTCAAGGGCGTCCTGGGCGGGACCTCCGCCACCCTGGCGGGGCTGGACAAGCCCACCTCGAAGGAGTCCGCGATCTCCACACCGTTCGACTCCGATGACATTGTCTTCGCGATCCAGGACGTGCCGGCCCACTCCACCATGGTCAACCCCGAGACGGGCACCATCGGCTGGGACGAGGACGTCGCGTTCAACGATCCGATCGCCGATGAGGTGTTCGAGACTCCAGAGTTCGCCGAGTCCGCCACCGGTCGACAGTGGGAATCCGAGCAGATCTACGACGAGGCGGTCAGCGGCGAGAAGATCGAGCCGACTCCCGACACGACGAAGGACGACACCCAGCGTTGATCCGCTGGTGATGCTGCGCACCTGTTGAGCGCGGCACAGACGAGAGCGGGGCCCCAGTTCGATGAACTGGGGCCCCGCTCTCGTCTATGCGCTGACCCTGCGATCCCCAGGCTCCCCGCAGCCTGCGGGTGTACCCAGGAACGCGGGAGGCAGATCATGAGGGGTTGAACTCACCCGGGTTGGGTCCGGTGCGACCGTCACGCTCCAGCCCGTCGATGGCGGCGAGCTCGGTCTCGCTGAGCTCGAAGCCGAAGACGTCGAAGTTCGAGGCGATCCGCTCCGGGGTCACCGACTTCGGGAACAGGATGCGTCCGCGCTGCAGGTGCCAGCGGATGACCACCTGCGCCGGGGAGACGCCGTGCGCCTCGGCGGCAGCGACCACTGGCTCGTCCTCGAAGACGGCTCCCTGGGCGAGCGGGCTCCAGGCCTGCGTCGCGATGCCGTGCCGCTCGTTGGCCTCCTGGCAGTCGCGCTGCTGCAGCGCCGGGTGGATCTCCACCTGGTTGATCGCGGGGATCACGGTCCCTGCCTCGGCCACGCGCTCAAGGTGCTCGGGCAGAAAGTTGGAGACGCCGATGCTGCGGGTCAGACCCTCAGCCTGCATCTCCTCCATCGCCTTCCACGCATCGAGGTAGGCCTCGTCGGCCGGTGAGGGCCAGTGGATCAGGTACAGGTCCACGTAGTCGAGACCCAGCTTCTCCAGCGAGGTGCGAAGCGCCTGCTTGGTGTTGCCGGCCTTGAAGTCGCTGACCCACACCTTGGTGGTGATGAAGAGCTCCTCGCGGGGGATGCCGGATGCCGCGATGGCCCGTCCCACGCCCTCTTCATTGCCGTAGACGGCGGCGTTGTCGATATGCCGGTATCCGACCTTCAGCGCTTCGGCGACCACGGTCTCGGCCTCGTCCGCCGGGACCTGCCAGACCCCGAAGCCGAGCTGGGGGATCGTAGCCCCATCGTTGAGTGTGATTGTGGGAACAGTAGCCATCGGCGACCTCTCTCATCCTGCGTACATGTCTGAGGGCAGCCTTGCCCTCCCGTTGTGTGAACCACGCAACAGTCAGGATCATTCCATGAGACTGGTCCTGGCGCTCGCAGTCTGGGTTCCTGCCCGTCTTGACCTCCGGGAGACCCTCCTCACTGGTCAGTCCGGTGCCCACGGGCCTAAGCTGAGGTCCTAAGGACGCACCGCAGGCCGGTGCGGCTCCCCCGCACCGACCACAGAGGATCCCATCATGGCCGCAGAGGTCACTGCATCACGACGCCGAGCCACTGGGCGCACCCTGCTGATCGTCTCAGCCCTGGGCGCGGCGGGATTCGCCGGCTGGTCACTGGCTCAGCTTCAGCTCACCACCCCCGAGACGTTCCTCTCAGAGGCCTGGCATGCCTTCGGTCTCATCGTCTTCGCCGGGCTCTTCGCCCTGGTCGCCTGGCGGCCGCGGGCCTACCCCGGTCTGATGGAGCTGACCATCGTGCACAGCATCGGCATGTTCGTGCTGGCGTTCACCAACCAGGATGCAGAAGGCGCCACGGCGACCATGATCCTGCACGGGCTGCTCGCGCTGGCCCTGCTCATCGCCTATGTCGTGCTGGGCTGCATCAAGGCCTGGGGTCACCAGCCCGCCGCGCAGCCCTCCCCCACGCGCACCGGGACGACCCGTGACGCCGCGACTCGCAGCTCCTCGACCAGCAACTCTCCGACCCGGGAACCGGCCGGCACGAAGGGCTCTGCGGCGCAGGGGACGCCGAACCGCGAGCCCGCCGGCACCCCGCGCGGGATCGACCGGACCCCGGAGGCCCCGACGCAGCCTGCCGCAGCAGCACCACGCTCAGCACCAGGCTCCGAGCCCCGCCCCCAGCAGGCTCAGCCGACCAAGCCGATGCCGCGGGAGCTGCCCGAGGATCGTCCGCTGAGCTAGAAGCGACTGCGAGCCGTCACACCCGGACTCGCTGGACCCAGCGCCGCTACACCCCTAGGCGACGACGGAGTTCAGGGGCGTGCCGGCGCGAGACCTCCACCCGACTGCGCTGACGATCATTGAGCACCAGGACCAGCGCGCCCCGGAAATCGGGCACCAGCTCCCGGACGTAGCGCAGATTCACCAGGTACGAGCGGTGCACCCGGAAGAAGTGACCCTGGAGCCGGCGCTCGAGCTCGTTGAGCGAGAACGACACCAGCACCCGATCATCGGTGAGCTTCAGCGAGGCGTAGCCGCGAGCCGCGACCGCGTAGACGATGGCATCGCCGTCCACCAGCACGGTCCTGCCGTCCTTCTGCACCGGTATCCGCACCAGCTGCTGCGCCCCGCGGACCGGGGGCGCACTGGCGGCAGGCTCTGCGGGAGCCGGGGACGCGGCCCCAGGTGCTGAGGCGGCACCCTCGGCTCCGGCGAGCGCGCGCTGGACCGAGCGCTGAAGCCGATCGGCGGAGAACGGCTTCACCAGGTAGTCCGCGGCGGCAAGGTCGAAGGCCTCGACGGCGTGATCCGGATATGCGGTGGTGAAGATGACCTGGGGGCGGCGCACGCCCTCGGGGCCAGGGGCACCGTGCAGCCGCTGGGCGACCTCCAGCCCGGTGAGCCCGGGCATGCGGATGTCGAGGAAGACGAGGTCATAGGCCAGCGAGTTCAGCAGCAGGAGCGCCTCTTCGCCATTGGTGGCTTCTCCCACCACCTGGACGCCGCCGATCTCCTCGAGCAGGAACCGCAGTTCCTCACGGGCAGGAGCCTCGTCGTCCACGATCAGAGCGCGTGGGTGCATCCACACAGTATAGGGGGAATGTTCAGGTAGATGTGATCGCCGTCACCGCAGCGGTATCTGCAGCTCCACCACCGTGCCTCCGGAACGCGGGGTCGAGATGGAGAGGTCGTAACGGTCCCCGAAGAGCGAGTTCAGCCGTTCGGTGATGTTATGCAGGCCGACCCCGGCATGGTTCGGGTCCTCGGTGAGGGCATCGGCGCCGTCGAGGCGTCCGGCCGCGTCGGCCATCTGCGCCAGCACCTCAGGGGCCATCCCCACGCCGTCGTCGCTGACTCGGATGGTCGTGGTGCGTGCCAGCGGGTCCACCCGGGCGCGCAGGTGCACGGTGCCACCGGCGGGCTTGCCCGCGATGCCGTGCTTGACCGCGTTCTCCACCAGCGGCTGGATCATGAGCACCGGCACCCTGCTGGTGAGCACCTGCGTGTCGATGTCGTAGCGGACCTTGAGCCGATCCCCGAAGCGCGCCTGCTCCAGCGAGACGTAGGTGCGCACGAAGTAGTACTCCTGGGCGAACTCGGCGTAGTGACCCTCCTGGCGCACCGCATAGCGGAAGAACTCGGAGAGCCGCAGCAGCAGCTCGCGGGCCTCATCCGGGCGGGTGCGGGCCTTGGATGCGATGGTGTTGAGGATGTTGAACAGGAAGTGCGGGTTGATCTGTGCGCGCAGCGCGTTGAGCCGCGCATCGGTGGCCAGCTGCTTCTCGCGGTCCAGCTCGGCGAGCTCCAGGTGCAGCGAGAGCATCGCTGCCATGTCTTCGACCAGCTGACGCGGCGGGATCTCAGTCTCAGCCTGGTAGACCCCGAGAGTCCCGATCACCCGGGAGCCCACACGCAGCGGCACGATCACCGCGGAGGTCAGCTCGCAGTCGGGTTTGCGGCAGCCCAGCCCGGCGCGGTCGCGGACCACCTGGGTCTTGCCCTTCGCAATGGTGCGCGGGGCCGCGGAGGTCTGCATCTGGGCGCCTTCGCGGTGGTGATCCGCGCCGGGTCCCACATAGGCCAGGATCTGCTCGCGATCGGTGATCGAGACGGCATCCCCGGAGAGCATCGGGCGCAGCAGCTCGCAGGTGCGCCGCGCGGCCTCCGGGGTGAGCCCGGCGCGCAGCGGCATGGAGCGCCCGGCCGCGGCGAGGTTGCGCACTCCCCGGCTGACCTCCACCTCACGAGGTGAGACCGGGCGCTGACGACGCCGCCCGGTGGCGCCGCGCAGCGCCGAGGGGTAGCCCAGCACCGCCCCGACCGTGAGCCCGAGTCCCAGTCCCAGCGTGGGCAGCATGGGCAGCGCCGGGTCGGAGAACACCTGGGTGCCGAGATAGACCAGCACCCAGATCAGCGTCACTCCTGCTGCCAGCATCGCGCTACCGCGCATCCACGCCTCCTCGAGTCAGTCGGGCCATGCGCTCGGCCCGGCGGTCCGCCGCGGTGCCGTGCATCCGCACCCAATGGGCCTGCACTCCGTCCGGGGGCCTGGTGCGCAGCGAGACCAGCACCACCACCGCCACGGTGATCGGGGCGACGACCAGGGTGGGGGCGGCGAGCAGCTCGCGCAGCCAGACGGTCTCGATCAGGCCGGCGGTGAGGAACATGCTCACCGAGAGGAGCGCCCCGGTGAGCAGGCCGGCCAGTGAGGCCGCCGCCGTCGTCCTGTGCCACCAGATGGCGAGCACCAGCACCGGCGTCAGCGCGGAGCCGGCCACCGCGAAGGCCCAGGTCACCATGGTGGCGACCAGCGAGGGCATCGCCGGGGCGAAGGCTTCGGGGCGCAGCGCGATCGCGAGGCCGGCCGCGAGCGCCGCGCCCAGCAGCGTGGTGATCCGTCCGACCCAGACGGCCTGGCGCTGGGTGGCCCGCGGGTTGATGTGGCGCTCGTAGACATCGTGGCCCCAGGTCGCCGCCGAGGCCAGCAGCAGCCCCGCCACGGTGGACATCGCAGCGATCAGTGCGGCGGCGGCGATCAGGCCCAGCCCGGTCTGCTCGCCGTAGATCCGACCGAGCACCGGCAGCGCATGCTCCGGGGTGTGCAGCACCCCGTTGACGGTCAGCTCCTGCAGCCAGGGCCGGCCCGCGACGGCGTCAGGGATGATGTCACGGGCGGCGGTGCCCAGCATGATCGCCATCGCGTAGAACGCACCGATGAGCACCAGCACCCAGACGGTGGTGGTGCGGGCGGCCTTGCCGGTGGGCGAGGTGAAGTAGCGGTTCATCACATGCGGAAGCCCGGCGGTGCCCAGACCCAGTGTGACCACCAGCGCCACCTGGCCCAGCGGCCCGTAGCGGGCGCCGGGCTCCCCGAAGAGCGCCGGCTCCCCCGGGTGCATGTGGTTGGTCTCTTCGGTGAGCGTCCACGCCTGCCCGTCGGCGTCGAGGGCGGGGTTCGCCAGCGGAGCCTCGCTCAGGCTCTGCACGGCCTCTCCGTAGCGAAAGCCATCGGCGGTCACCACCACGGCGAGCCAGACCAGCGCCGCGAAGAGCAGCAGGAACTGCACCGCCTGGTTCCAGGTGGTCCCCCGCATCCCGCCGAAGGCGACGACGACGGCGACCACCGCCGTGGAGAGCAGCACCCCGGTGGCGTAGGGCGAGAGTCCCAGCAGGCCCTGCCCGACCAGCAGCTCCCAGGTGATGCCTCCGCCCACCGACTGCGGGACCAGGTAGCAGAGGA
The DNA here is from genome assembly GCF_003003175.1 of Nesterenkonia sandarakina. Taxonomy (GTDB): domain Bacteria; phylum Actinomycetota; class Actinomycetes; order Actinomycetales; family Micrococcaceae; genus Nesterenkonia; species Nesterenkonia sandarakina_A. Next base: position 153,197 of record NZ_PVTY01000004.1, on the reverse strand, counting down.
TGACCAGCTGGACCACGCCCACCGAGGCGAGCCGGACCGGGTCGGAATCCATCCGACGACCCAGGAAGTCGGCGAGCGAGAACTCGCCGAAACGACGCAGCGGAGCGGCGATGAGCAGCAGCACGGGCACGAAGCCGGCGGCGAACCCCACGGCGTACCAGGCGCCGTCCAGGCCTGAGACGTACACCGCGGCGGCCACCCCCAGGAAGGAGGCGGCCGAGAGGTAGTCTCCGCAGATGGCCCAGGAATTGGTCATCACGCCGACGCGCTGGCCCGCGAGGTAGAAGTCCACCGTGGAGGGGCCGCGGGGCCGGCTGATGAAGGAGACCCCGAGCGCGATGATCAGCACCACCGCCAGGGTCACCACCGCGGTCGAGGTCATCGAAGTTCCTCCCCGCCGAGCGCGGTGCGGTCCGCGTGGACATCGAGCTCCTGCTGACCGCCCAGCATCCGCGATTCGACCGAGGCGCTGAGCCGGGCCGCCGCGATGCCGATGACCGCGAAGGCCAGGTAGAGACCTCCGGCCGCGGCGACGAAGCCGGGGCTGAGCTCTCCGAAGACGCGGGCGCCGGTCCACCACTGCAGCGTCATGGTCAGCACCGGGAAGGCGGCCACCAGGACCAGGAAGACCAGGAAATAGGCGAGCGCGATGCCGCGCTGGGCGCGGAAGGCGGCATCGACCTCGGCGGGGGTGTCGCGGACCTCGGTGTCGGGGGAGGCGTCGGCCTCAGAAGCCCGCTCAGCATCGAAGTCCTCGGGCGTGGGGGCCGGGGAAGAGTGTCTCACCACCTCAGCGGGCATGCCCCTCAGGCGGGGAGCCACGTCCGATACATGGTCCAGGAGGACTTCAGCAGAACCACGGCGCCGCCGCCGGCGAGCACGAGTCCCATGCCGGGGAGCAGTCCGCCCCAGGCCCCGGAGCTGGCCGAGAAGGCCAGGATGTTCCAGGTCTGCAGCAGCACGATGCCGGCCACGAGGACGCCGGGGATCGCGGCGTGGGCGATCGCCAGTCGGCGGCGCGGCACGAATCCGCCGGCGAAGGCCAGGAAGCCCACGGCAAGAGTGATCACGCCGGGGCCGTCGGTGCCGCGCAGCGCGTAGACCTCCCCGGTGACCTGCTCCAGGAACGGCAGGTAGACCCATGGCAGGAAGGCCGAGACGATCAGCATGAGTCCGCCGAGGATCATCGCCTTGCTTCCGGGGTGAAACACACCCCACCCGGTGGCGCTGCCGGCCTTCAGCCGCGCAGTGATGCCGCCGTAGATGCCCTTGTCCGCTGTCGTGGTCATGCCGTCATCCTAGATGTGATCCGTGCCACAGGCGAAGCCGGCGTCGGAGAACCTGACGAGCGGCACATTTCCCACGCTGGGCGGCGATTTTCTGCCGATGAGCGGTCATTGCACGGGGCCCGACCGTTCATCGCGCAATTCCTGCCGCTGGCAAACACAGATCCACCGCTGAAGGTCCCGGGACTTGTGATCTGGGACACATTTTGACTGTCTTAGACCAGTCCCTGCGCATCCCGCGTGGGCGAATCACCTCGCACTAGGAAGAAGGGAGCCTCCCATGTCCGATGTGGCACATGAGGGTACCTCCGGCGGACCACCAGAGGCAGAGGACACCAGCTGGCGCCAGCGCTACTGGAAGAAGAACCTCCGGCTGATGATCACTCTGCTGGCCATCTGGTTCACCGTCTCATTCGGCTTCGGCATTCTGCTGATCGAACCGCTCAACAACATCGTGATCCTCGGCTTCCCGCTCGGCCTCTGGTTCGCCCAGCAGGGATCGATCTACGTCTTCGTGATCCTGATCCTGGTCTACGCCCTGTGGATGGACAGGATCGATGACGAGTTCGGCGTGGCCGAGCGCAATGACGAAGGGGGCTACAAGTGACCGAGACCCAGTTCTGGACCTTCTTCTTCATCATCCTGACCTTCGGCATCTACATCGTCATCGCGTGGCGCTCGAGGGTGAAGGAGACCAAGGAGTTCTACGTCGCCTCCCAGGGCGTTCCGACCCTCGCCAACGGCGCGGCCATCGCGGCGGACTGGATGAGCGCCGCCAGCTTCATCGGCATGGCCGGCCTGATCGCCTTCCTGGGCTCCGACGGCTCGGTCTACCTGATGGGCTGGACCGGCGGCTACGTGCTGCTGGCTCTGCTGCTGGCCCCCTACCTGCGCAAATGGGGCAAGTTCACGGTGCCCGAGTTTGTGGGCGAACGCTACTCGGAGTCGGTCCGCATCGTCGCGGCCGTCGCCGCGATCGTGGTCTCCTTCACCTACGTGGTCGGCCAGATGGCCGGCGGCGGCATCGTCTTCAGCCGCTTCCTCGGGCTCAGCATCGAGTGGGGCGTGGTGCTGGTCGCCGTCGTCATCTTCTTCTACGCCGTGCTCGGCGGCATGAAGGGCATCACCTACACCCAGGTGGCGCAGTACACCGTGCTGATCATCGCCTACCTGATCCCGGCCTTCGCCGTGGCCTACCAGACCACCGGCATCCCGGTGCCGCAGATCTCCTACGGCCAGATCCTCACCGAACTGGACTCGCTCAGCGTCGAGTTCGGGCTCAACGAGTTCACCGAGGCGTTCTCCGGCCGCGCCGGCGGCCAGATCGACGTGTTCCTGGTGACGCTGTCACTGATGCTGGGCACCGCCGGTCTGCCGCACGTGATCGTGCGCTTCTACACCACCAAGACCGTCCGGGGTGCTCGCTACTCGGGCTTCTGGGCGCTGTTCTTCATCGCCCTGCTCTACCTCACCGCTCCGGCGGTGGGCGCGTTCACCAAGCTGAACCTGCTTCAGGGCGTCCAGGGCCAGGGGCCGGACAGCCTGCCTGACTGGATCAACACCTGGGCCCCGACGGGTCTGGTGACCGTGAACGAGGACGTCGAGACGATCGGGACGGTCTCGAACATCGCGACCTCCGGGGCGGACCTGATCGTGAACAACGACATCCTGGTCCTGGCCTCACCGGAGATCGGCGGGCTTCCCGCTCCGATCGTCGGGCTGATGGCCGCCGGCGGCATGGCGGCAGCCATGTCCACCGCCGCCGGCCTGCTGCTGGTCATCTCCTCCGCTGCCTCCCACGACCTGTACTTCCGGGTCTTCAAGAAGACCGGGGCCTCGGAGAAGGAGCAGATGATGGTCGGACGCATCGCCATGGGCCTTGCGATCCTGTTCGCCATCTGGGCCGGCATCAACCCGCCGGCCTTCGTGGCCCAGGTGGTCGCGTTCGCCTTCGGCCTCGCCGCGGCGAGCTTCTTCCCGATCCTGATCCTCGGGATCTTCTGGAAGAAGGCCAATGGTCCGGGTGCCGCCGCCGGCATGCTGACCGGCCTGGCATTCACCGCCACCTACATGATCTACACGCTGGAGGTCTTCGGCACCGGCGCGAACGATCACATCCTCAACGTCTCCCCCGAGGGCATCGGTGCGATCGGCGCCGCGGTCAACCTCACCGTGATGATCGTGGTCTCGAAGCTCACCGCGCCACCGAGCGAACACGTGCAGGAGATGGTCGAAGAGATCCGGTATCCGCAGACCCGAAAGGCGCCTGTGCGCTCCTGATCCGGGCCCTGCCTCGGCAGACCCGCCACAGACAGACGGCCCCCGCTCCATCACCTGAGCGGGGGCCGTCTGTCTATGTGCTCAGCATCTGACGTTGATCAGGAATCGCGCCAGGAGTGCCTGGGCTCGTAGCCGAGCTCGCGGCGGGCCTTCTCGATGGAGAGCAGGGTGTCGTTGACCCCGAGATCTCCACGGAGCTCGACCTCGGGGAAGACCTCTGCCACGAGCTCGGCGTTCGGACGGGACATCACCGTGTCCGCCGCGGCGATGATGTAACGCTCGAATCCTGGGCCGGCGACCTCGAGAGCGCGCTGGATCGACTGGGCGCCGTCACGGGCGTCGATGTAGCCCCAGAGGTTCCACTTGCGCAGCGAGGCGTCGGAGTCGAAGTCCGGGAAGGCCGCGTAGTCCTCTGGATTCATCACGTTGGAGAAGCGCAGCGCGGTGATGGAGAGCTCCGGGTTCCACCGGACCAGTTCGATGGCCATCTGCTCCTCGAGGTGCTTGACCAGCGAGTAGGTGGATTCGGGTCTGGCGGGGTACGCCTCGTCCACCGGGATATAGGGCGGCGGGGTGTCGAAGGGAAGCCCCAGCACGGTCTCGGAGGAGGCGTAGACGATCCGGTCGATGCCGAGCCTGGCCGCGGCCCAGAACACGTTGAAGGTGGCGCTGATGTTGTTGTGGAAGGTGGCCGCGTCGGTCCGGATTCCGGGCGCCGGGACGGCTGCCAGGTGCACGACCGCGTCCACGCCGTCGTGCTGATCCCCGACTCCGCTGAACGCGTCGATGACCTGGCCGTAGTCGGTGAGGTCGAGCTTCACGAAGCCAGGGCCGCGGGTGCCCTCGACGTCGAAGCCGATGACCTCATGACCCGCGGAGCGCAGCTCTCGCGCTACGACCGTGCCGAGCTTTCCAGCGGATCCGGTGACTGCGATTCTCATGGCGCCTCTTCTGCGTGTGGACGGGCTGTGTGTGGGCAGTGTGTCGGGGGTGTGTGCTGGGTCTCAGAACATCCCCTGCTCACACTAATCCACGACGCCGGTCTCTCGACTGGTCCGCCCAGGCGCAGCGCAGGCCTCAGCGTGGACGGTCAGCGCGGATCCCGGCCCAGGCCGAGTGCGTCGAAGACCGAGGAGGGCTGAGTGAGGCACCAGCTGAAGACCGGGTCCGGGTATATGATGCCTGCGGTCTGGTCGCCGTCGAGAACCAGCAGCGGCTGGGCTCCGGATCGGCGGTAGCGGGCCAGCACGTCCTGGATCGGGTCTGCCGGGCTCAGCGGCCCCGGCGTGGAGCCGACCAGCGCGGCGCAGCGCTTCTTCTCCCACTGCCCGGGATGGCTCCGTGCCACGTCGGTGAGCGCGGCCTCGGTGATCAGTCCCAGCGGCTGGTGGGAGAGTCCGATGACCAGGGCGGCGGCGTCGAGCCGGTGCACGAGCTCGGCGGCGTCTCGAAGCGGGGCGGTGACCGAGACGACCGACTCGATCCCAGACATGAGATCGCCGACGCGCATGGCGCTGGGACCTCGCGCGGGAAGAGTCGTGTGACCGCCGGAGAGCCCGGCGGTCAAGTGTGAGAAACGCTCCATAAGCAACCCTTGAATAGTGAACCAAGAGCCCGCTGCTTGAGCCGATGAAATCCTATCCGGAAGGACGCCCGGGGTAAAGACGCTTTCTGCCGATCGGTCTATTTCACATAGGGTGTGCCGTTCGCCGCGGGGGGACGGACCCGGCCGACGAATCCGGCCACCGCGAAGATGGTGATCACATAGGGCAGCATCAGCAGCGCCTCCGAGGGCACCGGGGTGCCGATGGTGGCCAGCGTGTTGCCCAATGAGGTGGAGAAGCCGAACAGCAGCGCCGCCAGCAGCGCGCCGATCGGATGCCAGCGGCCCAGGATCATCGCGGCAAGTGCGATGAACCCGGCACCGGCGGACATCTCTTTGCCGAAGGCGAGGCCCTGTCCGATGGTGAAGAACGCGCCGCCGAGTCCGGCGATGCCGCCGGCGAGGATCACGTTGTAGACCCGCATCCGGTTGACCTTGATGCCCACGGTGTCCGCGGCCTTGGGGTGCTCGCCGACGGCTCGGGTGCGCAGTCCCCAGCGGGAGCGGAACAGGAAGACATTGAGCACGCCGACGATGAGGTACATCAGGTAGACGAGGATGGTCTGGTTGAACAGCACCGGGCCGATGATCGGGATCTGCGAGAGACCCGGGATCGGAAGCCGCGGCAGCTGCTGGCGGGCATTCCACAGCTCGGGGTTCTGGGTCAGCGCGGTGGAGAACAGAAATCCGGTCAGCCCGATGATCAGCACGTTGAGCACGACGCCGACGATGATCTGGTTCACCTGGTACTTCACGGAGAAGAACACCAGCAGGGCGCCGACCAGCGCGCCGGCGACCGGAGCGAAGACCAGCCCCATATAGGCGCTGGTGAACACCGAGGCGGCGACGGCGGCGAGGAACGCGCCGGCGAGCAGCTGGGCCTCGATGGCGATGTTGATGACGCCGGAGCGCTCACCCACCAGTCCGCACATGGCGCCGAAGATCAGCGGCACCGAAAGCGCCAGCGCCCCGGTGAGCATGGTGACCAGCGGGATGACGGCGCCGCGGTCGGCGCCGGCCCAGACCAGGAACGCGAGCACGAAGAGCACGCCGAAGAGCAGCGGCAGCCACAGGCGGGTCCGCACACGTTGTGACGCCTGCCAGATCGCGAGTCCGGCGAGCCCGACCAGGATCAAGGCGAGGATCCAGCCTGCTGGGCGTGAGGGCAGCTCCACCAGCGGGATCTCGAAGAAGTCCCCGCCCGAGGAGAGTCGGAAGTGGGTGCGGGCGCCCGCCGGGAGGGTGATCGCGAAGAGGACTGCCAGAGCCGCCAGGACGGCGTAGGTGATCGGGTACTTCCAGGAGATCGGACGGACTCCGGTGGTGGACTGTTTGAGCGGCTCGGCCTGGACGGCGGCGGGGCTCACGGTCTGGTCGCTCACTTGCCAGGCTCCTGTGTGTTGGTGCTCGGTGGCTGGGTGCCCGGTGTTGTGGTGCCCGGCGTCATCGTGCCCGGGGATTCAGCGTTGGGTGCGCCGGAGGTCTGCAGCGCGCGCTCCTGGACCGGAGCCGCGGAGTCGGTGCTCCGGGCCTTGCGCCGGGCGCTTCGCCGGCGGAGTCGGGGGCGACCATCGGCGTGGGGCAGGAAGAAGATCGCGCGGACCAGCGGCGGAGCGGCGATCATCAGCACGATCACGGCCTGCAGGACCAGCACGATGTCGATCGGGGTGCCGGTCTGCGCCTGCATCAGCACGCCGCCGGCGCGCAGCCCGCCCAGCAGCAGACCGGCCAGGAAGGTGCCCAGAGGCCTGGAGCGGCCGAGCAGCGCCACGGTGATCGCGTCGAAGCCCAGGGTGCCGGCCACGCCGCCGGCCAGACGGTATTCGGTGCCCAGCACGTGGGCGGCGCCTCCGAGGCCTGCAAGGCCTCCGGCGATCACCAGCACCAGGGCGGTGGCCTTGGGCACGTTGATCCCGGCGGTGCGGGCTGCCTCCGGGTTCTCGCCGATGGCGCGGAACTCGAAGCCGAGCGTGGAGCGCTCCAGCAGCCACCAGACGCCGAGGGTGGCAAGGATCGCGATGAGGAAGCCGGCGTGGAGCCGGAATCCTGAGCCCAGCAGCGAGAAGAGCTGCGCGGACTCGTCGACCGAGCTCGAGAGCGGCTGGTTGGAGCCGGTCTGCTTGTACCACTGCTGCTGCAGCAGCCAGGCGAGCAGGTAGATGGCGATGTTGTTGAGCATGATCGTCACGATCACCTCGTTGGCTCCGGTGCGAGCCTTCAGCACACCGGCGATGCCGCCCCAGATGGCGCCGCCGAGGATGCCGCCGGCCAGCGCCAGCAGCACGTGCAGCCCCACGGGCATCGACAGGGCGTAGCCGAGGAAGCCCGCGGAGGTGGCGCCGAGGATGATCTGGCCCTGGCCGCCGATGTTCAGCATCCCGGAGCGGAACCCGATGGCGATGCCGAGCCCGGCGAGGATCAGCGGCACCGAGTAGACCATGGTCTCGGTCAGCGGTCGGATCGCACGCTCCGCCGAGGGGGCCTGCCAGTCGAAGACCGCCCCGCGGAACAGTGCGGAATAGGCCTCGCGCAGCACCTGGAACGAGGTCTCCAGGAAAGCGGTCGGCTGGGCGAAGAAGTAGCTCAGGCTGGCCTGGACGTCTCGGTTGGCGGCGAGGATCAGCACCGCGCCGACCACCAGGGCCACGACGACGGCGAGGATGGTCACCACCCAGGAGGTCTGGCCCAGCTCGCGCAGCGCACGCGAGAGCCGGCCCTCGGCCTCAGCCCACGGGCTCTGCTGCTCGGGCTTCGGGGCAGGGGTCATCCCCTGCTGGGACCCTGATGCGCTCACTGGTTCTCCTCCGCCTCGGCCTGTTCATCGGCCTCGGCCATCACGGTCTGGTGGGTGGCGGCCTGGGCCTGCGCCTCATCGGCGGGCACTCCGGCCATCATCAGGCCGAGCACGTCACGGCTGGTGCTGGCCGGAACGATGCCCACGATCTTCCCGCGGTACATGACTGCGATCCGATCGGCCAGGTTCAGCGCCTCGTCGAGCTCGGTGGAGACGATCAGGCACGGCGTGCCCTTGTCGCGCTCTTCGATGATCGTGCGGTGCACGAACTCGATGGAGCCGACGTCGAGGCCGCGGGTGGGCTGGCTGGCCACGAAGAGCCGCAGGTCGCGGCTCATCTCACGGGCCAGCACGACCTTCTGCTGGTTGCCTCCGGAGAGGGTGGAGATGGGGTCGTCCACGCTGCCCATGCGCACGTCGAAGCGTTCGGCCTGGGTCTGCGCGGCCTCGCGCATCACCGGAAGACGCAGCGCCACATTGCCGGGACCCCCGGCATAGGGGGGTCGGTCATACATGTCCAGCACGTAGTTCTCGGTGATGGTGAAGGCGCCGATGACGCCGTCGGTGCTGCGGTCCTCGGGCACGAAGCCTAGTCCCGCGGCGAGGCGCTGCTTGACGCTGAGCGGTGCAAGATCCTTGTCGTCGAGCAGGATGCTGCCCGCCACCGGGGTCCGAATCCCCAGGATGGTCTGGGCCAGCTCGCTCTGACCGTTGCCGTCGACGCCGGCGATGACCAGGATCTCGCCGCGGCGCATTGAGAAGTCGACGTCGTCCACGACGACCTTGTCTGTGCTGCTGAGCACGGTCAGCCCGCGCACCTCGAAGCTGACCTCCTGCGGATTCGCGGGCTCCTTGAGCGTGGTCAGGTTGACCTCGCGGCCGACCATCAGTCCGGCCAGCTCGGTCTCGGTGGACTGGGGGGAGGTCTCCCCCACCACGGCGCCGCGCCGGATCACGGTGATGCGGTCGGCCACGGCGCGGACCTCGCGCAGCTTGTGGGTGATGAAGACGATGGAAGTGCCGGAGTCGCGCAGCTGTCCCATGATCGTGATCAGCTCGTCGGTCTCCTGCGGGGTCAGCACCGCGGTGGGCTCATCGAGGATGAGCACCTTCGCGTCGCGGGAGAGCGCCTTGATGATCTCCACGCGCTGCTGGGCGCCGACGGGGAGGTCTTCGATGCGGGCATCGGGGTCCACGTCGAAGCCGAAGCGTGCGGAGATCTCCAACACCTTCGCGCGGGCCTGGGCCATGTCCATGAGACCTGCAGCGCGCGTGGGCTCGTAGCCCAGCGCGACGGACTCGGTCACGGTGAACACCGGGATCAGCATGAAGTGCTGGTGCACCATGCCGATCCCGGCGGCCACTGCGTCACCGGGCCCGTTGAAGCTGACTTCTCTGTCATCCAGGAGAATCTCACCCTCGTCGGGGCTGTAGAGCCCGTAGATGGTGTTCATCAGGGTTGACTTGCCGGCCCCGTTCTCGCCGAGCAGGGCGTGGATCTCGCCCGGCTCGACGGTGAGAGAGATCCGGTCGTTGGCAGTGAAGGAGCCAAACCGCTTAGTGACCCCTCTGAGCTCAAGCTTCATCGCTGCGGTGTCGCCAATCAGTTATACGTTGGTCAGGACGGGGCGTTCTCGGACTCGATGACGGTCTCGCCATCGATGATCTCCTGGCGCAGCTGCTCGATGGCCTCTGCAACCTCGGAGGGCACCTCGTCCTCGAAGTCGTGGAACGGCGCCAGGCCGACGCCTTCGTTCTCCAGGGTGCCCACGTAGGACTCGCTGGTGAAGCCGTCCTGGGTGCCCTCTTCGATGGTGGCGTAGACGGCTGCACCGATCTCCTTCATCACCGAGGTCAGCACGATGTCTCCGTAGTCGGTGGACTCGTAGCCGTCGGAGTCGACCCAGATCATCTGGGCGTCGGCTGCCTCCAGGGCGGGGCCGGCGCCGACGCCGGCGTTGCCGGCCACGGGCATGATGATGTCAGCGTCCTGGCTCAGCAGCTGCTCGGTGACCTCGCGGCCCTGGGTCTGGTCGCTGAAGTCGCCGGAGAACGAGCCGGTCTGGCCCTCCTTGTCCCAGCCGACCAGCTCGACGTCGCCGTCGTTGTCCTCGTTGTAGCGCTCCACACCGTCGGCGTAGCCGTCCATGAAGACCGTCACCGAGGGGATCTGGATGCCGCCCCAGGTGCCGACGACGCCGGTCTCGCTCATCGCGGCGGCGACGTAGCCGGCCAGGTAGGCGGCTTCGCCGGTGTTGAACACCAGCGGCTTGGCGTTCTCGAGCTCTTCGCCCTCTTCGAAGTTGAAGTAGGAGTCGATCAGCGCGAAGTTCGTCTCGGGGTTGGCCTCCGCTGCTTCACGCAGGCCCTCCTCCAGCAGGAAGCCGACGCCGAAGACGACGTCGCAGTTCTGCTGGACCATGGTGTCCACGTTGGGGCCATATTCGGACTCAGCGGTGGACTGGGCGTCGGCAGAGTCGATGCCGAGCTCGTCGATGGCCATCTCCAGGCCTTCGAAGGCGGACTGGTTGAAGGAGCGGTCATCCCAGCCGCCCTCATCGGAGACCAGGCAGGCCTTGTAATCGACCTCTTCGGAGGCGGTGCCCTCACTTTCCTCCTCGGGGGCCTCTCCACAGGAGGACAGGAGCAGTGCTGCGGCGGCAGTGGCGGCGATGGCGCCGCTTGTCTTGAAGGACCTCTTCATGCGGGGGCTCTCCTCATGGTGCAAGAACGGCACCCAGACGGGTGCCGAGAAACGAGTGATGCAGGCAATAGTACGACACATTTCTACATCAAACATTGCCCGGAAGTTTCAGCGGAGTTCACTGTCTGGATGAACGGGGACTCGGCTCAGTCAAGCTGTTTGGCCGTGGTGTCCGGAGCCAGCCGGAGCATCAGCAGCACCGCGAACACCACGCCGACCAGACAGATGCCGAAGGCTCCGGCGAGGCCGAACGTCGGCTCCATCCAGGCGATGAAGAGCAGCGGTCCCAGCCCGGCGCCGATCCGCGAGATCGTCGAGGCCCAGCCGAAACCTGATCCGCGCAGTTCAGTGGGGTAGAGCTCCGACACGTAGGTGTAAAGAACGGGGATCGCGATCTGGATCACCAGGCCGAAGCCGAGCAGCAGGATCAGCACCGCGGTGGGCAGGTGCATGGTGAGACCGAGCACCACCAGCATCGCGGTGGCCACGGGGGCCGAGATCGCCAGCAGCACCCGGCGTCCGGTGATCTCCACTAGCACCGTGGAGATGACCACTCCGATGAGCCCGACGGCGGCCATTCCTGCGGTGCGGATGAACGCTTGATCTTGTTCGTATCCGGCCTCGATCAACAGGGTGGGCATCCATTGAATCGCGATGTAGTAGACCGTCATGATCGCCAGGAAGAGCACCCAGGACACGGTGGTGACCCGCCAGCCGTGCGCCCAGACGAGCTTCAGCTGCTCCCCCACCGCGCGGAAGCTGAGCTTCGCCGGCGCCTGGGTGGTCTCCAGGGTGTAGGCCCGGACCGGCGCGCCGGTTCGGGTCACCATCGAGTCGATGACCTTGCGCGCCTCCTCCATCTGCCCCTGGCGCATCAGATACATCGGTGATTCCGGGACGAAGAGCCGCACCGCGAAGACCAGCAGCGCAGGCAGGATCATGGCCAGCAGCGGCAGCCGCCAGTCGCCCCAGGTCCCGACCAGCCAGGCGGAGACGAAGCCGGCGAGCGCCGCGCCGATGGGCCACCAGCCGTCCATGGCGGTCAGCACCCGGCCGCGCTGCTTCGCCGGAGTGAACTCACCGACCAGGGCGTAGTCCACGGGGATGCAGCCGCCGAGGCCGACGCCGGCCAGGAAGCGGAAGAGCACGAACCACTCCAGGCTTCCGGTCATGGCGCCGGCCACGGTGAACAGCGAGAAGATCAGCAGCGTCCAGGCGAAGGCCTTCTTGCGCCCGATGCGGTCGGCGATGGTGCCCCACATGACGGCACCGACCGCCATGCCGATCAGGTTCGCGGTGCCGATCCAGGCTGCGTCCGAGGGCGCGAGGCCCCACTCCTCGGAGAGCAGCGGGATCAGGATGCCGTTGAGCGAGACGTCCCAGGCGTCGAACATGAATCCCAGCCCACCGATGAGGAAGATCCGGCCCTGGGTGTTCCACCGCCAGGGCAGGCCCTGCAGGACCGATTCACCGGTGGGCAGCGCTGTTGCGGGATTCGCCGTGTTCTGTTGCACGAAAAGAGTGTAAGCCCGCGTGAGGGGGCCTTACTCCCAGATGACCTCCAGCTCATCGGCGGTCATGTCCACCATGGGGCTGCCGAGGGTGCCCGGGTCCCCGTAGTACAGCTCGTAGAGGCTGGTCACGCCGTCCTCTTCGGCTTCGTACTCGACATCGACCAGACCGGAGAAGTACTCCGCGCCGACCAGCGTCGGGGTGGTGTAGCTGGGCTCCGGGGTCAGCCGCTGCAGCTCCTGCTCGGTCTCGGCGGGCAGCGAGCGGGAGATGGTTCCCTCCACCACCGTGGCACCGGAGGCGTCCTCCGGCATGTCCAGGCCGCAGCCGGCTGCCATATCGGTGGAGGCCACACATTCTTCGACCTCGCTGAGGATCAGCTCGCGCCAGGTCTCGGTGGCTTCCTCGGTGAGTGCGACCTCGAGCGTGTTTGCGCTGGTGTAGCTCTCGGTGACCTCGACCAGGCCGTTGCCGTCGATGGTGAAGTTCTCGTCATCGATCGCCAGTTCGTACATCAGGCCGAGGAACACGGTGACCTCGGAGCCGGACACCGGTTCGCCGTTGACCGTGGTCTCCAGGTCACCGAGGTCAGGCTGCATCATCTCGGCAGCCCCATCGACCTCCCAGGTGTCGGTGTCGGTGTTCTCGTAGGTGTAGATCCGCTTGGTCACCGGAGTCTCGCCGAGGGAGTAGCTGACCTGGACCTCGGTGGAGTACGCGATGTCCTCGGTCATCTCCTCCTCGGTGACCTCGACGTCGGCGATCGGAGCGAGCCCGAGCGAGGCCGCGAGGACCTCATCGGTCAGGTACGTCGTGTCGCCGGCGTCGTAGACCAGGGAGCGGGCCGCCTCGGCGTCGCCCTCGCTGAGTGCGGTGAAGTAGGACTCCACCGCGGAGTAGGGAGTCGCGGCGTCGGTGTCCACGCTCTCGGAGTCCTCGGCCGCGGAGTCGTCGCCGGCCTCGGCGTCCTGGGTGTCACCGGTCTGGTCATCGGCCTCGGCGTCGCTTCCGCCGGTGAGCATCATGACCAGGGCGATGATCACACCCACCACGACGACGCCGGCCGCGATCAGTCCGATCAGCAGGCCCTTGCCGGGGCCCTTGCCTCCGCCGCTGGGTCCGCCCGGACCCTGCGGGTACATCGGGCCTCCGGGGCCCTCGGGGTAGCTGGGCCCCCCGGGACCCTGAGGCCCCTGGGGGTCCTGCGGATAACCGGGACCCGCAGGCGCCTGCGGGTAGCCCGAGTCGCCGTAGCCCTGCTGTCCATAGCCCGGCTGACCCTGCTGGCCGTAGCCGGAGTGACCCGATTGCGCCTGCTGGTCGAAGCCTGGCTGGCCCTGCTCGCGGTAGCCCTGCTGTCCATGGCCGGGCTGGCCGTAGCTCGGCTGGTTCCCGCCTGGAGGAGTGAAGCGATTCGGCTCTGGTTCCCGGCCAGAGTTCGGCTGCTGATCTGTCATGGTGCGCCCCTTGATGCGGCCAGGGTGAGCTGGCTCGTGACTGGTTCTGTACGCCGTGGCCCCCCCGGGCCCGGTCGGCGAGACGCGGCATCTGCTGGATCCGCGTCTCGCGATTCTCACAGTACCGTCAGAATCGATTGAATCGCCGTCTGAACACCATTATTTTTACCGTATTCCAAACGATCCCCGCAGATCAGTCCAGTGTCCCGGCTCGGCAGCCGCGGGCGGCGCTCTCGAGCTCCTCTGCGGTGCGCAGCAGCTGATCCGCCCGCTCGGTGAGACGTCGGGCGGATTCTGGGCTGTGCCGTTCCGAGCCACCGGCCCAGAGCGCCTGTCCGCGGGCGATGACGCGGCAGAAGGCGCCGGCCCGATCGAAGGCCGAATCGATGTCACCGCGATACATCCCCGCGAGCACCAGGTCCGCGAGGCGGTCCATCTCCGCGGCGGTGGGGGGCTCCGCGACGCCGGCGATCGCATGCGGGGCTGAGTCGGTCTTGCCCAGCTGGTAGTACTCGCTCATCCGCTGGGGGTCCTTGTTCACCGCGGCGCGGATCGCGTAGATCCTCCAGAGGCCGCCTGCGAGCGAGTGCGCCGGAGAATCGGACCAGAGCTCGGCGATGGCCTCGATGCCTTCGGTCTCGGCAAGCCGGATGAAGCGCTCCGTCACCTCGGGGTCCTCGGAATCACGGCCGTGGAAGACCAGCGCATGCGCGGTGTCGTGGGCGGCCTGGGAGATGATGGCCGGATCCGCGCCGCCCTCCCGCTGATCGAAGGCTGCCGGCTCGGTATAGCGCGGCCGGCGGTGGCGGGGCTGGCTGGTCATCGCGTCCTCCTTGAAGAGATTCGCTTCGGTCTGCGGTCCGCTGATCTGCCGGCCCGCATCGTGTCCGTCATTATGCCGCAGGCGCGTGCGGCGATACCATAGGGGACGTCTTCAGGGGCTTCACAGGGGCCTTTAGCTCAGTTGGTAGAGCATCGGACTTTTAATCCGCTGGTCGCGGGTTCGAGTCCCGCAGGGCCCACCATAGTCCTCCCCAGAAGACTTATATGCCCAGGTCAGCGCTCAGCGTAGACCTGGGCATATCTCATGCGGGGCGCGTGAGGGCCAGGTCTGCCGCCCAGTTGACCGCACGCCTGGACAGGGAGCACACTGGAGGTGTGCCGGGCTGCGGTAACCCCCGGGCTCCATTATTGAGCCGCTTCGAGCGGCCCCGCGCCGTGAGGCGTTCCCAGCCCGGCACACCTCATCTCCCAGGACATCTCGGCAGACCGAATCGGTCGGCGATGCACCTGGCGCCCTGCTGCGGCGCATCCCTCCCCGGTCATCCAGGCTGTTCATGTTTGCGCTATACACTCGTGGCCGACACGTCGACACTCGTTCACCTGGGGAAACGCACCGCATGATCGTACGCAGAGGCCAGCGCAAGCCTGAGGCCACGGACCTGTTGGCCAGCATCGCCCGCGAGGTGCGCTCCGGGGTCCAGCTCATCTCGCAGCTGCTGGGCAGCACGGCGGAGGATCGGGCCGCTCTGCGCGAGCAGCTGCTCGGCTTCGAGGGCCGAGCAGTTGACCTGCACTTCAACCTGATGACGCATATCCGCAGCGTCTTCGTGACGCCGCTTCCCCGGCAGGACATCTACGCGCTCTCCCAGCAGCTCAACCGCACCATGGAGCATGTGGTCGCAGCCGGTGACCTGATCCTCGCCCGTCCTCATCTGGTGCTGCCCACCGAGAGCGCCGACCAGCTGGAGACCCTGAGTCGGCAGCTCGATCTCACCGTGGCGGCGATGTCACGGCTGGAGGACTTCGATCTGCTCGAGGACTACTGGATCCAGATGCAGCGGCTGACCAAGCAGGCAAATCGCACTCACCGGGCATGGGTCACCTCCACTGACAACGCCTTCCAGCCGAACATCGCCCTGCAGCAGGCGCAGATCGCCGACGCGCTGCTCGCCGCGGTGCAGGACCAGCGGGCCGTGGCGGTCACCGCCGGTTCGATCATCGTGCGCGAGTCCTGAGGCGCCTGCGTGGAAGCGATCCTGCTGGGCCTGATCTGCCTGACGCTGGTTCCCAACGCGGTCATCGCGGGACTCCACGACGTCCCGAACGCCATCGCCATCCCGGTGCGAACGCGCGCACTGACCCCGCAGGCCGCCACACGGCTCGCCGCGGGGTTCAACACACTGGGGGTCCTGCTGGCGCTGCCGCTGGGCATCTACCTCTACACCTGGTTCGAGTTTCCGCAGATGGAGCCGCAGCTGCTGCTCGCCGTCGTCTTCTCCGCCGCGCTGACGCTGCTGGGTTGGAATGTCTTCACCTACCTGCGCGGGATGCCGACCTCGACGACTCACGCCCTGCTGGCCGGGTTCCTCGGCGGGACGCTGGCCGCCGCCGTCGTCGCGGATCTCGACTTCGCGGAGGTCCTGGCCATGCCATGGGCCGGTGCCGCGCTGACGCTGCTGCTCTCCCCGCTGGTCGCCTTCGGCCTGGCCTACCTGCTGGTGTTCGCCGCCGTGCGACTTGCCCGCGGCGAGGACCCCGACGCCGTGAACGCGACCTCGCGGATGGCGCAGTCGGTCAGCGTCGGCGTCACCTCGCTGGGGACCGGGCTGCAGCAGGGCCAGCGGTTCTCCTTCGTGCTGCTCACCGCGCTCGTCGCTGCCGAGGTGCAGGGGGCTCAGACATGGCTGCCCTATGCCTATATCGGCTTCGCCGTGCTGATCGGGGCCGGATGCCTCACCGGCGGTTGGCGGATCGGACATACGCTGGGTCACCGGCTCGTCGAGATCGACCCGCTGCGCGGGATGGTGGCGACCACGACCACCTCGGCCCTGCTGTTCATCGGCTCGCTGGGGTTTGCGCTTCCGCTGTCGACCTCGCTGACTGCGGCCTCCACGGTGATCGGAGCCGGATCGAACCAGCGTTTCGCCACCGTGCACTGGCGACAGTTTCGCCGTATCTGCCGCTACTGGGTGCTGACCCCGCTGGTCGCAGGCGTCGTCACGGCGGTCTTCACGCTGGCGATCAGCCCGCTGCTGGGCTGAGCAGAGACGCTGGGGCGAGCAGAGACAGAGATCCCGGCCGACGGCGAACCGTCGACCGGGAGTGGCCCTGCGCGTCTGACCGACCGGAGCCTGCCTGAGCCGAACCGCCTGGGCTCAGCCGAAGCGTCCGGAGACGTAGTCCTCGGTGGACTTCTCCTGCGGGGTGTTGAAGATCGCGGTGGTGTCGTTGTACTCGATGAGCTTGCCCGGCTTGCCGGTGCCGGCGATGTTGAAGAACGCGGTCTTCTGCGAGACCCGGGCCGCCTGCTGCATGTTGTGGGTCACGATGATCACCGTGTAGTCCTGCTGCAGCTCACCGATGAGGTCCTCGATGGCCAGCGTGGAGATCGGGTCCAGCGCCGAGCACGGCTCGTCCATCAGGATCACGTCGGGCTTCACCGCGATGGTCCGTGCGATGCACAGTCGCTGCTGCTGGCCGCCGGAGAGTCCGGAGCCCGGCCGGTCCAGGCGATCCTTGACCTCGTTCCAGAGGTTCGCGCTGCGCAGCGAGGTCTCCACGATCTCCTCGGACTGCGACTTTGAGAGTCGGGCGCCGTTGAGCTTGTAGCCGGCCAACACGTTCTCTCGGATGGTCATGGTCGGGAACGGGTTCGGGCGCTGGAACACCATGCCGACCTGGGTGCGCACGGTCACCGGGTCCACGCCGGGATCGTAGATGTCCTCGCCGTCCAGGAGCAGCTGGCCCTTCACCCGGGCGCCGGGCAATACCTCATGCATCCGGTTCAGCGAGCGCAGGAAGGTGGTCTTGCCGCAGCCGGAGGGGCCGATGAACGCGGTCACCGCGCGGGCATCGATGCTGATGTTGATGCCCTCCACCGCCAGGAAGTCGCCGTAATAGACGTTGAGGTCGACGGCATCTACTCGCTTAGACATATCTGATAATCACACTTTCTCTGGAAGAACGAGGGGGACCGCGGAGGCTGCGGTCAACGTCCGGTCTGCTTGGGCGCGAAGAGCGTGGCGATGAGACGGGCGAAGAGGTTCAGTCCCATCACGATCAGGAT
The DNA here is from genome assembly GCF_003003175.1 of Nesterenkonia sandarakina. Taxonomy (GTDB): domain Bacteria; phylum Actinomycetota; class Actinomycetes; order Actinomycetales; family Micrococcaceae; genus Nesterenkonia; species Nesterenkonia sandarakina_A. Next base: position 135,492 of record NZ_PVTY01000004.1, on the reverse strand, counting down.
CAGCACCAGGGCCGCCGCCCAGGCCCGCTGCTCGGAGGGGTCCGAGAAGTTCGGCGAGGTCGGGTTCTGGAACTGCCGGAAGATGTACACCGGCAGGGCGGTCATCCAGCCCTGGAACAGGTTCCAGTTGGTGTTGACCACGAAGCCGGCGGTGACCAGGATCGGTGCGGTCTCACCGATGACCCGGGCGATGGCCAGGGTCACGCCGGAGGCGATGCCGGAGATGGCGGTCGGAAGCACGACCTTCAGGATGGTGCGCCACTTGCGCACGCCCAGGGCGTAGGAGGCTTCCCGCAGCTCATTGGGCACCACACGGAGCATCTCTTCGGTGGTCCGCACCACCACCGGGACCATCAGCACCGAGAGCGCGATCGCCGCGGTGATGCCGAGGGTGGAGCGCTGGGTGGTGAGCAGCCCGGTCACGCCGCTGAAGACCGAGAGGAACCAGGCCATCGCGGCGCCGGCGAAGAGGCCGGCCACGATGGAGGGGATCCCGGTCATCACATCGACGAAGAAGGTGATGGCGCGGGAGAGCAGACCGCCGCGGGCGTACTCCACCAGGTAGATGGAGGTGAGCAGCCCGATCGGCACCGAGATGGCGGTGGCGGCCAGCGTGATCAGCAGCGATCCGATCAGCGCGTGGGCGATGCCGCCGAGGACCGGGGCGCCCTCGGTCTGCGAGGCCTGGTCCACCAGGCCGGTGATCCCCTGCATGTCAGAGGCCATGAAGCCCGGCGCCAGAAGGCCAGGGATCCCGACCGAGGCCACCGACCAGATCACCGAGACCAGCGGCATCAGCGCGATGAGGAAGGCGAGGTAGACCAGGTTGGTCCAGAGCCCGTCGGTGGCGCGTCTGCGGTTCACCCTGGTCCGGGTGACGATGTAGCTGCTGAGGATGTAGATCGCTGCGGTGAAGATGAAGAAGCTGGCCAGGTTGAACCCGAGCAGCGCCGAGAGCGCGGCACCCAGGACGATGGACCCGCCCAGCAGCGCGATCCAGAGCCAGGAGGGCAGCGTGTTCTGCGTCAGCGAGCTGCGTCGCACGAGGCCGTTGCTGCTGCCGTCACCGAGGCTCGGCGGTCCGCCCTGGGCCGAGGCGGCGGTCGGCGTGGGAGTAGGTGTCTGTGTCATCAGTTGGCTCCCGAGAATTCCTTGTGGCGGCTGACGATCCAACGGGCTGTCATGTTCACCAGCAGGGTGATCAGGAACAGCACCAGGCCGATGGCGATGAGCTGGGCCTGACGTTCAGAGCCGGGCGGAGCCTCGGGGAAGCCGAGGGCGATCTCCGCCGGGATGGTGCTGTTGCCGCTGGAGATCAACGAGGCGGTGAGCATTCCTGGTGACAGGACCAGAGCCACGGCCATGGTCTCTCCCAGCGCCCGGCCGAGGCCGAGCATGATGCCGGAGATGATGCCGGCGCGGGCGAATGGGAAGACCGACATCTTGATCATCTCCCAGCGAGTCGCACCCAGTGCCAGTGCCGCCTCTTCGTGGAGCTTCGGGGTCTGGATGAAGATCTCGCGGCAGACGGAGGTGATGATCGGCAGGATCATGACGCCGAGCACGACGCCGGCGGTGAAGATCGTCCGCCCGGTCTGCGAGGGGTCTCCGGCGAAGAGCGGAATGAATCCGAGGTTCTCGTGGAGCCAGCCGTAGATCGGAATCAGGGCCGGTCCGAGGAAGCTCATGCCCCAGGCGCCATAGACCACCGAGGGGATCGCCGCGAGCAGGTCGATCACGTAGCCGATGCCCTTGGACAGCCGCGGCGGGGCGTAGTGCGAGATGTAGAGCGCGACACCGACCGCGACCGGAGCGGCCAGGATCAGCGCGATGAAGGAGGCGATGAGGGTGCCGATCACCAAGGGATAGGCGTAGTCCAGGAAGGCAGTGAGGATCCAACCCCCCTGGTCCTCCTGATAGACCGCGTCCCGAGAGTTCACCGTCAGGAACAATGCCACGAAGGCCAGGGTGAGCAGGATGAGGACGCCGGCGGACACCGTCAGCGCCGAGAAGACACGGTCTCCTGCGACTCCCCGTTTATCGGACTGAGTCAGTGAGCTGGTCACCTGGTCTGCCTCTCAGATCTGTGTGGATGAAGCGTGATGCAGCACGGACGGACGCCGGGCGGCCTGAGTCGCGACTCCGACCCGACCACCCGACGTCCGTGTGCTTCATGCGTAGAAGTGACTGCTCAAGCTCACTCGGCGACCGTGATCGCGGAGAGGGACTCCATGGCCCCGTCGCGCAGCTCATCGGAGATCGGAGCGTTGCCGGCTGCACCTTCGGCGGTGGCCTGGCCGTCTTCGGAGAGGACGTACTCACCGAAGGCGGTCGCGAGGTCAGCCGTCTCCTGCTCCGGGTACTCGTTGCAGAAGATGTGGTAGCTCACCAGGACCACCGGGTAGGCGCCGGACTCCTCGGTGTTGCGGTCCAGCTCGTAGGCCATGTTGTTCGACGCCTGTCCCTCGACCGGGGCCGAGGAGGCCACTGCCTGGGAGGCCGCCTCTGGGGAGTACTCGACGTATTCCTCGCCGACCTGGACGGCGACCGTGTTCAGGTCACCGATCTGGGACGCGTCAGCGTAGGTGATGGCGCCGTCGGTCTCGGAGGTCAGGCCGACCACGCCGGAGGTCTGCTGGGCAGACTCCGCTGCGATCTCGCCGGGCCACTCACCGGAGACCTCGTAGTCCCAGATGTCCGAGGCGTTCGCGAGGTAGTCCACGAAGTTCTCGGTGGTGCCGGAATCATCTGCACGGTGCACCACGGAGATCGGGGTGGACGGCAGCTCCAGGTCAGGGTTGTGCTCGGCGATCGCTTCATCGTCCCAGCTGGTGATCTCACCGGAGAAGATCGAGGCGATGGTGTCTGCATCGAGGTTCAGCGTGTCGTCGATGCCTTCGACGTTGAACGCCACGGCGACGGGCGAGATGTAGGAGGGGATGTGGAAGGCGCCCTCTGGGCCGCAGATCTCCTTCGAGGACTCCCACTCCTCGTCGCTCATCGCGGCGTCGGAGCCGGCGAAGTCGTATTCGCCGCCGAGGAACCCGTCGCGGCCGCCGCCGGAGCCGACCGATGCGTAGTTGACCTGAGCGTCAGGCGCCACAGAGGTGAAGCCGTCGGTCCATGCGGTCATGGCCGCCTCCTGCGACGACGCGCCGCCGCCCACCAGGGTGCCTGCCACCTCGCTGCTGGCACCGTTCTCACCGCCGTCTGCGTCACCCCCGGCATCGGGGTTGTTGGACTCACCGCAGCCGACCAGGGCCAGGGTTGATACAGACAGGATGGCCGCTGCGCGACCGAAGCTCTTCATCTTCACGTTATTAGTGCCTCTCTGAGGTTTCATCAGGCGACAAGTCGCGCCAGTTGAAGGAGTCTGTGCGGTCCACCGGGGTGCGTCCTGCGAACCTCGATCCACAGTAGGGAGGGCAGGTGACTCTGGGCCGCTCAGCAGATGACCATGGCGCTCACTTAAGATGAACGCTTGGTGAACTGGAACGCCACCCAGGCGTGTCCTTGAGCACGTCGATGGCCGGGCTGGTGTGAGGCACCTCGTATCCCCTGCACCGGCCGCCGCCTACACTCATGGGGTGACGACCGAGCGCTCCACTCCCCGCCTGCTGGCCCGTGCGCGCCGCTTCACCGCGCGCAGAGTCCGGGTCGGTGTGCGCAGGATGCGGCGCTCGGTGATCCCGGCGCTGCAGATGACCGTGGCCGGCGTCGGCGCCTACACGATCGCCGAGCGGGTCCTGGGCCATGATGACCCGCTCTTCGCCGCCATCGCGGCGCTGATCGCGCTGGGGTTCACCAAAGAGCCGCGCATGCGCAAGGTGCTCGAGGTCAGCGTGGGCTGCACCCTGGGGATCCTGATCGGCGATCTGCTGCTGCACCAGCTCGGCTCGAACCTGGGAACTGCCACGCTGGTGCTCTTCCTCTCCATCATGCTGGCCCGGTTCCTGGACTCAGGTCCGGTGCTCGCGATGCAGATGGGCCTCCAGGCGCTGCTGGTGGTGCTGATCCCGCCCCCTGAGGCGGCCGCGCTCGGACCGTTCACACGCAGCCTCGACGCCATCATCGGCGGAGCGGTGGCGATGGCGATCACCCTGCTGACCCCGAAGGATCCCCGCCGCGAACCGATCGCCGAGCTCAAGAGCGTGGTCGACGCGATGACCCTCTCGCTGCGCGACGTCGCCGAGGCGGTGCGGAACTCCGACTCCCGCCAGGCCTGGCACTCGCTGATCCGCTGCCGCGGCCTGCAGCCGCAGATCGATGAGCTGCGCAGCGCGGTGAACTCCGCGAAGGAGCTCACCGTCTTCTCTCCCGCCTACCGCAAACACCGCCACTACGTGCGACATATGGCCGAGGTCGCAGACCAGGTGGACCTCGCGGTGCGCAGCATGCGCGTGGTGGCTCGCCGGATCATCAGCACCGTGGACCACGCCAGCCTCAGTGACGAGGCGGTGGAGAACCTCGCAGCGATCCTGGACGAGTTCGCCGAATGCTCGCTGCTGCTCTCCCAGGCGGTGGCCGAGCCGGGCTCGGCCTACACCCGGCGGATGGAGACCGCCCAGGAGGCGCTCTCGGCGCTGGCGCAGCGGCTGCACCCGAAGTCGCTGGGCATCGGGACCCTGGAAGGCGAGACCGTGGTGCTGCTGCTGCGCACGCTGGTGGTGGACCTGCTGCAGGCGGCCGGATCAAGCCACGAGGACGCGCGGGAGCAGCTGCCCGAGCTGTGACCGGCCGAGCATCGACCCGAGGCCGAGCTCATGGGCTCAGAGCTGCAGGATCATCCTGGTGTTGCCCAAGGTGTTGGGCTTGACCCTGGCGAGGTCCAGGAACTCCGCGACGCCCTCATCGGGTGAGCGCAGCAGCTCCGCGTAGACCTCGGGATCCACCGCGGCCTGGTCATCCATCACCCCGAAGCCATGCCGGGTGAAGAAGTCCACCTCGAAGGTGAGGCAGAAGACCCGGCTGACGCCGAGGGCGTGGGCCCGGGCAGTGAGCTCGGTGAGCAGCCCGGAGCCGACGCCCTGTCCGCGCCAGCGGGAATCTGTGGCCAGGGTGCGCACTTCGGCGAGGTCCTTCCACATCACGTGCAGCGCGCCGAATCCGATCAGGGTGCCGTCCTGGGTCTCGGCGACCATGAACTCCTGGATCGCCTCGTAGTAGGCGACGGCCTCCTTGGGCACCAGCACCCGCTGGTCGACCAGGGGTTCTGCCATGCCCATGATGGCGGCGACATCGGCGGTGCGCGCTGGCCTGATGATGAAGGAACCCATCGGCACAGTCTATGCGCCGACGTCGCACCGGGGCGGTGTCACGACGTGACTCCTCGACCTGGTGCGATCAGCCTGCGTTCATGCTGAACTCATGAGGTTCAGAACGGACGCCGCTGAGGCTCACCGTCAGTTCGTAGTTGCCGGGATCCAGCGAGGTCGGCTCCGCGCAGTCTTGCGCAGAGTCTGAGCGTGGCCAGGTGAAGTGCGCCTGCTCGACCTGTCCGGGCTCCAGCTGCACCGGCAGCGATTCCCGGGAGACCGAGCACTCGGCGGTGGAGAAGACGGTGGCTCCGGCATGTTCGACCAGGAACTCCTGCTCCGCGGTGCCGAGGTCAGCCTCGCAGGCATAGTCGGCGGTGTTCTCCACCTCCATCACCAGCATGGGCGCGAAGCCGGGCCCATAGGACTCCGAGCCGGTGGACGCGCGGACCTCGAGATCCCCGGTGCGGCAGCTGCCATCCTCGGCCGGCTCATCCTGAGCCTGCTCCTCGGTGGCGTCCTGCTCCTCCGCGGCGTCCTGCCCCTCGGCGTCCTCGGTGTCGGATCCCGGCTCCTCGCTGGCCGCTGGAACTGGCCCGGCCTGGTCCTCCCCCGCGGCTTCTCCGACGTCACCTTCGGCGGTCTCCGAGGTGTCGGCGTCCTCTGCGTCCTGGCCCCAGCCCATGGCGAGGCTGGTGAGCCATCCGGCGAGGACCAGCAGCACCACGGCGAGCACCCCGGCAAGGATGCGTCGGCGCCTGTAGACCTCGGCAGACTGCCGCCTTCGCTGGGAACTCATGGCCCCAGGTTAGCGGAGGAGACTGACCCCGATTCTCAGCCGAGCAGTCGTTCCCTGAGCTCGCGCACCCGCAGCTGGATGTCGTCACGGACCAGCTCCATGCGCGCTCGCCCCTCGATCCCGCGCTCACTGGGCTCATCGACCTCCCAGCGTTCGATCTCGACGCCTTCGAGCGGCTCGACCTCGGCCTCCGCGCCGATGATCACGACGTGCCCAGCCTCACGCATCGCCTCAGGCGTCAGCTGGGTGGGAGTCTGGCCGGCGATGTCGGCACCGACCTCGGCGAGCACCTCTGCCGAGAGCGCATTGACCTTCGAACCGGGATGGGTGCCGGCCGAGGAGACGACGACGGCGCCCTCGAGCGCTGCCGCCGCCAGATCCTGGCGCATCAGTCCGGCCGCCATCTGAGACTTGCCGCCGTTCTTCACACAGACGAAGAGCACCGCCGGGGTCTCGGTGCGCTCGGTGGAGTCAGCCACCGGGGCGACCTCTTCCTCGGCGCCGCGCACCGGCTGATCCGAGGGGCTGGTGGTGGTCTCCGGGGCGGGTTCGGTCGCTGAGTGGTGCATGGCTGTCTCGCGCATCAGTGTGCGGTCCTTTCGGTCATGGTGTTGAACAGGTGCTCCAGGGCGCCGGGCACCACAGAGTAGTAGGACCAGGTGCCGCGCTTCTCCCGAGTGAGGAAGCCTGCATCGACGAGCACCTTCAGGTGGTGGGACACGGTGGGCTGGCCGAGGCCGAGCGGCTCGGTGAGGTCACAGACGCAGGCCTCGCCGGTCTCCTCGGCGGCGATCAGGGTGAGCAGCGTGATCCGGTTGGGGTCTGCGAGCGCCTTGAATCCGATCGCCAGCTCGGCGGCACCTTCTGGGTCCAGCGTGACGGTCTCGGCCAGCGGGGCCGGCGGGACCTTGCAGTCGGTCTGGGTCGTCATCGCTTCTCCTCAGGTCTTTCGGCATCGGCATGCACGGCCCCCGGCGCGAATCTGCGGCCGTTTCCTGCGCACTCCATATGGATTGACATCCGTCGATGTTTCTGACGATACTCGGGGCATCGAAGTTTGTCGATCTTCCCAGGAGTGTTCGTGCGCCAGTCTGCCCCACCCGTCCCCGACACCTCGGCCGTGGTGGCCAAGCTCTCGGTGCTTGACCGATTCCTTCCCGTCTGGATCATCGCCGCCATGGGGCTGGGGCTCGCGCTCGGCGCCGTCGTCCCCCAGGTGGGTCAGGCCATGGAGTCCATGGAGGTCGCAGGCGTCTCGCTGCCGATCGCGGTCGGGCTGCTGATCATGATGTATCCGGTGCTGGCGAAGGTCCGCTACAACGAGACCGGCCGGGTGCTGAAGGACAAGAAGCTGGTCGTCACCTCGCTGCTGATCAACTGGATCCTGGCTCCGGCCTTCATGTTCGTCCTGGCCTGGGTCTTCCTCGCCGACCTGCCGGAGTACCGCACCGGGCTGATCATCGTGGGCCTGGCCCGCTGTATCGCCATGGTGCTGATCTGGAACGACCTGGCCTGCGGCGACCGCGAGGCGGCCGCGGTGCTGGTGGCGATCAACTCGGTGTTCCAGGTCTTCATGTTCGGTGTGCTGGGCTGGTTCTACCTCCAGGTCCTGCCGAGCTGGCTCGGGCTTGAGACCACCTCGGCGGAGTTCTCCATCGTCGCGATCACGGTCTCTGTGCTGGTCTTCCTGGGCATCCCGCTGCTGGCGGGCTACCTCACCCGAACCTTGGGCGAACGGGCCCGCGGCCGTGAATGGTACGAGGCCAAGGTCCTGCCGAAGATCGGCCCCTGGGCGCTCTACGGCCTGCTGTTCACCATCGTGGTGCTCTTCGCGCTCCAGGGCGAGCAGGTGCTCAGCAGCCCGATGGACGTGGTCAGGATCGCCGTCCCGCTCCTGGTCTACTTCGTGGTCATCTTCGCCGCTTCCATGGTGATCGGCTGGATGCTGCGGATGGGCTACGAGCGCACCACCACGCTGTCCTTCACCGCAGCCGGGAATAACTTCGAACTCGCCATCGCCGTCTCGATCGCCACCTTCGGCGCCACCAGCGGCCAGGCCCTGGCAGGCGTGGTCGGTCCGCTGATCGAGGTCCCGGTGCTGGTCGCCCTGGTCTACGTGGCGCTGTGGACCCGGCGCTTCTTCACCGGCTCGAACATCCCGGCCAAGCAGGAGAGCCCGATCGCAGCCACCGCCCCGCACGGCCTCTGACCCCCTCCGGTCAAGCACATCTTTGGAAGGAACCCCATGAGCAGCTCCAAGCCCGCCGTCCTGTTCGTCTGCGTCCACAACGCTGGACGCTCGCAGATGGCCGCCGGATTCCTGCGCGAGATCGCAGGCGACGCGGTGCAGGTTTTCTCGGGCGGCACGGCTCCGAAGGATTCGGTCAACCCGATCGCCGTCGAGGCCATGACCGAGCTCGGGATCGACATCGCCGAGAACATCCCGAAGAAGCTCACCGATGAATCGGTGAAGGAGTCGGACGTGGTGATCACCATGGGCTGCGGCGACGAGTGCCCGTTCTACCCCGGCAAGCGCTATGAGGACTGGAAGCTCGACGACCCGGCCGGTCAGGGCATCGAGACGGTCCGAGTGATCCGGGATGACATCCGCGCCCGGGTGCAAGAGCTTGTCAGCAGCCTCGATCTCGATGGCTGAGCCGGAACGGGCGGCGCCGGGTGCGGCTCAGCATCGCGCGGCGCGCGCCGCAGCTGATGATCACGGCGCGGGCCGCGATTCTCTAGACTCGTGCCGATGACACCCCCCAGCACGACTCCCACCAGCACCCCCGTCGCCGCCCAGGGCGGCTCCGCCCGACCTGACGCCGGCTTCACGCCCGAGCCCACGCTGGTCCATGACCGCGTGATCGAGTGGTTCGAGGACAGTGCCAGGCCGCTGCCCTGGCGCGATCCCGACTGCACCCCCTGGGGCGTGATGGTCAGCGAGATCATGCTGCAGCAGACACCTGTGGTGCGGGTGCTCCCCCGCTGGGAGCTCTGGATGCAGCGCTGGCCCCGGCCGGTCGACCTCGCGCAGGCACCCACCGCCGAGGTCCTCACGGCCTGGGACCGGCTGGGCTACCCCCGTCGCGCGCTGCGCCTGCAGGCCGCGGCCCAGGCCATCGTGGAGCATCATGGCGGAGAGGTGCCGGGCACCGCCGCGCAGCTGCGCGCACTTCCGGGCGTGGGAGAGTACACCGCGGCCGCCGTGGCCTGCTTCGCATTCCAGCACCCCGAGGTGGTGGTGGACACCAACATCCGCCGGGTCCACGCGCGTGCCTTCACCGGGGACGCCCTGCCGGGCAAGACCTACACCTCGGCGCAGCGTCGGCTCGCCCACGAGCTGATGCCCGCCACCGAGGCCGACGACGGCGCCACCGCCTGCGCCTGGAACGCCTCAGCCATGGAGCTGGGCGCGCTGATCTGCACCGCACGCTCCCCGCAGTGCCAGGTGTGCCCGGTGGCGGACCTCTGCGCCTGGCGAGCCGCAGGATCCCCACCGCCCACGCAGGAGCAGCAGACCCGCGGACAGGCCTGGTCCGGCACCGACCGTCAGGTGCGCGGGGCGATCATGGCGGTGCTGCGCACCGGGGCCACCGTGGCCCGCGGAGAGCTCCTGGAGGGACTGCCGCTGCCCGAGTCCTCCCCGGAGCAGCGGCACCGCTGCCTGGATTCGCTGCTGCGCGACGGCCTTGCCGCGGAGGACGGCGGGCAGATCAGCCTGCCCGGAACGCCGACGCCGACTCCAGGTACGCCTGCAGGTGCACATGCTGGAGCACCCGCCGGCTCAGCCTGACTGGCCGCCGTCGAGCACCAGGTTCAGCGCCTCGGCGAGCGAGCCGACCTCACGGACGCGCATCCCCTCCGGGGTGGCCTCCTTCTCGGTGCCGGTGGACTTCCGCGGCACGATCGCGTGGGTGAAGCCCAGCCGCTGAGCCTCCTCCAGCCGCTGACGCAGTCCGGGGACCGGGCGGACCTCCCCGGCCAGCCCGACTTCGCCGAAGGCCACGAACCGGTTCGGCAGCGGCTTCTCCAGCGCCGCGGAGGCCACCGCGAGGGCGATGGAGAGATCCGCCGCGGGTTCGGTGATCTTGACCCCGCCCACCGTGGCCACGTACGCCTCGGACTTCATCAGGGCGGTGAGCTTGGCGCGGCGCTGAAGCACCGCGAGCAGCATCGAGACCCGGGGCGAGTCCAGTCCGGACACCGCCCGCCGGGGCTGTGCCGCCTGGGACTCCGCCACCAGCGCCTGGACCTCTGCGGTGAGCGGTCGGCGCCCCTCCAGCGTGATCGTGATGCAGGTGCCGGGGACACGTTCGGTCATCGCCGAGACGAAGAGTCCGCTGGGATCCGCCAGCGAGGTCAGGCCGTCCTCGTTGAGGTCGAAGCAGCCGACGTCATCGGTGGGGCCATAGCGGTTCTTCACCGCGCGCAGCAGCCGCAGCCGGGAATGCCGGTCCCCCTCGAACTGGCAGACCACGTCGACCAGGTGCTCGAGCATCCGCGGTCCGGCGATGCTGCCGTCCTTGGTCACATGTCCGACCAGGATCGTGGTCATGTTCTTGCGCTTGGCCGACTCGATCATCGAGGCGGTGACCTCACGGATCTGGGTGACCCCGCCGGGGGCGCCGTCGACCTCGGCCGAGGAGAAGGTCTGCACCGAGTCCATGATGGTCAGCTGCGGGGAGAGCTTCTCCACCTGGCCCAGCGCCTGGCCCAGATCCGATTCCGCCGCCAGATAGAGGCCGTCGGAGATCGCGTCGATGCGCTCCGCGCGCTTCTTGACCTGGGCCGCGGATTCCTCACCGGTGAGGTAGAGCACCGGGGAGTCGGGGTGGGCGCGGGCCACCGCGGAGGCGACCTGCAGCAGCAGCGTGGACTTGCCGACGCCGGGCTCACCGGCCATCAGGATCACGGCTCCCGGAACAAGGCCGCCGCCGAGGACCCGGTCCAGCTCCCCGATGGAGGTCGGGCGGAACTCGGCCTCCGAGGCGTCCACCTCATGGATCACCCGTGCCGGCTGGGCGAGCTGGCTGGCCGCCGTCGTCCTGGCTGTGACCTGGCCCTTCTCCTCCACGGAGCCCCAGGCCTGGCACTCCGGGCAGCGGCCGACCCACTTGACGGTCTGCCAGCCACATTCGGTGCATTCGAAGGAGGGGGATCCCTTGGACCGGGACTTCCCGGTGCTCCGGGACGCGGTGCGAGTTGCCATGGTTCCTACGTTACCGCCGAGCACTGACATATTCCGGTGCAGCTCAGACAGAACCCGTACGATGCTCGGAGCCCACCATCCCCCGCTGACTCCCAGGAGTTCCGTGTTCCGCACCCCCAAGACCTTCTTCCGCGTGCTGGCCTTCGCCGAGGCGGTGTCCTGGACCCTGCTGATCGGCGGGATGATCCTGCGCGCGACCAACGACCTGGACATCGCGGTGAGCATCGGCGGCGGCATCCACGGGTTCGTCTTCCTCGCCTACGCCGCCACCGCGGTGATCGTGGCGAAGAACCAGCGCTTCAGCGCCGGGCCCACCGCGATCGCAGTGATCAGCGCGGTGATCCCCTACGCGACCATCCCGGTGGACCTCTGGCTCTCGCGCAGCGGCCGACTCGACGGACCCTGGCGCACCGAGGTCACTGCGGATCCGCGGGACCGGAGCTGGCACGACCGCGCCCTGCGAGTGCTGCTGAACCGGCCCTCGCTGGTCGGCGGAGTGCTGGCCGCCGGCGTCGTCGCGCTCTTCGTGGTGCTGCTGATCATCGGCCCGCCAGGCGGCTAGCAGCCCGGCAGGGTGGACCGCGCGGCAGAGCTGGCGGCCCCGACGCGTCGCCGCGCCGAGGCTCACCTGGCCGCGAGAGAAGGCACACACGCGTGAAGCGCCGCCGGAAGAATCCGACGGCGCTTCACGCGTGTATGGGTCGATGCTGATCGACCCGGTGGATCAGCTCTCGATGGCGGCCGGCTCTTCCGCCGCCTCGATCTCGTCCTGCGGATCGTGCCACTCGAAGGTGAGCTTGCGCTGCTTGCCTTCACCCTCGACGCCGATCGCGATGCCGGCACCGTGGGGGATCTCGCCGTAGAGGATCCGCTCGGAGAGCTCGTCCTCGATCAGGGTCTGGATGGTGCGGCGCAGCGGCCGGGCACCCATCGCCGGATCGTAGCCGGTCTCAGCGAGGAACACCCGAGCGGGCTGGGTGACCTCGAGGGTCATGGCCTGCTCGGCGAGCCGCTTGCGCAGCCGGTCCACGAAGAGATCCACGATCTGGACGATCTCTTCCTGCTTCAGCTGCGGGAAGACGATCGTGTCATCGACGCGGTTGAGGAACTCGGGCCGGAAGTGCTGGCGCAGCTCCTGGCTGACCGTGGCCTTCATCCGCTCGTAGTTGGTCGTGGTGTCTTCACTGGAGGTGAAGCCGGTCATCACGCCCTTGGAGATGTCCCGGGTGCCGAGGTTGGTGGTCATGATGATCACCGTGTTCTTGAAGTCCACGACCCGACCCTGGGAGTCGGTGAGTCGACCGTCCTCCAGGATCTGCAGCAGCGAGTTGAACAGGTCCGCGTGAGCCTTCTCCACCTCGTCGAAGAGGACCACGGAGAACGGACGGCGGCGCACCTTCTCGGTGAGCTGACCACCCTCTTCATAGCCGACGTAGCCTGGAGGGGCGCCGAAGAGCCGGGAGACCGTGTGCTTCTCGGAGAACTCGGACATGTCCAAGGTGATGAGTGCCTCTTCGTCGCCGAAGAGGAACTCGGCCAGGGACTTGGCCAGCTCGGTCTTGCCGACGCCGGTGGGCCCGGCGAAGATGAACGAGCCCGAGGGACGGTTGGGGTCCTTCAGCCCGGCACGGGTGCGACGGATCGCCCGCGAGAGCGACTTCACCGCCTCGTCCTGACCGATGACCCGCTTGTGCAGCTCCTCCTCCATGCGGCGGAGGCGATCGGACTCCTGCTCGGTGAGCTTGAAGACCGGGATGCCGGTGGAGAACGCGAGGACCTCAGCGATCAGATCCGCGTCGACCTCGGCGATCTCGTCGATCTGGCCGGACTTCCAGGCGTCTTCCTTGGCCTGGCGCTCTTCGACAAGCTTCTGCTCCTTGTCGCGCAGGCTGGCGGCGCCCTCGAAGTCCTGGGCGTCGATGGCGGATTCCTTCTCCCGCCGGACGTCTTCGATCTTGCCGTCGAACTCCTTGAGCTCCGGCGGGGCGGTCATCTTCTGGATCCGCAGCCGGGCACCGGCCTCATCGATCAGGTCGATGGCCTTGTCCGGAAGGAACCGGTCGTTGATGTACCGGTTCGCCAGCGAGGCGGCCGCTTCAAGGGCCTCCTCGGTGATCGAGACCTTGTGGTGAGCCTCGTAGCGGTCGCGCAGTCCACGCAAGATCTGCACGGTGACCTCCACGGAGGGCTCCTCGACCTGGATCGGCTGGAAGCGCCGCTCCAGCGCGGCATCCTTCTCGATGTGCTTGCGGTACTCATCGAGCGTGGTCGCGCCGATGGTCTGCAGCTCACCACGGGCCAGCAGCGGCTTCAGGATGTTCGCGGCGTCGATCGCGCCCTCGGCGGCACCTGCACCGACCAGGGTGTGGATCTCGTCGATGAACAGGATGATGTCGCCGCGGGTGCGGATCTCCTTGAGCACCTTCTTCAGGCGCTCCTCGAAGTCACCGCGGTAGCGGGAGCCGGCCACGAGGGACCCGAGGTCCAGCGTGTAGAGCTGCTTGTCCTTCAGCAGCTCCGGCACATCCCCGTTGACGATGGCCTGGGCCAGACCCTCGACGACGGCGGTCTTGCCGACGCCGGGCTCACCGATCAGGACCGGGTTGTTCTTGGTGCGGCGGGAGAGCACCTGCATCACGCGCTCACGCTCGTAGTCACGGCCGACCACCGGGTCCAGCTGCGCCTCGCGGGCGGCGGCGGTGAGGTTGCGGCCGAACTGGTCGAGCACCACGGAACCGGCAGGGGCGCCCTCATTGGAGCTTCCCTGGCCGACGCCGGCGCCCGCCTTCTCCTGGTTGCCGCCGGAGTAGCCCGAGAGCAGCTGGATGACCTGCTGGCGGACCTTGTTCAGGTCAGCGTTGAGCTCCACCAGGACCTGGGCTGCGACACCCTCGCCCTCGCGGATCAGACCCAGCAGGATGTGCTCCGTGCCGATGTAGTTGTGGCCCAGTTGGAGCGCCTCGCGCAGCGAGAGCTCCAGGACCTTCTTGGCGCGCGGGGTGAAGGGGATGTGACCGCTCGGCGCATTCTGGCCGGGTCCGATCTTCTCCTGCACCTTTTCGCGCACACCGGTGAGGGAGATGTCCAGCGACTCAAGGGCCTTGGCCGCGACACCCTCACCTTCATGGATCAGCCCGAGCAGAATGTGCTCGGTGCCGATGTAGTTGTGGTTCAGCATGCGTGCCTCTTCTTGGGCAAGCACAACCACGCGCCTGGCGCGATCAGTAAATCTCTCGAACATAGCCACAGACACTCCTAGCGTTGGTGCTCTGCCTCAAGGCTACGGGCATCGAGCGGTCCCGTCGCCGCTGTTCGCCGTAGGGAAAAGTTCTCCCCGATGCCGGTGCGCGGCAGGAGACAGGTGAAGCCCGGCCGCAGCTCCATGCTGCGTCCGGGCTTCACTCTCCGCGTGCGGTCGGTCCCCCGTGGGAAGACCGCCCGCCGACGCGTAAAGGATCAGCGCTTCTTGGCGTTTCGGTAGGCCTCCACGATGTCGCGGTGCAAGCGACCTCGGCTGGAGACCTGATATCCGTTCTTCACAGCCCAGTCACGAATCTGACGGGCTTCATTCTGCGGCGAGGGCGGGGCAATGGCCCGGCCCTTGCGGATGTACTTCTTCAGCGTCTCGCGCAGCTCTTTGGCGTGCTCTTCGCTGAGGTCAATCTCATAAAAACGGGAGTCCAGTCCGAAAGTGACTGTCTCCTTTGCTTCGCTGCCGTCAAGATCATCGACGAGAACTACTTCTACCTTCTGGGCCATCTCTTACCTCACTGCTCACTCACACGTCGAGACTCAATGGATGCCATCTCTCGCGACGCTTTAGTCACTGCGATAGATCAAGAACGATCTAAGTGAGTACTAGTATTTCAAGAAATACAATAAGCGGTCAAGCCGGAGATATTCAGGGTTTTCCCAGATAGGAAGATGATTCCAATCAGCAACAAGTTCTCGACCGGGTTCGGACCTGACACCCAGCCCCGGAGAAATTGACTCGACGCCGGACCAGCAATTCAGCGGTGCGGCTCAGAAGACGGCCGATCTCGCTTAAACCCCTTGTCGGCTACCTCTTCGCGGACCTCGGTCTCGGCTGCCCGCTCATTGCGATCAGCCCGGAAGATGGCGCGGATCGCCAGCCAGAAGACCAGCCCGACACCGATCGAGGGGGCGAGAACTTCGAAGTACGTCCAGAAGTTTTCCATTAAATTCCTTGCCTGCATTCAGGTATAAAAAGTGCCGATGACGTTGATTTACATGCTACGTCTTGGAGCTCCAAAACGTTCAAGCCTGTGCCTCAGGTTTCAGCAGCGGGAACAGAATGGTCTCGCGAATGCCGGCGCCTGTGAATAACATCACCAGTCGATCGATGCCCAGACCGATGCCGCCCATCGGTGGCGCGCCGTACTCCAGCGCGCGCAGGAAGTCCTCGTCGTGCTGCATCGCCTCGTCATCACCGGCCGCGGCCATCCGCGACTGCTCCATGAGACGCTCGCGCTGCAGCACCGGATCCACCAGCTCGGAGAACGCGGTCCCACGCTCCATGCCCCCGATGATCAGGTCCCACGCCTCGATGACACCGGGCTTCTCCCGGTGGGCGCGGGCCAGCGGCTGGGCCGCAGGCGGGTAGTCACAGACGAAGGTGGGCTGGATCAGCGTGGGCTCGACGATCTCGCCGAAGAGCTCGATGACCAGCTTCTGCGCGTCCCAGGCCGGGTCCACCGAGACCTCGTGCCTGGCGGCGATGCCGCGCAGCGACTCGGCGGAAGTCTCGGGGGTGATCTCCTCCCCCACCGCCTCGGAGAGGCCGGGGTAGACCGAGACCCAGGCCCACTCGCCGTCGAGATCGATGATGCCCTGATCCGTCTCGATCTGGCGGCTGGCACCTGCGGCATCCGCCGCCTGGAGAATCATCTCGCGCATCCGCTCGGCCATGACATACATGTCGGCCCAGGCCTCATAGGACTCCAGCGTGGTGAACTCGGGGGAATGCGTGGAGTCCACGCCTTCATTGCGGAAGACCCGCCCGATCTCGAAGACCCGATCAATGCCGCCGACCACGGCACGCTTGAGGTAGAGCTCGGTCGCGATGCGCAGCGTCATGTCCTGGTCAAAGGCGTTGAGATGCGTCTGGAACGGCCGAGCCTGGGCACCGCCGTGGATGAGCTGCAGCATGGGAGTCTCCACCTCCACATAGCCGCGACCATGCAGCGTCTCCCGGATGGAGCGGGTGATCGCGGCCCGGCGGAACACCATCTGGCGCGCCTCGTCACGCACGATGAGGTCCGCGTAGCGCTGGCGCACCCGGGTCTCCTCGCTGAGCTCCGCGTGCAGCACCGGCAGCGGCCGGACGGCCTTGGAGGCGATCTCGAAGGAGCTCGCCATGATGGAGAGCTCCCCGCGGCGCGACGCGATGACCTCGCCGCTGACCCTGACATGGTCACCGAGGTCCACCAGCGCCTTCCAGTCCGCGAGCGCGGCCTCCCCCACCTCGGCCAGTGAGATCATCGCCTGAAGCCGGACCCCGGCTCCATCGGGTCCGCCCTCCTGGAGCGTGGCGAAGCAGAGCTTGCCGGTGTTGCGCACGAACATCACGCGCCCGGTCACCGCCACGGTCTCGCCGGTGGAGGCGCCCGGCTCCAGGTCCGGGAAGCGCTCACGAACCTCGGCCAGCGAGGCCGAACGCTCGACGGTCACCGGATAGGGCTGAACCCCGGCGGCGAGCAGTCGCTCCCGCTTGTCCAGGCGGACCGCGCGCTGGTCGTTGGTGTCAAGGTCATTGGCGCCGGAGGCGGCGGAATTCTGGGCAGTCACAGTCGGCCATTCTACGCGCCGCGCGACCTGCCTGGATTGCGAGGCCCTAGAGAAGTCACCGCGCCGACCGCGGGCCCCACGCTCACCAGATGGTGACGCGCTCCTGCGGGGGCAGGTACATCCCATCCCCGGGCTCGGTCTCGAATGCGGAGTGGAATGCGTCGAGGTTCTTCACCACCTGGGTGGCGCGGAACTCCGCCGGGGAATGCGGGTCGATGCTGATCAGCGTGACCGCGCGCTCGGGCCGGGTGAGGTTCCGCCAGGCCTGCGCCCAGGCGAAGAAGAACCGCTGGTCGGCGCTGTAGCCCTCGACCTCGCCGGCTTCAGCTCCCTGTGCCTGCAGCCAGACCCGGTAGGCCTTGTGCGCGATGCCCAGGCCCCCGAGGTCACCGATGTTCTCACCCAGGGTCAGCTCGCCGTTGACCGTGTGGTCCGGCGCCTGGGAGGGGCGCAGCGCGCTGTACTGCTCCACGAGCTTCGTGGTGCGCTCCTCGAAGGCGCTGCGGTCCGCCTCGGTCCACCAGTTGCTCAGCGAGCCGTCGGCCCCGTAGCGGGACCCCTGGTCGTCGAAGCCGTGGCCCAGCTCGTGGCCGATGACGGCTCCGATGGCGCCGAAGTTCTGCGCCATGTCCCGCTCGGCGGAGAAGAACGGGGGCTGCAGGATCGCGGCCGGGAAGCAGATCACGTTCTCCAGCGGAGAGTAGTAGGCGTTGACCGTCTGCGGGTTCATGTGCCATTCGTCGGGGTCCGGGCCCTCATCGAGCTTGGCGATGTCGCGCTCCCATTCGAACGCGGCGGCGCGCCGGACATTGGCCACCACGTCCTCAGGGTCCACCTCGACGCTGGAATAGTCGATCCACCGGTCAGGGAATCCGACCATCGGCTTGAACGCGTCCAGCTTCTCCAGCGCGCGGCCCTTGGTCTCCTCGCCCATCCAGCTCAGCGTGCTGATCGACCGGCGGTACGCCTCGATGAGCGCACTGATCAGCTCGTCCATCGCGGCGCGCGCCTGGAGCGGGTAGTGCCGCGCCACGTAGATCTGCGCCACGTCCTCGCCCAGGTGGGCGTTGGTCAGCGCGACCCCGCGCTTCCAGCGCTCCTTGAGCTGCTGGGCTCCGGAGAGCCGCTTGGAGTAGAAGTCGAAGTTCTCCTCGACCAGCTCCTCGTGCAGCAGCGGGGCGGCCCAGCGCAGCAGCTGCACCCGCAGCCAGAGCTTCCAGGTCTGCAGCGGCTGCTCGGTGAGCGCCGCCTGCATCCCGGGGAGCACGTCGGGCTGGGCGAGCACCAGCTGCTCGGTGTGCCGGGGCTGAAGTCCCCAGCCGGCGAAGGCCTCGCGCAGCAGCGGCATCAGCGCCTCGGCCTCGGAGTCGGTGACCAGGTTGTAGCGCTTCTGCGCATCCCGCATGGTGACCTTGTCCCAGTGCTCGCCGGCGATGACGCGTTCGAGTTCGACGACGCCGGCG
This sequence comes from Nesterenkonia sandarakina, assembly GCF_003003175.1. GTDB lineage: Bacteria > Actinomycetota > Actinomycetes > Actinomycetales > Micrococcaceae > Nesterenkonia > Nesterenkonia sandarakina_A. The sequence continues at coordinate 116,958 of NZ_PVTY01000004.1, read as the reverse complement.
GCCGCGTCTGCGGCGTCGTCGACTCCGCTGAGCTGAAGCACCCGGACCAGGTGGTCCTGGTAGGCGGCGAGGATCTCGGCGAGCTTCTGCTCGCGGTAGTAGGACTCATCGGGCAGGCCGAGGCCGGACTGCATGATGTGCCACAGCATCCGGGTGGGATCCCCGGCGTCGCGCATCGCACCGGCGGCCAGGAGTCCGCCCACGCCCTGGCGCTGCCAGGATGCGGAGAGCCGCACCAGGTCCTCCACGGTGCTGACCGCGTCCAGCTTCTCCAGCATCGGTTCGATCGGGGTCAGTCCGCGCCGTTGAGCGGCCTCGGCGTCCATGAAGGAGGTGTAGAAGGCACCGATCCGGGCCGCGATGGATCCGTCGCCGCCGCTCTCGCCGGCGTCGATCTCAGCTGCCGCGGCCTGCTCCAGGATCTCTCGGACATCGGCCTCAGCCTTGTCCCGCAGCTCGTGGAAGGACCCGTAGGCGTCCATGTCGGCGGGGATCTCGGCGGTCTTGAGCCATTCCCCGTTGACGTGCCGCTGCAGGTCGTCCTGCGGGCGCACGTCGTGATCGATGTACGGGAAGGAAGCGGGTGCTGACGGGCTGCTGCTCGCGGTGTCGGTCATGGCCCAAGCCTACTCCCGGGGCTGTGACCTGCTTGGATTCAGCGTCACGTTGTCGATGAGCCGCACCGGACCCACACGGGCGGCGATCAGCGCCAGCGCGGTCCCCTGCAGGACGCCGCGGTCATCGAGCAGCCCGTCACCGGGCCGCAGCTCCTGGAGCGAGCCGGGGTCGACCACCACCAGGTAGTCCAGCCCCACGCCCTCGGCCGAGCTGAGCTCGGCGACCTGATCGGCGAGTCCCAGCGGCTCACCAGACTCGGCGTCCGCACGCAGGGCGAAGAGCGCGGCCGGAATCGCCAGCGCGGCGGCGTAGTCGGACTCATCCAGACGCTGGTTCCGGCTGGATCGGGCCAGTCCGTTCTCATCGCGGACGGTCGGCATCGTGCGCACGGTCACGTCGAGGTTCAGGTCTGCGATCATCCGGGTGATGATCGCGACCTGCTCGGCGTCCTTGGCGCCGAACCAGGCCTCGAGCCTCGCCGGTGCCGGGGGGCTGATGATGTTGAAGAGCTTCGTGACCACGGTGACGACCCCGTCGAAGTGTCCGGGGCGTGCGGCCCCCTCCCAGCGGGTCCCGAGCTCACCGGCGCTGACCCGGATCAGCGGCGCATGCGGGTAGCCGGGGTACATCTCGGCGATCTCCGGAGCGAAGACCAGGTCCGCCCCGTGCTCGCCGAGCAGGGCGACGTCCTGCTCCGGCGTGCGCGGGTAGTGGAGGTAGTCGGCGTCGTCGTCGAACTGCAGCGGGTTCACGAAGATCGAGGCGACCACGATGTCTGAGGCGGCCCGGGCGGCGTCGACCAGGATGCCATGGCCGGGGTGCAGCGCGCCCATGGTGGGGACCAGCCCCACGGTGGGGGCGTCCCCGTGGTCACGGAGGTGCGCGGCCACGGCCTCGGCGAGCGCGGCGCGGAGGCTGGCGATGGTGGTGTGGACCTGCGGTTGAATCACCGGTTCAGTCTAGGTCCGCACCGGGAGGTCGGGTCTCCGCCGGGGACGGGATCCGATTCGGCGCGGGTCAGGCGTCGAGGACGTCGAGCAGCTCCGCGGCCTTGCCCGAGCTGATGATCCCGCGGTCCAGTGCGCGCTGGGTGGTCGCGCGCGCCATCGCCATGTAGGCGGTGCGGATGTCTGCGGGCAGCTCCGATCCCGCCAGCAGCCGCACGTGGTCCCGGAGGGTGCCGGCGTCCCCGCGTGCCACCGGCCCGGTGAGCGCCCCCTCGCCCGAGGCCAGCGCGTTGTCCAGCGATGCCTGCATCAGCGGGCGCAGCACCGTCTCGGCGTGGTCGACTCCGATCCGGTGCAGCATCTCCGCGGACTGCCCGGTGATCGTGTTCAGGTGGTTCGAGGCGTGCGCCAGCGCCGCATGGTAGGTGAGCCGATCAGTCTCGCGGATCACGACCGGCTCCCCGCCCATCTCCACCACCAGGGCCTGCGCGATCGGCAGCACCGGGCCCGGGGCTGTGACCCCGAAGGCGCAGGTGTGCAGCTTCTGCAGGTCCATGCTCAGCCCGGTGAAGGTCATCGCCGGGTGGATCGCCAGGCCGATGGCGCCGCTGCGCTGCGCGGGGGCGAGCACCTCGGTGCCGCAGCGACCCGAGGTGTGAACGATCAGCTGGCCGGCCTGGATGTGCCCGGCCTCGGCCAGCCCATTGATCAGCTCGGCCAGGGCGTCATCGGGCACCGCCAGCAGCACCAGCTCGGCGCGGCGCATGATCTCTGGGATCCCCAGCACCGGCACCCCGCCCAGCAGGGATTCCGCACGATTGCGCGAGTCCTCGGAGACGGCATGGACGCCGATCACCGAGTGACCGGCACCGCGCAGCGCCGCGCCCAGCACCGAGCCGACCTTTCCGGCCGAGATCACCCCGACGCCCAGGCGCCCTTCCCGCTGCGAGGGCGGGAGCTCCGCGGCATAGGGGTCCACGGGCTGCTCAGCGGTCACGGGGGTCCTGTTCCTGGTGGGTCGGTGGGAGCGCGGGCTCCGGTGGACGCGCGGGCTCCGGAGAGGGCGCGGGCGCGGGCTCCAGCGGGAGCCCCGGCTGGCTCGGGGTGGCTGGTTCGTGCTGGGAGGTCTCATCCGCTTCCAGGCCCTCCGGGGCGGCGAGCGCCTCGGCTGCCTTGCGCTCGAACTCCTGAAGCTCCTCGGGGCGCATCCAGTGATTGCGGTCGCTGTAGCGCCGGGCCTGGGCGGCGTGCTCCGATTCGTACTCGAAGAGGTCCTTGACCGCCTCGAGGTCCTGGTTCTTCAGCTTCGCCGCGAACGGGCCGGCCGGGGAGTGGATGAGGATGTCAGCGATCTCCCGACGGCGCTGCAGCGGTCCCTGGTTCAGGCTCAGCGACTGGATCCGCTCGTGCGGGACCATGGTCAGCCGGCGCGAGGCCCGCCCGTCGCGGAACATCAGCGCGGTGGGGGTGGTGCGGAACCCACGGCGACGCCGCACGATCGGGTCGAAGAAGCGCGCCCGGTGTGGGACCTCGGTGTAGCCCAGATCGGTGCCGGTCCCGGTCAGCCCGGCGGTGAACACCTCTTCCGGGTTCTCCACCTGGAGGTCGGGGAACATCTCTGCGGCGGTGGCCATCACGTCGTCGAGCCGACCCACGGGCAGCAGCACCGAGCGCTTCTCACCGATGCCATACCCGGCGACGGTGACCACGATCTTGAACCACTTGAAGGGGCGCCACAGCACCGGCTGCTGGATCTGCAGCGCCTGCACCCGGCCCGGCGGGATGGTCTGGTTGGTGGTCTCGAGCAGTCCGTAGCGCACACGCAGCCCGGAGCTGGTGGCGGTGGAGGTGAACCCGAAGCCGGAGCTGAACTGCTGGTAGTAGATGGTCACCGCGGCGATTCCCATCGGGATGGCGGCGGGCAGCCCTGCCGCGACGAGCGCCGGCGAGATCTCGGCGAACCCCTCATCAGGCGTCAGCGACGAGACGATCATGCCGACGACGACGGCGCCGACTCCGAGGAGGATCAACATCAGCATGAAGACGGTTCCCCAGCCGCTGAGCACCGAACCGATCAGCCGACCGGTGGGGACCTTCGCGATCAGCCGGTCCGCAGCCATGGCCGGACGCGGAGCCATCTCGGGGTGGACCTCAGACATATGGTGGGCCGAGGAGGTGCCATCCGGGTGGTGCGGGCCTGGGAGGCCAGGGTGCGCAGCGCCGTACGGCTGCTCTGGAGCCGGATGTCCCTGCGCGGCGGAGGAGCCGTCTGCGGTCACGGGGGACTCATCCCGGCCTGACGCGCGGTCCATGATCTCGGAGCGCAGCGCCTCGGCCTGCGCCTTGGTAAGGAACGCCAGGGTCGCGGCGGTGCCGTCACCCTCTGCCACCTCGAACTTCAGCTCGGCCAGGCCGGTGAGCCGGGCGAGCAGCGGCTGGCGCAGGTCCACGGCCTGGACCCGGTCGATCCGGGCCTGGCGGTGCTGGCGCACGAAGATCCCGGACTTCACCATCACGTGCTCGGCGGTGATCTTGTACCGGGTGAACCACCAGGAGAGCGCGAAGCCGCCGAAGATCAGCGCGATCACCAGCAGGACAGCGCCGGCTCCCAGCAGGAAGGGGGTGGGGTTGGACTCCACGTTGCGCTGGATCTCGCCGCTGCGGAACGCCTGCCAGGCACTCGTCCAGGTCTCCCAGTTGTAGCTGAGCAGGATGCCGGGAATGGCGACGACGGCGAGCCCGCCGCGCACGATCGGGCTCAGCGGGTGGACCTTGGTCCAGGTCGCGTCGAACCAGCGTTCGGCGCCGGCGGGCTCCCCTGAGCTGGGATCCCCAGCGGTGTGATCCTCGGTGGCCGGTTCGTTCATGTGCGGACTCACAGACCGGCCAGGCGAGCCTGGCCGCGCACGGAGAGCTCTTCACGCAGCCGAGCGCCCTCCTCGCGGGAGGCGCCCGGGATGACGGCGTCGGTCGCCGCAGCGGCGGTCTTGAGCTGCACGGTGCACAGCCCGTAGCGGCGCATCAGCGGACCCGCCTCGATGTCGACGTACTGCAGCCGGCCATAGGGCACCGCGACCACGCGCTGGAAGAGGATGCCGCGGCGGATCAGCAGGTCATCTTCGCGTTCGTGATAGCCGATAGATCGGATTCGTCGGGGGATCAGCGAGAGGTCGATCGCGGCCCAGACCAGCACGATGGCAGAGACCACGATCTTGATCCAGAGCGGAATGCCGCTGAAGACACCGATCGCGTCCAGCACGATCGGAGTCGCGACGATCGCCGCTGTGATCACCCAGCCGATGATGCCGGTGATGAACTTCACGGTGATGTACCGCTCGTCCACTCGGGTCCAAGTGACACCTGTGGGATCAATGGGTTCCGCGGGCATAGCCCTCCTCTGGTAATGGTCCTGTGTGGCGTTCGGGTTCCCTGCGGCGTCGTTCACCCGGAGGATTCTCATCCGGCGGGATCCTGCAGAGCAGCTCGACCACGAATCCAATGATCACCGAGATCACGCCTCCCGTGATCATCAGTAGGGATGAGTTCACGTTCGGCGCGCTCAGCGCTGCGGCGGGGACCAGGTCACCGAGGATACCCGCATGCCAGCCCGCGATCAGCGCCCCGGCGTAGGCCCCCGCCTGCCCGGCGGTGACGACGCGGACGGCGTGGAGCGGGTGCAGGCTGCGCTCGATGCGCCGCCCCTTCGCCGCGGCCGCCGCGATCCGTCGCTGGTCGCGCCACACCAGCAGCCCCAGGGTGAGCACGATCAGCGCGATCCCGAGCAGGGTCACCAATGACGTCCGGGGCAGCACCGGGGAGCCCATCCCCTGGCCGGACATGGAGACCGTGGTGATGAATCCGGCGACAGCGGCGAGGACTGCGATGATCAGCAGGCGCACTGCCGAGAGCCGGCTCATCGGAGGCTCTCCAGCGGTTCCACGCCTGGCGCATCGGCGGCGTGCCGGGCCAGCTCTGCCACGGGCGTCCCGTCCAGCTGCGCCTGCGGGTCCATCCAGGACCAGGGAACCAGCACGAATCCGCGCGTGCCCGCCCGCGGATGCGGCACCTGCAGAGTCAGCGAGGAGATCCGCTCCGGGCCGTAGGTGATGATGTCGATGTCCAGGGTGCGCGGGCCCCAGCGGACCTCGCCGTTCTCGGCGCCGCGGGCCCGATGGTGGTCCTGCTCGATCTGCTGGGTCTGGGCGAGCAGGGCGTGCGGACTCAGTGTGGTGGCGATCTCGATGACCTGGTTGTGGAAGTCGGGCTGCGCCGCGGGACCGCCGACGGGGCTGGTCTTAGCGATCGGGGATTGTCTGAGCACCCTGACCTGTTCGGCGCGCTCCAGGGCCGCGACCGCCGAGGCCAGCGTCACCGCCGATTCGCCGAGGTTCGACCCCAGCGCCAGCACCGAGGTGACCTCGGTGCTGGGCGCCGCATCCGGGTCCGCCCCGGGGCGCTGCGCGAGATCCTGCGGCGCAGCGATGTCTGTGCGGTCGATGTCTGTGCGGTCCCGGCGGGCGGTGACCGAGACGTCGTGGAAGGACTGGGTGAGCGGGGCCTCCGGCTTGTGCACGGTGACCTCTGCCGCGGCGAGGCGCTCGTCGGTGCGCAGGATCTCGCGCGCCAGGTGATCGGCGAGGGCCTCGATCAGGTCGAAGGGCTTCCCGACGATGGCGGCGTGGATGAGCTCGGCGATCTCCACGTAGGAGACGGTGTCGGCGAGGTCATCGCTGCGCCCGGCCGCGGAGAAGTCCAGGGTGAGGGCGGCGTCGACCTGGAAGATCTGGCCTTCGCGCTTCTCGAAGTCGAAGACCCCGTGGTGGCCGGTGGCGGTGAGTCCGGTGAGCCGGATGGTGTCTCGGGCTCTGCTCCTGCTGGACATTTCTCTAGCTTCTCAGCTTGGAGATCACTTGCACAGCATCGCGGCTTGACTGCACGTCGTGGACCCGGACGCCCCAGACCCCGGCCTGGGCCGCCAGTGCCGAGAGCACCGCGGTGGCGGTGTCCCGTGCCGTCCCCGAGCTGACCGGGGCGAGGAATCCCTTGCGCGAGGCGCCGAAGAGGACCCGGTGTCCGAGCCGGACGAAGTCCTCCAGCCCACGGATGAGCTCCCAGTTCTGCTCATGGGTCTTGGAGAACCCGATCCCGGGATCCAGGATGAGCTGGTCCCGACGGGCGCCGGCGTCGAGGTATCGGTCTCGGATGGCGAGCAGCTCGCCCGTGACGTCCTCGAGCAGCGAGTCGTAGGAGGTCAGCGACCCCATGGTCTTCGCGTCGCCGCGGTTGTGCGTGATCACGACCTGCGCCCCGGATTCCGCGATCAGCTCCGGCATGGCCGGGTCGGTGAGTGCCCCGGAGACATCGTTGATGGTCAGCGTCCGCGGGTCCACCCCGGTGCGGTCGGCGCATTCCAGCGCGGCCAGTGCGGTGGCTGCGCGGCGGGTGTCCACCGAGACGCTGATCCCGCAGCCCAGCAGCTCCTCGAGCACCGGCAGGATCCGGCGCTGCTCCTCTGCCACCGGGGTGGGCTCGGCGCCCGGGCGGGTGGACTCCCCGCCGACGTCGATCAGGTCTGCCCCGGCCTGTGTCATGCGCAGCGCCTCGGTGACCGCGGCCGCCACGTCGGGGGTGCCCGCGCCGTCGTCGAACCGGCCGCCGTCGGAGAAGGAATCCGGGGTGAGGTTCAGAATCCCCATGATGGAAGTGCTCATCTGGCTCTCCGATTCAGTTGGACTGGCTGGGAAGGCGGCTGGGTCTCGGTGGGGGCGGCCCGGGGGCAGGGACTGAGCTCAGGTGCGGCTGGGCCGTGGCGCCAGGCTAGTGCGGCCTGCCGTGGAGCATCAGGCTCATCGCCTCGGCGCGGGTGGCGGCGTCGCGGAGCTGGCCGCGCACCGCCGAGGTGATGGTCCGCGCTCCGGGTTTGGAGACCCCGCGCATGGACATGCACAGGTGCTCGGCCTCCACGACGACCATCGCCCCGCCCGGCGCCAGGTGCTCCACCAGGGCGTCGACCACCTGGGTGGTGAGCTGCTCCTGGACCTGAGGACGCTTGGCGAAGATGTCCACCAGCCGGGCCAGCTTGCTCAGGCCGGTGACCTTGCCCTCCGGGGACGGGATGTAGCCGATGTGGGCGTGGCCGAAGAAGGGCACCAGGTGGTGCTCACACATCGAGTAGAAGGGGACGTCGCGGACCAGCACGAGCTCCTCGTGGCCGATGTCGAAGGTGGTCGACATCAGCTCGGCCGGGTCCTCGCGCAGACCCTGGAAGGCCTCCTCGTAGGCCCGGGCGACCCGTGAGGGTGTGCCCTGGAGGCCGTCGCGCTCGGGATCCTCACCGACGGCGAGCAGGATCTCACGCACCGCCGCCTCGATCCGCGGCAGGTCCACCGAGCCCTCGAGCGGTGCCGGCGCACCGGCCGGCGCAGGACGCTCAGGCATCGTGGTTCTCGCCGCCGAACTGATATTCGGGGTCCCGCTCATCCTCCGGCACGACCTCGGAGGTGATGGTGACCGGACGGCCCGGGGAGGACTCCCAGACCTGGCGCACCGGACGCTTGATCACGTCGTGGAAGATCGCGGCGACCTCCTTGGCGTTGAGCGTCTCCACCCGCAGCAGCTCCTCGGCAAGGCGGTCCAGCACGTGCCGGTTCTCGTGCAGCGCGTGATAGGCCTCGTCGTGGGCCTCGTCGATGATGGCGCGGACCTCGGCGTCGATGACCGCGGCGAGGTCCTCGGAGTACTCCTTGCCCTGGGCCATCTCACGTCCCAGGAAGGGGCTGGTGTCTGAAGAGCCGAGCTTCACGGAGCCCACCCGGGCGCTCATGCCGTATTCGGTGACCATCCGGCGGGCGGTCTCGGTGGCCTTCTGGATGTCGTTCGCTGCCCCGGTGGAGGGGTCCTGGAAGACGATCTCCTCGGCCACCCGGCCGCCCATGGCGTAGGCGATGGTGTCGAGCAGCTCGTTGCGGGTGGTGGAGTACTTGTCCTCCTCCGGCACGACCATCGTGTAGCCCAGGGCGCGTCCGCGCGGCAGGATGGTGATCTTGGTGACCGGCGCGGAGTAGTTCAGCGCCGCCGCGACCAGGGCGTGTCCGCCCTCGTGGTAGGCGGTGACGCGACGCTCGTGGTCCTTCATCATCCGGGTCCGCTTCTGCGGTCCGGCCATGACCCGGTCGATGGCCTCGTCGATCGCGCGGTCATCGATCAGGTCGGCGTTGGAGCGCGCGGTGAGCAGGGCGGCCTCGTTGAGCACGTTGGCGAGGTCAGCGCCGGTGTAGCCCGGGGTCTTGCGCGCCACGGCCTTGAGGTCGACGTCCTCGACCATCGGCTTGCCCTTGGCGTGGACCTCGAGGATCGCGCGCCGGCCCGCGAAGTCGGGGGCCTCCACGGGGATCTGGCGGTCGAAGCGCCCGGGGCGCAGCAGCGCCGGGTCCAGGACGTCGGGGCGGTTGGTCGCGGCGATGACGATGATGTTGGTGTTGGCGTCGAAGCCGTCCATCTCCACCAGGAGCTGGTTCAGGGTCTGTTCGCGCTCGTCGTTGCCGCCGCCCACGCCGGCGCCGCGCTGGCGGCCCACGGCGTCGATCTCGTCGACGAAGATGATCGCCGGGGCGTTCTCCTTGGCCTGCTTGAAGAGGTCGCGCACACGGGAGGCGCCGACGCCGACGAACATCTCCACGAAGTCCGAGCCGGAGATCGAGTAGAAGGCTCCCCCGGCCTCGCCGGCCACGGCCTTGGCGAGCAGGGTCTTGCCGGTGCCCGGGGCGCCGTAGAGCAGCACGCCCTTGGGGATCTTCGCGCCCAGGCGCTGGAACTTCTCGGGCTCGGAGAGGAACTCCTTGATCTCGTGGAGCTCCTCCACGGCCTCTTCCGCGCCGGCCACGTCGCCGAAGGCGACCTGGGGCATGTCCTTGTCGAACATCTTCGCCTTGGACTTGCCGAACTGCATCACCCGGGAGTTGCCGCCGGACATCCGGGTCAGCAGCCAGATGAACAGCAGCGCGATGATCAGGAAGGGGATCATGAAGCCGAGCATGGAGAGGAGCCAGTTGGACTGCTCCGGCTCGTCGGTGTAGCCGTCGAGGTCGGCGTCGGCGATGGCTTGGACCACGGTCTCGGCGCGAGCGGTGGAGTAGAAGAAGTGGACGACGTCGCCGACTTCCTCCCCGTCCTGCTCATACGGTGAGCTCAGGTTCAGGTCGACGCGCTGGTCGCCGTCCTCCACCGAGGCCTCGACGACCTCGCCGTCGGCGAGGAGCTCCATGCCGACGTTGGTGTCCACCCGCTGGCCGTTGGCCGAGGAGGAGAACATCAAGGGCACGACAAGCAGCAGCAGCACCACTGCCAGCACGATCCAGAACAGTGGTCCGGTGAAGATCTTCTTGAAGTTCATGCAGCTCCGTCAGACGCAGATGTGCCTGGCCTTGCTCGACTGCCAGGGCCTCTAAAGGTACTCGGGCTCCACGTCACACGGGTAACCTGTCCGGCGACGTTCGCCGCCAGCTCACTGGTAGACGTGCGGAGCCAGGATCCCGACGCAGTCGAGGTTGCGGTACTTCTCGGCGAAGTCCAGGCCGTAGCCGACGACGAACTTGTTCGGGATGTCCATGCCGACGTACTTCACGTCGATGTCGACCTTCACGGCGTCGGGCTTGCGGAAGAGGGTGCAGATCTCCAGTGACGCCGGTCCGCGGGACTCCAGGTTCGTCTTGAGCCAGGAGAGCGTCAGCCCGGAGTCGATGATGTCCTCGACGATGAGCACGTGGCGGTTCATCAGGTCTGCATCGAGGTCCTTGAGGATGCGCACCACTCCGGAGGACTTGGTGCCGGAGCCGTAGGAGGACACCGCCATCCAGTCCATGGTCACGTGGGAGCGCAGCGCCCGGGCCAGATCGGCCATGACCATGACGGCGCCCTTGAGGACTCCGACCAGCAGCACGTCCTTGTCTGCGTAGTCACGGTCGATGACCGCGGCCAGTTCTTTGATCTTCGCGTTGATCTCTTCCTTGGTGTAGAGCACCTCGGTGAGATCTGCACTGACATCCTGAGCGTCCATGGGTGGTGTCCAGCTCCTTGTAGGTGAGTCTCGCGTTCCTCAGTTCAGGCGTGGAACGATGACAAGTTTCGCATAGTCCGGGCTCCCCCGCGTCCCGCGGTGCGCGAGGACCCCGCCCTCGAGCTCGATCGGGCCCGCCGAGCCGGTCTTGGCGAGGAGCTTCTCCACCGCTGCGAGGCGTTCGAAGGAGGGGGTGGATCCGCCGGCGGCGACGACGGCGAGCGCGATGACCCGGCGGCGGATCGCCGGTGGCGCGGCCAGCAGCGCCTGCAGCTCCATGCGCAGCTCCCCCTGCGGTCCGGGATCCTCGAGCAGCCGGGCGAACCGGGACTTCGCCTCGTCCTCCAGATAGGCCGCGTCCTCGGCCGCGATCTGTGCGGTGCGCGCCAGCGACTCCCGGATGGACCCGCTGAGCTGGGCCTCGAGGTAGGGCAGGATCTCGGTGCGGACCCGGGAGCGCAGGAAGCGGGGGTCGGCGTTGGTCGGATCCTGCCAGGGGTCCAGCTGCGCGTGGGCGCAGATCTCCTCGGTGTCTGCCCGGGTGAGTCCCAGCAGCGGTCGCCGGAACGGTCCGCGCACGGCGGGGATGCCTGCCAGGGTGCGCGTGCCGGAGCCGCGGGCGAGGCCGAGCAGGACCTGTTCGGCCTGGTCGTCGCGGGTGTGGGCCAGCAGGATCCGGGTGGCGCCGGTCTGCGCCATGGCCTGCGCGAACCCGCGGTAGCGGGCCGTGCGGGCGGCCGCCTCGGGGCCCTCCCCCGAGTCGGGGTCCACGCTCGCCGTCACCGAGATCACCGGTGTCAGGCCCAGGCGGGTGAGCTGGGCCAGCGTCGTCGCGGTGACCTGCTCGCTCTCCGGGTGCAGCTGATGGTCGACGACGACGGCGCCCACCCGGGCCGAGTCCCGCGCGCGGTGGAAGGCTGCCGCGGCGGCCAGGGCGAGGGAGTCTGCTCCCCCGGAGCAGGCCACCAGGGTCAGACCCTCGGGGTCCAGGGCGGCCTCCACCGCGCGCCGGGCGCGGTTGACCGAGTGAGGGAAGCGTGGGCTCACGCCAGTCCCATGCGCTCGATCCATTCCTGCGGGTGGTGGAGCTCGTGCTCGGTGGGCAGGTGCTCGGGCGACTCCCAGATGATGTTGAAGGAGTCCATTCCGATGGTGTCCACGATGTGACCCACGAACTTCTGTCCGTCCCGGTACTGGGCGGCCTTCACGTCGAGCTGAAGCAGCTTGCGGATGAACTTCTCCAGTGGAGTGCGGGTCTTCCCGCGGGCCTCGAACCGCCGCCGGATGGTCTTCACGGAGGGCACGATCGAGGCGTCGACGCCGTCCATGATGACGTTGGCGTGGCCCTCGAGCAGGCTCATCACCGCGGTGAGGTGGGACATCGTCTCGCGGTCCTGCGGGGTCTGGATGACCTCGATCAGCCCGCGGCCGGCCCGCATCTGCTCGATCACCTCGCCGAGCCGGTCCCCCAGCCCTGAGGCCATGCCCATGGTGGAGGAGCTCAGCTGGGTGATCTTGGACTTGAGGTGATCCGCGAGCCAGGGGGCGGCGGCGAACTGAACCCGGTGGGTCTGCTCATGCAGGCATACCCAGAGTCGGAAGTCCTCGGGCACCACGTTGAGCTCCTTGGTGATCTCCACGATGTTCGGAGCGACCAGGATCAGCCGGTTCTGGGTGAAGGGGTCGAACTGCCCGAGCACGTTGGCGGAGAGGAACGCCAGCACCGCGCCGAGCTCGGCGCCGGCGAAGGAGGATCCGAAGACCTGGGCGTTGGAGCCCTCTTTGCCGAGTTCGGGCTTCTGCTCCAGGGCGATCTTCAGCGCCGGGCCCAGCAGCTCGCGGAAGCTCTCCACATTGGCCTTGGACCAGGTCGCGCGATCCACCACCAAGGTCTCGGCGGGATCGGTGCCGAGGTCCCGTGCGACCTCCAGACCGGTGATCCGGTGCACGTGGTCCACGGCCTCCGCGGCGGCGCTGCGCAGCGCGGCCACCTCTTGGCTGACCTGGGCTGCGCTGAACCGGGGTCCTGCCGGGGCGACTCGTGCCGCCGTCGTGCCGGCGAGCTCCCAGTTGATCATCAGGTCGCTGGCTCGGGCCGTGGAGATGCTGTTCATCGCTCCATCACATCACAACAACCTCGACGCCAGGGCCGGGCACCAGCCCGGCGGCCGAGCCCGGACACAGCCGACGGCTGCGCTCCGTCCACGCTCAGTCCACGCTGTCGAGGTTCAGCCCATCACCCGTCCGGTGATCTGGTCCAGCAGCCTGTCACTGAGCATCCGGCGGCCGAAGAGCCCGGCCCAGGCCAGGTGGCCCAACGCGTAGCGGGTCCTTGGACGTGGCGAGCCCGCTGCCCGTTCGATCACCCGGGCGATCAGCTCGGGTCCGGAGGCGCGACGCTGCACGCCGTCGGGGTTCAGGATGCCTCGGGCCAGGCGCTCGACCCGATGGGAGTAATGCCCCTCGCCCGAGGCGCTGCGGGCCGCAACAAGCGCATTCGCGCCCCACTCGGTCCTGATCGCGCCCGGCTGGACCACGACCACGCGGATCCCGAAGGGCGCAACTTCCTGGCGCAGCGAGTCGCTGAAGCCCTCCAGCGCGAACTTCGTCGCGTGGTACCAGCCGCCCAGGGGTCCGGCGACCCGTCCGGCGACCGAGGAGACGTTGATGATCGTGCCGGTGCCGTGGGAGCGCATCATCGGCAGACTCAGCTGCACCAGGCGGGCCAGGCCGAAGAGATTGACCTCGAACTGCCGGCGCGCCTCCTCCATCGGAACGTCCTCCACCGCCCCGAAGGCGCCGTAGCCGGCGTTGTTGACCAGCAGGTCGAGCCGACCGGTGTCTTCGCGGATCCGTGTGACCGCGCTGGTCAGCGAACCCTCGTCGAGCAGGTCCAGCACCAGCGGCACGACGCCGTCGCCGCGCAGCTCCTCGAGGCGTTCAGCGCGGCGCGCAGCCCCGTAGACGAGGTATCCGGCGGCGGCGAGCCGGCGGGCCGTCGCGGCTCCGATCCCGGAGGAGGCTCCGGTGACCAGCGCGACGGGCTGTGGGGAGGTCATGCAGGCGGCCTTTGCGTGTTCGGGTGACGTGGTCCGCGCGCGCCGGGGCGCGGAAGATGCCGGCGGGCACACATCGAGTGGGCGGTCTGCGGCGGAATGACCGGCCAGAACGGCGGAAGAGCCCCGCAGATCGCCCACTCGATGGGAAGTGGGGCTGGATCAGCCCTTGAAGCGCTCGATGGAGCGGGTCAGCTCGGCCTCGGCCTCGGCGCGTCCGGCCCAGCCCTCGATCTTGACCCACTTGCCGGGCTCGAGGTCCTTGTAGCGGGTGAAGAAGTGCTCGATCTCCTGGCGCGTCCACTGATCTACATCCTCGAGCTCCTGGATGTGGTCGAAGCGCTTGTCCTTGGGGACGCAGAGCAGCTTCGCGTCGCCGCCGCCGTCGTCGGTCATGTTCAGCACGCCCACCGGGCGGGACTCCACGACGACGCCGGGGACCAGGTCCACGCCCGGGATCCAGACCATCGCGTCCAGCGGGTCGCCGTCCTCCCCGAGGGTGTCATCGAAGTACCCGTAGTGAGTGGGGTACTGCATGGGGGTGAAGAGCACGCGGTCGAGACGGAGACGGTGGGTCTCGTGGTCGATCTCGTACTTCACGCGGGAGCCTTCAGGGATTTCGACGGTGACATCGTGAGTCAGGGCCACGGATTCTCCTAGTGTTGAGCGTCAAGAGCACTGCTGTGCGGCCGCGCCGGGTGCCCATGAGAGCGCTCCGGTGCGCGTCCGCTTCCACGCCCAAGCGTACACATTGCACCCGGTCAACGGTCCTGGCGGTCCTGGCGGTCCACGGTCACCGGTCGTCGGGACGGCCGGGAAGCTCCACCTCGATCCCGAGCTGGGCTCCCAGCGTCCTGGCTCCGGCGCGGGCGCGGGCGGTGACCGAGCGGGTGCTGTGTCCCGGCTCGGGGAAGATCCGGTTGATCTGCAGCACCTCGCCCACGCGTTGGAGATCCACCCGGCCCACCATCTCGGCACCGGAGAGCACCGCCATCACATAGTGGCCATAGAGCCGCTTCGTCCTGGGCACGTAGGCCTCGAAGGTGTAGTCGAAGTCGTAGATCCTGCGAGCCCGCCCGCGGTCACGCAGGAGCGGGTCGAAGGGGCCGATCAGTCGTGACCGGGCTGCCGGGCCGGTGCCCGGCTCGGGGGTTCCCGGCTCGGAGGTGCCGCCGACGACCGAGGTCCCTGCGCCGGGCGCCTCATCGCGCAGCTGCGGGAGGCAGTAGGCGAGGTCCTTCCACCCCTGGACCTGCAGCGGAGCCAGTCCGGCCAGCTCGATCCCACGGGCGGCGTCGGGGGCGGAGAGGTGATAGTGGTGGGCGAAGTCGGCCACGGTCATCACGGCCAAGGTGCCGGCGGCGCGGCGCGCAAGAGCGGCGCGCAGCTGATCCGGCGGAAGGTGGGCGGCCTCAAGGATCTCCTGCGGCAGGGCACGTTCGGGAAGGTCGAAGAGCCGGATGATCCCGTTGCGCGCGGTGATCACCAGCTCCCCGGTACGGACCATCAGCTCGGCGGCGTGCTTGATCTGAGACCAGTTCCATCCGGTGGTGCGCGCGGCCCCCATCGCAGCCTCGATGGCACCGATCTGGGCGCCGTTCTCCGTCGCGGCGACCACCTCGCGGATCTGGGCGCGCATCCGAGGATCCAGGCCGAGCGCATGGGTCTCGCGGACCCGTTCCCGGCGCAGCTGCAGCAGCGGCCAGTCCTCGATCGGGAACACGCAGGCCACCTTGGTGAAGGCCTCGAAGGAGACCGGGGCCCCATGCAGCGGAGCTCCGGCCGGCCAGAGCGAGGAGTCGACATCCTCGGCCCGGGCGCTGCGCGGCAGCCGGGTCAGCGTGGTGAGCCGCTGAGCCGTGGAGACCCGGGTCAGCGGGTCCAGCTGGATCAGCCCGATCCCGCGCAGCACCTCCGCAGCGCTTCCATAGTCTCCGGGGCCGGCCGGGGCCGGGATGTGCTGGGCGCCCGTGACGACGGCGCGGACCCAGTCGGCGCTCACGGGCAGTGCTGGCGGCGTCGTCGTCGTGGGTGACCGTGTCGTCTTCCGCGTGGAGCTTGTCTGGGGTTCAGTCATGGCCGTAGAAACTCTTGAGCTCATCGTTGCCGGTGACCTGGATCTGCCAGGACGGTCGGAGCAGGTCGTTCTTCGGCAGCCGGAACATGTGCTCCCATTCAGTCTTCTCGCCATGGGCGTCGGGGACCCGGCGGGTGCCGGAGGTGAAGTAGCCCAGAGTCTCGGAGACCCGCCGGGAGCGTTCGTTCGAGGTGTACGCGCCGGACTCGGCATACTCGGCGCCGAAGTGGTCGAAGGCCCAGAGCAGCATCGCAGCCCGGGCCTCCGTGCCCAGCCCCTGACCCTGCCGATCCGCACGCAGCCAGCTGCCGGAGCTGACCGTGCGCAGGATCGGCCAGTCATGGGCGTAACAGCCCTGCATCCCGATCAGCTCGCCGGACTCCTGGGCTGCGGAGCCCTCCGCGCCGTCGGCGTCTTTGACGAAGATCCCGAACGCCAGGTACCAGTGATCCGGGCCGATGCTTGGACGGGTGGACCAGAGGAACGGCAGAGATGCCTTGACCAGATCCTTCGGCCCCTTCTCGTTCCAGGCGAAACGGAATGGGTTTCTACTGGTGTGGGTGACCCCCGAGGCGGCGGCCGCGGCGTAGGCGGGGAAGTCGGTCTCACGCACGACGCGCAGCTCGAGGCGGGGAGACTCGATGCGCAGCCCGAAGGGCGGCCAGAGCTCCTCCAGGGTGCGTGCGGGGGTCTGCGCGGGAGTCACCTCGTGGTCACTGGGCTGTGGCATCACTCGATCCTAGCGGTGCCGCCTGCTTCAGCTCCGGGTACCCGGCGAGCCGCTCAGCTGACCGTGAAGCGCAGCCCGAAGTTGTTCAGCAGCGAGGGCAGGTTGTCCGGGTCCAGGGTGTGGGACTCCAGCTCCAGGTCTGCGCGGCTGAGGATCTCCGCCATGAACTTCGAGGTCAGCAGCAGCACCAGATGCCGCCCAGGGCACAGACCCGGGCCGGCGCTGAAGGGCACCAGCGGCCAGTCCTCGCGGGTGCGCGGTCGCTCCCAGAGCTCCGGAGCGAAGCGGTGCGCGAAGTCCAGCTGTCGGTCATCGCGGTGGAAGAACGGCGCGAACACCAGCACGGAGGTTCCCGCGGGCATCACTCCATGGGCGAACTCCACCTCGGTCGTGGTCTCGCGCAGGATCATCGGTGTGGTGGGCCAGAGCCGCAGCGACTCCAGGACCGTGGAGCGCAGCAACGGCAGCAACGGAGCGGTCTCCTGCTGCTCCTCGCGGATCTGGCGCTTGACGGCGTCAAGGGTCGCGGGGTGGGCGCTCAGCAGCGCCAGCGCGCGGAAGGTGGCCATCCCGGCGGGGTCGAACGCGAAGAGCCATTGCGGGATCTGCTGGGCCGGCTCCGCTGCGGAACCCTGCGGCTGCTGAGTCATGAACGCCGCGAGGCTGCCCGGCTCCGCACGGTCCAGTGCCGCCTGCATCTGCGCCAGCAGCGCGGCCCGCCCGGTCTTGTCCACCGGCTTGAGGAACGCCCAGTTGCCGTCCCCGCGAAGCTTCTCGGTCAGCTGCGTCAGGTCGGTGTCTTCCCGCGCGGAGTCGCCCAGGACGACTCGTCGCACGATCCGGAACCAGGCGTCGAGGAAGGGCTTGTACTCCAGGACGCCGCCTGCTGTGCGCGCCTCCTCCAGCAGGGCCTCCGCCTCCTGCTGCACAGCGGGCATGAACGTGGCCGCCATCTGGTGGATCGGGTGCCCGTGGTCAAGCGTGTGTTCGTTGAGTCGCCGTCGCTGGGTGCGCTCTTCGCCGTGGGAGATCAGCGCGACCTTGGGCTCGAAGTGCTTCAGCGCGTGGCGCTTGAGCGTCTCGGCGGTGGCGAAGGGCTCAGGAGAGTCATCCAGCACGCGGTGGACGTCGTCGGGATCGAGGATCAGCGCCATCTTGCGGCCCGGGATGTTCAGCATCAGCGGTCCGCGGCCATATTTGTCGGACAAGACCTGCGCCCGACGCACGCCCCGGCCGTCGAGGTCGAAGCGCTCCGAGGCTGCCACCACCTTCGGGCGCCTGATGATGGGCCCCTTGGCGACCATCGGTCCCTGCACGTCTCGGAGCACCTGAGCGGTCTCCGCCAGGGAGGCCTTCGGAAGCGGGTTCTTCACGGGTGAGATCGGGCTGGCGGTCATGGCGCACCTTCTGCTCTTCAGTTGCGAATCGGCTGATTCTCGGTCGGCGTCCCCACGCTTCAGCCTACGGACCCCTCAGATCAGGCACAACGCGCGGGACCGCGGTGTCCCCGATCACACAATCTGCGTACTATGTCTGCCATCACATCAATCGCACCGCAGCCGGCGCCTGCCCTGGAGTAGGCGACCCTCAATGAGGAGGACAATATGGACGGGGTTAATTCTCTGGTCATCGCCGTGATCGGCATCGCCATGATGCTGAGCGGTTATTTCCTGTATTCGCGGTTCCTCGCGAAGAAGGTCTACAGGCTCAACGCGGAGTTCAAGACTCCGGCACACCAGTTCAACGACGGCGTGGATTACGTCCCCACTAACCGTTACGTGCTCTGGGGGCACCACTTCACCTCGGTGGCCGGCGCGGCACCCATCGTAGGTCCCGCGGTCGCCGTGATCTGGGGCTGGCTGCCGGCCTTCCTGTGGGTCACCCTCGGCACCGTGTTCATGGCTGGCATGCATGACCTGGGTGCACTCTGGGCCTCCCAGCGCAACCGCGGACAGTCCATCGGCACACTCTCGGGCCGTTACATCAGCGCCCGCGGCCGCAATCTGTTCCTGGTGGTGGTGTTCCTGCTGCTGCTGATGGTGGTCGCCGCCTTTGCCGTGGTGATCTCGGACCTGCTGGTCGCCCAGCCGGGGTCGGTCATCCCAACCTGGGGCGCACTGATCGTGGCCCTGGCGGTGGGCCAGGCGATCTACCGCTTCCGCTGGAACCTGCTGGCCGTGACCGCCGTGGGCGTCATAGCCCTCTACGCGCTGATCGTACTCGGCGACACCTACCCGATCAGCCTCCCCGAGAGCACCTTCGGCCTCGCGCCCAACGGCGTCTGGATCATCCTGCTCTTCCTCTACGCCGGCATCGCCTCATTGCTGCCGGTATGGGTGCTGCTGCAGCCCCGCGACTACATCAACGGCGTGCAGCTGTTCATCGGTCTGGGGATCCTCTACGGCGCCACCATGATCGCCACTCCGACCATCGTGGCCCCGGCCTTCAACACCAACGTCCCTGAGGGCACCCCCTCGATCGTCCCGCTGTTATTCGTGACCATCGCCTGTGGCGCGATCTCCGGCTTCCACGGAACTGTGGCCAGCGGCACGACCTCGAAGCAGCTCGACCGCGAGACCGACGCTCGCTTCGTCGGCTACTTCGGCGCCGTCGGCGAGGGATTGCTGGCGCTGGGTGCGATCATCGCCACCACCGCGGGCTTCCAAACACTCACCCAGTGGGAAGAGGTTTACGCCTCCTACAACGACGGTCCGGTCGCGAATTTCGTCCAGGGTGGAGGGACCATCATGAACACCGGCCTGGGAATCCCCGAGGGCCTCTCCGCTACGATTCTGGCGACCATGGCGGTGCTCTTCGCTGCGACCACCATGGACACCGGGGTGCGCCTGATGCGCTTCGTGGTACAGGAGATCGGCGAGCTGGCCAGGGTCCGGATCGGTGTTCTCACCGCCACGATCGTCGTGGTCGTCATCGGTGGCGGCCTGACCTTCTCACAGGGCGCAGACGGTTCCGGCGGCATGCTGATCTGGCCGCTGTTCGGCACCACCAACCAGCTGCTGGCCTCGCTGACGCTGGGCATCATCGTGGTGATGCTGATGCGCAAGAAGCGCCCGTTCCTGCCGGTGCTGATCCCCATGGCGTTCGTGATCCTGATGAGCTCCTACGCCGCAGTGGTACAGGTGTTCAGCTTCTTCAATGAGGGCGAGTGGCTGCTGTTCACACTCAACGTGATCATCATCTTCGCCGCGGTCTGGGTCCTCGCGGAATGCGTCGTTTCCATGAAGCGGGCATGGCGCGGAGACAAGGAGCCTGAGGACGACGTCGCGCTCACCGCAGACGAGAAGCTGCCTCTGCGCTGAGCCAGGGGCGTTCGTGCCGGCGCATTCCGTCGGGCCACCTCACATCGAGTGTGCAGCGGATTGCCCCGCAGTACGGACCCTCAGTCCTGCGTCAGGAGACTCCGCAGGACCGGGACCAGGCCGTCGTCCTCCACCGCAGCGGTGAGCTCATCGGCCACGTCGATGACCTCCTGGGGAGCCTGCCCCATGGCCACGCCGCGAGCGGCCCAGCCCAGCATCTCGATGTCATTGCGTCCATCACCCACGGCGACGGTGTCCTCCGCGGGCACCTCGAGCCGTTCACGCAGCGTCTCGAGAGAGGAGCCCTTGGTGACGCCGGCGGCGGCGATGTCCAGCCAGGCCGACCAGCCCACCGAGTAGGTCACCCCGTGCAGTCCGATGCTCTGCACCGCGACGGCGAACTCCTCGGCCGTGGACTCGGTGGAGTTCACCACCAGCCGGACGGCTTCGGCCTCCTTCATCTCCTGGAAGCTCACACCGCGGGCATCGAGTCCGAAGGACATGTCCTCGAAACGCTCGGTGGACAGAAAGTCCCCGACCGAGGTCTCGATGGCGTAGCGAGCGTTCGGCAGCCGATCCACCAGCGCGTCCAGCGCGGGGGCGGGGTCAAAGACTCGCCGGTCCAGAATCTCGTAGCCGTCCTCCAGGGACGCATCGATGCGCACGGTCACTCCGCCGTTGCTGCACACCGCGTAGCCGTGTTCGATGCCGAAGGTCTCGATCACCGGAAGCGTCGCTGGCAGCGACCGCCCGGTCGAGACCACGACGGTGTGGCCATCGGCGACCAGGGCGCGACCGGCTTCCTTCACGGCGTCGGACATCCGACCGTCGTGGAACACGATCGTGCCGTCGACGTCGAGGCAGACCATCTTCTTCCCGGGTGTGTGGGAGAAGCTGCCACCGGCGCCGGCGGCGGGGATCGAGAATTTTTCAGAGGCTGTCATTGCTGAGATATTCATTGTCATCACACTCGCTTGAAAGGGGTAACCGGTCATTATGCCTTATGAGCCAGTCTTGCACCCCCGCCAGCGCTGGTTCGGCACGAATAGGCCGAAGTATCGCCTTTTGGGTACTGTTGCCATACATGTAACTTTGCGTTTCACTGCCATCGTCCGCCTGGTCTTCAGCCGGGTCGGGGCAGTGTCAGGGAAACGCGGAGGATTGCGACGCTTCGTAGGAGGCACCACTAATGGACGCGACGAACTCGGTCTCCATCACCGGAGGCGGCTACACGGCAGAGGTCAGCCTGTTGGGCGGCCAGCTGCTGACCCTCACGCACCACGAGGACGAGCTCATCGTGCCCGCCGCACAGACCGAAGGCGCCTTCGCCGGCGCCGTGCTGGCCCCGTGGCCCAATCGGACCCAGGGCGGCAGCTACACCTACGCGGGCGTGGAGCACATGCTCCCGGTCAACGAGGAGGCCACCGGTGCAGCGCTGCACGGGCTGCTCCTCGACCTGCCGCTGCACGTGATCTCCCAGAAGGAGTCCGAGGTGCAGCTCTCCGGCTGGTTGGAGAGCTCGGAGGGCTACCCCTTCGGCCTCGACATCGCGCTGACCTACCGGGTCTCCGCCGACGTCGGCCTCGCCGCGACCCTGATGGCCCGCTACCGCCCCGAGGAGCTCGAGGAGGACGGCGCTCTGGAGGCAGGCGCGCCGCTGACCGAGCAGGATGACGCCGATCTCGACAGCGATCAGCTCAAAGACAGCGATGACCTCGTCGACGGTGAGCACGAAGCCAGCGACCTCGACGACAGTGACCTCGATGCGAATGACCTCGACACCGTCGACCAGGACGACGACGTCGCTGAGCTCGGCGCGGAGGACCCGGAGGGCAACAGCCCGACGGAGGCCGAGGACGCCGGCTCAGAGACCACGGACGCCGACACCACGGACGCTGACGCCGCGGACGACGACCCGGCAGCGGATGAGGCGGCCGCCGATGACGCAGCCGAGCTGAACCTGGCCGCCTCTGCGAGCGAAGACCGAGAGACGACCTCCACGGACGCCACCCTCGAGGAGGGTGACGATGTGAGCACCGAGACCGCACCCGCCTCGGTGCCACAGACCGCGCCCTTCGGCGCAGGCTTCCACCCCTACCTGACCGCCGGCGGGGCGTCGCTGACCGAATGCCGGCTGCGGCTTCCTGCACGCACGGTGCTCCACACCGAGGCCGATGGTGCCGTGACCGGCCGCGAACCGGTCTCCCAGGACTTTGATCTCACCAATGGTCCGCTGTTGGCGGGACGCAGCATCGATCACGCGTTCACCGATCTCCCCGAGGAGGGATGGACCGCAGAGCTGGTCCACGGACCCTCCGGGTTCGTCGTGCGCATGATCGCCGACTCCCCCTGGGTGCAGGTCTACACCGGCGAACGGATCGGTCGCGCCGGCGTCGCGGTCGAGCCGATGACCTGCCCGCCCAATGCGCTCAACAGCGGCGAGGACCTGATCCACCTGGTCCCCGGCGAATGGTTCCGCACCGGCTTCAGCATCGAAGCCATCCGGGTGGACTGAGCACCCTCAGCGGAGACGGTTCAGGCGCTGCGGCTGCTGCACCCAGCGGTCTGCGCCGGGCCTGCGACGCGCAGCGGCCGAAGCCGCAGCGCGGCTCAGGCTCGCGGAGCTGCGGCGACCCGCGGCCGGGCTCAGGCGGGCTGCGGGACCCACTGCAGCGGTGCGTCCACCACGCAGCGCATCGCGCGCAGCGCACCGCCGGTGGCCGCGGGTGCGGCCTGGCTCGAGGCGGTGCGCACCCGGAAGGTGCTCCACTGGGCGGAGAGCACCCGGGAGTTGAGCTCCTTCTCGATGCGCGGACGCAGCATGTCTGCGAGCGGGCCGTAGACCCCGCCGAGCACGATGTCGTGGACGTCGAGCAGATTCATCGCCCCGGCCAGGGCCACGCCCAGCGCCCATCCGGCGCGGTCGATCGCCTCGCAGGCGGTCCGGCCGGCATCGTCGTCGCGCTGACTGAGCTCCACCAGGTCCTGGGCGGTGGCGCTGCGCTCCATCCCGGCCGCGGCGAGCAGCGATCGCTTTCCGGCGTAGGTCTCCAGGCAGCCCAGCGCCCCGCAGCCGCACTGCGGCCCCTCGGGCTCCACCGAGATGTGTCCGATCTCCCCGGCCCAGCCGTGCTGTCCCACGTCGACCACCGATTCGATGACCACGGCGGCGCCGATGCCCATCTGCGCAGAGACGTAGAGGAAGGTCTGTTCCTGCTGATCCGCCGCCGCCAGCTCCTGCGCGACGGCGAGCGCCGCCAGCTTGGCCTCGTTCGCGGCATGGATGAATCCACCGAAAGCATCGCGGTGCTCCCCGACCAGCAGCGGCACGGCGTCCACGCCGCGCCAGCCGAGGTTCGGCGCCAGCACCAGCGAGTGCTCATCCGCCCCGATCAGGCCGGGCAGCGCCAGAACCGTGCCCACCACGCGGGCGCCGCGGGCAGTCGCCTGCTGGGCCACGCGCAGCGCCATCGCGCCGGCCAGGGGCAGCACCTCGGAAGGATCCGAGCCGCGGAAGTCTCCATCGATGATCTCCTCAGCGAGGGTCTCCCCGGTCAGATCCAGCGCCCGGGCGGCCATGAAGTCCACGCTGATCTCCACGCCGAGCCCGGCGAGGGTCGCACGCGCCGGGTGCAGCGGGACCGCAGGCCGGCCGCGGGATCCTCCGCCGACGGCGGGGGATCCCTCCCGGATGATCCCGGCCGCGAGCAGGTCATCGACCAGGCGCGAGACGGTGGAGCGGGTCATCCCGGTGCGCATCGCCAGGTCAGCGCGGGAGAGCGGCTCCACGGCGGAGAAGATCTCTTCGGTCAGCAGCAGCAGGTTCGATTCGCGCAGCGTCTCCTGGCGGGCGCCGGGACGGGAGGAGTGGTCACTCGCCCCGCCCTCGCCGCGCGGGGTGCGGGCGAAGTCGCCGTGGTCGTCTCCGGAGCTGCGGCCCAGCCGGGCCAGCGAGCCGCGCGAGGTCACACCGAACGCGGTGCTCGGTCGAGGTCCTGCGGTCCGGCGGGTAGTGTCTTGGGTCACGGACTTGATCTTAGCCCCAATACGATTTAGGTTACATCTAGAAACAAAATGAGTGCCGGGTCACAGCCTTCCCGGTGCACCCGGAACAATCCTTGCAGGAGGCCCCCATGGCATCGACGCCAGCATCTGACTACAAGCTCTCCTTCGGTCTCTGGACCGTCGGATGGACCGCGCAGGACCAGTTCGGTTCGGCCTCCCGCCCCGAGTTCGAGCCGTGGGAGTACCTGCCGAAGCTGAAGGAGGCCGGCGCCTCCGGTGTCACCTTCCACGACGACGACGTCGCACCCTTCGGCACCGACGACTCCGCGCGGGAGAAGTACTTCACCCGCTTCAAGGAGGTCGCGGACGAGGTCGGCCTGAAGGTCGAGATGGTCACCACCAACACCTTCTCCCACCCGGTCTTCAAGGACGGCGGGCTCACCTCCAACGATCGCTCCGTGCGCCGCTTCGGCCTGCGGAAGCTGCTGCGCAACGTCGACCGCGCCGCTGAGTTCGGCGCCGAGACCTTCGTGATGTGGGGCGGCCGCGAGGGCGCCGAGTACGACGGCTCCAAGGACCTCTTCGCTGCTCACGAGCGCTACGCCGAAGGCGTGGACACCATCGCCAGCTACATCAAGGACAAGGGCTACGACCTGCGCATCGCGCTGGAGCCCAAGCCCAACGAGCCCCGCGGCGACATCTTCCTGCCCACCATCGGTCACGCGCTGGGCTTCATCGCGAAGCTCGAGCACGGCGACATCGTCGGACTGAACCCGGAGACCGGTCACGAGCAGATGGCCGGGCTGAACTTCACCCACGGCATCGCCCAGGCGCTGTGGGCGGGCAAGCTCTTCCACATCGACCTCAACGGTCAGCGCTCCATCAAGTACGACCAGGACCTGGTCTTCGGCCACGGCGAACTGGCCTCGGCCTTCTTCACCATCGACCTGCTGGTCAACGGCTTCCCCGGCGGCGGACCGAAGTATGACGGCTGGATGCACTTCGACTACAAGCCCTCCCGCACGGACTACGTGCAGGGCATCTGGGACTCGGCGAAGGCCAACGTCGAGATGGTCACCATGCTCGCGGACAAGGCCAAGGCCTTCCGCGCGGACTCAGAGGTCCAGGCCGCGCTCAAGGCCTCCGGCGTCTACGAGCTCGGCGAGTCCACCCTGGCCGCCGGCGAGTCGCTCACCGACTTCCTCGCCGACACCTCCACCTACGAGAACTTCGACGTGGACAAGGCGGCCGAGCGCGAATACGGCTTCGTGAACCTCAACCAGCTGGCCATGAAGCACCTGATCGGCTGATCCTCACCCGTTCTGCCGAGCCTCGGTCGAACAGCTTGAGCCTCATCATGTGGCCGGTCGCACCAGGAAACTGGGGCGGCCGGCCACCGCTGTGAGATTCTCGAAAAACCTCCAAGACCATCCCCCGCCAGCTCCGCCCGCGGGTCTCCCCGGCCGACCCTGAAGAGGGCGGCCCGGCCCGGGCGACGAAAGGACACCGCATGCCCACTCTGGTCGCAGGAATCGATTCCTCCACACAGTCCTGCAAGGTCGTCATCCGCGACGCGCACACCGGAGAGCTGGTGCGCACCGGCTCCGCGAAGCACCCCGAGGGCACCGAGGTCGCCCCGGCCGCCTGGTGGGACGCTCTCCTGGAGGCCATCACGGCCGCAGGCGGGCTCGACGACGTCGCTGCGGCCTCGATCGGCGGCCAGCAGCACGGGATGGTCGCCCTCGACGCGCAGGGCGCGGTGATCCGTGACGCGCTGCTCTGGAACGACACCCGCTCCGCCGATGCCGCAGCGGAGCTGATCGACGAATACGGCGGCGGGACCGACGGGGCCGCGGCCTGGACCGCGATGACCGGCTCGGTCCCGGTGGCCTCGCTGACCGTGACCAAGCTGCGCTGGCTCGCCGACGCCGAGCCGGAGAACGCCGGCCGCGTGGCCGCCGTCGCACTCCCCCATGACTGGTTGACCTGGAAGCTCTCGGGATCCACCGAGCTCGATGAGCTGGCCACGGATCGCTCCGATGCCTCAGGCACCGGCTACTTCGACACCGCCGCGGGCAGCTACCGCTACGATCTGCTGGCCCGCGCGCTGCGGATCACCGAGGACGCCGCCCGCGGCATCATCCTGCCCCGGGTCTGCGGACCTGCTGAACAGGTGGGCAGCGGTGACGCCGCCCGCGGCTGGGGGCACCTGCTGCTGGGACCCGGCGCCGGCGACAACGCCGCTGCCGCCCTGGGCCTGGGGATGAGCACCGGTGACGTCGCGATCTCCATCGGCACCTCCGGCGTGGTCTCCGCGGTCTCTCCCCGGCCGATCCAGGATCCGTCAGGGATGGTCACCGGCTTCGCCGACGCGACCGGGGAGTTCCTGCCGCTGGCGGTGACCCTCAACGGGTCCCGCGTGCTCGACGGCGCGGCGAAGATGCTCGGGGTGGACCACGCGGGGCTGGCCGAGCTGGCCCTCGCGGCGCAGCCCGGCGCCAATGGGCTGACCCTGGTTCCCTATCTCGAGGGCGAGCGCACCCCGAACCTGCCCCACGCCACCGGATCCTTCGTCGGACTCACCCTGGCCTCGATGAACCCGCAGGACGTGGCCCGCGCGGCCGTGGAGGGACTGCTCTGCGGCCTGGCCGACGGCCTGGAGGCGATGACCTCGCAGGGAGTTCCGGTGGAGTCGATCACGCTGATCGGCGGCGCCGCCCGTTCTGCGGCCGTCCAGCAGATCGCTCCGGCGATCCTGGGCCGCGAGGTCAGCGTCCCGGCTCCGGGCGAGTACGTGGCCGACGGCGCCGCCCGCCAGGCCGCCTGGGTGCTCTCCGGGGAGGCCAAGCCGCCCGCATGGTCCACGGTGGAGACCCAGACGATCACCGGCACCCCGACCCCGGAGGTGCGTCAGGCCTACGCAGCCCGGCGGGGACTCATCGCCGAGAAGCACTGATGCTCGGCTGAGCAGTGGCGCTGCCCAGCGCCCCTGCTCAGCGGCTCTGCCCCGCGGTCTGTGCAACTGCTCTGGTCTGGAACCCCGACCCGTGGCACACTGTCTGTGATCCGGCCCGGCTGTGGCCGGTGTCCATGCCGGTCACAGCCGCTGCGCAGCTCGTCGCGGCGTCACAGACGCCGCTGTCGCTGACGCGCTGAGCAGGAAGGACCCGCATGGCAGCCCAGCAGCACCAGGTGACCCTCACCGAGGTGGCACGTGCGGCCGGCGTCTCCACCGCGACCGCGTCGCGCGCGATCAACGGCAGCTCACGCCGGGTCAGCGAGGACATCGCCGTCCGGGTGAAGCGCATCGCGGAGGAGCTCGGCTACCTGCCGAACCTCTCCGCGCAGACGGTGGCCAAGGGCGCCTCCCCCACCGTGGCAGTGCTGCTCAGCGACATCGCCGACCCCTACTTCAGCGCTATCGCTGCGGGCATCATGGCGGGTGCCAGCGAGGCTGCGCTGATGGTCACGATGGCGGCCTCGGAGCGCAGCCCCGCGCGGGAGCTCCAGATACTGCGCACCTTCCGCAGCCAGCGGCCCCAGGCCATCATCGTCGCGGGCTCGCGGGATGAGGAGAACACCCACGCACAGGAGTTCACCGGGCAGCTGCGCACCTACGCCGAGACCGGCGGGCGCGTCGTCGTGATCTCCCAGGGCCCCTCCCCCTTCGACCTGGTGGACATCCAGAACCACGACGGCGCCCGGAAGCTCGCGCACGCGCTGGTCGATCGCGGCGGCAGGCACTTCGGGGTGGTCTCTGGACGGGTGACCCTGCAGACCAACGCCGACCGGATCGACGGGTTCCGCACCGGCCTGGCCGAGCGCGGCCTGACCCTGACCGATGACGCGATCGTGGAGACCGAGTTCACCCGCGACGGCGGCTACGTGGGCATGCACGAGCTGCTGCACCGGCACAAGGACCTCGGCGCACCGCTGGACACCGTCTTCGCCACCTCCGACATGATGGCCTTCGGCGCCGCCACCGCCATCCGGGACCACGGGCACAGCGTCGGGGCGGACATCTCGCTGGCCGGATTCGACAACGTCGGGCTCACCGAGGATGTGAACCCCGCGATGACCTCGGTGAACGTCCCTCTGCACGAGCTGGGACGCAGCGCGGTGCGGATGGCGCTGGGATCCGGCCGCGAACCGGTGCGCCTGCCGATCAGCACCCAGGTGGTCCTGCGCGCGAGCACTCCACAGCGCTGATCAGCCCACAGGGCCGATCCACCACTGGTCTGATCCACAGCTGGCCTGATCCACCGCAGCACCGGGCACCGCGGAAGCACCCCTTCAGCGCCGCTGCGCCACCTCTGCGGCCGGGACCGCACCCCCGGGGGCTCCGGGGCATCACCGCGCGCCCTCGCGCCCTGGCACCCTCCCCCGGCTACGCTCTCCGACCCGGCCGCCGCTCGTCTCGCTCACCACGCTGGTGGGGACTTCGGCGACGCGATGTGACCTATTCCACTGATGGCCTTGACTTAAGGTGCGTGATGCAACTAAGTTCTAGGAAACCGCTTACCTTGTGACCTGGATCACGGTCCGTCTTTTCATCGCAGGGTAGCTGAATCACTCTGAGGGGAGCTGCATGAGCGCCATCGGTGTCACCGAGGGGAGCAGCCAGCCGGGGCTGCGCGAAGCCGGCGTCGTGCCCGAGTTCAAAGAGCCTGAGACGAAGCCGAAGAAGCAGCGCCGGGCGAATCGCAAGGGCTACGCCGGGACCAACAACACCAACACCTGGAAGCACGCGCTGAAGACCGACTGGCGGCTCTACACGCTGCTGATCCTGCCGGTGCTGTTCCTGCTGATCTTCAGGTACCTGCCCATGGCCGGCAACGTGATCGCGTTCCGCCGCTTCCGTCCCGGATCCTCGATCTTCGGTGACGAGTGGGTCGGGATGCACTACATCGAGATGTTCATCCAGGACCCGACGTTCTGGCGGGTCTTCTGGAACACGATCATCCTCGGAACGCTGACCCTGGCGATCTGCTTCCCGCTGCCGATCGTGCTCGCGCTGATGTTCAACGAGCTGCGCAGCAACAAGTTCAAGCGGATCGCGCAGTCGATCTCCTACCTGCCGCACTTCATGTCGATCGTGATCGTCGCCGGCATGGTCCTGCAGCTGACCAGCGTCAACGGCACAATCAACCAGGTCATCGGCTCCTTCGGCGGAGAAGGCATGCCGTTCATGCAGCTGCCCGAGTGGTTCCGCACGGTCTATGTCACCTCCGAGGTCTGGCAGACCGTGGGCTGGGGAACCATCCTCTACCTCGCGGCGCTGACCACCATCGACCCGCAGCTCTACGAGGCGGCGCGGATCGACGGCGCCAACCGGTGGAAGCAGATGTGGCACGTGACCATCCCGGGCATCACCCCGACCATGATCGTGCTGCTGATCCTCAACGTGGGCACCTTCATGGCGGTGGGCTTCGAGAAGGTCCTGCTGCTCTATAACCCGCTGATCTATGAGACAGCCGACATCATCGCGACCTACGTCTACCGCGTGGGCATCACCTCGTCGAACTTCTCCTACGCGGCGGCCATCGGCCTCTTCGAGGCGCTCATCGGCCTGGTCCTGATCCTGTCCGCCAACGGCATCGCCCGCAAGCTCGGAGGTAACTCGCTGTGGTGACCATCCCCGCCGAACCCGGCACCAAGGTCGAGCAGGATCCGCGCCTCGGGTCCCGCCCGACCCAGACCATCAAGATCAAGGACTCGAAGTCCTACTCCGCGTTCCGGGTCTTCAACGGCATCGCGATCATCGTGATCTGCCTGGTGACGCTGTACCCGTTCATGAACATCATCGCCCAGTCGTTCTCCTCGGAGGGCTACATCAACGCCGGCCAGGTCAACCTGATCCCACGCGGCTTCAACGTCACCACCTTCGAAGTGGTGATGAGCGACTCGATGTTCTGGCGCAACTACGCCAACACCGTGATCTACACCGTGGTGGCCACCGCCATCGCGATGGTGCTGACCACCTGCTTCGCCTATGCGCTGAGCAAGCGGCACCTCAAGGGGCGCAGCTTCTTCATCGGGCTGGCGGTCTTCACGATGTTCTTCAACGGCGGCCTGATCCCGAACTACGTGCTGATCAACGCGATGGGCTTCACCAATACGATCTGGGCGATCGTGCTGCCCAACGCGATCAGCGTGTTCAACCTGCTGGTGATGAAGGCGTTCTTCGAGAACTTCTCCCAGGAGCTGGAGGAGGCCGCCGAGATCGACGGCCTCACCACCTACGGGATCCTGTGGCGGATCGTGATCCCGCTCTCGAAGGCCGTCATGGCGACCATGATCCTCTTCTACGCGGTGAGCTTCTGGAACGCCTGGTTCCAGGCCTTCCTCTACCTGGACCGGCGCGAGCTCTACCCGGTGACGGTCTACCTGCGGAACCTGCTCGCCGGGGCCACCGGCACCGAGCAGATGGGCGGAGCCGCAGGTGAGGGCACCCAGATCGCGTCCAACGTGCAGTCGGTGACGATGCTGCTCACCACGCTGCCGATCATCTGTCTCTACCCGTTCCTGCAGAAGTACTTCGTCCGCGGCATCATGCTCGGATCCGTCAAAGCCTGACCCCTTCCCCGAACCGTCGAGCCCCATCGACGGCACCAGACCTCGCACCGGATCAATGATCGATTCGGTCAGGCACGAAAGGAACACTCGCACATGAACACTCCAGTCACCCGCTCCGCTGAGGGACGACGTCGACGCATGCGGCACGCCTGGCCGGTCACCTCGGTGCTGGCCGCATCAGCGCTGCTGCTGGCCTCCTGCGGCGGCGATGCCGAAGGTGAGGGCGATGCCGCCGCCGAGCTCGATATGGAGACCTCCGGGGTCGGGGCGATGGAGGACTTCGCCGCCGGCGACACCTTCGTCGCCACCGAGCCGGTGGAATTCTCGCTGCTCTACCGCGACCACCCGAACTACCCGATCCAGGACGACTGGGAGTTCATCACCAAGCTTGAGGAGGAGCACGGGGTGACGCTGGAGACCAGCAACGCCCCGCTCTCGGACTGGGCGGAGCGTCGCGCGCTGGTCATCGGCGCCGGCGACGCCCCGGACTTCATCCCGATCACCTACCCCGGGGACGAGACCCAGTTCATCGCCGGAGGGGCGCTGCTGCCGGTGAGCGACTACCTGGACCTGATGCCCAATCTGACCGAGAAGATCGAGTCCTGGGAGCTGGAGGAGGACTTCGCCTCGCTCTACCAGGAGGACGGCAAGTTCTACGTGCTGCCCGGGCTGCTCGAGGACCCGCAGCACCAGTATTCCTTCGCGGTGCGCGGCGACATCTGGGATGAGCTGGGCCTGGAGGACCCGGAGAGCTTCGAGGAGTTCGCCGATCAGCTGCGCCAGGTCGAAGAGGCCTACCCCGACATGGTCCCCTACTCCGACCGCTGGTCGGAGAACGGACCCCTGGAGGCGACGCTGAACGTGGCGGCTCCGAACTTCGGCACCAGCGCCGGCTGGGGCTACGGCGACGGCATGCACTACGACGCCGAGGCAGACGAGTTCGTCTACGCCGGCGCGATGGACGAGTACCGTGACCTGCTCGCCTACTTCGCCGGCCTGGTGGAGGAGGGCCTGATGGACTCGGAGTCGCTGACCCAGGACGATGACCAGGCCATCCAGAAGTTCGCCTCGGGAAGCTCCGCCGTGATCGGCGCCAACGATCAGGAGCTGCTCACCTACCGCACCTCCATCGAGGAGGTCGGCGACGAGGACATGGAGGTGCGTCTGATCCGCGTGCCTGGCGGCCCCGCCGGCGACATGGTGGACGCCAGCCGACTCGAGTCCGGCATGGCGCTCTCCGCCGACGTCGCCGAGGAGGAGGACTTCGTCGCCCTGATGCAGTTCCTGGACTGGCTCTACTACTCCGATGAGGGCATGGAGTTCAGCAAGTGGGGTGTGGAGGGCGAGACCTACACCAAGGATGAGGACGGCACCCGCACGCTTGCGGAGAACGTCGACATGAACGGGCTGAACCCCGACGGCGAGGAGCAGCTCAACGTCGACTACGGCTACCACAACGGCGTCTTCATGCTCGCCCACGGCTCCTCCACGGAGCTGGTCCAGTCCATGCTGCGCGACGAGGTCATCGAGTTCCGTGACTCCATGGAGAGCAAGGAACGGCTCACCCCGGACCCGGCCCGTCCGCTGGACGAGCTCGAGCGGGAGCGCGCCTCGATCAGCCAGACCCAGCTCACCGACCAGGTCCGCACCGCGACCGCCCAGTTCATCCTGGGCCAGCGCGACATCGAGGAGTGGGACTCCTTCGTCGCAGAGCTGGAATCCTCCGGCATGGCTGAGTTCGTGGAGCTGCACAACGAGGCCTACCAGCGAGCCCAGGAGAACCTGGACGGCGAGGTCGTCGAGGACTGAGTCGCAGGATCCCCGATGCGCCCCGGCCCTTCACAGGCCGGGGCGCACTACCTTGGAGCTATATGGATATCGATCGCAACGGCCCGCTCAGCCGGGTCACGAACTTCGTGTACCGGCTGCTGATCATCGAGCTCGGTTTCGTGCTGGCCACCGCGCCGGGGCTCATCGGCATCTTCCTGCTCGAACCCGACCCGAGCAACATCCCGCTCTACGCGGTGTGCGCGCTGCTCTTCGGACCCGCCATCACCGCCGGGATCTATGCCTGGCGCACAGACCACGACGTGGTGCCCTGGCTGCGCTTCTGGAAGGGATACATCGATGGTGCGGCCCAGTCGCTGCTGATCTGGGTCCCCGCCGTGGCGCTCCTGGCGCTGGCCGCCTTCAACGCCGCCTACGCCCAGGTGGGGATCGGCTTCATCGTCGCCGGGATCGTGATCGGCGTCGCCGCGGTGATCGCGGCCGTGACCGCGCTGGTGGTGATCGCGAACTTCTCCTTCCGCAGCCGAGACCTGTTCAAGGTCTCGCTCTACGGGGCGGCCTCGGCCCCGCTCGCCGCACTGGGGATCATCTCGATGATCGTGCTCACCGGCGGACTGATCGTGGTGGTCTCCGACTGGCTGCCGGTGTTCCTGGCCTCGTTCCTGCTGCTTCTCCTGGCCCGCACGGTGACCCCGATGCTGGCGCAGATCCAGTCGGACCTGGTGGTCCAGCAGAACTGAGCCGCGGGCCGGTATGGGCCGCACGGACACAGCAGGCATCACACAGACAGGCCCCCGACGCCGATGCGTCGGGGGCCTGTCTGTGTCCACGGGGAGCACCGCGCCGCGGTGCTGCGCAGCCGGGTCCTAGCTCACGCGCGCCGGAGTGGTCAGCACGCGCTGGCCGGCGATCTCCCGAACCTCACCGATCAGGGTCACCTCTGCCTGCAGCGGCAGCTCCCCGACGGAGGGGCCGGCATAGAGATCGATCGCGCCGGGCTCCACGATCCGGCGATAGTGGACTCCGGTGAAGGCGAAGCGGTCGGCGTGGACCTCGAAGGTCACCGTGCGGCTCTGCCCCGGGGCCAGCGCCACCTTGGAGTAGCCCAGCAGCTGCCGGACCGGACGGGCCACGGAGGCCACGCGATCACCGAAGTAGAGCTGGGCGACCTCCTCGGTGGGCCGCTCACCCGTGTTGGTCAGCGTCACCGAGACCTCCACGGCGCCGTCGACCGGTACCTGGGCCTGCGAGACGGTGAGGTCCGAGTACTCCACGGTGGTGTAGCTCAGTCCGTGGCCGAAGGGGTACAGCGGGGTGGGATCGAGGTTGGACACGCCCTGGCTGTTGAGCCCCAGCGGTGCCGCGATATAGCCGACCGGCTGTCCGCCCGGGTGCACCGGGACGCCGATGGGCAGCCGACCGGTGGGCTCGATCGCTCCGCTGAGCAGGTCCACGATGGCGGGGCCGCCCTCTTCACCGGGGAAGAAGCCCTGCACGATCGCCGCGCAGCGCTCGGCCAGGCCGCCGAGGGCATAGGGGCGTCCGGAGATGACCACGAGCACCACGGGCGTGCCGGTGGCGAGCACCGCTTCGACCAGCTCGTGCTGAGCGCCGGGGAGCTTGAGGTCCGCGACGTCGCAGCCTTCGCCGGAGGTGCCGGCGCCGAACATGCCGGCGAGGTCGCCGACGGTCACCACTGCCAGATCTGCGCCGGCGGCTGACTCTGCGGCGGCGGCGATCTCGGAGTCGTCATAGCTCACGATCGGTGCGCCGTAGCTGTAGGTGACCTCCGCCTCGGAGTAGGTCTCGCGCAGGGATTCCAGCACCGAGGGCATCGGCACGCCGATCCCCTTGTGCGGGAAGGTCCCGGCGGGGTACTTGGCCAGCACATGGTTGGGGAAGGAGTAGCAGCCCATCATGGTGCGCGGCTCGTCCGCGGAGGGCCCGACGACGGCGATCCGCTTGCCCGCCAGCGAGTCGGCGGTGGCCGGCAGCACGCCGTCGTTCTTCAGCAGCACCAGCGACTTTGCGGCCACGGTGCGGGCCAGGGTGCGGTTGCTCTCGGAGTCCAGGTTCACCGACTCGTCGATGCTGGGCTCCCAGTCGGCGTCGCCCTCGCGGCGGTCGAGCAGACCGAGCTCCGCCTTCTGCCGCAGCACCCGGCGCAGCGAGGTGTCCAGCACGGATTCCTCGAGCAGCCCGTCCCGGACCTGCTGGGCCAGCGTGCGGTAGCCGCCGGTGTGCGGCAGCTCCACGTCGAGACCGGCGGAGACGGCGAGCCGGGCGGCCTCGGCCTGGTCGGCGGCCACGTGGTGCATCTTCTCCAGGAACGCGACCGACCAGTAGTCGGCGACCACGGTGCCCTCGAAGCCCCACTGCTCGCGCAGCACCTCGGTGAGCAGCCAGTGCGAGGCGGCCGGAGCTTCGCCGTCGATGTCGGCGTAGGAGTTCATCACCGAGCCGACCTTGCCCTCCCGCACGGCGAGCTCGAAGGGGTAGAAGATCATGTCGAGCAGCTCGCGCCTGCCCATGTGCACCGGGGCGTGGTTCCGCGCCGCACGGGACGCGGCGTAGCCGGCGAAGTGCTTCAGCGTGGCGATGATCCCTGCAGACTGCAGTCCCTTGACGTAGGCGGTGGCCAGCGTGCCGATCACATAGGGGTCCTCACCGATGGTCTCCTCCACCCGGCCCCAGCGCGCGTCGCGGACGACGTCGAGCACCGGGGAGAGTCCCTGCTGGACGCCGGTGGCGGCCATGTCGGCGCCGATCGCGGCGGCCATCTCCTCGATCAGCTCCGGGTCGAAGGTCGCGCCCCAGGCCAGCGAGGTCGGGTAGACGGTGGCCTGGTAGGCGGTGTATCCGGTGAGGCACTCCTCGTGGGCGATCGCGGGGATGCCGAAGCGATTCGCCGCGACCACCGCTGCCTGGCGCTGGCGCAGATCCGCGGCGCCCTCGGGCACGGACAGGGCCACAGTGCCGTAGGTGCGGGTCAGGTGGCCCTCGCCGTCGAGGATCTCGGACTCGAAGGGCAGCTTGCCGGCGGACATGGCGTCCTCCATCGGCGCCACCTCACCCTGGGTGTCCGGATCCTCGCGCATCTCCCAGTGCGAGCCGAGCTGGGAGACCTTCTCCTCCAGCGTCATCCGCGCCAGCAGCGCCTCGGCGCGCTCGGCGGCTGAGAGCGAGGTGTCGTTCCATGGGCCGGTGATGCGTTCTGGGATCTGGTTGGTCATCTGTGAACTCCTTGGGTTGCAGCGCAGCTGTCGCGGTCAGTCGGGGAACAGCGAAGCTGCCGGTCGAGGTGGACCGGCAGCTTCGCTGAGGGGATCAGAGGGTGGCGCCGAGGGTCACTTGCCGAAGCCCGCGGTCAGCCCGGCCACGATGTGGCGGCGGGCGAGCATGTAGACCACCAGCAGCGGCAGCGCGGAGAGCACGACGGCGGCCAGGGTGGCCGGCACGTCGATGCCGAACTGTCCGCTGTACTCCCACAGCGAGAGCGGCAGGACCCGGACGTCGCTGCTCTGGGTGAGCACCAGCGGGAACAGGAAGCCGTTCCAGACCTGCAGCGCCTGGTAGATGCCCACGGTCATCAGCGCCGGCTTGGCCATCGGCAGCACCAGCGCGGTGAGGATCTTCCACTCGCCGGCCCCGTCGACCTTCATCGACTCGAAGAGCTCCATCGGGATGTCGCGGACGAAGTTCACGATGATCAGCACGCTCAACGGGATCGCGAAGGCGATCTGCGGCAGGATCAGCGCCCACAGGGTGTCATAGAGACCCAGCTGCTGGATCAGGTAGTACACCGGGATGATCGTGGCCTGCACCGGGATCGCGATGCCCAGCAGGATGACCTGGAACAGCCGTCTGCCGCCCAGGGTGGTGGACCGGGCGATGTAGTACGCGGCCATCACCGAGACGGCGAGCACGACGGCGACCGTCGAGAGCGTCACGATCAGCGAGTTGGTGAAGTAGTGGAAGAAGTCGTTCTGGATCACCTTGATGAACGGTGCCAGCGTCGGGTTGGTGGTCGGGAGCAGCTGGTTGGAGGAGCGCAGGTCCTCGCTGGTCCGGAACGAGGTGATCAGGATGTAGTAGATCGGCAGGATGATGACGGCCAGCCAGAGCCAGCCGCCGAGGCCGCCGAGGAGGTTCGGCTTCTCTCCCGGGGCGCCGGTGCGGCGGACCTTGTTCTGCTTCACGTCGCGGTGCTCGAAGCCGGGCACCTCGGGGGTGAGGGCCTTGCCGGCGTCGGGGGTCGCGGATTGGGTGCTTGCGGTGTGAGTCATCATGCGCCTGCCTTGTCGCTCTCCATCTTGGATGAACCGGAGATGATGTTCAGGGCCAAGGAGAGGGTCAGTCCGATGGCCACCAGGATCACTGCGATGACCGATGCGTAGCCGAGGTTGTATGAGCTGAAGCCGGTCACGTACATGTCCAGCGGCAGGATCCGCACCGCGTCGGCGGGCTGGCCGCCGGTGAGCACGAAGATCAGGTCGAAGTAGGTCAGCGAGCCCACGAGCATCAGCGTCGAGGAGGTGATGATCGTGTAGCGCAGCTGCGGGATCGTGATCGAGAAGAACTGGCGGACCCGGCCGGCACCGTCGATGGTGGCGGCCTCGTACATGGACTGCGGGATCTGGCGCACGCCTGCCTGGTAGAGCAGACCGTGGAAGGGCACGAAGCACCAGCCGACCACGAAGATCATCACCCACATGACCAGGTCGGAGTTCGACAGCCAGTCATTGGGGAGCCATTCGAAGGGCAGCGCCGCGGAGAGTCCGTAGTTCGGGGAGAACAGCGACTGGAAGGTCAGGCCAACGGCCACCGAGGAGAACAGCAGCGGGAGGAAGTAGAGGACCGCGAGCAGGGCGCGGTAGCGCTGCTGGCCGGCCATGAAGACGCCGAGCAGCAGGGCCACCGGGGCCTGGAAGAGGTAGGAGCCGATGACGAAGGTGATCGTCAGGCCCAGGGCGGTCCAGGTGAAGGGCCGGTCGAAGAGCACTGCCTGCCAGTTGCTCAGACCCACCCAGGTGGGAGAGCCCAGAACGTTCCACTCCATGAAGGAGATCACGACCACTCCGATGAGCGGTATCAGTGCGAATATTCCGAAGAACAGGACAGCGGGCAGCGCCATGAGGAATGAAGGTCCCTTATGGCCCAATCCGGTCGTCCTGCTTCGAGCAGCGGTTTCAGTCATGGGCTCGATTCAGATCCTGGTTGTCGGTGCAAGGCAAACGGTTCGGGGCGGCTTCATCAGCCGCCCCGAACCGATTTCAGGGGTGTATCAGAGGGAGTTCATCGCTTCGACGAACTGCTCGGGGGTGATGTCCCCGCGGAGGATCTGTGACAGGTTGTCCGTCAGCGGCTGGGCCACCTCAGGGGCGACTGCCTGATCCCAGGAGAGCTGGAAGTGGTTCGCTTCGCCCACCAGTTCGCTGGAGAACTGCAGGAAGTCTGAGTCCTCGGTCTCGGCGATCTGGTCCTCGATGTCGGACAGCGGCGGCAGGGAGCCGGCCTCCAGCATCGAGGTCACGGTCTCCTCGTTGTAGAGGTTCTCGCTGATGTAGTCGAACGCGATCTGCTGCTCCTCCTCGGAGGCGTCAGCAGAGACCGACCAGAAGTTGGCAGGGTTGCCCACGATGTTCGAGGGATCACCGGCGCCGTCTTCGAGGGTCGGGAAGGAGGTGAAGCCGAAGTCTCCGGACTCGGCGAACTCCGGGAAGTCCTGGTTGATCGTGGAATAGACCCAGGAGCCCTGCAGCAGCATGGCGGCCTGGCCGTCTGCCAGCAGCTGGGCATCCTCGTTCTGGTCCGCGGTCACCGAGTTGTAGGTGTCGATGAAGCCGCCGTTCTCACCCAGGTCCTGCATGGTCTCCAGTGCAAAGAGGATGGACTCGTTGTCCCACGCGCCCTCTTCACCCTCGACCACGGCCTGGAAGGCCTCTTCGCCGCCGTGGCGATCGGTGAGGTACTGCAGCCACATCAGGGCGGGCCAGACGGAGCCGCCGGCCAGTGAGAAGGGTGCGACGTCGTTCTCGTTGAAGGTCTCGATCGC
Organism: Nesterenkonia sandarakina; assembly: GCF_003003175.1. Classification (GTDB taxonomy): domain Bacteria; phylum Actinomycetota; class Actinomycetes; order Actinomycetales; family Micrococcaceae; genus Nesterenkonia; species Nesterenkonia sandarakina_A. The sequence continues at coordinate 78,731 of NZ_PVTY01000004.1, read as the reverse complement.
GGCCTCGACGTCTTCCCAGGTCTCGGGAATCTCGACGCCGACCTCATCGAAGACCGACTGGTTGTAGTACATGACCACTGGCTGCACGTCGTTCAGCGGCACCGCGTAGGTGCTGCCGTCGACCTGGCCGTTCTGCCAGACCGATTCGAAGACCCGGGACTCGAGCTCGCCGGTGTGGTCGCTGAGGTCGACGATGCGCTCTTCCTCGGCGTACTCCAGCAGGGCGCCGCCGGTCCAGGACATGATCAGCGTGGGTGCCTCGCCGGAGCCGACGGCCGTGCGGATCTGACCCTTGTAGGAGTCGTTCTCGATGGCTTCGATGTCGATCTGGGCGTCTTCGTTGGCTTCGTTCCAACGGTCGAAGTCTTCCTGGATGGCGGGCCAGCCGCCTCCGGTGAGGATCCATGCGTCAGCATTGGCTTCGCCGCCGCCTTCTCCGCCGCCGCCGCAGGCCGAGAGGGCCATCAGGGAGGTGACTCCGAGGCCTGCTGCTGCAATTCGAGTTGTTCTACGCATCGTCGCGTCCTTTCTCATCAAGGCGAGCCCCAGCTCTGTACCGGTACATGGCCAAGGCCTCCCAGGTGTCCGGATCGGCCGGGTGGGGAATGCTCAGCAGTACAGCGCCGAAGTCCGAACCAGACCCTGCCTGGGACCAGAAAAAGAACCTGGCGCAGACTGTGATCTGTATTTCGTCTTGCCGTAAGACTAAATAGCCGCCGGGTGTGTGTCAAGACACAACACATGACCGCCGTCACAGTCGCGCAACATGGCGAAACACTGATCAGCGGCCTGACCGGGCGCATCGGCTGCACCGCTGGTCAGGCCCCTGGCCAGTGAAGCGAGCCAGACCTCAGTCGGCGGGCTGGGTGGCATTCATGTTGTCCGCGAACTGCTCCGGCGTGATGCTTCCCTCGAAGATCTGACCGAGGTTCTCCAGCAGCGCGCGCTCCTGGCTCGGGTCGACTGCCTGGTCCCAGGAGAGCTGGAAGTTCGGCGCCTCCTGGACCATGTCGTAGGCGAAGCTGAGGAACTCGGGGTCCTCGGTCTCGGCGATCTTGTCCTCGAGCCCGGTCAGCGGCGGAATGTTGCCGGTGTCGAGCATGCCGTCGACGTAGTCATCGTTGAAGAGCCAGTCGGAGAGGTAATCGACTCCGGCCTGCTGCTCCTCCTCGGTGGCGTTGGCCGAGACCGACCAGAAGTTCGCCGGGTTGCCGACGATGCTGTTGGGATCCCCCTCGCCACCGGGGATGGCGGGGAAGGGCGCGACCCCGAGGTTGCCGGTCTCCATGAAGTCCGGGCTCTCCTCCAGCAGCCGCGAGTAGACCCAGGACCCCTGCAGGACCATGGCCGAGAGGCCGTCGGCCACCAGGTGTGCATCCTCGTTGTTGTCGGCCACCACGGAGGCGAAGCCGGGGTCGAAGGCTCCGGCGTCGACCAGCTCCTGGCAGCGCTCCATGGCTTCGATGATCGCCGGGTGGGACCAGGCGTCGGGCTCCCCCGCCACCACGGCCTCGAAGGCCTCGGGCCCGCCGATCCGGTCGGTCAGATAGGAGGCCCACATCAGCATGGGCCAGAGCGAGCCGCCCGCGAGCGAGAAGGGGTGGACGCCCTGGTCCTGGAAGACCTCGACGGCCTCGAGCAGCTCGTCCCAGTCGGTGGGCACCTCGATGCCGGCCTCGTCGAAGAGCTCCTGGTTGTAATACATCATCACCGGCTGCACATTGTTCATCGGCACCGCATACGTGGCGCCGTCGACCTCGCCGTTGGCGACCACGGAATCGATGAGTCGCTCGCGCAGCTCTTCGGTGTCCTCGGTGATGTCGGCGACGTAGTCACCCTCGACGTATTCCAGCAGTCCGCCGCCGGTCCAGCCGACGATCAGTGTGGGCGCTTCGCCGGAACCCACCGCGGTGCGGATGCGTTCCTTGTAGATGTCGTTGGCGAAGCTCTCCACGGTGAAGGCCTGTTCGGGGTTCTCCTCGTTCCAGGCCTCGAAGTCCTCCTCCACGACGGTCCAGACGCCGCCGTTGAGCACCCAGGCGTCCGGCTCGGACTCCGAGTCGCCTCCTCCCCCACAGGCGGAGAGCCCGAACAGGGATCCCGCCGCCAGGACCGCGGTGCTCAGCTTTGTTTTTCTTCCCCACATAGAAATCATTCCCTGTCTCATCAAAGTGCGAGTGATCGTTCGGTCCAGTGATGCAGCGCGCATGATTCAGCACGCGCCCTGCGCTGTGTGCGCCTCGGCGGGTCAGCCTCGGCGGTGGGTCCTCAGGCGACGAGGGCGTAGACGCCCCAGCTGAGGAAGAAGGCCATGAATCCGATGGCGGTGGCCATGACGGACCAGGTCTTCAAGGTGGTGATCGTGTCGAAGCCGCAGAAGCGGCCCACCAGCCAGAATCCGGAGTCGTTGAAGTGCGAGAAGGTGATCGATCCCGCCACGATGGCGACCACCAGGGCCGCCAGGGCGAAGCCGTCGAGTCCCAGCTCCATGACCCCGGGGGCCATGATGCCGCCGGCGGTGGTCGCCGCCACGGTGGCCGAGCCCTGCGCGATGCGGATGACCACGGCGACCAGGAAGCCGGCCAGGATGACCGGCAGTCCCATGGCGTCCAGTCCCTCGGCGATGGATCCGCCGATCCCGGTGGCGGTGAGCACCGCACCGAACGCGCCGCCGGCGCCGGTGATCAGGATGATCGAGCAGACCGGGGCGAGTGCGTTGTCGATCAGGTCCGAGAGTGCGTCGCCGAGCTTGCCGGTGCCCTTGCGCGGCCTGATGAAGAGCAGGTACATCGCGATCAGGGTGGAGATCAGCAGCGCCACCGGGGTGGGTCCGATCAGCTGTGAGAGCGCGTAGCCGAAGCTGTCCTCGCTGATCCGTCCATCGGCGGCCAGGGTGTTGGACAGCGCGTTGTAGAAGATCAGCGCCAGGGGCAGCAGCAGCACCAGGATGACGGTGCCGAAGGCCGGGCGCTCGTGCTCCTCGGTGACCCGGGACTCGCCGAAGAGGTTCGGCACCGGGAAGTTCGGGTAGCCCTTGGCCATCACGAGTCCCAGCCGGTAGCCGGCGAGATACCAGGTCGGGAGCCCGACCATGAGGGCCACGATCAGCACCAGGCCGATGTCTGCGCCCATCACTGTGGCGGCCGCCGTCGGTCCCGGGTGCGGCGGGGTCAGCGCGTGCATCATCAGGAAGGCGCCGATGGAGGGCAGCACGTAGAGCATGAAGCTGCCCCCGAGCCGTCGCGCCACGGTGTAGATGACGGGCAGCATCACGATGAAGCCGGCGTCGAGGAAGATCGGGAAGGCGTAGAACAGCGAGGCCACGGCCAGCGCCAGCGGCGCCCGCTTCTCGCCGAAGGTCTTGAGCATCTTGTCCGCCAGGACCTGGGCGCCGCCGGAGACCTCGACGAGGCGTCCGAGCACTGCGCCGAAGCCGATGAGCAGCGCCACATTGCCCACGGTGGTCGAGAAGCCGCCGACCACCACGGACAAGACGTCCTCGACGGCGATGCCGGCAGCCAGCGCCGTGACCAGCGAGACGATGATCAGGGAGAAGAAGGCGTGGAGCTTGACCTTCACGATCAGCACCAGGAGCAGGATGATGGAGCCCAGCGCCAGGAACAGCAGCGCCGCCGTGGGCAGCTCGAAGGCGAGCGTCAGTTCCTCGTTCACTTCTTGCCCTTAGGCGCTGGTCCGAGCTCGCGCACCAGGTCACCCATGCGCGCATATGCCTTGTTGCGGTAGGCGATGAGTTCGGCCTTGGTCTCCTCGTCGAAGTCCCCGGTCCAGCCCTTGCCGTTCTTCAGGCCGTGCCGTCCGGCGTCGACGTTGTCCTTGAGCAGCTGCGGCGCGGCAAGACGCTCGCCGTAGGCCTCGGCGAGGGTGTTGAAGCCGTTTCCGTAGACGTCGAGCCCGGCCTGGTCCGCGATTGCGAAGGGGCCGAAGAAGCCGAGTCGGAAGCCGAAGGTCGTGCGCACCACGGTGTCCACGTCTTCGGCGGTGGCGATGCCCTCCTCGACCACGGAGGCGGCCTCCTTGAGCAGCGCGTACTGCAGCCGGTTGAGCACCATGCCCGGGGTGTCGGCGACCTCTGCACCCTCACGGCCGGCGCGGGCCAGCAGGTCCTTGACCGCGTCCACGACGTCCGGGGTGGTGGCGACGCCGGAGACCAGCTCGACGCCGGGGATGAAGGGGGCGGGGTTGGAGAAGTGCACGGTGAGGAAGCGCTCCGGGTGCTTCACGGCCGAGACGAGCACGTGCACCGGGATGGTCGAGGTGTTGGTGCCGATGATCGCGTCCGGGCGGGCGTGCGCAGAGATCTTCCCCAGCACCTCCCGCTTGACCTCGGGAGACTCGAACACCGCCTCCTCGATGAAGTCTGCCTGGGCGACAGCCTCCTCCAGGGTGCGTCCGGCGGTCAGGTTCGCCTTGATGCGTTCGGTGGACCCGGCGGCGTAGAACCCCTGATCCTCGAACTCCTGGGCCTCGGTCAGGAGTCGGGCGAGGCCCTTGCGGGCGGCTTCGACGTCGACGTCGACGATCTCCACCTGCAGGTCGGCCAGCGCCAGCGACTGGGCGATGCCGCCGCCCATGTAGCCGGCGCCGACGACGGTGACAGTGTTGATGGTTCTAGCCATGGGTCTCAGATCTCTTTCGTCATGGGGAGGTGTGGGTTCTCACGTGGTGCGGGGTGGTTCCGGAGCCCGGCGAGTCGGGAAACGCTCCGACCCGGGCGCGCTTGCGGCGCGGTCGTGGATCGACGGTGCGGTCGCAGATCAGCGAGGCGGTGGAGCCGCGATGAGCGGGCCGGTGGACCCGCGGGGCTCAGCCGCTCTCGGCCTGGGTGGCGCCGAGCAGCGGAGAGTTCTCCGCCGAGGTGAGGATCTGCCGGATGTAGCTGCTGTTCTCGGCGCACACGCCGATGGAGTCGGAGCCGTAGTGCTCGCAGCAGAACGGGCCGCTGTAGCCCAGCTCCAGCGCGCGTCGGATGATCTTGCGGTAGTTGATCACTCCGTACTTCAGCGGCATCGGCGTCGACGAGTAGCCGCCGACCGCTGGATCTTCATCCCGGGTGTAGTTCTTGATGTGCCAGAAGTTCGCGTGCGGCAGGACCTTCTCGAACATCTCCTCGTAGGCCGGCATCGGTCGATGCAGTCGGATGAAGTTGCCGAGGTCGGGGTTGAGGCCGACCGAGGGGTGGTTCACATCGGCGTGGAAGGCCACCGCCTCATCTGCCGTGCCGAGGAAGGTGTCCTCATACATCTCCAGGCTCAGTTCGATGCCGTTGGCCTGCGCGTGGTCTCCGAGTTCACGGATGCGCTCCACCGCCAGCGGCCGCAGGGCCGGGTCGTCGTGGTGTCCCTCGGCCAGCCAGAACCACAGCGCCTGCTCCTGCGCGGGGGTCAGGGCCTGCATGAAGCCGGTGTTCACGATGGTGGCACCGAACTCCGGGGCGATGTCGATCAGCCGGTGGGCATCGGCGAGGTTCGCCTCGCCGTGCTCCCGGTCGATCACCGAGTTTCGGGTCATCGAGATCGACGAGATCTTGAGGCCCTCGTCGGCGAGGACCTTCTTGAACTCCTCCAGACGCGCTGGAGAGAGCTTCTGCAGGGGCAGCCATGCGTCGGTGGGGTCGATGTGGTCGAACCCGAGTTCGCGCATCTGGCGGAGGCAGTCGGACCAATAGGTCACCGATGCCTGCCAGACCGGAACACCCTCGGAGGTCTTGCCTCCGAAGGCGAGCATGTTGCCGGCGATGGGCCATGAGGCTGCTGTGAACATTTGTTCCCTTCAAACGTGCGTGCGGGTTCATCTTTGGGCAGTTGCGGTGCTGTGTCAAGCGTCACACCGGTGAATGGGCAGGGTCATGGGCTCTTGGGAGCCCGCTGACCTATGGTTTTGAGGCCTCGGCGGCGATCTCGAGAAGATTCAGATAGCCCTCGAGAGTCCAGGCGGCGCGGCCGACGAAGAGCCCCTCGACGCCCGCGAGCTCGAGCAGCTGTGCGGCGTTGTCCGTGGAGACGGAGCCGCCGTAGAGCAGCGCCTGGACGCGTCCGCCGTATTCGCGGCTGAGCACCTCGAAGGGCTCGCGCAGCTCCGCGACCGTGGCCGGACGGCCCTGCGCGCCGATGGCCCAGATGGGCTCGTAGGCGATGAGGACCTGGCTCAGCTGGTCGGCGGAGAGGTCTCGAAGCGCGCCGCGGGCCTGGTCGAGGAGGTAGTCGGCGGTCTCGCCGCGGCTCTGGACCTCGGCAGGCTCGCCGATGCACAGCAGGGGGATCAGCCCGTGCCGAAGCGTGCTTGCCACCTTCAGCCGGGTGGTCTCGATGGTCTCGCCGAAGTGTTCGCGGCGCTCGGAATGCCCGATCTCGACCAGCGACGCCCCGGCGTCGGCGACCTGCGGCACGGAGATCTCCCCGGTCCAGGCGCCGTCGTCCTCCCAGTGGGCGTTCTGCGCACCGAGGCGGACCGTCCTGGCAGACTCAGGTCCGAGCTCCTCGGCCACGGCCGTGAGCGCGGTGTGCGGCGGAATGATGAACGGCTGAACCCCTGCCAGCAGCTCAGGCCGCTGCTCAAGCGCTGAACGGAGCCCCCGCGCGTAGTCGCGCGCCTGGGCCACCGTCTTGTTCATCTTCCAGCTGGTGCCGATCCAGCGGGTCATCGGGCCACCGACTCCAGGCGCTGCGCGAGCGCGGTCATCAGCAGCGCGAAGGAGGTGGCACCGGGGTCCGGGGTGCCCAGTGACTTCTCACCCAGCACGCGGGAGCGCCCGAGGCGCGCCTTGAGCTGCGCGGTGGATGCCGCGGCCTCGGTGGCGGCTTCGGCGGCCGAGGTCAGCGCAGCGGCGAGTCCTCCTCCGGCCTGGAACTGCTTCTGCAGCTCCTGCGCGAAGGGTGCGGCGGCGTCGACCATGGTCTTGTCCCCCGGCTGCGCGCCGCCGAGCCGCTGGACCGCTTCGACGGCATTGAGCAGCGCCTCCACACCAGCAGCCTCGTCGGGGCTGGCGGAATCGGAGAGCGCCCGTCCGGCGGCGGTCAGCGCCGAACCCCAGAGCGCACCGGAGGTGCCGCCTGCGGCCTCGGCCCAGGCGGTGCCGGCGTGGACCAGCAGCGTCCGCGCTCCGGCTCCGCGTGTCAGCGCCTTGTTCCCTGCTTCCACAGCGCCTCGGGTGCCCAGCACCATGCCCTGGCCGTGGTCGCCGTCTCCTGCGACGGCGTCCAGACGGCCCAGTTCGGCCTCGTGGGTGGCACAGACCTCGGCGAAGAGTTCGATGATCTCCTGCACGGAGCCGGCGCCGGCCTGGGACTCCGCCGAGGCCTCGGGCACCTGTTCCGCACCGGGGGTGTAGAACTCGGTGCGCGGGGCCCGGTCGGCGTGGGCGGACAGGTCGCGCAGCTCGCCGCGGCGGTAGGCGGGGGTGTCCACGGCGGCGCTCCAGTGCTGCTCGAGCTCCTCGTCGAGGAAGACCAGGGTCAGCGAGAGTCCTGCCATGTCCAGGCTGGTGACGAACTCGCCGACCTCTGGCGCGACGGCGGTGAGTCCGACCTCGGAGAGGCGCTCGGCGACGCGGTGGTAGACGACGAAGAGCTCCTCGTACTTCACCCGGCCGAGACCGTTGAGCAGGACAGCCACCCGACCGGAGCGCTCCTGGGGGGCTTCCTCGATGATCCCCTCGAAGAGCAGGTCCGCGACCTCGCTCGCCGTCCCCATGGGGATGTCGCGGATGCCGGGCTCGCCGTGGATGCCGAGCCCGACCCCCATGGTGCCCTCGGGGACGTGGAACAGCGGCTCGTCGGCGCCGGGCAGGGTGCAGCCGTCGAAGGCCACCCCGAAGGAGCGGGTCGCGTCATTGGCCTTCCACGCGATGCGCTCAGCCTCATCGAGATCGGCCCCGGCCTCGATGGCCGCCCCGGCGATCTTGAACACCGGGAGGTCACCGGCGATGCCTCGCCGGTCGCGGTGGTTCTCCCGGGTGTTGGAGGCGATGTCGTCGCTGACTCGGATGATCCGGACGTCGACTCCCTCGGCGCGCAGCTTCTCGGCCGCGGCGCCGAAGTGCAGGACGTCTCCGGCGTAGTTGCCGAAGCCCATGATGACGCCGCCGCCGTTCTCGGCGTTGCGGGCCACGGAGTAGACCTGGGAGGCCGAGGGTGAGGAGAAGATGTTGCCGCAGGGTGCGCCGTGGCCCATGCCGGGGCCTACCCAGCCGGCGAATGCCGGGTAGTGCCCGGAGCCGCCGCCGATGACGAGCGCCGGCTGACCTTCAGGCGTCTCGGTGGAACGCACGACGCCGCCGTGGACGGCTGTGACGTACGCGGAGTTGGCGGCGGCGAAGCCGAGCAGCGCCTCGTGGGAGAAATCAGATGCTGAGTTGAGCAGGTAGGTCATGTCTGTCCTCGTGGTCCCGGATCTGCCCTCCGGAGACCGGCGGTACAGATGTTCGCTGACATATGTGCTGAGGCCACACTAGAGCAGATGACGTGATCGGCACCACTCCTGCGTCGGATTCGTCGGGCGACGCCAGATACGATGTTTCGATGGAGCCAACTGAGGTCATGAAGGAGGCGGCCGCGAGCACGTCCGAGCTCGAACGGCTCTATCGCGCCGCTCAGCTCTACTACGAGCAGGGTGCGACGCAGGCCGAGGTGGCGGAGCAGCTGAAGATCTCGCGCCCGTCGGTCAGCCGGATGCTCGCTGAGGCGCGGTCACAGGGGATCGTGGAGATCCGCGTGCACCGGCCCGCCTCGACGGGCATGGATGAGCTCAGTGAGCGGCTCAAGGCCAAGCTGGGTCTGGACGGCGTGCACCTGGCCCCGGGAGATCAGTCCCAGCGCGTAGGACTCGGCCTCGGTCCGGTGACCCGGGCCGCCCTGGCCGGAGCGAATCTCCGCGCCGGCGACGTGCTGCTGCTGGCATCCGGTGAGACCACCTACGCGCTGGCGCAGCAGCGTCTCGGGAACTTCTCCGGGGTCGTGGTGGCACCGACTGTGGGCGGGCAGGCCGAACCTGACCCGTGGCACCAGACCAACGAGGTGGTCCGCGCCTTCGCGGCCACTTCAGGCGGCTATCCGCACTACCTGTTCGCCCCCTCGATGCCCTCGGAGGCGCTGCTCTCGGCCCTGCAGGATGACCCGGGGTACCGACAGGTGGTGGCCGACTGGAACTCGGCCAAGGTGGCACTGGTGGGCATCGGCGCAGCACCGCTGTCACGGAACTCGATCGCTCAATCGGTGCCTCGGCATCACCCGAACCTGGCCAAGTCGATCGGCGATGTGTGTCTGGCGTTCTATGACCCGCAGGGCAATGAGGTCACCTTCCCGGGCAGCGAACGCATGGTCCGGGTCCCCGGTCAGACGCTGCGCGCGGTCCCGACGCGGATCGCCGCGGCCGTGGGCGCCCACAAGGCGCCCAGCATCATCGCAGCCGCCAATGCCGGCTGGTTCAACATCCTCGTGACCGATGAGTCCACTGCTCGCGCAGTGGATCGTCAGCTCTAGCTAGCAGCTGCCGGTGTCCTCGTAGCGCGTGATCGCACCGACCTTCTCGGCCGATCCGCTGGAGGGGTCGAACTCGTGCTTGAGCCACTCGTCCACGAGCTTCCGCGCGAGCTGCTTGCCGATCACGCGTTCACCCATGCACAGGACCTGCGCGTTGTTGGAGAGCACTGCCCGCTCCACCGAATAGGCGTCATGGGCGGTGACCGCGCGCACGCCCTTGACCTTGTTGGCGGAGATGGCCACACCCAGTCCGGTGCCGCAGATCAGCAGGGCGCGGTCGACTCGCCCCGAGGCGACGTGTTCTGCTGCGGCCACGGCGATGTTGGGGTACGCGGTCTTGTCTGAGTCGTCGCCGACTCCGACGTCGATCACCTCGGACACCCGGGGGTCGGCCTCCAGATCGGCCTTCAACGCGTCCTTATAGGAGTATCCGGCCTCATCGCTGCCGATGACGATGCGAAACTGACTCTTCATGGTGTCTCCTCAACTGGTCCCTGGGGTCTGACTCCATGCTACGTCGCGCCGAACAAACGTCAAATACATCTGTTCAAGCCGTCCGCTCGCCAGGCGGCGCAGAAGAGCCCCCCGTCGGCACCGGCGAGGTGCTGACGGGGGGCTCTTCGAGATCACCCTGGATCAGTCGATCAGGAGGCGGAGCCTGCCTTGTCCAGGTGTGAGCGGATGAACCACTGGAACAGCTCGAGCTCCTTGACCTGCCCGACGAGCAGGTCCTCGGTGATCGGGTCCAGCTCGCCGACCTTGTTGAGCACATCGCGGTGATCGCCGATGACCCCGTCGTAGACCTTCTCGAGCTCGGCCAGGTGGGTTGCGCCGTCGGCCTTGAAGAGCGGGTAGTCCTCCCAGTGGCGCTTGGCGACCAGCTCGCCGCTGAGGCCGGAGGGGGATCCGCCGAGGGTGGCGATGCGCTCGGCGACCTCGTCGGCGAAGCCGCGGACGACCTCGGTCTGCGGATCGAGCATCTCGTGGATCGCGATGAAGTTCGGGCCCACGACGTTCCAGTGCACGTGCTTGAGCGCGAGGTGGAGATCGTTCAGGGCGTAGAGGCGGCTCTGCAGCAGGCCGGCGATCTCATGGCCGTTCTCCTGCGCGAGACCTGGTGCGGTGTAGTCGGAGTACTTCTGAGTCATGTGACACTCCTTGTGCTGTTGAGGCAATTGGCGCTGTTCGGCGCCGACCTTCTTGATACTAATGATTCAGAAAAGCGCTGGCTAGGCAGATGAGCCTATCCTCAGTTGAGCTTGCTCACGCGACCGGCTCGATGACCTCCAGGCCTCCGAGGTAGGGACGCAGCGCGGCGGGCACCCGGACCGTGCCATCGGCCTGCTGGTGGTTCTCCAGGATGGCCACCAGCCAGCGCGTGGTCGCCAGCGTTCCGTTCAGCGTGGCCAGCGGCGTCGTCGGGCCTTTGGAGCCGTCCTCCTTGACCGTGCGCTCCCGAATGTTGAGCCGACGCGCCTGGAAGGTCGTGCAGTCAGAGGTCGAGGTCAGCTCGCGGTAGGTCTGCTGCGAGGGCACCCACGCCTCACAGTCGTACTTGCGCGCGGCCGAGAGGCCCAGGTCCCCGGCGGCGATGTCGACCACCCGGTAGGGCAGCTCCATCTTCTGCAGCATCTGCTCCTCCCAGGCCAGCAGCTTGGCATGCTCGGCGGCGGACTCCTCGGCGGTGCAGAAGATGAACATCTCCAGCTTGTTGAACTGGTGCACGCGCAGGATCCCGCGGGTGTCGCGTCCGTGGGAGCCGGCTTCGCGGCGATAACAGGTGGACCAGCCGGCGATCCGCTCCGGCCCCTTGCCGAGGTCGAGGATCTCGTCGGAGTGATATCCGGCGATCGCGACCTCCGAGGTGCCGACCAGGTAGAGGTCGTCGCGCTCGAGCCGGTAGATCTCGTCGTCGTGCTCTACGTCGAATCCGGTGCCGGCCATGGTCTCCGGGCGCACCAGGGTGGGGGTGATCATCGGAGTGAAGCCGGCTTCGACCGCCTGGTCCATGCCCATCTGCATCATGGCCAGCTCCAGGCGCGCCCCGATGCCCTTGAGGAAGTAGAACCGTGACCCGGAGACCTTGGCGCCGCGCTCCATGTCGAGGGCGGCGAAGGACTCGGCGAGCTCGAGGTGGTCCTTGGGCGTGAAGCCCTCTGCGACGAAGTCGCGGGCAGCACCCTCTTCGCGCAGCACGACGAAGTCATCCTCGCCGCCGGCGGGGACCCCGTCGTGGATCAGATTGGGGAAGGCGCCCTGGACTCGGCGCAGCCGCTCCTCGGCCTCCTGGGACTCCGCCTCGGCGGCCTTCACCTGGTTCGAGAGCTCCTTGACCTCGGCGAGGAGCTGCTGCTTCTCCTCCCCGGCGGCCTGCGCGACCCTCTTGCCGAAGGACTTCTGCTCCGCGCGCAGCGTCTCGAAGCGCGTGATGGCGGCGCTGCGCGCCTGCTGCGCGTCGATCAGCGAGTCCACAGCGGACTCGTCCGCCTGACGTGCACGCTGGCTGGCCCGGTACTTCTCGGGATTCTCGATGAGGTCCTTGATGTCGATCACGTCCCCCAGCTTATCGCCACCGGCGCTGAGCGGCGCCTCGAGGTCCAGGTCGCGCCCGCAGACGGCGCGGCTCCTTCCCGCCGGGCACCCGCGGCCCCGGGAACTCGCCGCAGTAGACTGGCGATGATGACTACTGAAACGCTCAGCGCCCTCCTCTGGACCTCGCTCGCTCTTGCCGCGATCCTGTTAGTCGTCGTGGTCTGGCTGGGGCTCGCGCACCAGCGGCTGCGGCGCCGCACCGCGGAACTCACCCAGGAGCTCGAGACCAAGCCGGCGGAGCGTGGGGCGGCGGCCGAGGCGCCGGGCCGCCTGGTGGCCGTGGTCGTAAACCCGACCAAGGACTCCTCCGACGACGTCGTGCGCCAGATCCACTCGGCCTGCTCCCGCGCCGGGATGCGGGCACCGCTGGTGATGGCCTCCAGTGCAGAGGATCCGGGCCATGAGATGACCAGGAGGGCGCTGAAGGCGGGCGCCACCACGGTCATCGCCGCCGGTGGCGACGGCACCGTGCGCGCCGTGGCCGCCGAGCTGGCCGGGACGCAGACCGCGCTGGGCATCGTGCCGCTGGGCACCGGAAATCTCTTCGCCCGCAATGTCGGGCTGCCCTTCCAGGATCTGCGGGCCTGCGTCGATGAAGCGATCCACGGCCGCAGCCACCGCGTGGACACCCTTGACCTGACCCTGGAACGCCCCGACGGGAGCACCGAGGAGGAGATCTCCCTGGTCATCGCCGGCGGAGGCCTCGATGCCGAGGTCATGGGCGACACTCGGGATGCCCTGAAGCAGCGCGCCGGCTGGCTGGCCTACGGCGAGGCGGGGCTGCGCCACATCATGGGCGCGCGCTCCAGCATCACCATCACGGTCGACGACGGCGAGGCCCATTCACACCGGGTGCGCTCGGTGCTGCTGGCCAACTGCGGTTCGCTGCAGGCCGGCATGGTCCTGGTGCCCTCGGCCAAGTTCGACGACGGCCACATGGACGCGGTCCTCTTCAGTCCCCGCCACGCGTGGGACTGGGCGAGGATCATGGCGAAGACCGTGACCCGCTTCGCCGCGGACATCCCGGTGATGACCGTGCGCCAGGCCAAGCGCGCCACGGTCACGATGGACGAGCCGATGCCGTTCCAGATCGACGGCGACGCCGTGGGCGAAGTCATAAGCGTCTCTGCGCGCGTCCGCCCGCACGCCCTGGTGGTCAACGGCGTCTCCGTCCGCGGCATCCAGGATCTCGAGGCCGCCGACGACGACGCCGAGTCAGACCAGCCGACGGATCAGGCTGGCGGCCCTGTGCTCACCGAGGGTCGGATCACCAAGGAGCCCCAGGAAGCCTGATCGGCTCCCCGGGGCCCCGGGTGGAGCGGCCAGCTGCGCTGACCTGGGTGGATCAGATGCCGGCAGCGTCAAGGATGCCGCGGCACTCCTCGAAGCTGGCGTCGTCCTCCCAGGCAGACGCACCCTCAGCATGTTCGACCAGCGTGCGCTGGACGATGCAGTAGGTGGGCTTGCGCTCGTAGTCGCCCTCATGCACCGTCGCGTCACCCTCGCCGGGGAACGTGTTGGGCACCCAGCTCTGATCGTCCAGGGTTCCCCAGATGGTGAAGGAGTTGCACAGGCTCACATCCAGGCAGGCCTGCAGCACCGTGGCGTAGCGCTCCGCGGCACCGGCCCGATCCTCCGGTGACATGCGGTCGTTCTCGTCGACGACGCCGCGCACATCGATCTCGGTCACCGCGGTGTGGATACCGAGATCGTCGAAGCGCTGGAGGTTCTCCTGGTAGGTGTCGTCGAATCCGTACTGCATGGACAGGTGGGTCTGGGCGCCGAATCCGTGCACCGGCACGCCACGCTCGAGCTGATCGCTGATCAGGTCGTAGTAGCGGTCCGCCTTGGCGTTGAGTCCATCGACGTTGTAGTCGTTGTAGAACAGCAGCGCGTCAGGATCCTCCTCGTGCGCCCAGGTGAAGACGTCATCGAGGATCTCGGGGCCGAGCTCGCGGATCCAGATGTTCTCGCTGTCCCGGATGCTGGCTGCCTCGTCGTCCTGGAAGATCTCATTGGCCACGTCCCACTGGTCGATGCACCCGGCGTAGCGGGAGACCACCGTGCGGACATGGTCTTCGAGGATCTCGCGCAGCTCCGCCTCGGAGAAGTCACCCTCCTCCAGCCAGTCCGGGTTCTGCGAATGCCAGGACAGCGCGTGTCCGCGCAGGTCCATGCCGTTGGCCTCGGCGAAGGCCACCACGGCGTCGGCCTGTTCGAAGTCGTAGACGCCCTGCTCCGGCTGCACGAACTCCCACTTCAGGTAGTTCTCGTGGGTCAGTGAGGAATACTCCTGCGCCATGTGCTCCCGGTACTCAGGGTCCGAGGGGAACGGGTCTGGGTAGTCGGCGTCGGAGTGATGTCCGCCGCCCGCCGCGATGTTGCCGATCCGGAGGTCGTCAGGGGCGACGCCGGCCAAGGTGTCGCGATCCCAGGAGCCCTCGACGGCTCCTCCCTCCGGGGCGAACTGGCACTGCGTCTGCTCGGGGGCGTCCTGTCCCCCGCCATTGCCATGACCTTTGCCCTTGCCGTTTCCCTTCCCCTTGCCGTTGGCATGGTCCGGAGGCCCGGGCTGGCCTGCGTGATCGGGCCTGCCGGGCTGCCCCGCATGGTCGGGGCGGCCGTTGGACTTCTGGCCTGCCTTGTCGCCGGCCTTGGCGCTGATGCCCGCATCGGCGGACAGCACGCCGGACTGTTGTGCCGGGCCAGGCGCAGCGCCGGCCATGGCAGGTGTGCCGAGCGCCAGGGCGCCCGCACAGACCACCGCGGCGGTCAATGTTCGTCGGTTCGATCGGGTGAACATGCATTCTCCTCGTTGTCGCCATTGACGTGCATGGACGGCGGCGTGTGCCGCGATACAAAAAGGTGACTTGGGTGAGACGATCCTGGCGCATCCCGCTGGCCAGCATTTATGCCGCCCTCGGAAGCGCAGATGTGACCCGCACCACTATTTTGTATTACCAGGAGACTAAAAAATTGACCACCATTGTGTCAAGGCTCACATGGCATTCGATCAGGAGTGGAGACTTTTTGACACATGTTCCAGGAGGCTGATCCCGTTCACCCGGCTCCCACCCCACGGCTTCGCCGAGGGGCGGGGCCCGCGCCGGGCTCTCTTACGCGTGTCTCAAGCGAGGCTGATCCCGTTCACCCGGCTCCCACCCCACGGCTTCGCCGAGGGGCGGGGCCCGCGCCGGGCTCTCTTACGCGTGTCTCAAGCGAGCTGATCCACGCGGCAGCGGCGGTGAAGGCTTCATCGGAGACTTCGGCGGCGGGCTGCTGAGGCTTGCGATCCGCGCGGGGGTAGGAGCCGAGGAACCGGATGCCCGGAGCGATCCGGTGGATGCCGGCGAGCGCATCGGACACGCGCGCCTCATCGATGTGCCCCTCCAGGTCGATGGAGAAGTAGTACTGCCCGAGACCATCACCGGTGGGCCGGGACTCGATCCGACAGAGGTTCACCCCGCGGGTCGCGAAGTGCTCCAGGAGCTCCATCAGGGCTCCTGCCCGGTCCTGCGGCAGCGGGATCATGATCGTCGTCTTGTCCGCACCGGTCATCGCCGGGATGATCCCGGGTCGGGAGACCAGCACGAACCGGGTCACCGCGCCCGTCACATCTTCGATGCCGTGCTGGATCACGTGCAGACCGAGCTGCTCGGCGACCAGCGGGGAACAGACGGCCGCATCGGCCACCGGGGTCTCTTCCAGCAGTCCGCGGGCAGCGGCCGCCGTGGAGGAGGCGGGGACGAACTCCGCCCCGGGGATCGCCGACTCGGCCCAGCGGCGCACCTGGGCCCAGCCGTGGGTGTGCGTGGAGACGCTGCGGATCTGAGCCGGCGTCAGCGGGGACGCCGCGGCGAGCACGAAGCTGATCGGCACCAGCTCTTCACGCAGGATGTGCAGCTGATGCGCGACCGAGATGGCATCCAGGGTCGCCGTGACCCCGCCCTCCACCGAATTCTCGATGGGGACCATCGCGGCGTCGACCTCCCCGGATTCCACCATGTTCAGCGCAGTCAGCACCGACCCGGCGGGGACCCTGGTGGCCTGTTCGGCCCCGGGGACCTGCAGCAGGGCGGCCTCGGTGAAGGTGCCGCTGGGACCGAGGAAGGAGTAGGTCTGAGCATCGAGACCGGACTGCGCAGCAGGGTTCACGGAGGGGCTCATCGGACCTGGGGCGCGTCGCCGGTGGAGGACTCCATCGGGCGCCCGGCCTCGAGCCAGCCGCCCATGCCGTCACCGACGAAGACTGCGGAATACCCCTGGGAGGTCAGCCAGGCGGTGATCTGCACGGCTCGACCGCCGGTGCGGCAGATGACGTAGTAGTCCTGATCCGGATCAAGTTCGGCCTCGAACCGCGCTGGGATCTGCTCGACCGGGATGTGCAGCGCGCCGGGAGCATGCCCTTCGGCGAACTCGTAGTCCTCCCGCACGTCCAAGAGGGCGCCGTCGGCGGGGACGTCTGCGGCGCGGACGGTCTCGAAATCTGCCATCTGCGGCCTCCTTCAATGCGGTGGGGACTTCTCCGGTGCGCCCTCAAGACTATCGCCTGCCAAGTTCGGTCCGCATAGAGTGAGCCCATGGTGCATGCAGCTGATCCCGCCCCGCTCGTCGAAGCACCCGTCCCGGACTCGGCATCGCCGATGATCGACTTCCGCGCTGCCGGCGCGGTGCAGTGGCGCCGTGACTTCGTCGCCGGCGAGGTCTCTGCGGTGGAGCTGACCACCACCGCGATCACCGCAGCCACATCCCAGTCCCAGCTCGGCGCCTTCCTGCATCTGGATCCCGAGTCGGCACTGGCACGGGCCGCGGAGATCGACCAGGTGCGGCGAGCGGTGCTGGACTCCCGCACCGGAGCGTCCCGCAGCGCCGCCATGACGGAGCTCGCGGCCCGCGCCCCGCTGCTCGGACTGCCCACCGCATTCAAAGATCTTCTCGACGTCGCGGGGATGCCCACCACCCGCGGGACGGCCGCCCTGCCCCCCAGCACACCGGCCCACGATCATCCGCTGGCCCGGCGCGTCCATGGCTCCGGAATGATCAGCATCGGCAAGACCCAGGTCCCGGAGTTCGGACTGCCCTGCTACTCGGAGAACGAGCTCGGCCCCGCCGCTCGCAACCCGTTGGCACCGGCCCGCACAGCGGGCGGATCCACCGGAGGTGGAGCGGCTGCCGTCGGGGCCGGCATGCTCCCGATGGCCCCGGGCAGCGACGGCGGCGGATCCGTCCGCATCCCAGCCGCCGCCTGCGGACTGGTCGGCCTGAAACCTGGGCGCGGACGGCTCCCGGATGACAATCAGCTCGTAGGCGTGCGCAACCTGGCCGTCTCAGGACCGATTGCTCACACCGCCGAGGACGCGGCCCTGCTCTTCGACGTGATGGCCGGTCACCGCTTCCGCCCCTCGGAGGCCGGCGACGGTCTGCCGGAAGGTCCCGCGCTTGCTCAGGTGCGCGCGGCGCTGAACCACGGGCTGGACCAGCTGAGCATCGGAGTGATCACGGAGTCTCCCTTCTCCCCGGAGCTGGACATCGTCCTCGCGGAATCTGCAGTCCTCGCGCTGGAACAGGGGCTCGCGCTGCTGGAGGAGCGCGGCCACATCCTGCAGGGCAGCAGTCACTGCACCGGGACCGAGGCCTTCTGGCCCGCCGGCTACCACCGAGACTTCCAGGCGCTGTGGACCTCCCCGCTCGGCGAACTGGACCCGCCCGCCGAACAGCTGGCCGCCATGGCCCCGCTGACCCGCTACTTCATCGAACTGGCGAAGCGCCGGCCGGAGCGCGAGACACAGGAATCCATCGCGGCCCTGGAGGACTTCGCGACCGACGCCGAGACCCTCCTGGGTCCATGGGATGTCCTCGCGACACCGATGCTGGCCTACGCGCCCCCGGAGATCGGATGGTTCGCCAGCCTGGACCCGGAGGAGAACTATCGGGAACAGTGCTGCTTCACCCCGTACAGCTCAGTGGTCAACGTGATGGGCCTGCCGGCGATCAACGTTCCGACCCATACCGACGCCGAGGGCCTGAGCTGGTCGATCCAGCTCATCGGTCGTGTCGGCGCGGAGGAACAGCTGCTCGCCCTGGCTGCGACCATCACGCAGGCGTGAGCGGCCAGCAGCGCCCCGAGGTGCACTGAGGTGCTCACGCACCGATGTCCGCACACGACGGCGCCGGGGCCGATTTCTCGAACCCGGCGCCGGGAATCTCTCAGCGGCGCTCCGCGGTGAGCGGAGCAGCACTGGATCAGATTCAGTTGTTCTTCTTGAGACCTTCGGCGAAGCCCTTGACGCTGTCCTTCACGTCCTGGGCGGCATCCTTGGCCTTCGCCTGGGTCTTCTGACTGTTGCCTTCAGCCTGGGTCTCCTTATCGCCGGTCAGCTTGCCAAAGCCTTCCTTCGCGGAGCCGGTGGCTTCTTCGGTCTTGTTGCTCGTCTTGTCATCGAGTCCCATAGGTGACTCCTTTCGTCGGCGGACAAGTCCCTTGTCACGCTACCGACCACGCTGGGCACTGTCGCCCCGAAAAGGCACTTTCCAGGGAACTCACAGCGAAATGATGCCGCTCCGCAACCTAGGGCTCGCGATGTTCCGGGTTGCCCCGGGGCTGCTCGTCACGGGCCTGGGCGGCCAGGTCCTCGGCATTTATCGGAGTCGCCAGGGCGTCGGCGTCGTCGGTGGCGAAGCCGACGTCAGTGCCGCGCCAACGCGCGATCGCGCTCATCACGTGATGGATGGCAAGGGCCGCGAAGCTGCCGAGCGCGATGCCCTCGAAGACGATCTCGCCGAAGACCATGGTGAAGTTGGCGATCGCGATGACCAGCGGCACTCCGGCCACGGCGAGGTTGATCGGGTTCGCGAAGTCCACGCGGTTCTGCACCCAGATGCGCACCCCGAGGACGCCGATCATCCCGTAGAGCACGGTGCCGGCCCCGCCGAGCACGCCCACCGGCACGGTGGCGATGAGCGCTCCGACCTTCGGCAGCAGCGCCAGCGCGATCGCGAAGAGCCCGGCCACCCAGTAGGCGGCGGTGGAGTAGACCCGTGAGGACGCCATCACGCCGATGTTCTCCGCGTAGGTCGTGGTGCCGGAGCCGCCGCCGGCGCCGGCCAGCATGGTGGCGGCGCCGTCAGCCATCAGCGCGCGCCCGGTCACCGGGTCGAGATCCCGCTTGGTCATCAGCGCCACCGATTTCACGTGCCCGACGTTCTCGGCCACCAGCACGAGCACCACCGGGATGAAGAGACCGAGCACTCCGATGTGGAAGGTCGGGGTGGTGAACTCCGGAAGCCCGACCCATCCGGCGGAGCCGATGCCGGAGAAGTCCACTTCCCCGCGCACCACGGCCACCACGTAGCCCACGACGACGCCGAGCAGGATCGAGAGCCGACCGAGCAGGCCACGGAAGAGCACGCCCGCAAGCAGCATCGACACGATGGTCACCGTGGCGGTGACCGGGGCCTGATCCACGTTGTTCCACGCCGCCGGGGCGAGGTTCAGTCCGATCAGCGCAACGATCGCGCCGGTGACCACCGGCGGCATCACCCGTTGGATCCAGTGGCTGCCCACGAAGTGCACGATGAGTCCGACCACCACCAGTCCCAGCCCGGCCAGGAAGATCCCGCCCAGCGCGCCTGACATGCCGTACTGCGCCGTGGCGGCGCCGACCGGGGCAAGGAAGGCGAAGGAGGAACCCAGGTAACTGGGGATGCGTCCGGCCGTGATGATCAGGAACAGCACGGTTCCGACACCTGAGAAGAACAGCGTGGTCGAGGGTGGGAAGCCGGTGATCAGCGGCACCAGGAAGGTGGCCCCGAACATCGCGACCACGTGTTGCATCCCCACCCCGGTGGTCTGCAGCCAGCCCAGCCGCTCGTCGGGGGTCACCACCGCGCCCGGTCGGACCGTCTTGCCATCGCCATGGAGCGTCCATCCGAAACCGGGAAGGCGGCTCTTCTTGTGGGTAGTCATCACAGCAACCTTAGCTCCACCTGAGCACCCTCACTGCGGGCGCTGAGCATGGGCCGCATCACTTCCAGATATTCCAGTTATCCTTAAATCAATCACATGATGATTACATTCAAGATATTTCCGCCGGAAGAAGTCGTCGATGGCCGCTTGCCCTTGCCGCCTCTGGCATGCGTCGTCGCTGATAACTTCTGGCCTAAACTTTTCCGGCCTCTCCAACCCGCGATTTCACCCCCCGTTCGCGAGGTTCTCGGTTGAATCTCAATGTTGGCTCACTACTGTGGAGACCGATGCCTGATACTGCAGATAGCCCTGCCCAGAACTCCGCCGATGCCTCCACGGGCTCGGAACGAGTTGAGATTCGCACGCCCACCGTGGCCGACGGCACCTCCCTGTGGAGGCTCGCCGCCGGAACCGGCGTGCTGGATGTGAACACCCCGTACGCCTACATCCTGTGGGCCCGGGACTTCGCCGAGACCTCGGTGATCGCCGAGGTCGACGGAGAGCCCGCCGGATTCATCTCCGGATACCGGCGCCCCAGCGACCCCGGCACCCTCTTCATCTGGCAGGTCGCCGTCGACTCCCGCTTCCGCGGTCGCCGACTGGCCTCCCGCATGCTCGGCACCTTGGTGGACTCGGCCGCCCCGCACCGACTGGAGACGACCATCACCTCCGACAATGCGGCCTCGATCGCGCTGTTCACCGGTCTCGCACGAGACAAGAACGCCGAGATCACCACCACGGCACTGTTCGACGAGGCCGTCTTCCCCTCAGCCGAGGAATCCGGCGAGGTCCATGCCGCCGAGGACCTCTACACCGTGGCACCGCTGAGCTGAGAACCTCCCCCGCACGCACCCTGACGGTGCACCCGCTGAGCTGAGAAGCCCCAGGCGGCCACGCCGTCGCTCTGAGTGAATATCCACCCGACTTCCCCGGAACGTAAGGACAGATGAGCACCATGGCTACAGATATCTTCGACACACGCGAATCCCAGGTCCGCAGCTACTGCATGAACTGGCCCGCCACCTTCGCCAAGGCCTCAGGCCCGTACCAGTGGACCGAGGACGGCACCCGCTACCTGGACTTCTTCTCCGGGGCCGGCGCGCTGAACTACGGACACAACCACCCCGAGCTGCGCGATCTGATCGTGGACTACGTCGCGAACGACGGCGTCACCCACTCCATGGACATGAAGACCCCCGCCAAGCGGCGCTTCCTGGAGACCTTCGAGCGGATCATCCTGGAACCGCGCAAGCTGGACTACAAGGTGATGTTCCCCGGCCCGACAGGCACCAACACCGTCGAGGCGGCGCTGAAGCTCGCGCGCAAGGTCACCGGCCGCCAGCACATCCTCTCCTTCACCAATGCCTTCCACGGCATGACCCTCGGCGCCCTGTCCGTCACGGGCAACTCGATGAAGCGCCGCGGCGCCGGCATCCCGCTGACGAACTCCTCGAAGATCCCCTATGACGACTACTTCGACGGCGACATGCCTGACTTCCTGTGGCTGGAGAAGATCCTCGAGGATTCCGGCTCCGGCGTGGACAAGCCTGCCGCGGTGATCGTGGAGACCGTCCAGGGCGAGGGCGGGCTCAACGCCGCTCGGATGGACTGGCTCAAGTCGCTCTCCGACCTGCTGCGCCGGCACAAGATCCTGCTGATCGTCGACGACGTCCAGGCAGGCTGCGGCCGCACCGGCAAGTTCTTCTCCTTCGAAGAGGCTGGCCTCTACCCAGACATCGTCTGCGTGTCCAAGTCGATCTCCGGCTACGGCCTGGCCATGGCGCTGACCCTGTTCAAGCCCGAGCTCGACGTCTGGGAGGGCGGCGAGCACAACGGCACCTTCCGCGGGAACAACCTCGCGTTCGTCACCGCCGCCCGGGCGCTGGAGCTCTTCTGGGCCGACGACAGCTTCCAGAACCAGCTCGCCGAGCGGATCACCGAGCTCAACGAGGGACTCAAGCGCATCGCCGAGCACGTCCCCGGCTCCTCGATCCGGGGCCGCGGATTCCTCACCGGCATCCACTTCCCCAACCCCGACACGGCCGGCAAGGTCGCAGCCGAGGCGTATAAGCGTAATCTGCTGGTGGAGACCTCCGGACCGCAGGACGAGGTCATCAAGCTGATGCCCGCGTTGAACATCGAGTCCGAAGATCTGCAGAAGGGTCTGGCCATCATCGAGGAGTCCCTCCTCGCGGCCACCGGCAACCTCTCAGAGCCCTCCCGCCTGCGAGCACCCCGGTAAAAGCCCTTCGTCCCCGCAACCTGAGACGCCACTGATCGGAGATCTGCGTGTACACCTTGAACATCGACGCCCTCAACGGCACCGACCGCGACATCCAGCAGGAGAACTGGCGCTCACGGCGCATGGTCCTGGCCAAGGAGAAGGTCGGCTTCTCGCTGCATGAGACCACCCTCTACGCCGGCACCACGAATGAGTTCTGGTACGCCAACCACGTGGAAGCCGTCTACTGCGTGGGCGGCAAGGGCACGCTGACCGATCTCGAGACCGGAGAGAAGTACACCATCACCGATGGCTTCCTCTACATGCTCGACGGCCAGGAGAAGCACCGGGTCGAGGTGGAAGAGGAGATCCGCGTGGTCTGCGTCTTCAACCCGCCGGTCACCGGCCGCGAGGTCCACGACGAGAACGGCGTCTACCCGCTGATCCTCGAGGATGACAACGCCTGATCTGGTGGACACCTGGGACTCCATCAGGCTGAGTCCCAGCGCCTGACGTTCCAGCGCACGACGGCGCCTGCCCACCTCCACCACGGAAGACACCGTGGACCAGGTGGGCGGGCGCCGTCGTCGTGTCTGGCGCGTCCTGAGGTGAGTCTGCGGCGGCGAGTCTCCTGCGCCGGGGGCGTGCGACGGTTTTGGACTTCTGCCAGAAGCTGTGATGTGATGCACGAGACATGTGACGCACCGCACGTGAGTCGCGTGTCACCACAATCACCTTCACAACGGATCGTCGGGCACGTACCTGCCCGTGAAAGGGACATATCATCATGGCTTCTGTGACCTATGCCTCCGCCAGCCGGATCTACACCCCCGGCGCGCGACCAGCTATCAATCAGCTCCAGCTCGAGATCGCCGACGGCGAGTTCCTGGTCCTCGTGGGACCCTCCGGCTGCGGCAAGTCCACCGCACTGCGCATGCTCGCCGGCCTCGAAGAGGTCAACGAGGGAGCCATCATGATCGGCGGCGAAGACGTCTCCCACGTCTCGCCGAAGGACCGTGACATCGCCATGGTCTTCCAGAACTACGCGCTCTACCCGCACATGTCCGTGGCCGAGAACATGGGCTTCGCGCTGAAGATCGCCGGCGTCTCCAAGGAGGAGCGGGCCGAGCGGGTGAAGAAGGCCGCTGAGATCCTGGACCTGGTCCCCTACCTGGAGCGCAAGCCCAAGGCCCTCTCCGGCGGTCAGCGTCAGCGCGTGGCCATGGGCCGCGCGATCGTGCGCTCCCCCAAGGTCTTCCTGATGGATGAGCCGCTGTCGAACCTCGACGCCAAGCTGCGCGTGCAGACCCGCACCCAGATCGCCGCGCTGACCCGCGAGCTGCAGACCACCACCGTCTATGTCACCCACGACCAGGTCGAGGCCATGACGATGGGTGACCGCGTCTGCGTGCTCAAGGACGGCGTGCTGCAGCAGGTCGACTCCCCGCGCAACCTCTATGACAACCCCGCGAACGTCTTCGTCGCCGGCTTCATCGGATCCCCGGCGATGAACCTCTTCCAGGTCAAGATCCAGGGTCAGGGCGTCGTGGTCGGACAGGATGTCCTCCCGATCCCTGACGGCCACCTGGACAAGGCCCACGGCGACCAGGTCACCCTCGGCGTGCGTCCCGAGGACATGGAGCTCAGCACCGATGGCACCGGCCTGCAGATGACCGTGGACCTGGTCGAGGAGCTCGGCGCCGACGCCTACATCTTCGGCACCCCCGACGGCATCAAGACCTTCCAGCCCTTCATCGTCCGGGTGGACGGACGCCGTCCCCCCATGCGCGGCGAGCGGGTCACGATCAAGCCGAACCCGAACCACGTGCACCTCTTCGACGTCGAGAACGGCCTGCGCCTCAACGGCTACGTCCCGGAGCACACCCCCCACGCCTCGCTCTCCGACGTGGAGGCCCTGGCCGACGCCGAGGACTGACAGCGGCGGCATCGTCCAGGTCAGAGAGTTCTGACGCCCTTCGGAGCGGAGGTGGGGACCCCGGTACCCAGCTCCCGTCCAGGTACACATCCGTAAGGTGGGGTCATGGCCAATAGAGCACTATCTATTGTCATTTCCATTGTGCTGGTGCTGGTGGTCCTCAGGATCGCCCTCTGGCTGTTTGGTGTCGTTCTGAACCTGTTCTTCAACATTGTTCTTGTGATCCTGGTGGTGGTGGGAATCCTCTTCATCGTCAGGACCGTCAGCCGACGTCAGCAATGACCGCTCGCGAATGACCCAGACGCATCTTTATCGAAAGGCAAGACATCATGGGACGTATCCTTCCAATCAGCCTCACCGCCATTCTGCTCATCGTGATCATCGTCATCCTGGTGACCTGATCCGCTGAACCTGGCAACACGCTCAGGAGGGCGGGATCCGAGTCATCGGATCCCGCCCTCCTGCTGCGCCCGGCGGGGGATCGGCTCAGCAATTCAGCCGCCCAGCGCCTCATCAGCTCAGCGACCCATCCACTCAGCGGCAAGACGGCCGCGAGGCTCAATCCTCGCTGAGCCCGGCTGCCGGTTCGACCCTGGAGAGCGCCCGGGCCGGAAGCAGCGCCGCGAGCGCGGCGGCCAGCAGCGTGATCCCCCAGAGCATCGCGAGTCGCAGCCAGGGCACATCCACCGTCACGGTCCAGTCCGGCACCGCGGCCATCGAGGCCACGCCGGCCCAGCCCAGGAACACCGAGAGCCCGGTGCCGATCAGCAGCGCCGCCCCGGCCAGCAGCAGTGCCTCGATGGTGATCATCTGTCCCACCGAGCGGCGGTTCATGCCGACAGCTCGCAGCAGCGCCGCCTCCCGGCGCCGCTCCAGCACCGAGAGCGAGAGCGTGTTGCTGACCCCGATCACGGCGACCAGGACCGAGGCTCCGAGCAGGACCAGCACGATCAGCAGCACCATGTCGATGGTCTCGCCGAAGCTGGCCCGCATGACGGCCCCGGAGTCGTTGAACTCCTCGGTGTGATCCTGGAAGAGCGGCGCGAGCCCGTAGGACTCGGCCGAGCTGATCCCGTCCGCGGTGCGTACCAGCGTGATGCCCTGCTCCGCCGTGAAGGTCCACGGGCCCGCATCCTCTGCCAGGGGCTGCATCCGGGCCTCTTCCGGCAGCGAGCCCGCAGAGATCAGCACCATGCCGGCAGGAAGCCAGGCCGCCGCTCTCGCCTGGACGGTGACCGCCTGTTCCCCGGCGCGCGAGCTCCCGGTGCCGTACGGGGTCAGCTCCAGCTCGGGCTGCTCGCCCTCGAAGACCATTCCCTCGGCGTTGAGCTGCGGCGAGACGATCGCCTCGCCCGGACCCGGCGCCAGTCCTTCCGTGCGGGCCACCTCGGCGAAGGTGTCCTCGTCGACGAGCACCGCCTGGCTTTCGGTGCTTCCCCGGCTGCCGGTGATGGTCACCGGCGCACCGGGTGCGCTGGAATGGGCTCCCACCAGGGAGCTCGCCTCGAGATCGGCGTCGAGGTCCTCGTCCATGACGCCGATCGAGGCCTCCACCGGGTACTGCTCGGCCAGCTCGTCGTAGAGCACCGTCTGCGCGGTGGAGGCGCCCACCATCATGGTGCCGACCAGGGTGACCCCGACCAGCAGGGCCGAGGCGGTCGCCGTCGTGCGTCCGGGGACCTGCCGGGCGTTCTGGCCGGCGAGCGGGGCGTTGACCCGCAGCCCGGGCAGGAGGCCCAGCAGGCGTCCTCCGTGCGCCGCGAGCGGCGGCACGATCAGGCGGGCCAGCAGCAGGACCCCGATGAATCCGATCATCGCACCGGCGACCCCCACCAGCGGCGCCGGCAGGACAAGCGGGTCGTCCTCCGCGGTCGCGAGCAGCGCCGCGGCCAGCACTGCGCCGAACCCGATCAGGGTCAGCAGCAGCCCGATCACCAGCCGCGACTTCGAGAGTCGCGCTGAGGCGGGAGTCAGTCCTGCCGGGCGCAGAGCGGCCATGGGTGAGACGCGTCCGGCCTTGATCGCTGGGAGCAGCGCGGAGAGCACCGTGAC
Source organism: Nesterenkonia sandarakina (assembly GCF_003003175.1). Classification (GTDB taxonomy): domain Bacteria; phylum Actinomycetota; class Actinomycetes; order Actinomycetales; family Micrococcaceae; genus Nesterenkonia; species Nesterenkonia sandarakina_A. The sequence continues at coordinate 52,467 of NZ_PVTY01000004.1, read as the reverse complement.
GACCAGGCCCAGTCCGAGCCCGATCACGGTGGCCAGCACGGTGGGGGTGGCGAGCGGGAGGTCGGGTGCGAAGCTGGCCCGGGCGATGAGCGAGAAGCCCAGTGCCGCGCCGGCGCCCAGCACGACCCCGGCCGCGCCGCCGATCAGACCCAGGAGTGCGCCCTCGAGCAGGGTCGCGCGCTTGAGCTGCGTGGCGGTGGCGCCGATGGCCCGCAGCAGCGCGAGCGTTCGCTGCCGGGAGGCGACCAGCACCTGGAAGGTGTTGGAGATGACCAGCCCGGAGACGAAGACCGAGATGCTGCCGAAGCCGATGGCGAGGTAGGCCAGCACGTTCGCGCTCCCGGCCTGTTCTGCCATCCGGGCGTCCACGATCTCCTCGGTGGTCTGCACCTCGAGGCCGCTGAGCTCCGCGGCGCGCTGGGACTCCAGTCCCTCCGCCTGCTCGGGGATGAGCTCCTGGATCTGGGCCTGCACCTGGGCCGCATCAGCGCTGGGATCGAGCTGCACGCGGATCTCTGCAGGGCTCGTGCTGAACGGGATCCGGTCCATCCCCTCGGCGGTGAGGAAGCCGCGCGGAGCACCCTGGGTGTCCACCACTCCCACCACGGTGTAGTCCTCCTCCTCGACGGTGGGTTCTGCGCCCTCCCCTGCGTCGTCCTCGTAGACGAAGTTCTGCGCAGTCAAGGTGTCGCCGAGCTGAAGGCCCCTGCCCTCGACGGCGGCGGAGCTGACCACGACCTCGTCCTCGGCCTGGGCCTGATGCCCCTGGCTGATCTCCCCGACCCTGGTCTCTGACTGCTCGCCCACCTCGAAGCCGATGGTGGAGCTGCCGTCCGCGGACACCTCACTGAGGTAGCCGGATCCGATGGCGTCGGCGACGGCGACCCCGTCGAGCTCTTCGATGGCTTCGGCCAGCTCGATGTCGTCGCGCAGGTACTCCTCGGTGTCCTCATCCCAGGCGGAGAGCTGCATCGTGTCGATGATCAGGTCGCTTCCGGCAGCTTCGGCCTCGATCTGCTGGGTGAGACCGCGGGTGAAGGAGTCCAGCATCAGGATCCCTGCCACGATGAAGGCGACCGAGATGGCGACCGCCGCACCGGCGGCGACGAGCTTCTTCCCGGCCGAGCGCAGGTTGACCCGGAGCACCGGGCTGCCGCTCATCGGCCGGCCTCGATCAGGGCGGCGGCGAGCTGCTCTGCGCTGGGCTTCTCCAGGGTGCCGGCGACCCGGCCATCCGCCAGGAGCACGGTGCGGTCGGCCTGGGCCGCCGCGTTGGCGTCGTGGGTGACCATGATGACCGTCTGACCGAACTCGTCGACCGCGGTGCGGAGCAGACCCAGCACCTCGGCGCCGGTGGTCTGGTCCAGGTTGCCGGTGGGCTCGTCGGCGAAGATCACCGCGGGCCTGGCGACCAGGGCACGGGCGACCGCCACGCGCTGCTGCTGTCCGCCGGAGAGCTCGAAGGGCCTGTGCGCCAGACGATCGGTGAGCCCGAGCCGCTCGATGACCTGATCGTAGAACTCCTGGTCCACGGACGCTCCACCTAGGTTCGCGGGCAGCAGGATGTTCTCCTCGGCTGTCATCGCCGGAACCAGGTTGTAGGCCTGGAAGATGAAGCCGATGCTCTCGCGCCGGACCCGGGTCAGCTGCTTCTCGCTGAGCCCGGTGAGGGTGGTCTCGCCGCGCGCCGAGGAGAGGATCACCTCGCCGTCGTCGGCGGTGTCCAGTCCGGCGAGCACGTGGAGCAGGGTGGACTTTCCGGAGCCCGAGGGGCCCATCACCGCGGTGAATTTCGCGGCGGGGAACTCGATGGAGAGGTCGCGGAGCGGGTGGACGGCCGCGTCATCGGTGCCGTAGGTCTTGTTCAGCGCCCTGGCGCGCAGGGCGGGAGTCAGTGTGGTGATCATGCGTTCACACTACGAACGAGCGGGATGCTCCCACATCGGACCACAGGCCGGTCTGCGCCTCATCCTGCAGGATGAGCGCGGCCCCTCCGAGCTGGAGCCAGGGATGACCTCAGGCGACCAGCCCCGTCTCGTAGGCGTAGACCACGGCCTGGACCCGGTCGCGCACCTCGAGCTTGGCGAGCACCTGCCCGACATGGGTCTTCACCGTGGCTTCGGAGACGAAGAGCCGAGCGGCGATCTCGGTGTTGGAGTCCCCGGTGGCGAGCTCCAGCAGGATCTCCCGCTCCCGGTTGGTGAGCCGGTCCAGCCGCCGCTGCTGTTCGGCGTCGGGGCTGCGGCGTCGCCCGCCGTCACGCAGCGTGGAGTCCAGGAGCCGGCGGGTGGTGGTCGGGGCGATGACGGCTCCGCCGGTGGTGACCGTGCGGATCGAGTCCAGCAGGGCCTCAGGCTTCACATCCTTGAGCAGGAAGCCTGAGGCGCCTGCGCGCAGCGCCTCGAGGGCATATTCGTCGGTGTCGAAGGTGGTCAGCACGATCACCCGGGTCTCCGACAGCGCAGGATCCTCGGTGATCCGGCGGGTGGCCTCCAGCCCGTCCATGACCGGCATCCGGATGTCCATGAGCACCACGTCTGGGTGATGGGCACCGGCCGCGGCGAGCGCGTCCTGGCCGTTGCCCGCCTGGCCCACCACCTGGAGGTCTGGCTGGGAGTCGATCACCATGGCGAAGCCGGCGCGCAGCAGCGCCTGGTCATCGGCCAGCAGGATCCGGATCTTGGTCTGCCCGGCCTGCGACGCCGGTGCGGGCGCATGCGGCAAAGCGGTCGAGGCTGCGTTCTGCGCAGCGGAGGAGTTCTGTGCAGCCGAGGGGTTCTGTGCGGCGGTCATCGGGTCTCCTCGACCTGGTCCGGCGGTGCGCTCTGATCGCCGGATCCGGCGGGTGACCCGGCTGATCCGGCCGAGTCGGCGCCCAGCGGGAAGCGGGCGAGCACGTCGAAGCCGCCCGCGTGGGCGCGGGTGGTGACGGTCCCGCCATAGAGCCGGGCCCGCTCGGTCATGCCGAGCAGCCCGGAGCCGGCGCCGTCGTCGGGTGCCGCCGCGCCGCGTCCGGAATCACGGACCTCCAACATCAGGGCCGGCTCGGCCTCCGCCGCTGTGGCGACCCAGACCTCGGCATGGGCCTGCGGGCCGGCGTGCTTGAGCGTGTTGGTCAGCGCCTCCTGGACGATCCGATAGGCCGCGAGTCCCACGCCCTCGGGCAGCTTAGGAATCGAGTCGCTGAGCATGTGCAGCCGGACCGGGAGGCCCGAGGCGGCCACGTCTTCGATCAGCTGGGGCAGATCCTGGACCCCCGGCGCCGGGCGCTTCTGCAGCGCGCCGTCCTCGTCGCGCAGCACCCCGAGCATCCTGCGCATCTCGGTGAGCGCCTCGCGACCGGTGTCGCTGATCGTGGCGAAGGCCCGTTCGGCGCGTTCCGGACTCTGCTGCAGCACATATCGCCCGCCGTCGGCCTGGGCGATCATCACCGACATCGAATGCGAGATCACATCGTGCATCTCCCGGGCGATGCGCATCCGCTCGGCGTCCACGGCGAGCCGCGCCTCCTGGTCCCGCTCGCGGATCAGCAGCTGGTTGCGCTCGGAGATGGCGCCGAGCTCACGACGACGACGCCCGGCCAGGTGCCCGGCGAGCCAGGAGGTCAGCGCCACGGCAGCGGCGAATCCAGCGATCAGGCCCGCGCTGACCAGCGAATTCGTCCAGCTGTTGTAGTAGTCGTACTGCTGCATGTAATACATGTCCAGGAATATGAAATAGGCCCCCAGGGCCGCCGCGCCGAGCAGCGCCACTGCGAGGAAGCTCCAGGACACGCGTGGGGTGCTGTACTTCGCGCAGGCGTAGAGGACCAGCGGCACCGCCAGCGCGGAGACCCCCGGCGCCGTGCCGATCACCAGCTGCGTCGCACAGAAGACCGCGATCACTCCGGCGGCCGCTCCGGGATTCGTGCGTGAGAAGGCAAGGGGCAGGATGGCGAACACCTCGACGAGAATGATCACCCACCAGGGCACCTGGATCCCGATCTCCCCGGAGGAGCGCATGCCGCCGGAATGCGAGAACAGCATCAGGACCAGCAGCGGGAGCACCTTGATCAGTGCATCGATCAGCCGCCGCCGGGTGCGGGTCTTGGCCTCCTGGTGCCCAGCCACCGAGGTGTCAGTCGGCAGTGGCATCGCGGTCCTCACCCCGCTCTCCAGCTGTCCGGGCTTCCGCTGCGCGGGCTTCTGCTCGGCGTGCATCTTCGCGGCGCTGCGCCACCTCTTCAGGGGCGTACTTCTCGACCATGCCCTTCTCGGGACGGCCATGCTCACGGCGATAGCGGACGGTCTCCCAGACCAGGTAGACCGCGGGACCGATGATCGGCAGCAGGAAGATCACCACACCCCAGACCGCGGCGCGCCTGCCGGTCTTGCCCTCGTCCTGGACCAGCACCATCAGCGCCGCCACCAGCAGTCCCACTGCGGTGACACTGAGCCCCCAGGCCCAGACGGGATTGCTCTCGGTGAGCAGGCGCGTGGCGATGGCGTAGTCGGAGGGATTCACCTCCCCAGTCTAGAAGCCGCGTCCGGGCGGGTCCTCATACTATGGGACCAGATCCGCACCACCTCCGGCGCCGTCACCGCCACCTCGCGCGCTGACCTCTCGCCGGCCTCCCCGCAGATCATCACCGTTCAGGCCTGCCGGAACCAGCGGCTGCGCGCTTAGACTTCGCTCACGGATCACACCCGGGGTCTCCCCCGCGCGAGCCAGAGGTCACCAGGAGGATCGGGAGCGGAGGGGTGAGCGACCTGATGAGGCTCTCCACACGCAGCGCCGCGTTCCTGCGAGCGCACCTGGTCAATCTCGTCTGCGCGCTGGCCCTGGCGTCCCTCGCACTGACCCCCTCGCTGGTGCCGCGTCCGACGGCGTTCCAGGGCGTCATGGCGGGGCTGTGGTTCATGGTCGGCTTTCAGCTCGGGTTCGCGGTGCGCGTCGCCGCACGGAATCTCCGCCGACGTGTCGGCCACCGGTCATCAGGGCTCTCGACCGCGGCGAAGGACGCTCCTGGGAGCGCCACACCCGGCGGGCGGCGGGAGAGCTCGGCGCTTCGCGCGGGTGGCCTCGCGGCTGCCATCGGCGCGGGCCTGCTGCTCTACGTGCTCGGCTACGGGGCACTCGTGGTGTCCTGGCAGAACGAGGTCCGCGAACTGGTGGAGATGGAACCGGTCGACGGGCCCGGCCACGTCGCGTTCCTGGCCAGCATGGTGATCACGATGGTCGTGCTCTTCAGCATCGCCAAGGGGATCGGGGCGCTGCGAGACCGGGTGGGACGCGGCGTGGCTCGCCGCGGCGGCTCAGCGCTCCAGGTCCGCTGGGCCTCACGGGTCACGGGTGTGATCACGATCCTCGTGCTGATCCTGGGACTGATCGGCGGCGGGCTCGGCGTCGTCGGGCAGATCTATCAGGACCGCGATGCCGGCACGCTTGAGGGCAGCTCACCCCCGGTGCTTCCCGGTCGCTCCGGTGGTCCTGACTCCGTTCTCGAGTGGGGCGGGCTGGGCCGACAGGGCCGGGCCTTCGCCGGCGGCGGTCCCAGCGCCGCGCACATCACACAGGTCACCGGCGTCCCGGCCCAGGAACCGGTCCGGGCCTATGCCGGGCTGTCCCAGGGGGCGGACGTTCACGCCCGGGCGGAGCTGGTAGTGGAGGAGCTGGAGCGCCACGGCGGGTTCGACCGTGAGGTGCTGCTCGTCGCCACCCCGACCGGCTCCGGCTGGCTGGAGCCGCAGGCAATCGCCGCCCTGGAGTACCTCTACGCCGGAGACACCGCCACCGCGTCGATGCAGTACTCGGTGCAGCCCAGCTGGGTGTCGTTCCTCTTCGACCCTGAGCTGCCGGAGGAGTCGAGCCGAGCTCTCTTCGACGCCGTCCATGCGCGATGGGAGGCGCTGCCGGAGGCGGACCGGCCCCGGCTGGTGGTCTATGGCCTCAGCCTGGGCGCCCTGGGAATGTCCGGCAGCTTCGAGAGCCTCGAGGACCTGGTGGCGTGCACCGACGCGGCCCTGTTCACCGGACCTCCGGCGAACTCCGAACCGTGGCGCACCTTGCAGCTCAACCGCGATCCCGGAAGCCCCGTCTGGCAGCCGGTCTTCCGCGACGGTGAGCGGGTGCGCTGGCAGTCGAAGCCTGGGGACTTCGCGGCACTGGAGGGTCCCTGGCGCGAGCCTCGGCTGGGCTACCTTCAGCATGCCACCGACCCGATCACCTGGCTCGACCCTGCGGTGATCTACCGCTCCCCCGAATGGCTCAGCGGACCGGCATCCTCCGGCGGGCGAGGCTCCGACGTCAGCGATTCGATGCGGTGGATCCCCGGCGTCACGTTCCTGCACCTGACGGCGGACATGCTGGTCAGCGAGGCGGTCCCGCCGAGCCACGGCCACAACTTCGGCGACGTCGCGGTGGACGGCTGGGCGCAGGTGCTCCCAGGTCACGGCCGCAGCCCGGGTCAGCTGGATGCGGTCCAAGCCGTCATCGAAGGAATCGACACCCACGACCCGACCTGGGAGTGACCCTCAGGCGTCGATCATTCCCGGCTTGACGCACAGGACGGGAGTGTTGGCCTGCAGGATGATCTGCTGCGCCGAGGAGCCCATGATGAACTTGCTCGCCGGGGTGCGCTGGCGGATGCCGATGACGATCACCGACGGGTCGATGCGCTCGGCGGTGTCGAGCAGATCCCCGACTCCGTCCTTGCCGCGGGCGTCCGGCTCGGCGTAGGTCTCGCGCACACCGGCCTCCTCCGCCGCACCCGGTGCGGGGCGCTCACCGCTGAGCCCGAAGTACAGCAGGTCCTCACCACGTCGGGCCGCCTCCTGGAGCGCGAAGACGTAGGCGGCCTGTCCTTCGGCGGTATCGGTGCCGGCGACGAGGACGGTCATGGGGTGCTCCTAGGGGTCAAGTATCGGGGTCGAGGGCCACACAGTGGATGCCTGGTCTCGGGACTGCGAACACCGGGGCCAACCTGTGTATGCTACCGCCCTATGGCGTGATACCCATCACTCAGGATCGGGTAAGCGCCGCACCATAGTCAAAATCCGACCTGCAGTGACGCCGGTCGGCACCGAAGGGAACTGATGAGCCAGCAGGCCACACCCGATGCCGCCACGAGATCGCGCAGGAAGAAGATCCTGACCGGCGGATTCGCCGTCGTGGCGGTGGGCTGCGTCGCAGCAGCCTCGTTCTTCTCCATCCAGGCCGCATCCGGCGGCACCGACGTGCGCAACAACATCACGCTGATCGCCCCCGCCGCTGCAGGCGGCGGATGGGACACCTTCCAGCGCGAGCTGCAGCAGAGCATGCAGACCAACGACCTGGTGAACAACGTCCAGGTCATCAACGTCCCAGGCGCCGGTGGCACGATCGCGCTGGGCAATGTGGCGCAACTGCCTGAGGCGAACAACCTGATGGTCGGCGGCACCGGACAGATCGCTGCGCAGATCCAGTTCGGTACCACGTCTACCATCCAGGACGTCACTCCGGTTGCGAGGGTCGTCGAGGAGTACGACATCGTTGTGGTGCCGGCCGATTCACCCCACCAGACCATGGATGACCTGGTCGAGGCGTGGCAGGAGAACCCCAGCGGCACCCCCTGGACCGGTGGTGGTTCCTTCGACCAGCTGGTGATGACCGAGATCGCCCTGGCCGCGGACATCAACCCGAGCGACACCACCTACATCCCCTCCGACGGCGGAGGCGAGGCCATCCAGGCGCTGCTCAACGGCACCGCCGCAGCTTCCGCCGGCGGCTTCGCCGATATGTACCCCCAGGTTGAGTCGGGACGCCTGCGGGTCCTCGGCGTTGCCTCGGAGGACCGACTCGAGGGGGTGGACGACATTCCGACCCTGGCCGAGGAAGGCTACGACGTGACCCTGACCAACTGGCGGGCGCTCTTCGCCCCACCCAGCGCCACCGAGGACGAGGTCGCAGAGCTCAGAGAACTGGTGGATGAGGCTGTGGTGACACCCGAATGGGCCGCCACCGTGGAGCGCAACTACTGGCGAGAGGCCCCGCTGCAGGGCGAAGAGTTCGACCAGTTCATCGAAGACGAGACAGTGCGCATCGGCGGCCTGTTTGAGGAGATGGAACAGTGAGCACCCCGATGACCCCTTCGTCTCCGGCGCAGGACGACGCCCTCCCCCCGGCAGGCTCCGGCGCGGGCCCCGACCAGGGTGACCTTCCGGGCCCGACTCCCGCAGGGGCGGGCACCTTCTGGCACGGGCGCTCGGGCCTCATCATGCCCGTGGTCATCGTCGGATTCAGCCTCTACATCCTGATCGGTGTCGCCACCATGGACGTCGGGGACGCTGACTTCCCGGGTCCACAGTTCTTCCCCGGCATCCTGGGCGTGCTCGGCCTGGTGCTCGCGGGCATCATCGCGGCCGGGATCCTCCGGCGACCGGAACACCCGGAGAACAGCTCCGGGCGGTCCTGGCGGTTCCACTCCGACTTCACCGCGCTGGGCTGGACGGTCGGCGGGTTCCTCGCCTTCGCGGTGCTGTTGCCCTGGCTGGGTTGGATCCTCACCGGGGGGCTGCTGTTCTGGTCCGTGGCTCGGGGCTTCGGCTCCCGGCGTCCGCTCTTCGACATCCTGGTCGGCCTCTTCATGAGTTCCGTCGCATATCTCGGCTTCAGCGTGGCGCTGGGCCTGAACCTGCCCTCGGGCATCCTCGGAGGCGGTTTCTGACATGGACTCACTTCCACTGTTGATGGAGGGCTTCGCCGGAGCCTTCACCCCTACGAACCTGCTCTGGGTGGTGGTCGGCTGTCTGCTGGGCACCGCAGTCGGCGTGATGCCGGGCCTGGGTTCGTCCATGGCCGTGGCGCTGCTGCTGCCGATGACCTTCGCCCTTGACCCGACGGCGGCGTTCATCCTCTTCGCCGGGGTCTACTTCGGCGGCCTGTTCGGGGACTCCACCATGGCCATCCTGATGAACACCCCGGGTCAGGCGTCCGCGATCGCCTCGACCTTCGAGGGACACCGCATGGCCCTGGATGGACGGGCTCCCCAGGCGCTGGCCACTGCGGCCATCGGCGCGTTCATCGGCGGCATCATCGCCTCGACCATTGTGGTGTTCTTCGCTCCGACTCTGGCGGAGCTCTCACGGTACTTCGGACCTGCGGAGTATTTCGCCCTGGCGGTCTTCGCGTTCATCGCGACCTCCTCGGTGGTCTCGGACTCGGTGCCCAAGGGTCTGGCCTCGCTGATGCTGGGTCTGGGGATCTCCACGGTCGGCATCGACGCGGTCACCGGCACACAGCGCTTCACCATGGGTGCCCCGCAGCTCTTCGAGGGCGTCTCGCTGATCACGGTCACCGTCGCGATCCTCGCCCTGGGCGAGGTGTTCCACGTGGCCTCCCGTGCCCGGCGCGACAATCCCGATCTGAAGACCCGGTCCGCCGGTCGCCCCTGGCTGAAATGGGCCGAGTTCAAGGAGGCCGCTCCGGCCTGGGGACGCGGCACGGTGATCGGACTGCCCTTCGGCGTGATCCCCGTGGGTGGCTCCGAGGTGCCCACCTTCATGGCCTATGACGTGGAGCGCCGACTGGACCGGCGTCGTCGCCTCCCGCAGTTCGGCAAGGGCGCTATCCGCGGCCTGGCCGCACCGGAGGCCGCCGGTAACTCCACGACCGGCATGGCGATGGGTGCACTGCTCGCCCTGGGTCTGCCCGTCTCCGCCACAGCAGCGATCATGCTCGCGGCCTTCCGCCAGTACGGCCTGCAGCCCGGACCGCTGCTCTTCGACCGCAACCCCGACCTGGTCTGGGCGCTGCTCGCCAGCTTCTTCATCGCCATGGTGGTGCTGCTGATCATCAACCTGCCCTTTGCGCAGCTGTGGGCCAAGCTGCTGCTGATCCCGCAGCCCTACCTCTACGCCGGCATCGCGCTGTTCTGCGGGCTCGGCGTCTTCGCCACCTCGGGACGGGTCTTCGACCTGCTGCTTCTGCTGGGCATCGGTCTGGTTGGTTTCGGGATGCGCCGCTACGGCTACCCGCTGGCTCCGCTGATGATCGGCATGGTGCTGGGACCCCTGGCCGAGACCTCGGTCCGCGACGCGCTGCTGTCCTCCGACGGGGACTACGCGGCCCTGATCGACAGCCCGATCACCTGGTTCATCTACGGGCTGCTGGCACTGGTCCTGGCATTCACGGTGCGTGCGGCGGTCCGCAGGAAGAGCCGCCAGGACATCTGAGTCCTGCGGATCTCTCCCGCGCGGCGGTGACCGCAGCGGCTGACCTCAGGGCTGCTGGGGTCCGGTCTCGTCCGGGTCCGCGATCCAGCGCTGCCGGATCTTCACCGCCACCCACAGGACCAGGGGAAGGCTCAGCAGCACGGTGAAGAGCCGGACCATATGGGCGCCGATGATGACCGCACCGTCGAAGCCCAGGGCGACGCCGGCGGTCACCATCTCCCCGACCCCGCCCGGCATCAGTGAGAGCATCGCCTCGGCTGGGTCGAGGATCCCCAGCGCGGCGAACGCCCACCCGAAGAGCAGCCCGGCTCCGAGCACGGCACCGACGGCCAGGGAACCCGGTGCGAGGAAGCGCCGGAACTGACGGAACGTGTCCGGGGCGATCGTCGCGCCGATCGCGGTGCCGACGAGGAGCTGGGCCAGGAGCACGATCAGGTTCGGGACCTGCACCGCCAGGCCGAAGCCGAGGTTGATCGCCGCGGCGCCCACCAGGCCCCCGGTGATCGGCCACAGCGGGATCCGGCACCGGCGGAAGATCAGTGCGGCGGCGGCCGATCCCGCCATCACCGCGAGCAGCGGAAGCAGCTGGGTCATGGGCGCGCCGACCTCATGAGAGCACCAGCAGCAGGATCGGCAGGATCACGAGCACCAGGGAGAACAGCCGGACCGCGTGGACGCTGAGCACCACTGCGACCTGGGCGCCCTTGTCGATCGCGATCGAGGTCACCTCGGCGAGCCCCCCGGGGGTCACCGCCAGGACCGCGGTGACCGGATCCACCTGGTAGCGGGACATCAGCACGGTGACGAAGACCAGGTTCAGCGCGGTCAGAGCCAGGTAGGCCAGCACGACGGGCAGCGCGATCACCGCGGTGTTCAGGAGGGAATCCACGGTGAGCAGGACCCCCGCGGCGAGCCCGACGGTGGTCAGGCCGATCTGTCGGGCGACGATCGGCAGGCTGGAAGGCCTCATCCGGCGGGTCCAGGGCTGGTTGACCAGCGCCGCGCCCACCACGCTGCCGATCAGCATCCCGGCCGGGACGCCGAGGAGCTCCAGTACCGAGCCCACGCTCACTCCGCCGAGCAGCAGCTTTCCGATGCCGAGCAGCCGGGTCATATGCGAACCCGCGTCCCCGGCGGTCAGGTCTTCTTCCATCCGGCTCTAGCGCTGAGGCCAGACGGAACGCTCCCGCATGACCTCGGCGAGCGCCTCGGCGTCGTCGGTCATCAGACCATCCACGCCCATGTCCAGGAGTTCGTGCATCTCGGCGGGGTCATCGACGACCCAGACGTGGACCTGGAGGCCGGCCCGGTGGCAGCGCTGCACGAAGCGTGGGGTCACGACGCGGATCCGCCCCTGGGAGACCGGGACCTGGACGCAGTCGATGTCGGCGACTCGTCCGCCGAGCCGTCCCATCAGCCCGAGCGGACCCAGCAGCACGATCAGCGCGGTGGCCGCCCAGCCGCCCGAGGCAGCGACCGGCCGGGTGAGCCGACGTCGGACGCTGCGCCGTCGGGCATCGTTGAAGCTCGCGGCGAGCACCCGGTCATGGGCCTGGTGCTTCTCCACCAGCCGGGCGAACTCGGTCACGGCCGCGGCGTCCTTGAGATCCACGTTGAGGTGGACGTCGCCCCAGGTGCTCAGCAGCTCCTCGAAGCGGACCAGGGGCTCGGTGAACCCATCACCGGTGCCGACGCGCAGCTCGGCGAGCTGCTCCCAGGTCTTCTCGCTCAGCAGACCGCTGCCACTGGTGGCGCGGTCCAGCTCTTCGTCATGGAAGACCACCAGGGTGCCGTCGGCGGCGGTGCGGACATCGATCTCCAGATACCGGTAGCCGAGGTCCACCGCGTGGCGGAAGGCGCCCATGGTGTTCTCGCGGCGCGGATCGGCGCCGCGGTGGGCGAAGGCCAGCGGCCGGTGGTGGAGCGCTCCGGGCAGGGAGTTCAGCAGGTACGGAGCGTCCCGGTAGGCGTGCCGGCGGTAGGGCGTGGGCATCTAGAGCTCTCCGGCGAGCAGCTTCTCGATCACCTGCGCGACGCCGTCCTCGTCGCAGGAGGCTGCGGTGTGGTTCGCGGCGGAGCGGGCCTCCGGGTGGGCGGAGCCGACGGCCCAGGAGGTCCCGGCCCAGCGCAGCATCTCGATGTCATTGGGCATGTCCCCGAAGGCGACGACGCGTTCCCGGTCGATCTGCTGGGAGGCGGCGTAGCGGGCGAGCCCGGCCGCCTTGTTCACTCCGCGCGCGGAGAGCTCCAGCAGGCTGATCCCGGGAGCGGAATGGGTGACGGTGAGCAGGTCCCCGACCTGCTCCTGGACGCGGCCGAGGAACTCATCCGGCGCCATGGTGTCGGTCTTGCACAGCAGCTTGACCACCCGGTCGGTCACGTGGGCGCTGGTGACGTCGCTGCCCGGGGTCTGGGCCGCGCCGCCGAGCCCGTCACGCTCGAGGGTCTCATCCAGCGGCCCGAGCCGCAGGTCTTCCTCGGTGACGCCGGCGGCGCGGCGGCGGTCCTCCTCGAAGAACATCGAACCGGCGATGAAGGGCTCCTCCATGTGCAGGTGCTGGAGGGTCTCGGCGGCGAAGGAGGCGCGCGGGTCGATCCGGCCGATTATGTCCTTGACGTCGAAGAGCGCGTCCGCGTCCAGGGCCGCCTCGTGGATCAGCCGGTCGGCGGCGAGGTCGTAGATCACCGCGCCGTTGGAGGCGATGACCGTGCCCGGGGCGCCCAGGGTCTCGCGGATGTGTTTGAGCCAGCGCACCGGCCGTCCGGTGACCAGCACGACCCGGATTCCTGCGGCCTGAGCGGCCTGGAAGGCTTCCACGGTGCGGGTGGAGACGGTGCCGGACTGGGTGTGGGTGTAGCTGAGGATGGTGCCGTCGATGTCGCTGGCGATCAGATGCACCGGCCCGCCGGTGAGCGTCGGAGCGGAGGCGGGCGAGGAGAGCTCGGTCATCGACTCAGCTCTCGAGGGCCTGGGTGAGCTCCTCCGCCGTGGGCGGCTGGGCGCCGAACCGGGAGGAGTTGATCGCGGCGGCGCGCGCGGCGGTGCGCAGCACCGTCGCGAGCTGGTCGGCACTGATCTCGCGCAGCGTGGCACGTCGGGAGGCGCCGAGCAGGTTCATCCGGCGCAGCGTGGAGAGGGTGGCGGCCATGAAGGAGTCTCCGGCGCCGACGGTGTCGGCGACCTCTATGGAGAAGGCCTCCTGCTCGGCGAAGCCGGCCCGGGTCAGCCCCATCGCCCCGGAGGGGCCGCGGGTGACGGTGACCAGGGCCGGGCCCATCTGGAGCCAGGCCTCCATGGTTTCGCGGTGGCTGCGTTCAGGGTAGAGCAGGTCCAGGTCATCGGTGGAGGCCTGGATGACGTCGGCGCGGGCGATGAACTCCTCCGCCTGCCGCCGGGCCTCCTCGCGGTTGGGCACCAGTGTGGGGCGGTAGTTGGGGTCATAGGAGATCGTCGCGACCTTCCGCGCCCGGTCCAGCACCCCCTTGACCGTCTCAGCGCCGGGTTGGAGCATCGCGCCGATCGAGCCGGTGTGGAGGTGCTCCAGCGGGCCGGCGTCGCCGACGGTCGGCTTGTTCTCCCGGGCCAGGGCGCAGAACTTCTGTTCCAGCTCAGCGGCGCTGGGGAGGGTCCAGTCCAGGGTGAATTCGTAGCTGGCCTGTCCGGTGGGATCCAGGGTGGCGCGGGCGACGGAGGTCGGGGAGGCATCGGCGTCGAGCAGGGCGGTGATGCCCTGGGCGCGCAGGCTGCGGGCGATCATCCGGCCGTAGTCGTCGTCTCCGCGGCGACCGGCGAAGACCACGTCGTGCTCGAGCCGGGCGAGTCCCACCGCGACGTTGAACGGCGAGCCCCCGACGTGCGCCTTGGGGGCAGATGTCTCCGAATGGACGACATCCACCAAGCATTCACCGATGACCGCCAGGTATGCACTCACCCCACTAAACTACCGCACCCAGGGAAGGCTCAGAGCTGTTTGTACAGCTCGTAACCTCCGATGAGGTTGCGCAGCTCCGCCCGGGGGTGCCGCTGGCGCAGCACTTCCAGCGCCTGGCGGGAGCGGACACCGATCTTGCAGTAGAGCACCACCGGCTTTCCCGCGGCGTCATCGAGCCCGGAGACTCCGGTGTCGCCGTGCCAGAGATCTCCCAGCGGGACGTTCACCGCGCCCTCGATGGTGCCCATCCGGTGCTCCCAGGGCTCCCGGACATCCACGATGCCCCCGATCAGGCCGGCGTCGAGGAGTTCGCGCAGCTCCTTGGGCGTGACGTCATCGTCGAGCTTCGGGTCCCCGGTGAAGGGGTTGAAGTCGAGGTCCTCGACGACGGCAGGCTCGGGGGTCGGTTCAGCAGCGGGTGCGGCGCCGTCCACGGAAACGGCGGTGATGGATTCCGTAACATCCGCCGCATCTTCCTCGGCCGCGCGGGATGCTGCGGGGGGAACAGCCGTGGTGGAGACAGCAGCGGCAGGCGCGTTGGCGGTGAACCCGCCCAGTCCCGCGACGTCGGCGCCGATGCTGGTGACCGGCACCCGGTCGGGATCCGGGTGCAGGCTGATCTCGCGGAAGCTGGCGCCCAGCGCGTCGTAGATCAGCACCCGTCCCAGCAGGGTCTCACCGATGCCGGTGAGGAACTTGATCGTCTCGGTGGCCATGATCGAGCCGATCACGCCGGGCAGCACGCCGAGCACTCCCGCCTGGGCGCAGGTGGGGACCTCGCCGGCGTCGGGGGCCTCGGGGTAGAGGTCGCGGTAGGTCGGTCCGCGGCTGGCCCAGAAGAGGCTGACCTGTCCGGCGAAGCGCAGGATCGATCCGGAGACCATCGGCTTGTCAGCGATCTCGCAGGCGTCGGCAACCACATAGCGGGTGGTGAAGTTGTCGGAGCCGTCCACCACGATGTCCGCCCCGTCGATGAGCTCCAGCGCGTTGGCCGCGGTGATCGGTTCGCGGTGTTCGTTGATGACGATCTCCGGGTGCAGCCCGCGCATCACCGCGGCCGCAGACGCGGTCTTGGGCTCCCCGATGCTGGCCTCGGAGTGGATCACCTGGCGGTGCAGGTTGGACCGGTCGACGACGTCGTGGTCGATCACGTCGATGGTGCCCACCCCGGCGGCGGCCAGATAGGTCAGGATCGGTGCGCCCAGGCCGCCGGCGCCGACGACCACCACGCGGGAGTTCAGCAGCTTCGCCTGGGCCTCGATGCCGAAGCCGTCGAGGGAGAAGTGCCGCTGGAACCGTTCCATCTGGGAGCGGGAGAACTGGGAGAGATCATTCATCGTGGGGCAGGGTCCTCAGGTGAGTTCGTCGATCGGGGAGATCCGGCCAGCAAAGGCGGAGGAGGCCTGGGCGTGTTCGCGCCGCGGGATCCGGCCGGCGCGGGCGGAGAGGTAGCCGGCATGCACGGCCATCCGCATCGCGACCGCCATCTCGGTGGGGCGCTGGGCGCGGGTGACCGCGGAGGCGACGAGCACGGCGTCGCAGCCGAGCTCCATGGCCAGGGCCGCCTCGGAGGCGCTGCCGATGCCGGCGTCAAGGACCACCGGGATGCTGGCCCGGGAGGTGATCAGCTCGATGTTGTGCCGGTTCAGGATGCCCAGGCCGGTGCCGATGGGGGCGCCCAGCGGCATCACCGCGGCGGCGCCGGCCTGTTCCAGGCGCAGCGCGACGGCGGGGTCGTCGGAGGTGTAGACCATCGGGATGAACCCGCGGTCGGCGAGCTGCTCGGTGGCCTCCAGGGTCTCGATCACGTCCGGGAGCAGGGTGTGCTCGTCGGCGATGACCTCGACCTTGATCAGGTTCGTCTCCAGCGCCTCACGGGCGAGCTCGGCGGTGAGCACCGTGTCCTTGACCGTGTAGCAGCCGGCCGTGTTGGGCAGGATGTCGATTCCGAGCCGCTCCAGCATCGAGAACACGGAGGTCTTGGTCTCGGGGCTGTACCGGCGCATCGCCACGGTGGTCAGCGTGGTGCCCGAGGCCAGCAGGGCGCGCTCGAGCGCGTCGAGGTCGGTGATGCCGCCGGTGCCCATGATGAGGCGATTGGCCAGCGTGTAGTCACCGACCTGCAGGGCAGGCAGATCCGCTTCGGCGAGTGGGGGGTTCATAGGGCTCTCTTCTCAGCCGCCTTGGACGGCGGTGACGATCTCGAGGTCTTCGCCACCGGTCAGGGTGGTCGCGGACCAGCGGCTGCGCGGGACGACGGCGGCGTCGAGTGCGACGGCGACGCCGAGCCTTCCACCGTCGGCGGGGGTGCCGTCGGGGTTGAGGCTGCGCCCGGTGGTCTGGGCGACGGCGTCCACCACGGTGGCGTCTTCGGGCAGCGTCACGGGTTCTTCATTGATGCGGACGGTGAGCATGGTTCTCCACGTCATCAGGTGCGGGTGGTCTTGGCACAACACGGCGCGGGCCGGGTGTGTTCCTGGTCCGATCCAGGACTCGGGCCAGCGCGGCGCGGGCCGGGTCCAGTCTAGTGAGTCAGCCCCGGTGTCGGGTGAGCCGCATGCTGGTGAGAAGCTGCTGGTCCTCTGCGCCGAGCTCAGGTGCAGATCCCAGGAGAGCGGCACCGAGCCTGGCGGCGAGCGGGGCGAGCAGGATGCCGTGCCGGGAGTATCCGGTGGAGACGACCAGTCCGGGGCGCAGCTCGCCCAGGAAGGGGCGTTCATCAGGGGTGCCGGGACGGGCGCGGGTGGTGATCTCGACGAGCTCCATGTCCTTGACCCCGGGCAGCACGGCGACGGCGTCGGTCAGCAGCTCCTGGACGGATCCGGCGTGGGTGCCGGTGAGGCTGTCCTCGCGGGAGGACGCCCCGATGACCAGTCCGCCGTCGGCGCGCGGAACCAGGTAGACCGAACGGCCGTTGACCCGCGCCCGGACCGTGGCGTCGAGGATGTGGGACTCCCCGCGCATCAGCTGGGCCGGGTTGACCCGCAGGCGCAGCACGTCGCCGTGGATCGGACGCAGGTCCAGCGGGCAGGTCTCCGGAAGTCCTGCTATCGACGAGTAGCCGAGTCCGGCCACCAGCAGCACCGCGTCGAACGGGTGGGCCGCGTCGTCCTCGGTGGTGACGGTGAAGCGCGGAGCTGATTCTGCCTCCGCCCCGGGGATGGCCGGGGCAGCGGACTCGTCAACGTCTGGTGAGTCCTCTACGGCGGTCACCGTGGCGGTGAGCCAGCGGACCGGGTGGCCCGCGCCGGGGAAGTGCTCCGGGTCCAGCTCGGCCTCCAGGGCGGCGCAGGCGGCGGCGACGAGCTGGCGCGGATCGATCTGATGGTCACTGGGGACGTCGAAGCCCTTGGAGAGTCCCGGGGCCAGGCCCGGCTCACGACGGCGCAGGGTGGAGCTGGTCAGCGCGGTGACGTCCATGCCGTGCTCGCGCTGAAGCACGGCGAGCTCGGCGACGGCGTCGCGATCAGAACGATCGGCGGCGATGAGCAGCGTGCCGTTCTCGCGGTAACCGGTGGGCACATCGGTGGCGCGGGAAAGCGTGGCGAGGAACTGCGGGTACTCCGCCCGGGAGGCGGTCATGATCGGCCAGAGATCGTCCTGCCCGTATTGGACCTCGCTGATCGGGGCAAGCATGCCGGCGGCGGCCCAGGAGGCGTCCTGGGCGATGCTCGGCGCGATGACGGTGACGTCGTGCCCGGACAGACGCAGCTGCCAGGCGGTCAACAGCCCGAGCACGCCGGCGCCGATCACTGCGGTGTTCGCCCTGGTGTTCACAGAGCGGGCGACGGGAATCGAACCCGCGTCGTCTGCTTGGGAAGCAGAAGCTTTGCCATTAAGCTACGCCCGCATTCCGGCCCGTTGAGGCCAGGACTCGAGATTACCAGGTGCGCCGGGCGGCTGCTCGCTCACTGCCCATCGGTTTCTCGCATGCCCCTGCCATGTCCCATCGCTATGGACGGAAACAACCATGGGACCTGGCAGAGACATGCGACAGATCCGTGAGGTGTCGGGCGGAAGGGCCGTCAGCGGAGGGCGCCATCCCCGGGCAGCCCCTCGTCACCGGGGACGTGGACATCGGCGACGGTGATGTTGACCTCGACGACCTCCAGGCCGGTGCCGTGTTCCACCGCGCGGACCACCTCGCGGCGGATGTTCTGGGCGACCTCCACGATCGGTGCCCCGAATTCCACGATCACCACGAGATCCACGGCCGCCTGGCGGACGCCCTTCTGCACCGCGACTCCGCTGCCGGCCTGCATGCGGGATCCCGGGATCCGCTCGGAGAGCGCGTCGAAGGACCGGCGCGCGGCACCTCCCAGGGCGTGCACCCCGGGGACCTGTCGCGCTGCGAGGCCGGCGAGCTTGCGCACCACGGTCTCCTCGACGGTGGTGACCCCGCGCTCGGTCACGAGCGGGCTCGGGACCGGATCGACCGGGTGCCCGGCGTTCAGCCCAGGATCCTCAACCAGCATCCATGACACCCATGACGCGGACCTTGACCTGTGCCGAGGAACCCTCGTGGGTGAGGATCAGCGCCTGGACCTCGGCGGCGACGTCGTCCACCACACTGCCTGCCGGACGGGTGCCATCGGTGTAGAGATCCACATAGACGACGACGCCGCCGCTGGCCTCGGTGACGATGTCGACGCCGGTGGCTGGACTGGTCTCGGCGTTCAGCAGCCGTCTTGCGGTCGCGGTGAGGACCTGACGGAAGCTCGGGACCAGACGAGCCACGCCTGGCACCACGGAGACGGACTCCACGACGGCCGCCTCCAGCGCCGCCCTGTCGCTTCCGGGCGCCGCGCTGCGCGCGGCATCGTCCTCGGGGGATCCGCTCATCGGGAGATCACTCATCGTGGACATCCTCCACGACCAGATCCACGTGGCCGGCCTTCACGCCGATGATCAGCTCCATGCGTTCGGCGATGCGAGCGCGCAGCCGCGGCGCGAACTCGGTCAGTGACAGCCCGAACGCCATCGTGAGCGTCACCCGCAGATCCAGCGGCCTGCCCGGAGCGCTCTCGGAGGTGACCTTGACCCGGCGGGCGCGCAGCCCGGGCTCCTCGTCCACGGCGGCCCGGACCTGCGCGCGCAGCGAGGCGGTCGTCATGACGTAGGGAAGTCCTGCAGAAGAGTAGAGCGCGGTGCTGGGTCCGCGCGCGGCCTCGTCCTCGACGATGCTCATGATGCGGGCCTTGAGGCCGCTGACCTGGTCGCCCGCGGCGGTCTCGGTGCGCCGGTAGTCATCCACCACGCTGCGCAGCCGGTCGTAGCTCTCCAGCGCCTGGGCCTCGCTGATGTCACCGAAGACATCCTGATCCGCAGGCTCCCGTGGGTCTGAGGGCGGCTGTGTCATGCCCATCCTTTCATCCCCTCGACGATGGCCAGGCGTGCGCGATGGATCCGTCCTCGCACGCTTCCTTCGGTCACACCCAGCACCTCCGCGATCTCGGCATAGGACTGGCCCTCGATCTCGTAGAGCAGCCAGGCGATTCTCTGTTCCGGGGAGAGCGTGATGAGCACATGGTCCAGCTCCCTCACCGCCGCCGATGTCTCGGCGCGGTCTTCCACTGAGGGCCCTGTCGCCGATTCTCCCACCATGTCTGCGGGATCAACAGCGTCAGTTCTGCGCACCTCGCGGCGCCGCAGGAAGTCGAGGCACCCATTGCTGGCGAGTCGGAACACCCATGACTTGAAGGCCGCCGGATCCTGCAGCGAGTCGAGTCGTCGCCAGGTCGTGAGAAACGTGTCCTGCACGATGTCCTCGGCGTCCGTGCGGTTGCGCAGCATGCGGATGCACAGTCCGAGCAGTCGGGATTCATAACGGTCCACGAGCTGCTCGAATGCCACCAGGTCACCGTCCTGAGCGCGAGCGACAAGCGTGACCTCATCGGGACCGGGGGAAGGTGCTCCGGCGCCGGTGGTCTAGCGTGACATGGGCTAATAGTACACAGACACTGGGAAGAACTTCGGCGGGTTCGACGTTCTTCTCTGATGGAGCCGAAACCGGCGATTTCAAGCGCACACCGACGAGCACGAGGAGATCCATGCCCACGGCGACTGCAGCACTGGACCGCGAGACGATGCACCGGCTCTTCGAGGGCCGGCACACCACGCACCTCTTCTCCGAGGGCGCAGTCGACCTGGAGCTGGTCCACCGGGCCTACGAGGACGCTCGCTGGGCCCCGACCTCCATGAACTGTCAGCCGATGCGCCTGACCGTGCTGAACCCCGGTCAACGGCGCGACGCCGTCGTCGAGCACTTCAAGGGTGACAACGGCAGGAAGACCACCGCGGCACCGCTGACCGTGGTCCTGGCCTATGACCCGAACTGGCACGAGCACATGCCCACGCTCTATCCCCAGGCAGAGGGCCTGCGGGAGAAGTTCGCCGATCGGCTCGAGTTCCGCGAGAAGATGGGACGCGACAACGCCTTCCTGCAGGCCGGCTACTTCATCGTGGCGCTGCGCGCGCACGGCCTCGACGTCGGGCCGATGGCCGGACTGGACGCCCCAGGGGTCGACGCCGAGGTCCACGCCGATACCGGGTGGAAGACCCTGATGGTGCTCAACGTGGGCCACGGCCCCAGCACCGAGGGCGACGCCCAGTATCCACGGGGAGAGCGCTTCGACTTCGCCCAGATCTCCCAGGTCTTCTGAGCATCCCCGGGACCCGTGGAACCTGGTCCGCGAGCGCCGCTGAGCGCGGCCGCGACCTCAAGAACCAGCTCCCATGCAGGAGCCGCGCTGGCCCCGCCCAGCGCCACCCGTTAGATTCGACAGGTGCATGAGCCCCTCGAAGGCCTGACCTGACCACCGATACCAAGGAGCATCACCATGGCTGAGAATTCACCACAGATCACCGGCAAGACCATCGCACTGCTGGTCACCGACGGCGTCGAGCTGCCCGAGCTGACCGAACCCATCGCCGCCATCAAGGCCGCCGGCGGCATCGCAAAGATCGTCTCCCCCAACGAGAAGTCGCTGCAGGCGATGGAGGGCGACTGGAACCACTCGGATCACTTCGACGTCGACGTCCAGGTCGCCTCCGCCTCCGCCGACGACTACGACGCCCTGGTGCTGCCCGGCGGCACGCTGAACGCCGACAGCCTGCGCATCGATGAGGACGCGAAGAAGTTCGTCTCCGCGTTCTTCGAGGCCGAGAAGCCGGTCGCGGCGATCTGCCACGGCTCCTGGATCCTCACCGACATCGGGCAGGTCAAGGGCCGCCGGGTCACGAGCTACCCGTCACTGAAGACTGACCTCACCAACGCAGGCGCCGAGTGGGTGGACGAGTCCGCCGTCGTCAGCGATCGCCTGGTCACCTCACGGACCCCCGATGACCTGGAGGACTTCAACCACGCGTTCCTGACGCTGGTCGCGAAGTCCTGAACATCTTGAGGAACATCCCGACCCGGCCGATGAGCTGAGGGCGGAGAGGCACTGCGGCCAGGACCCGACACGGGTCCTGGCCGCAGCTGTGTCCGGAGGCCAGCTGAAGCGCAGAGGCCCTTCCCGGCGGAGCGTCCCCGCCGGGGCTTGAGTCATTGCGCGCGGAATCTCCGCGTGCCTCAATAGAGTCCATGTCGGCCAGCGAGAGCGCTGCTTCCACCTCCGCCAGGATGCGTCTGCTCTGGGCCTTCTCCCGCCCCTACGCCCACATCCTGGCGCTGGCGCTGGTGCTCTCACTGGTGGTGTCCGCGATGGCACTGGCCACTCCTCTAGTGACCCAGTGGGTGCTCGAGACCGTCGCGGACGGAGACTCGCTGCGGGACCCGGTGCTCGTGCTTGTGGGCCTGCTGGTGCTGGGTGCGGTGGTGACCTGGTTCCAGTGGGTGATGCTGGGCAAGCTCGCCGAGGATGTGGTCTATGACGCGCGCCGCGCCATGATCACCCGGTATCTCGGGGCACGGGTCTTCGAGCTGCTCAAGCGCGGACCGGGCCAGCTGGTCACCCGGGTCACCTCGGACACGCTGCTGCTCAATGAGGCGGCCTCGAACTCGATCGTGGGCCTGGTCAACAGCACCATCATGCTCATCGGATCGCTGGCGCTGATGGCGTACCTCGACCTGGTGCTCCTGGGCACGACGCTGGTCTGCGTGGTGCTGGTGGTCCTCTCCTTCGCCTTCCTGCTGCCGCAGATCTCGAAGGTGGAGGAGCAGGCCCAGGCCAGCCTCGGGGAGCTCGGCGATGAGCTCGAAGGCACGGTACGGGCGATCAAGACCGTGAAGTCCTCCACCGCGGAGGCCCGCCGCTTCACCGTGCTGATGCACCACGTGGACGAGTCTCGCCGCTGGAGCCTCCGCTCGGTGCGCATCCAGGCCGCCGCCTGGACCATCGGGGTGACCGGGGTCAACGCCTCGGTGATCATGGTGCTGGCGATCGGGGCATACCGGGTCTCGATCGGGGAGATGACCGTCTCGGTGCTGGTGGCGTTCCTGCTCTACGTGTGGGGCCTTACGGGCCCGGTCATGGAGCTGACCGAGGACCTCACCGCGCTGCAGTCCGGGCTCGCCGCGGCCGGGCGGATCAGTCAGATCCAACAGCTGAAGGTGGAGTCGGAAGAGGCGGATGTGAGCATCATCCCCTCCTCGGGCAGAGGCGACGACGACGCTGCCTCACCGATCTTCCCCAGCAGGGTCCCGGCGCGTGAGCCCGATTCCCGCGGAGGGGATCCGCCGGCGCTGCAGTTCACCTCCGTGACGGCCCACTACGGCGCAGACTCCGCACCGGCAGTGGCTGACCTTGATCTGAAGATCCCCGCGCGTGGTCACGTCGCGCTGGTCGGGACCTCCGGCGCGGGCAAGACCACCGTGCTGGCGCTGGCGATGCGCTTCCTGGAGCCCTCGGCCGGCACGCTGGCGCTCTTCGGCACGCCGTACGCGCAGCTGAGTCACGCGCAGGTGCGCGCCGCGTTCGCCTATGTCGAGCAGGAGACCCCGGTCATCCCCGGGACGCTGCGCGAGAATCTGGTGTTCTCCAACCCCGCGGCCACGGAGCGGGAGCTCGAGGTCGTCCTGGACCGGCTCCAGCTCACCGAGAAGATCTCGAGCCTCCCCGAGGGGTTGGACGCGCGACTCACCGACACCAACTTCTCGGGCGGTCAGCGCCAGCGGATCGCGCTGGCCCGAGCCCTGCTCGCGAGACCACGGATCCTGCTGCTGGATGAGGCCACGGCGCAGGTGGACGGGATCACCGAGGCCGCCATCCATGCCACGATCCGTGACCACGCCTCCCGCGCGGCGGTGATCACCGTGGCGCATCGGCTCTCCACCGTGATCGACGCGGACCAGATCATCGCGATGGATGCCGGAAGGGTGACCGGTGCCGGCACCCATGCGGAGCTGCTGCGGGAGAACGCGCTCTACCGGGACCTGGTGGGGGCGCTGCGCCTGGATCGGGGGTGATGGTTCGCCCAATTCAGAGACCGGGATCTCCGCGGTCTCGGCTCGGAGCGCTGCACAGCCACCAGGGGGTGCCCTAATCTGGAGACATGAATGACACTGAGACCATGGCACACACTCCGCATCCCTCCCACATGGGCCATCTGCGCCGTGAACGTCTCGTCTCGGCGCGGCTCTACGTCTGCACCGATCTGCAGCGCTTCATCACGCGGCCCGAGGCGGGCCCGGTGGACGAGCTGGACTTCGATGCGCTGCGCGAATTCTTCGTGGCTGCCTACACCGGCGGCGTCGACATCATCCAGATCCGCGACAAGGGCGTCGCGGTGCAGACCGAGATCGCCGCGCTGACCCTGCTGCGCCAGGTGGCCAACGAGTACGGCGGGCTCTCTGCGGCGAACGATCGCGCCGACGTCGCCCTGATCACCGGTGTCGATGTCTTCCACGTCGGTCAGGACGACCTGACCACGGAGGAGGCCCGCATGGTCCTGGGCGACGACGTCGTCATCGGCCGGTCCTGCCAGACCATCGAGCAGGTCCGGGAGGCGGATTCAGACATCGGTCTGGACTATTACTGCACCGGTCCGATCTGGGAGACTCCGACGAAGCCGGGCCGGGCCGCCGTCGGCCTCGACCTTCCCGCCCAGGCGGCAGGCCTGGAGAGCTCCAAGGTCTTCTTCGCCATCGGCGGGATCGATGAGACCAACATCGGCGAGGTCACCGCGGCCGGCGCCGACCGCGTGGTGGTTGTCCGCGCCGTGACGCAGGCTTCTGACCCGGCCGCGAGCGCCCGGGCGCTGCGCGAGCAGCTGCCCGCTTAGCACCTGATTTCTGCTTCGGCTCAGGCTTCGAATCGGCGCCGGTGCTGATCTCGCTGCGACCGCTCCCGGGCTTCCGGCCGCGGGCCACGCCGATGAACTCCTGGATCACCGGCCCGTCGGCCTCGCGGCGCCAGGCCAGGCCCACGTCGTAGCCGGGAAGCCCCTCGACCTCACGGATCACGATGTCCCGACGGGCCAGCATCCGGGCCACCGAGTTCGGCAGGATCACGAGACCGGCACCGGAGGCGACGACCTCGAGGGCCATGCGCTCCCCTGCGGCCAGATCGGCTCCCAGCTTGGGCGTGTGGACGTCGTCGGCGGGCTGCTCCGCGTCGAAGGTGTCGAGCTCTGCGGGGTCGAAGAACGCCTCTGCGGAGATCTCGTCCCAGGTCACGGAGGTCTCTGCGGCGGCCACCCAGTGATCCCGAGAGGCGCAGACCACCGGGGCCTCGCGGTAGAGCCAGACTCGGTGCAGGTCATCGCCGGTGGGTGCCTGTGCGTTCTCGGGAAATCGGATGTAGCCGACGTCCACGGTGCCGGCGCGGAGGCGTTCCAGCTGACCGGCCTCATCGAAGCGGTCCACGCTCAGCGCAAAGTCGGGGTACCGCTCACGCCAGCGCGTCACCCATTTGTCCGGCGTCGCGCCCGGTATGGCTCCCAGTCTCATCGGATCAGTCTACGGAGCCGCTCGCCGCTCGGTCGCTCAGCCAGTCCACCGCGCGGTTGCGGTAGGCGGTGAAGCCCTTGTAGTCGGCCATGTCCTCGGGCAGCTCGGCGAGCACCGCAGCCAGCCGCTCCCGCCAGGGCTGGACCTCCGCGATGACCTCGAGGGGGAGCTGATAGGTGCGGATCAGGAACATGACACAGCCCGTCTCCGGGAGTCGCAGCAGGTGCTGGACCTCCACGCGGAGGTGCACCTCGGCCCCGAAGGTCGCGTCGTCGACCTCGTGGATCCGGTCTCTGCCGGGTCCCCACTCGGGGTAGGTCTCGGTGGACAGGTCCAGGTGACCTCCGACGGCGAGCGACCAGTTGGTGCGGCGGTACGGGACATCCGGCTGCAGGCGCAGGAGCAGCTGCTGGGCTCGGGTGATGACGCCGGTGTCGTGGACCCGCGGCACCGGGCCGTGGATCTCGAGGAAGCTCATGCCCAGATCGAAGCCGAAGGACCAGTTCGACGCGAAGCAGACCAGGCCCGCATCCACGAAGAGCTGCCCCTCGCGCTGGTCCAGCAGGACGATGTCCTCCTGCACCTGGTCGCCGATAAACGCCAGCGGAGCCTGTGGCAGCGTGCTGGGATCGCCGTAGCTGAATCGCTGGTCGATGCCGCGGCGACGGTTGGTCCAGCGGAACCTCCCCGCAGGTTCCCGGTGCAGCGCCATGGTGTCCGGGTAGGTGGCAGCGAGCTCCTGCATCAGGGTCAGCATGGCGTCCCACGCGGCCGGACGCATATGCGGCAGCACCTGCATCCGCGAGGGATCTCTGCCAAGGATGGCTCGGCGCTCGGCGAGTTCGGCCGCGTATCCAGCATCGATGTGCAGCACACTGTCTCCCCATCGGCCGGTCGACGTCTGCACCGGCTGACCCGCGGGTCCCAGATTGGTGGAGTACCGGTAGCTGTCCTGGGCGAAGGGGAACGGAAATGCGCGAATCCGATCCGCGGCGGCCGTTCCGGCACCCGACCCGCCGCTCATAGCGGCACCTCCAGCGCGCCGGACGCGGCGCGGGAGACGCAGCTCATGAGCGAATCGTTGGCGGCGCGTTCCTGGTCCTGCAGGTAGTGGTCGCGGTGCATCGGGACTCCGGCGGTGACCTCGATCCGGCATTCCCCGCAGAATCCCTGTCGGCAGAGGTTCGGCACCGCGATCCCCTGGCCTTCGAGCTCCTCCAGGAGGCTGCGGCCGGGCGGCACCGTGATGCGTCTCTGCGAGACGCTCAGCGCGACGTCGAACGCCTCCCCCGCCTCGAGCACGTCGGCGCCGAAACGTTCGGTGTGGATCCGCTCGAGCGGCCAGCCCCGGTGCGCGGCCATCTCACGGACCGCGTCCATGAAGCCCTCCGGCCCGCAGCAGTAGAGGTGGGTGCCGAGGGGCTGGCGCTGCAGGCTCTGCTGAAGCGCGGCGCGGAACTCGACGCGGTCGCTGAAGCGGTGCAGTGAGCCGGCGGCGAGCTCGCGCAGCTGCTCCAGGTGGACACCGCGGCCGGGCCGGTGCAGGTAGCGGACCTCCACAGGGTGGCCCCAACGCGCCGCCGCGCGCAGATGCGAGAGGATCGGGGTGACCCCGATGCCCGCGGCGATCAGCAGGTGCCTGCTGGCCTTCTGCATCGGGGGAAACAGCGAGCGCGGAGCTCGGGCGATGATCCTGTCCCCCGGGCGACGCGCATGCAGCCAGCGCGATCCGCCCTGTCCGGACCCAGTCCGTAGCACCGAGATCGTGTAGGCGTCCGGCAACTGGGACTCCCCGTGCAGGGAGTAGGCGTTGACCGTGGGACCACACTCGAGGACCAGATGGCTCCCAGGGGTGAAGGAGGGCAGCCAGCGACGATCGGGACGCGCCAGGGTTAGCGTGCGGACCTCCGGGGCCGCGTCCACCACGTCGGTGACCTCCAGGGGGAAGGCGCTCATCTCGGCTCGCCCGCCGGCTCGAGCCGTGACTCCGGCGCATGTGTGACCCCGAGGAAGCCTCCGCGCAGCGGCGAGAGATGATCCTGGACCACCAGGGACTCCGCACAGCCCGCACAGGTGACGAGCCGGATGGCTCGCGCCCTGGGGCGCGTGCTGGAGGGCAGCCTGGTGAGCGTCGTCGTCGCGCAGTGCGCGCAGGAGACCGGAATCCGATCCACCTCCGTGGTGCCCACGATGATCTCCGCGTCGAGCAGCCCCGCCTGCAGCGCCAGTGCGCGGGCGTGCAGCACCTCAGCCAGCGGGCCGGTGAGCATCAGCCGCCAGCCGACGACGGCGCGGCGCAGCTCTGCGGTCATGATGCGCTGGACCTCGGCGGCGTCGCGGGGTCGAAGCGCGATGATCCGGTGCTCGATGCCAAGCTCGGTCAGCTCGCGACTCCACCCTGCCGCGTGCGAGGTCGCCCCGCAGCTGAGGATCGTGCAGGACGCGGCGGCAGGGTCCACCGGCTGCCCGGTGGGCGTCCGCGCCCACTCAGGGACGCTCGAATGGTGCGAGCCTGACGCCATCGGTCCTCCCAGGTGAGCGAGAGCGGTTCCGTAGCGGACACGATATCGCCGCTCGGCGGACCAGCGGAAGCCCCAGTGCGGGCGCTGAGCGCTGGGTCAGGCGACCTTCTCCTGCAGGAACGTCACCGCACGGTCCCAGGCGAGCTGGGCCCGCTGCGGATCGTAGGTGCCGGCGGCGTTGGTGTCGTTGTGGAAGGCGTGGCCGGCGTCGTAGTAGAAGTAGGTGACCTCCGCGCCGGATTCGGTGCGGATCTGCTCCTCCTGCTCGCGGGCCTGCTCCACCGGGTAGCTCTCATCGTGTTCTGCGTAGTGGCCCTGCACCGCTGCGGTGACTCCGGCGTAGCTCTCCGGGACACCCTGGCCCACCCCGTAGAACGGCACGGCCGCGGAGATCTTGTCGCCCTGCTGGGCTGCCATGGCCAGCACGAACCCTCCGCCCATGCAGAAGCCGATGGTCCCGGCGGTGGCGGAGCTGACCGCGTCCAGTCCCAGCAGGTGATCGGTGGCGCCGGCGAGCAGCCGGGCGCCCTCCTCGGCGGGCAGCTTCGACATCATCTCTCCGGCCTCGTCCCCGTCGTGGGTGATGGAGCCGCCGTAGAGGTCCGGGGCCAGCGCCACGAAGCCGGAGGCGGCGAGGCGGTCGGTGACGTCCTTGATGTGGTCGGTGAGTCCCCACCACTCCTGGATCACGATCACGCCGGGTCCGGAGCCGCTCTCAGGCAGCGCCAGGTAGCCGTGTCCGGTCTGCTCGCCGGTGCCGGCGCCGTTGAGCGGGAAGGTGGTGTTCTGGTGTGGGGTCTGTTCACTCATGGTCTGACTCTAACGAACCCTTGGATCCCCCGGAGTCGAGATGACCCCGAACGCACCGAGCCGCCGCCCGACCTGGTGGGATCGAGCGGCGGCTCCGTGCGTTGCGGTGCTGCGGTTCAGGTGCTGCTGTGACTCATATGCTGCGGTGCTTACTCGAGCTCGGAGGCCAGATCGCGCTCGTAGAGCTCCTCGAGGGAGGACTGCACGGACTCCATCTCTTCGGCCACGTCCACGTCGTTGGTCAGGATCTCCTGCAGGGTCTGCGAGAGCTCCAGGTCACCGCCGGGGAGGAAGACGCGAGCGTTGTCCTGCGAGCGGGCGCGCTCCAGCTGGTCGACGGCGACCTCGAACTGCGGGGTCTCCTCGTAGACGGCGGACATGTCCGCGTCCTGCTGGACCGGCATGTAGCCGGTGGCCTCGGAGAACATCGCGGTGTTCTCGGTGTTGGTCAAGAAGCCGATGAACATCGCGGCTGCCAGCTGCTCCTCGGGCTCGGAGTCGGCGGAGATCATCAGGCCTGCACCGCCGGTGGGGGTCTCACCCTCGGACTCGGGACCGCCGGGGAGGAAGGCCACGCCCACCTCGAAGTCGGCGGTGTCCAGGATGCCGCCGAGCGAGCCGGTGGACTGCACGATCTGGCTGGTGGCGCCGGAGCCGAAGTCATCGGCCGGGTCGCCGGAGGACACAGAGGCCCAGTCATCGGTCGCGTCCTGCGCGAACTCGATGGCTTCCACGGTCTGCTCGGAGGCGACCGGGGAGAAGTCCCATTCCTCAGACCAGGAGCCCCCGTAGCCCCAGATCAGGTTCTGCATCCACCAGGCGGGGTACTCCTCCTGGGGCGGGAAGGAGAACGCCGAGTTCGCGGTCTCGGCCTCCATCAGCTGCTGGGAGATCTCACCGACCTCTTCCCAGGTCTCGGGGGGAGCCTCGATGCCGGCCTCCTCATAGTGGTCGGCGTTGTAGTAGAAGATCGGGGTGGAGCGCGCATACGGCACGCCGTAGTGGGCGTCCTCGTAGACGTAGTCCTCGTAGAGGGCCTCGACGTAGCCGTCGGTCTCGATCTCAGCGGCCTCCAGCACCTCATCGACCGCCAGCAGCGAATCGTTGAGGTAGTTCGGGAACCAGGTCGCATCCGAGAGGACGACGACGTCGGGGGTCGCGCCGGTGCCCTGGGAGGTCTGGAAGCCCTGGGAGGTCTCCTCGTAGGTGGCGCCGGAGTTCTCCAGGGTCACCTCGATGCCGGTCTCCTCGGTGAAGGCGGCGATCAGCTCTTCCTCCTGATCCACCGACCCGCCGGGGTGGTTGGACCAGAAGACGATCTCCTCGGCGGGCTCGACCTCGGCCCAGTCCACACCGTCGCCGGCCTCCTGCTCCTCGCCGGAGGTGTCGGGGCCGCAGGCGCTCAGCGCGAGTACGGCGATGCTCAGGGCTGCCACGCCCGTCGTCGTCCTGCTGTTCAGCTTTTTCATCAGGTGCTCCTTGTGGTGCGGTGAATGATTCGGGTTCGATACAGGGAGGTCTAGGTGCCGCGCGGCGGCCCGGCGCGTCGCTTGGCGGCGGGGGTCATTTCACTGACCCCTGGGTCAGTCCGGCCACGATGTACTTCTGCAGCGCGGCGAAGATCACGAGCATCGGGGCGATCACGATGACGGCGCCGGCCATCAGGATCCCGTAGCTGCCGGCCTGGGTCTCGACCGACTGCAGCAGGTTCAGGCCCACCGGCAGGGTCATCTTCTCGGCGCTGCCGGTGATCACCAGCGGCCACAGGAAGCTGTTCCACTCGTTGACCACGGTGACCAGTCCGACGGTCGCGATGGCCGGGATCGACACCGGTGCCGCGATCTGGAAGAGCTTGCGGAAGTGTCCGGCGCCGTCGAGCTCGGCGGCCTCGAACATCTCCTTGGGCAGCGCCATGAAGTGCTGGCGCAGCAGGAAGGTGCCGAAGGCGGTGCCCAGCCCGGGCAGGATGATGCCCCAGAGGGTGTCGCGGCCGCCGAGCCCGGTGATGGTCAGGTAGTTCGGCAGCATCGAGACCTCGGGCGGGACCATCAGCGCCACCAGGATGCCCAGGAAGATGAAGTTCCGGCCGGGGACCTTGATGAAGACCAGCGCGTAGGCGGTGGTGACCGCGAGCAGCACCTTGATGCTGGAGCCGACCACGGTCACGTAGATGCTGTTGCCGAACATGGTCAGCAGCGGCACCCGGTCCACGACGGAGCTGTAGTTCCCTGCCGTGGGGTCCTGGGGCAGCAGCGTGGGGTTCAGCGTGACGATCTCGCTGGGCGGCTTGAAGCTGGAGGAGACCATCCAGGCCAGCGGCAGCACGATGACGATCAGCGCCACGATGATCGGCAGGTACCCGGTCAGCAGGGTGTCTGCCAGGTTCTGCCGGCTGAACGCATCCAGCCAGCCGCCGCGGCGCATCTGCTTGCGCTCGGCCTTGGTCAGCTTCGGCTTCTTCTCCGGGGCGATGCCGCGGCGCTGCGCGTCGTCCTTGGGAGGTCGCGATCGGGTGAGGCTCATGAGTAGTGCACCTTCCGCTCGACGAAGCGCAGCTGGACAGCGGTGATGAAGAACAGGGTGAAGAAGAGCACCACGGCGATGGCCGCGGAGTAGCCGGCCCGCTGATAGGCGCCGAAGGACTGCAGATAGATCTCGAAGATGATGGTGTTCGTGCCGTGACCGGTCGGGGTCATGGTGCGCAGGATGTCGAAGGCGTTGGTCATCGAGAAGAGGATGTTGGTGACCAGCAGGAAGAACACCGTGGGGGTCAGCAGCGGCAGCGTGACCGAGACGAAGCGGCGGATCGGGCCGGCACGGTCGATGGTGGCGGCCTCGATCAGGTCCTTCGGGATGGACTGCAGCCCGGCGAGGAAGACCACCGCGCAGTAGCCGAGGTTCTTCCAGACGTAGACGATGATCACCATGAACAGCGACCAGTCCTCGTTGAGGTACCACTCCGGGGAGCTGATCCCGAAGAAGCCCAGGATGTGCGAGAGGCCGCCGCGGGTGGGGTCGAAGATGAAGTTCCACACCATCGCGACCCCGACGCCGGAGAGCACATAGGGGGAGAACACCGCGGTGCGGGCCGCGGTCTTGCCCGGGATCTTCTTGTTCAGCACCAGCGCGATCAGCAGTCCCAGGATCATCGAGCCCAGGACCGCGCCTGCGGTGAAGATGCCGGTGACCCGCCAGACCTCCAGTCCGGAGTCCGAGGTGAAGAACGCCACGTAGTTCTCCAGCCCGATCTGGGTGGCGGTGGAGGAGCCCAGCCGCCAGTCCAGGGTGGAGTAGTACATGTTGGAGAACAGCGGGTAGTAGATGAACGCAAGGATCAACAGGATGTTCGGGCCGGCGAAGAGCAGGAACAGCGACCAGTTCTTCGATTGCCGTCGCCGGTGCGCACGGACACGCTTCCGCTCCAGCTCAGTCTGCACAGCAGGGCTCATCCAGGTTCCTTCCAGTAATTACTCACCTCATGTTAGCCACGTCACCGACGGAGAGGATGACAACGGGTGAACTCCACGTGAACCTGCTCGAAGTGAGAGACAGATCACAGGTGCTCAGTGTATGTCCTGACAGTCGGGCGCGGATCGCTAGGCTGGTGGGGTCGACCGCGCAGCCCGAGGACTGACGTGGACGAAGACTGATGAGACGACGACACGATCCGGGTGAGCGACGACTGCCCGGCGAATGAGGAGCGGCGATGATCGAAGCGGTGCTGCTGGGCGTCTTCGCAGTGCTGCTCGCCAACTACGTCTTTGCACTGGCGGTGTTCGCGCGCCGCGGGCTGGCCGGCAACTGGCTGCTGGTGGTCCTGCTGACCGGCACCACCGGTGCGGCACTGGCCGCGGTGCTCGCCGCGCTGTCCGAGGACAGCTCTCGGTACCTCGATGTGGCCCTGGTCCTCACCGGGACGGCGGCGGTCGCTGCGGCGGTGCGCGCGGGGCTGGCCCGGCACCGTTCGGCCGCAGAGGGGCCGGCATGAGCGAGCTCAGCCAGGTGGTGGCGCTGGCCCTGATCCTGGCCGGGACCTTCTTCTTCACCGTGGGAACCCTGGGCCTGATCCGCTTCCCGGATCTTCGCAGCCGGCTGCACGCGCTGACCAAGGCCGACAATCTGGGCCTCGGACTGGTGCTCACCGGCATCGCGCTGCTGCTGGGCAGCTGGACCGGCGCCGTGGTGCTGGCACTGACCTGGGTGCTGGCCTTGGGCGCGGCCTCGATCTCGGCGCATGTGCTCGGCGGGCTCGACGCTGAGCCTGAGCCAGCCGAGCCAGCTGAACCCGAATCGCCGGAGACCCGGTCATGATCGGCGGCGTGCCCTGGGCCGACCTGGTGCTGGGGATCGGATTGCTCGCCTCGGTGCTGTGCACCGTCCTTCCCGGGTCGCGGTTCGCGCAGTCCATGGGCCTGCTCGGCCTGGGCGTGCTGACCACGCTGGCCTGGCTCCGGCTGGGCAGCGTGGATGTGGCGCTGGCCGAGGCCGGGATCGGCGGCGGGATCCTCGCCGCGCTGCTGGTGTGGGTCTCGGTGAGCTCACCGGCCCAGCCCGCACCCGATGCTGCCGCCGCCCCGAAGTGGCCCTGGCTGCGCCCGGTGGTGGGCACCCTCAGCGCCATCGCGCTGATCGTCGTCGCCGCGGCGGTCTGGCTGCGAGCCGAGCAGTCGCTGCCCGCCTGGGATGCCGCGCTCACCGCCGACATGGACCTGACCGGGGTGGAGCATGAGATCACCGGAGTCCTGCTGGTCTTCCGCTTCTACGACACGCTGCTGGAGTCCGCGGTGCTGATGCTCACCGGCGTCGCGGTGCTCGCGCTGGGCCAGGGTGACGTGGGATCCCGCGCCGGGCTCTCGGCGGCGCTGAGCCCACAGCCGGCGATCCCGTCGAGCCTGCACTGGCTGATCCGGGTGACCGCTCCGGTGTTGTTCCTGGTCGGGCTGTGGCTGCTCTTCGCCGGCAGCACCGACTCCGGCGGGGCGTTCCAATCCGGAGCGGTGCTCTGCGCGGTGCTGATCCTGCTGCGCAGCGCCCACGTGCCGCTGGAGCGGCTCACCGTAGGCTGGCTGCGGCGAGCGCTGGTGGCCGGCGTCGTCGTCTTCATCCTGGCCGCCCTGGTGCATCTGGATGCGCCCTTCTCCTTCCCGGTGCTGCTCGCCGTGGAGGTCCTGCTGACCCTGGGGATCGCGGCCGGACTCTATGCGATCTACCTGAGCCTGGAGAATCCCCGTTCGGAGAACCCGAACCTGGCGAACCCCCGCTCGGGGAACCCGGTGCGGCGGGCGGCCGGCTCATGATGCTCGCGCAGTGGGCCCTGAGCATGGGCGCGGTGGAGCTGACCCAGATGCAGTGGTACCTGCTGGTGGGCACCGCGATCGCGGTGATCGGGCTGGTGCGGATGCTGCTCACCCGAGACCTTCTCGCCCGGCTGATCGCGCTCAACGTCACCGGCATCGGCTCGCTGATGATCATCCTCGCCCTGGCGGCCCGGACGGCGGAGTCTGGAGACGCGACCGGCGGGACAGAGGCTGCCGGGTCAGGGATCGATCCGGTGCTCTCGGCGCTGGTGATCACCGGGCTGGTGATCACGGTGGCCTTCACCGGACTGGGTGCGGTGCTGATCCGCCGGATCGAGGGTGCCCAGGACGCGGAGCGCGCCCACACCCTCGACGACGTCCACGACCCGGAACGCTCCGGGGACGCGGGGGACCGGGAATGACCGCACCGATGAGTCTCACCCTGTTCTGCCTGGCCGCCGTGGTGCTGCTCCCGCTGCTGGCCAGCGCGCTGAGCGTGCTGCTGGGCACGGCTGCGCGCCGGGTCATGGGCGTGATCACCTCGGTGACGGTGCTCGGCCTCGTCACCCCGATCCTGATCCAGGTGACCTCGGGGCAGACCCTGGAGCTCGCTCTGGGCGGCTTCGAGTCCCCGCTGGGCATCACCCTGCGCGCCGACGGCCTCTCCGCCCTGTTCCTGGCGATGACCGCGATCGTCGGCGCGGTGGTCAGCTGCTACGCCGCCGCGCGGCCCGCCGCCACCGGAAAGCGGCTGGTCCCGGCTGCCGAACAGCGGCGCCGGAGCCACCCCGCCGACGCCGGCATCGGTGCGGAAGCGACCGCTCACCGGGAGGCGCGCTCGGTCGTCCACGCCGACCCCTCCCCGGTCTGGCGGGCGGGCCACGCGGGGTTCTGGCCGCTGTGGCTGGGCTGCTGGTCCGGGCTCAATGCGGTGTTCGTCTCGGGCGACCTGTTCAACACCTATGTGGGCCTGGAGCTGGTGGGGCTGACCGCCGTCGCACTGGTCGCCCTGGGCGGTCGCGACGCCTGGCCCGCCGCTCTGCGCTACCTGTTCATCGCGGTGCTGGGCTCGCTGCTGTTCCTGATCGGGGTCGCGCTGATCTACTCGGTGACCGGCACCCTGGACATCATCGCCTCGGGTGAGGTCATCGCGGAGCTCGCCGCTTCGCACGACGCCGACCTGGCCGCCGTCGTGCTCGCGCTGTGCCTGATCAGCCTGGGACTGGCGCTGAAGGTCGCCCTGGTGCCGCTGCACCGGTGGCTGATCCCGGCGCACTCCTCAGCGCCCAGCGCGGTCTCGCCGCTGCTCTCCGCGCTGGTCATCAAGGCGGCGCTGTTCGTGCTGCTGCGCGTCTGGCTGTGGGTCGCCGGCCCGCTCCCGGAACTGGTCATCCTGGCCTGGGTGCTCGCCGGGATGGGTGCCGTCGCGATCCTGGTGGGTTCGGTGATGGCGCTGCGGCAGAGCCGGCTCAAGCCGCTGATCGCGTATTCGACGGTGGCGCAGGCCGGTTATTGGTTCCTGCTGCTGCCGCTGCTGCTGGACCCGGAGACCACCGCGCTGGAGGGCCAGACCGGCACCACCCTTGAGGACGGTGCCGTGCTGGCGGGCGCTCTGGGCGGGACCGTGGCACTGGCCCTGGGACACGGTCTGGCCAAGGCCAGCCTCTTCCTGGCCGCCGGGCACCTCAAGGATCTCTATGGCACCGATGAGATCGACGAGCTGCGCGGGGCCGGCCGGGCGCACCCGATGCTGGTGATGAGCATGGGACTCAGCGCGGTGGGCCTGATCGGGCTGCCGCTGTCCCTGGGGTTCACCGGGAAGTGGCTGCTGGCCACCTCCGCCGTCGCCGCCGGACACTACTGGATCCTGGTGGTCCTGGTCGCCGGGACGCTGTTCAGCGCCGCCTACCTGCTCAAGGCGGTGGCCCCGCTGCTGGTGATGAGCGAGGACGATCAGACCGCGCTGACCCTGCCGCAGGCGCAGACCCACCCGGATGACCGCGCCCTGACGGGCAAGGCCCAGCTGGCGCCCTTCGTGCTGGGCCTGCTGACCGTGCTCACCGGATTCCTCGGGGCCTGGCTCACCGGAGTCCTGGAGGTGGGCGCCCCATGGTGACCTGGCTCGAGCAGATCCCGGCGGAGCTGCTGCCCGCCATCCCGGTGGTGATGGTGCTGCTGTCGCTGACCGCTGCCGTCGCGATCTTCCCGCTGCCCGAGAACAGCGTGAAGCTGCGCGCCGGGATCAACCTGACCGCCGCGGTGGCCAAGGTGCTGCTGATCATCGCCCTGGTCCCGGCGGTGGTGGCCGACGGCGCCCGGCCCGAGTTCTCCGCCCCCTTCCTGCCGGGCATCGATCTGGTCCTGCGGGTGGATCCGCTGGCCCTGTTCTTCGCCGGGCTCTCCGCGCTGCTGTGGCTGCTGACCACCATCTATGCGCTCGGCTACCTGCGCGGGTCGAAGAACAAGAGCAGGTTCTTCGGGTTCTTCAGCCTGTGCGTCACCGCCACCGTGGGCATCTCCTTCTCCGGGAACCTGATCACCTTCCTGGTGTTCTATGAGCTGCTCACCGTGGTGACCTATCCTCTGGTGGCGCACTGGGGCACCCCCGCTTCGCTGCGGGCCGCTCGGATCTACCTGCGCTATGCGCTCGGCGGCGGACTCGCCGTGCTCATCGGGGTGGTCTGGCTGACCATGTATGTGGGTCCGGTGGACTTCGCCGACGGCGGCGCCGAGGGCGTCAGCGAGCTGGTGCGCGCGAACCCGGTGCCGGCGCTGCTGATCTTCGTGCTGCTCGTGGGCGGTCTCGGAGTCAAGGCGGCGCTGTTCCCGCTGCACGGCTGGCTGCCGCTGGCGATGGTCGCTCCGGCTCCGGTCTCGGCGCTGCTGCACGCCGTGGCGGTGGTCAAGGCCGGCGTGTTCGGGATCGTGCGGGTGCTCCACGACGTCTTCGGAGTGGAGGCCGCCGCGGAGCTGGGAGTGCTGACCCCGCTGCTGATCCTCGCGGCCTTCACCATCCTCTACGGCTCCTATCAGGCGCTGCGTCAGCAGGAGATCAAGAAGCGACTCGCCTATTCCACGATCTCGCAGGTCAGCTACGTGGTGCTCGGAGTCGCGATGGTCAACGTGCTCGCCACCAGCGGCGGGATCGTGCATCTGGTGCACCAGGGACTCATGAAGGTGACGCTGTTCTTCTGCGCGGGACTCTTCGCCGAGGTGATCCGGGCCCATACGGTGAGCCAGCTCCGCGGAGCGGGACGCCGGATGCCGCTGACCTCGGCCGCGTTCACCGTGGGCGCCTTCGGGATGATCGGGCTGCCGCCCACCGCAGGGTTCATCTCCAAATGGCAGCTCGGCACCGGGGCGCTCGCCTCGGAACACCCCTGGGTGCTGTGGGTGCTGGTCGGTTCTTCGCTGCTCAACGCCGCCTATTTCCTGCCCGTGGTCTACGCGCTATGGTTCGTCGATGCCGATGAGGTGGCCCCGGAGACGCTGGTCAGCGGCGACGCCGACTCGGCCGATCCGCTGCGTGTCAAAGAGCCGAAGAGCCTGCTGGCTCCGGCGTTGATCACCGCCGGGCTGACCCTCTTCGTCGGGATCGCCGCCTCCCTGGCCTTCGCCCCGCTGCAGATCGCCCGTTTCATCGCCGAGGGGGTGCTGGGCTGATGCTCGCCACTCCAGCGCTGTCGTCACTATCGCTGTTCTCACCATCGCTGCTGATCCCACTGTCCCTGCTGACCCCGCTGGTCCTCGTGCTGGCGCTCGGGCTGGCCGGGCTGCTGCCTCCGGGTCAGGCCTTCACGCTGCGTCGCCGGCTGACCCTGTTCGCGCCGCTGGCCGTGGCTCCCGCGGTGCTGCTCGCACTGCTGGCGGAGCCCGGTTCCGACCCCGCCGCCCTGGAGGTGCCCTGGCTGCTCTTCGGTGCGCACTTCGGGGTGGATCTCTACGCCAGGCCGCTGCTGCTGATCGCGGCGCTGCTCTACGGGGCCGCGCTGCTGGCGATCAGCTGGATCAAGCTGCGCGACGCCGAGCGCGGCTCGGGTGCGCTCTCGGCGTTCCTGCTGCTCAGCTTCACCGGCAACATCGGCACCTACCTCGCCGCCGACGCCGCCAGCTTCTACCTGGCCTTCGCCTTGATGAGCTTCTCGGCGGCCGGACTGGTGATCCACTACCGCACCCCTGCCGCGCGGCGTGCCACCCGGGTCTACCTGGTGATGTCGGTGCTGTCCGAGACCGCGATCCTGGCGGCGCTGATCCTGGTCACCTCCGCCGGCGGGTTCCTGCTCACCGACTCTGCGGACGCCGCAGGGACCGCGCACACCGGTCTGATCCAGGGGCTGCTCATCTTCGGTTTCGGGGTCAAGGCGGGCACGGTGCCGCTGCATGTATGGCTGCCGCTGGCGCATCCTGCCGCGCCGCCGGCCGCCTCGGCGGTGCTCTCCGGGGCCATGGTCAAGGCGGGGCTGATCGGTTGGCTGCGCTTCCTGCCCGACGGCGAGACCGCCGGGGCTGTGCTGCTGGCCCTCGCGCTGACCGGCGCCTTCGCCGCCGTCGTCCTCGGGGTGCTCCAGCACGACCCGAAGGTGGTCCTGGCCTATTCGACCATCTCGCAGATGGGGTTCATCACCGCACTGGTCGCAGTGGGCCTGATGGTCCCGGACTTGCAGGCGGCGACGTCGGCGGCGGCGGTGATCTACGCGGTCCACCATGGTCTGGCCAAGGGCGCCCTGTTCCTGGGCGTGCCGGTGGTCAAGCATTACGCCCGGGGCCGGACTGGGAGCCTGGTGCTGCTCGGGATGCTCGGCGCAGGTCTGGCCGTGGCCGGCGCCCCGCTGACCTCGGGCGCCTTCGGCAAGTACGTGTCCAAGGAGGCGGTGAGCGGGATCGAGGTGCTCGGAGTGGGGCTCGATCAGCTGCTCCCGCTCATCGCGACCGGTTCTACGCTGCTGCTGCTGCGCTTCGCGGCAGTCATCTGGGCGGCAGACCGTGACCCGCGCCGTCGAGCCGATGGGGAGCTGTTCTCCTGGCTGGGCGTCTGCGCGGCGGGGATCCTGGTGCCCTGGGTGATCGGCGCCCGGTGGGTGACCGATCCGGTGCAGGCCGAAGGCGTCGCCATGCCCAGCTGGGAGCCGAGCACCCTGTGGGACGCGACCTGGCCGATCCTGCTCGGCATCCTCCTTGCGGGGCTGGCCTGGGGTGCTGCCCGCTGCGGGTGGCTGCCGGCACGGCTGAGCAGCAGCGAGAAGGCTGCGATTCCCCCCGGGGACCTGCTGGTGGCGGAGGAGTCGCTGCTGCGCCGGGTCGGGTCCGGCGGAGGCACGGCCCTGGATGCTGCGCATGGATTCACCAGCTCGGCGGCGGAGCGGTGGGGCAGCTTCTTCTCCGCCGCGGCGGAGCGCGGCCGGCACGGAGTCTCCTGGGTGGAGGCCCGCCTGGGCGGCTGGGAATCCACCGGGCTGACGCTGGTTATGCTGCTGAGCGTGGTCACGGTGATCACGATGCTCGTGGCAGGGAGGATCCTATGAGTGCCCTGGTGCTGGCAGCAGTGCTGCGCGGCGTCGTCCTGGGACTGCTCTGGTGGGCGCTCTCCGGGGGTGGCGCGGACTACGCGATCTACGGGGTGGTCTCGGTGGCACTGGCCACGGCGCTGAGCCTG
Source organism: Nesterenkonia sandarakina (assembly GCF_003003175.1). GTDB lineage: Bacteria > Actinomycetota > Actinomycetes > Actinomycetales > Micrococcaceae > Nesterenkonia > Nesterenkonia sandarakina_A. The sequence continues at coordinate 13,172 of NZ_PVTY01000004.1, read as the reverse complement.
GTGCTGCTTCCACCCTCGTCACGGAGCTCCCAGCGTAAATTGCCGCGCCGGATCAGGTCCTCGATCGTGCTGCTCGGCTGGTTCCTGGGGCAGTCGGTGCTCGGCGGGGTGGATGTGGCCCGTCGGGTGCTCTCCCGCCCGGTCGACGTCGATCCCAGCGTGGTGGTCGCGCCCTTCGCACTAGAACCTGGTCACGCCCGCCAGCTCGCCCTGGTGATGATGAACCTGATGCCCGGATCCATGGTCCAACAAGTGGTCACCGCGGACGGTGAGTCTGCGGACAACACCGCCGAGGGCCCGGTCCTGCCGCCGTCCGCAGTGCAGCTTCACACGCTCTCCCCGCAGCTGGATCCCGCCGACCAGTGGGCGCGGCTGCAGCGCCGGGTCGGTGCCGCGTTCGGGGTGTGAGGTGCGGCAGACGCACAGCTCACGCTGGCTGTTCTGCCGGGCGACCGTGCTGGCCTCGTGCGACTCGACGGTTGTGCGCGATGTTCAACGCACACGCCGGAAGGCAGCCCAGCACGAACAGCAGCACGCTGAAATAGCCGATCGACCCGCTCAGTCCAGAGACGGCCAGGAACAGGAAGGTGAGGGCCGCCACGCGGGTCGCGTAGATCCTGCCCGGGTGGCGCGTGGGACGACCCCAGACCTGCGGAATGCGCTCGCTGGGGTTGGCCTGGCTGAGCATTCGGAATGACATCGTGAACAATGTCGACCCGATGATCAGTGAAATGGTCAGCAGCAGCAGCTCCATATCTCCACTAGATCGACTCTCCCTACGTCCGTCAACCCCTGACATGAGGTTTCCTGAGGGTCACCGGTGTTCCGATAGTCTGGAGACTCGGATCACTTTTACCCCCGACGATGAGGTTGAACACATGGTAAGCCGCAACAACGTCATCAATGGACTGTTGTTCTTCGCCCCGATCGGCATCGTGCTCTCGGCCATTCCGCAGGCGCCGGACTACACAGCGACACTCGGCTGGGGCCTTGCCCTGGTGATGCTGGGCACCGCCCTGGTTCTGGCGCTGCGGCGCGCCCAGGCCCAGCGCGCCCGGCGCGACGAGTCGCAAGACCACAAAGAACACAAGCGTGCAGAATCAGGAGCGCAATCATGAGCAGCCCCAAGGTCACATACATCCTCGTGACCATCGCTTCGTTCCTGTCTTCCGCAGCTGCGATGTGGCAGTTCGTCAACATCTGGAACTCTGCAGAGACGACCACCTCCAGCTATGTGCTCTTCGGACTGACCGTGCTTGTGGCGGTCGCACTGAACCTGTGGCTCGTCGTGCTCGCCCGGCGTCGCCGATATGAGCAGAGCTCAGTGTGAACGTGGTGCTCGGCCTGAGCATCCTGATCGGCGGAGTGCTGATCATCGACCCGAGCAGCTGACGCCTGATCTCTCCAGCGTCAGTCTCAGCCGATCAGCCGGTTCACGTTCTCGATCGAGAGCCCGTGACCGGTGACCAGCGTCGAGGCGCCGAGCACCCCGGCGCGCGCCTTGGTCTGGGTGGCCACGATGCGCAGATGCTGGGTGGCCAGCGGCAGCGAGCGGGAGTAGACCGCCTCGCGGATGCCGGCGAGGAAATGCTCCCCTGCGGTGGAGACCACTCCGCCGATCACGATGACCGAAGGGTTGAGCAGGTTCACGCAGCCGGCCAGCACCGAGCCGACCTGCCGCCCCGCCTGACGCACGGTGCGCAGCGCTTCCAAGTCACCAGAACGCACCAGCTCCAGCATCGCTGCATGATGCGGCACGTCGAAGCCGCTTTCGCGCAGCTGCGCCGCGATCGCCGGCCCCGAGGCCACCGCCTCCAGACAGCCGGAGTTCCCGCAGGTGCACGGGGTGGTGTCGCCGTCGGGGGTCGCGATGTGGCCGAGGTCCCCGGCTGCTCCCTGAGCGCCGTGCTGCAGCCGGCCGTCGCTGATGATGCCAGAGCCGATGCCGGTGGCGACCTTGACGAACATCATGTTCGCGACGCCGGGGTAGGTCACCGCATGCTCCCCCAGGGCCATGGCGTTGACGTCGTTGTCCACCATGATCGGGCCCGGGAACCACTGGCGCAGATGTCCGGGGATGTCGAAGTGGTCCCAGCCGGGCATGATGGGCGGGCTCATCGGCCGGCCGGTGGCGAACTCCACCGGGCCCGGCACGCCCACCCCGACGCCCAGCAGGTCCTCCGGGCTGCGGCCCGCCTCCTGCAGCAGCTCCATGGCGATCGCTCCCACCGCATCGAGCACGGCCACCGGGCCGCGGGTGATGTCGAGCTCCTGCTCCTTCTCCGCCAGGACCCGGGCAGCCAGATCCGTCACGGCGATCCGCGCATGGGTGCCGCCCAGGTCCACGGCCAGCACCGACCGGGCATCGGGGTTGAAGCTGAAGGTGCTCGGCGGCCGGCCGCCGGTGGAGGAGTTCTCCCCCGCGGGTCGGATCAGCGAGGAGTCCAGAAGCTCCTCCACCCGGGCGGAGATGGTGGATCGGGCGAATCCCGTCATCGCGGTCAGGTCAGACCGAGTCCGCGGGGTCCCGTCCCGCAGCAGCTGGAACAGTGCTCCCGCGCTGTTGGGGAGGGCGTTAGCTGCCGGGCCGGCGGCCGCGCTGTTCTGCTCATCGATCACGGTGACGTAGGCCATGGGATAAGTAAACCACCCCTGCTTCAGTCACTGAGAGTCCGAAAGTTTTCAAACTGACCGTCGACTTTTGATTGACACTCGACAGAAGTACCGCCTAAATTGTGAGCATGGTCACACAAAATGGTGGATCCGAGCTCCTCCGGATGCGAGGAATCATCAAACACTTCCCCGGCGCGAAGGCCCTCGACGGCGTCGATCTTCAGATTCGCGCCGGTGAGGTCCATTGCCTGCTGGGTCAGAACGGCGCCGGCAAATCAACTCTGATCAAGGTGCTCTCCGGAGCCCACCAGCCCACCAAGGGCGAGATCCTCTGGAAGGGCGAGGAGGTCACCATCCCGACGACGATGGCCGCGCTGCGCCTGGGCATCTCCACGATGTACCAGGAGCTCGACGTCGTCGACGGGCTCAGCGTCGCGGAGAACATCTTCCTCGGCCATGAACTCAGCTCCGGAGGCGTGCTGCGCCGAGGCACCGCCCTGGAGCGCACCCGCGATCTGCTCCGCCGCCTGGGGCACCCCGAGATCCCCGCCCAGCGCGAGGTCGGACGCCTACCGGCGGCCGGGAAACAGATCGTCTCGATGGCGCGCGCGCTCTCCCATGATGCGCAGCTGATCATCATGGACGAACCCTCCGCGGTCCTGGACCCCGAAGAGGTGGAGAACCTCTTCCGCGTCGTGCGAGCGCTGCGGGACCAGGGCGTCGCTGTGGTCTACATCTCGCATCGTCTCGAAGAGATTCGGCGGATCGGGGACCGGATCACGGTGCTCAAGGACGGACGCACCGTGGCCACCAGCCTCGAGGTCGAAGACACTCCGACCCGAGAGCTCATCTCCCTGATGACCGGCCACGAGGTCATCTCCGACTTCGGCGGCACCGCCGTCGGGCCGACCAGCGACCAGCCGCTGCTGGAGGTTGATGGACTCAGCATCGAGGGAGTCTTCGATCCGGTGTCCTTCGAGGTCAGCCCCGGCGAGGTCGTCGGCCTGGCTGGTCTGGTGGGTGCGGGCCGCTCGGAGATCCTCGAGACCATCTACGGAGCTCGCCGAGCCACCGCCGGCGAGGTCCGGGTGAAGGGCAAGAAGCTGCGCCGCGGCTCCATCGCCGATGCGGTCAGCCATGGGGTCGGACTCGCCCCCGAGGAGCGCAAGAGCCAGGGGCTGCTGCTGGACGAGCCGATCTATCGCAACATCACCCTCTCCACCTTTGCGCGCTTCGCCCGATCGGGCCTGCTCAACGAACGCGCAGAGCGCGCAGCGGCGCGCGAGCAGGCCGAGGCGCTGCACCTCTCCCCCGCCGACGTCCAGCGCAACATCCGCACACTTTCGGGCGGAAACCAGCAGAAGGCGATGCTCGCCCGCTGGCTGGTGCATGGATGCGAGGTGCTGCTGCTGGATGAGCCCACCCGCGGCGTCGACGTCGGAGCCCGGGCAGAGATCTACGGGCTGGTCAGGGAGCTCAGTCGGCAGGGCACGGCAGTGCTGATGGTCTCGAGCGAGATCGAGGAGGTCCTGGGGCTCGCCGATCGAGTCCTCGTCGTCGCCGACGGCAGGGTGGTCCACACCGGAGCATCCAAGGACATGGACGAACACCAGGTGCTTGATCTTGTGATGGAAGGAGCTCACCGATGAGTGAGACGACAGCAACCGGCTCCCCCGCCGGAATCCCTGCCGATGAAGAGACCCCGCGTCGGGACCTCAGCCCGGTCGAGGACAAGTCCACCAAGGCCGTCGCGGGGTCGAAGCTCAGCCTCGGACACAGCCTGGGTCTGGTCCTCGCCCTCGGGGCGTTGATCGCATTGGGCGTGATCACCGGCGGCGACCGCTTCCTCAGTGTGGCGAACCTGATGGTCATCCTGCAGCAGGCGGCTGTGATCGGCGTGATCAGCATCGGGGTGACCTTCGTGATCACCTCCGGTGGCATCGACCTCTCGGTCGGCTCCGTGATGGGACTGGCCACGATCTGGGCGACCACGCTGGGGACCCAGGCCATGGCCACAGACATCCACTGGTCGGTGATGTTCTTCACCGCGCTGGCCGTCGGAGCCGCCGCAGGAGTGATCAACGGGGTGATCATCGCCTACGGAAAAGTCGTGCCGTTCATCGCGACGCTTGCGATGCTCGTCGCTGCCCGAGGCTTCGCGGAGCTGATCTCCGGGCGGCAGACCCAGATCGTCAATGTGCAGGAGTTCAACGACGTCTTCCGCGGGGACTTCCTTGGCATCTCGATCATCGTCTGGATGTTCCTGATCGTCGCGGCAGCCGGCTGGTTCGTGCTGAACCGGACCACCTTCGGACGGCGCACGATCGCGGTCGGTGGAAACGCCGAGGCCGCCCGGCTGGCCGGCATCAAGGTCAATCGTCACCTGGTGATGGTCTACACCCTCGCCGGTCTCTGTGCCGGCATCGCGGCAGTCATGATGATCAGCCGCACCACATCAGGCTCCTCCACCCACGGCTACCTCTACGAGCTGGACGCGATCGCCGCCGTCGTCATCGGCGGCACGCTGCTGGCCGGTGGACGCGGCACCATCTTCGGCACCGTGCTCGGCGTCCTGGTCTTCGCCGTGCTCACCAACGTCTTCGTCCAGAACAACCTCGATTCGTCGGTCCAGGCAGTGGTCAGCGGCGCCATCATCGTCGCCGCAGTCCTGCTGCAGCAGCGCTTCTCGGCGCACCGGACCAGATAGAGACAGCCCACCACCCGCCTACCGCAATCACTCCGCACCGCTTGATCAACTCTCACCAGGAGGAACCATGTCTCGCTTCACCCCCCGCTATCTCTCGGCCGCCGCGCTCATCTCAGCCACCCTGCTGGTGAGCGGCTGTCTCTCCAATGACCCCGAGGAGGTCGAGTCCGAGGACGACGCCGGATCAGCGGCCGCCGCCGAGCCAGCCGGTGACAACGCCGAACCTGGCGAAGAGGTCGTCATCGGATTCTCCGGCCCCGCCGCCGGCCACGGATGGATCGGCGCCATCACGGAGGGTGCCCAGGCCCAGGGCGAGGATTTCGAGGACATCGATCTGCGGGTCTCGGAAGGCACTGATGATGTCAACGAGCAGATCAGCCACATCGAACAGTTCATCAATGACGGGGTGGATGCGATCGTGGTCCTTCCCTTCGACGGCGCGGCCCTGACCGAGATCGCCACCGAGGCGATGGAGGCCGGCATCCCCGTGGTCAACGTCGACCGCGAATTCTCCAGCCCCTTCGCGGCACGCACCACGATCCTCGGCGACAACTACGGGATGGGCGTCTCCGCAGGCAACTACATCTGTGAACAGCTCGGCGACCAGGAAGATGCCGTCGTCGCCGAGATCGCCGGCATCGACTCGCTGCCGCTCACCCAGGATCGCAGTGAAGGCTTCGAACAGGCCCTCAGCGACTGCGGCCTCGAGGTCGACAACCGCGTCGCGGCCGACTTCACGGTCGCCGGAGGGGAGAGTGCCGCCGCGAACCTGCTGCAGGCAGCACCGGAGATCGATGCCATCTGGAACCACGACGACGATCAGGGCGTCGGTGTCCTCGCCGCCATCGAGAACGCCGGGCGTGACGAGTTCTTCATGGTCGGCGGTGCCGGTTCGGCGAACATGATGCGGGAGATCGAGTCCGGGGATTCCGTGGTGGAGGCGACGGTCGTGTATCCGGCCTCCCAGGCCGCTGACGGTGTCCGCCTGGCCCGGCTACTCGCCCAGGGTCGCGCCATGGGAGACCTGGTGCAGAGCGACGTTCCTCGCGAGATCCAGCTCTACGCCCCGGTGGTCACTGAAGAGAACGTGGACCAGTACCTGCCCGACGCCTTCGAGTCCTGAGCCGCGGCCATGGCTGAACTGGAGAAGCCACGTCTGGGCGTGGCCATGATCGGACACGCCTTTATGGGCCGGGTCCACTCTCAGGCCTGGCGGTCCGCCTCGCGGTTCTTCGACCTTCCGATGGAGCCGCGGATGCGGGTGCTGGTCGGTCGTGACGCGCAGCGGAGCAAACAGGCCGCGCAGCGGCTGGGCTGGGTCGAATCCGCCACCGATTGGCGTCGGGTGCTCGAGCGCAAGGATGTCGATCTGATCGACATCTGCACCCCGGGCGACACCCACGCGGAAATCGCCGAGGCGGCACTGGCAGCCGGCAAGCACGTGTTGGTGGAGAAGCCGATGGCCAACTCGGTCGCGGAGGCGCAGCGGATGAACGACACCGCCCACCGTGCCCGAGCCCAGGGCGTCCACGCGATGGTGGGCTTCACCTACCGCCGGGTGCCGGCACTGAAGCTGGCGCAGGAGCTCATTGCCGAAGGTCGGATCGGTGAGGTGCGACAGGTGCGTGCCCAGTACCTGCAGGACTGGCTCGGCGATGAGACCGCACCGCTGTCCTGGCGGCTGGACAAGACCCGGGCGGGATCCGGGGCGCTGGGAGACATCGGAGCCCACATCGTGGATCTGACCTACTTCCTCACCGGTCAGCGCTTCGCCGGGGTCTCCGGGATGCTCGACACCATCGTCGCGGAACGTCCGCTCGCCGCCAAGGTCGCCGTCGCGGCGGGGGGCATCGGTGGCAGCGGGGGTGGACTCGGCGGCGGTCTCGGCACCGCGGTCGAGGAGCCCGGCGCCGTCGGGATGGGTCCGGTGACGGTGGACGACGCCGCGCTGGTCACCGCCCGGCTGACCTCGGGAGCCCCGGTGATCCTGGAGGCCTCGCGCTTCGCATGGGGTCGGAAGAATGCGCTGCGCATCGAGATCTCAGGATCTCGGGGGGCGGTCAGCTTCGATTTCGAAGACATGAACGTCCTGCACTACTACGATGCGACTCAACCGGCGCGGACTTCGGGATTCACCCGGATCCTGGCCACCGAACCGGAGCACCCGTATCTCGAGTCCTGGTGGCCGCCAGGCCACGGGCTGGGCTACGAACATGGGTTCACCCATCAGGTGGTGGATCTGGTGCGTGGGATCGCCGCCGGGGAGGACCCGCGGCCCTCCTTCGAGGACGGACTCCACGTGCAGCGGGTGCTGGAGGCGATCCAACACTCGAGCGGGGCATCCCACCAATGGACCGAGATCCACGATCAGGAACGGAGCTGAAGACCATGGCACGACCAGTCACGCTGTTCACCGGACAATGGGCCGACCTGCCCTTCGAGGAGGTCGCCCGGCTCGCCGGCGAATGGGGCTACGACGGCCTGGAGATCGCCTGCTGGGGGGATCACCTAGACCCACGGCGGGCGGCGGAGGACGATGCCTATGTGAAGGACCGCCTGGACATCTTGGAGAAGAACGGACTGAAGGTCTACACGATCGCGAATCATCTGCGCGGCCAGGCCGTCTGTGACGACCCGATCGACGCCCGCCACCGGGACATCCTGCCCGATCACATCTGGGGTGACGGAGACCCGGAGGGGGTGCGGCAGCGGGCGGCTGAGGAGATGAAGTACACCGCGCGGGCCGCCGCCCGCCTGGGGGTCAAGACCGTGACAGGCTTCACCGGCTCTGCCATCTGGAAGTACGTGGCGATGTTCCCTCCCGCCTCCGAGGAGCTGGTGGAGGCCGGGTATCGAGACTTCGCCGACCGGTGGAACCCGATCCTCGACGTCTTCGACGAGGTGGGGGTGAGGTTCGCCCACGAGGTGCATCCCTCCGAGATCGCCTATGACTACTGGACGACCCAGCACACGCTTGAAGCCATCGGACATCGATCGGCCTTCGGGCTGAACTGGGATCCGTCCCACATGGTGTGGCAGGACCTGGATTCGGTGGCGTTCCTCTGGGACTACCAGGACCGGATCTATCACGTGCACTGCAAGGACACGAAGAAGCGGCTCAACGGGCGCAACGGAAGGCTGTCCTCGCATCTGGCCTGGGCCGATCCGCGACGCGGCTGGGACTTCATCTCCACCGGACGCGGAGACGTGCCGTGGGAGGATGCCTTCCGGATGCTCAACGCCATCGGCTACACCGGTCCGCTCTCGGTCGAATGGGAGGACGCCGGCATGGACCGTTTGGTCGGAGCACCCCAGGCTCTGGAGTTTGTGCGGGCCAACGCGTTTGAACCCTCGGATGCCGCCTTCGATGCGGCGTTCTCCTCATCCTGACTCTGCGCAGGGGCTGAGGCCGCATCGCAGGACACGTAGAAGGGCCCGATCTTGGCCCCTGGTGATTGCATCCACCGGGTTCCGAGATCGGGCCCTTCTGCTGCCTGGACCAGGCGTCAGGTCCGGGGTTGAACTAGTCGGTCGAGTGTGACCGCTGGTGCCGGATGATCAGCAGCGCGGCGCCACCCAGGAGCAGGAGCGCGCTCAGCCCGACCAGTACGCTGGTCAGCGCGCCGGGCCCGGTGGCCGGGAGATCTGACTGATCAGCGACAGCTTCGCCTGAGTCGCTGTCGGATCCTGCTGGAACGCCAGATCCGGTGGGGAATCCGAGCCGTCCGGTGTATCCGAGCCAGTGCGGGAATCTGGACCGCCCCGCGACTCTGTCGGATTCGCCTCAGGTGACTCCGACTCGGTGGGGACCTCGGTCGGTACCAAGGACTCGGTGGGGGTCGGGGTCGGTGACCCGGCATCAGGGGTCGGGGTCGGCGATCCGGTGTCAGTCGGCGGAGCCGCGGCACAACTCGCGTCCGTGAAGACGTTGCTGTCCAAGGTCACCGATCCTGCCGAGAGTGCAAGTGCCCGGCCCTGCACCGTCGCGTTGGTCTGAACCGAGATCGAGGCCAACGAGATGATCGTCCCCACAAAGTTGGATCCTGTGCCCAGCGTCGCGGAGCTTCCCACCTGCCAATAGACGTTGCAGGCCTGAGCGCCTCCGGTGAGCACGACATCGCTTCCCGTAGCCGCGTTCAAGGTGGAACCAGCCTGGAAGATGAAGACGGAATCGGAGACGCCTCCGTCCTCGACTCCGCCATCGAGGGTAAGCGTTCCCGTCAGCGCCATGGAGCTCGAGGCTGAGTAGACGCCTCCCACGAGGGAAAGACCCCCGAGGTCCTGGCCAGTGAGATCCGCGTCCGATTCCTGCGCCGCCAGGACGCCATAGGCGGTGCTGGCATCAGCCTGGGGCTGAGCGGCGGCGCCGCCCACGTTCGCGGCGTTCTCCTGCTCAGCGGTGAAACCGGTCACGGCTGTTCCGGGGCTCACACCGAGCGCTCCACTGAGGGTGGTGGTCCCCGTGTTGGTGACAGTCTGTCCACCAAGTACGGAATACGACCCGGCGGTTCCCAGCCCCACACCCGGTGTGGTCACCGCCGACGCGACTGATGAATAGGACAAGGTGACTGCCATCGCCAAGAACGAGGCCAGCAAGACTGCCAAGAGCAGCCTCGCCTGTGCGGTGAAGTGAGGCCGCTGGGCTGCTGACGCAGAGCGAGCCGAGCCGGTCGTCTTATTCATTTTTCCCCCAGAAAGGAATTCAATTGTTGCCGATCGAACCTAGTCGTTCGCATAAGGCCCAACAGATTCTTCACTCTTTTCGAAACGGGAGATCTGGGTCACTTATTGCTGAGATTACGGGGCGAACCTAAGATCCACAAGCCAACTCTTGTCACCAGGCCCCGCAAGAATCACCAGGTACGACCTGAGGTGCAGTGATACCGAGAAATCGCAGTCCGAAAGCCTGTGTCACAATTCTGCGTGGTTCGAAATGACGGGCTATTGACCGAGTGTCACCAGTACTCCTCTGGTCCGCACTCCGTCACAAACGGCTGCGAGACGTCGGTCTTTGCAGTCACCGCAGGAACACCAACGCGCAGATCGTGCCAAGCACCATGGACGGCCCAAAAGGAATCTGCGTGTCTCTACTACCACGCCTACTCAGCAGCACCATGAGCGCGATGGCCCCATTGATGACGAATCCCAGCACCGTGCCGACTGCCACGTGAGACCAACCGAACCAGCCCAGGAACCCGCCGATCAGAAAAGCGAACTTCACGTCGCCCAGCCCCAGCCCCGCAGGAGCGATCAGCGCCAGCAGGAAATACCCGAGGAGAAGGACGACGGCGGCGAACAGACTCCGGCCGAACGCAGACCATTCATCTGACATGGCTGCTGCCACCGCAAGGGGAGCCAGCAGGGCGACAGTCGTCCCTGCGACCAGAACGTCGGGCAGCCGACGCACCATCAGATCGATCACGACCAATAGCGAGCATCCGGTTCCGACGGCGGCGAAGGCCACCAGCTCGGCGGCGCTCTGTGCTAGGTTCGCGGCCCCAAGTCCCGACAGGGCGGCCAGCGCCGCGACGGGCACCCGCAGGAGGGCTCCGACTTTCTCGGAATCGCCTTCGAGGAAGGGGCGCAGGACGGGAGTGAGCTGCCAGCCCAGGAGTGCGGCGAACAGCGCCGTCGCCAGTGGGATCACGAAGGGTTCACTCATCACATGCCACTGAAGGAGTCGACGATGTTGATCGCGGCTGGCCCCATGACCACGATGAAGATCACCGGCAGGATGAACAGCATCAGCGGTGCCAGGACCTTCACCGGGATCTTCTGAGCCTTCTCCTCCGCGCGCTGGCGCCGCTTGAGCCGCATCTCATCCGCCTGGGTCCGCAGCACACCGGCGATCGAGACCCTATAGGCGTCCGCCTGGATCACGGCACGGACGAAACGGCGAAGATCCACGACCGTGGTGCGGACAGTCAGGGCTTCAAAGGCCTGCCGGCGCGAGTTGCCCATCTGGATGTCCTGCAGCGTGCGGACCAGCTCATTGGCCAGCGGCCCTTTGCCGTTCTGCGCCGCGCGCGCCATCGCAGAGTCGAATCCCAACCCGGCTTCCAGCGCGATCATCATCTGGTCCAGGGTGTCGGCGAGCTCGAGCTCGATCTGCTGGTTGCGCTTGGTCCCCTCGCTGTTGAGCAGCAGCTCCGGAAGGAAATAGCCCACCACTGAGACGCCCAACGTCATCAGCACCAAGAGCGGGGGCGGCCCCGATAAGAGAATGAGCGTGCTGACCACTATGGCCGCCACGAGCCACACCAGCTTCAGCGCCAGGAGCTTCTCCACCGTCCATGCGGCGGGGCGTCCGGCCAGGGCGTGCTGTCTGTCCAGAGTCTTCACGATGGCTGGAGGCGTTGTTCTTCTGGCCAGCGAGGCGAGCGAGAAGCCGGGATCACGCTGACCCTCACCGTCCGCGCTCGCGACCAAGGTGACGCCCGCGCGGCGCAGGTTCTCGCGGACCCGGCGTCGAGTGGGATCCAGCGCGGTCCAGATGAGCCAGACCGCCATCCCCACTGCGAACGCGGCGCAGGTCGCGGCAAGAACCACCGGTGTCGTCGCCGGGTTCAAAACTTGATCTCCACAACTTTGCGCAACCACAGTCCCCCGATGGTGAGCATCACCACGGCGAGGATCATCAGGCCGTAGCCGAGCGTGGTCTCGGTGAAGGGGGCGAGATACCCGGGGTTGCTCATCAGCAGGAATCCCGCGAGCCCGAAGGGAAGCACCATCAGGATCAGTGCCGAGAGTCGACCCTCGGCGCTGAGCGTAGCCACCTGGCGGCGGATCTCGTTGCGCTGACGGATGGTGTTGGCCACGCCGTCGAGCACCTCGGCGAGGTTTCCGCCGACCTCGCGGTTGATCGCGATCGCCTGGGTGATCCAGGAGAAGTCCTCGTTCGCCATTCGAGCGGCGGTCATGTCCAGCGCGACACCGAGGTCGCGTCCCACCCGAGTCTCGTTGACAATCCGCACAAATTCATCTGAGGTGGGGCTCTCCGCTTCTCTCGCAACCGAGGACAGCGCCTTCGGCAGGCTGTGCCCGGCGCGCAGGTTCGAGGCCATGAGCTGCAGCGAATCGTCGAGCTGGTCGGCGAACTGTTTCTGGCGTTTGGAGATCCGCAGCCCCAGCAGGATCTTCGCGCCCAGCGGCACCACTGCGGCGAGCAAGATGGCGAGCAGCACTCCGCTGAGCAGCAGGCCGAGCGCGAACCCCACCACCGAGCCCACGAGCACCAGGAAGACGAAATCCTGAGGTCGCAGCTTCACCGCGGCGAGCTCCAGGGTCGAGGCGTCCACCGGCGTGCCCCGTCGGTGGATCAGCCGCTCCACCAGTGCCGTCACTGTCCCCGCTCCGCGTTCCAAGGCGCCCGGCATAGGCTCATGGCCAGGTTGGCGGCTCATCCCAATCGGGGGTGTAGGAGTTGGGGTCTGAAGCCGCCGGTCTCGAGCAGGCTTCGGGCGATGTAGTTGGTCAGGTTGCGGAACCCGAGTGCGGAGCCGCGCAGGTGTTCGAGCCGTCCGTTGAATCTCCTATGTCTGTCAAGCCCCGGTGAGCTCATTCTGAGCGGCGGTGTTGAGGCGGCGGTAGATGTCGCGGGCGAGGTAGCGCTTGAGGCAGCGACGGATCTCCCGGAGGGTGCGCCCTTCGGCGGTACGGCGCTCGACGTAGGCGCGGGTTCGCGGGTCCATTCGCATGCGGGTGACGACGGCCATGTGGAGTGCTCGGTTGAGGCGCCGGTCGCCACCCCGGTTGATCCGGTGCCGGACGGTGTTGCCCGATGACGCGGGGATGGGGCTGGTTCCAGCGAGGCTGGCGAACGCGGACTCGGATCGAATGCGGCCCAGGTGTG
>NZ_PVTY01000003.1 GCF_003003175.1 Nesterenkonia sandarakina | reverse complement strand
GCCGCATTCGATCCGAGTCCGCGTTCGCCAGCCTCGCTGGAACCAGCCCCATCCCCGCGTCATCGGGCAACACCGTCCGGCACCGGATCAACCGGGGTGGCGACCGGCGCCTCAACCGAGCACTCCACATGGCCGTCGTCACCCGCATGCGAATGGACCCGCGAACCCGCGCCTACGTCGAGCGCCGTACCGCCGAAGGGCGCACCCTCCGGGAGATCCGTCGCTGCCTCAAGCGCTACCTCGCCCGCGACATCTACCGCCGCCTCAACACCGCCGCTCAGAATGAGCTCACCGGGGCTTGACAGACATAGGAGATTCAACGGACGGCTCGAGCACCTGCGTGGCACGGCTCTGGGGTTCCGGAATCTCGCTCACTACATCACCAGATCATTGCTAGACACTGGTGGCTTCAGACCGCTACTACACCCTCATCTGCGATGAGCCACTTTACAATGGGTAGGTTCCGTGACCGCCGTCGCAGAACGCCTTCAGCAAGACGTCAACGAGGAGACCATCAGTGGCACTTGAATCAGAGCTCGTGATTCCGCACAGCGCGCAGGACATCATCGAGGCCTACGCCGACCGAGATTTCAATGAGCACCTGTCCAAGAAGGTCGGGGCGAAGCTGATCAGCTTCGAGGTCGTCGGCCCGCTGGACGGCCCCTTCGAGATCGTCACCGAGCAGTCGATGTCGGCCGAGAAGCTTCCGGAGATCGCCAAGAAGGTCATCAAGGGTGAGGTCACGGTGCGCGTCACGCATTCCTGGGGTGCACCCGATGTGGCCGGTTCACGTCGCGCGGACACGGCCGTGAAGATCGCCTCCGCTCCGGTCTCGGCGCAGTCTGCGCAGAATCTGCATGTGCGTGGAGCCTCCGAGACCCTCTCCACGGTCCGGGGCGACGTCAACGTCAACATCCCGATCATCGGCAAGAAGATCAAGGCGGCCGCTGAGCCCTATATGCGCAAGTTCGTGGATCTGCAGGCCCGCGAGGTCAGCGCCTGGATCTCCAGCCGCGGCTGATCCGCGAGCACCAGTCGGCGAGGGCCGCGTGAGCCTGGAGTTCGATCCGCAGCTCATGCGGCCCTCCGCGTGGGGTTCTCCCCCACCGGGCCGGCTGCCGGAGCGTCGGACCGCGGAGAGCTCGGCGAGCCCCGGCGAGCTCTGGGCTCCCGGGTCGCGAAGTAGATCATCACGATGAACACCGGGACGAACACGAGGGAGAGCAGCGTGAAGAAGGACCAGATGAGGTTCCAGAAATAGAGCCAGTCGAACATCATGCCCCCTTTCGCGTCGCGGTTGCTGGTCGTGCCGGAGTCAGCTCGTGGAGTGTCCGTTGGTGATCGGGACCGGCTGGGGACGCGTCCCCGGCTTGAGCGGAACGGCCACGCTCAGCACGTCGTCGTCGAAGGCCGCAGTGATCTGCTGCTCCAGCGCCTGCTCGGGCAGATCCACGCTGCGATAGAAGCTGGTGCTGCTCTCGCGGAGCACATACCGTCTGGTGGTGTCCTCGTCGCTCCGTGCAGGCCGCGGAACATGCCGGCGTCGAACAGGTCACGACGCAGACTCTCCAGCCCGGCCAGCGGGTCGAAGCGGGCGAGATTCTCGTGCATCGTCGCTTACTCTTCTGGCTCTGATCGTGATCCTGGTCTGAGGCGGAGCCGCCGCGCCGTCCGGCCCGCGTGAATCAGGGCTCGCGCCTCAATAGGGGCGCACGTTGAGACGGTTGTCGAGGGTGGTGACATCGGGTGAGGACCAGGCCACGGCACCGGCCTGGGTCTTCTGCACCAGCGACTTCACGTACCCGGTCAGCACCGCGGTGTTTCCCAGGACCGAGACGCCGATGTGGCCGGCGTCGAGCTGCGGGTTGCGGAACAGGGCGCTCCTGATCTGTTCCGCCGCGTCCTCCGCGACGGGACGTGGGATCAGGGTGATCTCATTGCGCACGGTGTGCACGCCCCGGATGTTCTCCACCGCTCGTTCTGCGGCTTCCCGCTGGAAGTGCCAGTCGACCTGCCCGGTGAGCGTGACGCATCCGGCCTCCACCGTGGACCTGACCGAGCCAGGGATGTTCGCGGACCAGGTCAGCACGCGTTCAGCCACGCGCCCGATATCGGCGTCGGTGACCCATCTCGCGGATCGTGGGATCACGGTCAGCCGATTGAACACCGCGGCGATGCCGTGGACTCGGCGCATGGCGCGTGAGGCTGCGAGGTACTCGAAGTAGTCCCCGACCTCCCCGGACAGTGTGACGATTCCGGCTTCGACCTCGACCTGGACCTGGGAGGCGTCGACCTCTGGCGTCCACTCGAGCTCGGCGAGGACGAGCGAGTGGATCTTGTTGTCAGACCGAGTTCTTGTAGCGATGATCACAGCTGGATTCCCTTCATGTCGCCCGCGGTGGTGCGCGCTGGATCCAGCCTCTCCCCTCGAGGTCGGAACCCTGTAGGGCCATAGGTCCTACCGCACCCCTGCGAGGCCCGCAAGGTCCGCTTCTCAGCTGTGTAGATCCCGGCCGTGGGTGGCGGCCCCAAACGCGGCGACCTGAGTCCTGCGCTGCATCCCGAGCTTGGCCAGCAGCCCGGAGACGTAGTTCTTCACGGTCTTCTCCGCGAGACCCAGTCGCTGTCCGATCTGCCTGTTGGTCAGTCCCTCGGTGATCAGCCGCAGCACCTGCTGCTCACGCAGCGTGAGGCTCACCCCTGGACGCGGCTCGTGCCTGGCCTGGGCGGAGAGGTCGCTGCGCACCCGCTCGGCGAGGGACCGGGTGATGAGACTCCCTCCCCGTGCCACCCGCTCGATGGCCTCCACCAGGTGTCCGCCCCGGATGGTCTTGAGCACGTACCCCGAGGCCCCGGCGATCACCGCCGCGACGCTGGCGCTCTCATCATCGTCGGCGGTGAGCATCAGACACGAGATCTCCGGGTGCGCGGACCGGACGCTGCGGCACAGGTCGATCCCGGTGCCGTCGGGCAGGTGCACGTCCAGCACGACGACGTCGGGGCGCGTGGCCTCCACCCGCTCGAGCGTCCCGCGCACGGTCCCGGACTCCCCCACCACCTTCAGGCCTGATTCGGCGTCGATGAGCGCGGCGAGGCCGCGCCGCACGATCTCGTGGTCATCGACGAGGAACACCCGTATCATCGTTCATCCTCACCTTCGAAAGGGACGTGCCAGCGGGCCCGCACACCCCCGGTCCGCCTCGGCGTCAGCTCGAAGATGCCATCGCGGGCCCGGGCCCTCGCCCGGAGATTCGCGGTTCCGCTCTCGGCCTTGCCACAGGCCGAGAGTCCGACGCCGTCGTCCTCCACGATGACCGTGATCCCTGACTCGGCGGCCTGCACCTCGATGGACACCGCCGTGGCCTTGGCGTGACGGGTCACGTTGCTGACCGTCTCACGCAGGACCGCGACGACGTCGTCGGCGAGCCCGCCCCTGATGTCGGCATCCACCGGACCCGTGAAGGTGACCTGCGGCGCGAGCCCGAGTCCGGCCGAGAGTTCGGTGACCACGTCGAGGAGCCGGTGTCGCGTGGTCCGGGCGGTCTTGCGGGTGCGCAGGGTGAAGATCGCATTGCGGATGTCCTCGATCGCGGCGTCGATCTCCACGACATGGCGGTCGATAGTCCCTGCATGGCGGGGGTGGGCCGAGGCGAAGGCCTGAAGTCCGAGGCCGGTGGCGAAGAGCCGCTGAATCACGTGGTCATGGAGATCCCGAGCGGTGCGCGCCCGGTCCTCGATGACGGAGAGTCGCTGCCGATCCGCTCGGGCCCAGGACAGCGCCACCGCCAGGCCGGCCTGGGTGGCGAAGTCCGAGAGCAGCGTGAGGTCACCGGCGTGGAACGCCGGACGCTCGGCGGCCCGCGTCGCGCAGATCGCGCCGATCCGGTCCCCCGAGACGACCAGCGGAACGGCGATCACCGAGGCGTCCGGCACGAGACCGCCGAACGCCTGTTCATCGGTTCGCTCCGGCGGCGAGATGCTGGCCTCGCCTTCCATCGCGCGGGACACCGCGCAGTCGACCCAGGGCAGCACCTCGCCCTCGACCAGCGACGCGCCCTGCCCGCGGCCGGTGTCCACGAACATCTCGTCACCGACGTCGTCGGAGGTCACGATCGCGGCGAAGTCCGCCTGGGTCAAGGTCACGACGCCGTGGGCGAGCACCCCGAAGACGTCGATGCTCTCCGAGGCGAGCAGCGCCGAGGTCACGTCGCCCAGAATGGCGCTCAGCTGCTGCGCGCGGCGAGCCTCCTCGTAGAGTCGGGCATTGTTGATCGCGGTGGCGGCCGTGGCGGCCAGGGCCGTGACCAGCTCCTCGTCCTCCGCGGTGAACGGACCGTCGGCGCGGTTCGTGAGGTAGAGGTTCCCGTAGGTCTCGCCGCGGATCGTGATCGGGACTCCCAGAAAGCTGGTCATCGCGGGGTGGTGGGCGGGGAAGCCGACGGCCCGGGGGTCGGTCGTGAGGTCGGTCAGTCGGATCGGGTTCCGGCTCTCGATCACGGCACCCAGGACCCCGTGGCCTGCGGGGAGATCGCCGATCTGCTCGGCGATGTCCCGCGGCATCCCGACGTGGATGAATCGCTCGAGGTGACCGTCCGCGGCGATGACGCCGAGCGCCGCGAACTGGGCGTCGGCGACCGTGCGGGCCTCCTCCGCGATGCGGCGCAGCACCCGCTCCAGATCCAGGTCGCTGGCGACCACATTGCTGGCGTCGAGCAGGGTCTGCAGGCGCCGCTGCGAGCTCAGGACCCGAATGGTCCGGGCAATGGAATCGCCCACCACGCCGTTGACCTCCAGCTTAGGCAAGTCAGCCACACGAAGTTCCTCGGGATCCATAACCATCCTTGCGCCAAGAAGTCACACTATACTAGGCGTTCGTTCAGGAAAGAGAACCCCTCGGCTCCCCGCTGCAGGACGTCCTCGAGGCTCAGTGCACCGCGTTCTGGGCGGCCGGGAGGCCGTCGGAGATCAGCAGCTCCACCGCGTCGGCCAGCCGGGAGATGAAGATGCCCAGCTCCTTCTGCTCGGCGGGGCTGAACTTCTGCAGCACGTAGTCGGCGCTGTCCATGCGTCCAGGAGCTCTGCCCACGCCGGCGCGCACCCGCAGATAGTCGCGGTCTCCGCCCAGGTGGCTGGTGATGGATTTCAGCCCGTTGTGTCCGCCCTCAGATCCGCCGCGCTTGAGCTTGGCCCGACCGAAGTCGAGGTCCAGCTCGTCGTGGACCACGATCAGGTTCTGCGTGGGGACCGAGAAGTAGTCCATGAGTCCGCGCACGGGCTTGCCCGAGAGGTTCATATACCCCTCGGAGATCGCGAAGACCACCTTGGGCCCGCCGGGGCCCAGTCGGGCCGAGACGGCTTTGGCCCCGACCTTGGTCCGCGTGTACTTCGCGTCCATGCGGTCGAGGAGTTCATCGAGCACCATGTGCCCGATATTGTGCCGGGTATGACGATAGCGGGACCCGGGGTTCCCGAGTCCCGCTATCAACCACGTCTCTGAAGCCATGCTTCGAGCCTAGTGGAGTCTCAGCGTCAGCTTGTTCAGCTGTCTTCGCCTTCGGCGTTCTCCCCGGACTCGCCCTCGGCGGTCTCACCGTCGACGGCCTCGCCCTCGGTGGCCTCGTCCTTGTCGCCCAGGTCCTGCTCAACGGGCTCGTGGATGGAGACGACCGGGGATTCCAGGTCGGTCAGGGCCAGCGTGACACCCTCGGGCAGCTGGATGTGCTCCGGCAGCGCGTTCTCGTCGCGGTCGGTGATGTCGATGGTGACGTGCTCGGGCAGGTGGGTCGCCTCTGCCTCGACGGAGACGGTGTTCTGCTCCAGGATCCACTCGAAGCCGACGGCGGGCTCGCCGGTGACCTCGACGTAGACATCGACGGTGACCTTCTCGCCGCGACGCACGGTCAGCAGGTCCATGTGGTCGATTGAGCGCTTGATGATGTCGCGCTGGATGGCCTTGGGGATGACCATCTGCTCGGTGCCCTCGATGTCCAGAGTGATCAGCGCGTTGGGGTTACGCACTGCCAGGTGGGTCTGGTGACCGGGAAGCACCACATGGATGGGGTCTTCGCCGTGGCCGTAGACCACTGCCGGGATCAGGTCGTCGCGGCGGGCCTTGCGGGCTGCACCCTTGCCGAACTCGGTGCGCTTGGTGGCGGGAATGACGATCTTGTCAGCCATGGTGTTGTCCTTCGTTGGTTGGATTCGTATTGATCCAGGCACCAACGACAAGTGAATTCCAGGCTCTCCGCGCTGTGAGCGGCGGTGATGTTCTCGTGGAAGTTCGCCTCGTCGATCACGGGGCTGACGTCAGAAGGAATGGATCCTTCGTCGTCGCCCCCTCGCCTGGGCACAGCTGTTGACTATACCAGCTGCCTAGCCGGCGATCACCACGGGGAAGTCGAACCGCTTGACGAGGTCCTCGGGGGCGATGCCGTAGGCCTCGCGCAGCACCAGCCGGGGTCCGTCCTCGTGCGTCTCGATCAGGAACACCCCGTGGTCGGTGTACACCCGGCTCACGCAGCCCAGCCCGGTGACCGGGTAGGTGCAGTCGGCGACGATCTTCGGCGTCCCGTCCTTGGCGAAGAGCGACATCATCACGAACACCTCCTTGGCGCCGATGGCGAGATCCATGGCGCCGCCGACGGCAGGGATGGCGTCGGGGGCCCCGGTGGACCAGTTCGCCAGGTCGCCGCCGGCCGAGACCTGAAAGGCGCCCAGGACGCAGACGTCGAGGTGTCCGCCGCGCATCATCGCGAAGGAGTCGGCGTGGTGGAAGTAGCTGGCTCCCGGAAGTTCGGTGACCGGGATCTTGCCCGCGTTGATCAGTTCTTCGTCGATGTCATCACCGTGCGCCTGCGGTCCCATGCCGAGCATGCCGTTCTCGGTGTGCAGGGTGACCTGCTGCTCGGGCGTCAGGTAGTCCGAGACCTTGGTGGGCTGGCCGATGCCCAGGTTCACGTAGGACCCCGGCGCGATGTCGGCGGCGACGAGCTTCGCGAGGTCTTCACGCGAGAGCGGCTGGCCGGGCTGGGGCGCGTCGTCGGGCTGGGCGGAATGGCTGGTCTGGCTTGCGGGGCTGGTCTGGCTGCTCATGCTGCTTCCACTTCCTGTGTCTCGCGCGGGGTCAGGGCGGTCACGGTGTCGACATAGATCCCCGGGGTGACCACGTTCTCCGGGTCCAGCGAGCCGCGGGGGACCAGCTTCGCGACCTGCACCACGGTGTGCGCGGCGGCGGCGGCCATCACCGGGCCGAAGTTCCGCGCCGTCTTGCGGTAGACCAGATTGCCGGCGTCGTCCGCGGCCAACGCCTTGATCAGCGCGACATCGCCGCGGATCGGGTGCTCGAGCACGTAGTTCCGCCCGTCGATCTCGCGGGTCTCCTTGCCCTCGGCGAGGCTCGTGCCGTAGCCGGTGGGGGTGAAGAAGGCGCCGATGCCGGCTCCGGCGGCGCGCAGCCGCTCGGCGAGGTTGCCCTGCGGGACGAGTTCCAGCTCGAGCTCCCCGGCGCGGTAGGCCGCGTCGAAGTGCCAGGAGTCGGACTGCCGCGGGAAGGAGCAGATCACCTTGCGCACTCGGCGCTCCTTGATCAGCAGGGCGAGACCGCGATCTCCCTGGCCGGCGTTGTTGCTCACCACGGTGAGGTCGGTGGTGCCGGATTCCAGGAGCGCATCGATGAGCTCCATGGGCTGCCCGGCGTTGCCGAATCCGCCGAGCAGGACGGTGGACCCGTCGCGGACGCTGGCCACCGCCTCGGCGGCGGTGTCTACAAATTCAGTCATCGGTTCATCCCTCGTGGTTCTGGGTGGTCTGGACGGGCGGGTCGGCGGGGTGGGCTGGACGGTGACGGGGATCAGTTCGCGTTCTCGAGGACCACGGCGAGGCCCTGGCCGACGCCGATGCACAGCGTGGCCACGCCCCAGCGTTCGCCGCCGCGCTGCATCCGCTTCGCCAGCGTCGCCAGCACCCGGGTGCCGGAGGCCCCGAGCGGATGGCCGATGGCGATCGCGCCGCCCCAGGCGTTGATGATCTCCGGGTCGATGTCCCAGGCATCCAGGCAGGCCAGGGACTGTGCGGCGAAGGCCTCGTTGAGCTCCACGGCGCCGACCTCGCCCCAGCCGATCCCGGCGCGCTTGAGCGCCTTGTTGCTGGCCTCCACGGGGGCGTAGCCGAAGTACTGCGGCTCATTCGCCGCGGCGGCCCAGCCGGCGATCCGCACCTGCGGGGTCAGACCCAGCTGCTCGCCGCCGGCGGCGGAGCCGAGCCAGACGGCGGAGGCGCCGTCGTTCATCGGAGAGGCGTTGCCTGCGGTGACGGTGCCGTTCTCGCGGCGGAACACGGTCCGCAGCCCGGCGAGCTTCTCCGCCGTGACACCGCCCCGGATGGTCTCATCGGTGGTCAGGTCCACGCCGGGCACCGCCACGGTGAGGTCGGTGAGGTGTCCCTCGGCCCAGGCGCGGGCGGCGAGCTCGTGGGAGCGGGCGGCGAACGCGTCCATCCGTTCCCGGTCGATGCCGTGGCGTTCGCGCAGCTGCTCGGTGGCCTCACCGAGGGAGACCGTCCATTCGGCGGGCATGCGTTCGTTGATCAGGCGCCAGCCCAGCGTGGAGTTGACCAGCTCGAGGTTGGTCATCGGGAAGGGGCGTTCGGTCTTGGGCAGCACCCAGGGTGCTCGCGACATGGACTCCACGCCGCCGGCGAGGATCACGTCGGTCTCGCCCAGCGCGATCTGCCGGGCACCGGAGATGGCCGCGTCCAGCGAGGAGCCGCAGAGCCGGTTGATCGTGGTGGCAGGCACGCTCACCGGCAGCCTGCCGAGCAGCCAGGCCATCCGCGCCACATTGCGGTTCTCCTCACCGGCGCCGTTGGCGTTGCCGAAGATCACCTCACCGACGATCTCCCCGACGTTCTCCGGGGTCAGCCCCGGGGCCTGCTCCACGAGGGTCGAGATGACCAGCTCGGCCAGATCATCGGGACGCTGCCCGGCCAGGGCACCGCCGACCTTGCCGAAGGGGGTGCGCAGACCCTGATAGACGAAGACATCCTGCATTGCGGCTCCCTGCTCACGATCTTGTGCGCGTCGGCCTTCACCAGGCCGCATGTTCGCTATGCAAACATCTGTGCGCTATGTGGCATGAGCATAGTCTGCTCGGCCCGGCATTTCCAGGGGTGACGGCCGTTGAGCCTCAAACCCCCGGACCCCGGAGACCCCTGAGCTCGGTGACCCGGGACCTCAGAGACCCGGGACCTCAGAGACCCTGAATCTCAGAGGCCCTGCGGCACGGTGAGTCGCTGGACTTCATCGCCGAGGGAGCGGATGAGGTCCTCCACCGCTGCGGCGCAGCGCCGCAGATCCGGCAGCGTCCGGTCCAGGGATTCCTGCGCGGTCTCCCTGCCGGCCGAGAGCGAGGTGTTCAACGCGAGCACGGTGTTTCCGTCCGCGTCGCGGACCGGGACCGCCACCGAGCGCAGGCCCTCCTCCAGCTCCTCATCCACGAGTGCATAGCCCTCGGTCCGAACGCTGGCGATGATCTCCCGCAGCCGACCCGGATCGGTGACGGTGTGCGCGGTATAGGCCCGGCGGTCTGCGGTGCGCAGACGCTCCTCGAGCGCCTCCTCCCCCAGGCCGGCGAACAGCACCCGCCCCATGGAGGTCGCCAGTGCCGGCAGCTTGGTGCCCAGTCCGAGGTCGATCCGCATGATCCGGCGGGTGTGCACCCGGCAGACGTACATCACCTCATCGCCGAGCAGCAGTGCGGCCGAACAGGATTCGGTCAGCTTCGCGGAGAGCTCGCCGAGTGAGGGCTGCAGCAGCTCGTGCCAGCCGCGCCCGGACCAATAGCCCTGCCCCAGGCCCAACACCTTCGGGGTCAGCTCGAAGAATCGACCGTCTGCATACGCGTACCCCTCCTGGACCAGGGTGAGCAGCATGCGGCGGGCGGTGGCCCGGCTGACGCCGGCGCGCCGGGCGACATCGGAGAGCGTCTGCTTCGGCTCCGTGGCCGTGAAGGACTCGAGGACCCGCAGCCCGGTGGAGAGCGATCGGACGAACTCGTTGCGATTGACGCCGGGCGCTCCGGGGGGCTCCTGATCCATGCTCTGATCCTATCCATCCTCTCAGCACTGACCAGCGAATGTAATGTTTGGTACATTGCCGCTATGCGCACCTCAATCGCCACCGTCTGCCTCTCCGGAAGCCTCACCGACAAACTCCAGGCCTGCGCCGATGCAGGGTTCGACGGCGTCGAGATCATGGACACCGACCTCACGGTCTCCTATGAATCCCCCGAGGAGATCCGGGCACTGTGCCAGCGCCTGGGGCTGCGCATCGATCTCTTTCAGCCCTTCCGGGACTTCGAGGGCGTCAGCGAGGAGCTCCTGGCGGAGAACCTGCGCCGCGCCGAGGCGAAGTTCCAGCTGATGAACCGACTGGGCGCCGACACCATCCTGGTCTGCAGCAACGCCGGCACCGCAACCGTCGACGACGACGCCGTCGCCGCTCGGCAGCTGGGCGCGCTGGCCGATCTCGCCGCCGGCTACGGCATCCGGATCGCCTATGAGGCCCTGGCCTGGGGACGCTACGTCAACGACTACCGCCACGCCTGGCGGCTGGTGCAGCTAGCGGACCGCCCGAACCTGGGCACCTGCCTGGACAGCTTCCACATCCTGGCCCGCGGGCACGACCCGGCGGAGATCGAGACCATCGACGGGGAGAAGATCTTCTTCATCCAGCTCGCGGACGCCCCCCAGCTGGACATGGACGTCCTCTCCTGGAGCCGGCACCACCGACTGTTCCCCGGAGAGGGCTCCTTCGACCTCAGCGGATTCCTGACCCATGTGCTCAAGGCCGGGTACACCGGCCCGCTCTCGCTGGAGGTCTTCAACGACACCTTCCGGCAGACCGACGTCACCAGCACCGCCGCCCACGCGCGCCGGTCGCTCACCTGGCTGGCGGACCGCGCCTCGGCGTCGAACGGGTGGAGCACCGATCGGCTCCCCTCCGCACAGAGCCCGCGCAGCGTGGACTTCGTGGAGATCACCGGCTCCGACCTCGGCACCGCCGATGAGACCCTCAACCAGCTCGGCTTCACCTTCCGCGGCAAGCATCGGACCAAACAGGTGCGGCTCTGGACCATGGGCTCGACCCGGATCATCCTCAATGAGCAGAGCCAGCAGCCCGATCCGCACCTCTCCGCGATCGGGCTGCTGGCCGACGACGCCGGCCAGGCCCTCGCCCGCGGAGCCGCACTCGGGGCTCCGGTGGTCTTCCGCCGGACCTATGCCGGCGACCATGAGCTGCGCGCCCTCGGCGCCCCGGACGGGACGGTCATCTACTTCAGCGACTCCCCCGCCGAAGACACCTGGGTCACCGAGTTCGAAGGCGGTCAGCCCGCGCATGACTCGACCCACGCGGTGGACCACATCAACCTCTCCTACCGCTGGCACGAGTTCGAGGAGACGGTGCTCTTCTTCCACAGCGTGCTGGGCCTGCAGGCCCAGACTCCGGAGAACGTGCCCAGCCCGCAGGGCCTGGTGCGCAGCCAGGTGATGCGCACGGCCGACGCCACGGTGCGGCTGCCGCTGAACCTGGCCCCGCCCACCGCCCCGCTGCCCCCGCGTCACATCGCGGTGACCTGCACGGACATCGTGGAACTGGCGGGCCGGGCCCAGGAGCGCGGACTGCGCTTCCTCTCCATCCCGGACAACTACTACGCGGATCTCCACGCGCGCTTCGGACTGGACACCGACTATCTCGCGCAGCTCAAACGGCTGAACCTGCTCTACGACCGCGACGCCGACGGCGAGTTCATCCACTTCTACACCCCGACCATCGGCGGGCTCTTCCTGGAGATGGTCCAGCGCGTGGGGACCTATGACGGCTACGGCGCCGCCAACGCGCCGGTCCGCCTGGCGGCCCAGCGCCGGCAGCCGCGGCGCACTCACTGAGGACCGGGCCCCGGCCCCTCGACCGGGCGGCCTCCCCCGCACTCGCCAGCGCGCACGATCTGTGATGTGCTTCTTCCCAAGTCACGACCGCCTCCGGCGGTCCAATTCGGAGAGGGGCATCCGATGAGTCCAGAAGTAGTCGGGTTCGCGATCGTGCTGCTGGCAGCGGTGATGCTGATCGGCAAGTACGCCAGGGTCAAGGTGCGTTTCCTCCAGAAGCTCCTGCTGCCCAGCGCGATCATCGCCGGGTTCATCGGACTCATCCTCGGCCCCCAGGTCATCGGGCGCCTCGGCGAGCCGCTCGGCTGGGCGTGGTTGGAAGACGGCGGAGTGTTCACCCAGGGGATCTACGACGTCTGGGGCGAGCTGCCGGGCCTGCTGATCTCGGTGGTCTTCGCGACCCTGTTCCTGGGATCACGGATTCCGTCCCCGGTCCGCGTCGCCAAGCTCGTCGGCCCGCAGCTCTCGATCGGTGTCGCCTACGGCTCGGGCCAGTACGTGGTCGGCATCGTGCTGGGACTGCTGGTGCTCTCCCCGCTGCTCGGGGTCGACCCGGTCTTCGGCGCGCTGCTGGAGATCGCCTTCGAAGGCGGTCACGGCACCGCCGCCGGCATGGAGCCAGCCTTCGATGACATGGGCATCCCCGAGGCCACAGACCTCGCCCTGGCCATGGCCACCGTCGGCCTGGTCTTCGGCATCATCATCGGCATCTCCGTCATCAACTGGGGAGTGCGCACCGGTCGCACCCGGGTGATCAAAGACGTCTCCAAGCAGTCCAAGGCCGAGCTGCGCGGACTCTACAACGACAACGAGAACGTCTCCACCGGTCGGATGACCTCGCGACCCAGCTCGATCGAGCCGCTCACGCTGCACGTGGCAGTGGTGGGACTGGCCATCATCATCGGTTGGCTGATCCTGGAAGGGCTGGTCTGGATCGAGGACCAGCTGTGGGGTCAGCCCGGATCGCCGCTGTCCGAGGAAGGCCTCACCCTCCTGGGCTATGTGCCGCTGTTCCCGCTGGCCATGATCGGCGGCGTGATCATCCAGGTGATCCTGGATCGCACCGGCAACACCAACCTGCTGGACCACGAGACGATGAAGCGCATCCAGGGCCTGGCGCTGGACATCTTGATCGTCGCCGCGCTGGCGACCATCTCGCTCGACGCGATCGCCGCCTACTGGGAGACCTTCCTGATCCTCTCGATCGCCGGGATCATCTTCTGCACCACGGTCCTGCTGGTCTTCACCCCGCGGATCATCCCGGAATACTGGCTGGAGCGCGGCATCGCGGACTTCGGCCAGTCGATGGGCGTCACGGCCACCGGCCTGGTCCTGCTGCGGGTGGCCGATCCCTACGACGAGTCCCCCGCCCTGGAGGCCTTCGGCTATAAGCAGCTGTTCTTCGAGCCGTTCTTCGGCGGTGGACTGATCACGGCACTGGCGATCCCGATCATGGTCGCCACCGGCAACGTCTACATCGTCCTGATCCCGATGATCATCCTCTTCGTCGGCTCCCTGGTGGTGGGCCATCTCTACTTCCGCGGAGTGCGCTCGGGCCGGTGGCCGGACCCCTCCGTGGAGGCGGCCAAGACTCAGCAGGGGTGAGCCGGCAACAGCTCAGCTCAACCCGTTGAGGGTCTGCTCTCCGGGGCGGCCGTAGGTCTCCAGCAGGCGCAGCCAGATCTCGTTGATCGTGGGGTAGGCCGGCACCGCGTGCCAGAGCCGGTCCAGCGGCACCTCGGCGCTGACCGCGATGGTCGCGGCGTGCAGCAGCTCTGCGACGTCGGGGCCCACGAAGGTCATGCCGAGGACCACACGTCGATCCTCGTCGACCACCATGCGCGCCTGGCCTGTGTAGCCGTCGGCATGCAGGGCTGAGCCGGCGACGTCGCCCAGCGCGTAGTCGACCACCCGGATCCGGTGCCCCGCCTCGCGCGCCGCGGACGCGATGAGCCCGACCGAGGCCACCTCGGGATCGGTGAAGGTCACCTGGGGCACCGCGGCGTGATCCGCCGTGGCGACATGTGCACCCCAGGGCGAGTCATCGATCCTCCGGCCCTGGGCGCGCGCGGCGATCACATCTCCGGCGGCCCGCGCCTGATACTTCCCCTGGTGGGTCAGCAGCGCCCGGTGGGTGACGTCCCCGACGGCGTAGAGCCAGTCGAACCCGAGGACCCGCAGGGTGTCATCGGTGTCGATCCAGGTGCCCGGCTCCAGACCGATGCTCTCGAGACCGAGGTCGGCCGTGCGTGGGGCGCGGCCAGTGGCGGCGAGCACCTCCTCGACCAGCAGCGGGTCACCCTCCTCGGTCTCGATCCTGACTCCTTCGGCTGAGCGGGAGACCCGCTGGGGAGAGGTGTTCAGCCGCAGGGACACGCCTTGGGCCTGGAGCGCCTCCGCCACGAGCTCGCCCGCGAAGGGCTCCATCCCGCCGAGCAGCCCGCTGCGCGCCAGCAGGGTGACCTCGGCGCCGAAGGCCGCGTAGGCGGTGGCGAGCTCTGCGGCCACCACGCCTCCGCCGATGATCGCGAGGCTGCGCGGAACGATCTGCACGCTGGTGCCCTCACGGCTGGTCCAGGGATGTGATTCATGCAGCCCTTCCACCTCCGGGATGGCCGCGGCGGAGCCGGTGGCGATGGTCACGGCGTGACGGGCGGTGAGCGTGGTGGTGCTCCCATCGGCTGCGGTGACGGTGACCTCTTTGGGTCCGTTTATCCTGCCGTGGCCGCGCACCAGCGCGATTCCGGCATCCTCGAGCCAGCGGGCCTGCCCCGCATCCTTCCATCCGCTGGTGAAGGAGTCACGGCGGGCCAGCACCGCCGCGACATCGAGCTCCCCGGTGACGGCCTGGGCGGCGCCGTCGACGCTGCGGGCGGCCCGCAGCGCCTGGGTCGAACGCAGCAGCGCCTTCGACGGCATGCAGGCCCAGTAGGAGCATTCCCCGCCGACGAGCTCCGCCTCCACGAGCACCACGCTCAGTCCACCCTGCACCGCGCGACCGGCCGCGTTCTCTCCCACCGCCCCGCCCCCGATGACGATCACATCGAAGGTCTGCTCCTGCTGGACCTGCTGGTCTGGTGCCTGCGCGGCGGATTCCATGGCTGCTCCTGAAGGTCTGGTGAGGCTGGGGGCCTGCTGAGATCGGCTGTCTGCTGAGACTGGTCCAGCCTCCGCGGGCGCTCGGTCCACAGGATGTCACTGTGCCCGCTGTCGGCGTCAACACCCGATCGCTCCGGGGTATTCGTCGCTCGCCGGCTCGGCGCCTGCTGTGACCTTTGACACCTAATGTACGAACCGGTACGTTTGTTCCAGTCGATGTGGCACACGCCACTTTCCATGACCAAAGGAACCCCGTGACCGACATCAGGAAACCTCTGAGCCGCCGAGTGGTGGACGTGCTCACGCGCATCGAGCTCGGCTTCGCGGGCGTGATGCTTCTCGTGATCCTCGTCCTGGTCTTCACCCAGGCAGCCCAGCGCTACACCTCGTTCGAAGGCGTCGCCTGGACCGGCGAGATCTCCCGCTTCGGGCTGGCGTGGATGACCTTCTCCGTGGCCGGCGTGCTGATCACCCTGCGCGGACACATCGCCCTCGAGGTGGTGGACACCCTGCCCGCTCCGCGGCTGATCCGCGTCGTGCAGGTGGCCTCGCTGGTCATCGTCGCGATCATCGCCATCGGCCTGACCATGGAGGCCTGGGGCCTGGTCCAGACCCAGGGGGCGCTGCGCTCCCCCGTGCTGGGGATGCCCATGTCGTGGGTCTACATCCCGGTGCTCACCGGCATGGTCAGCACCATCATCCGTTCACTGTTCGCCGCCTTCATGATCGCCAAGCACGGCCCGATCCTGCCGGCAGCTGAACTGACACCCGACATCGTGGAGGACCACGCGTGACACTCATCCTGCTGGGCGTCGCCATCGCCCTCCTGCTCATCATCCGGGTGCCGGTGGCCTTCGCCTTCCTCGGCCCCTCGCTGGTCTACATGCTCATGGACGGTCAGTCCTCCGGCACCAGCCTGCGCCAGGTCACCAATGCCGTGCAGAGCTTCCCGCTGCTCGCGGTGCCGCTCTTCGTCTTCCTCGGCAGCCTGGCCAACCACGCCGGGCTCGCCGATCGGCTCTTCCGCTTCGCCATGGCCTCCATGGCGAAGATCCGCGGCAACCTCGGGTACGTCTCCGTCGGTGCGAGCGTCGGCTTCTCCTGGATGAGCGGCTCCGCCATCGCCGATGCCGCGGCTCTGGGCAAGGTGCAGATCCCGGCCATGCTGCGCAACGGCTACACCCGCCGCTTCGCCACCGGCCTCTCCGCCGCCTCCTCGCTGATCGCCCCGGTGATGCCGCCGAGCATCCCCGCGGTCATCTACGCCGGCCTTGCCGCGGCATCCACCGGAGCGCTCTTCGCGGCCTCCGTGGTGCCTGCGCTGCTGATGGCCGTCGGTCTCTGCGTCGTGGTCTGGATCCTGGTCCGGCGCAACCCGAACCTCAAGGCCGGCCACTTCGATCGCCGAGAGCTCATCTCCTCCACCAAGGGCGTGCTGCTTCCCGCGGTCACCCCGGTCATCATCCTCGGTGGCATCCTGGGCGGATTCTTCACGCCCACCGAAGCCGCCGCCGTCGCCGTCTTCTGGGTGCTGCTGATCTCGCTGGTGCAGCGTTCGCTGTCCTTCAAGGGGTTCATCACCTCGATTCGCGAGACGGTCATCACCACCGGCGGCATCATGCTGATCGTGGCATCGGCTGCGCTGCTGGGCCACATCATGGCGCTGGAGCGGCTGCCGCAGCTGCTCACCGAGACCCTCCTCGGGATCACGGACAGCCCGCTGGTCTTCCTGCTGCTGGTCGCGCTGCTCATGCTGATCCTGGGCACGGTCATCGATGCCACCGCGATCCTGGTCCTGGTGGTCCCGATCCTGCTGCCAATCGCCCTGCAGTACCAGATCGACCCGATCGTGCTGGGCGTGGTCCTGATCCTCTCGCTCATGCTCGGCCTGCTCACCCCGCCGGTGGGCACCGCCCTGTTCGTCACCGCCGCGGTCTCGAACACCCGGGTGGGCGAGGTGTTCAAGGGCTCGCTGCCCTTCGCCGTACCCACGGTGGTCGTGCTGCTGCTGGTGATCATCTTCCCGGACGCGCTGATGTTCTTCCCGGAGGTGCTCGGACTGTGAGCGCACCAGAGACCGGACGCAGCATCCTGGCCGGGCTGATCGGCCACGGCGTCGGACCGTCGCTGACCCCGCCGATGCATGAGCTGGAGGGCATCCGGCACGGGATGCGCTACATCTACCGCAGCATCGAGTTCGCCGGCGGGGAGGATTCCCTGGACGAGCTGGGCCAGCTGCTCGCGATGGCGCAGCGGCTGGGCTTCAACGGACTCAACATCACCTTCCCGGCGAAGCAGAACATCATGCCGCTGCTCGACGAGCTCGGGCCCTCCGCCGCGATGATCGGCGCGGTGAACACCGTGGTGTTCGACGACGGCGCCGCCATCGGGCACAACACCGATGTCACCGGCTTCAAGGCGTCGATCGACGACGCCCTGGCGCAGACCCGGTGCGGGCACGTGGTGCTCGTGGGATCCGGGGGCGCCGGATCGGCCGTGGCCCACGCCCTGGTCATGCGCGGCGTGGAGAGCCTGCAGGTGGTGGACGTGGATGCGCAGAAGTCCGCCGCCCTCGCGGCGAGCGTGCACGCCGCTCACGGGTTCAGCATCGGCCAGGCCACCCCGGCGCAGCTGCCGGAGCTGCTGGCCCGCGCCGACGGCGTGGTGAATGCCACCCCGTTCGGCATGGCGCACCACCCCGGCACCCCGTTCGACCCTGACCTGCTGCTACCGCGGCACTGGGTGGCCGACGTCGTCTACCGTCCGGTGGACACTGCGCTGCTCCTCGCAGCGCAGAAGCGCGGCTGCCTCACCGTCTCGGGGCTCGGCATGGCCATGCACCAGGCCGCCGACGCCTTCGAGATCTTCACCGGCGAGACCGCGAACCGGTCCTCGATGCTCAATGACCTCAATGCCCTGATAACCGCTGAATCACTCCCCCCGCGTGCAGCGTTGCACCGATGAAAGGAACACCCATCATGTTCAAGTCCAAGAAGACCCTCAGCAAGGCAGCCGTGCTCGCCGCGGTTCCGATCCTGGCCCTCACGGCCTGCGGCGGCAGCGCCGACGGCGGCGGCGATGCTGCCGCCGACGGCGAGTCCCTCGAGCTGACCCTGGCGCACAGCTACAACGAGGATCAGCCTCAGGCGCTCTGCGGCGCCGATGTGATCAAGGAAGAGGTCGAGGCCGCC
This sequence comes from Nesterenkonia sandarakina, assembly GCF_003003175.1. Taxonomy (GTDB): domain Bacteria; phylum Actinomycetota; class Actinomycetes; order Actinomycetales; family Micrococcaceae; genus Nesterenkonia; species Nesterenkonia sandarakina_A. The sequence continues at coordinate 219,914 of NZ_PVTY01000003.1, read as the reverse complement.
GACGTCGGACTGACCATCGAGATCTACGGCGCCAGCCAGCTCGGCGGCGACGCCGACCGCATCGCCTCGGTGGCATCGGGCGACGTGGACATCGACATCCAGGGCGCGTCGGCACTGGGCGGGGTCTACGAGCCGATCAGCGTGCTCGACGCGGCCTACGCCTTCGACGACGCCGACCACCTCGCCCGCTTCATGGAGAGCGAAGAGGGCATGGCGCTGATCGAGTCCTTCGCCGAGGAGGCCGGGATCCAGACCCTGGGCGCATGGTCCGCCGGTGCCCGCCACTTCACCTCCAACGAGCCGATCAGCTCGCCCGAGGACCTCGAAGGCATGCAGATCCGCTTCCCCGGTTCACCGCAGTTCCTGATGAACGCTGACGCCATGGGCGCGAACGCGGTGGAGGTCGCCTACGAGGAGCTCTACCTCTCGCTGCAGCAGGGCGCAGTGGACGGCCAGGAGAACCCGATCACCAACATCGAGTCGGAGAACCTCAACGAGGTCCAGGACTACCTGAACCTCACCTCCCACCAGCTCAACACCAACCTGGTGATCATGTCTGAGCGGTGGAACGAGCTCGACGAGGAGCAGCAGGAGGCGCTGAGCAGCGCGGTCGAGACTGCCGTGACCGAGGTGACCGACTGCGTCGCCACCGATGAGGAGGAGACCCTGGCCGAGTGGCAGGAGGGCTCCGACTGGGAGGTCAACGACGATGTCGATGTCGCCGCGTTCCAGGAGCAGACCGTGAGCAACCTCGAAGACGCCCTCGAGGGCGAGTCCCTGGAGGCCTTCGAGGCCATCCGCGGCACCAGCGAGTGATTCGATCTCTATGTCCAGCATGATCCCCACGCTGACCGGGGAGGTGTCCGGCGCGCAGCTGGGCACCACTCTGGTCCACGAGCACCTCATCGTCGGCGACCCCCAGCTGGATCGGGATCTCCCGCATCCGGAATGGGATGCCGAGGCCGTGATGGCCGCGGCGGAGGCGCAGCTGCAGGGACTCAGCCAGCTGGGCGTAGAGACGATCGTGGACCTCACCGTCCCCGGTCTCGGACGAGACGTGCGGCGGGTCGCTGAACTGGCCCGCCGCACCTCGGTCCGCATCCTGGCGGCCACGGGCTGGTACACCAGCGACGTGCTGCCGCACTTCTTCCATCTCAACGGCCCGGGTCGACTGGTCGAGGGCCCCGATCCGCTGCTGCGGCTGTTCCTGGGCGACATCCAGACCGGCATCGCCGGCACCGAGCTGCGGGCGGCGATCATCAAGGTCTGCTCGGACAAGGCCGGGATCACCGACGACGTCGCCCAGGTCTTCACCGCGGCGGCCCAGGCGCACCGGATCACCGGCGTTCCGATCACCACCCACTCGGATCCGAGCTCGCGCGGAGGCCTCGACCAGCAGCGGCTGCTCGGGCGCCTCGGCGTGGATCTGACCCGGGTGGTGATCGGCCACAGCGGAGACTCCACCGATCTGGAGTACCTCAAGGAGCTCGCCCGGGCAGGGTCCTTCCTCGGCTTCGACCGCTTCGGGATGCGCCACACCGGTTCCGACGAGGACCGGATCAGGATGCTGCTGGCCCTGCTGGAGCTCGGCTTCGAAGACCAGCTGCTGCTCTCCCACGACGCGGCGGTCTTCAGCCGGATCACTCCGCCCTCCTGGCGTGCGGTGCACGCCCCGCACTGGCGGATGGATCACCTGCATCGACGCATCCTGCCCCGGCTGCGGGCGCAGGGGATGGACTCTGCCCTGGAGCATCGACTGATGGTGGAGAATCCACGCAGGATGCTGACAGGAGCATGAGCGACTGCAGGCCTGGCGGTGAAGCATCTGATACTGTCGCGGCTGAGCCAGAGGAGAATCCAGTGACGCAGACGCCCGCCCGACAGCGAGACGCCGTGCGCACCCGCGCAGAGGTCCTGGCGGTGGCCACCGAGGCCTTCGCCGACGATGGGTATTCCGGCGCCAGGATCGATGAGATCGCGCGCCGCACCCGCACCACCAAGCGGATGATCTACTACTACTTCGGCGGCAAGGAGAAGCTCTATCTTGCGGTGCTGGAGAACGCCTACCGCGGCATCCGCAAGGCCGAGCAGTCACTGCACGTCGACGAGATGCAGCCGATCGACGCGCTGCGCCAGCTCGCGGAGCTGACCTATGAGCACCACCTGCGCAACTCCGCCTTCATCAGGCTGGTCTCGATCGAGAACATCCACCGCGGCAAGTTCATCCGGAAGCTGGAGACCCTCGGCGACCTCGGACAGCCGGCCGTGACGATCCTGGACGGGATCATCGCCGAGGGAAAGAAGCAGGGCGCCTTCCGCGAAGAGGTCAACGCGCTGGACCTGCACCTGTTGATCAGCTCCTACTGCGTCTTCCAGGTCGCGAACCGCTACACCTTCGGGCACCTCTTCGATCCGGACTTCACCACCGAGGCCCGCCAGGCGCATATGCGTCGGTTCATCGGCGACGTCGTCGTCGCCTGGGCCACCCAGCCCCAGAGCTGATCCCCCTCCCCCACACGCGTTGAGGGGCGGATTCTGCGGGTATCTGACGCCGCTCGAGGCCTCAGATGGTCGCAGAACCCGCCCCTCAACGTGATGACGGTGGGGTGCAGCTGGTGCTTATGCGTGACCGTCGAAGAGCGAGGTCACCGAGCCGTCGGTGAAGACCTCCTTGATCGCGCGAGCCAGGATCGGCGCGATGGAGAGCACCGTGAGCGTCTCGAAGCGCTTGTCCTCGGGGATCGGCAGCGTGTCGGTCACCACGATCTCGCGGGCACCGCAGTTCGCCAGCCGCTCGGCGGCCGGGTCGGAGAACACCGCGTGGGTCGCCGCGATGATGACATCCTTGGCGCCGGCGTCCTTGAGCACCTGCACGGCGCCGGAGATGGTGCCGCCGGTGTCGATCATGTCGTCGATGAGCACGCAGGTGCGACCCTCGACCTGACCCACGACCTGCTTGGAGACGGCCTTATTGGGCTGGGTGACGTCGCGGGTCTTGTGCACGAAGGCCAGCGGCGCACCTCCCAGGCGCTCCGCCCACTGCTCGGCGACGCGGACGCGACCGGTGTCCGGGGAGACCACGGTGACCTCGTCCTCGGCGACGCGACCACGGATGTGATCAGCCAGCAGCGGCACCGCGAAGAGGTGGTCCACCGGACCGTCGAAGAAGCCCTGGATCTGCGCCGTGTGCAGGTCCACGCTCATGATCCGATCCGCGCCGGCAGCCTTGTAGAGGTCAGCGACCAGTCGCGCCGAGATCGGTTCACGGCCTCGACCCTTCTTGTCCTGACGCGCATAGGGATAGAAGGGCGAGACCACGGTGATCCGCTTGGCCGAGGCCCGCTTCATCGAGTCGACCATGATGAGCTGTTCCATGAGCCAGTTGTTCATCGGCGCCGGGTGGGACTGCAGCAGGAAGATGTCCTTGCCGCGGACCGACTCCGAGGACCGGACGTAGATCTCGCCGTTGGCGAAGTCGTAGGCGCTGATCGGCAGCAGCTCGGTGCCGAGCTCCTTGGCGATCGCCTCGGCCAGCTCCGGGTGCGCGCGCCCGGATGCCAGCACCAGGGTCTTTTCCCCGCTCAGCCTGATTTCGTCCATGGGTGTTGTTGCCTCTCGCCGGCGTTGCTGGTGTGGGTGGGTGAAGTAGGTGGTCTCTAGCCGGCGTCGTGCCGGGTGCTGCCGGCGTCGGGCCGGGTGGCCTGCGCGGCGTCGGCTGCTGCGGATCCGGGGCGTTTGGCCTGGACCCAGCCCTCGGCGTTGCGCTGCGGGGCGATGGAGAGCGCCATTGCTCCGGCGGGCACGTCCTTGCGCACCACGGCGCCCGCGCCGGTGTAGGCGCCGTCGCCCACCGAGACGGGGGCGACGAAGACCGTGTTCGAGCTGGTCCGCACGTGGGAGCCGATCTGCGTCCGGTGCTTGTTCACACCGTCGTAGTTGGCGGTGATGTTGCCGCAGCCGATGTTGGTGAACTCGCCGATGGTGGCATCCCCCGCGTAGCCCAGGTGGCTGAGCTTGCTGCCGCGTCCGATGTCCACGTTCTTGGTCTCGTAGAAGGCGCCGATCTTGCCCTCGTCGCCCAGCACGGTGCCCGGGCGGATGTACGTGTACGGTCCCACGCTGGCGCCGGCGCCGATCTGGGCTCCGGAGCCGTGGACCCGGGTCAGCGTGGCGGCCTCCCCGACGATCACGTCGGTCAGTGTGGTGTCCGGGCCGATGACCGCATTGCGGCTGATGTGGGTGGCGCCGTGGAGCTGGGTCCCGGGCAGGATCGTGGTGTCCTCCTCCAGGGTGACGGTGGCGTCGATCCAGGTGGTGGACGGGTCGATCACGGTGGTGCCGGCACGCATGGCCCGCTCCACGATGCGGCGGTTCATCTCGGCGCCGAGCGCCTGCAGCTGGACCCGGTCATTGGCGCCTTCGACCTGCCAGCGATCTTCGGTGACCACGGCCGAGACCCGTCCGCCCTCGGCGCGGGCGATGGAGAGCACGTCGGTGAGGTACATCTCGCCCTGCGCGTTGTCGGTGGTGACCTGGGCCAGGGCGCGGGTGAGCACGGCGGCGTCGAAGGCGTAGATCCCGGAGTTGATCTCGGTGATGCTGCGCTGCTGCGCGGTGGCGTCCTTATGCTCCACGATCCCGAGCACGTCCTGCGGGTTCTCCTGGCTGCGCAGGATCCGGCCGTAGCCGGCGGCGTCGTCGAGCACCGCGGTCAGCACGGTCACGGCGTTGCGGTCGCGCTCATGGGTGTCGACGAGCTCGGCGAGCATCTGGGTCTGCAGCAGCGGCACATCGCCGTAGGTGACGACGACGGTGCCGGTCTCGGCGGGGGCTCCTGCGGCGGTGAGCGCCTCCAGGGCGCAGGCCACGGCGCGGCCGGTGCCGGGGACCTCATCCTGATCGGCGATCACGGCGCGCGGCTCGAGGGCGGCGATATGCCCGGCGACCTTCTCGCGCTGGTGCCGCACGACGGCGACCAGGTGGTGCGGGTCCAGACCCTTCGCGGCGGCCAGCGCGTGTCCGATCATCGAGACGCCACCCATCGGGTGCATGATCTTCGGCGTGCTGGATTTCATCCGGGTCCCGGCTCCGGCCGCGAGGACGATCACGGCGGTGGGCTGGGTGGGCTGGGCGTTGGTCACGAAGGCTGCTCCTTGACGCGGTTCATGGGACTCCCCAGTGTAGGCAGGCCCGGCGATCTAGATTGCCGTTCCGCCTCTAGGATTCGAACCTAGACTGCACAGCTCCAAAGGCTGGCGTGCTGCCATTACACCAAGGCGGAGTGCGACGGCGGTCCGAGAGTGCTCGGCGCTGCGAACATCCTCATCTCCGGCCACGCGCTGGTCCATCTTCGCATGTGGTGACTCACGAGATGAAACCGCGGGAAACGCGGGATGAAACGCAGGGGCGGCCGTGCGTCGAAACGGCGCGATGAAACCGGGGCGGGACCGTGGCATTACCCTGGATGGGTGGCACATCTTCTCGGGGCCGAGGCCCTACACCTGGAATTCCCTACTCGCACCGTCTTCAACTCGGTGACCATCGGCATCAACGAGGGCGACCGCGTCGGCGTCGTCGGTCGCAACGGTGACGGCAAATCATCGCTGCTGGCCATGCTCACCGGCCGGCTGGAACCCGACTCGGGGCAGGTCACTCGGCGCAAGGGCGTTCAGTTCGGCGTCCTGGACCAGTCCGATGACCTCCTCGACGAGCACACGGTGGGCTATTCGGTGGTGGGTGATGCCGACGACCACGAATGGGCGTCGGATGCGAAGATCCGCGACGTGATCGCCGGACTGGTCTCCGACATCCCCTGGGAGTCGAAGATCTCCGAGCTCTCCGGCGGGCAGCGCCGCCGCGTCGCGCTGGCCAAGCTGCTGGTGGGCGAATGGGACATCATCGCCCTGGATGAGCCGACGAACCACCTCGACGTGGAAGGCATCTCCTGGCTGGCGAACCACCTGAACCGGCGCTGGCCGCGCAGCTCCGGCGGACTGCTGGTGGTCACGCACGACCGCTGGTTCCTCGACGAGATCAGCACCACCACCTGGGAGGTCCACGACGGCATGGTCGAGCCGTTCGACGGCGGCTACGCGGCGTACGTGCTGCAGCGCGTGGAACGTGACCGTCAGGCGGCCACCGTGGAGGCCAAGCGGCAGAACTTGATGAAGAAGGAGCTCGCCTGGCTGCGCCGCGGCGCTCCCGCCCGCAGCACCAAGCCGAAGTTCCGCATCGAGGCGGCCAACGAGCTCATCGCCGACGTGCCTCCCCCGCGCAATCCGATCGAGCTGAAGAAGATGGCCACCGCCCGGCTGGGCAAGGACGTGGTCGACGTCCTCGACGTCTCCATCGCCTTCGGCAGCAAGCCGATCCTCAACGAGGTCACCTGGCGGATCGGCCCGGGCGAGCGCACCGGCATCCTCGGTGCCAACGGCGCCGGGAAGTCCACGCTGCTCAACCTGATCGCCGGGAAGCTCGAGCCCGACGCCGGCCGGGTCAAGCGCGGCAAGACCGTGCGCCTGGCCACCCTGGACCAGCAGTTCTCCCAGCTGGCCGACATCGAGGGTGACCGGGTCCGCGAGGTGCTGGCCCGTGAGAAGACCCAGGTGGTCATCGACGGCAAGGAGCACACCCCGGCGCAGCTGCTGGAGCGCCTCGGCTTCTCCACCGCTCACCTCTCGGCCCGGGTCGGCGAGCTCTCCGGCGGACAACGACGACGTCTGCAGCTGCTCCTGGTGCTGCTCTCCGAGCCCAACGTGATGATCCTCGATGAGCCCACGAACGATCTCGACATCGACATGCTCGCCGCCATGGAGGACCTGCTGGACTCCTGGCCGGGCACGCTGATCGTGGTCTCCCACGACCGGTACCTGCTCGAGCGCGTGACCGATCAGCAGTACGCGATCTTCGACGGTCGGATGCGCCATGTGCCCGGCGGCGTGGAGGAGTACCTCCGACTCAAGGCCGCGCGGGCAAACGGCGCCTCGGCGGAGTCCGCCGGCTCGAGCGCGTCAGGTTCCGGCGGCGCGGGCGGCGGATCCGGCAAGGCCGCGGCAGCGGCACGCCGCGAGGCGAAGAAGTCTGCCTCCACGCCCTCCTCGGGCGCCCCGCAGCTGAGCAGCGCCGAGGAGCGTGAGGTGCGCAAGGAGGTCGGCGCCCTTGAGCGCAAGATGCAGAAGCTGATCACGCAGATCGAGAAGAAGCAGCGTCAGATGACCGATCATGATCCGAGCGACTTCGAAGGCCTGGGCAAGCTCACCGCCGATGTGACCCGGCTGCAGGGCGAGAACGAGAAGCTCGAGGAACGCTGGCTGGAGCTCTCCGAAAAGGTCGGCTGAGGCTGGTCGGACGGCCGCGTCCTTCGGGGTGCGGCCGTCCGACGTCCTAGTGGTTGTCGCGGCTGTTGATCAGCCGTGCCCCGGAGGCCGGACCGGTGACCGGGATGGCCCAGACCTCGGTGCGCTCTTCGAAGCTGGTGCAGAGCCGATGCGCGGCCTCCGCATCCCGGGCGAGGAACACCAGGGTGGGCCCGGAGCCGGACACCATGCCCTGCAGCGCGCCTTCGATCATGCCGACGTCCATCATGTCCTCCAGGGAGGGCAGGCTGGCCACGGCGGGGGCCTGGAGGTCATTGGCCATCAAGGACGCCACCAGCTCGGCGTCAGCGCTGCACACGGCCCGCACGAGGTCCGGGTCCAGTTCCGGCGCCTCGGCCTCCACACCGGCCTCCGCGCGCATCTCATCAAGCTTGGCGTACACGCTGGGCGTGGACAGCCCGGTGTTCGCCGGGACGAGGACCAGGTGCAGCTCTCCACGGGTCAGCAGCGGCGAGAGCTCGTCGCCCACCCCTTGACCCACGGCGGCTCCGCCGAGGATCGCGAAGGGCACGTCGGCCCCGAGCTCGGAGCCGATCTCGGCGAGCTGCTCCTTGGAGAGGCCGGCCTCCCAGAGCGCCGAACAGGCCACCAGGGCGGCGGCGGCATCGGCGGAGCCTCCGCCCATTCCGCCCGCCACAGGGACGTTCTTGGTGATGGTGAGGTCCACCCCGTCGGTGATGCCGAGCCGGGCGCGCAGCTTCGAGGCGGCCTGGTAGACGAGGTTGCGCTCATCGAGCGGGATCGCGGCGGCGACCATCTCCTGGGTCTCCGGGTCCCGGGTCTGGACCTCGGTGAAGGCCGAGCGCTCGGAGAGGCTCACGGTGATCGCGCCGTCGTCGCGGCGCGCGGCGCTGACCTCTTCATAGAGCGAGACCGCGAGGTAGAGCGTGGCGACCTCGTGGTAGCCGTCCTCGCGCAGCGGACCGACCCGCAGACTCACATTGATCTTGCCCGGTGCCACGGCGGTGACATGTCCGAAGAATTCACTTTCGCGCATGCTTCGACCCTACTGGTCGCCACTGACACGCGGGACCGCGTCAGCTGGACCCGAGCCGGCCGCGTCGTCGTGGCCCGCGGGGCCCACCGCGGGGTCCTGCGCTGCGGGGTCGGCTGCGGGCGGGGCGTCGCGCAGGGCCGCGGCGATCGCGGTGAACCCGTGGATGTCGAGGGTCTCGCCGCGGGCGGAGGGGTCCACCCCGGCGGCACGGAGCACGGACTCGGCGCGCGTCGGCGAGCCGGCGATTCCGGCCAGGCAGGCGCGAAGGGTCTTGCGTCGGGTGGCGAAGGCGGCGTCGATCACGGCGAAGACCTCTTCACGGCCGAGCTCGGCGGAGGCCTCGGCGCGCCGGTCGAAGCGGACCAGTCCGGAGGAGATGCGTGGCTCGGGCCAGAACACGCGCTTGCCGACCACGCCGGCCTTGCGCATGTTCGTGTCCCAGGCTGCCTTCACACTGGGGACGCCGTAGATCTTGGAGCCGGGTCCCGCGCAGAGCCGGTCTGCGACCTCCTCCTGGACCATGACCAGGCCCTTCTGCAGCGAGGGCAGGATCTGGAGCAGGTGCAGCACCACCGGGACCGCCACGTTGTAGGGCAGGTTCGCGACCAGGACCGACGGGCCCTCGCCGTCGCCGAAGCCGGCGAAGGATTCGGGGGTGAGCTTCAGCGCGTCCTGCTCCATGACGCGCAGATTGCCTGCACGTTCGGGGCGGAACCGCTGCACCGTATCGGCGAGCTGACCGGCCAGCTTGGGGTCGATCTCCACGGCGCTGACCAGTGCTGATTCGTCCAGCAGGCCCAGGGTGAGCGAGCCCAGCCCCGGTCCGACCTCCAGCACGTGCTCGCTGCCGTCGAGGTCGGCGAGGCTCACGATCCGGCGGATCGTATTGGGATCGATGACGAAGTTCTGCCCCCACTGCTTGGTCGGGCGCACCCCGAGCTGGTCGGCCAGCGCCCGGACATGCGCGGCCGAGAGCAGCTGCGGCGGCGACTGCTGGGCCGGCTCCTGCGCAGAGGCTGGCTGCGGTGATTCTTCCGGTGTCTGCTGATCGCTCATGTCCAGCTCCCATAGGCCTGTGTGGTGTTGAACATGACCTGTTGGCACAGCGAATCCAGGCTGGTGCCGCGCACCTCGGCCATCAGCCGCAGGGTCTGCGGGATCAGATACGGCGCGTTGGGCTGTCCGCGGTAAGGATGTGGAGTCAGGAAGGGAGTGTCGGTCTCCACCAGGATCAGCTGCGGATCCGCGATCGCAAGCGCCTCGCGCAGGGCGCGCGCATTCTTGAAGGTGACCGTGCCGGCGAAGGACATGTACCAGCCGTTGGCGTTGCACAGGCGGGCCAGGTCCGCGTCCCCGGAGAAGCAGTGGAAGACCACCGCGCTGGGCAGGGTGGGCGCGGCATTGAGCACCTCGACCACCTCCGCGTGGGCCTCGCGGTCATGGATCTGCATGGCCAGTCCCCGGTCGACGGCGAGCGCGATGTGATCCTCGAAGCTGCGCCGCTGCGCCGCGATCCCCGCTTCGCCGGTGCGATAGAAGTCCAGACCGGTCTCGCCGATCGCGACGACCTGATCGTGGCGGGCCAGCTCGGTGATCCGGGCGAAGGCGGTCTCGTAGTCGCCCTGGGCGGCGAGCACCGGCGCGTCATTGGGATGCAGGGCGACGGCCGCCTTCAGTGCGGGGTGCTTCGCGGCGGCGTCCACCGAGAACTCCGACGAGGCCACGTCGTAGCCCACGCACAGCGCGCCGACCACACCCACGGCCGCAGCGGCATCCAGGGCCTGCTGCACCGAGACGGTGATCTCCCCGTCCCGGAAGTCCAGATGGGCGTGGTTGTCGATCACCGGGACCGTCAGCGGCTCCGGTGCCGGCGGGTACTGCAGCCGACGCTTCTTCCCGGACTTCTCCTCCGCCTGGTCCCGCGCGGGGGCCTGCTCCACGCCAGGAGCGGCGGTCGGAGCCGGGCGCGCGCCGTCGTCGTCGATCTGTGCCGGACGGTAGGCGGGCGGGGTCTCCCCCGTCACCACGGCGGCGCTGGACTCGGCGTCTGCAGGGATTCGGTGCTGTTGGCTCACGGTGGTCAACTCTATCGCCCACCCCCTGCCCCGCCGTCCGCACCCCGCCCCGCGCGGGACATCACCTCTCCCGACCCAACCGACACCCCGCCCGCATCCACCGATTGGGCGCTTTGCGGTGGAATCCGAGGGTGCCGACCCCCGCATAGCGCCGCAAAGTGCCCAACGGATGTCGCGAAGGGCCGCCGGGAGCAGCAGGAGCTGTGGATAACCGGGAACGGCCTGGTTTCCTCGCCAAGATGGTCCTATGCGACTGCCCGGTGAGCTTCCCTCCCAGCTCACCGGGCCGTCGTTCAATCATGCGGACCTTGCCAACGCCGGGGTGTCGCGCGACCGGGTGCGTCGCAGGGACATCGTCGCCCTGTCGAGGGGGATCTACGCCCAGGAGCATGTCCTCCCGGAACCGGGCGACGCACGACACCTTCACCAGGCGCTGACCCTGGCGCGCTCTCTTCCCGACGTGTGGATCTCCCATGTCACGGCCGCGCGGATCCACCAGCTCCCGCTGCCGGATCGGCTGCTGCGCGAGACCACGGTTCATCTGTCCCACGCGGCGGGCACGACGCGCCGGATCAGGCGCCCTGAGGTCACCAGTCATCGCGTGCGAGTCCTCCCCGAGCAGCTCGTTCGCTGGAAGGGTGCCTGGCTGAGTTCCCGCGTCCGGACCTGGTGGGACCTGGCGACGCTGCTCACAGAGAAGGAGCTGGTCGTCGTCGGCGATCATCTCCTCCGCCGCCCCTACCGTTCCTTCGAGGCCCGCAGCACGCCGTTCGCAGTGGTGACCGAGCTGCAGCGGATCGTTGAACAGATGGGGAAGGTGCCGGGCCGCCGCCCCGCGCTGGCGGCTCTCGCGCTGATGCGGGTGGGCTCAGACTCCGCGACGGAGACCCGACTCCGACTCGCCCTGGTCCGAGCGGGGCTGCCCGAGCCCGCTCTTCAGGTGCCAGCGCGCCCGGACTGGCGACACTCACCCTGCGCCGATATGGGCTACCCGGACTGGAGGATCGCTCTGGAGTACGACGGCGGCACTCACTTCACGCCGGAAAAGGCCCGGTCCGACCAGCGCCGGGACAACATCTTCATCAGCGCCGGTTGGACGGTGCTCCATTTCAACGCGGTGGACGACGCGGAGGGGTTCAGCTCAGCCGTGAGGCAGGTGCGGGAGCTGATCGCGCGGCGACGGACGGTTTGAACAGGTCCACACCCTGATTTCGCGGCGTCCTGCCGCGTCCTGGGGCGTCCTGCAGTTCCAGCCGCACCGAGTGGGCACTTTGTGGCGGAATGGAGTCTCACAGCAGCGCTCATTCCACCGCAAGGCGCCCAATCGATGGTTCAGGCGCCACCGGGCGCTCGCTGACGCGGTGGGGACGCCCCACGCAGCAGATCACCGCGGCGGTGAACCTGCCTAGTTCGAGTAGACCGACTCGATGACGCCCTCGAAGTCGGCCAGCACCCGGTGGCGCTGCAGCTTCAGCGACGGCGTCATGTGACCTGACTCCTCAGAGAGTTCGACGTCGAGCAGCTCGAACTTGCGGATGGACTCGGCGCGCGAGACCCTGCGGTTCGCGGCCTCCACCGAGATCCCGATCTCCTGACGCACCTTGGGGTGCTTCGCGGCATCGATCAGCGACAGGGACCGGAACCCGTTGGCCCGGCACCAGTCCGTGACCGCGTCGGCGTCCAGAGTGATCAGCGCCGCCACATAGGGTCGGTCGTCGCCGACCACGAGGGCCTGGGCGACCAGCGGGTGCGCCCGGATGATCTCTTCCATCGGCATCGGGTAGACGTTCTTGCCGCCCGCGGTCACGATCAGGTCCTTCTTGCGCCCGGTCAGCGTGAGGAAGCCGTCCTCGTCCAGAGAGCCGAGGTCCCCGGTGCGGAAGAAGCCCTCCGCGTCGAAGGCCTCCGCAGTGGCCGCGGGCTGATTGTGGTAGCCGTCGAAGATCACCGGCCCCTTGAGCAGCACCTCTGAATCCTCGGCGATCCGCACGACGTTGCCGGGCACCGGGATGCCCACCGTGCCGACGCGGGTGGCGCCGGGGATGTTCAGCGTGATCGGCGCGGTGGACTCGGTGAGGCCGTAGCCCTCCTGGACCGGCAGTCCGATGCCGGTGAAGAAGTGTGCGATCTCGGGGTTCAGCGTGGAGGCGCCGGAGATCATGTAGCGGACGCTGCCGCCCAGGCGGGCGTGAAGCTTCGCGTAGACCAGTTTGGCGAACATCGCGCGCCGGGCGCGCAGCCGCACCGAGGGCCCCGGGCCCTCCCCCATCGCCTCGGCCTGCAGCGCCTTGGAGTACGCGATCGCGGTCTCCTTGGCGGTCTCGAAGATCTTCCCCTTGCCCTCGGCACGAGCCTTGGCGGAGGCCCCGTTGTAGACCTTCTCGAAGACCCGCGGCACCGCGAGCAGCCAGGTGGGGCGGAAGCTGCCGAGATCCTCGAGCAGCGTCGCGGCGCTCGCCGAATGGGCCACCTGCACCCCGCGGTGCAGGCACATCAGCTGCACGGCGCGCGCCAGCACATGGGCCAGCGGCAGGAAGATCAGCGTGCGGGACTCGTTCTCGCCGAGGATCTGGTCGGCGAAGGGCAGGATGTTCGCTGCCCCTTCGGCCAGGTTGCGGTGGGTGATGCGCACACCCTTGGGCTGCCCGGTGGTGCCGGAGGTGTAGACCAGCGTGGCGACGTCGTCGAGGTTGGCGTGGGAGCGGGCAGCTTCGAGCCGCTCATCCGAGATGTGCTCCCCCGAGGCGGCGAGGTCGTCGAGCTGACGGACCTCTCCGATGGGCAGCACCGCGGGGCGATTCCCGTTGAGTTTCACCCCGGCTGCCCGCAGGACGTCTTGCAGCGCGACGCTTCCGGCGAGCGCGAACTTCGCGCCGGAGTCCTGCAGCAGCTCGCTGACCTGGTGCGGGGAGCTGGTCTCGTAGATCGGCACGGAGATCGCGCCGGCGAACCAGATGGCCTGATCGACCACCGCCCAGCTGTAGCTGGTGGGCGCCATGACCGCGATCCGGTCTCCTGGCTCAACCCCGAGCGCGATCAGTCCTTTGGAGACCCCGCGGACCTGGTCCAGGAAGCTGGTGATCGAGACGTCCACCCAGCCGCCGGTCCCATTGGGCACCGCGTAGACCGGCTGGTGCGGGCGAGCGGTCCAGAGATCCAGGACCCCATCAGTGGCATTCGTGTCCGGCTCCAGCCACGCGACCTGCGCGGTGGCGGATTCACGGATCTGGTTGCTGCTCGTCCGGGCAGCACGTTCGCTGCCCACATTCTCCTCGGTCATGGCTCCGCCTGCTCATCGATTCCCCTGCGGTGGAGTGCCTCTCCGCTGTGCAGACCATTCTACTGTTCAACCAGACTTTTCGGCGCGCCTCCGGGCCAGTGCGGCGTCATAGATCTCACTGGCGGGAACCGCGTGCACAGCACCGATCTCTTTGGCCGCGGTCTTGAGCTTGGCGCCCTCGGCGACCCGCTGCAGAACGACGTCGGCAAGCTGGGTCAGGCTCATCGGCTCAGCACCTGCCCCGGCGGCCGAGCCGCCGCCGATCACCAGGACCATCTCGCCGCGCAGGTGCCGTTCTGCGGCGATGCCGGCCAGCTCGCCCAGGCCTCCGCGCAGCACCTCCTCGTAGCGCTTCGTGAGTTCTCGGGCCAGCGCCGCGGGACGCTGCTCCCCCAGCGCTGCGGCGAACTCGCTCAGCGTGGCCGCGATCCGGTGCGGGGATTCGAAGAGCACCGTGGTCCACTCCTCGGTGTCGAGCCGGTCGAGCAGCTTCTTGCGCTCTCCGGCCTTGCGCGGGACGAACCCGGCGAAGGTGAATCGGTCGGTGGGCAGCCCGGAGAGCGCCAGTGCGGTGGTCACCGCTGAGGCGCCGGGAGCCACGGTGACGCCGACTCCGGCGGCGATGGCGGTCTCGACCAGCCGGAACCCGGGATCCGAGACCGACGGCATGCCGGCGTCGGAGACCACCAGGATCCGGGTCCCCTGCCGCGCCTGCTCGACGAGCTCCTCGGAGCGGGACGCCTCATTGTGCTCGTGCAGGCTGACCACTCGGGCGTGGAAGGTGACCTGCAGCGCGCGGGCGAGATGCCGCGCGGTTCGGGTGTCCTCCGCGGCGATGACCTCCGCAGTGCCCAACAGCCGTTTGAGCCGGTCGGTCGCGTCACCGAGATTTCCGATGGGGGTCGCGGCCAGCACGATCGGGGTGTCCCAGAGATTGGAGTCCGCCGGCTCCAGGTTGCTCTCGGATCGGTCTGCCTCGCCTGACTCCATGACACGCCCGCTTCTGATAGGTGACCGGCTTGCGCCAAGTAGCATACCCATAGTGAACCCCGCCGAGCCTGCCCGCCGCATTCCGTTCCCCGCCGGGGTGACCGGCGCCCTGGGCGAGCGCGATCCCGACCCGCTCTCCCGGATGCAGCGGCGGCTCCACGCGGAGCCGTACCGCCCCGGAATCTGGGGCTGGATCCTGCCGGCACTGATCACGCTCTTCGCCGGGATCCTTCGGGTTCGCGACCTCGGGACACCGCACCTGCTGATGTTCGACGAGACCTACTACGCCAAAGACGCCTACGCGCTGCTGCTCACCGGCTACGAGCTGGCCTGGCCGGAGGACGCCGACGACGCCTGGCTCGCCGGTGATCCGCAGCCCGAGGACGACGGCTCCTATGTGGTGCACCCGCCGCTGGGTAAGTGGATGATCGCGCTGGGGCTGCGGGTCTTCGGCCAGGACGGTGCGTTCGGCTGGCGGATCTCGAGTGCAGTCGCGGGAACCCTTGCGGTGCTGCTGATCATGCTGATCGCGCAGCGGATGTTCCGCTCGGTCTTCCTGGGCGCCTTCGCCGGGATGCTCACCGCCGTCGAGGGCCATCACCTGGTGATGAGCCGCGTGGCGCTGCTGGACATCTTCATGATGCTCTTCCTGCTCGCGGCCTTCGGAGCGCTGCTGGCCGATCGATACAGCGGACGACGGCGGCTCGCCGCCTGGGCGGTCCGCCGCGAGTCCCACGATCGGCGGGCCGGCCCCTGGTTGGGGGTCCGTCCCTGGCGGCTGCTCGCCGGAGTGCTGCTGGGCGCGGCGGTGGCGGTCAAGCTCTCCGCACTGGCCTTCATCCCCGTCTTCGGCGTCATGGTCATCCTCTGGGACCTGCAGGCCCGGCGCCTCGCCGGCGTCACGCACTGGGCCCGGTCCGGGCTCCTCAAGGACGGGCTCCCGGCGGTGGCCACGGTGCTGCCCCTCGCGGCCGCGACCTACCTGGCCAGCTGGACCGGCTGGCTGAGCTCGCAGGGCGGCTGGGGCCGGCAGTGGCACCTGGAGCACCCCGCCGAGGGCCTGGCCCGGTTGATCCCGGACCCGATCCGCTCACTGATCCACTACCACGCCTCGGCCGCGGATTTTCATCAGGGACTCGACAGCGCGCACGACTACGCCTCCTCCCCCTGGACCTGGCCGTTCATGGGACGCCCCGTCTCGATGCACTATGACTCGGTCTCCGCCGGAGAGACCTATGAACAGACCGGTGAGCTCTGCGCCGCGGAGACCTGCTCATCAGCGGTGCTGGACCTGGCCAACCCGCTGATCTGGTGGGCTGGTCTGATCGCACTGGTGCTGGTGACGCTGCTCTGGCTGGGGCGCCGGGACTGGCGCTGCGGCGCGATCCTCTCCGGCGTCGCGGCCGGGCATCTGGTCTGGCTGCTCTTCCCCGATCGGACCACCTTCTTCTTCTACACGATCAGCTATCACCCGTTCCTGATCCTCGCGCTCACCGCGGTGGCCGCTCTGGTGCTGCGCCTCGGCACCGCGGACCGGCGCCCCGACGGGACGGCGCGCAGCGCGGCGGCGATCCTGGCGGCGCGCCAGCGCAACACCGTGGTCCTGCTGTGCTTCGTGATGCTGTGCGTGGCCACCTCGGCGTTCTTCCTGCCGCTCTGGACCGCGGAGCTGATCCCCTACGAGCAGTGGCGGATGCGGATCTGGATCGATTCCTGGCTCTGAATCTGCGCCCGCTCACCGTTGCCAGCGGTTCTCTCCGGGTGTCCGGGCCTAAGCTGGGGGCAGCCGAACAGGTCGAAAGGAAGATCTCGAGCATGCTTCATCCCGCCGCATCACTGCCTTCGCGCATCCTCTCGGCCGAGGGAACCCGCTGGTCGGTGGAACGCGTCTGGCCGGTTCAGGGGGAACCAGGGCTGCTGGCGGTGGAGGTCATGGCCGCGGACGAGGTCGACGACGTCGACGGCGCCGGACACTCGCCGGCCGAGACGGAGGCCTCCCCCGCCGGGACCGCCGATGCTCCTGCGCCCCGTCGCGCCCGCCGGGCCGGACACTTCCGGATCCAGCAGCACGCCGGCGCCGCGCGCCCCGACGAACAGCTCGAGCTGTTCCCGCCCGGCACCGATCCCCAGCTGCCCGCGCTGGAGCGCACCGCCCAAGGCGGGCTGGTGATCGCCCATGAACCCGGCCTGCGAGCCGTGGTGCGGCATCGCGACGGAACACAGGAGAGCTATACCGTGGTGCTGCCGGACGGCGGCGCGGCTGAGCTGCTCGCCGGCATGCGTCGGGCGCAGGCCTTCTCGGGGCCCTTCCGGCTCCCCCGCCTGATCAGCCACGACGACGCCGTCGCCACCTTCCAGGCGCTGCCCGGCGTCTCCCTGCACAGACCGCACCGGATCGGGGCTGAGGCCTGGGAGAACGCCTGGGACCAGTCTCTGGATGCCTGGTCCACCGCCATCCAGCACCCTGGGGAGCTCCCCGCCAGCACTCCGGTCCACGGGGCGGCCACGGAGATTCGTCGGTTGCAGCGCTGGGAAGCGCTGACCCGGCCCTACATCGTCGGGGCGGAGCTGTTTCAGGCGAGCGTCACGGCCGCCTGTGAAGCTCTGGCGTCCATCCCCGAGCGCCGGATGGTGCCCGCGCACCGGCAGCTGAGGGACGAGGATCTGCTCTACTCCGCTGACCTGGGCCCGGGACTGGTGAAGGTGTCCAACGCCGGGTGGGCACACCCCGCGCTGGACCTGGGCGGACTGCGTGCCGGGGCCAAGTGGAACGAGCTGCGCGGCCTCTGGGACGCTCCCCGCCGCGCGGTGGTCGACCGGCTGATCAACGACACCGCGTACCGGAACGGCGTGCCTGCACACGCGCTGGACGCCTACGAACGGGCCGCGCTGCTGCGCCTCAGCGCCCAGTTCACCTTCTCTCCCCGCCTCGCCGACGCCGCAGAGGCGCTGCGGGCCAACCTCGTCCAGTCCG
This sequence comes from Nesterenkonia sandarakina, assembly GCF_003003175.1. Taxonomy (GTDB): domain Bacteria; phylum Actinomycetota; class Actinomycetes; order Actinomycetales; family Micrococcaceae; genus Nesterenkonia; species Nesterenkonia sandarakina_A. Next base: position 202,222 of record NZ_PVTY01000003.1, on the reverse strand, counting down.
CGCACCGGAGCTGAGTCGATGCCCAGTCCGGAGTCCGAGATGTTGCCTGAACCGCCGCGGGAGCGCGCGCCCGACCTCGCACCGGACGCGGCTCCCGGGCCTGAGTCTCCGTCTGCCGGTGTCGCTGCCGGTGCCGGTGCCGGTGCCGGTGCGGCAGCATCTGCTGCAGCGCGTGCTGACCGGTCCTCGATCGACCTGGCGAAGGCGGCTGCCCGATCCCGGCTCCGTGCTGCCCGCCGGCAGCTGACTGCGGACCAGGTCGCTGCCCGCGCGCAGGCCCTGGCACGGGTCCTTCCGTCGGTGGTGCCGGCAGGCTCCGCGGTGGCCGGGTATATGCCGATGCCCGGTGAGCCAGATGTGCGCCCGTTTCTCACCGAGCACGCGGCCGACGGCGGCGCCGTCTACGTTCCGGTGATCGCCAGCCCGCAGAGCCGGGTCCTCGAATGGGTGCGCTGGACGCCCGACGCGCAGCTGCAGCGCAGCGCCTTCGCGGCGATCGATGAGCCTCACGGCGACCGGTTGAGCACCGTCGCCCTGCGCGAGCTGCACCCCGAGGGGCTCACCGTCCTGGTGCCCGGACTGGCGGTGGACCATGACGGAGCACGCATGGGCCAGGGCGGCGGCTTCTACGACACGGCCTTCGGAGCCTCCCCCGACCAAGGGACCTCGACCCGCGCAGCGACCGAGACCCGAGACTCCGGCTCACGAGACCCGCACTCCCGGGACCCGCGCCGCCGAGACTCGCTGCGCTTCATCGCGGTGGTGCACGCCGCAGAGGTGCTCAGTCCCGGCACCTTCCCGGTGGAGGCCCATGACCTGCGGGTGCATGGCATCGTGACCGAACTCGGAGCCACCACGCTGAGGGCTCTATAATCGGTGGGCAGCGTCGCCGCAGTCTGCCCGACTGCGCCGGCCCGTCCCACGTCATTCACCTCTGAGGAACTTGATGCCCACTTACGCCTATGCCTGCAAAGACTGCAGCCATGCCTTCGACATCGTGCAGAAGTTCAGCGAGGACTCGCTGACCGTCTGCCCCGAATGCCAGGGCACACTGCGCAAGAAGTTCGGCTCCGTCGGAGTCTCCTTCAAGGGCTCCGGCTTCTACCGGACCGACTCCCGCGCGGCGGCCAGCTCAGGCACCGACTCTTCGAAGAGCTCCAGCTCAGAGGGGTCATCCTCCGGCTCCAGCAGCTCCTCCGATTCCTCCGGGGCCGGTTCCAGCACGACCAAGGCAGCCTCTGGCGCGGCCTCCACCGCCGGATCATCGAGCTCCTCCAGCTGACTCCGCAGCGGGCGGATCCTCCGGTTCGCTGGTAGCCGGGGGCTCCCCGGCACCGCGCAGGCTCAGGTGCAGCCTTCCCTCCTGGGTGGCCTGCGCGATCGCCTCCGCCGTGGCAGGGTCCACGGCGAGAATCACGACGCCGCCCGCCTCAGCTCCGCTGGGCAGCCAGTTCTCCGAATCATCCTGTGGGGTCCACAGCACCGGCGCGGCGGTCGCGACCGACGCCGAGGACGAACCCCGTTCCAGGGTGTCGCTGGAGGCCAGCACGTCCACCCGCTGACCGGGCGTGAGCATCCCGACCATCGCTGGATCGGCCGGACGCACCGGCACCGCGACCGTGCCCGGCTCCTGCCCGGCGAGCAGACCCGGGCCCACCAGCTGATCCGGGTGGATCAACGCCCCCGCCGGAAGCGGAACCGCGACCTGTCGTCCCAACACCTCCTCCGGCCGCGCGGCGTAGTCGCGCGGAACCGCGGCCACGTCGACCTGGACCTCCTCGATCACGGTGGCGCTGAGCCGCTCCCCGGCCCCGATGTCAGAGCTGACCCGCAGCGCCGCGGTCGTCTCGACCTGTCCCTCAGCGCCCGTGAGGACCGCCGCGCCGGCGGCGCCGAGTCCCAGCAGCAGCGCCAGGGGTAAGCGGAACCGCTGGATGAGTCGGGGCAGCCCGGAGCCACGCAGTCGACGACGGACCCGCGGCGACCTGGCCCGCTGCCCCCGGGGCTTCAGCGGGGACTGCGACGACGCCGCCGGACGCGGACGGGACGACGGCGGTGACGGGACCGACGGCCGTGACCGGAATGACGGCCGTGGCTGGCGTGACTCGCGTGACGGCCGTGATCGCCGGTCCTGCATCAGCCGCGCTGACTCCGGCGGCGGTGACTTCCGTGACGCTGACTCGGGAGGCTTTGACTCCGGTGGCGGCGGCAGCCGCAGGGGCTGCTTCGACCTCGACTGCCGGTCTGGAGGCAGCGTCCGCGGTGCAGGTCTTTTGGCCCGGCGAGGGCGCTGTGGAATGAAGGGCTCCGTCGCTATGCGGGCGGCCGGCGGGGTGCGCGCCGGGCGCGGAGCCGACCCGGGAAGCGGCGTCGGTGTCCGGGGATGGGCCGGGTCGCCGCTGCGGGGGCGCCGTTCGGGGCTGATGCTCTCCATGCCCACCAGCGTCCACCAGGACTTGGCTCGGGAGGCTGTTCCACTCTTGCGCTGTGGAGGCCGCGCGCGACCTGCGTCTCTCCGACCGCCTGGGGAAAAGCGCGGCTCAGTCGGAGGGCTGCGAGGACTAGCCCCAGTGCGGTGGGCGCTGACTCAGGATCCACTGCTCGTGCGCGGTCAGCGGCGCCTGGGGCGCGCTCTTCTCGGCGCCCTGCGTCTGTGTGGGCTGGGCCTCGCCTGGCTTCCTCATCCCGGCCGTCGAGTTCTCCGGGGCTGGTGTCCCTGCACCGGAGTTCGTGCGGCCCTTGGCGTCCTCGGGTGGGAACGCATCGGCACGGAACGGGTCGGTGAAGTCAGACTCCACCTCGTGGGACTGGCCTGAGGTGGGTGGGGCGACCACGCGTCGTCGTCCGCGCCTCCCGGCTGCGCCCGATCCGGCACGCCCGGTCACGCCATACCCGGCCCCGCCTGATCCACTCGCGCCAGACTCGGCCCCGCCGGGTTCAGCCGCCCGAGCCCGGGGTCCGGGGTCTACTGCTTCCATGCCCCGCGCTCCCGCGGCGGCAGCCACTTCTTGGACTTGCGGTGTGAGTCCTCATCCTCGAGGTCCGCTGCGCCGCCGAAACGGATCCCCTCGCTGCGCGTCTCCTGCTCACGCGCACGGCGGCTGCGTGGCGGCTCTCCCGCGGTGTGCACGGTGATCCGGCCGGACTCGGCGAACTCCGGTCCGGAGGCGAGACCCACCTGCTCGGCGACCACCTCGGTGCAGCGCACCGGGTTGGAGAACACCTCGATGGTCCAGAGCGCCATATAGCTCCAGCCCAGCGCCTCGAATGCGGCGGGACGCTGCCGGGAGCGTTCGCGCACCGACATCGAGCCATAGCTCCTGGTGCCGTCGGAGACCATCGCCACCGGAACCATGGGCTGGTCCGGGGTGAACCTGCGCGAGCACGCGGCGAGGTCCAGGGTGCCGCGGAACCCGTCCTCCACACGTCCGCCGCGGGCCCGGATCCGGTCCACCAGGTCAAGCACCAGCGGATCGGTCAGCTGCGCCGAGGCCGTGGGGTTGTCCGAGCCCTCCAGACCCAGCTTGATCAGGTCATACATCTCGGGGGCGCCCCCGGTCAGCGAGGGACGGTCCATATCGGTATAGGAGAGCGAGGTGACCACCCGCAGGTGCTCACGCGCCCTGGTCAGCGCGACGGCGAAGTGCTCCCGGCCGCGGACCTCGGAGAGCTCCCCGAACCGGGTAGCAGCCTCGCCCTTCACGGAGCGGCCGAAGCCGAGGCTGAAGATCACGTCGTCGCGGACCAGACCTGCGGCGCGCTCCACCGGGGTGACCACGAAGCCCTCGCCGTGGGCGCCCTCGGTGAAGAACGGCTTGGCCCAGCCGTGGTTCGCCAGGTTCAGCCGGATCGCGTCGGCGAGCCGGCGGGCGTGCCACGCCGAGCCGGTGATGACGGCGAGGGAGTGTCCGCGGCGGGAGCGCACATGCTCGAAGACCATGTCCACCACCCGGTTGACCTCACCGGTGGGTGATTCCACCGCGTCGCGGTACCCGGCCTGGCCGCCCGCCACCAGCTCCACGGTGAAGCGTCGGTCCTGGCCGGTCAGCTGCGCGGCGTCGGGAAGTCGGGTGAGCTCGCCGTCGTAGAGCGCGGAGGAGAGCAGCCCGGTGAGCTCCTGATCGACCCCACGGTGCACCTGGCGCAGCGCATACTGCGGCAGCACCGCGGCGAGCTCGGCGTAGATCGAGGCCGGACGGTGCTGCTCGGCCTCGCGGGCCACCGGATCGGCGGAGACATGGAAGGGGGTGGGTGAGCCGGCCCGGGGATCCCCGAAGGCGACCACCTGGGCGGCCCGGGTCACGGCGTTCAGTGCGGTGGGCACCGCGAGCGACTCGGCGTCGAGCAGGATGACGACGTCGGCGCGGAAGTCGTTCGGGAACTGCTCGCCCAGCCCCAGCGGGGAGGTCGTCCAGATCGGGACCAGCGGCTGCGTCACCTTGGGGTTGATCGCCTCCAGGGCCTCGATGGTGGGAGTCGAGTCCCGCAGCAGGGCGCGCAGGCTCGCGGCGGCCTGCGGGTGGGCCTCCACGGCGGACTTCCAGCGCACAGACAGGGCGTGGCCCAGTCGCTGGGCGCTGGACTCGATGTGCGCGGCGTCGGAATCACGGAAGGTCTGCTCGAGGCTGCGCAGGTTCTCCCCGGTGGTCATCGCCAGGTAGTCGTCCCCGGAGATCATCGCCTCCAGGGCGGACTGCCACCAGGCGAGCTCCAGCTCGTCGGCGACGACGTTGGCGCTGATCTCGCGCTCGGAGAAGTCCTCGATGAGCTCGCGGAAGCCCTGCTCGCGCAGCTGCTCGCCGAGCAGCGTCCGTTCCGGGAGGGACTCCAGCGGCTTCTCATCTGCGGCGAGGGTCTCCACGGTCTCGAGCAGCTGCTCGATCGGCATCTCGGTCAGCGGCCCGGTCTCCAGCACCTCGTCGAGGCGCTGCAGCCGAGCCTGGACCTTGCCGAAGGTCTCGCAGAGCCGGTCCAGCTGGTGCGGGACCTTCGGCGCGGAGCCCGCGCTGGACCACTGGTTCCATTCCTCCCGCTCGGACTGCACATCGATCAGCGAGGAGTGCAGATCCCCGATGGCCACACCGGGGCGCACGTACTCCTTGGCGACCCGGCGCAGCCGGGAGCGGGTCACAGACGTCATCTCCACGTTGTTCTGTCGGCGCCACCAGCCGGGGGCTGTGGCCGCGATGAGATCATCCACCGCGCGGGCGTAGACGTCGTGGCTGAACCTCCCCAGCGATTCCTGCACCCGCTGGAAGAGCAGCACCTGGCTGTTCCACTCGCTGAACGTCGCGCCCGGGGTGATTCCGGCGGCCTGGCAGGCCGAGACCATCATCTTCTGCAGCGCCGGCAGATCCTCGCGCAGCTGGATGACCAGGGCCATCGCGTCCCGGGTCTCCTGACGGTTGGAGAGTCGGGCGTTGAACCAGGGGCTGTCGCGGGTCTCCGCGGAGAACGCGCCCAGCTCGGCGGCGCGCTTGAGCTTCACCGTGATCTGGCTGCGGTCCACGGTGTTGTCCAGCACCGACCGCTTCAGCCGGACCGAGGTCGACGGCGCCGGGTTCAGGCTGGTCAGCGCGGCAAGCGCCTGCATGGCCTGGTAGGGCGAGCAGTCCCAGCGACGGCGCACATTGTGCAGCGACTTCACGTGGTCCACCAGCTGGTGGCGGGACTTCTTCAGCTTCGAATGCAGGGTGCCCAGGCGCGGCGGCTCGGCGCGCTCATTGCGCCGGATCGCGCGGATGAGCTGGTCGCGAATGTCGTCGGAGGTCGCGGCCGCGGAGAGGTTGCCCGCCAGAGTGCCCAGGTGAACCTCGGTGAGTCGGTGCTTGAACTGCTCCAGGGTGGCGGTGCGCTCGGCCAGGACCAGCACCCGCCGGCCCTGCCAGGCGAGGCCGGCGGCGGCGTTGATCGCGGTCTGGGTCTGGCCGGTTCCCGCGGGGGCGGAGATGACGGCGGACTGCCCGGCCAGGATCGCGTCCAGGGCGGCCTGCTGATGCGGATCTGCATCGGCCACGAGCCGTTCATCGCGGGGATCGCGATCGTCCACGGACGCCAGCTCCTGCAGCGCGCGCTCGGCGCGGGTCTGGCCCAGGGGCTCACCGGTGGCCATCGCGTGGATGACGGGATGATCGAGGTCCAGTCCGCTGGGGTCCCCCAGGAAGGTGAGGTCCGCGAAGGTGGAGACGTAGAGCTGACGCCACACCTGCACCGAGTGCATCGTGTCGACGTTGCCGGCGATCCTGGCGAGCGCATCGGCCGGTCTGTTCGGGTCGAAGCGGGCGGTCACGTAGCCGGTGTTGTGGAACTCCACCGGGTCCAGCCGGGTGCCGTGCCGCGTGGCCAGGTGGCGGATCAGGGCAGGGTTGAGCCGGGCGGGTGCGCTGAACTGGATCTCGAAGTCGCCGCTGCCGTCCTCACGGGGGCGCAGGGTGATCGGCACCAGCATCACCGGCGCGGTGAAGTCCTCGGTGAACTGCTCCCCCGAGGAGCCCCGTCCCGCGTCCTCGACCCAGCTGACCACGCCGGCGGCCAGGAAGCCGACGTCGACGCCGCGCTCCTCGGACATCTCCCGGGTCTTGGCGCGGATGCCCTGGGCGGCCTGCTTGCCGATGGTGAACGCGTTCTGATCATTGAGCAGCGTGGAGAGCCGCGTCTTGCGGCCTGCCATCAGCTGCATCATGCCCGAGGAGTTGGCATCGGTGAGGTCGATGGCGTTGTGCTGGCTCGGGGAGAAGCGCAGCATCGTGTCGTTCTCGGTGCCTGAGCCCACAGACTCCAGCCAGCCGTGCACCGGATCACGCCCGTCGGCCGGCGCGGAGTCGAGGCCAGCGGATTCCGGACCGGCGGACCCGAAGTCGAAGTAGGCGGCGTCGGGGGACGTGGAGTCTGGGGACGCCGCCGAGTCGGCAGACCCAGGAGATCCCGGGGACGCGGGGGATCCAGGCGACGCCGGGGACCCGGGCGAGGCTGGTGAGTCCGGCGAATCCGGAGACTCGGCGGAGTCTGCGGAGTCGGGAGAATCAGGGGTCGACGCCGATCCTGCCGAGCTCGCGAAGCTCGCGGCCTCCGGGGACTCGGCGGACCCGGCTGAGACCGAGGCTGCGCGGGCGTCGTCGGGGGTGTGCGGATGCTGCTGCACTGCAGGTGCTGCGGGCTCGTCCTTGGACGACTTGTCCCACTCCTGCGCGGCTGGTTCTTTGCTCACAGACGACCTTCCACAATCCCCAACGGGAGGGGCTCACGCCCGCTCCCGCACCCCCGTCTCCGTCAGGAATGACGAGGATCGCCGATAATTACATGGGTTGAAGTCTAATGAGCCCGGCGGCACATCCTGCAATAGGTTTCAGCCTGACCTTGAAACCGCTGGCCAGTGCCGGGTCAGAAGACGAAGTAGGCCAACGATCCGATCAGGAACGCCGAGATCGCGAGCCCGGCCAGCAGGAATTCGAGCAGGATCCCGAGCCCGACGGCGCGCAGCGCATACAGGCTCGCGGTCCCCGCGGCGCGCCAGTCGCGCTCCCGGCGCACGAATTCCGCGCCGAAGAGACCCACGGCGAAGCCGATGAAGAGCCCGAGCGGCGGGAAGGCGATCAGCCCGACGAGCGCCGCGACGACGGCGATCAGGATCGGCCCGCGCGGGATCTGCTGCCGGTGCATCGATCGGCCGGTCAGGATCGTGGAGCTGCCCCAGCCGATCACGGCCAGGACGGTGCCGAGGATCGCCGCCGTCCATACCACCGGGCCGCCGATCAGCACCGCCCAGACGATCAGGGTGCCGATGATCAGCAGCGAGCCCGGCAGGATCGGCAGCACCACGCCGAGCGCGCCGAGGATCAGCAGCAGCCCGGCGATGACGGTGGTGATCGCCTCAGCGGTGGTGGAGTCCAGCATGAGTCTTCCGACTCACTCCCATTCGATGGTGCCCGGCGGCTTGGAGGTGACGTCCAGGGTGACCCGGTTGACCTCTTCGACCTCGTTGGTGATCCGGTTGGAAATCTTGGCGAGCAGCTCATAGGGCAGGCGGGACCAGTCCGCGGTCATCGCGTCCTCGGAGGAGACCGGGCGCAGCACGATCGGGTGCCCGTAGGTGCGCCCGTCGCCCTGGACGCCGACGGAGCGGACATCGGCGAGCAGCACGACCGGCATCTGCCAGACCTCCTGGTCCAGCCCGGAGGCGGTGAGCTCCTCGCGGGCGATCGCATCGGCCTTGCGCAGGATCCGCAGCCGGTCCTCGGAGACCGAGCCGATGATCCGGATGCCCAGCCCCGGGCCCGGGAAGGGCTGGCGCTGGACGATCTCGGCGGGCAGGCCGAGCTCGGCGCCGACCGCGCGGACCTCATCCTTGAACAGCGCGCGCAGCGGTTCGACCAGCTTGAAGACCATGTCCTCGGGCAGGCCGCCGACGTTGTGGTGGGACTTGATGTTCGCCGCACCCTCGCCGCCGCCGGATTCCACGACGTCGGGGTAGAGGGTGCCCTGGACCAGGAACTCGACCTTGGCGCCGTCGGCCGCCGCCTCGGCGAGCACTGCCTTCTCCGCACCCTCGAAGGCGCGGATGAACTCGCGTCCGATGATCTTGCGCTTTGTCTCGGGGTCGGTGACGCCTTCGAGCGCGGCGAGGAATCGTTCGCGCTCGTCGGCCACGTAGAGCTTCGCACCGGTGGCGGCGACGAAATCACGTTCGACCTGCTCGGCCTCGCCTTCGCGCAGCAGCCCGTGGTCGACGAACACGCAGGTCAGCTGGTCACCGATGGCCTTCTGCACCAGGGCTGCGGCCACGGCGGAGTCCACGCCGCCGGAGAGGCCGCAGATCACGCGGGAATCCCCGACCTGGGCGCGGATCGCGGCGACCTGCTCCTCGACGATGTTGCCGGTGGTCCACTCCGGAGTCAGCCCGGCCCCGTTGTAGAGGAAGTTCTCGATGACCTGCTGGCCCTGGGGCGAGTGGCGCACCTCGGGGTGCCACTGCACGCCGTAGAGCTTGCGCTCCTCATCGGCGAAGGCCGCGACGGGGGCGCCTTCGGAGGAGGCCAGCACCTGGAAGCCCTCGGGGGCCTTCTGCACGGAGTCGCTGTGCGACATCCAGGTGGACTGGACCGCATCGGTGCCGGTGAGCAGCGAGTGCGGGGCGTTGACGCTGCGCACCTCGGTCTTGCCGTATTCGCGGTCTCCGGTGCGGGCGACCTCGCCGCCGAGGCTGTGCGCCATCGCCTGGAAGCCGTAGCAGATGCCCATCACCGGGATGCCGGCCTCGAAGAGCTCGGACTCCACCGCGGGGGCGCCCTCGGCGTAGACCGAGGAGGGTCCGCCGGAGAGGATCACGGCGGAGGGGTTGCGCGAGATGATCTCGGATGCGGCGAGGGTGTGCGGGACGACCTCGGAGTACACGCGGGCCTCACGCACTCGGCGGGCGATGAGCTGGGCGTACTGCGCGCCATAGTCCACCACCAGGACGGTCTGGGCCTCGGGGTTCGATCGCTCCACGGCGGGGACGGCAGAGTCTGCGGAATCAGGCTGAGAAGTCACCGCTCCATCCTAGCGGCCAGCGCGGAGTGGGCGCGCGTGGGCGGACCGGCCCTCGTGGGCACGCCTGACTCCGGAGCCTCTCGCAGCACCCTCCGCCACGTCGCCGGGGCACAAACGGGCGGAATAACCCGGCCCGGGCGCTCATAGCGCCCGTTTTCGCCCCAGGGATGCAGATCTCACATCTGTTGCGGGTTCTCCCCCATTCCGCCCCGCCCTGCGGTCCCGCCTAGGATGTAGGCGACCATACGCGCCCCATGCAGGACAGGAAAGACTCATCATGACTGCCGACCCAGCTTCGCTCCACGCCCAGCACGTCGGAGAGACGGGTGAGACCGTGGTGTTCCTGCACGGGCTCTTCGGTCAGGGCAAGAATTTCACCCAGATCGGCAAGGCGCTCACGCCCGACCTGCAATCAGTCCTGGTGGATCTTCCCAACCACGGCGCATCCGAGTGGACCGAGACCTTCGACTACGTCGAGCAGGCTGACCTCGTGGCGGAGCATCTGCGAAGCACCGTGGCAGGCGACGCCCCGGTGCATCTGCTGGGTCATTCGATGGGCGGCAAGGTTGCCATGGTGCTGGCCCTTCGGCACCCGGAGCTGGTCAGCCGCCTCGCCGTCGTCGACATCTCTCCGGTCGCGCACGAGTCCATGGACGAATTTGATCACCTGATCAGCAGCCTGAGCCGTCTTGACCTCGGTGGGCTCTCCTCGCGCGGGGAGGCTGATGAGCTCTTGCAGGAGCCGATCCCGGAGAAGATGGTCCGCGGGTTCCTGCTGCAGAGCCTGGTCCGATCCGGCGACGGATTCCGCTGGCGCGTGAACCTGGACCTGCTCCATGAGTCCCTGCCCGCCATCGGCAGCTTCCCTGAGTTCGACGGCGAACAGTTCGACGGTCCTGTGCTCTGGATTGCGGGAGCAGACTCCAGCTACGTGCAGGACGAGCACGACTCCGCCATGCGGCAGCTCTTCCCGCGCGTCACCCAGACGACCATCAAGGACGCAGGCCACTGGGTCCACGCCGAGAAGCCCGAGGTGTTCACGGCCGTGCTCAGGGCCTTCTTCACCGCCGACTGACGGGCACCGTCCACCGACTGATGTATCAGGCCGAGAACGACGACGCCGCCGCTCCGCCACATCCCCGGGGCGCAAACGGGCGCAATCGCCCGGCCCGGGGCGCTCATAGCGCCCGATTTCGCCCCAGCGATGCAGACCCTCCACCGACTGGGCAGAAGACGTCGGTATAGGCCCCGCCCCGGAGACGCTTATGTCGACGTTTAGTGCCCAATCGATGCGGCGGCTGGGCCCCGGGGCGGGTCTATGATGCGTGCATGACTCAGGCAGGTGCGCAGCAGCGGGCACAGGTGCAGCGGCGCACGCTCACCGTCGTCGTCTTCAGCCAGATCCTGGGCGGGGCCGGACTGGCCGCGGGCGTCACCGTGGGCGCACTGCTGGCTCAGGAGATGCTCGGCTCGGCGAGCCTGGCGGGACTGCCGATCGCGCTGTTCACCGTGGGATCCGCGCTGGCGGCGTTCACCGTGGGTCGGGTGAGTCAGCGCTGGGGACGCCGGATCGGGCTGAGCATCGGTTTCAGCGCCGGCGGACTCGGGGCGCTCGGAGTCGTGGCCGCGGCGGTCGCGGATCAGGTCCCGCTGCTCTTCCTCGCGCTGTTCATCTACGGCTCCGGAACCGCGACGAATCTGCAGGCCCGCTACGCCGGGACCGACCTCGCACCGGAGTCCCGCCGGGCCACCGCGATCAGCATTGCCATGGTCTCCACGACCCTCGGTGCGGTGGCCGGACCGAATCTGGTGGAGCCGCTCGGGGACCTCGCGACTCGCCTCGGGATCCCCCCGTTGGCGGGTCCCTTCCTGCTCGCAGCGGCGGCCTACCTCGCGGCAGGCGCGATCCTCTTCGTCTTCCTGCGCCCGGACCCGTTCCTGCTGGCCCGGGAGCTCGCCGAGGTCGAGGCGGCCGATGCAGCGACCGCCGAGCAGGCCCCAGGGATCGAGGAGACAGGGTCCGCTCCCCCACCCGCTCCTCGACCGGAGAAGGGTGCCTACATCGGCGCCACGGTCATGGTGCTGACCCAGATCGCGATGGTCGCGATCATGACCATGACCCCGATCCATATGCTCGCCCACGGCCACGGTCTGGGCTCGGTGGGGCTGGTGATCGGGCTTCACGTGGGCGCCATGTGGCTGCCCTCGCTGGTCACCGGGGTGCTCGTGGACCGGTTCGGTCGGATCCCGATGAGCGTCGTGGCCGCGGTGATCCTGCTCGGCGCGGGCCTGGTGGGCGCCGTCGCCCCCGGGGATTCGCTGGGGCTGCTGATCCTGGCGCTGATCATGCTCGGGGTGGGCTGGAACGTGGGGCTGATCGCCGGCACGGCGCTGGTCGTGGACGCGACGGTCCCGGAGAACCGCCCGCGCACCCAGGGCGGCATCGATGTGCTGATCGCGCTCGCCGGAGCCGGCGGCGGGGCGATGTCGGGGATGGTGATGTCTGCGACGAGCTTCGAGCAGCTCTCCCTCGGCGGCGGGCTGCTCGCGCTGCTGCTGATCCCGGTGCTCTTCTGGGCTCGCCGCAGCCACGCGGGGGCCGCACCGGCGACGAGCTAGCGCTGCCCGCGGACCGGCTCAGTAGCGACGCACGGCCTCGGGGTTGGACGCCACGTCCGACCGCACCTCGCGGGCGATCTTGCGCTCCACCACGAAGCTCAGGAACGGCACGACGCCGCCGAGCACGATGGTGACCAGCCGGCCGACCTTCCAGGTCATCAGGTACCAGAGCCGGAACCCGGCGATGATGTAGATGACGTAGATCCAGCCGTGGATCACCGCGATCCAGTACGAGATGCCGGTGCCGTCGACCACCGAGTCCTTCGGGTGGAAGCCCAGCGAGTTCTCCGCGCCCTCGGCGGTGGTGCCGCCGGCGTAGAGCTCATAGCCGAAGCCATAGTCCATGATCATCTTGGCGACCAGGATCAGCAGCATGATGCCGGTGACGAAGGCGAAGACCTTGTAGAACTTCAGCGCGCCCTGGATCTGCGCGGCGGTGCCGCCGAAGCGGCGCTGCCGGGGCCGCGGAGGCGCCGGCGGAAGGTCATCGGCCGTCTGGGCGCCGGCGGCCTGAGACTCGGTGGTCGGGGCATCGGTCCGGGGGGAATCGCCTGTGCGGGAATCACTCATACGTCACTAGTCTTTCGCTTGGGTCTGCTGCCGCAGGGCGAGCTGCTCGGCGCGCCACTGCTCCTGCCATTCACGGTCCAGTCGTTCCTCCTCCAGCTGCTTCTCGTGGGCGTCCTTGACCAGGCGCCACCAGAAGAAGAAGGCGAAGCCGGCGAAGAGGGTCCACTCCACGCCGTAGAAGAGGTTCAACCAGTTGATGTCGGAGGTCTCCGGCTGCGGGTCGACCTGGACCGGCTCCATGCCGGAGGACGACGACGCCGCGCCCAGCTCCGTGCCGCTGGCATCCAGGGTCTCGAAGGCCACCAGGAAGCCGGAGTATCCCGGCTCGTCCCAGACGTTGATGAGCTCCGCCGGGGAGAGCGTGGGGAAGATCTGTGTGCCATCGGCGGACATGCCGCGCTGACCCGGGCCCGGAGCCTCGGGGGGAAGCAGCCTGCCCTGGATCTCGACCGGCTCTCCGGCGGGGAGCTCGTCAGCCTCGGCGGGGTCGGCGACCCAGCCGCGGACCACCGGGATGATGTTGTCATCCGGGGCGTCATCCGGGCGGAACGCCGCGACGACCCAGTAGCCGGAGTTCCCGTTCTGCAGGCGTTCCTCGACGAGCACCTGGGTGGCTTCGAGGAATTCACCGCTGGCGTCCACGATCCGGTCCGCCTCGGCCACCGTCATCGGCCGCTGGGGCTCGTGGACCTCCGTGAGCGGGACCGGGGTCTCGGTGATCTCCTGGGTCGGGGGCGGTTCCGAGCTCGACTCGCTGAACTGCCAGGCGCTCAGCACCACGAAGACTGTGGCCAGGACCAGCGCCAGGGCGAGGGTCCCGATCCATTTGGGCTGCAGAGCGGTCTTGAGCACCTGTCAAGGATACGCGCCATACCGAGGCCCGGGTGCGCCGTGGTCGTGATGTTTCTACAATCGGTAGAAAAGTGCAGAATAAGTATGAGTGATCAACCCGATTTATCCCTGTGCGGTCAGGGGTGTCATGATGTCCTCATGATGCGCCTCGATCACGTCTCTTACGCAGTCGGTCCTGATGGAATGGAAGCCACGGTGGAACGAATCACCGATGCGCTGGGCGTGGAACGCGTCCGCGGCGGCATCCATCCACGCTTCGGCACTCGCAATGCCATCATTCCCCTGGAGAACCGGCAGTACCTCGAGATCGTCGAGGTGCTCGACCACCCCAGCGCGGACAAGGCCCCCTTCGGCCAGGCGGTGCGCAACCGCTCCCTGGTCGGCGGCGGCTGGATGGGCTGGTGTGTGAGCGTCGACGACCTCACCCCCTTCGAGGAGCGGCTCGGCCGCAAGGCGGTTCCGGGCAACCGCAAGTTCCCCGACGGCCAGGAGCTGACCTGGCAGCAGATCGGGATCAAGGGGCTCATCGCTGACCCCCAGGTGCCCTACCTGCTGCGCTGGAACGAAGGCACCGACGGGCTGCACCCCTCCCAGGCCTATCCCCCAGAGGCGGCGCTGACCAAGCTGAGCATCGCCGGCTCCCCGGACCGGGTGACCGAGTGGCTCGCCTGCCCGAACGTGGATCCCTTCGAGGATGTCGACGTCGAGTGGATCGCTCCGTCCGGGACTCCCGGCATCATGTCGGTCACCTTCCGCAGCCCGAAGGGCACCATCACCATCTGAGCCGGTACTCGGTCTGCACCCGCAGGCCCCTCGGACTCGGCGTCCCGGGACCCGCTTCCCGGGATGCCGCTCGTCCTGGGCCCCGCCTACCTCCGGACCTGCTTCTGCGGAGCTGCTCAGCGCAGACTGTTGGCCTTCGTGACCACATGATTGGCCAGCAGCACCGCAGGGTCCACCAGCGGGCGCGGGGACTCCTCGGTGGTCATCGCCAGCGGGATCTCGGTGCAGGCCGCGACGATCACGTCGGCGCCCTGGGCCACCAGGGATTCAGCGACCCGGACCAGGGCGGCACGCAGCTCGGCCCCGAGGTTTCCGGCCTTGACCGCGTAGATCGCCTCCATGACGGTGTGCTGATCCGCGGCCTCTGGAACGATCGGCTCGACCCCGTAGGCGGCGAGGCTGTCCTGATAGAGCCCCGCGGTGAGGGTGGCGTCGGTGGCGAGCAGCCCGGCGGCCTTCACGTAGGGAAGCGCGCTGAGGTGCTCGGCGGTCACCTCGATCATGGAGACGTAGTCCAGCTCGACCTGCTCGCGGACGCGCGGCAGAAAGGCGTGGGAGCCGTTGCAGGCGGCGACGTAGAACGCGGCCCCGGCGTCCTTGAGCTGCTGGGCGCCCTCGACGAGCTTCGGCGTGGGGTCCTCCCCCTGGCCCACGATCGCCTGAGACCGGTCCGGGACGGTGGGATCGGCCCAGATCATCACGCGCAGGTGCTGCTGATCGGTGGCGGCGGGAGTGGCCGCGATCAGCTTCGAATAGAAGTCGACTGTGGCGGCAGGACCCATGCCGCCCAGGATCCCCACGAGGGGACCCTGGGCGGCTGGGGCTGCGGCGGTGTTGTCACTGGTCATCAGCGAAGAGTGTACCCTTCAGCACCTGCTGGTCAGGCGCCGTCGGAGACTGGTCTCAGCCCACCGTGGTGGTCTGAGACCGATCGAGGTTGCCGTCTCGCTTGCGGCCCCGGGTCGGGGTGTGGGTCGAGGTCTCGCTGTAGTCTCCGTTGCCCTTGTTGAGCTCCTCGACCAGCTTCACCTTGCGGCGCTCGTGCACCTCGGCCAGGCGTGCTGCCCGGCGGGCACGACGACGGCGGGTCGGCCAGGTCGCGATGAGCAGGATCACGGCGAACAGCACTGCCAGAGCGACCACGGCGATGCCGGCGTCGATCCAGAACTGCTCGGGGTAGAGCTGGATCAGCGTGGAATCCGTCGGGAAGGTCCAGGTGCCGTCGGCGAAGAAGATCCGGTGGAACTCGGCGAAGAACAGCTGCCAGTCGATGATCGCCAGCACGGCGACGGCGATGATGATGCCCAGCGTCACCCAGGCGCCGGCGAAGAGCCCGCGGGCCACTCCTCCGGGACGCCAGGCGCGCAGCAGCAGCGCCAGGATCAAGGTGATCACGAGCAGGATCAGGCCGATGAGCATGGCCCAGAGGACCACGAACTTCACGTCGACCATGTGCGAGACCTCGCCGTCGGTGAACAGCGGCTCTCCACCGGGGGCGAGCTCCGAGAGGTACCGGGAGTTCGCCAGGTTGGTCAGGAAGTCTGTGCCGTAGGAGCCGTAGACCAGCCGGTCGTCGGCGTTCATGCTGTAAGCGCCGTCCGGGATCCATGGGCGGTTGTACGCCACCCAGAGGAAGACCGGGGAGGCGACCAGGCGCACCGCGGCGACGAGCAGCAGGATCGGGGTGAAGATCGCGATCAGGACCTGGAAGAAGCGTGAGACGCCGCGCTTGGAGCGGGCCACCTCATCGTTCAAGTCCGCGTCGGTGACCGACTCGTCCGAACCGGAGGCCGCGTGGGCAGGTCCGGAGGCGGTGCGGTGGGAGTCCTCCACGGATCCGCTGCGGGTGCTGGCACCTGCCGAGCTGCCCGCGGCGGCGCCTGCGCCGGCCCCGGCCGCTGCACCGGCGGCGCCGGCTCCGGCGGTCGCCGGAACCACGGCGGTGTCCTGATCGTCGGACTTAGCGGCGGCCCGATCACGACGACGCTGCTCGCGACGGCTCAGCTCAGCGGCATTCTCCGTGGGCTGATGGGTATCGGCGCCCTGTCCACGGGTGGAGTCCTGGCTCGAGATCGCCGGAGTCGGACTCGGAGTGGCCTGCGGCGCCGTCCTGGAGTCCGACCCTCGGGTCGAAGCTGCAGCGTCTGAAGCGCCGGTGCCGGAAGCTGCGGCGCCCGAGGGTCCAGCAGCTGCTCCGGCGGTTCCCGCAGCGGCTGCCCCGGTGAACGTGGTCGTGTCATCCATCGATCGGGTGTCCCGGGAGGTGCGCACGTCGTCGAGCGAACGCGTGGCGTTGGGGCTCTCGGCGTCTGCGTCCCGCGACGTGGTGCGTGGGATGTTCTCGGTGGGGGCGTCACGGTTCTGATCGTGACGACCGGGCGTGCCCTGCGGCTCGCGGGTCGTCGGCATGGCCTGGGTGGCCTGCTCGTCGGGCTGACCGGTCCCCGACTGGCCCGCGCTGGCCTGACCGGCGTCTGACCGGCTCGCCCGGGAGGGACGCTGGTCACGCTCGGCGCTCAGGGTGTCATCGGGGAAGACCGGCTCTTCTGATGCGAAGGCACCGTAGTCCAGCCCGGATTCAAAATCTTCGTTCTCGTCGGCAGGCCTTCCGGCCTCGTTCCGATCGGAATTCGCGCTCATATCTGCCTCTCCACGCATTACTGACTCCCCTCAACAGTATGAGCGCGGGGCCCCTTATGTGGGGAGGAAGCGCGGAGAGTCGGCCAAGAGCACGGCGCAGAGGCGAAATGTCTGCGGCTTGGAACTCGAGCGCGCATCATCTCTGGCAGCAAGGGTGCCGCACGGGCAGCGACGGTGCTCTTGACGCACGACGTGCTGGCTTCAGCGCAGTGACCAGCGCGCAACCCCGTGTCGCGGATCTCCGCTGAGGCTCTATTTTCGCCGTCGTCGTGAGGCGGCTCGTCTACCGCGCAGTGCGCTGTCCTGAGGAACAGCGAGCAGCTGATCAAGCCTCCGCCCAGTCCGGTGATGACCCAGGCCCGGTCCGCCATCGGCGCGGAGTGGAGGCCAGGTGTCGTACCGGGTCGCTCCGAAGCGCCGCCCAGCCGAGTCCGAAACGTCGAGGGTGAGCTCGGCCATAGTCTTCGCGGCGCCATCCCGCTGACCTCTGCCTGGGCCGCAATCCTTGGTCTGCGCATTCCCTCGGAGCGTGCGGCTCAGCTGGCTCCGCCCGAGCTCCAGGAGGATGGGCCCGTTCTGAGGGACCGGTCGGGCTGAACTGCTGGACTCCGCCGGGCCGCGGTGAGCGAGCGGTCCGCGTCGAGGAGCAAGGCTCGGGCTTCAGCCAGACCTCGGCCTGGGGGTTCATCTCGGGGCTCCGGCGTTGATCCGGCCACCTCCCGGGCGCTCACATCGGACGCGGCTAACTCTTTCTGGCGGCTGCCGGGGCCGAAGCCGTCAGCCATTCGCGCAGCGCCTTGCGACTGTCCATCTGCAGCTTTCTGAGAATGTTCCGGACGTGGGTCTCGACCGTCCGGACCGAGAGCACAAGGTGTTCCGCCACCTCCCGATTTGTGAGACCTCGAGCAACATGTCGGGCGACTTCACGCTCGCGTCGGGTCAGAACCTGGAGGCCATCATAGAAGTCGACCGAGGCACCGTTCTGGCCAGCTCCCCTGCGCATACCCATTCGCAATCGCTGGCGGGTCTGGCTCACGTGCTCCGCGAGTGGCTCCACGCCACACCGGGTGAACACGATCCCGGCCCAGGCCAGCAGACCCAAGGCACGGTTCCGCTCTTCACTGAGGGTTCTGGATGTGCCGCACAGAGATCGGCGATATCCAGCGCCAGCACGGCTCGGTGCAGCTGGAAGCTTCCCCGCTCAGCCTCGGCGGGCGACCGCTGCGAATGCGTGATCAGATCGAGAAGATCGATCGCCGCGAGGAGCCGGCCCATGCCTTGGCGTGGGTCATCTGTCGTCAGCCCGGAGAGATAGTTCTCCGCATAACGGCGCAGCGCAGGCGTCGCGGGCACGCTGACGTCGTAGATCGATCGAAACAGATCCCGAGCTTCTGCCCTCCGGTCCTGCTGACAGAGCAGGCGCCCCAGGAGCGTCACCTGTAGCAAGCCCATAGCAGTCCAGGGCGATTGCCGTTCCTTCAGCGCGAGCAGCAGGTCCAGGGCACGCGGGTTCTCCTCGCGCAGCAGACAGGCCCATGCCTCGACGAAGAGACAGACCACATCGGCTGCCGTCGGCTCGGGACCGTGCTGGGCCTTTTTCACGACGTCGAGAAGCCGCTCACCGCGCGCCTGGCCCCGGGCCAGCGGCACGAGCGCCGCAAACGCGTAGCCGATGAGCGCATGGACATCTTCCCCCTTGTCGAGCCCGTTCGACGCCACCCGCGTCGTCAGCTGTTCCGCCTCATCCCAGCGTCCCGAGTAGAAGAGAGAGACCAAAGCTGAGCCTTGCAGAGTCCAGGTAATTTGCAGCTGGCTGCTGGACGAGGGATTCGAGCATCCGGAAGGAGGCGCGACACTCGCCGGCGAGACGCAGTCGAGCACCCAGCACGGAGCGGACAGCGTTCGCGGCGAGACCTGCGCCCGCGTAGCGCACGCGACGCGATAACAGCTCAGACAGACTCCTTTCGTGAGTCTGCTCCTCTCTGCCTCTGGCGAGCACACTCCACATCTCGATGATCACCATCAGCTGTCCGAGGTAGTCGCCTTCATCCGGGGTGTTCTCCCCGGAGTCCGTGTCCGGGGCAGTCGTCGTTCGCCATTCCCGAAGCACCGTGAGTGCCGAACCGAAGAAGTTCGGGCTGGGAACCCCGATGCCATACGGTACGGCGAGTCTGCCGCATTCGCTGACCGCATACGCGAAGACGACGACGTCCTCTGGCATGCTCTCCAGGTCAGGCGGAAACCGGCCCAGTGCAGCAGCGGCTTCGCTGGTGGACCCACGCCGCAGCAGCATCAAGGCGTTCCACGCGGACCGCAGGGTCCCTTCGGGTATGTTCTGGAAGGCGGCATCCATTCCGTCACTGATCAAGTGCGGCAGCGCGCGCCGCCGCACGGCCAGATTCACCAGTGCACGCAGACCTCCCTCCTGGGGCAGTGCGGTGGTGACCTGCTGGATCAGCCTCTCCGCCTTCTCACCGAACCCCTGCTGCTCCAGCTCGACGCTGCGCGTCAAGCCGAGCTCTCCGAGCGTCACGAGGTGCTCCTGGTCCTCGCCCAGACGCGCGGCGCTGAGCCGGAACGCGAAGCTCTCCGGGCCGTCGTCGAAGTCTGCCAGCGCCAGATGGAGCCTGACCCGGTCCGCTGGTGGGATGAGATCTCGAAGGGTGCTCTGCCAGCTGGAGCTCCGCAACCGATAACTGGCGCCGGAGAAGTCTGAACTGACCAGGTCTCGGGATCGCCGCTCCGCTAGATCGCTCTCCTCGGCGTCGAGGGCGCGCAACAGATACCACGCGGGCAGCGGCACCGCCGCGAGCGCCAGCAGCTCCAGCACCTCGCGTGCGCTGATGCCGAGCGTGTCCATCGTTCCTACGATGTGCTGGCGGTACCGGCTGGCATCTTCCTGCATGGCGGATTCAACCCGCGCGACCACGTGTTGCGTGCTGCGGCCGGGAAAAGACTTCGTGTGTTCCAGCCAGGTGGCCGCTTCGTGCACCACCACGGGCAGTCCGCCGGTGATGTGATGCACCGCGGCCGCCGAATACTCCGAGATGGGCAGCCCCGTGGTCGCGCTGAGATAGCGTCGAACGCCCTGTTCACTGAGTGTGGACAATGCGATGTGAGAGGCCGAGGGGTTTGAGTGGGCGATTCGGACCAGCTTCTTGAGGTCTTCGCGCTCGGAGTGCTGCATCGTGAACAGAAGCAGGCAAGGCGTCGGCGGGATCTGGCGCAGACCCAGGGTCACGGCCTCCACCGACAGCTGATCTGCCCAGTGGAAGTCCTCCACGACGACGACAAAGGGACCACGGAGCGAGTCCGCCGCCGAGCGCGCGGCTTTGACCAGGTCCCCGGGCGTGGGGGGCGTCGAGTCGTCAGAGTCAGTGGGGAGCCACTGGAAGATCGAGCCGACCTCGTGCAGATCCTCTTCTAGGAGCGTGAGGGTGACTGGGACGAATCCTTCCAGGGTGGCTAGAAACTCCTTGACCAGAGTCGTCTTTCCGACGCCCTCCTCACCCTCGATGATGACAAGTTGCGTGTGGCCCCGCCGCGCACGTTCGGCATGAAGCTGCAGAGTCTGCATATCCGAGGATCTGCCGACGAGTTCTCTGCGTGAGATGCCAAAACCATTGGGGGTCACTACTGGTGTCTTTCTCTGCAACGGAACTCGAATCACACGATCGTGTCCGAGTTGCCATCGCTTACCAGTGTGATGCGGCCGGTGTCCTCTGGGAATAAGTAGAGAACTCAGTAGTCTGCCCTCGGCAGCCCACGGCAAGGGGTCGAGCACCCACCCTGTGTCGGACCGGCTCAGGCCGTGAGCTCGACCATGCCGGCGTCGTACTTTCCGAGGTCCCCGGTGACTCCGGCGCGGTGCGCCCGACCGCCCAGCACCAGGGTGTAGACCCAGTACCCGGCGAGCACTGCGGCGCCGATGCCGATGCGCAGCCAGTGCGGCAGATCCGAGGGCGTCACGAAGCCTTCCACCACCCCGGAGATCAGCAGCACCAGCACCAGCCCGAAGGCCACCGTGATGAGCTTGCGTCCCTCGGCGGCCAGCGCGGCGGAGCGGCGCATCTGCCCCGGCGCGACCCAGGCCCAGAAGATCCGCAGCCCGGCGGCTCCGGCGATGAAGATCGCGGTGATCTCCATCAGCCCGTGGGGCAGGATGTAGAGCCAGAAGGTGGAGGCCTCGCCCTGTTCGGCCATGACCCCGGCCGCCATGCCGAGGCCCTGGGCG
Source organism: Nesterenkonia sandarakina (assembly GCF_003003175.1). GTDB lineage: Bacteria > Actinomycetota > Actinomycetes > Actinomycetales > Micrococcaceae > Nesterenkonia > Nesterenkonia sandarakina_A. Next base: position 180,996 of record NZ_PVTY01000003.1, on the reverse strand, counting down.
TTGACGAAGAGCACGAAGGGCACGAAGACCCCGGTCACCCCGAAGGCGACCTCCTGCGCGGCGATCCACGCGTTGTTGGTCCACACCTGGGCCGCGAAGCTGGAGTTCGGATGCTCCGAGTAGTAGTTGACGAACTCGGTCCCGGCGTAGCTCTGCCGCGCCTCCTCGGGCATCAGCAGATCGATCTGTGGATGGTGGATGGTCCAGAGCGCAAAGGCGATGGTCACCGCGATGAACGCCGCCCCCAGGATCACGGTGAGCCAGCGGATCCGGTAGAACGCCACCGGCAGGGTCTGGGTGAAGAAGTAGGCACTGGAGACGAAGACGTTCTCCCCGGCCCCGGTCAGATGCGCGCGCGCCCGACCCAGCGGCGCGGAGAGTGATGCCACCACCGGGGAGTCCGGCTCGGCGGCGCGGATCATGGACAGGTGGGTAGAGGTCCGCTCGTAGAGGCGCAGCATCTCATCGGCCTCGCCGGCCGAGAGCCGACGGCGCGAGGCCAGCGTCGAGAGTCGGTCCCACTCATGCTGATGCACGGCGATGAACGCGTCGATATCCACGCCACGACACTATCGCGTCCTCAGCGCGATATCACGGCACCTGCGGGACCGTCTTCCCTCACGGTCTCGCATGTGCCACGATGCGAAGATGACTTCCACCGAACAGCACGCAAAACGCCTTCTCGAGCTCCACCACCAGGCCACCCCGGTCATCCTGCCCACCGTCTGGGACGCGTGGTCGGCCGAAGCCTGCGCATCGCTCGGCTTCTCCGCCCTCACCATCGGCAGCCACCCGGTGGCTGACTCCCTGGGTGAGGCCGACGGCGAGGCCATGGATCTGGCCGACGTGCTGGGTGTGGCGCGCCGGATCACCGACGTCGTCGACATCCCCGTCTCGGTCGACCTGGAATCCGGATACGACACTCCTGCCGAGGAGCTGGTCCACCGCACCCTGGAGGCCGGCGCGGTCGGGATCAACATCGAGGACACCTTGCACTCGATGGACGAGATGCGCTCCCCCGAAGAACATGCCGCCTACATCGCGGCGATCCGTGCCGCCGCCGATGCCACCGGCACACATCTGGTGATCAACGGCCGCACCGACGCCTTCACCACCGACGCAGCCCCGGAGGACCAGCTGAAGGACGCGCTGCACCGGCTGCGCCTGCTCGAGCAGGCCGGCGCCGATTCGCTCTACCCGGTGCAGGTCCCCTCCCGGGACTACCTCGAGCAGATCCTCGCCGCCGTGAAGACCCCGCTGAATGTGACCGCCCACCCGATCAACGGCGCCGTCCCCGAGGGACTGAGCATCGAGGAGCTCACCGCGCTGGGTGTGAAGCGGGTGTCCTTCGGCCCGCTGCTGCAGCGCAGCCTCACCGAGGCCATGACCACGATCCTGCAGCCCTGGGCTCCCCGGGGCTAGCCCTGCCCCTCCAGGGACCAGCACCGCTCCGCCCGGGTCTGGTGCTGCTCCGCCCGGGCCTCGCCGCTCGTGGCGCCGGCCACGCTGGCCCTCCTGACGCTAGGCTTGGCCCATGCGCAACGTGATCACCGGTGAAGGCGTCGAGCTGGAGCTCCCCGCCGCCTCGCTGATCACCCGTGCCGCCTCGCTGATCGTGGATCTGATCATCTACTGGGCCGCGCTGGTGGCGTTCCTGATCCTCTCCGGCATGGCCGCAGGCGCCGGCGTCGTCGATCCGGCGCTGGAGGCCGCGGTCATGCTCGGCGGGGCGGTGCTGTGCCTGGTGATCCTGCCGATGACGGTGGAGACCCTGACCCGGGGCCGCTCCGTGGGGCGGCTGATCTTCGGCACGCGGGTGGTGCGCGACGACGGCGGCGCGATCCGGCTGCGCCATGCCGGGATCCGCGCGCTGGTCGGCTTCGGGGAGATCTATCTCAGCTTCGGCATCATTCCGCTCTTCGCCGGGATGTTCAGCCGGCGCACCAAGCGCCTGGGCGACATGGTCGCCGGCACCTACGTGATCCGGGTCCGCCAGCCCGCCGTGAAGCCGATGATGCTGCCGGTGCCCGCGCAGCTGACCTCCTGGACCCAGATCGCAGACCTGGGCCGGATCCCGGACACCGTCGCCGCCCGCGCCTCACGGTTCCTGCGCACGATCCAGGACTCGCCCCGCGGACACAACACCCAGGCCCTGGAGCACACCGCCAACCGGCTCGCCAACGAGGTCGCCGGCCATGTCGCGCCCCCGGCCCCGCCCTCCTCGGCCACCGAATTCCTGGTCGCGGTCATGGCCGAGCGGCGCAATCGCGAATACCGGCGGCTGCGCATCCAGGCGGAGCGGCAGCACCGGCTCGGCCAGCGGCTGCACCAGCTGCCCTACAGCTGAGCCGACCCCCGGTCCCCCACTCCCCCTGGCTGGTTGCGATATCCGGTCGATACGTTCGGACCGGATAACGCAACCAGCCAGGAGGAACGACCCTGCCCTCTCGCGAGCCCGCCATTGCGCCAACCCGCATCGAGAGTGCAATCTGTGCAGGTCTTCTCGCCCACAACCGCGGCGAGTGCGGTCGAATTGCACAATGGATGCAGAGGAGGCCGGAGTCAGCCGCACTGTGTGCGGCCGCTCCCCTGCGGCTACTCGTGGGCAGCGGCTCCAGCAGGACGAACCCGCTTGAGCCGGTCGCGGGCGCCGTCTCGCCCGGGACCTACCTCGACAGACTCGGTCGCGTCGGCAAGTCCCGCGATCGGAGTGTCCACGTAGACCGACTCCGCCTGCGCCACGACGAAGGTCTCATGCCAGATCCCCACGGCACCGGGGACCTTCTTCGCCTGGCGGTTGAACGCCGCCCACGCGGGTCGGTGCAGGCCCTCGCGGTCTGACGCGTAGTCATACAGCTTTTCCGCAGAGGACCAGTACTGGACGCAGAGCGGCCCCCCACGCCCGAAGACCAACCGGTAGCTGAGCAGCCCTGAGTCTGGGTCCGCCTTGAGCTCTTCGAGCATCTTCGGCATGGCGGCGAACACCGGAAACCAGGCGCGTATTCGCGTGGGCCGGTTGATCGTCATACCGATGACGAAGACCACCAGCTCGCCCTCATGCTGATGTGTCCGCCGCCCGTCCATCACCTTGCGCATCTGAGACTCCTCTTCTCAGCAGATCCAGCCCAGCACTCCACCCACCACAGATTCTCCAACAGTGTTGCGCAGCACATCTACCCATCGTAAAATGAACCTTAATCATTATCTGAGCGTGGAGGAGATCTCTGTGAGCACGCGGCTGCAGAACTACATCAACGGAGCGTTCGTCGCGGCCAGCGGAGCGGGGGACTTCGAGCTGACCAGCCCGGTCACCGGCGAGCGCGTGGCACTCTCCCCCGTCTCCGACGCAGCAGATGTCGATGCCGCGTTCGCCGCGGCCCGGATCGCCTTCAGCTCCTGGAAGTCGGTGACACCCTCCGAACGTCAACGCTGCCTGCTGGCACTGGCCGACAAGCTGGAGCAGCACTCGGACGAGCTCGTCGAGGCTCAGCATCGCAACACAGGGCAGCCGCGGCGGATCATCGCCGCGGAGGAGGTCGCCGCCGGCGCTGACCAGCTGCGCTTCTTCGCCGGGGCCGCCCGGCTCCTCGAGGGCCGTGGGGCGGCGGAGTACCTGGAAGGTCACACCTCCTATGTGCGGCGGGAGCCGGTCGGCGTCGTCGCGCAGATCACCCCGTGGAACTTCCCGCTGATGATGGCCCTGTGGAAGATCGGGCCCGCTCTGGCGGCCGGCAACACCATCGTGCTCAAGCCCTCGGAGACCACGCCAGAGTCCACCCTGGTCCTGGCTCGCCTGGCCGGGGAGGTGCTGCCCGCCGGCGTGTTCAACGTGGTGCTCGGCGACAGCAGCACCGGAGCGCTGCTCACCGACCATGACACCCCGGCCATGGTGGCCATCACCGGTTCGGTGCGGGCAGGCCAGGCGGTCGCAGCCTCTGCCGCGAAGTCGGTCAAGCGCACCCATCTGGAGCTCGGCGGGAAGGCCCCTGCCGTAGTCTTCGCCGACGCGGACCTGCACAAGGCCGCTGAGCTGATCCTGACCTTCGGCACGTTCAACGCCGGCCAGGACTGCACCGCAGTGACCCGCGTGCTGGTTCAAGACAGCGTGCATGACGAGTTCGTCGAGCTGCTGGCCACCCAGGCCGCGAAGCTGACCACCGGTGATCCCGACGACGCGAAGAACGACTACGGACCGTTGAACAACGCGCGCCACTTCGAGACCGTGCGCACCAAGCTGCAGCGCATCCCCGATCACACCACCGTGGTCACCGGCGGCGTGCCTGCCGAGGACGCCAAGGGGTTCTTCGTGCAGCCCACCATCATCACCGGGGTCCGCCAGGACGATCAGCTGGTCCAGGAGGAGACCTTCGCGCCGGTGCTCACGGTGCAGCCCTTCTCCACCGAGGAGGAGGCGATCACGTTGGCCAACGGGGTCGACTACGCGCTGGCCTCCAGCGTCTGGACGACGAATCAGGGACAGGCGATGCGGGTGAGCCGCGATCTCGACTTCGGCTGTGTCTGGGTCAACACACACCTGCTGCTGGTCGCCGAGATGCCGCACGGCGGCTTCAAGTCCTCCGGCTACGGCAAGGACCTCTCGCTCTACTCAGTCGAGGAATACACGCGGGTCAAGCACGTCATGCATGCCGTGGACTGAACGTCTCGCCTGTCTCGACCCGACGGAGCAGCCCGTCGATCAGGACCTCGAGGGCCATCTCGAAGGCACGGTCCGCCGACGCGCGGGCATCGGCGGCGCGCAGCGCGGCGGCCCGGGCGAAGGTCGGCGCGATGTCTCCCAGGCTGCCCGGATCGAAGATGTCCGCGGGGGCCGAGGCGTCGAAGGCGGCCCCGAAGACCAGCGCCTCGATCCCGGCGATGATGTCGACCGCGTCGCGGTCTCCTATTCCAGCGGAGTGCAGCGCGATGAAGACCCGCTCGTACATCTCAAGAGACTTCGGGGCATCGGCGATCGGAAGCACCGCGATCAGCGGAATCAGCTCGGTGTGCTCCACGTAGCACTCGCGATAGGAACGTGCCCATGCGCTCAGGGCCTCCGCCCAGGGAAGTCGACCGAAGGCGCTGCAGTCGATCTCCGCGTTCAACCGGTCCTGGATCAGCACCAGGACGTCGTGTTTGGAGGAGACGTGGTTGTACAGCGCTGACGCCGAGACGCCGAGCTTGCGCGCCAGACCGGCCATGGTCAGATGGTCATACCCGCGTTCGGCCACCAGGGTCATGGCCTTGGCCGCGATCGCCTCGCGGGAGAGCACCGGGGAGGTGGGTCTCCCGCGCCCTCTCGATCGCGTCGTCTCCGCAGTCATAGTGCACTTCCCTCTGCTCGTCTCGCGCCTGCGGCAGCCTCGACACCGGCGATCTGTCCCGTCACCGGCCGTGGGCCGCGAAGATCCAGTCTATGGGCCCGGATTCAGCCCCGTGAAAATCTCCAGCAGGTCTTGACAACCGTCCTGGACTGCCCGTTAATGAATATAGTTAATTTATATCTGAAGAGGAACAGCATGAACGCTCAACGGTCACTTGGCAGCAGCGAGGCGCACGAATGCGACGTCGTCGTCATCGGCGCAGGGCCGGCAGGTCTGATGGCCGCCCGGACGCTGCAGGCCGCGGGTCATTCCACCATCGTGCTCGAGGCCCGCGACCGCGTCGGTGGGCGCACCTGGTCCCAGGAGATCGACGGCGCCTTCCTGGAGATCGGCGGACAGTGGGTCTCCCCGGACCAGAGCGCGCTCCTGGAGCTCCTCGACGAGCTGGGCATGGAGACCTTCCCCCGCTACCGCGAGGGTGCCAACGTCTACCTCGACCGCGAGGGCGCACGCCACGAGTTCACCGGGGAGATGTTTCCCGCACCGGAGCAGACCGTGGCCGAGATGCGGCGGATCATCGGGATCATCGACGAGCTGGCCGCCGCCATCGGGCCCGCAGAGCCCTGGGCACATCCGAGGGCGCGCGAGCTCGACACCGTGACGTTCAACGAGTGGCTGCGCAGCCAGACCGAGGACGAGGCCGCCCGGGAGAACATTGCGATCTTCCTCGCCGGGGGGATGCTCACCAAGCCCGACCACGCCTTCTCCGCGCTGCAGGCCGTCCTGATGGCCACCTCCGCCGGGTCCTTCAGCAACCTGGTGGACGAGGACTTCATCCTGGACCGACGCGTGGTCGGCGGGATGCAGAGCGTCTCGGAGGCGATGGAGGCCCGACTGCCCGCAGACTCGGTGCAGCTCTCCACCCCGGTGCGCACCATCGCCTGGCACCGCGAGGGCGGCGCCACCGTGTTCTCCGACCGGCTCACCGTCCGTGCCCGCGAGGTCATCATCGCGGTGCCGCCGAACCTCTATTCACGGATCAGCTTCGAGCCGCCGCTGCCCCGACTCCAGCACCAGATGCACCAGCACCAGTCCATGGGCCAGGTGATCAAGGTCCACGCGGTCTACGACCGACCGTTCTGGCGCGAGGCGGGCCTCTCGGGCACCGGCTTCGGTCCCAACGAGATCGTCCAAGAGGTCTACGACAACACCAACCACCAGGACCATCGAGGCACCCTGGTGGGCTTCGTCTCGGATGAGGTCGCCGATGACATGTTCCGCCTGACCGCCGCGGAGCGGCGCAAGACCATCCTCGGCTCGCTCGCCGCCTACCTGGGCGAGAAGGCGCTGACACCGGAGGTCTACTACGAGTCGGACTTCGGCGCCGAGGAATGGACCCGCGGCGCCTACGCCGCGAGCTTCGACATCGGCGGGCTCTCCCGCTACGGGGCGCATCAGCGCAGTGCGGTGGGCCCGCTGCACTGGGCCTGCTCCGACCTGGCGGCGGAGGGCTATCAGCACGTCGACGGCGCGCTGCGGCAGGGGCGCCGGGCCGCGTCCGACGTCGTGGCCCGGCTGGCGGGACGCGAACAACGATCTGCAGAGCACACCGATCAAGCGGAGGCGAGCCATGGCTGAACACGAGATCCGTCGGGTGGCAGTGGGCTTCGGCGGTGACGAGCACAGCCACGACGCCCTGGCACTTGGTATCGCGCTGGCCCGCTCAGCCGGGGCGCGGCTCGACCTGATCCTGATCATCCGCCAGGACTCGGCGTTCAAACAGGAGTATCCCCCGGTGGGCAGCGTCGCCGGGATCATCGCCGAACAGGCGCAGCAGTGGGTCGCCGAGGCCGAGGCGGTCATCCCGGCGGAGATCCGGCACCACAGCCATATCCGCCCGGCCGGCTCGATCGCCGAAGGACTCGTCTCGGCGGTGCAGGAGCTGGACTCCGATGTGCTGGTCACCGGATCCGGCATCGGGTTCGGCCGGATCATGACCCACCCGGCGGTCACCGCGCTGCTGCACAGCTCACCGGTTCCGGTGGCACTGGCCCCCTCCGGCTACCGACCCAGCACCGTGATCACCGACGTGATGGCCGCGATCTCGCCCACCCACCCCGATCACCAGGTGACCCGCTCCAGCGAAGCCTGGTCCCAGCAGCTGGGCGTCGGGCTGACCTTCGTCACCTTCGAGGACAAGGAATCCACGCCGGCCAAGCAACCTTCCGACACCGAGACGACCGCCGGCCCCGGCAGCGCCTCGCAGGCTGGGACCGATTCCGGCGCCAGCGAACCCGGCGCCGCCGCGTCCGCAGCTGGATCGGCGCAGCCGCAGCCGAGCCGGCACATCCTCGCCACCGGACGCACGCTGCGTCACGCGGTGGGCACGGTGGACTGGCCCCCGGGCGGACTGCTGCTCATCGGCTCCTCCCCGCTGGCCCGACGCCGGCACATCTTCCTGGGCATGACGGCGGCCCGGGTGCTCTCCCACCTGCCGATCCCCATGGTCCTGCTGCCCCGCGATCCCGACCGCAGCGACCCTGACACCGGCGCCCCCACCACGCGCCGACCCAGGAGACGATGATGAGCGAACCACGCGACACAGGCCTGAAGACAGCGCAGCAGCACGCGCACAGCAAGGGACTCAGCATCGGCAGCATCGGGGCACTGGGCGCGGTGGTCATCGGCGTCTCCACGATCGCCCCGGCCTACACGCTCTCCGGCGCGCTGGGGCCCACCGCCTCCGCCGTGGGGGATCATCTGCCGGCGGTGCTGATCATCGGGTTTCTGCCGATGCTGCTGGTCGCGCTGGGCTACCGGCAGCTGAACCGGGCGATGCCCGACGCCGGCACCACCTTCACCTGGGCGTCGAAGTCATTCGGCCCGTGGATCGGCTGGATGGGCAGCTGGGGCCTGCTCGCGGCCACGATCCTGGTGCTCTCGAATCTGGCCGGGATCGCGGTGGACTTCTTCTACCTGGCGATCAGCCAGATCACCGGGGTCGAGTCGATCGCGGAGCTGACCCGCAACGTGCCGATCAACGTGATCACCTGTGTGATCTTCATGGCCGCGGCCGCCTACGTCTCCTACCGGGGCATGGAGACCACCAAGACCGTGCAGTACGTGCTGGTCTCCTTCCAGGTGCTGGTGCTGCTCTGGTTCGCCGTCGCGGCGTTCCGCCAGGTCTCCGCCGGTTCGGCCTTCGACGCCACGGCCTTCAGCTGGGAGTGGTTCAATCCCTTCGGCATCGAGTCCTTCTCGGCCTTCTCCGCCGGCATCGCGCTCTCGGTCTTCATCTACTGGGGCTGGGACGTGGTGCTGACGATGAACGAGGAGTCCCGCGGCACCACCACCACGCCCGGGCGGGCCGCGATCCTGACCATCCTGGTCGTCGTGAGCCTCTACACCGTGGTCACCCTGGGCGCGCTGACCTTCTCCGGGGTCTCCGACGGCGAGTTCGGGCTGGGCAACCCCGACATCCAGGAGAACGTCTTCGCCGCGCTGGCCGGCCCGGTGATGGGACCCATGGCGATCCTGATGTCGCTGGCGGTGCTCTCCTCCTCCGCCGCCTCGCTGCAGTCCACGATGATCTCCCCGGCCCGGACCATGCTGGCGATGGGCCACTACGGCGCGCTGAACCCGAAGTACTCCAAGGTCAGCCCGCGCTACCAGACCCCGGCCTACGCCACCGTGGTCGCGGTGGTCATCGCCTCGGTGTTCTACGTGGTGATGCGCATCATCTCGGAGAACGTCCTGTGGGACACCATCACCACGCTGGGCATGATGGTCTGCTTCTACTACGGGATCACCGCACTGGCCTGCGTCTGGTACTTCCGTGGCGAGTCCACCGCCTCGTTCGGGGACTTCTTCAACAAGCTGCTCGCTCCCCTGGTCGGCGGGATCCTGCTGCTGGTCTTCTTCTTCCAGACCATCTGGGACTCGATGGACCCCGAGTACGGCTCCGGTTCGGAGATCGGCGGCGTCGGCCTGGTGTTCATCCTGGGAATGTTGGTCTTCACCCTCGGCATCGCGGCGATGTTCTGGCAATATCACAAGCGGCCGGAGTTCTTCCGCCGTCGCTTCGAGACCACCGAGTTCCCCACCACCTGACGGAGCCCCATGACTTCCTCACACGACACCCTGCGGATGCCCCCGGAATGGGCGCCGCATGAGCGCACCTGGATGGCGTTCCCTCCGGCCAATGACACCTTCGGCGCACCCGGCTCCGCCACCCTGGAGGCGGCTCGCGCGGCCTGGGCCCGGGTGGCCCGGCTGATCGCCGAGCACGAACCGGTCACCGTAGTCACCGCGCCGCTGGACCTCCCCGTGGCGCAGGAGCTGCTCGGTGACGCGGTCACGCTGCATCCATTGCCGCTGGACGACGCCTGGATGCGTGATATCGGACCGACCTTCGTGCACCGGGCCGACGGCGAGCTGGCCGCGGTGGACTGGGTGTTCAACGGCTGGGGCGCGCAGAGCTGGGCCAGCTGGACCCGGGATCAGCACATCGCCTCGGCGGTGACGGCGGCGACCGGGGCGGCGCGGGTCAGCAGCCGGTTGGTCAATGAGGGCGGGGCCATCCATGTGGATGGACGCGGCACGGTGCTGCTGACCGAGACGGTCCAGCGCGACGCCGCTCGCAACCCTGACCTCTCCCATGCCGAGGTCGAGGCGGAGATCCACGCCGCGCTGGGCACCACCCACGCCGTCTGGTTCCCGCGCGGGCTGACCCGGGACTACGAGGAGTTCGGCACCCGCGGCCACGTGGACATGTTCGCTGCCTTCACCCCGTCCGGGAGCATCCTGCTGCACCGCCAGGACGACCCGGCCCACCCGGACCACGAGGTCACCCGTGAGCTGCGCGCCTTCCTGGAGACCGCCCGCGACGCCGCCGGGGAACCCTTCCACATCATCGACGTCCCGGCTCCGGCCACCATCCTGGAGGACGGCGAGCACGTGGACTGGACCTATATCAACCACTACGTGGCCAACGGAGTGGTGGTGCTCTGCGCCTACGACGACCCCCACGACGACGACGCCGCCGCGATCCTCGCCCAGGCCTACCCCGACCGGCGCATCGAGCTGCTCGACGCCCGCGACATCCTGCGCTTCGGCGGCGGGATCCACTGCATCACGCAGCAGCAGCCCGCCCCGGTGAGCCACTCCGCCCCGCTTGACCGGTTCGGCGGGGACGGCGCGGACGGCGCGGACGGCGACCGATGAGCAGCTCCTCGGCGAGCACAGGAGCCCCGGGAGAAGGACAGCCGGGAGAAGAATCTCCGGGTTCGGGGTCACCGGGGGGCGGGCCCCCTGGCGGAGCGGGCTTCGACGTCGTCGAAGCCACCATCGCGCAGCTGCGCGACGCCCTGGCCCGCGGGACGCTCACCAGCGAACAGCTGGTGCAGGCCTATCTGGACCGGATCGAGGCTTATGACCAGCAGGACTCCCGACACGGGCCACGGCTCAACGCCCTGGTGGTCATGAACCCGCAGGCGCTGGAGGAGGCGCGCGCCTCCGATGCCCGACGAGCCTCCGGAGAGCCGCTGGGAGCGCTGGAGGGAATTCCGTACACCGCGAAGGACAGCTACAAGGCCGCTGCGCTGACCGTGGCCGCCGGCTCTCCGGCCTTCGCCGCGCTGGTGGCGCAGCAGGATTCCTTCGTGGTGGGGCAGCTGCGCGGCGCGGGTGCGATCCTGCTCGGACTGACGAACATGCCGCCGATGGCCAACGGCGGGATGCAGCGCGGCCTCTTCGGCAGGGCCGAGAGCCCATACAACTCCGCCTACCTGACCTCGGCCTTCGCCTCCGGCTCCTCCAACGGCTCCGGGACGGCGACGGCGGCCAGCTTCGCCAGCTTCGGGCTGGCCGAAGAGACCTGGTCCTCCGGCCGGGCGCCCGCTTCGAACAACGCGCTCTGCGCCTATACCCCGTCCTGGGGTGTGATCTCGATGCGCGGGAACTGGCCCCTGGTGCCGACCATGGACGTCGTCGTGCCGCACACCCGCACCATGGCGGACCTGCTCGAGGTGCTGGAGGTGATCGTCGCCGAGGATCCCCAGCCCCGGGGAGACTTCTGGCGCACCCAGCCGTGGCACTCGCTGCCGCCGGTCTCGGCGCTGCGCCCGGCCACCTACACCGGGCTCGCCGTGGCTGAGCCGGATGCGGCGCGCGACGTGCTCGCCGGGCTGAGCATCGGGGCTCCCCGGATGTATCTGGGAGAAGATCCAGACGCCGGCACCGCCGCCGTCGGTCCCGCGGGGATCACGGGCATCGGCGGCTCCACCGGACGGCCGGTCTTCCCGCGTGACTCGGTGCTGCAGCTGTGGGAGGCCGCGGTCGAGAGCCTCACCGCGGCCGGGGCGACGTTCACGCGCAGTGATCTCCCGGTGGTGTCGAACTACGAGGGTGACCGCCCTGGGGCTCCGACCATCAAGACCCGCGGACTCGTTCCGGAGGAGTACCTGCGCCACGAGGTGGGGCTGCTCTCTGCCTGGGCCTGCGAGGACTTTCTGGCGGCCAACGCCGATCCCGCGCTGCACAGCATGGTCCGGGTCGACGGCAGTCAGATCTTCCCCGCGCCGCCGGGGGCACTGCCGGACCGCTACGACGGCTTCGACGACGACATCGCGACCCTGCCGGATCTGGTGCGAACCCACGCCGATCTGCAGCTCGCGGCGATTCCGTTGATACGGGAGGGCATCGAAGGGCTGGTGCGCACCCGGGAGCTGGACGTCGACCGGTGGATGGACGATCACGGGTTCGACGTCATCGCCTTCCCCGCGGTGGCCGACGTCGGACCGGCGGACGCCGACGTCTCCGAAGAGTCAGCGGAGCTGGCCTGGCGCAACGGCGTATGGGTCGCGAACGGGAACCTCGTCTGGCGCCACCTGGGGATCCCCACGGTGACCGTGCCCATGGGCACCATGGCCGACACCGGGATGCCGGTCGGGCTGACCTTCGCCGGGCGCGCCCACGACGACACCCGGCTGCTGCAGATCGCCGCGGCCTTCGAGGCCACGGGTCGGCGTCGCACCGAACCGCCGCTGACCCCGCGACTCTGAATCCCACTGCGGCTGCGAATCCCACCACGCCCCGGCGGTCACAGCGCGCTCAAGGCCCCGCGACCGCGTAGACGATGAAGATCCAGGCCGGCAGGACCAAGATCCCGACCATCACACTCACCACGGCGAGGCCCACGCTGCGCCCCCAGAGCGCGAAGGCGGCACCGGCCAGGCCACACGCCAACGGCGCACCCAGCAGCCAGGGGCTGCCGAGCGCGCCGTCGTCGTTGTAATCCCACAAGAACACCGGAGACACCACGGCCAGCCCCAGGAGGACCAGGGCGGCGCTGAGTCGGCGGCGGTACATGCGGGATCAGTCCCGGAGGATCAGTCGTGCACGATCAGTGGTGAAGGATCAGTAGCGGTAGTGCTCGGGCTTGTACGGCCCGGCCACGTCCACGCCGAGGTAGTCGGCCTGTTCCTTCGAGAGCTCGGTGAGGCGAGCACCCAGGGCGTCGAGGTGCAGCCGGGCGACCTTCTCATCCAGGACCTTGGGGAGCACGTAGACGTCGGTCTCGTAGCGGTCCTCACCGGTGTAGTCCGGGGCGGTCTTGGCGAAGAGCTCGATCTGCGCGATGGTCTGGTTCGCGAAGGAGGAGCTCATCACGAAGCTGGGGTGCCCGGTGGCGTTGCCCAGGTTCAGCAGGCGACCCTCGGAGAGCAGGATGATCGAGTGGCCCTCGGCGCGGGTGCCGTCGGCGGGCATGACCCACTCGTGCACCTGCGGCTTGATCTCGACCTTCTGCACGCCGGGGATGGCGGCCAGACCGGCGATGTCCACCTCGTTGTCGAAGTGCCCGACGTTGCCCACGATGGCCTTGTTCTTCATCTTCTGCATCGCCTCGGCGGAGATGATGTCCTTGCCGCCGGTGGTGGTGATGAAGATGTCACCGGTCTCCAGCACGTCCTCCAGGCGGGCGACCTGGTAGCCGTCCATGGCTGCCTGCAGCGCGTTGATCGGGTCGATCTCGGTGATGATGACGCGCGAGCCCTGGCCGCGCAGCGCCTCAGCAGCCCCCTTGCCCACATCGCCGTAGCCGCAGACCACGGAGACCTTGCCGCCGATGAGCACATCGGTGGCGCGCATGATGCCGTCGGGCAGCGAGTGCCGGACGCCGTACTTGTTGTCGAACTTGGACTTGGTGACCGAGTCGTTGACGTTGATCGCCGGGAACAGCAGCTTGCCGTCACGGGCGAACTGGTAGAGCCGGTTCACCCCGGTGGTGGTCTCTTCGGTGACTCCGCGCAGGTTCTTCGCGATCCCGGTCCAGCGCTGCGGGTTCTCCTGAAGGGACTTCCGCAGCGTGGCGAGCACGTAGTGGTACTCCTCGGGGTCGGAATCCTGTGCGGAGGGGACCGCGCCGGCGGCCTCGAACTCGACGCCCTTGTGCACCAGCATGGTGGCGTCGGCGCCGTCGTCGAGGATCATGTTGGCACCCTTGGTGGGGTCCTCATCGACTCCGGGCCAGGCGAAGATCTGGCTGGCGGTCCACCAGTACTCCTCGAGGGTCTCGTTCTTCCAGGCGAAGACCGGGACGCCCTGCGGGTCCTCCGGGGTGCCGCGAGGGCCGACGACGACGGCGGCTGCCGCTTCGTCCTGGGTGGAGAAGATGTTGCAGGAGGCCCAGCGGACCTCGGCACCCAGAGCAGTCAGGGTCTCGATCAGCACCGCGGTCTGCACGGTCATGTGCAGCGAACCGGCGATCCGCGCCCCGGCCAGGGGCTGGGAGTCACCGTACTCCGCGCGCAGGGACATCAGCCCGGGCATCTCGTGCTCGGCCAGACGGATCTGGTGGCGGCCGGCTTCGTGCTGGGAGATGTCCGCGATGCGGTAGTCAAAACTCATAGGTATAGAAATCCTTCTGCTGTCTCGGATGGAGGTTCGATGCTGTGCTTCGTGAGGTGCTTGACGGAGCGCGCGGGCTGGGGCTCAGCGCGGGGCGAGCAGCTTCGGCACGCCGCGCTCGATCGCGTAGCGCAGGCTGGGATCACTGGTCGCGATGAGCTGATCCCCGTCCTGGCGCAGTGTGCTGCCGCTGACCGGGCAGCGCAGGATCTCGAGCAGATTCTCAGAGAGTGCGACGGCGGCCCTCCCCGGGGTGGGGCTGGGCGCGGCGGAAGACTGGGCACTGGGCATGGTCCCAGCCTACCGCGCACGGCACGGCAGAGGTCCGGCGTCGTCATCCGAGGACACCGGCCCGTGTGGGGTCATGCTGATTCCGCTTGGGTCAGTGACCGGCGCCCAGGTTGCCGGCCATCCGGTCGTGCAGGGCGAGGCTGGCCGCATTGAGACCAGAGATCTCCACCTTCTTGCCGTACTTGGAGTACTTCTCGGTGATCGCGTCCAGGGAGGCCACGGTGGAGGCATCCCAGACGTGTGAGCCGTACATGTCGATCACGATGTGCGCGGGATCCTCGGCATAGTTGAACTGGGTGTAGAGGTCGTTGGATGAGGCGAAGAACAGCTCGCCCTTGACCTCGTACTTCGCGATCTCCTCACCGAAGTGCTCTTCGATCCGACGTTCCACCGTGGCGAGGTGAGCCACCCGGCGGGCGAAGAGCACCATCGCGGTGAGCACGCCGAGGCCTACGCCGATGGCCAGGTTGTGCGTCCAGACCGTGGCGATCACGGTGACCAACATGACCGCGGTCTCGGACTTGGGCATCATCTTCAGAGTGGAGGGCGTGACGCTGTGCCAGTCGAAGGTCGCGATCGCGACGAAGATCATCACCGCGACCAGCGCGGCCATCGGGATCAGGGCGACGACCTCGCCGAGGCTGACGGCGAGGATCAGCACGAAGATCCCGGCGCAGAAGGTCGATATCCGGGTCCGCGCTCCGGAGGCCTTCACGTTGATCATGGTCTGGCCGACGACCGCGCAGCCGCCGATGCCGCCGAAGAAGCCAGAGATGATGTTCGCGGCGCCCTGGGCCCAGGATTCGCGGACCTTGTTCGACCGGGTGTCGGTGACGTCGTCGACCAGTTTGGCGGTCATCAGCGACTCCAGGAGCGCGACCGCGGCCATTCCCAGCGCGTAGGGCGCAATGATCTGGAGGGTCTCCAGGGTGAAGGGGACCTCCGGGATGAACAGCGCCGGAAGGGACTGCGGCAGTTCTCCCTTGTCCCCCACCGTCGGCACATTGAGCGCGAAGACGATCGCCAGCACGGTGAGCAGCACGATCGCGATCAGGGGCGCGGGGACGACCGTGGTGATGCGCGGCAGCAGGTAGATGATCGCCAGGCCGACGGCGACCATCGGGTAGACCAGCCAGGAGACGCCGATGAGATCTGGGATCTGGGAGGTGAAGACCAGGATGGCGAGCGCATTGACGAACCCGACCATCACCGATCGCGGAATGAAGCGCATCAGTCTGGCTACCCCGAGGACCGCAAGGAGCACCTGGAACACGCCGGCGAGGATGACGGTCGCGATGAGATACTCCACGCCGTGGCTCGCCATCAGCGGGGCGATCACCAGCGCGGTGGCCGCGGTCGCGGCGGAGATCATGGCGGGGCGTCCGCCGAGGAAGGCGATGGAGACGGCCATCGTGAAGGAGGCGAAGAGGCCGTACCGCGGATCCACGCCAGCGATGATCGAGAACGCGATGGCCTCGGGGATCAGGGCCAGCGCCACGACCAGCCCGGCCAGGAGCTCGGTCTTGAGCAGTCGCGGAGACCTCAGCGTGCGAAGAACTGACTGACGCTGCTCCGGGGTCAGCTCTTCAGCGACGGCCGTGGGCGTACGTGCCATGAGGCTCCGTTCTCGGGTCCTGGACACAGCGGCGTCCATCGGATGATCTGCGACGTGCAGTTGCGCAGCGCTGCGCAGCGAAGAAGCGGGATCCGGTGAGACGACCTCGAACCGGCCACCGGATGAACTCTACCCTAACGTTAGGGTAGGGTTCCATGCCCGTGATCGACGTCTCACGACGCGGAGAGCTCTTCAGCTGCGGAGTTTCTCGCGCAGCTGCTCGGCCAGCAGATCGGCCTGACTCAGGTACGCGGCGAGCTTCTTGCGCTCGCGCATCACGTGGTCCAGGGATTCCTGGGCGCGTTCACGCTGCTGCGCATCGAGGGCATCCAGCTCGAGCAGGGCGACCACCTCGGTGAGCTCCTCGAGGCTGAACCCCAGCGGCTTCAGGTACTTGATCCGCATCAGTCGCTGCTGGTCGGCCTCGCTGTAGAGCCGGAATCCGCCCTCGGTCCGGCCGCTCGCCGGGAGCAGGCCCACGTCGCCATAGTGCCGGATGGTCCGCAGTGACATGCCGGTACGCTCCGCGAGCTCGCCGATGTGCATCGTCTTGGCGTGAGGGCCTGTTCTCACGTGACCTCCCGGAGTCATTGGCACGTCACTCTATCAACGCCTGGGGCAGCCGACGCCGCAGCGGTGGGTCCAGCGGTGGGCTGAGCGGTCGGTTCAGTCGTCGAGCATGCGCAGGTGACCGCGAGAGATCCCGGGTCCGCCGGTGCGCACCGGCGGAGCCATGCGATCACGGGTGGAACGCGTGGGCAGCTCAGGCTCCGCGGCGCGATCGGATCCCTGTCCGTGGCCGGACTGCTCAGCCTCGCGCTGCCCCTTCTGGGCCAGCGCCCAGGCGGCCTGGACCTCGGGAGACTCGCGGACGGCGTCGGCCAGCGCCAGGAGGTCGTCCTCCTGTTTCGGCGCCGAGCTCAGGGTCAGCCGCAGCACTTCCCAGCCGCGTGGCGGCGTGACCGAGGCGGCGTGGCGGTCGCAGAGGTCGTAGGTGTGCGGCTCCGCGTAGACGCTCAGCGGGCCCACCACCACGGTGGAGTCCTTATAGGAATAGGTCAGGGTGGCGGCGGCAGGCCGCTCACAGCTGTTTCGGGTGCATCGACGCGAGGAATCCACGAGAGACCACCCTAGCAACCACTCCCCCAGAGGTCCGTCAGGCGCGACGGCAGATGAGCCAGGGACCCGGTGGCCCGCAGCTCTGGAGCCGCAGCTGGCACGGCGAATACCGTGGTCGTGCCGCGCGTCGATCGCCTCGCAGAAGCATCCGCAGGTGCACCGCCGCGATCCGCCCACCGCGAAGGGAACCCGACATGGTCGCCCGCTACACCTGGGATGTCTTCTCCACGCTGGATGGCTACGGCTCCTTCACCCAGGGCGCCGACTGGGGCGGCTACTGGAGCCGACAGGGGCCCGAGCTGCTGGCGCACCGGGCGAGCCTGTTCGAGACCGACCAGCTCATGGTGTTCGGCGCCACCACCTTCCGCGAGGTCGCTGGGATCATGGCGGAGGGCACCGATCCCAACGCCTTCGATGAATGGAATCAGCGTCTGCTGCAGAAGCCTGCGGTGGTGGTGTCCTCGACGCTGGAGAGCACTCTGGGCTGGCCCGACGCACAGATCCTGGCTGGAGACGCCGCCACGATCGTGCGACGGTTGAAGGCTGAATCCAGAGTTCCGCTGCGTTCCCAGGCGAGCCTGACCCTGAACTGGTCGCTGCTCGACGCCGGGGAGGTCGACCGGATCCAGGTGACCATCTTTCCGGTGATCTCAGGCCACACCGGGACCAGCCCGATCCTGCGAGGAGCAGGCGACTTCGATCTCGAGCTCCTGGAGAGCCGGACGCTCGACGGGCACATCCAGGAGCTCGTGTACCGCCCGACGGCGCATCCCACAGGGCACCGACCATGACACACCGAGAGTCTGTCGAGGAGCTGCAGAGGCTGGTCAGGGATCGCGTCGACGCGATCGCCGCGCATGACGTCGAAGCGCTGGTCGGCGTGCCGGTCGAGGACGTGCTCGCCTTCAACGTGCTGCCTCCGCTCTCCCTCCGGGGCGCGGAGCAGGTCGCGGAGCAGACTCGCGGGTGGTTGGGCAGCTATGCCCAGGGTCCGGGATATGAGGTGCGGGATCTCCAGGTCGATGCCGACGAAGATCTGGGCTTCTGCGCGTTTCTCTACCACGTGACGGGAACCCTCAGGTCGAGCGACTCCGTCTCGATGTGGGTGCGCGCGACGTTGGTCTGCAGACGCATCGCCGGCCGGTGGCGCGTGGTGCACGACCACGAGTCGATCCCCTGGGATTCCGAGACGGGCCAGGGACTGCCGGACCTGCAGCCGTGAGGGGCTCGGTGTCCACGTCCAGGCCGTCTCAGGTCCGCGGGCCCATGTCCTCCAGAAATTCCAGGATCGCGCGCTCGGTGATCTCCGGCTGCTGAGACTGCGGGTAATGACCTGCCTCCGGCACCATCACGACGTCGGCCTTCAGGGTCTCCCCGATCCAGTGCGCCTCCCCCGCGGGATCCTTGAAGTCAGGGTCGAGCTCGCCCATCACGACCAGCACCGGAGCGCTCACCTGCAGCAGCCTGGCCTCGGCGGGGGCGTGGTCGGTCTGCCGGGTGGTGAGCGAGAAGGCCCTCCCGTAGTCGGGACGACGCAGGCTGGTGGCCACGGCCTCGCGGTACTGCTTGAAGTCCGTCGGCTTCCGACCCGCATAGAGGGTGGGCATATAGGACTTCCACATCGTGGCCACCCAGAACGGGGCCGTCATCGCCCGGAAGATCGCCAGGCTGATCCGTCCGGCGGGCGGGTTCCGCACGAAGGGGCCCAGCAGGACGAGCCCGGCGACCTGTTCGGGATGGTCCGCCGCCACGATGACGCCGGCCCCGGCGGCCAGGGAGTTGCCGATGATGACCGCTGAGCCGCCCAGTGCGTCGATGAGCGCACTGATGTCGGAGGCGGTCTCGAGATCGCCGTATGCGGAGAAGCTGGTGTCGCTCTCGCCGTGTCCGCGCAGATCCGTGGTCGCCACCGTGTAGCCGGCCTGCACCAGTCGTGGGGTTAGGAAGCGATAGGAGGACCGCAGCTCCCCCATCCCTGGGACGAGCACCAGGAGCGGACCGCGGCCCTCGACGTCGTAGGCGACCCTGCCGTCGGGCCGCTCCAGGAACTGCGTGGACGAAGCTGCCGCGGCAGGAGATGCACTCATGCCGGCAATGCTCCATAGTCGCCGCCGCGACTGTCAATGGTCCCCGGAGGGACTCAGCGCAGCAGCCGCACCGGCACGTACTCCTCGGCGCCGCGCAGCGGCGAGACCGGGGTCAGACTGAACTGACCGTCGTCTGTGGAGGTGGACATGGTCGCGTGCACGGTGCCCTCGCCGTCGAGCTGCGGATCGGCGAAGACGATCACCACGGGGCCGTCCTGGCTGCCCTCCGGCGCGGCCGCGGTCAGGTCCTCGGCCGAGATGACGCCGGCACCGTCGGCCGGGAGCTCGAGGCTCTGTTCGGGCCCGAACTCTCCCTCGGCGTCGAGCACCTGGTAGCCGATGCTGCCTGAGGCGCCGGAGGCGAACAGGTGAAGCTCGGTCTCACCGGTCTCGGGCAGGAGCGTTCCCGACCCCTCCCCCAGCGCCGCGGCGGATGGGGCCCAGCTGAAGTCTGTGCCCTGCTCGGTCTCGCTGCGCACCGCCACGTAGGCGGGAACGTCGGTGCGCACCCGGATGTCGCTGACGCCGAGCTCGATGCCGCGCAGATTCACCGCGTCGATCTCACCGCCGTCGACGGTGAAGACGCCGGGGGTCTCGATGACCTGCTGGCCGTCCTCGCCGTAGACCTGCAGCTCCACGGTCGCACCCTCCTCGCCGGGGACATGGATCCAGAGCTCCGGCGGTGCGGTGGACTCCTCGTCGTCCTCCTCACCCGAGTCGGGAACGCCGTCGGGGATCGGAACGCCGGGCATCAGGTGCTCGGTGCCCGGGGTGGTCATCCCGGGCAGGAACTCCACGCCGGTGCCGGTCAGTCCGGAGGCCCGGGAGGACTGCAGCTGCGCCGTCACCGGAGCTCCGGCCGAGCGCACCTGGACGCCGAGATCAGAGCCTGCGGACGCGAGTCCTGCGATGTTCACCGAGCGCGTGGTCTGACCGGGGACGACGACGGATCGGGTGCCGGTGGTCCCTCGATCGCCCTCGGAATCAACGCTCGTGACCTCCACCGTGGCCGACCGGTCGAACGGGTTGCCCAGGGTCAGCAGCGAGGAGGACCCCGCGGCGATCTCCGGGCCGAAGAACCACTGGCTGCGCTCGGGGGCGGTGCAGGCCCCGACGGCGAGTCCGGCCACAGGGCCGGCCCCCGCCTGGTACTCATACAGCGCCGCGGCGGCCTGGACGCTGCCATCGGCGGCAGCGGAGGTCTCCAACAGCGGGGGTCGGGCGAGGTCTCCGGTGGATGTGTAGACCGCCTCCCGAGCACTCAGCGGGGAATCTGCCTCCGCTGCGCCGGCTTCATCGGCCGCGTCGGACGCGTCGGCGTCGACGTCCTCCGAGGAGGAGGCTTCGGTCACGGTGGCCTCGTTCACGCGCCCCTCCTCGTTGAGCTGGGCCCACGAGGAGTCGGAGAATGTTCCGGAGAGGTCGGTGGCGAAGAGCACCGCGGAGAACCGGGAGGAGGCCGAGGGGTCTCGGTCTCGATACTCCAGCTGACCATCCGTGGTCAGCGAATCCGGCTGGCCGGGCATCGGCGGGCAGACGAAGGTCTGTCCGGCCTGCGGGGCGGCCACCGAGGCCGCACTCAGCGCAGCCGTTGCCCCGACGCCGGCGGTGCCGGCTGCCGCTTCGGAGCGGCCATCCAAGAGTCCGTCCAGCGCCACCGAACCCACCATGGCGGCGAGCACGCCGGCCGTGACGACCACGGCCGCGGTGCGAGCCTTGGCGCCGCTGCGGGTCCGGGCCTTTGCGCCACGATCAGCAACGGGCTCGGCGTTCCGGTGGTCAGAGCGGTCGGCACGACGAGCACGACGCCGGCGCTCGCGCCGGGTCTGCTTGGGGGCGGGATGCGGGACCGGGGTCAGCGGCGCCGCTGCATTCGCGGCACCTGCTGGCGCCTCGGCCTTCTCTGGCGTCCCGGTATCGGCCTCGGCGGGCATCCCGGCATCGGGCTCAGTGCTCGCCGCCACGGGGCTCACATCGGCAGGGCCCGCCGCCGGAGTGCTCGCTGGCGCAGTGCTCGCTGCCTGAGCGGCCGGCTTCTGGCTGCGGCGCGTTCGCTGCTGGTCCCGCTTGCGCTCCTGCTGGTCCTGCTTGCGCTCCTGCTGCTGCCGCGTGCGTTCCTGATCCTGCTGTTCACGCTTCTGCTGCTGCTCCTGGCGCAGCCGCTGCTCCTCTGCCTTGAGCTCCGCCCGTGCAGCGGCGGCGTGCTGCTTGGCCTTCAGCGTGGCGGCGCGCTCCTGATCGCGGATGGCCTGCCTGCGCGCCCGACGCTGCTCCTTGATGAGCTTCTTGACTCTGACCTTTTTGGCGCTCATCCTCGGCGTCCTTCCAGCTCATCGGTGTCTGCCACGGGAAGCATGCGGCTTCCGCGGGGCAGCGGGATGGCGATCAGCGCCACCAGCAGCAGGAAGACTCCCAGGGTGATCAGCACCGGCAGCTGGTAGGCGCTGCGGTGGTCGGCGCTGAGCTGCCCCTGCAGCCCCGCGCCTTGATCGGTCAGCGCCTCGGCGGGCAGCTCGAACCGCTGCGTCCACTCCGCTGTTCCGGCGGACTCCTGGGCGGGCGCATCGGCCTGGACCGGCACGGACTCGAGGTCCTGGCCGTCCCAGCCGGCTCGCCAGCCGCTCGCGTGCTCGGTGGAGAGCTCCAGCAGGTACTCGCCCTGCGGGTCCAGCCCCAGCCCCGCGCCGTCGTCGGCGGTGACCTGCTCCAGATCCAGGTCGAGGGACTGTGACTGGCTCGGCAGCAGCGCCTGGACCTCCCCCTCGGCGTCCACGATTCGCGCCCAGCTGGTGGGAACGCCGAAGAGCCCCTCCCCGGAGGGCAGCAGCGCCTCCTCGTCGACCTCGGCGCGCCACAGCTCGCCGCGATCGGTCGCTCCCACCGACACCAGGCCGGCGGCGGTGTCCACCGCATCGGTGAGCACCGCGGGCTCGCCCTGATCGATGAGCACATAGCCCACACCGAGCTCGGCCATCAGGGCTTCGGTCTCCACCGCGCCGGGGGTGATCAGCGCGGCGATCAGTGAGGCCAGGCGCTGCTCCGCGGCGGAGAACTCGGCCGTCTCCGCGGCGGGTGCCGCGGTCGAGCCGGTGGGCGCGGAGGCATCATCGCGGGTTCCTCCGAGCAGGTTCGGGAGACGTTCCGGCTGGGCCCAGAGGGGCAGGTCACCGGCGGCGACCACGGCGCGGGACTTGTCCAGCGTGCGCCCATCGCCGGAGACCAGTTCACCGATCACACCGGGGTCGGCCGCCGAGAGCACCAGCGTGCGCAGCTGGGCCGGCCCGTTGCCCTGATCCGCCGCGGTGGCCGGGAGCTGGCGCAGCGCGCCGGCCTCGATGAGGGTGGGGGCGGCGTTCACCGCGGTCAGCGGCTGACCGGTCAGCGGGGCGCCGGGCATGACGCGGGGGCTGTAGAACAGGACCAGCGAGGCTCCGATGGCGAGCACCAGCAGCGTGGAGATCACCGGCGTGATCGTGCCGCCGACGCGGGGGAATGCGAGTGGGAACCGGTCCAGGGACGCCATGCCTGCGGCCAGCAGGCAGAAGAGCATCACGGAGACCACCGGACCAGGGTTTCCCGTGATCACCGCGGTGCCGTCGGATCCGGCGGCCAGCAGTCCGACCAGGGTGGAGAGCCCGAGGGCCGCGAGCAGCAGGGTGCCGGCCACGATGGGCAGCGGCCGGGTGCGGCTGCCGGTGAAGATTCCCAGCAGCGCGATCAGCAGCAGCGGCAGTCCGATCAGCAGAGCGATCCGCAGGCTCCAGAAGTCCCCGGCGAGGTAGGCGGGCAGCCAGGACCCGGAGGCACCGGCGGAGGCGAGTCCCGCGGCGGGATCGAAGGCGCGCGAGAAGCCGAGCAGCTGCTGCCAGAGCGGTGCGGCATCGACAGTCAGCGCCCGTCCCGGCTCGTGCGCCAGCACCGCGGCGAGATTCTTGCCCTGCATCAGGGCGGAGGCGATCATCGGGGCGGCCACGGCGAGCGAGGTCAGCGGGATCAGCCACAGCGGTCGGCCGCGGCGGCGCAGGATCAGGGCGAGCACGATCCCGACCACGACCACCAGCGGCAGCAGCGCCGGGGAGGCGGCGGTGAGCACCATCAGCAGCAGCGCGGCGCCGGTGGCGTACTCCCAGCTTCCGGCGACGCCGAGTCCGACTGCGGCCCGGCCGACTGCGCGGACGGTGGCGACCACGGCCACCGGGAGCAGGATGTGGACCAGGACGGCGCCGATGCGGCCCTCGCCCACGGCGATGTGCAGGGTGGGCATCGCGGTCCAGAGCAATGCCGAGACGACCCGGCGCGAGGCCTTGGTGGACCAGAGCCCGGCGGCGTACCAGGCGCTGAGCGCGCTCAGCGGCAGTGCGAGGATCAGCAGCCAGACCAGCACGGCGGAACCGTGTCCGAAGCTCAGCGCGGAGATCGCCAGCAGGATCAGGTTGAAGGGGTCTGCGGCGGAGAGCGCGCCGAGGCTGTCAACGGCCAGGAAGCTCACCGAGTGGGCGAAGACCTCGCTGAGCGAACCGGCCACCGGCATCGCGGCACCGCCGGTGATGGCCTCTGCCGAGAGCAGGTCGCGGAACGCCAGCAGGGAGACGCCGGCCAGGGCCAGCAGCATCAGGAACAGGCCGAGCCGGTCTCCGGAGCGGCGCGAGGGCATCTCGTCGAACTCACCGTCGGAGGCGCCGATCTCGAGCAGCGCGTCCTCATTGTTCTCGCGCTCCCCGGTGTCGTCGGGCTCGCCGTAGAAGCCGGGGGTGAACCGGGTGCGCGGGACCGAGACGGTCTCCGCGGTCATCGCGGAACGGCGCTGCGCGCGGACCTGTGCGCCGCTGCACATCATCCGCGCCTCGGTCCGGCGTCCGGCGCGCACGACGTCGGGGGCCGAGCTGATCTGTTCGTCGCGGCTGAGCCGGGCGAGGGCGGCTCTGCGGCCCTGGGTGGCGAATCGGCGGGTGTGGGCGATCGCACCCCAGCCCAGCAGGGCGCGCACCGAGGCGAAGAACTGGCCGGCTCCGGCGTCGGGGGCCTTGACCACGGTCAGACCGATCAGCCGCAGCAGGGCGGCGATCCACATGCCCAGCCAGAGGAACGGGACCGCGAGCGGGGTCGCGGTGGCCAGCCGACGGCGGATCTGGCTGATCCGCTGATCCGAGGGCAGGTGCAGGGTGCCGCCGAGTCGGTGGACGGTGTCCCGGCGGGGCGGGTCCTCGCGGAGCACGCGGGCGGTGGGCTCGATGACGATGTGGGCGCCGACCTCGCGGGCGCGGCGGCAGAGCTGCGCGGCCGCGTAGTCCCCGCTGAGCGCCGGATCGAAGCCGCCGAGGTCACCGAAGAGCGAGGCGTGGACCAGCATGCCCTCGCCGGAGACGGCGGGGACGGCGTCGCGGCCGTCGTACTGCCCCTGGTCCAGCTCCTTGGGCTCGGTGGCGGTGAGCACCTCGGCGGAGCGGGCGCTGTAGAGACCGACGTTGACCAGCCGTTCCGGGGTCTCGGCGGAGAGCTGCTTGGCGCCGACGATCTGGATCTGGGCGTGGTGCTCTTCGTCCTTGACGGTGAAGAGCCGCTCCTCGAGCCGCTCCAGCGCGTCAGAGGTGGGGATGGTGCCCGCGGGCAGGATCCAGAGCCACTGGTGGCGGGGGTTGAAGCCGTCGGGCAGCTGTCGTTCGAGACTGCGCCAGAGCTGGGTGATCCTGGTCCCGCCCGAGCCCTCGCGCGCGGCGCTGCGCGCCTGCCGGCGGTCTTCGAGCAGTCCGGAGCGCAGCGAGCGAGAGAGGTCCTGGACTCCGCAGTAGCTCGCGGCGGAGAGCTCGATGATGTGATCCGGTGCGCGGGTCTGCGCGGCGAGGGCGTACCGGGTCCGCTGCACCGCGGTGCTTGCCTCGCCGGCGGTGCTGGGCCGTCCTGCGGAGTCAGTGTCGGACCCGGCGCGGCCTGGAGCGGACGACAAATCGCCGCCGTCGTGCAGGACGACGGCGGCGATGTGCGGATGTGGTTGCCCGTTGATCAGAGTGCTCGCTTTCGCAGCTTGCGCCGCTCCCGCTCAGAGAGTCCGCCCCAGATGCCGAAGCGCTCGTCGTTGCCCAGCGCGTACTCCAGGCATTCCTGCTTCACGTTGCACGCGCCGCAGACCTTCTTGGCGTCCCGGGTGGAGCCGCCCTTCTCGGGGAAGAAGGCCTCCGGGTCGGTCTGGGCGCAGAGGGCGTCTGCCTGCCAGGCGAGCTCACCCTCGATCTCGTCGGTGGGGACCAGGGCGGGCAGGCCCAGCCAGGTGGTTCGGCTCGAGTCCGCGGACCGGGTCTCCGGCGCGGCGGTCTCCCGACCGGGCAGCTCATGGGTCGGGGCCTCAGTGCGGCGGGAAGGAGCCTCACTGAGCGCGGTGACCGAGGAGCCGGAGTCCTCCGAGAGGCTGTCCGCGGAGAGCCGCTCGGCCTCCTCATGAGCGGCGAGGAAGGCAGTCGCCTGGTCTTCGAGGGTCTTGCCGTGCTCCAGCCGCTCAGCGGCCTGGGGATCAGCAGGGTCCACGAACCAGTCAGCAGGAACCTCAAGACCCGTCCTGCGGGCTATGGCCGTGGTGCCGGGCTGTTCTGCGCCCAGCCGCTCTGCGTTCCCCATCAAAGGGCCTCCCGAGATTGATCATGCGTGTACTGCTCCTAATTACACTGGCGTAAGTAATGATCCGTCAAGTGAGCGACTTAAGTTGCCACTACCAGACCGTCAACCCCTCGATCACGCCCGACACGCCGTCAAAAATCAGCTGGGCGCGAGGCGTGGCGAGCTCAGGAGAGAAACTATGACCCCGCTCACACTCGGCGGCTCGACCGCCCAGCCTCCCCGGACCTTCCCCGCCCTGTTGGACCTGCTCGAATCACGGCCCCAGCCCGCGCTGATCTGGTACGGGGCTGGTGAGCAGCAGGAACGCGTGGAGCTCTCCGGGCGGGTGCTGCAGAACTGGACGATCAAGCTGATCGGCCTCTTCAGCCAGGAATCCGAGATCGACGATGATGGCGCGGTGCTTCTCGACGCTGCGGCGCACTGGAAGGCCGCCGCCGTTCTGCTGGCCTCCGGGGCGCTCGGCTGGGAGATCTCCCTGATCGGGCCAGGAGCGTCGCAGAACGACGACGACGCCCGCGCAGCCACGGTCTCAGCGCTGGAGCCGGGGCTCATCATCACCGACCGGCCCGGCGACTGGACCGGAACGGGTGCGTTGGCCCACGCTCTGGGCGAGGCCGAGCTCGCCGCACTCTCCCCCGGCCTGCTGGACGCCTCCTTCGAGGAGTCCACCGGGCAGCGACTTCCGGCCTGGGCGCTGGACGTCTCCGCAGAGGTCCGCCAACACCCGGACCAGCTGCCAGCGCCGCTGCCGCCGCGCGAGCTCCCGCAGGCGAGCTCCGGGGCTGGGCCGGAGGGAGGCGCAGGCGGCGGGCTCGTCGTCGTCGGCGGCGCGACCGAGGTGAGCCTGCAGGACTGGCGGCTGGCGCGCTGGGGCGACGAGGATCTCTTCGCGCAGATGCTGGCGACCTGGGCGCAGAGCCGCCCGGTGCTGCTCTTCCAGGGCGATCCCGCCGCGCAGCCTGAAGCCTGGGCGCAGATGCTTCGCAATGAAGGCGTTCGCTGACCCGGGGGATCCCCCGGCCCAGGCCTCGGGTCAGCGGGAGGTGACCTCGGCGGCGTCGGCGGCTGGGTCCTGCTCCGTGGGCAGGTCAGCGAGCTCCGTGCGGTCGGTGGTGAAGACCCAGTACTTGTACGCGAAGAAGCGGAAGATGGTGGCGAGCACCAGCCCGATCACGTTGCCGGCGATGAAGACCTCGCTCACCGAGTCCATGCCGAGCACATACTTCGCGATGCCCACACAGCCGGTCTGGATGCCCAGCCCGATCGCGTTCGTCACCAGGAACATCACCAGTTCGCGGGTCTTGCCGGTGGAGCGCTTGTGCCGGAAGGTCCAGTAGCGGTTCGCCACCCAGGAGAACAGCGTGGCGACGACGCCGGAGACCACCTTGGCCTTCAGCTGAGAGTCGTCCATGGGGCCGCTGATCAGCCAGAGGAAGATGGCGGAGTCGATGATGAAGGCGACTCCGCCCACGGCGCCGAACTTCGCGACCTCGCGCCAGAGCGTGAGGAAGAGGTTCTCGATGCGCCGCGAGAGCTTGCTGATCATGGGCGAGGGTGCTCCTGGTCTTGGCGTGCGGAGGTGGTGCTGGCGACGAATGCCTGGGCGGGCGCGGAGGCGCTCAGCCGATGGCCGGTGGAGTCCGGCAGGAAGGCCGACTCGCCGGGATTCAGAGTCAGGGTACGAGAGGTTCCTGGGGCTTCGGTGAGTCCGGCATCGTCGACCCCGGGGGCCGAGGCACCGGCCAGGGCCTGGTCCGACACCCCTGCGGGGGCGTGCAGAGTCAGCTGACCTGCGGTGCAGAGCACGACGCCGTGCCCGGACTGCTCCAGCACCGTCTCGCCCGGAAACTCGATCCGCTCGAGCCGGAACTCGTCGAAGGGAGCGTCGTACTGGACGCGGCGCGGGGCGGAGCCGGACTGCGCGACCGGACAGCGCGGGACGGGCAGGGCCCCGCAGTCGGTGACGTCGAGCAGTTCATCGACATCCAGATGCTTGCTGGTCAGACCGCCGCGCAGGACGTTGTCGGAGTTGCCCATGAGCTCGACTCCCACCCCGGAGAGGTAGGCGTGGAGGTTGCCCGCCGGGAGGTAGATAGACTCTCCGGGCTGGAGCTTCACCCGGTTCAGCAGCAGGGTCACGAAGATGCCCGGGTCCGCGGGGAATGCCGCGCTGACCTGGGCCAGCATCTCTCGGGTGCCCTGGTCCAGCGCCTCACCCAGCGCGTCCCCGCCTGCCCCGGAACCCTGCTCCACCTGATCAAGATGGCTGCAGAGCTCGGCGGCGGCAGCGACGGCGGCATCCCGTTCGCTGCGCAGCAGATGTTCCAGCGCTCCCCGGTAGTCCTGACCGGCCACGAACTCACCGAGTCGCTCCAGCAGCACGAGGAGCTGCTGGTCTCCTGCGGCGCTCGCCAGACCGGCGCGCAGCGCGCTGAGCACGGATGCGGCCTCCGCGTAGGGTCGGAAGCCGCACAGCGCCGAGAACTCGGTCAGCGCGACGATCAGCTCCGGCTTCGCGTTGGGATCCTTATAGCTGCGATGCGGGGCGTCGAGCGCGACTCCGGCAGTCTCCTCGGCGGCGAAGCCACGCCTGGCTCGCTCCACGGTCGGGTGCGACTGGATCGAGAGCGGCTGCTCGGCGGCGAGGACCTTCAGCAGAAAAGGGAAGTCCGCCGGGGCCTCCTGCGCGCTGCGCAGGTAGTCCGGGAGGGAGATCGGTCGCTGCGGCGACTCCGGGCCCAGCTCGAGGGACGAGGGATCTCCAGGATGAGCCCCCATCCAGATCTCCGCACGCGGGGTCGCCGAGGCGGTCCAGCCGAAGAGCTCGCTGAACGCGGTGGTGGAACCCCACGCATATTCGCGAACGGGGTTGATCATCTTGAACATCGGGAGAACCCTATCAGCCCTAATTCACCGGGTCGCAGAGATAATTGGTGGAGGCAGCCTCCTCCAACACTCCGGTCTGACCGTTGAGCTGGGCCTCGATCAGGTACTCCCGGGTCAGCTCGGAGCCGTCGGGCTGGGTGGGCGGCGGGGTGGGGTCGATCGCTGGTTCATCATCCTCCACCGCGTCCGCGGCCTGACCGGTGGCCTGGGGTGTCGCGAGCATCACACCGAGAGCACCGGACTGGGCCGGAAGGAAGCCTGCGGAGCCGAAGAGCCCACCATCGCTCTGCTGCTCCTCATTGGCGATCAGCTCATCCACCCGCTGCTGGATCTGCCCGAAGTCGGGGTAGGTGGAGAACAGGTCCCCGGAGGCACCGAAGTCCGGGGCGCCGAGCACGAGTCGCTGCGGCTCCTGGCCCTGCGCGTCGACCGCCAGGTCCAGGAACGAACCCAGCTGGGACTGCGGGAGGTTGGTCTCGACCACGTTCCCGCCGGCCTGCATCATGTCGCTGAACCGAGTCAGCAGCGTCTGCGGGTTGAACTGGGACATCATCGCCTGCTGGATGCACTGCTGACGCTGGATCCGGTTGTAGTCGGAGCTGAAGGTGCGCGAGCGTGCGTAGGCCAGCGCCTCCTGGCCCGAGAACTCGTGGACACCGGGGCCCCACCAGTTATCGCCCCAGCTGCCGTCGGGCATCGGGCCGCGGTAGGGAACCCAGCCCCCGGAGTCCACGGTGATGCCCCCCATCGCGTCGATCAGGCTCTCGAAACCACCCATGTCGACCATGACATAGCCGGAGACCTCGAGGTTGAGGCTGCCGGAGACCGCGTCCATCATGGCCTCGGCGCCGGGATCCTCGGCCTCGGGGTAGAGGTCCTGGTGGTTGTTCATCACGTCGGTGTAGAGGAAGTTGATGATGCATTCGTCGCCGCAGTCGTAGCCGTCGGGGTACACGGCGTTGAGTGGGGAGTCCTCGTTGAACTGGGCGTTCTGGAAGTTGCGCGGGATCGAGAAGATGATCGTCTCCGCGGAGTCCTCGTTGACGCTGACCACGTGGATCGAGTCCGGGCGCAGCCCTTCACGGCCCTCGCCCGCGTCGGCGCCCATGAGCAGGAAGTTGTACCGACCGTCCACGGCATCGATCGCCGGCCCGGCGGCGAAGATGCCGCCCAGTGCGGCGCGGCCCTCGTTGACCAGCTTGGCGCCGTAGCCCAGCGAGCCGGAGGTCACGGTCATCAGCACCACCAGGACGACGACGACGACCGGCTTCAGTCCCGGTGCAAGGGAGGTGAAATGGATCAGCCGGAAGGTGTCCAGCCAGAGGAGCAGCCAGCCGATGGCCAGCGCGCCGAGCACCACGGCGCCCACCCAGAGCATGAACGGCTGGGTCAGCAACGAGAGCAGCACGCCGCGCATCGTGAGGAACATCAGTCCCAGCAGCAGCGCGGAGAACCAGCAGGCCACCGTCACGGCCAGGGCCGCGCGGCCGAGCTTCTTGGAGCCGGCGGCGATCTGCGCCGCGCCGGGGATGAAGAGGGTCAGCGCCAGGAGCATGAAGGCGCGTCGGGTGCGGTCGGTCTCGGAGCCGCGCTGCGGGCTGCGGAGCACGTCCGGTTCGCCGTCGAACCGGTGGTAGCTGATCGTGGAGTCGGTCATCGCGTCCGGTACGTGCCCAGCTCGGCGGCTTCTTCGCGCAGCGCGGCACCCTTGGCGTGGGCCTCGGCCGCCAGCGACTTCTGAAAGTCGAGCAGCTTCTCACGCAGCTGCGCGGCCTGGGCGGAGTCCCCCGCGGCCAGGGTGCGCACGGCCAGCAGCCCGGCGTTGCGGGCCCCGCCGACCGAGACGGTGGCGACCGGGACGCCGGCAGGCATCTGCACGATGCTCAGGAGCGAGTCCATGCCGTCGAGGTATTTCAGCGGCACCGGGACGCCGATCACCGGCAGCGGGGTCACCGAGGCGAGCATGCCCGGCAGATGGGCGGCTCCCCCAGCTCCGGCGATGATCACCCGGATGCCGCGCTCATGTGCGGTCTTGCCGTAGCTGATCATCTCTTCGGCCATCCGGTGGGCGGAGACGACGTCGGCTTCGAAGCTGATGCCGAACTCGTCCAACACCTGCGCGGCGGCCTTCATGACCGGCCAGTCGGAGTTGGATCCCATGACCAGGCTGACCTGGGCGGCGGAGTGCGAGCCGGGTCGGGCTTCGCCGGGATGAGTCTCGGGGGCCGGAGCCCCGGAGGGGTGTCTGTCGGTGAGCGCGCTCATTGGGCGGGTCCTTCCACGATGATCTCGGCCACGTCAGCTGCAGCTCGGCGCACACGCTGAAGCCTTGCTCGACGTGCCTCCCAGGTCTCCTGCGTGGAATGGGTCTGGGTGAGGATGTTCACGTGTCCGATCTTGCGACCCGGACGGGCCTCTTTGCCGTAGAGGTGGATCTTCGAGCCCTGAGACCGGCGCATCGCGGCGGCGAAGGAGCCGTGGAGGGATCGCTCCCCTGGGGCGGCGCTGCCGAGCAGGTTCTTCATCACGGTGTAGCCGCCGGCGCCGCCCTTGACCTCGGTGGCCCCGAGCGGAAGCCCGAGCACCGCGCGAAGGTGCTGCTCGAACTGGCTGGTGATGGACCCGTCCATCGTCCAGTGCCCGGAGTTGTGCGGGCGCATGGCCAGTTCGTTGATGTAGATCCCGGCCGTGATTCCGGCCTCGAGGTCTGCGGCGTCCTCGCTGATCTCGAAGAGCTCCACCGCCAGCATGCCGGTGACCTGGAGCTTCTCCGCGATCGTGCGGGCGATCCGTTCGGCCGTCTCCAGGTGGTCCTCGCTGGTGAGCGGGGCGGGGGCGATCACTTCGTCGCAGACGCCGTTGGTCTGGGTGGATTCCACCACGGGGTAGGTGACGGTCTCTCCGGTGGCTGAGCGCGCCACCTGGGCTGAGAGTTCGCGGGTATAGGGCACCTTCTGCTCGGCGAGCAGGCCCGAATCGGAGTCGGCGGCGCGGGTGAACCAGTCATGGGCGGCCGCGGCCTGTTCGGGCGAGTCGATCATGCGCACGCCCTTGCCGTCATAGCCGCCACGTGGGGTTTTCAGCACCACGGGCCAGCCTGTCTCGGCGCCGAAGCTCAGCAGCTCATCCACGCTGTGCACCTCGGCCCAGCGCGGGTTCGGCAGGCCGAGCTGCTCCACAGCACGGCGCATCGCGAGCTTGTCCTGGGCGTAGATCAGCGCCTCGGGAGAGGGGTGCATCTGGGTGCCGTTCGCGGTGAGCGCCGCGAGCACGTCGGCGGGGACATGTTCGTGGTCGAAGGTGACCACGTCCATGCCTGCGGCGAAGGCGGTCACATCACCGGGATCGGTGTAGTCCCCCAGGGTGGTGTGCGGGATGACCTGGGCGGCCGAGGAGTCGGCGGAGCCGGCGAGCAGGTGCAGCTCGATGCCCAGCTCGACGGCGGCGGGGGCCATCATGCGGGCGAGCTGGCCGTCGCCGATGACCCCGATCTTCGGGGTGCCGGCGGGGCCGCTGGGCGGGGTTGGGTTGCTGTCCTGTCGCGTCACAGTCCCCCATTATGCGTCATGAGGTCTGTCCCCCCGCACAGGGAAACACCCCCGGGCGGAGTCATCTGCGACGGACGACCGGCCGCTGAGAACAATCTCCAGGTCACTCGGCTGATGTGCAGGTTGCGACCCTAGCCTGGTGCCCACTTGTCGGCGCGGCACAGAGATGGGACAGCCATGGAACGTTTCGTAGTGACCTTTGACACGACGGATCCTGAGATGTTGGATCGTGTTGCTCCCGGGCTGCTCAGCGCCCAGGGATTCTCCACCGACATCTACTTCCCGCGGCTCGGCGTGGGCGTGGTGGACGGCGAGCCCGGTGACCTGGAGGCGTTCAGCGGGCGCTGCCGGGATCGTCGGGCGCCGATGAGCTACAGCCGGGAACTCACCTATTACGCGATCGGCGCGACCCCCGCGGATCGCAGCACTGGTGACCCCACTGTCGATCCCCGCGCCGACGCCCTCGCTGTCGATCCCGGCGCTGTCGATCCCCGCGCCGTCACGGACGGGGCCATCGCCGCTGAGTACGCCGACACCGCCGCGCTGACCTGGGGGTTGCAGGCCGTCGAGATCGGTCGCGCCCAGGATCGGGGGCTCACCGGTGCCGGGGTCCGGGTCGCGGTGCTCGACACCGGCTTCGACGCCGGGCACCCGGACTTCGCCGGACGCAATGTCACCGCGGAGTCCTTCATCACCGGGGAAGGACCCGAGGATGTGCACGGGCACGGCACCCATTGCGTGGGCACCGCCTGTGGACCCTGGACGTCACCATCCGGTCCGGGCTTCGGAGTGGCCTCGGAGGTGGAGATCTTCTCGGCCAAGGTGCTGGGCGCGGATGGGTCCGGTTCGGACGCGTCGATCCTCGCCGGCATCGACTGGGCGCTGGCGAACGGGTGCCAGATCATCTCGATGTCACTGGGCGCGGATGTGCGTGAGGTCCACCCGCCGTATGTCACGGCGGGTCGGCGGGCACTGGAGCAGGGAGCGGTGCTGATCGCGGCCGCGGGCAACAATGCCGGGCGCCGCGCGAGCGATCCCGGATTCGTCGGGGCGCCGGCGAACAGCCCGTACGTCATGGCGGTGGCCGCCCTGGACGCCGGGCTGCGCGTGGCGGACTTCTCAGCCCGCTCGCTGGCCCACGACGGCGGGGAGGTCGACATCGCCGCCCCCGGGGTGGACATCTATTCCTCCTGGCCGCGACCCGAGCTGCACCGCAGCATCAGCGGCACCTCGATGGCCGCGCCGCACGTCTCCGGCGTCGCGGCGCTGCTCTCGGCCTCCACCGGGCTGCGCGGACAGGACCTGTGGGACGAGCTGATCCGAACCGCCCGCCTCCTGGAGGGCGCTGAGGTGGAAGATGTCGGGGCGGGACTGGCCGTGGTCACACCTGGGGAGGGCCGGTGAGCATGGCGGAGCAGCAGTGGGTCATCACCGTCGATGAGGAGCACCTGGACGGGATCGACGAGGTCGTCACGGAGCTTGAAGCCGCCGGACTCGTGGTGGACCGGGTCCTGCGCAGTCTGGGCCAGATCACCGGGCACACACAGACGTCACCCGGTGTGCAGACTCAGGCGAGCGCCGCGCCCAGCTTCTCCTCGGTGCCGGGCGTGGCCTCGGCGGACGGTGCCCAGCGGCACCACATCGCCCCACCCGACGCCGAGGTCCAGTAGGGACCACACGGGGCAGCACCCAGGCGTATCGGCGCCGCTACCTGAGCGGGGAACCGGCCACATCGAACTGGCAGCCGCCCATGTCGCCTGTGAGGAGAGGCATCGCCTCCGCGATGAGAGCCCGGACGCCGGGCAGCTGCAGCGACTCCCGATGCGCCTCGGCCGAGGTCCACAGCTCGGTGACGAAGACCGTCTCCGGATGCTCCTCGCTGGTACCGACCTCGTAGAGAAGACACCCGGCCGGTTCCAGATCGGGGTTGTGGCGGGTCAGGATGGCGACGACCTGCTCCCGCGTGCCCGGCGCAACTCCCAGCGTTCCCACGTTCGCGAAGGTCATGACACCACGGTAAACAGCCGACTACATCCTGTCAGGCCCTCCGGGCGGAGCCAGTCCGGAGCTGTCGGGGCACACCGGAACTGCTGGGACTCACTCAGCGGCCGCGAAGTGGGCCGCGAGCTGCGCGCCGACGACCTCGACGTCGATGCGGATCCCGCTCCGGGCACCGGCGACCTGCTTGACGCGTCTTGGCCAGAGAACGTGGACTCCGCGCGTGCGCGGATGGCCTCCCATAGGCCATTCGGCGCGGTAGAAGCACAGCATCCCCGAGACGGGAACGTCGGGGGTGCAGCCGCGCACCAGGTCAACTTGCTTCAACACCTGATCCACCAGGTGGGTGCAGTCTCGGCCGCGCACGGTGAGCTTCTCCACCCGGGGACTCAGCAGTCCTCCGCTGCGCCGGAGTTCCACCCTGCCCGTGTACTTCTTGGAGTCGATCACCCAGACGCCGTGGGGCACGATCAGAATGTGATCGATGTTGGCGCGGGACCCGGGGATCTTTCGATCGTGCAGCACCAGGCCGCCCAGCTCCAGAGCCACCCTGTCCAGGCGGGATCCGACCCTGCGCTCCCCCTCAGCGCCGATCGCCCACGCGGCGGTGCTCTGCTTCTCCTGACTCAGCGCAACCGCGATGCCGCCGAAGCGCCCCCACTTCTGGCGTATCCGCGCTTCATCATTGGCTCGACGCCTGGCGTACTCGCGCTGCGCACCGGCACCGGCGCGTCCCCGGTGCCAAGCCGTGGGGACTTCAGGCTCCGCCGCGGGTCGCGCCGCGTCCTCCGAAAGCAGTCGTAGCTCCGCCAGCGGTGGCGGGGCCTCGATCGGGGGCGGAGGCGGCGACGGCTCCCCCGACATCGGCTCCTTCACCGGTGAAACTTCGCGGGACCCGTCGATGCACGGGATACAGAACACCTTCCTGCGGCTTCTCGAGTGCAGTGCCTCGGCTCCCACTCGGAGCGGCTCCGCGCAGACCGCGCAGACTCCGGCATACCGGAGCCGCAGCGGTCTGACGTCCTCGGGGCTGTCTGCGGGCATCTATGAAGCGCCCACGGCCTGAGGAGGACACCACCTGCTGCGCACGGTCATGAGCACGGAGTGGACGGACGCACCGACGAAGAACAGCATCAGCGGCACCGCGAGCGCGTCGCCAAACACAGACTGGCTTCGGAGCTCCATGACCAGCAGTGCCGCTGCCAGAAGCGCCGCGGAACGCATGAGCTGTCCCATACCTGCCTCCTCGAGGTTCTGTGCGACCCGGGTGTCTACTGCCGCGTGTAGGACTCCCACTTGCGTGCCTGGTGCTCGGCGTCGATGATCCGGACCGTTCCGGACTTCGAGCGCATCACGATGGACTGCGTGGTGACCTTGTCGCCCTGGTATCGGACGCCGCGCAGCAGGTCGCCGTCGGTGATGCCGGTGGCGGCGAAGTAGCAGTTGTCACCGGTGACCAGCTCGTTGGTGGTCAGGACCCGGCTGACGTCGTGGCCGGCGTCGAGCGCCTTCTGCGCCTCTTCGTCGTCCACCGGGGCCAGGCGGCCCTGGATGACGCCGCCGACGGCCTTGATCGCGCAGGCGGTGATGATGCCCTCGGGTGTGCCGCCGACTCCCATCAGGACATCGATGCCGGAGCCTTCGCGGGCCGCAGCGATGCCGCCCGCGACATCGCCGTCCATGATGAAGCGCACGCGGGCGCCGGCCTCGCGGATCTCGGTGACCAGCTTCGAGTGGCGCGGGCGGTCCAGGACGCAGACGTTGAGCTGGCTGATCCGCTTGTTCTTGGCCTTCGCGATCAGGTGCAGGTTCTGCTTCACCGGAAGGCGCAGGTCGACCATGTCGGCGGCGTCGGGCCCGGTGATCAGCTTGTCCATGTAGAAGACCGCCGAAGGATCGAACATGGTGCCGCGCTCGGCAACTGCCAGGACGGCCAGGGCGTTGTTGTAGCCCAGTGCGGTCAGCCGGGTGCCGTCGATCGGGTCGACCGCCACATCGGCCTCAGGTCCGGCGCCGTTGCCGACCCGCTCGCCGTTGTAGAGCATCGGAGCCTCGTCCTTCTCACCCTCGCCGATGACCACGATCCCATTGAGGTTCACGGTGTCGAGCAGGGAGCGCATGGCGTCCACTGCGGCCCCATCGGCGGTGAGCTTGTCGCCCATGCCCACCCAGGCGCCGCCGGCGATGGCCGCGGCCTCGGTGACGCGCACCAGCTCCATGGCCAGGTGACGGTCGGGCTCGGAGTCCCCGACGGCCAGGCGTGCCGAGAGGTGGGAGAAGTCCTGGGAGGAGCCGTCGTCTGAGCGTTTGCCGCCGTGCTGCGAAGAATCGTTCATTGGCTTGGGCCACCTTGTCGTGTCGGCTTATGGCCGGCCTCGTCGCCGGCTCTGCCGCCATCATAGCCGCGAGCGGTGACGCGGCACCGAGTCACGGGCCCGGGCATGTCAGTCGACGGTGACACAATAGGAGCGTGACCGAGCCAGAAGAAACCCCCACTCCGCAGCTGACGCAGTCCCAGGCGAAGCGGATGCGTCAGCCCATGATCGGCGTGGTGATCACCGTCGCCCTCACCCTGCTCGGGGTGTTCGCCGTGATGGGACTGCGTCCGGAGCGGGACGTCGCCTTCACCCCAGATGTCAACGTCGAAGAAGCCGCCGGCTGGACCAGCGATGTCGCCGAGTACGCCCCCATCGTCCCGGATCTCCCCGAAGGATGGACCGCGAACTACGCCCGGTGGGAGAACCGCGCCGAGCTCGGGGTCACCGCCTGGGAGGTCGGGTACTCGGTCGAGGAGCAGAGCTTCCTGAGCTTCGCACAGACCGATGAGCCCAACCCCGCCTGGATCAACGAGCTGACGCGGCAGATCCGACCCACCGGGGAGGAGACCGTCGGCGGGCTGACCTTCGAGGTCCGGGAGAACGACGAATATCGGTACTACGTCCTGGAGGCTGAGGCGAACACGGTCGACGGCACCGCCATCGTGCTCGGCGGCGAGGCCCCGGACGAACAGTTCGAGAACTTCGCCGAGGCGGTCACCGAATCGATCGATGTTGAGGTAGAAACAGAGGACGACAACGGAGGTTCCACAGGATGACCGCATCGACCGCACCCGCCCAGCCGCTCCCCGCCGAAGTCTGGGAGCTGCTCAAGACCGGCAATGAACGCTTCGTCTCCGGCGAATCGAAGCACCCGAACCAGAATGCGGCACGCCGCTCCTCGCTGACCGAGTCCCAGCACCCGATGGCCGCGATCTTCGGCTGCTCGGACTCCCGGCTTGCCGCGGAGATCATCTTCGACGTCGGCCTCGGCGACGTCTTCGTGGTCCGCACCGCGGGTCAGGTCACCGACGACGCCGTGCTCGGCTCCCTGGAGTTCAGCGTGTCGGAGCTGAAGGTCCCGCTCATCGTGATCCTCGGCCATGACTCCTGCGGCGCCGTCTCCGCTGCGCTGCAGGCCAACGAGTCCGGCGTGACCCCCACCGGTTTCGTGCGCAGCCTCGTCGAGCGCATCACCCCCTCGGTGATGGCCGCTCAGCGCGCTGGAATCACCAGCGTCAACGAGACCGTCGAAGAACACGTCAAGCAGACCGCGCACCGGATCCTCGATCACTCTCGGGTGCTCCACGATGCCGTGGCCGAGGGCCGGACCGCCGTCATGGGCGTGACCTACCGGCTCTCCGAGGGACGCGCCGACGTCGTCACCAGCATCGGCGAGGTCTGAGCACCCGGGATCCACCGCCTCACGGCTGACTCTGCACAGGACCGTCAGGGCCATTCCATCCCGAGCTCCCGACGCCTAGGGTGGTGCCGTGATCGCGTTCATCACCGAACTCCTGAGCTCCGGATCGCTGCATCGCGCTGCGGCTGGTCTGTTGCTGCTGATCGGCGGGGTCGCCTTCGCGGTCTGCGCCCTCGCACTGAGCTTCATCGATCTGCGCGAGCACCGACTGCCGAATCGCATCATCTACCCCTGGGCAGTGATCGCGCTCGGGCTGCTGATCCCTACCGCGCTGCTTCTGGGCCAACCGTCGGCCGCGCTGCGCGCCCTGGCCGCAGCCCTGGTCTGGGGCGGAGTCTTCCTGCTCGTGCGCCTCGCCGCTCCCCCGGCGCTGGGCATGGGGGACGTGAAACTCTCCGTGGTGCTCGGCCTCTACACCGGGTTCCTCGGCTGGGACACCGTGCTGGCCGCCGTCGTGCTGTCGTTCCTGCTCGGCGGACTGGTCTCGACAGGGCTGCTGGTCTCGGGCCGCGGAACGGCCAAGACCGCAGTTCCGTTCGGGCCCTTCCTGCTGGTGGGCACCGCCATCGCGCTGATGCTCAGCGGCGGCACTCACTAGGCTGGGCACATGCCCACCCCTGATTTCATCAAAGAACTGCGTCAAGACATCGGCACCAAGGAGCTCTGGGTACCCGCGACCCGCGGCGTGGTGCTGCGCCGCCCGTCGGTGCACGACGAAGTCGCTGACTCCGCCTCGCAGGTCACTCATGCCGAGGGCGCCTCAACGGCCGAGACCGAGGTGCTGCTGGTCCGCCGGGCCGACAACGGCGCCTGGACCGTCACCTCGGGGATCCTCGATCCCGGGGAGGATCCGGCGATCGGCGCGGTCCGTGAGGTCGAGGAGGAGACCGGCGTCGTCGCCCGCCCGGTGCGTGTGGCCGGGGTCTTCGCGACCGGCCTGGTGCGGTATCCGAATGGGGACGCCTGTCGATACCTGGACACGGTCCTGGAGATGGAGCCGGTCTCCGGGCAGGCGCGGGTCAACGATGATGAGTCCGTGGAGGTCGGCTGGTTCCCGGTCTCGGAGCTTCCGGAGCCGATCAGCGAGGATCAGCGGATGGTCATCGACTGGGCGCTGGACGCCGAGGCCCCGGCCCGATTCCGCAGCTGACTTCGCCCCACCCCGCTGGTTGCGTTCCCCGGTCGGTACGTACCGACCGGAGAACGCAACCAGCCAGGATGGGAGCGGATCAGCCGGGGCGGGTCATGCTCATCAGGTCGAGGGACTCATCGAGCTGCGCCTCGGTGAGGTCACCGCGCTCGATGTAGCCCAGCTCGATCACGGCGTCGCGCACGGTGAGCTTGTTCTTCACCGCGTGCTTGGCGATCTCTGCCGCCGCCTCGTAGCCGATGTGCTTGTTCAGCGGGGTGACCACCGAGGGTGATGCCGCGGCGAGGAACGCGGCGCGCTCCTCGTTGGCGGTCAGACCCTTGATCATCTTGTCCGCCATCACGTAGCTGGTGTTCTTCAGCAGCCGGATCGATTCCAGCAGGTTCGCGGCCATCACTGGGATGCCGACGTTGAGCTCGAAGGCGCCGTTGGTGGAGGACAGTGCGACGGTGGTGTCGTTGCCGATCACCTGGGCGCAGACCTGGATCGCTGACTCGCAGATCACCGGGTTGACCTTGCCGGGCATGATCGAGGAACCGGGCTGCAGATCCGGGATGGAGATCTCGCCGAGCCCGGTGTTCGGGCCCGAACCCATCCAGCGCAGGTCGTTGTTGATCTTCATCAGCGAGTAGGCGATGTTGCGCAGCTGCCCGGAGGCCTCCACCAGCCCGTCCCGGTTCGCCTGGGCCTCGAAGTGATCACGGGCCTCGGTCAGCGGCAGTCCGGTGTCCTTGGCCAGGCTGGCGATGGCCTTCTCGGCGAAGCCCAGCGGGGTGTTGATCCCGGTGCCCACGGCGGTCCCACCCAGGGGCACCTCGGCCACCCGCGGCAGGGCCGAATCGATGCGCTCGACGCCGTAGCGCACCTGCGCGGCGTAGCCGCCGAACTCCTGACCGAGCGTCACCGGGGTGGCGTCCATCAGGTGGGTGCGGCCGGACTTCACCACGAAGGCGAACTCTGCTGACTTCACCTCCAGCGCCTCGGCGAGGTAGGCCAGAGCGGGCTGCAGGTCGTTGACCAGCGCGGAGGTGGCTGCCACGTGCACGGAGGTGGGGAAGACGTCGTTGGAGGACTGGGAGGCGTTGACGTGGTCGTTGGGGTGGACTTCCTTGTCCGAGCCCTTCTCCGCCAGGTAGCGGTTGGCCAGGGTGGCCAGCACCTCGTTGGTGTTCATGTTCGAGGAGGTCCCGGAACCGGTCTGGAACACGTCGATCGGGAAGTGCTCGTCGAGGTCTCCGGTCTCGACCAGCTCGGCGGCGTGGACGATGGCCTCGGCGAGCTCGGCGTCGAGCACCCCGAGCTCCTGGTTCGCCCGGGCTGCGGCCTTCTTCACCCGCGCGAGTGCTTCGATGTGGGCGCGCTCGAGAGTGCGTCCCGAGATCGGGAAGTTCTCCACGGCGCGCTGGGTCTGTGCGCGATACAGGGCCTGGGCGGGCACCTTCACCTCACCCATGGTGTCGCGCTCGATACGGTATTCGGTCTCAGCAGTGTTCTCGGTCATAGCCTCAGTCTAATAACCGATCGCTCGAGGCCAGCACTGTGACGCGCAGCCGGGCGGCTCGAGAACCGCAGGTCGTCGGCGCGGAGCTCAGTCGTCACGGGTGATCAGT
This sequence comes from Nesterenkonia sandarakina, assembly GCF_003003175.1. GTDB lineage: Bacteria > Actinomycetota > Actinomycetes > Actinomycetales > Micrococcaceae > Nesterenkonia > Nesterenkonia sandarakina_A. The sequence goes on along the minus strand of NZ_PVTY01000003.1, from coordinate 140,117 downwards.
CGACGCTGGTGATCAGTCCGCTGAGGAACTTGGCCACCGCGGCGCGCTCGACCTCGGTGAGAGTCTCCACGGTCTCGAGCATCCGGCGGTGCATCTCGCTGAGCGTCTCGCGCACCTCGTGGTCACCGGAGATCGTGGGTTCGATGGCCACCGAGCGGCGGTCGCTGGGGAAGGGGACGCGCCGGACGTAGCCGTCACGGATCAGTCGGTCAACCAGCACGCTGACGGAGGCGGCGCTGATGTCCAGCTCTCGGGCGAGATCGCGCTGGCGCAGCAGCTCTCCGGCGGACTGGGCGCGCAGCACGTAGCGCAGGGCGAGCAGGTCGGTCTCCCCCATGCTCATCGACTCCCGGGTGCGCGAGCGCATTCGCCGCTCGGACTCTCGGTACCGGCGCAGCAGGTTCAGCACCTCCACCGAACTCGGCGCATGGCCTGAGCCCTGATACCAATAGCCGCCGGGTCGAGGCGTCGGGGCATCGGGGGCTTCAACCCGCTCGAGGGGCTGGCGTCCGGCTTCGTCCTTCGACATCTCCACCTCGGGACGGCGCACAGGCCATCACATCGCAATAGTTGCACAGACTAAGTGTTAGCCCGTCTAGGCAATGATAGGGCACCAGAACTGCGACTGCCAGCGCCGTCGCACGCCGGGCCCCTGGCCTGCGTAGCATGGGGTGATGAGCAGAGCATTCCAGCGAGGCCGAGCAGACGCACCGATCAGCGCCGGCGATTCCTGGGAATCGCTGAGCACCGACCTGAGGTCGACCTTCGGTCGGACCTTCCTGCCCGTCGTCGTGCCGCTGGCCGGCATGTGGGCGGTGTACCTGGTGATGGTCTTCACCGGGAACTGGATGAATCGGGCGCTGGGACTGCAGGCTCGCGACGTCGACGGCCTGCTCGGCATCGTGTTCATGCCGCTGCTGCACGGCGGCTTCGGGCATCTTCTGGGAAATTCGATGTCCTGGCTGTTCCTCGGAGGCATGCTCTCGCTGCTGACTCGGCGATTCGTGACGATCACCGCCATGATCTGGCTGCTCTCCGGCGTGCTGCTCTGGATCGGGGGGACGCCGTGGGTCTGCCACGCCCCGGAGGGCTTCGACTGCGGCGGGCTGCACATCGGGGCCTCCGCCGTGATCTACGGCTTCGCGAGCTTCCTGGTCGCCTACGGCTTCATCACCCGCCGGATCCTCGCGGTGATCTTCTCCCTGGCCGTGATGTTCCTCTACGGACTGAGCATGCTCATGGCCATGACGCCGCTGAGCCCGGGCGGAGTCTCCTGGTCCGGTCACCTGGCCGGCGCGCTGGCTGGAGTGATCGTGGCCTTCATCTTCACCAGATCCCTCCGGGGCGAGAAGTCCCAGAAGAAGCTCGCGCGGCGCTGAGCCGAGCGCCCCGCCCACCCTGGGCAGACGGGGCGCATTCAGCCGCCGCGAGCCTAGGCGTCTTCGAGCAGCTCGGTGACCAGCGCCGCGATCCGGGAGCGTTCCGAGCGGGTCAGTGTGACGTGGCCGAAGAGCGGGTTGCCCTTGAGGATCTCGACCACCGCGGCGATGCCGTCGTGCCGGCCCACCCGGAGGTTGTCCCGCTGGGCGACGTCGTGGGTGAGCACGATCTTTGAATTCTGTCCCATCCGGGACATCACGGTGAGCAGCACGTTCTTCTCCAGCGACTGCGCCTCGTCCACGATCACCCAGGCGTCATGCAGCGAGCGCCCGCGGATATGGGTCAGCGGCAGCACCTCGAGCAGCCCGCGGTGCATCACCTCATCGAGCGCGTTCTCCGAGACCAGCGCGCCGAGCGTGTCATAGACCGCCTGTCCCCAGGGGTTCATCTTCTCCGCCTCGGAGCCGGGCAGGTAGCCCAGCTCCTGGCCTCCCACGGCGTAGAGCGGTCGGAAGACGATGATCTTCTTGTGCTCGCCGCGCTCCAGGACGGCTTCGAGCCCGGCGCAGAGGGCCAGCGCGGACTTCCCCGTTCCGGCTCGACCTCCCATCGAGACGATGCCCAGCTCCGGGTCCATCAGCATGTCGATGGCCAGTCGCTGCTCGGCGGAGCGTCCGTGCAGCCCGAAGACCTCGCGATCTCCGCGGACCACCTGGACGTATTTGTGGGAGGCGCCGTTCTGCTTGACCCGGCCCAGCGCGGAGCCGCGATCGGAGGAGATCACCAGTCCGGTGTTCACCGGCAGCTCTTCGGCGTCCTCGAGGTCGATCTTCTCGCCCTCGTAGAGCTGAGCTATCTGCTCGGAGCTGGCGCTGACCTCGGCCAGTCCGGTCCAGCCGGAATCGGTGACCCATTCATTGCGGTACTCATCGGCCGCGAGTCCCATGGCGGAGGCCTTCACCCGCATCGGCAGGTCCTTGGACACCACGGTGACCTCACGGCCTTCGTCGGCGAAGTTCTTCGCCACCGCGAGGATCCGCGCGTCGTTGTCGGAGCCGCGGAAGCCCTGCGGGAGGACGTCCAGTGAGATGTGGTTGAGCTCCACCAGCAGCTGTCCGCCCAGGTCGTTGAGCGGGATCGGCCGATTCAGCGCCCCGTGCTTCACTCGAAGCTCATCGAGCAGCCGCAGCGACGAGCGGGCGAAGTACCCCAGCTCCGCGTCGTGACGCTTCTTCTCCAGCTCGGAGATGACGACGACGGGGAGGATCACCTCATGCTCGGCGAACCTCAGGAAGGCCTTCGGGTCCGAGAGCAGCACCGAGGTGTCGATCACATAGGACTTCTGCGCGATCACATCGGCGATCGCAGAGTCGAGCGCATCGCTGCTGACGGAGTCAGGCGTTGCAGGGGTCAGATTCGAGGAGGCCACGATTTCTCCATATCCGGAAACACAGAAGGTCCCGACCGCGAGTCATGGTGGACGGCGCCTGGTGGCGCATCCGGCTCGTGGCGGAACCTTGAACTGTCCCCGTTGTGATTCTCAGGGGTGGTCGGTTCGGCCCGGTGGGGCCGGTCCGACCCCTTCTACGTGATGCCTCTGGCATACGTGATCGGGCCTCTCCGGTCAGTGTTCTGACACTTCGAAGCGTACTCTCAGATGGAACTACATGGCAGTAGTTCTGAATGATCTTCGTGTGACGAACGGGTAAACAGTTCAAGCCCTGACGCTCATGACCTGGAACCGCACCGGCCAGGAGACGCGTCAGTTCCCGAAGCGCCGTTGCCGCTGTGCGTAGTCGCGCAGCGCGCGGATGAAGTCCACGCGGCGGAAGTCCGGCCACAGCGCCTCACAGAAGTAGAACTCCGAGTACGCCGACTGCCACATCAGGAAGCCGGAGAGGCGCTGCTCCCCCGAGGTGCGGATGATAAGATCAGGGTCGGGCTGACCGCGGGTGTAGAGCCAGTCGGCGATCGACCCGGGGGTGAGCTCCTCGGCCACCTCGCTGATGCTGCGTCCCTGCGACTCGGCGTCGCGCAGCAGCTCCTTGACCGCGTCGACGATCTCCTGTCGCCCGCCATAGCCCACTGCGACGTTCACGTGCACGGCCGGCTCCTGGTCGGCCTGGGCAAGCTCGGCATCCACGCAGCGCAGCCGTTCGGCCAGCGGTGCGGGCAGCAGCTCGGGCTGGCCCACCGGGTGGACCCGCACGGGTCGGCCGCCGGGACGGGATTCACAGAGCCGCTCCAGGGTGTCGGCGATGATCTCCATCAGCTGGTCCAGCTCTTCGGCGGAGCGACTCATATTGTCGGTGGAGAGCATGTAGAGGGTCACCGTGGGCACGCCGAGCTCGGCGCACCAGTCGATGAACTCCACGATCTTGTTCGCCCCCGCCAGGTGCCCGTCGGCGGTGGGGGTGCCGGCAAGCTTGGCCCAGCGTCGATTGCCGTCCACCACCACGCCGATATGCTGCGGGATCCGATCCTGCGGCAGCGCGCGGCTGATCTGCCGTTCATAGACGGCGTAGGCGAGAGAACGCAGCCCCATGGGACCTCCTGCAATATGGACGCGTTCCCACCCTAAGGGACGGCACCCGGATCTGCGCCCGAGCCGGGCGCCGGTCCGGGTGCGGCGTGCGACACATCAAGTTACCGACCGGTTACATGTGGCTCTAGACTGGTGCCGTGGCCAAGACACAGCGTGAGACGAAGCTCTCCCCCCTGGAATCTGCGCAGCAGGGTCCTGGCGGCGACTCCTTCGACGGTTCCGCGACCCGCAAGCCGCGACTGCGCGGGTGGCTCCACGCCGGCATGATCCCCCTGGCACTCGCCGCCGGCATCGTCCTGATCGCGCTGGCGCCCTCGGGTGCGCTGCGCGCAGCCTCCGTGGTCTACGTGATCACCGGGCTGATGCTGTTCACGGTCTCGGCGACCTACCACGTGGGCAACTGGTCACAGCGCACGGGCATGATCCTCAAGCGCCTGGACCATACGAACATCATGCTGATCATCGCGGGCACCTACACACCGCTGACGCTGGCGCTGCTCCCCGAGCCCAAGGACACGATCCTGTTGGTCGCGGTATGGATCGGCGCACTGGCAGGGGTCGCCTTCCGGGTGCTCTGGACCAGCGCGCCACGCTGGCTCTACACCCCGAGCTATGTGATCCTCGGGCTCGCGGCGCTGGTCTTCATGGGAGACTTCTTCGCCGCAGACCCGGCGGCCGCGATCTTGATCTGCGTCGGCGGTGCCGCCTACATCATCGGCGCGGTCTTCTATGCGATCAAACGACCCAACATCTCGCCGGAGTGGTTCGGCTTCCATGAACTCTTCCACGCCTGCACGCTCATTGGCTTCACCTGCCACTACATCGCGATCATGCTGGCCCTGCTGGGCTGAGTCTTCACTCGCGCAGCGGCACTGAGTCTTTACCCACGCAGCGCGGCGAGGGCCTGATCCACCGATCCCACCGGCGGCAGGCAGACCATCGAGCCCACTGAGTTCAGGCACACGCTCAGCCGAAGCTCCGCCTCAGGACTCGCAGTCTCCGCTGGAACCGGTTCCACCGGCACCCCGTGCAGCGCGCCGATCCGACGCACCTGTGCCAGATCCTCAGCGGTCCCGGAGAGGAACCGGAAGGCCGGCGATCTGCGCCCTGCACGGCGGGCGACCAGCAGGGAGGCCCCGATCACCGTGGGCGCCTTCGCCGCGGCAAGCTTCACATGCTGCAGGATCTGGGCGGGCCTGAGGTCCTCGGTGCCCAGCAGCTCCAGCGCCTCGGCCATCTGCAGCGCCTGGGCCAGGGCGGCCACGCTGCTGGGCTCGGGACCATCCAGCGGGGTCGCCAGCAGCGGTCCCTGTGCGGCGGTGGCGAGCAGCCCCGTGGTGTCCGGGCTCTCCAGCAGCTGCAGCTCCCCGTTCTCGCGGCGCACGAGGTTCTCCAGGATCTGGCGCAGCACGGCGTGCCCGCGGCGCAACCACGCGGCGTCGGCGCCGGCGGAGCTCAGCTGGAAGCAGGCCGCCGCGACATGCGCGTGATCGGCGAGACCCCCGGGCTCGACCGCGGGCACCCCGGCGTAGGAGATGCGCCGCACGCTCGCCCTGCCGGCCGGCTGGATCCCGTCGGTCTCAGCTGCGGGATCACCGTGGGGATCACGGCCGGGATCATCACCGGGCTCGAGCGTGACGTGGGTCTGCCAGAGCCGCTCGGCGAGCGCCTCGGCCCGGGCCAGCAGTGCGGCGTCGTCCCAGAGCGCCGCGGCCGTCGCCATCGAGGAGACCGCCTGCGCATTCCAGGCCGCCACGACCTTCTCATCCCGTGCCGGCTGATCGCGCAGCGCACGACGACGGCGCAGCTCCGGCGCGATCTGCTCCCAGAGCTGCATCTGCGCCCCGGTCAGCGGTTCGTCGAAGTGCAGGGTCCGCGGAGTCTGCGCACCGATGTTCAGCGGGGCGCCGTGGGTGATCGACTGCTCATCGGCGGGCACCCCCCGGTTCAGCGCCACCAGCTGCTGTGCCTGCTCCTCCCCCAGCCCTGCGGCCCGGGCGGCTTCGTGCAGCTCGGCGTCGGAGAACAGGTAGGTGGCCCCCTCGGCGTGCTGGCCCCGGGAGTCCACGGTGTCGGCGTCGAGCGAGGAGGCGAGCAGGCCGGAGTCGGGCAGCAGCATCCGCTCGGTGAGCCAGTCCAGGCTGAGCCGGGCCTGGCGCTCGGCGTGCGCACGCGACTCCGCGTCTGCGGCGGGGTGCACGCTGAGTCGGGCCCAGTGACCGATGAGCTGGGCATTGTCATAGAGCATCTTCTCGAAGTGCGGCAGCGCCCAGGCGAGATCGGTGGCGTAGCGGGCGAAGCCGCCCTCGACCTGGTCGAAGAGCGCGGACCGTCCGAGGGCCTCCACGGTCCGGACCGCCAGTCCCGCGGCGGCGGAGCCTGGGTCCCAGACCGACTCCTCCAGCAGGAAGCCCAGCAGCGCGGAGGGCGGGAACTTCGGCGCGGAGCCGAAGCCTCCGTGGACCGGGTCCTCCTGCTCGCTCAGCACCGCCAGCGCGTCGGAGACAAGACCGTCGAGCTCCGCAGGGTCGATCGTGACCGGCTCCGGCGCCGCGTCAGGCGTCCCCGCAGGTCCGCTCTCCGGGACCCGCTGCGCGGCGCTGGCTGAGGCGCCGGCGGGGCGGCGCGCGCCGTCGTCGTCCTGGGTGTACACCGTGGTGGCCAGCCCGGCCTGCTGTCGGCGCTGAGCTCCGAGGGACGCCGCGATCTTGCCCGCGGAGGTCTCGACCTCCGTGCGGCGCTCGGTCCAGGCCTGGTGGACGGCGTCGAGGACCTCGGCGAAGGAGGGGACCTGTCCGATCCGGCGGGGCGGGAAATAGGTGCCGGCGTGGAAGACCCGGGCGTCGGGCAGGGTGAAGACGCTCATCGGCCAGCCGCCCTGCCCGGTCATCGCCTGGGTGGCGGCCATATAGGTGTCATCCACATCCGGGTGCTCCTCGCGGTCCACCTTGATCGCGACGAACCGCTCATTCAGCGTCTCTGCGAGCGCCGGATCCGCAAAGGACTCGGCCGCCATCACATGGCACCAGTGGCAGGCCGCGTAGCCGATGGACACGAAGACCGGGACGTCGCGGCGGCGCGCCTCGGCGAAGGCCTCGGCTCCCCAGGGGCGCCAGTCCACGGGGTTCTCCGCATGGGAGCGGAGGTAGAGCGACGAGCTTGCGGCGAGGCGGTGTCCCATCCGCCAAGTCTCGCGCACCCGCGACCGGGCGTCGAGCGACTCCGCTCTCCGGGGCGGCCGCTCAACGACGGTGGGGGCTCAGCGGCTCAGCTCGAGGTGCGGGATCCCCTCCGGCTCGAACCCGAAGATCTGGCCGTAGAAGCTGAGCGAGGCCTCGAAGCTGGTGATGATGTTCTCGGCCTTGCGGAACCCGTGCTGCTCCCCGGCGAAGAGCAGATACGCGTGCGGGATCGACTTCGCGGCCAGGGCGTCGCGGAACAACTCTGCCTGGTTCGGGGGCACGATCGGGTCCTCGTCGCCCTGGAGCAGCAGCACCGGGCAGTTCAACGAGTCCACGTGGTTCAGCGGCGCCCGCTCGCGGTAGATCGCGGCCGCCTCGGGATAGGGCCCGACGAGCCCGTCGAGGTAGCGCGACTCGAAGTCGTGGGTGTCCTCGGCCAGCGCGACCAGGTCGGCCACCCCGAAGCTGGAGACTCCCGCGGCGAAGGTCTCGGTGCGGGTCAGACACGCCAGCGTGGTCCATCCTCCGGCGCTGCCTCCCTCGATCCCCAGCCGCGCAGGGTCGGCGATGCCCTCCGCGACCAGGTGCTCCATCACCGCGACGGTGTCCGCGACGTCCACCACTCCCCACTGCCCCTTGAGCCGGTCGCGGTAGGCCCGGCCGAACCCGGTGGATCCGCCGTAGTTGATGTCCACCACTCCGATGCCGCGCGAGGTGTAATAGGCGATCCCCAGCGAGAGCCCGACGGCGGCCTGTCCGGTGGGTCCGCCGTGGACCTGGGCGATGAACGGGGGCAGCTCCCCCGCCGGAGCGGCGAATCCGACCTGACGCGGCCGGTAGAGCACTGCGTGGATCGCCTGCCCGGCCCTGTCGCGCACCGTGATCGGCTCCGGAGCCGGCAGCAGCCCCGGGTCGGGGGCGTCATCACGGGAGGACCGGAGGACGCCGAGGCCCTTCAGGTGCCACTGCCCGTCGGTGCTCTCGAGGTGACCCAGGCTGATCGCGGCGAACTCGGTCCTCGAGGCGCCGTGCAGCGCGAGCGCCCCGTCGTGACGCAGGCTCACTCCGGAGATCGTGGTGTGCGGGAGCTGCAGCGGCGTCACCGTCCCGGTCGCGAGGTTCAACACGCCGAGCGAGTCCGTGGCGGTGCCGTGGATGCTCAGCGCGTGGTCGGCGTCGATCATGGTGAGCCAGCGCGCGCCGAGCTGCCACAGCGGCCCGGCATACTCCTGCTCATCGACCAGCAGCTGCTGCGGACCCTCGGTCCCCGCAGCGCCGGTCCGGCTCCCGGTCTGCGTCCCGTTCTGGGCCGTGGTCTGCACCGTCCAGGGGTTCCACCAGCCGGAGCGGTCGCTGAGGTAGAGCAGCTCCCCGTCGCGACGCCACTGCGGCTGCAGCACCGACACCTCAGGCCCGCCGTCGAGCACGGTGTCCTCGACCACGATCCCGCCGGCGACCCGGCCCAGGTGCAGCTCGGTGCCGTCCCACGGCATCTGCGGATGCTCCCAGGAGATCCAGGCCAGCTGGGTCCCATCAGGTGAGAGCTGCGGGTGCGCGACGAAGCGCGAGGACGGGGTGACCTTGCGCACCGCGAGCTGATCCTCGGCGGCTGTCCCGTCCAGTGGGAGCGCCGCGATATAGCGTTCGATCAGCGGCGCACCGTCAGCATCTGCTCCGTCCAGGTGCTCCTCACAGACCCACCAGACCTCGACGGCCCCGTCGGCGAGCGAGACCGCCGTGGGCTGGGCCCAGCGCAGCGAGGGCCCCCCGGCTTCAGCCACCTCGGGACCCACCGGGCTGATCGGCTGCGGAGCACCACCCTCGGCGAAGGCGTAGACCCGCTGGTCGGCGAAGTTCACGAACAACACCAGCGGCGCATCAAAGCCGTGGTCGCCGGGCCGAGCGCCGGCTGGCAGCCCGAGTCCTGCTGCGGTCCTCGCGGGCAGCGCGATCCACGAGGAGCCCCCGTACTCGTGGACCCGAGACCGGGCGTTGAACGGCGCGGGCAGCACGGTCACGGTGTGCGGGCGCGTCGAAGGGGTCAGGCGGGCCGCGTCGTCGTCGTGGTGCGGCGTCGCGAGCGGATCTGCCGCGGTCCGCACGATGGTCTGCCGGCCGCCCTCAACCGCCAGCGCCTCGCTCCACCAGAGCTGCTCGCCCACCCACTGCGGGCTGCCCAGCCGGTTGCCGCCGACGGCGAGCTGCTCGGCGGAGATGGTCGAAGGCCAGGACCCGTACGGGAGAGTTGTCACCATGGCGCCAGTGTAGGACACCCCACCCAGTCGTTGAGTGGCTGAATCCGCGGCCATCTCGGGCAGGAATCCCACTCGACTGCTCGTAGAATCCGCCCCTCAGCGCGGGGAGCTCAGCGCGAGCCGTCCGCGCCGAGGCTCAGGGCTCATGGCTCAGGGCTCAGGGCTCAGCGGGATGGTGGGTGCGGTTCGTTCTCCGCGGGCGGGGCAGGCGTCGTCGGGGCCGGGCCGAAGCGGGCCTCGGCGGCGGCGTCGCGGGAGCGCTGCTGGGCGGCGGAGATCTCGGATTCGGTGATCTCTCCGGGGAACTCGGCCTCGTCCTCGCCGTATTCAGCCTCCACCTGCGCCCGGTATTTCATCCGGCGCATCCGCTTGACCAGGTCGCGGACCACCACGATGAGCAGCACCACGACCAGGGCGGTGAAGAGGAAGCCTTCGATCCCCGGGGTGATGTCGGCTTCTTCCAGCCCAGGACGGAGCTCGGGAGCGTCACCGCCGCCGCCACCTGGCCACGGGTTGTTGACCGAGGGAATTAGAACCACAGGTGTCTCTGCCTTTGAACGTCGTCAGTCCTGGCGGACCGGGCTTCTTCGGCGGCCGCCGACGGCGACCGCTGGCTCAAGTCTACGCGTTGTAGAAATTCAGCGACGAACCGAGTCCTCAGCGCAGGCCGCTGAACAGGTCGTGTTCCGGCAGCTCGGTCTTGACCCGGGAATCGACCAGGACGTAGTCGTCGTAGGGCCAGACCTCGCGCAGGAAGTCGTTGGGCGTCGCGAAGAAGAAGCCGTCGGGCTCCACCTGGGTGCGGTGGGCGCGCAGCGCACGATCGCGGTGCTCGAGGAAGGTGCCCACCGGGATCTGCGTGGTCACCTCGTGATCGGTCATCCAGGGGATCGACCCGTCGCGGAAGCGCAGCAGGCGATCTTCATACGGGGACTCATGCCCGGCCTCGATCAGGGCCTGGTGCAGCGCCTCGAATCGTCCGGGGTTGAAGGCGCGGTCATAGTAGAGCTTCTGCGGCTCCCAGGCCTCACCGGGACCCTGGTACCGGGCGGCGTCCCCGGCGGCCTGGTAGGCCTCCACCGTGATCTTGTGACTCATGATGTGGTCCGGGTGCGGGTATCCGCCGACCTCGTCGTAGGAGAGGATCACGTGCGGCTTGAACCGGCGCACGAGGCGCACCAGCGGGGCCGCGGCCTGTTCCAGCGGCAGCGTCGCGAAGCTGCCGAAGGGCAGCGGCGGGGTGGGGTCCCCCTCGGGCAGTCCTGAATCGGCGAAGCCCAGCCAGACGTGGGAGATGTTCAGCGCCTCGGCGGCCTCGGCCATCTCCATCCGGCGGACCCCGGGGAGGTCGCGGTGGGTCTGCAGGATCTCCCCGGCCGCGGGGTTGAGCAGATCGCCCTGCTCGCCGCCGGTGGCGGTGGCCACCATGACTTCTGCCCCGGCGGCCGCGTAGGCAGCCATCATCGCGGCCCCCTTCGACGACTCATCATCCGGGTGTGCGTGCACGGCCAGCATCCGCAGGCCGGAGGACCTCGGGAGGCTCTGTGCCTTGGCGCCGGCGACCGCGGCGGCCACCACGTCGGTGCTGACATCGGTGCCGTGGTGGACGACGGCGTCGGAGCCCGCCGGGGAGCTCGCCACCCCCGCTGAGCGGGGCGAGGCGTCCGGTGAGGACTTCTGGGAGAGAGTGCGGTGTGAGCTCTGCATAAGCACCTAGAATAGTCCTGATGACTGAGTCCAGCACCACCGACGCCGCTGCCTCCACCGAGCTGGAGTCGCGCTATGGCGCCCCCCGGCGCAGCGTGCCCGTGAAATCCCAGCGCTGGATGATCATCGGCGCGCTGATCCTCGCGTTCGGCGCGCTGGTCTACGTCACGGTGGGCAATACGGTGGGTCAGCTGACCCATAACGACGTCGGGTACACGATCACCTCGGACACCGAGGCCTCGGTGGACTTCGAAGTCTCCAAAGACCTGGATGCTACTGTTCAATGCATGGTCCATGTGCTGGACAACAGCTACGCAGTCGTCGGCTCCCGGGTGGTCACGATCGGCCCTCAAGAAGGGTCGAACCCCGCGGATCGCAGCGAGTATTACCGCACCGATGTGCGCACCGAGTCCCGCGGAGTCACCGGAGTGGTGGACTCATGCTGGGACGTCGACTGACCACTGCATCACCCGCATCACACATAGAGCTCTAGCAGACGGGCTCCACACCCTTCTAATGGGGGCCTGTCCTTGAAACCCGACTCTTTGTTCTTCCGACTCCGCGGCGTGATCGCGCTCGTGCTTCTGCTCTGCTTCGTGGCCGCCTTCGTGCTCAGCGCCTGCGGTCCCGCCTCCCAGATCACCACGGGTGAGCACCGCAGCGTGACCGTGCTTGCGGCGCCTTCCACCGCGCCGGCGCTGGATGCGCTCAACGCCGATCTCCAGGAACGCCAGAGCGGGGTCTCCGCCCAGGTGGAGTACCTCGGCGCCGAGGACCTGCAACGCAGGATCGAGTCCGGCCATGACGCCGACCTGGTCCTCACCGCCTCGCGGGAGCAGATGCACACGCTCACCCAGGGCGGCAGCATCGAGGGTGATCCGCTGCCGCTGGCGAGCAACCGTCTCGTGCTCGTCGCCACCGCGGCGAACCCGCACAGCATCGAGGGCTTCGACGACTTCGCCGCACGCGCCGTGGACCTCAGGCTCAGCACCTGCGCCGGAGATGCTCCCTGCACCGAGCAGGTCACCGACCTGTCCGGCTCCTTCGACCTGGACCTCGCCGGAGAGGACTTCGAAGTCGCCACCGCCAGGCTCACCTTCGGGGACGCCACCGCACTGGAGAGCCTCACCGCAGGCGAGAGCGACGCCGCCCTGACGTACGTCACCGACGTGCTGGCCCAGGACGCCGCCCTGCAGACCTTCGAGCTGCCGGAGTTCCAGCGCAGCACCACCCAGGTCTGGGCCGGGGTGCTCGCCGAGCCGGCAGACTCCGGCGCCGCCAACGAGTTCCTGGGCATCCTCGCAGGGGAGCGCGCGCGTTCCGCGTTCAGCGGAGCGGGCTTCCTTCCAGCTCCTGTCGCGGAAGCGGAGGCCAGAACCGATCACTAGGCACGGTCCTGATTGAGAATCCGGAGCGCCCCCACTAGCATGTGGGGAACGCATCAACACCCCGCCGAGGCATGTTCCGGGCTCAAGGCCGAACACCATGCCGTCCCACGGCGGGGTCTTTGCATGAATAAGGAGAGATGAACAGTGTCAACGAACACCCCCGAGATCGACGAGAACGCTCAGTGGCTGACCCAGGAGGCCTACGATCGGCTGAAGGGCGAGCTCAAGCACCTCAGCGGACCCGGTCGCCAGGAGATCGTTGACCGCATCGAGTCTGCCCGCGAAGAAGGCGACCTCAAGGAGAACGGCGGCTATCACGCCGCCAAGGAGGAGCAGGGCAAGGCCGAGGCGCGCATCCGTTACCTCAACGACCTGCTGGAGAACGCCTACGTCGGCGAGGCTCCCACCGGTGACACCGTGGTCCCAGGCATGCTCGTCGAGGCCAAGATCGCCGGCAACGCGATGAAGTTCCTCTTCGGCAACCGCGAGATCGCCGGAGATTCGGACCTCGAGGTCTACTCCGAGCGCTCCCCCATCGGCGAGGCCATCAACGGTGCCAAGCCCGGGGACAAGCTCAGCTACTCCGCGCCCAACGGCAAGGACATCCCGGTGGAGATCCTCTCCGCCGAGCCTTACCGCGGCTGATCGGCCCTCCGTCTGACCCAGCACTGCGTCAGAGGAGGCGGCGATACCGCTGCGCACGACGACGGCGGCCCCCTCCACGTGGAGGGGGCCGCCGTCGTTCTCGGGGCTTGCTTGTCAGCTCAGGCGGCTGAGCGGGTCAGTGCTGCGGGACCATGGGCTCGTAGCCCTGGGCGCGCAGCCGGTTGAGCACCTTCTCGGAGTGTTCCGCGCCCTTGGTCTCCATGTTGATCACGATGGAGACCTCCCCCATGGACAGCGCACCACCGATCCGGCTGTGATCGACCCCGGTGACGTTCGCGTCGGCGTCGGCGATGATCTGCGAGATCGTGGCCAGCTCGCCGGGAAGGTCCTTGAGCATCATCTTCACGGTGAGGAACCGGTTGGCGGCGGAGAGGCCGTGCTGGATCACGCGCAGCATCAGCATCGGGTCGATGTTTCCCCCGGAGAGCACGGCGACCACGTTCTTTGGCCTGATGCCCAGATCGCTGAGCTTGCCCTCCATCAGCGCCGCGACGGGCACCGCCCCGGCGGGCTCCACGACCATCTTGGAGCGCTCCAGCAGGAAGATCAGGGCGCGGGCGATCGCGTCCTCGCTGACCGTGACGACCTCGTCCACGAGGTCCTTGATGATCTCGAACGGGATCTCCCCGGGACGGCCCACCGCGATGCCGTCAGCGATGGTGCGCACCCCCTTGATCGGGACCAGCGCGTCGGCGGCGAGAGACGGTGGGTACGCAGCCGCGTTCTCGGCCTGGACGCCGATGATCTTGACCTCCCGGCCCAGCCTGGCGGCCTGCTGCTTGATCGCCACGGCGGAGCCGGCGAGCAGCCCGCCCCCGCCGATGCCCATGATGACGGTGTCGACCTCGGGCTGCTGTTCCAGGATCTCCAGACCGATGGTCCCCTGGCCGGCGACGACGTCGGTGTTGTTGAACGGGTGGATGAACACCGAGCCGGTCTCATCCGAGTGCCGCTGCGCCTCGGCGAGGGCCTCGTCGACGTTGGACCCGTGCAGGATGACTTCGGCGCCGTGGTCCCGGGTGGCCGCCAGCTTGGGCAGCGCCACGCCGTGAGGCATGTAGATCTTCGCGGTGATGCCGAGCTTCTTGGCCGCCAGCGCCACGCCCTGGGCGTGGTTGCCGGCAGAGGCTGCGACGACGCCGCGTGCCTTCTCCTCCTCGGAGAGCCGGGCCATGCGCACGTACGCGCCGCGCACCTTGAAGGACCCGGCACGCTGGAGGTTCTCCGCCTTCAGGTGCACCGTGGCGTCCACCAGGCGCCCCAGGGCACGTGAGTGCTCCATCGGGGTCCGCACGATGATGTCGGCAAGCAGCTCCTGTGCGGCTTCGATGTCCTCGATCTGGACGCTGAGCTGCGCACCTGGGCGGGTCCGTGCCTCGGGGCTGTGCTGGATCTGAGTCATTCTCGCCTGCCCTCATCCTCGGGATGGGTATCGGTTCGGTTCTCTGTTCGCGTCTGCGGTCCGCTCACCGTCTCGGCGGTTCCGGCCTCGGTGTCGGGGTGCGGGCGGGTGCCGGCAGCGGTGTGCGTCTCGGTGCGGGTGACATCACCCTCGGCTGCGTCGCCACGTCGTCCGAAGCCGCGCCGACCGGGATCGAGTCCTGGGATGGTCTCCTTGAGCCGGCGGGTGATGTTCGCCAGCGAGGCCTGCTCCTCGGCCTCCTGGACCTCTTTCTGCGCGGCGCGTTTGATCGCCTCTTCCTTCTCCAGCTTCTCCATCGCCTTGGCCTCGGGGTCCCCGCGCCACTCCTCCTTCACCAGGTACTGCGCGGCCCGGTTGACGAAGGCCAGGACCGGCACGGCGAAGAGCGCGCCGACGATGCCCAGCAGGGTGGTGCCGGCGGTCACCGCGAGGATCACGGCCAGCGGGTGCAGCCGCACCGCCTTGCCCATCACGATGGGCTGCAGGATGTTGGACTCGATCTGCTGGACCAGCAGCACCACGCCGACCATCAGCAGCGCGTTGCCCAGCCCGTTGGCCACCAGGGCGAGGATCACGGCGACGGCGCCGGTGACCACAGCGCCGACGATCGGGATGAAGGAGCCGAGGAAGACCAGCACGGCCACCGGCAGCGCCAGCGGCACGCCCAGCAGAGCCGCGCCCACACCGATGCCGACGGCGTCGACGCCGGCGACGAAGACCTGCACGCGCATATACGAGCCCAGGGCGGTCCAGCCGCGACGCCCGGCGCCGTGGATGGCGGGGCGGTGCTTGCCGGGGGCGAAGAAGACCAGGAAGTCCCAGATCTTGCGGCCATCGGCCAGGAAGAAGATCAGGGTGAACAGTGCCAGGATTCCGCCGACGACGATGTTGCCGGCGGTGGAGCCCAGCGCCATGGCTCCGCCGAGGATCGCCTCAGAGTTGTCCTGCAGGTAGGTCAGGCCCTCTTGCAGGCCCTGGTTGATCTGATCGGCGGAGATCTCGAACCCGAAGCGTGCGGCGGTGTCCTCCGCGAGGGTGACCAGCTCAAACAGGCCTTCGGTGACCTGGCTGGCCATATCGGCGAAGCCCTCGACCAGCTGCTGTCCCACGAGGAAGAGCAGCCCGGCGACGAAGCCGATGAGCACCAGCAGCGTGGTGATGGCCGCCACCACTCGGGGGAACTTCCACTTCACGAACACGTTGTGCAGCGGACGCAGCAGCGTGGCCAGCAGCGCCGCGACCAGCAGCGGGATCAGCAGCAGCGAGATGTGGCTGAGCAGCCAGATCAGCACGCCCACGAAGAGCAGGATGATGATGACGCGCCAGGACCAGGCGGCGGCGATCCGGATGCCCCACGGGACGTCGTCCTGGATCCGCTGCTCCTCGGCCATACGGGGAGGCACGTCCTCTTCCATCAGCTCGAGCTTTTCGACAGTGTTCATTGCTCCATCCTGCCATGGCTCAGGGGTGGCGAGACGACGACGGGCCCGCCTGATGCGCTGAGGCATCGGGCGGGCCCGTCATCTATTACGGGGAGTCCGCTGCTGTGCGCTGTTCAGCGTCAGAAGCGACTCGGTTCTCGGGTGTGCCTATTCGGCCATCGAGCGGACGATCGCGATCACGCGGAGGATCTCGATGTAGAGCCACACCAGGGAGACGGTGAGTCCGAAGGCCGCGGCCCAGCCGTACTTCTGCGACACACCGGCCTCCACACCCTCCTGGATGTTGGTGAAGTCCATCACCAGGGAGTAGGTGGCCAGCAGGATGGCGAAGGCGCCGATGGCGACGCCGAACCAGCCCGAGCGCAGACCGAACATTTCCATATCGGTGAACATCATCAGGCCGAAGTTCATCAGCGAGAACACGGCATAGCCGATGATCGCGACGAAGAACATCTTGTTCAGCTTCGGGGTGGCGCGGACCTTGCCGGACTTGAACAGGGCCAGCACCGTGCCGAAGACGGCGAGGGTGGCCAGCACTGCCTGCACGGCGATGCCGGGGAACATCATCTCCATGACCATGGTGAAGGCACCGAGGAAGAAGCCCTGGGTGGCGGAGTAGGCCAGGATCAGGGCCGGGTTCGGCTCCTTCTTGAAGGCGTTGACCAGACCGAGTCCGAAGCCTGCGAGGGCTGCGACGAGTGCCAGCGCCATGATCGCGCCCGGCATGACCATGCCGAGGGCGACGGCCCCGGCGGCGCCGAGCAGCACCACGGCAAAGCTGGTGACGGTCTTGCGGATGACATCGTCATAGGTCATCGCCGCACCCTGGGAACCGGCCGCGTCGGGCAGGTTGTACTGGCGGTTCAGCTGGTCCGCCCCGGCACCGCCGGCCTGCTGACCGGGCATGCCGTACTGGGCGGCGAAGGGCTGGCCCTGGGCGGGACTCTGGCGCGACTGCTCGGTCACGCCACCCTGGTCATTCATGTAGAACCGGCGCCGCTCGCGCTTCTTCTCGCTGAACTGGTCAGGGAAGGCACCGGTGTTGAAGATCGGGTTGGACATGGTGTGACCGCACTCCTATCGGTGCTCGGTGGAGGTCTCTTCGTCTTCCCCCCGCAGGTCACGGCCCCACGGCCGGTCGCATGAGGGAGGAATCCTCAAATATTCTAGCGTCCCGGCCTCCTGGAGGCTGGAGATTACCTGGGAATCTGCCAGAGGCGGACGGAGAACCCGCTCCGGGGTTATATTTGAACGGTGTTCAACAGATCTTCCGCGCCCGCCGCGTCGACCGATATCCCGGCCACACCTCCGGCTCCCCCCAGCACTGCGGTGCGCAGCATCGCCCAGATGGCGATGTTCGCCGCCCTGGTCGCAGTGCTGGGCCAGCTTCCCGCCATCCCCCTGGCAGGCGGCGTACCGATCACGCTGCAGACGCTGGGGGTGATTCTGGCGGGCGCCGTGCTGGGACCATGGCGCGGGGCCGGCGCCATCGTGCTGCTGCATGTACTCGTGGCGGCGGGGCTGCCGCTGCTCGCCCACGGCTCAGGGGGCCTCGGCGCGTTCGCGGGACCCAGTGCTGGGTTCGCGCTGGGCTGGATCCCCGGAGCCTTCCTGGTGGGACTCATCACCCAGGCGTCCTGGCCGCTGCGCCTCTGGCGGACCATCACCGGCGCCGTGCTCGGCGGGATCGTCGTCGTCTATGCCTGCGGCCTTCCGGTCATGGCCTTCCAGATGGGGCTCGACCTTCAGCAGGCAGCACTGATCAACCTGGCCTTCCTCCCAGGGGATCTGGTCAAGGCTGGGATCGCCGTGGCGCTGACCCACTCGCTGGCCCGGGCCTACCCCGCCCCGTTCACCCACGCCCGCAGGCGCCGGCAGTGACCCTGCCCTCGGGCACGCTGCCAGCCGCGGTGCGGCCAGGGTGATCCCGCTCTACCGGCACGGCACCTCGCACCTGCACCGGATGCCGGTCGGCGCGAAGTTCCTGGGGATCTTCGTCGCGGCACTGGCCGCCTCGGTGTTCCGGGAGAGCCTCGGCGTGCTGCTGAGCATCTGGACCGTGACCCTGCTGGGATTCCTGCTCTCCGGCACCCGAGTCCGCGGGCTGTTCGCCCAGCTGTGGCGGCTGAAATGGCTGGTGCTGGTGCTGACCATCCCCCAGCTGATCTTCCTGACCCCCGCCGAGGCCGGTTTCAACGTCGCGCGGGTGCTTGCCGTCGTGATGCTGGCCGCGCTGTTCACGCTGACCACGGCGACCTCGGACATCCTCTCCAGCGTCGAGCGAGTCCTGCGCCCCCTGGATCCGGTGCTGCTGCGAGGGGGACTGAGCGCAGAACGGATCTCGCTGGCATTGTCGCTGACGATCCGGTCGGTGCCGGTGATCCTGTCCTTCTACGCCGATATCCGTGAGGCCCAGCGGGCCCGAGGGATGCGGCCGACGCCGCGGGCCACCGTGCTGCCGCTGCTGGTGATGAGTCTGCGCCATGCCGAGGAGACCGCCGAGGCGCTGGCCGCGCGCGGGGTGCGCTGAGACTCTCCCCGGCCTGATCCAGGTCCCACCCCGGCAGGGTCGATCCGACGGCATCCCCAGCCGACTCCGGCCCGCATCATCCCGACGCCGGGTCCGCTCCGGTCCAGGTCTGGAGCCGTCCGCACATCCCCCACAGCCGCGGTTCGGGACGGGGTTGGCCGCGGATCACCGCAGCCTCGCGCAGGTGTGCGCCATCCCCTGCGCCCAGCGCGAGGAGCTGCGACCGGGTCCGTTCGGTCTCGGCCTCGACGGTGCGCGCCCAGATCTGCTGCCAGTCCCCGATGCGTGGTCGGACCAGGTTCACCGCGAGCTTGTGGAAGTGCTCCATGGCCTCCGGCCCCTGGGACTCGATCCTGCCCAGCAGCTGCTCATACCCTGTGAGGGCGAGGTCCCGCCGGGTCCGCGCCGCCGCCGCCCGCACGGCGTCGTCGCCCTCGGCGGGCAGCGCCACGGCCTCCCGGTAGCGCTGCGGATCGGCGAGGATCTCCTCGGGGAAGGTCAGCACCGCATCCCCGGCCTCGGGGAGTCCGGCGTTGGACATGATCACCTGCATCTGCAGCTGGTCGTGATTGATCAGCCGGTGCACCGTGCCCGGGGTGAACCAGAGCAGCGAGCCGGCAACGAGGTCGTCGCGGGCGGGGCCGGCGGCGCTGATGGTGTGCACCTCGCCACGACCGGAGGTGACCACGTAGGCCTCGGTGGAGAGCGTGTGCAGGTGGGGCGATCCCCCGTGCAGCCCGTCGGCGGTCTCCCAGTCATAGACGCACAGGTGGCTCAGCGAGGTCCCGCCGGGGAACCTCGACAGCGCCCGCGGAGGCGGCGGCTGGGCCGGAGTCGGCTCGCGAGTCTGGCTGCTCATCAGAG
This sequence comes from Nesterenkonia sandarakina, assembly GCF_003003175.1. Lineage (GTDB taxonomy): Bacteria > Actinomycetota > Actinomycetes > Actinomycetales > Micrococcaceae > Nesterenkonia > Nesterenkonia sandarakina_A. Next base: position 120,735 of record NZ_PVTY01000003.1, on the reverse strand, counting down.
CGCGAACTCCTGCCCGATCTGGGTCCGCTCCTGAGGCTCCAGCACCCGGGCGATGAAGAGGAACCGGTGGTGCAGCCGCAGCGCGGCCCCTGCCGGAAGGTGGATCTCCTCGTCGAAGGCCGGGGACTGGCTCGCCACGGCGAAGATCGCGGTGCGGGTGAACCATTTGATCGGCGGCAGCGGGGTCCCGGCGCACTCCGAGGTGCCGGCGAAGGCCATGATGGTGCCGCCGCCGTCGAGGTCGTCGTGCTCGGAGGAGAAGGCGACCCAGTCGGCCACCTGGCCCATGGTGTTCTCCTCGCCCTCGGCGCCGGCGGAGTTGACCACCTGACAGCCGCTCCAGGAGCGGGGACCGCGCCAGAACCAGCCGGTGTATCCGGCATTGGGGCGCCCCGCCGTCGTCGGGCTGCCCAGCGGCAGGGTTCCTCCAGAGACGTTGGTCAGCTCGGTGGTCAGGTCGATCGCCCAGATCCCGCGGGCGGTGTCGAGCGAGTGCACGCGCTGGACCCGGTGCTCGTCGATCCAGTGCTCTCCGCGCGAGGTGATCCATTCCAGGGTCTCGTCGAAGGTGACCTCGTCTCCCCCGCTCGGCGCGGTGCTGAAGCCGGTGTGGTTCATCCGACCCAGGTTGCCGCGCATCTTGTAGCCGTCTTCGGCGGCGAAGGTCGGGCCGCCCCAGAAGTTCTGATCCGCCACGTGGGACCAGGTGAACTGCAGTCCGGTGTGCCAGCGGTGGTCCCAGGGGCGGCGGACCGAGGCTTCGCCACCGTCGAGGAACCGCAGCGGGTAGAGGTAGGGCTTCGGCGCCTCGTCCTGCGGGGAGTCCGGGTGGATGACGTAGCGCAGGATCTCGGTGCCGGCGGCGGTCACCGCGATCTCCTTCTCCCCCGGGGTGACCTCGAACTGGGCGGTCGGGTGCGTCCCGGAGCCGGTCGCAGCGGCGGCGGGTGCGGAATCGGTGTGCTGCTGGTCGGTGCTCATCGGTCAGTTCTTCTTCCCGTAGCTGTAGGACTCGTCATGCATCGCGGTGTAGTAGGGGCCGTCCTGGCGCAGCTCGGAGCGCTTCACCGGCACTCCGGTCTCCGCGGACTGATACAGCGCCGCGATGAACTCCAGGGTGCGGCGGCCCTCCTCCCCGGAGGCGCGCGGCCGGGCCTTGGCCTCCATCGAGTCGAGCAGCTCGGAGAGCTGCTGCCGGTGTGAGGAGGGAACGTTCTCCTGCGGCGCCCAGGCCTCGACCGCCGCGAGGTCCTCGGCCGCGTGCGGCGCCGGGGTCCAGGTCCAGGAGCTGTTGTCGTAGCCGTAGAGGTGTTCCACCTCCACGGTGGCGTCCTGGAAGTCGAAGCGCAGGTAGGAGACCTCTCGAGGGGAGATCACGCTGGTGACCACGGTGGCGATGGCGCCGTTGGCGAAGCGCACGATCGCGGAGGAGAAGTCCTCGGTCTCGACGTCGCGGTCAAGCTTCTCGGCCACCGCGGTGATCTCGGTCCACTCCCCGAGCACCTCCAGGAGCAGGTCGATCTGGTGGATTCCGTGACCCATCGCCGGACCGCCGCCCTCGGTGGCCCACTTGCCCCGCCAGGGCACGTCGTAATAGGCGTGGGGTCGGTACCAGAGGGTGTTGCACAGCGCGACCAGGGGCCGGCCCAGCGTGGAGTCCGCGACCTGCTTCTTCAGCGTCTTCGCCCCGGAGCCGAAGCGGTGCTGGTAGACGTAGGAGGCGTATGGCCCGCCTTCGACCTCCTGCGCCGCGACCGCGTCATACTCGGCCAGGGTGAGCACCGGCGGCTTCTCACACCAGACCCAGGCGCCGGCCTGCAGGCCCTGGATGGCGGCGTCCTTGTGCGCCGAGGGCGGGGTGCAGATGATCAGCAGATCGGGAGACTCCGCATCGAGCAGCTCCTGCGCGGAGGCGAAGCGGCCCGGGATCCCCCACTCATCGGCCACCTGAGTCACCCGGTCAGGATCCAGGTCAGCGATGCCCACGACCTCCACGCGGTCCTGGTGGGCCTTCAGCGTGGGCAGGTGGGCGATGGTCGCGATGCCGCCCGCGCCGATGATCCCGGCCCGGATCTTGGCACCCCGGCCGGTCGGTGAGTGTGCGGTCTCAGACATGCGGTCTCCTCGGTGACTGGGAATGGGCTTCGAACACCCATAATGTGAACGATCACTTGAATCGTCCCACCCGAGGTTATTGACTCCAGAGTGTGACTGTCAACACATTCACCCGATCGGTTGACGTGATGGGTATGCGAGGATCGTCGCAACAGCCCACACCCGGTCCCACACCCGCTGAGGAGCACGCACATGGCCAGCACACCCCCGCGCGCCGCCACTCTGCATGAGGTGGCCGCCCTGGCTGGGGTCTCCCATCAGACGGTGTCGCGGTTTCTGCACAACCGGGGCCCGTTCAAGCCCGCCACCATCGAGCGCGTCGAAGCGGCCATCAAGGAGCTGAACTACCGGCCCAACATGATCGCGCGCTCCATGCGCACCCGGGAGACCGGCATCCTCGCCGCCATCCTGCCCTCCCCGGTCACCGCGCTGCCGACCCCCACCCTTGCCGCCGCCGCGGAGGTCGCCCGTCGATCCGGGTACTTCATGGAGATCTCGGTGATCGAAGGGCCCGCACAGGACCGCGCCCGGCGCGCCCAGGAGCTCCTGGACTCCGGCCGGCTCGAAGGCGTCCTGTCGCTGGGCGCGCTGCCGGGCATGAGCGAACAGCCGCGCACCCCGACGACGACGGCGCTCGCAATCCTTGACCAGTATGACGACAAGCTGCGCGGGATCGGCCCGCTGGCCGACGCCTCAGTGCTCCGCGAGATCATCCAGACCCTCGCTGACATGGGGCACCGTCGCTTCCTGCATATCGAGGGACCACAGGACTGGTCCTCCGCGCGGGCCCGGCGGGACGAGTACCTGCGCAGCATCGCGGAGCTCGGGCTGGAGTCCCACGGAGTCCGCGGCGGGGACTGGACCACAGAGTCCGGATATGCGGCGATCAGCGGCCTGGAGGAGGACTCGTGCGTCACCGCGGTGATCGCCGCCAATGACTATCTCGCCCTCGGTGCGGTCCGCGCGGCGCATGATCGCTGCTGGCACGTGCCGAAGCGGCTCAGCGTCATCGGCTGGGACGACCTGGCCACGGCGCGGTACACCATCCCGGCCCTGTCCACCGTGGCGGTGGACCGCGAATCCCAGGGGCGCTCCGCCATGGAGCGGCTGATCGCGCTGGTGCGCAACGAGCCGGCCCCGGAGCCCGCGAACCCGGTCAGCCGGCTGATCCTGCGCGAATCCACCGGCCCCGCTCCTGCGCCGCCGAACCCGCAGCGCTGAACCCGCAGGCTCCCAGCGCCGATCCGCGGCACGGGGCTCGGCGACACTTGAGTGAACGTTCACTTGGAGATTCTCAACGCTCATGGATCACCACCGGCCGGCCTGGCCCGGCAGCTCACGGCGCGAGGGCACGGGCGCGCATGGTGAGACTGGTGGCCGCCGCATCAACGGTGCCCCCAGTGGGACTCGAACCCACACTGGACCGATTTTAAGTCGGTTGCCTCTGCCGATTGGGCTATAGGGGCAGAGAGCGGGCTGTCAGTGACAGCCCGCTCTCTTGGTCTACGTCATCGATGCTGACGCGTCAGCTCTTCGCGGCTTCCTTCTTCTTGCCGCCGCCGGCTGCTTCCTGGAACTGCCGGTACGGGCTCTCGAGGTCGCGCACCGGGGTGTAGTCCCGGCCGAGCACGAGCTCGGAGACCCAGCCGCCGACCACGCGGACCTTGCGCTCCACGGTGGGGATCGCCATCGCGTGGTAGCCGCGGTGGGCCATCCACGCGGGGAATCCGCTGATCTTGACCTTCAGCGGGTTGCCGACGCCCTGGAACATGCCAAGTCCGGCCACGGCGCCGAGGGAGTCGTGCTTGTACTCGCTGAGCTGGCCCTGTCCGTAGCTGGCGGCCAGCAGGTTCTTCGCGAGCACCTTGGCCTGGCGGGAGGCGTGCTGCGCGTTGGGCACGCAGGTGCCGTCGGGCAGTCCGCCGCCGCTGAGGTCGGGGATGGCCGAGATGTCGCCGGCGGTCCAGGCGTTCTGCAGGACCTTGCCGTCTTCATCGGCGATCTGCAGGGTGGCGGTGCCGGTGACCCGGCCGCGCGGATCCACCGGGAAGCCGGACTTCTTGGCCACGACGTTGGCGGCGACGCCTGCGGTCCAGACCAGGGTGTCAGACTCGAAGCGATCAGCCTCGGACTTGTCCTTCATGTTGACCAGTCGCATCTCGCCGTCCACCACGGAGCCCAGCGAGGTGTTCAGCAGCACCTCGATGCCGCGGCCGCGCAGGTGCTCGACGACGCCGACCGCCTGGTCCTCGCTGACCTCGGGCATGACGCGGCCCATGGCCTCGACCATCAGGATGCGCACATCGGTCTGACCGATGCGCGGGTTCACGGCCACGGCCGCGCGGATGATGTCTTCCATCTCCGCGACGGTCTCGATGCCGGCGAACCCGCCGCCGACCACAGTGAAGGTCAGGGCGCGGGACTTGGCTTTCTCGTCGGTCATCACCGAGGCGGACTCGATGCGCTCCAGGACGTGGTTGCGCAGGGTCAGCGCCTCTTCGATCGTCTTCAGGCCGATGCCGTGCTCGGCGAGGCCCTCGATCGGGAAGGTCTTGGTGGTGGCGCCGGCGGCCATGATGATGTCCTGGTACGGCAGCTCCACGGTCTCGCCCTCGGAGAGCTCCACGGTGGCGCTGCGGCCGTCGTGATCGACGGCCGTGACCTTGCCGGTGATGATCTCGGAGTCCCTCAGGTGGCGGCGGTGGGAGACGACCGCGTGGCGGGCCTCGATGTGGCCGCCGACGACCTCTGGAAGGAAGGGCTGGTAGGTCATGTACGGCATCGGGTCGACGACGGTCACGATCCCGCCGGCGGCCTTCACCTTCTTCTGAAGCAGCTGCGCGGTGGTGAGACCGACGTAGCCGCCGCCTACGATGAGGACACGGGGTTTCGCGGAAAGCGTCTGTGGAATAGCCATATGCATCATCCTATACGTAGCTCGTTGATGGGTGGTGAGGTTTCGTGCCGCGGGAGGACCTGAGCGAGATGCTCAGTTCTCGTCCTGGCGGCGGGCCAGCTGCAGATGGATCGCGGCCATGGCGAGCACGGCGATCACCAGCAGGGCGGCGGCGCCGACCGCCACGGGTCCGGCCCAGTCCTGGGCGGTGCTGGGCTCCCCCGGCTGCGGCATGGCGCGCGGCTCACCCTCGGGCCCGGCCACGACGCCGGCGTCCTCGGGGATCTCGTTCTGCTCGGTCTCTTCGACCTCTCCTCGGCGGTGGACTCGGATCCATTCCGCCAGCGTCGGGTAGGCAGCGGCCTCGAAGGCCGGCACCTCGCCGGAGACGGCGTCGGCCACGTTGAGCACGCCGTGGCCATACTCGGGGTCCACGCCCTCGGCGCCCTGGGAGTCTGCGGTGGAGAGCACCCGGTGCTTGACCTCCTGCGCGCTGAGCTCCGGATTGGCCGCCCAGACCAGGGCGGCTGCTCCGGCGACGATCGGTGAGGCGCCGGATGTGCCGTTCCACTGCATGTAGTCCTCCCCGGGCATCGCCCCGACCAGGGGTTCCGAGGCGGCGGCGATCCCGATGGCGATGCCCTGAGAGGAGGAGTCCTCGCTGATCTGGCGTGACTCATCGACTCCGGCCACGGCGAGCACACCTGGGATGGTGGCGGGCGCGCCCACCGAGAGGTGCCCCGAGGCGCGGTTGCCGGAGGCGGCCACGACGAGCACGTCGTTCTCCTCGGCGTAGAGGAAGGCCTCGTCCCAGGATTCGGGCCATTCCTGGAAGCCGGAGCCCAAGGACATGTTGATGATGTCGGCGCCGTTGTCCACGGCCCAGGTCACGGCTTCGGCGATCTGCTCCTCGGTGCCTCCGCCGTAGGGGTTGGGGTCCTGCAGCAGCAGCGAGACCGAGAGGATGGAGGCTTCGGGAGCGACTCCGACGACGCCGTCGTCGGGATCCTCGTCCTGGGTGAGCGCCCGGGGCGCCGATCGGCTCTCTTCGAACTCCGCCAGGGCGTCGGAATCGACCTCGTCCTGCCAGTCCTCCCCGTAGATGTCCTCCAGAGAGGTCTCGAAATCCTCCCACCAGTCTTTCCACTCGTCGTCGTCGAGGTCCTCGAGGTCCTCGTCGATCAGCTCGGCGACGGCTGTCGCCTCCGCGGAGGTGCCGCGGCCCGCGGCCAGGGACGCCACCAGCGTGCCGTGCTCGGTGGCGATCTGATCCACCGGGGCGCCGCCGTCGCCGGCTCCGGAGACATCGGTCCCGCCGACGACCGCGCCGGAGAGGGTGGGATGGCTGGAGTCCACGCCGGTGTCGATCACCGCGATGGTCATGCCCTCCCCGCGGGTGGTCTCCCAGGCCTCGGTGATCCCGTAGTCCTCGAGCCAGTACTGCTGGTCGCGCCACTCGTCGGCGTGGGCGGCCGGGGCGGCGAGGATTCCGCCGCCGAGCGCCAGTCCGGCGGCGAGTGCGGCGCCGAGTGCGGCGCCGAGGGTCCGTGAGCCGGCTGTCATCTCGGCCGCTCCGCGCCCTCGGGCTGGTGGGCATCGGCCTGAGAATCTGCGCTGGTCTGGGAATGCGCCAGGGACATCGCAATGCCGTCGAGGATGTCATGCTCAGAGGCGACCGCGGAGACGATCCGCCCATGGGTGACCTTGTTCAGATAGTCCAGGATGGTGCCCCAGATCAGGGCGCCGGCGCCGATGACGTCGACCCGGCCAGGGTGCATGATCGGCATCTGGGCGCGCACGTCGCGGGTGGAGTGGACCAGCTGATCCACCGACTGGTGCAGGGTGTCGAAGTCGATCTCGGCGCCGTGGATCACGTCCGGCTCGTAGTCTTCGAGCTTCAGCGCATGCGCGGCGACGGTGGTGACGGTGCCTGCCACCCCGATGACCACCTCGGTCTCGTGCAGCGGCATCACCTCAGAGACGTTCTCCAGGAAGGAGAGCGTCTCGAAGCTGGTCATCGAGGTCTCTGTGTCGGTGGGCGGGTCGCTGCGCATGTGCCGCTCGGTGAAGCGCACGCAGCCCATGTCGGTGGAGATGGCGTGCTCGACTCCGGCGGAGGTGCCCAGCACGAATTCGGTGGAGCCGCCGCCGAGATCGACGACGAGGATCTTGCGCTCGGCGTCCCAGTCCAGCACCGACGCCGCGCCCGCGAAGGACAGCCCGGCCTCCTCGCTGCCGCGGATGACCTCGGGCTCCACGCCGAGCCGGTGCTTGACCCCGCCGATGAACACATCCCGGTTCGCCACGTCGCGGGAGGCTGAGGTGGCGACGAAGCGCACGGCGTCCACGTGGTGCCGACGGATGAGCGCCCCGTAGCTGTCCACCGCGGCGAAGGTCCGCTCCAGCGCTCCGGCCGAGAACTCACCGGTCTCGTCGACACCCTCGCCCAGGCGCACGACGGTCATCTGCCGCACCACGTCGGAGACTCGTCCGTTGTCCTCGACATCGGCGATCAGCAGCCGGATGGAGTTGGTTCCGCAGTCGATGGCAGCAACTCTCATGGGGTGTCCTTCTCCTCGCCGGTGTTCGTGGGCGGTCGACGGCGTGGCCGTCCCGCGGGGGTCCTTGCCAGCACTCTATGCGGTCTCTCCGGTGTCCTGCGAGACCGGGTCCTGCGCGGCGTCGTCCTGACGGGCGAAGCCCTGATTCCTGCGGCGCACGTGCCGGCTGAGGTCGCGCTGCGGGACGTCGGCGTCGTGGTCCCAGGATCCGGCGCAGCTGCAGACCTGTGGGCTGAACTCCTCGGTGATGAGTTCCAGCGCCTCATCCCCGAGCGGGTTGATGCCGGGGCCGACCGCCAGGGAGTGCCCGACGAGCACGTGCAGGCATTTGACCCGGTCGGGCATGCCTCCGGCGCTGATGCCCTCGATCTCCCACACCGGTTCCAGCCCGGCGAGAGCGCGGATGCGTTCGCGCTCGGAGAGGTAGTTCTCATGGGCACCACGATAGGCCTGGGCGAGCTGGGTGTCGGTGGTGAGTCGCTCGCTCATCTGCGCCATCAGCCCGGAGGCCTCCAGCCGAGACACCGCGGCGGTGGCTGCCGGGTGGGTGAGGTAGAAGGTGGTCGGGAACGGGATCCCGTTGCTCAGCCGTGGGGCCGTGGCTGCGACCAGCGGGTTTCCGCAGGTGCAGCGGGCAGGGATCTCGACGACGTCGCGCACGGGCCTGCTCAGCTGCAGGCTCAGGGTGTCCAGATCACTGGGATGCGGTGTAGTCGAGTTCACGGGAGCCGAGTTTACTGCACTGCTGGGCGTCGCCGGGCCGGGCCTGCTGTCGAGTGCGGCGGCTTGGACGTCAGAGCGCTCAGCGTGTCGGCTCAGTCCTCGGCGGCGGAGCGGACCAGCGAGTCCCAGAGCGCCTCGGCCCAGGGAAGGTCGTGACGGACCTCGGTGGAGTCCAGCTCGTCAAGCTCTTCGGCGCTCTCCTCAGCCTCACCCATCACCTGGTAGCGACGCTCCCCCGGCATGACCAGGTTGATGCGTTCGCGGGCCTGCTGGCGGACGAAGTCTGGATCATCCCAGCGCATCAGCTCAGACTGCAGCTGGGCCTGTTCCTCCTGCTCGGCGGCGATCTGCGACTGGAGCTCGTTCATCTCGGAGCGCTGCTGGAAGAAGCTGTTCACGGTCGGGACCAGGAAGGAGATGACCACCAGGACCACGATGCTCAGCACGATCATCCGGCCCGGGAACGTGCGTTCCGGGACCACTGTGGCGGCGCTGACCGGGGTCTTCGGCGACCCAGACGCGGTGGAGGTGTTCCGCTTGCGTCGGGCGGTGATGTCGGCGGGGGTCCGGATCTCACCGGAGACCTGCTCGCGTTCGGCAAGCCGACGGGCCTGGGCCGCGCGCGCTTTGACCTCCGCTGAAGAGGCACGTCTGCTCGGCACGATATGTCACCGCCTTGAGGGGGAAGAGGGGGAAGTAGGCGTGGCTTCCGAGGATATCTGGACCCGGCCTCGGGACGCGGGTCTGACACGCGAACAGGTCAGGCTGCACCGTGAATTCTCCTCGCTGCACGTGGCGAACGAAGGACGGGGCGCCAGGCACCCGGACCTCTGGTCGAAACCAGGGTCCGCGACCTGACGCCCCGTCCTCATCGGCGCTCAGCGGGGCTGAGCCCCTCACGTGCGTCACGCGGTGACGTCGCGCGTGGGCTAGGCGTTGAAGCGCGGGAACACGGAGGCTCCGGCGTAGCGCGCGGCGTCGCCGAGCTCCTCTTCGATGCGCAGCAGCTGGTTGTACTTGGCGACGCGCTCGGAGCGAGCAGGGGCGCCGGTCTTGATCTGGCCCGAGTTCGTCGCCACGGCGATGTCCGCGATGGTGGTGTCCTCGGTCTCCCCGGAGCGGTGCGAGATCATCGTGGTGTAGCGGCTGCGCTGGGCCAGCGCGACCGCGTCGAGGGTCTCGGTGAGCGAACCGATCTGGTTGACCTTGACCAGCAGCGAGTTCGCGGTGTCCGCGGCGATGCCCTTGGCCAGGCGCTCGGGGTTGGTGACGAAGAGGTCGTCGCCGACCAGCTGCACCTTGTCCCCGATCTGCTCGGTCAGGGTCTTCCAGCCGGCCCAGTCGTCCTCATCGAGCGGATCCTCGATGGAGACCAGCGGGTAGGCGGCGACGAGCTCACCGTAGTAGGCGCTCATCTGCTCCGGAGTCCGGGACTCACCTTCGAAGGTGTAGACACCGTCGGCGTAGAACTCGCTGGCCGCGACGTCCAGTGCCAGCGCGATGTCCTTGCCCGGGGTGTAGCCGGCCCGCTTGATGGCCTCGGTGATCAGGTCCAGTGCCGCCCGGTTGGATGAGAGGTTCGGCGCGAAGCCGCCTTCATCGCCAAGTCCGGTGGCCAGGCCCTGCTCCTTGAGCAGCGCCTTCAGCGAGTGGTAGACCTCCACGCCGGCGCGCAGCGCCTCGGAGAAGGTGGCCGCACCGATGGGGGCGATCATGAACTCCTGGATGTCGACGTTGGAGTCCGCGTGGGATCCGCCGTTGAGGATGTTCATCATCGGCACAGGGAGCAGGTGCGCGTTGGGACCGCCGAGGTACTTGTACAGCGGCAGGTCGGAGGCATCGGCTGCGGCCTTGGCCACGGCCAGCGAGACGCCGAGGATCGCGTTGGCACCCAGGGAGCTCTTGTTCTCGGTGCCGTCGAGATCGAGCAGGATCTGGTCGATGATGCGCTGCTCGGTCGCGTCCTGTCCTTCCAGGGCGGCGGCGATGACGTCGTTGACTGCACCGACGGCGCCGGTGACGCCCTTGCCGAGGTAACGGTCCTTGTCACCGTCGCGACGCTCTGCGGCTTCGAAGGCGCCGGTGGAGGCGCCGGAGGGGACTGCGGCCTGGCCGAAGCTGCCGTCCTCGAGGAGGACATCGACCTCGACGGTCGGGTTGCCTCGCGAGTCGAGGATTTCGCGGCCGTACACACTGACGATCAGAGACATATTCTGTCGGCTCCTTGTTGTTCATTCGGTGGGAAACTTTTCGGGGGTGCCGAGCGCGCCCTTGCGCCGGTGCTTGCTTCTTCTCGAGCTGGTGCAGCTGCTCGATCAGGTCATGCGGTTCAGGTGGCTGCGCAGCGCCCGCTCCGGGTCCTGGCCCGCAGCGCGTGCGGTGCGCACCACAGCAAACAGTAGTTCACCGAGCTCCTCCTCGTCAGCCGCCGCCAGCGTGGCCGGGCCAGAGTTGGGGAGATGTTCACTGCGCTGCCGCCCGAGCCGGTCGATCACCTTGGCCGCCTTGGCCAGGGCCGGCAGGTGCGCCGGGAGCGAGCCGACGACGCCGGAGAGGTGGGTGCCGTCGTCGTCTTTCGGCTCTGCCGGCGTCGGGCTCTCCGGTGATGGGTTCCCCGGCGTTCCGTTCTCCGCCGCCTTCTCCTCGGTCTTGATCCGGGTCCAGGCGGCTTCGACCTGCTCGATGGTCGCGTGCGGGTCCACCGACAGGCCCCCGTCGGCGGTGAAGACGTGCGGGCTGCGGCGCACCAGCTTCGCGGTGATGGCCTGCGCCACCCCGTCGAGATCGAAGCTGCCGCGCTCCTCGGCGAGCTGCGCGTGCAGGGCGACCTGGAAGAGCAGGTCCCCCATCTCCTTGCGCAGACCCTCGTCGAGGCTGCCGGCCTCGATCTCTTCGAGCACCTCATAGGCCTCTTCGATCAGGTACTCGGTGAGGTCCCCGTGGGTCAGCTGAGAGGTCCAGGGGCAGTGCTCACGCAGCCGGGCGATGACCCAGCGCAGCATCGCGATCTGGTCACCGTCCGCGGGACCAGCGCCGGTCTGATCGGGGCTGGTCTGATCGGGGCTGGTCTGACCAGCACTCGTCGGACCGGTGCCGGTCTGCGGACCGCGACTCGGTATCACTGTGCGGTCACTGCCAGGCTTCGAGGATCATGCCTGCCAGGGCCTCGCGCTCCTCGTGGCCGAGGAAGGAGGACTCCAGGGCGTTGATCTGGAAGTCGGCGAGTTCCCCGAGGCCGTAGTCGAAGGTGCTGGCGATCAGTGCGAGCTCGCCGGAGAGGGTCACGCCGGAGACCAGCCGGTTGTCGGTGTTGACGCCGACGTTGAAGCCCAGCTGGTAGAGCATGTCGAAGGGGTGGTCGCTGAGCTCAGGCGGCTGACCCTGGGCGAAGCCGGCGATCGCCCCGGTCTGCACGTTGGAGGTGGGGCTGACCTCGAGGTGGATCTGGCGGTCGCGGACCCAGCGGGCCACGGGGCCGAGCTCGACCTGGAAGACCTCTTCCCCTGCCTCGGAGTCGACGTCGCCCTCGATCACGCTGATGTCCTCGGCGACCCGGACGCCGTGGCCCAGGCGCTGGGCGCGGCCGGAGACCAGGGCGTCGCGGACGGATTCGATGCCGTCGCCCTCGCCGGCGTGGACCGTGGTGGGAAGCATCTCGGTGGCGAGCCGGGTGAAGGCGTCGGCGAAGCGGCTGGGTGGGAAGCCTGCCTCGGGGCCGGCGATGTCGAAGCCGACGACGCCCTTGTCGCGGTGGCGCAGAGCGACCTCGACGATCTCATCGGCGCGCTCGGACTGGCGCATCGCGGAGACCAGCTGGCCGACGACGATGACGCCGTCCTGCCCGGCGACGGTCTCCATGCCCTGGTTCAGACCCTCCTGGACGGCCTCGACGGCCTCGTCGAGGCTCAGGCCCTGTTCCTGGTGCTGCTCCGGGGCCCAGCGGACCTCGGAGTAGATGATTCCGTCGGCGGCGAGATCTTCGACGTACTCCTTGGCGACGCGGCGCAGGTTCGACGCGGTCTGCATCACGGCGGTGGTGTGCGCGAAGGCCTCCAGGTACTGCTCCAGCGATCCGGAGTTCGCGTTCTGCCGGAAGCGCTCGGCGAGCTCGTCGGCGTCCTGGCTGGGAAGCTCGTGCCCGATCTCCGCGGCGAGCTCGATGAGCGTCGACGGGCGGAGCGAGCCGTCCAGGTGATCGTGCAGGGAGACCTTGGGCAGGTTGCGCAGCTGCTCTTCGAGCTTGGCGGCGGCGGAACGGGCTTCGGCATCAGTAGAAGTCATAGGAGTGAGTCTATCCAGGACTCGGACCCACGTCGCCCGACGCCCTCCGGACCTCACTGACCTGGGGCGTCGTCCTCGTCGTGGCGACGGTGATCATGGTCGTCGCGATCCCGGTGCAGCCGCAGCGGGGGCTCCACCGGCAGCGCGGCGGTGTCGAAGTAGCCCTCGGGGTCCAGGTGCACGCCCTTGCGATCCAGCCAGCGCGTGACGAGCCGGAAGATCCGGTCGAAGATCCAGCCCAGCAGCACCGCTCCGGTGATCGAGACCGTCATCGCGACCAACACCGAGTCGAAGATGTTCGCGCTGATCGCACCGATCCCCACCGAGTAGGAGGCCCAGACCAGCGAGGCGATCGCGTCGATCACCAGGAATCGGCGCAGCGAGAACCCGGTGGTGCCGGCGACGAAGTTGATCGCGACCCGGGCTCCGGGGATGAACCGGCCCACGAAGATCAGCAGCACCCCGCGCTTGTCGAGCTCATGGCGCGCCCAGATCAATGTGCGCTGCGGGGCGGGCCGGCGCATCCAGCCGAAGCGCATCGGCCCGATGGCGCGCCCGATCCGGTAGGCGATGAAGTCTCCGAGCAGCGCACCGGAGGCCGCGACCAGGATCACCCAGAGCAGGAACGGAGTGCCCGGCTCACCGGAGAGCGAGCCCAGTCCGACCACCAGCGAGTCCGAGGGCACGACCGGGAAGAACCCGTCGACCACGCAGAGCACGAAGAGGCCCACCAGGGTCCACCATCCGGAGGCGGCCTCCAGGATGGTCTGATTGATGGCGTCGAGGATCTGCCCAGGACTCATCCGGGTGGCCTCAGTCGGTCAGGTCCGCGGCCCTGATCCGATCGAAGACCAGGTCTGGGGTCTCGTGCGGTCCGCCCTCGGTGTCGACGTCCACGGCGCCCTCGAGCGCCTGCTGCGCCCGGCTGATCCGGTGCTCGTCATCGGTGAGCAGGGTGAACAGCGGCTGACCGGCGGTGATGGCGTCACCGGGCTTGGCGTGCATCCGCACCCCGGCGCCTGCCTGCACGGCGTCCTGCTTGCGCGCCCTGCCGGCTCCGAGCCGCCAGGCCGCCAGACCTACGGCCATCGCGTCCATCCGGGTCATGGTGCCCGAGGCCCCGGCGGTGATCGTGTGGCTGTGCACCGCCTGCGGCAGCGCCGCGTCGGGATTGCCGCTCTGTGCGGCGATCATCCGGCGCCAGGAGTCCATCGCGCGTCCGTTGCGCAGGTTCTCCGCCGGGTCGACCCCGGTGATGCCCACCGCGGTGAGCATCTCCTGCGCCAGCGCGACGGTGAGTTCGACGACGTCGGCGGGTCCCCCGCCGGCGAGCACCTCCACGGACTCCTGGACCTCGATGGCGTTGCCTGCGGTCAGTCCCAGCGGGGTGTCCATATCGGTGAGCAGCGCCGAGGTCTTCACGCCGGCATCGGTGCCCAGGGCGACCATCGTGCGGGCCAGTTCGACGGCGTCGGCCCGGGACTTCATGAAGGCACCGGAACCTGCCTTCACATCGAGCACCAGGGCGTCGGTGCCCTCGGCGATCTTCTTGGACATGATCGAGGAGGCGATCAGCGGGATCGCCTCCACGGTGCCGGTGACGTCACGCAGCGCATAGAGCTTCTTGTCGGCCGGGGCCAGACCGGGGCCGGCCGCGCAGATCACGGCGTTGACCTCGTCGAGCTGGCGCAGCAGAGCCTCGTTGCTCAGATCCGCCTGCCATCCCTCGATGGCCTCGAGCTTGTCCAGCGTGCCGCCGGTGTGACCGAGACCGCGTCCGGAGAGCTGCGGGACGGGCACGCCGAAGCTCGCCACCAGCGGCGCGAGTGTGAGCGTGATCTTGTCGCCGACTCCTCCGGTGGAATGCTTGTCCGCGGTGAGCCTGCGCCCGCCGTCGGGCGTGCGCAGCGAGGAGAAGTCCATCCGCTCGCCCGAGGCGATCATCGCGGCGGTCCAGTGCCCGATCTCCTCCCGGGTCATCCCGTTGAGCAGGATCGCCATGGCGAGCGCTGACATCTGCTCGTCCCCGACGAACCCGTCGGTGTAGGCGGCGATCATCCAGTCGATCTGCTCCTGGGAGAGCCGGCCGTGGTCCCGCTTGATCCGGATCAGTTCGACCGCATCGTGGGCGGAACGGTCATAGGTCGCACCAGCGGCGCTCATCGGGTCTCCAAGTCGTTCATCTCAAGATGGCGGGGGCCGAAGGATTCTGGCAGCAGGGCCTCCAGGGTGGTGGCGCCCTTGGCGGTGCGCACGTGCATGGTCTCGGCCGAGAACTCAAGAAGCAGCTGACGGCAGCGTCCACAGGGGGTGATGTACTCGCCCTGTCGGTTCACGCAGGTGAACGCCACGATCTTGCCTCCGCCGGCCATCTGCAGCGCACCGATCATGGTGCACTCGGCGCAGAGGGTGAGCCCGTAGGAGGCGTTCTCCACGTTGCACCCGGAGATGATCGATCCATCCTCCAGCAGCGCGGCGGCGCCCACCGGATAGTCCGAGTAGGGCACGTAGGCCCGGGTCATGGCGATGCGGGCCTGGGTGGTGAGACGCTCCCAGTCGGCATCGTGGTCCGGAGCCGGGATCCGTGCGATCCGCCCGGTCAGAAAGTCATCGTCCTGAGTCATAGGGGACATCCTACGAGGCCACACTGGGACCCGTGCGCCAATGTCGGCGGCGCTGGCGCGTCTCGGCTAGTCCCGGCGCAGCTCGTTGATCGCGCTGAGCGCCGTGGTGACCATGATCTTGGTGCCGTAGCCGATGCATCGCTCATCCGGGACGTAGTCCCCACGGTGCAGGTCGAAATCGATGCCGCCGGGGGTCTTGGTCCCGAGCCGGAACATCGCGCCGGGAAGCTCCTGCGTCATCCAGGCGAAGTCCTCCCCGCCCATGGACTGCGGGGCGAGCTCGAGGCCCTCGGAGCCGAGGACCTCCCGGCCGGCGTGCTCCAGCAGGGTGGTCTCGCGCTCGTTGTTGATCACCGGGGGCACGCCTCGGATGTGTTCCAGGTCGACGTCGACCCCCCAGGGGGCCGCGACCTGCTCGACGATCTCATCGAGGAGCTTGCCGGCGTCGCGCCAGGCCTCGGCGTCGAGGATCCGCATGGTCCCGACCAGGGTTCCGCTCGAGGGTATCGCGTTGTGCGCGCTGCCAGCCTCGATCTGTCCCCAGACCAGCGAGACCGCGGAGCGCACGTCCACGCGGCGGGAGAGCACCGCAGGCACGGTGGACGCGATGTGGGCCAGGGCGGAGACCATGTCCTCGGTCAGATGCGGCCGGGAGGTGTGTCCGCCGCGTCCGGTGACGTTGATCCGCACCACGTCGGCCGCAGAGGTGATGGCTCCGATGCGGGTGCCGATCATGCCGACCTCGATCCGCGGATCGCAGTGCAGCGCGAAGATCCGGGGCAGCGGCTCCAGCACGCCCTGGCGCACCATCTCCAGGGCGCCTCCGGGCATGGTCTCCTCGGCCGGCTGGAAGATGACGCGCACCTTCGCGCCCAGACCCGTCGGGTCGCCGTCGTTGATCCGCTGCTGGTGCAGCTGCTGCAGGCTCAGCGCGACCCCGAGCGCCACGGTGGTGTGGATGTCATGTCCGCAGGCATGCGTGACGCCTGGATGTGTGGAGGCGTACGGGAGGTCGGTGAGCTCGCTGACCGGCAGCGCGTCGATGTCCCCGCGGAATCCGGCCGCGAACTCCCCGGCGCCGATGTCCACGTAGAGACCGGTGGTCTCGGGCATCAGCTCCGGCTCCAGACCGACGGCGCGCAGCGCGGCGGCGAGCCGCTCCGTGGTGCGCTCTTCCTTCCAGGACAGCTCGGGGTGGGCGTGCAGATCGCGGCGCATCGCAATCAGGGTCGCCTCGAGCTCGTCGACCACCTCGGAGGCCGAGGCATGGGCCGCCTTGAGCATCACCGTCCGGCGTGCAGGCTCAGAGGACATCGGACTCTCCCTGGGCCCGCAGCGCCTCCACGGCCTGCTTCACCGACTGTGCGTGGTCGGTGGTGGTGACCAGCAGCGCATCCGGGGTGTCGACCACCACGATGTTCTCCACGCCGATCAGCGCCACCACGCGCTGGGTGTCAGAGACGACGACGCCGGAGGACTGGTCCGAATAGACCCTCGCCTTCTCCCCCAGCACCGTCATGGACTCCTGCTCGCGCGCCGGGTTCAGCCGGGCGATCGCGGCGAAGTCGCCGACGTCGTCCCAGGTGAAGTTCCCGGGGATCACTGCCACGTCACCGGCGGCGGCCGCGGGCTCGGCCACGGCGTAGTCGATCGCGATCTTCGGCAGCGCCGGCCAGACCCGTGCGGTGACCTCGGCCTGCTCCGGGGTGCCCCAGGCGGCGGCGATCTCTTCGAGACCCGCGTAGAGCGTGGGCTCTGCGCGGGACAGGTGCTCCAGCAGCAGCTTCACCGGGGCGACGAACATGCCCGCGTTCCAGAGGTACTCCCCGGAGGCGACGTACTTCTCGGCGAGCTCCTGGCCGGGCTTCTCGACGAACTCGGCGACGTCACGGGCATGCGGCGCACCCTCGATGGGCGCCCCGTCGACCTCGAGCGTCGCGCCGCGGCGGATGTAGCCGAAGCCGGTGGAGGGATGGGTGGGGGCGATGCCGATGGTGACGATCTTTCCGGTTGCCGCGGTGGCCACGGCCTCGCGCACCGCCTGCTGGAAGATCCCCACCGGGGCGATGACCTGGTCCGCGGCGAAGGACCCCATGATGATCTCGGGGTCGCGGCGGTGCAGGATCGCGGCGGCCAGCCCGATGGCGGCCGCGGAGTCCTTGGGCTCGGACTCGAGCACCAGGTCGTTCTCGTCCAGTTCGGGGATCTGCACCCGGACGGCTTCGCGGTGGGACTCCCCGGTGACCACCATGACGCGCTTGCCCGTGAGCGGAGCCAGCCGCTCATAGGTGCCGCGGATCAGCGTGGTGCCGGCACCAGTGAGGTCGTGGAGGAACTTCGGGGCGCTGGCCCGGGAGAGCGGCCAGAGTCGCGTGCCCACCCCGCCTGCGGGGATCACGGTGTAAAACTTGTCCAAGGATGCCTGTGAAGTCACTTCACCAGCCTAGACCCATACCTGGTCCGAGCTCAGTCAGCCGCGCAGCGGGTGGGCAGATCGGGCCCAGGGCAGGGTTTCGCGGGGCGCAAGGCTCCTTCGAGGCGGAGGCAGAGCGTCCCCGCCGAGGGTCTGCACGGCAGATTCCGGAATTGCGTCCCTACATTGCGGTTTTTCTACACGCTGTAGAAGTCATTTGGAGATGGCCGTCATTTCGCCTCCGGGCCCGGATCAGGCCTACGCTGGGCTGCGCAACAAAGCCTCCGGCACGGCACCACGACCCGCATCGGGGGCCGCGGTGCTCTAGTCTGGTAGCTGACAACAGACTCGCCTCGGCGTCACGGTTTCCGCACCGCCGCAGCGAAGAAATACACGTACGTAACTGTGCGGCGCGGAACGCCATGCAACGATGCAGGGAGGGAACAACAGGTGACGCAGACAAAAGGCACCCTTTATAAAGGCCGGGAAGGTATGTGGTCCTGGGTCGGACACCGGATCACGGGTGTCGGAATCTTCTTCTTCCTCCTGGTCCACGTACTCGACACGTCTCTCGTGCGAGTCTCGCCAGAGGCATATAACGCGGTGATCGGCGCGTATAAGAACCCGATCATGATCGTCGGTGAGATCGGCCTCGTCGGCGCGATCGTCTTCCACGCGTTCAACGGTCTGCGGATCATCCTGGTGGACTTCTGGTCCCAGGGCACCCGCTACCACCGCCAGATGCTCTGGACCGTGATGGGCCTCTGGGTCATCACCATGATCGGCTTCACCGTCCGCCACTTGATGCTGTTCCTTGACGGCTGGGGAGGGTTCTGAAAATGACCACCACAAAATCTGACGCCCTTCTTCCCGCACAGGGCATCGAGGCCCCCCGTTCCGGGCGCATCGATCCGAAGTACCTGCGCAACGGATTCTCGAAGTCCGGCAGCTTCGAGATGGCCGCATGGGTCTTCATGCGCGTCTCCGGCGCCGCGCTCGTGGTCCTGATCTTCGTCCACCTGGCAGTGAACCTGCTGGTCGGCGAGGGCATCCACCAGATCGACTTCGGCTTCGTGGCCGGCAAATGGGCCAACCCGGTCTGGCAGTTCTGGGACCTGACCATGCTCTGGCTGGCGATGCTCCACGGCGGCAACGGCATGCGCACGATCATCAACGACTACGCAGAGAAGGACTCCACACGGATGTGGCTCAAGTCCATCCTGTACCTCTCGGTGATCGTCATCATCGTGCTCGGCACCATGGTCATCTTCACCTTCGAGCCCTGCCTGCTCGACAACTCCGGCCAGCTGCTCGAGTCGTCACCCTCCTTCTGCCAGAACGTCTGATGCCCACCGGGCCTGACCCGGTGCGCACGACTGCGCGTTCTCAAGCTTCCGAACACCAAGAAAAGAGAGCCACAAGCTGATGCAGGTTCACAAGTACGACGTCGTCATCGTCGGCGCCGGTGGCGCGGGAATGCGCGCGGCCATCGAGTCCGGCCAGCGCGCCCACACCGCGGTGCTCACCAAGCTCTACCCCACCCGTTCCCACACCGGTGCGGCCCAGGGCGGCATGTGCGCCGCGCTGGCCAACGTCGAAGAGGACAACTGGGAGTGGCACACCTTTGACACCGTCAAGGGCGGCGACTACCTGGTGGACCAGGACGCAGCCGAGGTCATGGCCAAGGAGGCCATCGACGCCGTGCTGGACCTGGAGAAGATGGGTCTTCCCTTCAACCGCACCCCCGAGGGCAAGATCGACCAGCGTCGCTTCGGCGGACACACCCGCGACCACGGCAAAGCCGCCGTGCGCCGCGCCTGCTATGCCGCAGACCGCACCGGTCACATGATCCTCCAGACGCTGTACCAGAACTGCGTGAAGCACAACGTCGAGTTCTACAACGAGTACTACGTGCTG
This sequence comes from Nesterenkonia sandarakina, assembly GCF_003003175.1. Taxonomy (GTDB): domain Bacteria; phylum Actinomycetota; class Actinomycetes; order Actinomycetales; family Micrococcaceae; genus Nesterenkonia; species Nesterenkonia sandarakina_A. Next base: position 101,205 of record NZ_PVTY01000003.1, on the reverse strand, counting down.
GATCTGCTCACCGTGGATGAGGAAGTCACCCGCGAAGACGGCACCACCTACATGCAGAAGAAGACCGCCGGCGTCGTCTCCTATGACCTGGCCAACGGCGAGATCCACGTCTTCCAGGCCAAGTCAGTGGTCTTCGCCACCGGTGGTCTGGGCAAGATCTTCAAGACCACCTCGAACGCGCACACGCTGACCGCAGACGGAATGGCCCTGGCCTACCGCGCCGGCATCCCGCTCGAGGACATGGAGTTCGTGCAGTTCCACCCGACCGGCCTGGCCGGACTGGGCATCCTGCTCTCCGAAGCCGCCCGCGGCGAGGGCGCCATCCTGCGCAACTCCGAGGGTGAGCGATTCATGGAGCGCTACGCTCCCACGATCAAGGACCTCGCACCGCGTGACATCGTCGCGAGGTCCATGGCCAACGAGGTGCGCGAGGGACGCGGCGCCGGTCCGAACAAGGACTACGTGCTGCTGGATCTGACCCACCTGGAGCCGGCGCACATCGACGCCAAGCTCCCGGACATCACCGAGTTCGCGCGCACCTACCTCGGCGTCGAGCCCTACACCGAGCCGGTGCCGGTCTTCCCGACCTGTCACTACGCCATGGGTGGAGTGCCCACCAACGTCAAGGCTGAGGTGCTTCAGGACAACGACACCGTGGTTCCCGGACTCTTCGCCGCCGGCGAGGTCGCCTGCGTCTCGGTGCACGGCTCCAACCGCCTCGGGACCAACTCGCTGCTGGACATCAACGTGTTCGGCAAGCGCGCCGGCATCGCCGCCGCCGAGTATGCCGCCACCGCAGAGTTCGTGGACATCCCGGAGAACCCGACGGCGTTCACCGAGAACCAGCTCAATGCGATGCGCGCCTCCACCGGCGGTGAGCGCACTGCGACGCTGCGCACCGAGCTCCAGGAGACTATGGACGCGAACATGCAGGTGTTCCGCTCCGAGGAGACCATCAAGGAAGCTCTCGCGGTGATCGCTGATCTGCGCAAGCGCTATAAGAACGTGCAGATCCAGGACAAGGGCAAGCGCTTCAACCTTGACCTGCTCGAGGCCGTGGAACTCGGCTTCCTGCTGGACATGGCCGAGGTCATGACCGTGGCAGCCCTGCACCGCAAGGAGTCCCGCGGCGGACACTACCGCGAGGACTACCCCGAGCGTGATGATGAGAACTTCATGCTCCACTCGATGATGTACCTCGACCCCGAGTCCTCGACCGATGGCACCACCGGCATCCGTGCCGACACCAAGCCAGTCGTCTTCACCCGTTACGAGCCGATGGAGCGTAAGTACTGATGAGCACTCCCACCAAAGAAGCCGCTGAGCCCGCATCCAAGATCGACATGAAGGAGAGCGGAGGCGGAGGCGAGATCCCGAGCTTCGACGTGACCCTCCAGGTGCGCCGGTATGACCCGGAGTTCTCCGACGACGCGCGCTGGGACGAATGGACGATCACCATGTACGGCACCGACCGTGTGCTGGACGCCCTGCACAAGGTCAAGTGGGAGATCGACGGTTCGCTCACGTTCCGCCGCTCCTGCGCCCACGGCGTCTGCGGCTCTGACGCCATGCGCATCAACGGCCGCAACCGTCTGGCCTGCAAGGTGCTGCTCAAGGACCTGGACACCTCCAAGCCGATCATGGTCGAGCCGATCAAGGGTCTGCCCGTGGAGAAGGACCTGATCGTGGACATGGAGCCGTTCTTCCAGTCCTACCGCGAGATCATGCCCTTCATGGTGAACAACTCCCCCGCCCCGACCGGCGAGCGGATCCAGTCCCCGGAGGAGCGCGAGCGCTTCGATGACACCACCAAGTGCATCCTCTGCGCCGCCTGCACCTCCTCCTGCCCGGTCTTCTGGACCGACGGGCAGTACTTCGGACCGGCAGCGATCGTGAACGCTCACCGCTTCATCTTCGACTCCCGCGACGACGCCGGCGACATGCGCCTGGAGGTCCTCAACGACAAAGAGGGCGTGTGGCGCTGCCGCACCATCTTCAACTGCACCGATGCCTGCCCGCGCGGCATCGAGGTCACCAAGGCCATCCAAGAGGTCAAGCGAGCGGTGCTGACCCGCAGCATGTGATTCCCGCTCGTCGAGTCAAAAAATCGTAGGGCTGCAGCTTGTCGTAGAGCTGCAGCCCTACGATTTTTCGTTTGGTCTACGATTTCTTCGCGAGCGGAACGCCGGCGGTGTGGAGTCGTGCCGCCAGCGCGCCGGGTCGCTGCAGATCGTCCCAGACCCAGCGCACCACCTTCAGCCCACGGGCGCGCAGCGCATCCTCGCGAAGCTTCTCCTCCCAGACGACGTCCTCAGCGGATGCACCGCTGAGTCCGGACCCGCGGGTGTACTTCAGCTTCCCGTCGAACTCGCCCACCACGCCGACGCCCGGCCAGTAGAAGTCCACGCGCGCGACGGTGCCGCCGAGATCAAAGCTGACCTGCAGCTGCGGCGGCTCGAACCCCAGGTCCAGCATCCGGACCCGGGAGAGGGACTCCCCCGCAGACTCCGAGCGTGCATCAGCCAGCTCGAGGCACGCCCGCCACCGGCCGAGCCTCCGCTGCGAGTGGATGAACCCGCCCCATGCCTCGAGCACCTCCAGGCTGAGACGTGCTCCGGAACGCACCCGTGCGCCGAGCACCGCGTCCAGGACGACGACGCCGGCCCCGGTCTCCATCCGCGGCACCGTGTCTGCCAGCAGCAGTCCGAACTCCTCCACCGCGCAGTGCGTCACCGACCCGGGCCAATGATCTCGGAAGCCCATGGCCAGGTCCTGGTGCGGCGGCTCATGCCCGGCGCCGACAAGCAGTCGAAACGCGGGGCGCGAGGTGCGCGGCGGGGCCACGTGTTCGTGCAGCCGGGTCGGAATCCCGCGCAGCGCGACGACCGAGGCGCTGGCGGCCCGCTCGTCGTCGTCCGGTGCGAGGTGGCGCCGCACCACGGCACGGGGGTCCGTGGAGCCGGTCATGACGGGTGGGGGAACCAGCCGCGTGCCTCCCTGATGCCGGGTGCGCAGCTGCACCGCATCCGGGGTCCGGATCAGCGGGACGCCGTGGAGCGCCAACCCGGTCTCGCGACAGAAGACCGGCGTGGAGCGGGTCATCGCAGCGGCGCCGGCGGCGGCCAGATGACGCTCCCACGGCGGGGCCGCGAGCCAGTCCGCTGTGTGCACGTAGATGCCACGCCGCAGCCGCAGCATCGCTCCCGCGTTGACCGCGCTCTTCAGCCGGGTGCTGCTGTGGATGCCGTCCGGGAGCTCCTGGGAGCGGATGAGCGTGATCTGCGCCGGAAGCGGGGTGGAGGTCGCGAGGTCCATCCGTCCACTCTGCGCAATGCTGTGCCGCATGGCTCCCGAGTGCGCCGGTCTGTGGATAACCCGGCGGCCCGGGCAGTGCACGCCACCCACCGGGCACCCTGAGGTGAAAAATCGTAGACCTGTTGAAACGTCGTAGGGCTAGAGCTCTACGATTCGCTGCAGGCCTACGATAATTTGACCCAGCGGGCGCGGGATCAGCGGGAGGCGGCGATCGGGCCCAGCCGGCGGTTCCGGTCGTCGGTGGCCAGCGCCGCCCAGGAGGCGCAGAGCAGGTAGATCAGGCTGAGCAGGAAGAAGTAGACGAAGAAGCCCAGCACCGTGGCGAAGGAGGACACGATCAGGTTTCCGCCCTCGACCCCGCTGAGCAGGAACGTCGAGAGCTGGCGCAGCAGCGAGGAGCCGATCGCGGCGATCAGCGCGGCCCGCCAGAGCACCGAGACCGGCATCACCACGCGGGAGGCCACCCGGAAGATCAGGATCGCGACCAGCACGTCGAGGACCAGCGGCACCGCCAGGGTGATCACGGTGCCGACGAGCCCCTGAAGCACGTTCAGGTTCCATCCCAGCACCCGTTCGCTGACCTCCAGCACCGATTCCGAGATCAGGCTGGTCGCGGTGGCGGCCAGCAGCATCGTGCCCAGCAGCACCATCACCCCGAGGTCCCGTGACTTCACCACCAGCACGTTCTCGTCCATCAGCGGGCGGTCGAAGATGCTCCGGATCCCGGCGCGCAGCCCGTTGATCCAGCTCAGCGAGGCCACCGCGGCGACCAGCAGCGAGACCACCAGGGTGAGTCCGAAGCCCTCGGTGTCGAAGAGCTGGGCCTGCGTGGCCAGTCCGTCCTCGCCGATCACCCCTGGCAGCGCGTCGTTGGTCAGATCCACGATCGTGTCCTGGAGCTCCTGGTCTCCGCCGATCACCAGACCGGCCACGGAGAATCCAGCGACCAGGGCGGCCGAGACCGAGAAGAACATCATGTAGGCCGCACCGGCGGCCATGACCGTGCCGTAGTGGAAGAGGAACAGGTTGAAGATCCGCATGCCGCGGGTGGTGTCGAGGCGGGTGAGCCCCCAGAACAGGGTCAGCCCGAACATCGACGCCCGGCTGCGGCCCTCGCGTCGGGCGTGTCCCCAGGCGCGCCGGGCCTTGACCTCACGGCGGCGCAGCCCCTCGAGGTCCAGCGGGTTGACCATCCCCGAGACTTCCTCGCGGTCGTTCATCGCCTTCGCGGCGGCTCGCGCGTGACCGGCGATCAGCCCGTGACCGCCGGTCCGCGGTCGCAGCCGGGAAGGGTCTTCGTTCACCGCAGGCTCACCACGCGGGTGTGATCCAGGCTCACTGCAGGCTCGCAGGGAGGAAGCCGACCTTGTCGTAGACCTCGGCGAGGGTCTCCCCCGCCACCGACCGCGCCTTCGCGGCACCGGTGGCCAACAGCGCATCGAGCTGCGCGGGATCCTCCAGCAGCTCCTCGGTGCGGCTGCGGATCGGGCTCAGCTTCGCCACAACCACCTCGGCCAGCTCCACCTTCAGATGGCCGTACATCCGGTCCTGATACTCCTCGACGATCTCCCCGATCGGACGGTCGGTGAGCGCGGAATAGATGCTCAGCAGGTTCGAGACGCCCGGCTTCTCGGCCTGGTCGAAACGGATCTCGGCGCCGTCGTCGGTCACGGCGGACTTGATCTTCTTCGCGATCTGCTTATCGGAGTCCATCAGGTTCAGCAGCCCGGCGGGCGACGCCGCGGACTTCGACATCTTGGCCGTGGGGTTCTGCAGGTCATAGATCCGCGCCCCGGCCTCCGGGATCAGCGGCTCCGGCACCCGGAAGGTCTCCCCGTAGCGGTGGTTGAAGCGCTGGGCCAGGTTGCGCGAGAGCTCCACGTGCTGCTTCTGATCCTGTCCGACCGGGACCCCGTGGGGCTGGTAGAGCAGGATGTCGGCGGCCTGCAGCATCGGGTAGGTGAAGAGTCCGACGCCGGCCGCATCGGCGCCCTGCTTGGCGGACTTGTCCTTGAACTGGGTCATCCGCGAGGCCTCGCCCATCCCGGTCAGACAGGTCATGATCCAGCCCAGCTGGGCGTGCTCGGGCACATGGGACTGCACGAAGACCGTGGAGCGCTCGACGTCGAGGCCGCCGGCGATGTACTGGGCCGCGGTCCGGCGGACCCGGGTGCGCAGCTCGGCCGGGTCCTGCTGCACGGTGATCGCATGCATGTCCGGGATGAAGAAGAAGGCGTCGTAGCGCTCCTGCATCTTCACCCAGTTGACCAGCGCTCCCAGGTAGTTGCCCAGGTGCAGGGAGTCAGCCGAGGGCTGCATCCCGGAGAGTACGCGCTCAGTCACAGCAGTTCCTTCGTGTCGTCGGGCAGAGATCGGGGTTCAGACGTCAGGGTTCGAACGTCAGTGTTCCATCGTCAGGGTTCAGGGTGGAGCAGAGCTCAGGGGAGCTTGTAGTCCACGACCAGCGGGGCGTGGTCTGACCAGCGCAGCGAGTAGTCCTGCGCCCGGTCCACCTTCAGGTTGCTCGCCAGCTCCGCCAGCGCCGGGGTGGCCATGTGATAGTCGATCCGCCACCCGGTGTCGTTGTCGAAGGCCTTCCCCCGGTAGGACCACCAGGTATAGGGCCCCTCGACCTCACCGGCCAGCGAGCGGGCCACGTCGGAGAAGCCCAGGTCACCGAAATACTGGTCGAAGTAGGCGCGCTCCTCCGGCAGGAAGCCGGAGTTCTTCACGTTGCCCTTCCAGTTCTTGATGTCGAGCTCCCGGTGGCCGACGTTGAGGTCCCCCATCACCAGCAGGTGATCGGTGCGCTCCGCCAGCTTAGGCAGGTGCTCGGTCATGTACTGCAGGAACCGCATCTTGTGCTCCTGCTTGGGCGTCCCCACCTCGCCGGAGTGCACGTAGACGCTGACCACGGTCAGGGTGGAGCCGTCACCAAGGGTGTAGTCGGCTTCGATCCAGCGGCCGTCGTCCTCAGGGTGGCCGTCACCGATGCCGTTGCGGGTGGCGACGGGGGCGTGGCGCGAGATGATCGCGACGCCGGCCCGACCCTTGTCCGCGGCCTCGTACTCGTGGACGTGCCAGGGCTGATCCTCATGCTCGGTCATCTCGGTGACCAGCTTGGTGAGGATCTCCTCGTTGGCGCGGACCTCCTGGAGCGCGAGGATGTCGATCTCGCGGTCTGCCAGCCACTGTCCCATGCCCTTGCGGTGCGCGGCGCGGATCCCGTTGACGTTGACCGACGCGATCCGGGTCTGCCCGGCGGGCTTGGGATCGACGATGCGGTGCGGGTGCTCGCCGAAGTCTGGGGCGTCTGTGGTCTCGGTGCTGGTGGAAGTCTCGGTGCTCTCGGAAGTCTGGGTCACGTCCGGTCCTCTCAGTTGACGATCTCGCCGGTGATCGGCTCATCGTCGTCGTTGGTGCGGTTCTTCGCGCGGTTCTGGGTCCCACGCTGCTGGCCTTCGGCGCCACGGCCGTCCTGACCCGAGCCGCCGGAGCCGCGCCCGACATGCTCAGAGAGCATGTCCCGGCCGTTGCCGGCGGTCATCTCGATGGTGTCCAGCGCGCGGTCCACCATGGCCAGGTCGGCCTCCTCGCCCTTGGCGAGCTCCTGGGTGATGACCCGCTTCTGCACCTGGACGATCTTGAAGGAGTGATCCAGCTTCAGGTTCCGTGCGTGGGTGTCCTCGTCGACCACCGCGGTGCCGCCCAGCGAGTCGGCCCGGCGCGAGGCCGCGTCGGCGCGCGCGGAGTCCAGCGTCTCGCCGAACTTCTTGGCACCGGACCGCACCGAGATCACCAGCACGGTGGCCAGCAGCAGCCAGCCTCCGGCGATCACGGCGATGATCCAGCCGATGACGTCGTTCTGGTTGGCGGCGAAGATCAGTGCGACCAGCAGCACGGTGATCATCACCGCGAAGCTGATCCCGGAGGTCCGCCGACCGAAGTTCTTGAGGGTTTCTTGCGCGCCAGATGCGCCGCCTGTGGGCAGTGACTGCTGAGAACTCATGCGCCTGATTATCCCTGCGATCACGGCCTCCTGGCGAATCGCCGCAGACCCGGCACAGCTTCCCCGGTGCAGACCGGAGGAAACCTGGTCATCGCCGACGCCGTCGGGGTCTGAAAGGATGGGCGGGAACGTCATCCCAAGCTGTTCCCACGATCCAGGAGGACCTGATGGCCGCACAACCCGAGCACCCCCGCCCCAATGATGCGCCCGAGCGCACCACCTACATGCGTCGCTACGCGCTGGACCCGGCGCTGGCGCAGGAGTTCGTCGGCTTCCTGACCAAGAAGGTCATCCCGGCGCGCGAGGAGCGCGGGTTCACCGTGGAGTCCATGTGGCTCTCCGACGGCATGGACGAGCTGACCTGGTTCGTCAGCCGGTTCGGTGACCGCGAGGAGTTCGCCCAGGCCGAGAAGGAGTGGGAGGAGTCCCCGGAGCGCGCCGAGATCTTCGCCGGCGCCCCGGCCTATGTGACCGCCAAGGATCTGCGCCCGGTCACCCGTCTGCGCTGATCCCGCGCTTCGCGGCCTGCCCGGCTCGGCGGGCCGCGAAGAGCGCCGCCGCCACCGAGGTCAGCATCAGGGCCGCGATCACCAGCGAGCTGGTGACGATCGCTGACTGATGCCCGGCGTCGGCGCTGATCGAGAAGTAGATGCCGGTGACCACCGCGATGCCGATCGCGGTGAACACCCGCTGCGCGGTCTGCGCGACGCCGCCGGCTGCTCCCGCCATGGGCTCCGGGACCTCGCGCATCGACAGCGTCTGCGCGCTGGGGATGATCAGCGCCTGGGAGAGTCCGACGACGCCCAGCGCGGCCCCGATGAGCCACAGCGAGCCGTACGGGGTCTCCATGAGCGCCGCGGCGCCGGCGAGCGAGAGCATCGCGACGACGCCGGCAACGGTCCCGCTGACCAGCATCCGGGGCCCCTTGCGCTCCACCGCGCGGCCCACCCGCGAGGAGAGCAGCATGACCATCAGTGCGCTGGGCAGCGTGACCAGCCCGGCGATCAGCGCACCCTCGCCGCGGCCCTGCTGCACGTAGACCGCCACCACCGCCCAGGTGGCTGGCATGCCGGCGAAGTACAGGCCCAGCACCAGTGAGTTCAGCGTGTAGCTGGGCAGCGTGAACAGCGCCAGGTTGACCATCGGGGCGGCCGGGTCGCGGCGGCCCAGCTGGCGCTCCCAGAGCGCCCAGAGGACCAGCACGCCGAGCCCCGCGACACCCAGAAGCCCGCCGAGCAGGCTGCGGAACTGGATGAAGGGCAGCATCAGCAGCAGCACCGCGATGCTGAGCAGCACGACCCCGAGCGGGTCCAGCCGCGCGATGCCGCGGGCCGCAGGGGCGGCCCGGGCATCCGGGGCGGCAGAGGCGTCCGGGGCCGCCGGGGCGTTCTGGTGGACCTCGGAGGCGTCGTCAGCGGGGAGCACGTCGGGGCCGGGCGCCTCGGCGTCGTCGAGGGTCTTGGGCAGCCAGAGCACGATGGCGATCAGCGCGATGATGGTGACCGGGACGTTGATCAGGAACGTCATCCGCCAGCCCAGGTCTGACCCGGTGGTGTCGATGATCAGCCCGCCCAGCGCCGGGCCGGCGGCCACCGCGACCCCGATGATGGTGCCCATCATCCCGTAGGCCCGGCCGCGGGCGGAGCCGCTGAACAGGCGTTGGATCATGCCGATGATCTGCGGGGTCAGGATGCCGGCGGCGAAGCCCATGAAGACCCGCGCGACGTTGAGCACCAATGGAGTCATCGCCAGCGCGGCGCCGAGCGAGGCGATGCCGAAGAGCACGACGCCGAACATGAAGATCCCGCGACGACCCCAGATGTCTCCTGCTCGTCCTGCCGGGACCAGCGCCATCCCGAAGGCCAGCGCGTAGCCGGAGAGCACCCACTGGAGATCCGCGGAGGTGGCCCCGAGGCTCTCCTCGATGGCGGGAAGCGCGACGTTGACGATGCTGATGCTCAGCAGCGCCGCGAAGAGCGGCAGGAACATCGCCGTCATCATCCGGCGGGAGCTGGAGGAGGTCTGGTTCACCAGCTCACCTTATCCCCGCTGCCCCGGCGCGAAGTGCTGACCAGGTGCTCATGACGCAGAACGGGGGCGCCCCCGTGAAGGAGCGCCCCCGTTGAGCAGGATCTCGTGACTACCGGCGGAACTGTGCCAGGTAGCCCTTGACCTCGGGGCTGAACGCCAGCACCAGCCAGTACACGGCCACAGCCACGTGGGCCACGACGAGCACCAGGCCCAGCATGGTGGCGCCAACGATGCCGAACAGGGTGAACACGATGCCGATGATCGCGAACACGATGCCTGTGACTCGTGCCCAGTTCTTGTTCTTCTTCAGTCCGAAGAACACCAGGAGGTAGAGGGCGGCGCCGACGAGCAGAGCGACCCACAGGAACGCCGTGAACAGGCCCATGAACAGGTCCACGGCCTCGGCCGCCTCAGCACCGGTCATGCCCTGCTGCTCGATGGCGTCGATGGCCTCCTGGCGGGCCGCTGCATCCTCGCCCATGAACAGACCTGGCAGGGCGCTCAGCACGTAGATCGCGAGCGAGACCAGGGTCAGGGTCTTGAGCAGGCTGTACTTCTTGGGCTCCGCGATCGGTCCCCCGTAGGTGCCCGGCGCGTAGGGATCCGTGCCGTACTTCGAGGTGGGCTGGCCGGGGCCGCCGGGGAAGCCCCCGGGCTGGTTGCTGCCGTAGCTGGGCTGACCACCGGGCTGGTTGCCGGGCTGGTGGTGGCCGTAGCCGCCGGGCTGGCCGTCCGGCTGGCCCCCGGGCTGGTTGCCGGGGAAACCTGCGGGCTGGTCTCCGTAGGGAGGGTTGCTCATGTCAGCTCCTTGTTCATTATTTGTGTTCACGACTCACTCTAGGCCCAGCGGGCCGGGCTCACTCGTAGCGAAGCGCCTCGATCGGGTCCTTCTTCGCCGCTCGCGCCGCCGGCAGCGTGCCGGCGAGGAAGGCGATGAACACGATCAGTGCCGTGATGCCGATGATCGCCAGCGGATCCACCGCGAAGAGCGTCAGCCCGGCGACGCCGCCCAGAGGCCCGCCCTCCCCGGTGAGCCAGGCGTTGCCGAGCAGCCCCGCACCGAGTCCGAGCACCACGCCGATGACCGAGCCCAGGATGCCGATGACCACGGCCTCCATGGAGAACAGGCCGAAGACCTTGCCACTGGACATGCCCAGCGCCTTCATCAGGCCGATCTCTCGGGTGCGTTCCTGCACCGACATCAGCAGCGTGTTCACGATGCCGAAGCTTGCCGCGAGCAGCGCGATCAGGCCGAAGCCGGAGAGCACCCAGGAGACCGCGTCGATGACGCCCTGCACCGCACCGATCTGGTCCTCCACGGTCAGCCCGAGGAGGTCCTCCTCGACCAGCGCGTCCTTGACGCCCTGTTCATTGGTCTCGATGTTCTCCACATCGACCACCGCCATGGTGTAGGCGTTCTGCGCCTGGCCCTCATATCCCTCCATGGAGAGATCGTTGAGCTGCTGGTTCAGTTCCCGGGACGGCATGGGGGTCGCCCCGATGCCGGAGAGCGCCTCTTCGGAGACGCCGACGACCTCGGCCTCGACCGTGGACTGCTCGCCGGTCACATTGCTGATCCCGATCTGGACGGTCTCGCCGATGACCTGCTCGGCGTCCTCGGTGTCGAAGATGGTGAGCCAGTCTTCGGGGATGCTGAGCTCCATGCCGTCATCGCCCGGGGCGTCGCCGGCCGCAAGCTCGAGTCCCAGCGCGTTGGCCGGCACGTCGAGCTCCAGGTCATACTGCGCACCGTCGGGCGTCTCGATGAAGTCGGGGGAGACGAAGACCATCGGGTCCACGGCGGAGACGTTCTCGATCTCCTCGATCGTCTCGATGTCAGAATCGGTGAGCACCCCGCCTCCGGAGCCGGGTCCGAACATCCCACCGGAGCTCGCTGCGGCCTCCGGGTCGTATTCGGCCGGGCCGTCGGTCGGCTCGGCGTCGGCCGCGCCGGTGCTCAGGACGAACATCTGCGAGGATCCGCCGAACCCGCCGACCACGGTGTCCACATACTTGTTGACCCCGGCGCCGAGCCCGGAGGTCAGGGTCAGCGTGAAGGAACCGATGACGATGGCGACCACGGTCAGGGCGGTGCGCAGCTTGGAACGGAAGGTGTTGCCCAGCGCGGTGCGCGCGACGTCGACTGACCTCATGCGTGCACCCCCGTGGCGCCATGTTCCTCGGTGACGATTTCGCCGTCCTGCATCATGAGTCGACGCTGGCACTTCGCGGCCAGGTCCTCATCATGGGTGACGACCACCAGGGTGATGCCCTGGTCGCGGTGCAGCCCGAAGAGGATGTCCTCCACGATCTCGGAGGTGGCGGTGTCCAGGTTGCCTGTCGGCTCATCGGCGAAGAGCACCGTGGGGTTGTTCACCAGCGCCCGAGCGATGCAGGCGCGCTGCTTCTGGCCGCCGGAGAGGTTCGTCGCCTTGTTCTTGGCCTTGTCGGCCATGTCCAGCTGCTCCAGGACCTCCATGCCGCGGCGGTTGCGCTCAGACTTGCCCACCCCTGCGATCTTCAGCGGCAGGGTGATGTTCTCCAGCACGGTCTGGTTCGGGTTGAGGAAGAACTGCTGGAAGACGAACCCGAAGGTGTCATTGCGCAGCTGTGAGACCTTCTTGGGCTTCAGCGCCGTCACCGGCTCCCCACCCAGCGCGACGACGCCGGAGGTGGGCTCGTCCAGAAGCGCCAACAGATGCATGAGGGTGGACTTGCCGGAACCTGATTTGCCCACGATGGCGACGGATTCGCCCTCATGGATCTCGAAGGTCAGGCCTTTGAGCGCGTCGAAACGGGTTGCGCCCTTGCCATAGACCTTGACCAGGTTCTCGGTCTCGAGAACTGGAGTGGACATTGATGACCTTTCATACTGCTCAGCGATGCTGCGGGGACCCGATGCGGGCGTGACCTGCAGCGAGAAGTTGGAACTACCTGTTCATTCTCCAGGATGACGGTGCCGAGAACATCGCCCCTAAGGATGAACCTCGGCGGGGCACCGACTCTGCGAAAATCCCTCGATCACGCTCTCACCAGGGATCATCGACGCGAGTACACTGCCAGTCATGCCCGTTGAACATGCGATCCGCGCCACAGGTCTGACCAAGCGCTATGGAGATTTCACTGCCGTTGACGGCATCGACTTCACCGTGAATCGAGGTGAGTCCTTCGGCCTGCTCGGACCCAACGGTGCGGGCAAGTCCACCACCATGCGGATGATCGCGGCGGTGGCCTCACGCAGCGCCGGGACGATGTCGGTGGCAGGACTCGATCCGGAGCAGAACGGACCAGAGGTCCGGGCTCGGCTGGGAGTGATCCCGCAGCAGGACAACCTGGACGAGGAGCTCAGCGTCCGGGAGAACATCATCATGTACGGCCGCTACTTCGGGCTGCCCCGGCGCTGGCTCAACGCCAAGACCGAGGAGCTCCTCGAGTTCGCCCAGCTCACCCACAAGGCCACCGCCCGGGTGGAGGACCTCTCCGGCGGCATGAAGCGCCGGCTGACCATCGCCCGCGCGCTGGTCAACGAGCCCGAGATCCTGCTGCTCGACGAGCCCACCACCGGGCTGGACCCGCAGGCGCGCCACATCCTCTGGGACCGGCTCTTCCGACTCCGGGAGTCCGGGACCACCCTGGTGCTGACCACCCACCACATGGACGAGGCCGAGCAGCTCTGCGAGCGCCTGATCGTGGTGGACCAGGGACGGATCATGGCGGAGGGCTCCCCCGCCGGACTCATCCGAGACCACTCCACCCGCGAGGTGCTGGAGCTGCGCTTCGGCCTGGACCGCAACCAGGAGCAGGCCCAGCAGCTCACCACGCTGCTCTCCTCCGCACCGGCGCCCTCCAACGGCAGGGCATCCTCCAGCGGCAGCGCATCCGGCGTCGGCTTCAGCCACGTCGAGGTGCTCCCCGACCGGCTGCTGGTCTATGCCGGCTCCGCAGAGTCCGCGCTGGAGCAGATCCACGCGGCAGGACTGCGTCCGATGACCTCGCTGGTCCGCCGGTCCTCCCTGGAGGATGTCTTCCTGCGACTGACCGGGAGGACCCTTGTCGACTGAGCACCTGACCCGAGACCCGGAGCTGCAGGACCCCGACAGTCCGGCCGCGGACAAGGTGACCATGGCCGGGCGGGCCCGACGCTTCGGCGCGCTGCACCAGGCCGAGCGCACGCTGCGCAGCATGCGGGCCTACGGCACCGTGATCCTCTTCTCCTCGGTGAGCCAGCCGATCATGTACATCCTGGCCATGGGGCTCGGCCTCGGCGTGCTCGTCGGCGAGGGCGGGGACTTCGCCGAATACGGTGCCAGCAGCTACCTGATGTACATCGCGCCGGCGATCCTGGCCTCCACGGTGGCCATGGCCGCGGGCATCGAGTTCACCTTCCCGGTGATGGAGGGGTTCAAGTGGCGTCGGCTCTACTACGGCGCCCAGGCCTCCCCGCTGAGCCCGGGTCAGATCGCCTCGGGCCACATCCTGGCGGTCAGCGTGCGCTTCGGGGTCCACGCCGCGATCTTCACCGGGGTGCTCTACCTCTTCGGGGCGATCAGCTCCCCGCTGGGGGTGCTGATGATCGCCAGCGCGATGCTCGGCGGGCTCGCGATCGGACTGCCGATCATGGCGTATGTCTCCACGCTGCGCGACGAGAAGGGTCAGATGTCGCTGATCCAGCGCTTCGTGATCATGCCGCTCTTCCTCTTCTCCGGCACCTTCTACCCGTTGACGAACCTTCCGGGCTTCCTGCAGGTCCTGGGCTGGTTCTCCCCCATCTGGCACGCCAACGAGCTGGGCCGGGTGCTCGCCTTCGGCCATCCCACCCCGGCGTGGCTGATCCTGGTGCATGTGCTCTACCTGCTGGGCATCACCATCCTCGCCTGGCTGGCGACGGTGCGGGTCTTCACCCGCCGGCTGGGCCTCGAGGAGTGGCGCGGCCGCACCCCGGGGGCCAAGGCCGATGCCAGGCGCCAGGAGCGGCTCGCGGTGAAGGACGCCTCCGACGTCGCCCGCTCGGTCCCCGGCGAGACCAGCTCCGCCGCGACCCCCGTTCGCTCGGAGCTTCCGCGGATCTCCTTCCGCCGCGGCTTCGGAGCGAACTACTACTCCGGCAACATCCGCGCGGTGTTCGGTCGCGGGCTGACCGCGATCCGGAACAACCGAGGAGTCATCTTCCTCTCCGGCCTGCTGGAGCCGGTGCTGTTCCTGACCTCCTTCGGCCTGGGCATCTCCCCGATGATCGCCGGGGTCGACGCCGAACAGGTCGGCTTGAGCGGCGGCGGGACCATCAGCTACGCGGCGTTCATCGCCCCGGCGCTGCTCGCGGTCTCGGCGATGAACGGTGCGATCTTCGACTCCACCTGGAACGTGTTCTTCAAGCTCAAGATCACCAAGCTCTACCGGACCATGATGTCCACATCGCTGGGCCCGGTGGATGTGGCGGTGGGCGAGATCTGCCTGGCGCTCTTCCGCGGCGGGCTCTACGCCCTGGGCTTCCTCGGCGTGCTGCTGGTCGGGGGTCTGGTCGATCCGCTGGCTGCGGTGCTGATGTGGTGCACCGCGCTCTTCGTCGCCCTGGGCTTCGCCTCGATCGGGATGGCGGTGACCTCCTTCATGACCCGGTTCCAGCAGATGGACTGGATGATGATGGTGCTGATGCCGATGTTCCTCTTCTCGGCCACGCTCTTCCCGATCAGCGTCTACCCCGCCGGGGTCCAGGCGTTCATCCAGGCGCTGCCGCTGTGGCACGCGGTGGAGCTGATGCGCGACATCGCCTTCTGGGACTTCAGCGGCCTGACCCTGGTGCACATCAGCTACTACCTGGTGATGATCGTCGCCGGACTGGCTCTGACGACCTACCGGATGAAGAAGCTCTTCCTCCGCTGAACCCCACTCCCACCCCGTTGAGGGGCGGATTCTGCGAGTACTTTTCGCCCCTTCGGGCTTGAGATGCTCGGAGAATCCGCCCCTCAATTCGTGGGTGTGCAGCATTGCCCTTGAATATCTCAATCATTGACTTCTTGAACTATTGGCCGCGGGGGCCTATCCTGATCGTGATGTGTTCTGGATCACAGTCGAGCGACCTGGCTGTGGTGATCCGAGCAACCTTGCACAAGGAGTCATAGATGACTGATGAGAGCTCAAGCCCGGGGATCGATCCCCGCGGTGATGCCCCCCGGACCCGTGAGGAGGACGTCCACCGGCTGCACCGCTGGGAGGCCTCCGCCGCCGCGGACCGCCGGGGCGGTGACATCCGCCGGCACACCGACGTCTCGACCTCGGCCGGCCTGGACATCGCCACCCGGCCTGACCCCGCGGCCCCGCTGACCTCGGTGGCGCAGAGCGGCGCGACCGGTCGCGCGACGACCTCAGGACCCGGTCGAGCCCGACGACGACGACGGCGCGGACTCGGCACCAAGGCCCTGGGCGCGGCCGGCGTGCTCGGCATGCTCCTGACCTGGGAGCTCCTGCCGGTGACCGGACTGGTCAATGCGCGCTTCATGCCCCCGGCCTCTGAGGCCATCGGTGGACTGATCAGCAACTTCGGACTGACAGACTTCTGGGTCGCCGTGGGTGACACCATGCGGGCCTGGGCGCTGGGCATGATCATCGCCGTGGTGCTCGCCACCGTGCTGGGCTTCATCATCGGATCGTCCACGTTCCTGCGCCGGTTCACGAATTCCACCATCGAGTTCCTGCGCCCCGTGCCCTCGGTGGCGCTGATCCCGCTGGCGGTCCTGCTCCTGGGCACCGACATCGAGTCCGCCCTGATGCTGATCGTCTATGCCTGCTTCTGGCAGGTTCTGATCCAGGTGCTCTACGGAGTCGCCGATGTGGACTCGGTGGCGATGAACACCGCCCGGTCCTACGGCCTCGGGCCCGTCGCCCGGATCCGCTACGTGATCTTCCCGACGGCGCTGCCGTACGTGATGACCGGTGTTCGCCTGGCGGCCGCGGTGGCGCTGATCCTGGCCATCACCGCCGGACTGATCATCGGCACCCCCGGCCTGGGCGCCGAGATCAGCCGGGCCCAGTCCGGCGGCAACTACGTCTCCATGTACGCCCTCGTGCTGGCCACCGGCCTGCTCGGGGTCCTGGTCAACCTGGTCATGCGCATGATCGAGCGCAAGATCCTGTCCTGGCATTCCTCGGTCCGCACGGAGGTGGCGGCATGACCTATATCCGTACTTTTCTGCACATCGTGGCGCTTCCGCTGATCCTGGTCCTCATCTGGTTCGTCGCGACGCTGGGTGAGGCGAGCTTCTTCGTCCCGACGCCTCAGCTGCTGATCGAGACCTTCTTCGAGACCTGGACCAGCGAGCGCTTCGTCAGCGACGTCTTCCCCTCCCTGGGAAGGCTCATGACCGGCATCGCGCTCTCGATCCTGATCGGCATCGTCGGCGGACTGCTGATCGGCTCCTTCCGGTGGCTCCGCGCGCTGCTGGAACCGACCCTGGAGTTCTTCCGGGCCATCCCGCCGCCCGTGCTGATCCCGGTGATCATGCTGCTGATCGGCATCGGCGACGAGATGAAGGTCTCGGTGATCGTGCTCGGCGCGGTCTGGCCGATCCTGCTCAACACCATCGAGGGTGTCCGCTCCATGGACGAGGTGCTGGCCGACACCAGCCGGACCTATGGGATGACCAAGTTCAACAGCGTCCGCTACCTGATCCTGCCCTCGGCCATGCCACAGATCATGGCCGGCATCCGGCAGTCGCTCTCCATCGCGCTGATCCTGATGGTGATCTCGGAGATGTTCGCCTCCACCGAGGGGCTGGGCTTCGCGATCGTGCAGTTCCAGCGCTCCTTCGCCATCCCGGAGATGTGGTCCGGGATCGTCCTGCTGGGCCTGATCGGCGTGGTGCTCTCGTTCATCTTCCAGCTCACCGAGCGTTGGGTCCTGGGCTGGTACCACGGGCTGCGCGAGATCGAGCAGTCAGCCTGAGCTCGGACTCGCATCGACCAGGCGAACCGGCGACCGCACGCCGCCGAGGCCACACCCCTGAACACGCTCCAGAGACACCAGTTCCACAGACTTCACTTCCAGAGAAGGGACCCGGAGATGACCTCCGCGCACTCACAGCCCACGAACCCCGTGATCAGCCAGTCCAGCATCCAGGAGACCCCGGACGGCCGGATCCCGGTGGGCAAGACCATGCCCGGCGAGCAGCCGATGCTCTCGGTGCAGAACCTGAAGAAGGTCTACCACACCGACGGCGGCGACATCGAGGCGGTCAGGAACCTGACCTTCGATCTGCCCAAGGGTCAGCTGGCCTGCCTGGTGGGACCCTCCGGCTCGGGCAAGACCACGCTGCTCAAGTGCATCTCAGGCCTGATGGCGCCCAGCGCCGGAGAGGTCACGCTGCACGGACAGAAGGTCACCGGACCGCCGAAGTCGATGGCAGTGGTCTTCCAGGAATATGGCCGCTCGCTCTTCCCCTGGCTTCGTGTGGCCGAGAACGTCGAGCTGCCGCTGAAGAACCAGGGGATGGACAAGGCCGCCCGCAAGGAGGCGGTGGAGCAGGCTCTGGAGGCGGTGGGACTGGCCCATGTGCCGAAGTCCTATCCCTGGCAGCTCTCCGGCGGCATGCAGCAGCGCGTGGCGATCGCCCGCGCCGTGGCCTATCAGCCGGAGGTGCTGCTCATGGATGAGCCCTTCGCGGCGGTGGATGCCCAGACCCGTGCGGACCTGGAGGACCTGGTCCGCGGCATCTGGAAGAAGCTGGGCGTCTCGGTGCTCTTCGTGACCCATGACATCGATGAGTCCGTGTATCTCGGCGAGCGGGTGATCATCCTGTCCTCCTCGCCGACGATCATCCAGGAGGACGTGCTGGTGGACCTTCCGGCGGAGCGGGATCAGCTCGAGACCAGATCCTCCCAGCGGTTCGCCGAGCTGCGTCACCACGTCTATGAGCAGATCCAGCTGGCGAAGAAGGGCTTCCGGCCCGAGGATGCCGTCGCCATGAAGTAGTCCGACCGGGACCGGGGCGCCGGGGCCGAATCTGGCCCCGGGGCCCGGTGTTGGGACTGGGGCCCGGGATCCCGGCCGGGGCCGAGGACCCGGTGCTGAGACGGGAGCCGGGCCTAGAAGACGATGCGGGCGAGCAGCTCGCGCAGCTGATCCCGCTCAGCGGAACTCAGCTTCTTCAGGGTCTGATCCTCGGCCTCGCGGGTGCGCCGGGCGGCCTGGGCGTAGAGCTCCTGGCCAGCCTCGGTGGCGACCAGGATCTTGGAGCGCCGGTCCCGCGGGTCAGGCTCCCGGCGGATCACACCTCGACCCTCCAGCACGTCCACCAGCGCGACGACCTGGCTGGGGTCCAGATCCAGGAACCCTCCCAGCTCACGCTGCGAGGGGTTGGTCCCGGAGCAGGCCATGGCGAGCACCGAGAAATGCCGGACCTTCAGGTCCAGATCTGCCAGCAGCTGGTTGGCCAGGGCATTGCCCCGGCCACGGGCACGCGCAGTCAGGAAGGCGACCTCTCGAGCCAGGGGAGAGTGCAGAAAGCGCTCCTCGCTTCCCTCGCTGGTGGCCGACTTCGTCGAAGACGGCGCCGCGGCGGAGGCGGCGGTGGTCGAGGGGGGCATGGATTCTCCTAGCAGCGGTTCCCGGATGCGGGATTGGACGGATGAGAAGCCAAATCATTGACTTTCTCAATATTATCAAGTGAGATGTATCACAGTAAACCTAGACCGTCAGGTCATACAGAAGGAGAGACTATGTCGTTGCAAGGCAAGGTAGCCATCGTGACCGGGTCCGGAGCCGGACTGGGACTCGCATACGCCCAGGAACTCGCCGCCCAGGGCGCCGCCGTCGTCATCAACGACGTGGACCAGGCCCACGCCGACGCCGCCGTGGCGACGATCGAATCCGCCGGCGGCCGCGCCGTCGCCGTCGTGGCCCCGGTGGGCTCCACCGAGACCGCGGAGCAGCTGGTCCAGGCCGCGCTGACCAGCTTCGGCGGCCTCGACATCCTGGTCACCAACGCCGGGATCCTGCGCGACAAGTCGCTGCTGAAGATGTCCGACGAGGACTTCGACGCCGTGATCAACGTCCACCTGAAGGGCACCTTCACCTGTGTCCGGGCGGCGTTCAAACACTTCAAGACCGAGGGCGTCGCCGGGCGGATCGTCTGCATCGGCTCCCCCACCGGTCAGCGCGGAAACTTCGGACAGACCAACTACGCGGCCGCGAAGGCCGGCATCGTCGGCATGGTGCGCACCTGGGCGCTGGAGATGAAGCGCGCCGGAGTCAGCGTCAACGCCGTGATCCCGGTGGCCGCCACCGCCATGACCAAGACGGTGCCGTACTTCCAGAAGGCCGTGGAGGCCGACGAGCAGGGTGAGCCCATGCCCGACTTCTTCCGCAAGGGCCTCGGCTTCGGCACGGCAGCCGATGCGGCCGGCGTCGTCGCGTTCCTCTCCTCCGACGCCGTCGAAGGCATCACCGGGCAGGTCATCGGCGCCGGCGGCGACCGCCTGCAGGTCTGGAGCCACCCGGAGCCGGTGGTCCAGGAATACCACGACGGCGGCTGGGACTACGCCACGCTGCAGACCGAGGGCCGCGACATCATCGGTGCTCACCTGCAGTCGGTGGGCGAGTCCATGCCGGAGCTCCCCGCCGAGCTGCAGCCCACCCCCTGAGCACGCAGCCCGCGCCACGCGCCGCGAACGACCTGACAGACCGAACAGCCCGAGCAGACCGAGCCGGAAAGGGCCCCTCCCGATGCGATACCGATCCGCGATCGACGTAGCCACGATCGAAGCTGTGGACACCCATGTCCACCTGGAGATGGACTCCGACGGACATCGGGCGCTGCCCGAGCTGTTCTTCGACGCCTCCGCGAAGTACTTCAAGACCGAGGAGCGCACGCCCTCGATCGATCGCATCGCGGAGGTGTACCGGTCCCATCGGATGGCGGCCGTGGTCTTCACCGTGGACGCCCGGACCCAGATGCAGCACGCGCCGAACTCGATCGACGATCTGGTCGCGGGATGCCTGCGCAACAACGACGTGCTGCTTCCCTTCGGCTCGGTGGACCCCCGCACGGGACCCGCGGCCCTGATGGAGGCCCGGCGCCAGGCCGAGGAGCTCGGAGTCCGCGGATTCAAGTTCCACCCCACGGTGCAGGGCTTCGACCCCTCCGACCAGCAGTTCTACCCGCTCTGGGAGACGCTGCAGGAGATCGGGCTGCCGCTGATCTTCCACACCGGACAGAACGGCATGGGCGCGGGCACGCCCGGCGGGGCGGGGTTGAAGCTGAAGTACTCCAATCCGCTGCTGCTCGACGACGTCGCGGCGGACTTCCCCGGGCTGCCGATCATCATGGCGCACCCTTCGGTGCCCTGGCAGGACGAGGCGATCTCGATCGCCACGCACAAGTCCAACGTCTACATCGACCTCTCCGGCTGGTCCCCGAAGTACTTCCCTTCAGCTCTGGTCCGCAGCGCGAACAACATCCTCTCCGCCAAGCTGCTCTTCGGCACCGACTATCCGCTGATCACGCCGGAGAAATGGCTGCGCGCCTTCGCCGAGCTGCCGATCAAGGACGAGGTCCGGCCGAAGATCCTCAAGCACAACGCGGTCGCGCTGCTCGGGCTCGACGAATCAGGAGCAGCTCATGCGTGAACCTGTCACCGGCACGGTCATCCCCTCGGACCTCTACGGCTTCGCGGAACGACTCACCCCCGCCGAGCGCGGCGTGATCACCGAGCTGCGCGAGGTGCTCAGCACCCAGGTCCATCCGCACCTGAATGCGGCATGGGATGAGGCCCGCTTCCCGGCGGAGATCATCGCCCCGCTGCGCGGCCTGGAGCTGATGGACCCGCCGGCCCTGCGCGGGGCGGGGGAGCCGATCCGGGACCTCTTCCTGGGCTTCCGGAACTTCGAGCTCACCCGGTGCGACATCAACGTGGCCACCTATTACAACGCCCAGGCCAGCCTGTTCCGCACGGTCTGCGCCGTGGGCGGCTCCGCCGAGCAGGCCCGCGAGCTGGACCCGAAGATCGTCTCCCACGAGCTCACCGGGGTGTTCGGGCTGACCGAGCCCGAGCACGGATCCGACGTCGCCGGAGGTCTGGCGACCACGGCCACCCAGGATCCGCAGACCCAGGACTGGATCATCGAGGGGGCCAAGCGCTGGATCGGCGGCGCCACCGCGGCCGACGTCGTCGCCACCTTCGCACGGGACACCGCCGACGGCCAGGTGAAGTGCTTCCTGGTCCCGACCTCCGCCGCGGGAGTCTCCATGAAGGTCATCCCGCGCAAGGCCTCGCTGCGGATCATGCAGAACGCCGACATCACCTACCATCAGGTCCGGGTCCGGGACAGCGCACGGCTGCAGCGGATCAACAGCTTCTCCGACGTCGCAGGATGTCTGCGCCGGATGCGCTCGGACGTGGCGTGGATGGCCACCGGGGCCATGGCCGGCGCCTACGAGGCCGCGCTGAGCTACGTCCGGCAGCGCGAGCAGTTCGGCCGGCCCATCGCCGGGTTCCAGCTGATCCAGGAGAAGCTCGCACTGATGCTGGGCAACCTGACCGCCTCCCTGGGCATGGTCGTCCAGCTCACCGAGCAGCAGGCCGCAGGGATCTACCGCGACGAGAACTCCGCGCTGGCCAAGATGTACACCTCGCTGCGACTGCGCGAGACGGTGGCGCTGGCCCGCGAGGTCTGCGGAGGCAACGGGATCACCCTGGACACCGACGTCGCCCGCTTCCATGCCGACGCCGAGGCCATCTACTCCTATGAGGGCACCCACGAGATCAACGCGCTGATCGTAGGACGCGCGGTGACCGGAGTAGGAGCCTTCACCTAGCCCCCCCTGCCCGCCCACGTCACTCCCAGCAGATCTCGCGACTGAGATTCGACCCGGGGACACGCCTACCCAAAACACAATGTGACCCAGGACACACTCGGGTCGCTCGAGCAGTGAATCACTCACCACCTCAAGGAGCAGCATGACCGACACCAACCCCGCCCGCACCGTCGTCTCATTCGAGGACGCACGCACGATGGCCGGCACCGACCTCGGTGAGACGGCCTGGCGCGAGATCACCCAAGAGATGATCGACACCTTCGCCGAGGCCACCGACGACCACCAGTGGATCCACGTGGACCCCGAACGGGCCAAAGACGGACCGTTCGGAGCGCCCATCGCCCACGGCTTCCTGACGCTGTCGCTGATCATCCCGTTCTGGGGCGAGCTCTTCGACGTCACCGATGTCGGCACCAAGCTCAACTACGGCCTGGACAAGGTCCGCTTCACCGCACCGGTGAAGGTCGGATCCAAGGTGCGGATGCGCGGCACCATCAGCGCCGTCGAAGAGGTCAAGGGTGGCGGTCTCCACCTGGTCGTCGACGCGACCTTCGAGGTCGAAGGCCAGGAGCGCCCCGCCGTGGTGGCGACCTTCCTGGCTCGCTTCTACCCGTGATCAACAAGGCCTAGCACCCGTCATCACCCGCACTGACTAGATACGCCCATCGTGGGCCGCCCCTCCGCGACCCCACACACCAAGGAGCAACCATGAAGAAGAATTTCGCATCCATCACCGGGATCGCCGCGGTCAGCATCCTCGCACTGAGCGCCTGCGGCTCGGGATCAGCCTCCGGCGGCGACGACGCCGACGCTGAGGGTGATACCGGCAGCGAGAACGGCGAGCTGACGTCGATCACGGTGGGCGTGCTGCCCATCGCACCCTCGGTCGGGATCTACTACGGCATCGAGAACGGCATCTTCGAGGAGCACGGGCTCGACGTCGAGCTCTCCGACTCGAACGCCGGAGCGGCGATGCTCCCCGCCGTGAGCAACCAGCAGCTGCAGTTCGGCATCGGCAACCCCAACTCGGTGCTCAACGCCAATGACCGCGGCCTCGACATGCGGATCGTCACCGGCTACTCCAACTCGCTGGCCGAGGGCGATGACATCGCCGGGGTGGTCTCGACCGTGGAGAGCGGCATCGATGACTGGACCGGGCTCGAGGGCAACACCGTCTCGGTCAACGCGCTGCAGACCCAGGGCGACCTGACCATCATGGAAGCCGTGGAGCAGGCCGGCGGCGACCCTGAAGCCGTGGAGTTCTCCGAGATGCCCTTCCCGGACATGCAGGCCCAGCTGGAGCAGGGCAACACCGACGCCATCTGGGTGCCCGAGCCCTTCCTGAGCAACGCACTCGCCGACGAGGCGAACCAGCTGGTCGGCTACTCCTTCCAGGACGCCATCGCCGGAATGCCCACCATGGTGAGCTTCAGCTCCGGGGAGTACGTCGACGAGAACCCCGAGGTCGCCCAGGCGTTCAGCGACGCGATGACCGAATCCCTGGAGGCCGCCGAGGCGGATGAGGAAGGCGTGCGCGCGCTGCTTCCGGAGTTCATCGACCTGCCCGAAGAGGCCGCCGAGAACCTCCGCATGGAGGAGCTCGACGGCGAGATCCGCCGGGATCAGATCGAAGAGGCCGGTGCGCTGATGGTGAAGTTCGACTTCATCAGCAACGAGCCGGACACCTCCACGCTGTACTTCGAAGGCGAGTAAACCCCTTCTGCGGGAGCGCGGCGGTGGTGGGAGGAGAGATCCCTGCCGACCACCACCGCCGCGCATCCACGCGGACCCCTGAGCCCTGACGCTTGACCCTTGACCCTTGACCCCAGGGACGTTCGGCACCGTCGCCGTCGTCCCTGACCGCTGACCACATCGGAGATTCATCATGAAGCACCTCTCCCGCGGGGCCTTCGCCCTCTGCGCCGTCCTTGCCCTCTCAGCCTGCGGAAGCGGCTCCCCCTCTGGCGATGCCGACGGCGAACCAGCCGACGACGCGGAGGCCGGAAGCGGCGAGCTCACCGAGGTTGAGCTCGGACTGATCCCCATCGTTGACGTGGCGCCGATCTACCTGGGTCAACAGGAGGGCATCTTCGAGGAGCATGGCATCGAACTGACGCTCACCCTCGCACAGGGCGGCGCCGCCATCATCCCCGCTGTGTCCTCCGGAGATATGGACTTCGGGTTCTCCAACGTGACCTCCCTGCTCATCGCAGCCGACAACGGGCTGCCGCTGCAGACCGTGGCCGCAGGCCCGCAGACCACCGGCGATTCGGAGAATGACTTCGGCGCCGTCCTGGTCAAGCCGGACTCCGGCATCGAATCTGCGCAGGACCTTGAGGGCCAGCGCGTGGCCGTGAACACGCTGAACAACATCTCGGACTCGATGATCTCCGAAGGCGTGCTCGAAGCCGGCGGCGAGCCGTCGAACGTCGATTTCGTGGAAGTAGCCTTCCCGGACATGCTCGCCCAGCTCGAGGCTGACAATGTCGACGCCATCTTCGCCGTGGACCCCTTCGCGAGCATGGCCGACAACGAGGGCTACGATCGGATCTTCGCTCCCTACGCTGATGTCGTGGAAGAACTCGGCGTCGGCACCTACTTCGCCTCCCAGCAGCTGGTCGATGAAGATCCGGAGCTGGTCGAGAGCTTCCATACCGCGGTTCGGGAGTCCCAGGCCTACGCCGCGGAGAATCCCGAGGCGGTGCGCCAGGTCTTGCTGGAGTACACCTCCATCGACGAGTCCATGCTGGAAGAGCTCGCCATCCCCGCGTTCCCGGAAGACGTCAATCTTGATTCCCTCGAAGAGGTCGCGGAGATCTCCGAGCGGCATGGACTCATCGGTGAAGTTCCGAACATCGATGACCTGGTCTGGGAGGGTGCTCGATGAAGAACCACGGACTCGGCGACTGGATCCACCGCCGCAGGGTACGGTCGCGTGGACGCACGGCGCTGATCAGCGCGGCCGGAGAACAGACCTATGACCAGCTCGCGCAGCGCGTCGACCAGCTCACCAACGCCCTGGCTGATCGTGGACTCAGCCCTGGTGACCGGGTCGCGTATCTGGGGGAGAACTCCGCGGCGTTCCTCGAGACGCTCTTCGCCGCCGGAAGCCTCGGCGCGGTCTTCGTGCCGCTGAACACCCGCCTGGCCCCGCCGGAGATCCAGTTTGCGCTGCAGGACTCCGGCGCGAGACTGCTGGTCACCTCGACCACGTTGTCGGCTCTCGCGGCGCCCGCCTCCCGGGACACCGCCGTAGAACGCATCCTCACCGTGGAGGACGCGCCGTCGCGGAGCGAGGAGCCGGCCGCATTCCCGGTGCCGGTGGAGCAGTTCGAGGCGGTGCTGGCCTCCGGCGGGACCGGGCGCCTCGACGTCGCCGTCGAGCTCGATGACCTGGCGGTGATCCTCTACACCTCCGGGACCACCGGCAACCCCAAGGGTGCGATGCTCACCCACGGGAACCTGACCTGGAACGCGATCAATGTGCTCACCGACTTCGATCTCTCCAGCAAGGACGTGGCGCTGATGATCGCGCCGCTGTTCCACGTCGCGGCCCTGGGGCAGGGGGCGCTGCCGGTGCTGCTCAAAGGGGGCAGCATCATCTTGGAGCAGCGCTTCGAACCGGGACGAGTGCTGGCGCTGATCGAAGAGCACCAGGTCACCAATATCTCCGGAGTGCCCACCACGTTCCAGCTGATCTGTGAGCACCCGGCGTGGGAGGACACCGACATCTCCTCGCTGCGCAACCTCACCTGCGGGGGCTCCGCGGTGCCGCTGCGGGTGCTCGATGCCTATGAGCGACGCGGTCTCGCCTTCACCATGGGCTACGGGATGACCGAGACCTCGCCGGGAGCCACCACCCTGCCCCCGGCCTACTCGCGGCCCAAGCAGGGCTCCGGGGGGCTCCCCCATTTCCACACCGATGTCCGCGTGGTGGACCCGTCCGATCGGCCCTGCCCGGTGGGCGAGGTCGGGGAGATCCAGGTCCACGGCCCCAACGTGATCACCGAGTACTGGAACCGCCCCGAGGCCACAGCCTCCTCATTCGTGCAGGAGGCCGATGGGCTCTGGCTCAAGACCGGGGACATGGGGTACTTCGATGAGGACGGCTTCCTGTTCATCTCCGACCGGCTCAAGGACATGATCATCTCCGGCGGGGAGAACATCTACCCGGCCCAGGTGGAGCAGCAGATCGCCGCGCTTGAAGCGGTGGCCGCGGTCGCCGTCATCGGAGTCGAGGATGCCCGCTGGGGCGAGGTCCCCCGGGCGGTCGTCGTGGTGCGCGAGGGCCACGAGCTCACCGAGGACCAGGTGCTCAGCCATCTCGACGGCAAGCTGGCCCGGTACAAGATCCCGAAGTCGGTGGTGTTCGTGGAGTCCATGCCGCGCACCGCCTCGGGCAAGATCCGCAAACCTGACCTGCGCAGGCAGTTCGCCTAGTCTCCGGCGTCGGCGGCCGGGACGTCGGCGTCGAGCCGTTCCAGCAGCTCCAGGCCGCTGTGCGCCCAGTCCACCTCGGCCTGGGCCAGCCGGATCAGCCCCTCGTAGGCGAAGGCCTTGAACGCGACGATGCGCTCGTGCTGCTCGGCAGGATAGCGCTCGAGCCGGGCCGCGATCATCGGGTGCTCATGGGACTCGATCGCCTGGACCTGGCTGCTCCACTGCGCGATCTGCTCGGTGTAGTGCGCCGCATGCTGCTCCAGATGCATGCGCACGCTCTCCGGGTCGGTCCATTCGAAGTAGGCCGCCTGCATATGGGCCACATCGCGCCAGGGAGCGTACTTCAGCGGAGTGGCCATCCAGTCGCGGAACGCCGCCTCCCCCGCCGCGGTGATGTAGTACCGCGTCTTGGTGCCCTTCGGACCCCACCGCTCTTCGCGCCCCTCGACCAGGGCCTCGGCCTCCATCCGGCGCAGCTCGGGATAGATCTGCGAGTCCGGGGCGTGCCACACATGACCGACCGAGCCTTCGAAGCGCTTGGCGGTCTCGTACCCGGTCAGTGGTGCTGCGGTAAGGATCGCCAGAATGGCGTAGCGCAGGCTCACGGCGTCGGGACCTCTCGAGATGGGGCAGGTGCTTGCCCTCCACTATATCCAGAGCTATCCTGTGACTCAGAGCACATATAACTATGTACATAGCTATTGGCGTTGTCGAGCAGGCCGGAACCGGTCGTCGCGGCAGCCCCGAGCCCCAGGAGGCGGACATGACGGATCTGAGCCCGAGCGGTGCCACCGCGAAGAACATGGCATACCCACTCAACGCCTGGTACGTGGCTGGATGGGATCACGAGGTCAATCGCAAGAAGATCCTCTCCCGCAAGGTCGCTGACCGCCCGATGGCCCTCTACCGCACCGAGGAGGGTCGCCCTGTCGCCCTGACCGACGCCTGCTGGCACCGGCTCGCTCCGCTGTCCATGGGGTCCCTGGTGGGTCCCGACGGGGTCCAGTGCCCGTACCACGGCCTGCAGTACAACTCCGCTGGCCGCTGCACCTTCATGCCCGCACAGCAGACGATCAACCCCTCCGCGATGGTGAACTCCTTCCCCGTGGTGGAGCGGCACCGGTTCATCTGGGTCTGGCCCGGGGACCCGATGCTCGCCGACGCAGAGCTGATCCCGGACATGCACCAGATGGGCTCGGACGAGTGGGCCGGCGACGGCAAGACCATCGACGTGCGCGCCAACTACCAGCTGGTGCTGGACAACCTGATGGACCTGACCCACGAGGAGTTCCTGCATTCCTCCTCGATCGGCCAGAAGGAGCTCAGCGAGTCCGATATCGAGGTCACCCACGATGACCGCACGGTCACCGTCACCCGGTTCATGGAGAACATCGACGCCCCGCCGTTCTGGCTGAAGAACATGCGCGACAAGTTCCCGGACTTCGAGGGGAAGGTCGATCGCTGGCAGATCATCGAGTTCCAGATGCCCTCGACGATCTGCATCGACGTGGGCGTGGCGAAGGCGGGCACCGGGGCACTCACCGGGGACCGCAGCCAGGGCGTCAACGGGTACGTGATGAACACGATCTCCCCGGTGGACCAGAGCAACGCCATGTACTACTGGGCCTTCATGCGGAACTATCGCCTGGAGAGCCAGCGGATCACCACCGAGCTGCGCGACGGCGTGCACGGGGTCTTCGCCGAGGACGAGGAGATGCTGACCGCGCAGCAGCAGGCGATCCTGGACAACCCGGACCACGAGTTCTACAACCTCAACATCGACGCCGGCGGCATGTGGGTGCGGCGGCTGATCCAGCGCGCCGTGGAGGCCGAGCGCGCACTGGTGGCCTCCGACGCCGACCTCTCCGACGCCAAGGGCTGATCCCCGGTGTCTCAGGGAACCCAGCTGCACTGGCAGCACGCCGTGGTGACCTCCCACCGGGCCGCCGCCGATGAGATCGCCGAGATCGTCCTGGCCGGTGAGCGACCGCTCTTCACCGAGCCCGGCGCCCATATCGACGTGCGCGTCGCCCCGGGTCGCAGCGACTCCGAGTCGGTCCGCTCCTACTCGGTGGTCGAGGGTGCGCCGGACGGGTCCTGGGTGAAGATCGGGGTGCGCCGCTCCCCCACCTCGCGCGGCGGATCGCGGTTCATGCACGCCCTTGAGCCGGGCGACTCCCTGGAGGTCACCTCGCCGCTGCAGAACTTCCCGCTGCGCGTAGGAGCACCGCGGTATGTGCTGCTCGCCGGCGGTGTCGGCATCACGGCGATCCACTCGATGGCCCGGGTGCTCAAGCGCCTCGGCGCGGACTACCAGCTGGTCTTCGTCGGACGCTCCCGCCCGGCGATGGCGTTCCTGGACGAGCTGCGCGAGGAGCACGGACCACGGCTGAGACCCTCCGTCGACGACGAGGGCGATGTCCTTGACGTGCACGAGCTGCTCGATGGCGTGGATCACTCCACCGAGTTCTATATGTGCGGTCCCATCCGGCTGATGGATGCGGTGCGCCGAGCCTGGATCGAGCGCGGGCTGCCGCTGCCGAATCTGCGCTATGAGACCTTCGGCAACAGCGGCTGGTTCGATCCGGAGGAGTTCGAGCTGCGGATCCGCGGGTCTGAGCGCAGCACGGTGGTCTCTGCGGACGAGTCGATCCTCGAGGCGCTCGAGCGGGTCGGCGTGGAGGCGATGTACGACTGCCGCAAGGGCGAATGCGGACTCTGCGTGGTCAAGGCCGAGCAGCTCCACGGCGTGATCGACCACCGGGACGTCTTCTTCAGCGAGGCGGAGAAGCGTGCCGACACCAAGCTCTGCGTGTGCGTGTCTCGGGTGGCCTCCTGCGCCGGTTCCGCGCAGGCCGACGGCGCTCAGGCCGGTTCCAGCGACGGCGAGGCTGATCGCGAGGGCTCGGCCTCGAGGCGTCCGATGCTGACCCTCGACTTCCCCTGACCCAGTCCCCTCAACGTGGACCTGTCCTGACCGCAGCGCTGCTCATGGCGCACCGCCGGTCACCGCCCGGTTGTGCTGCATCGCGACGGCGATCCACCCGCTCAGCGCATCCTCGCGCGTGATCGCCTCGGCGGAGACCTGGATCCAGCCGGGCCCCATGTCGCGTCCCGGCCCCATCTCCGCCTCGGTCGCGCCGGGCCGCTCGAGCAGCTCCTGGTGCTGGTGGGCGTCGACGCGCACCAGCAGGCCTCCATCTTCCAGGGCGCTGAGGATCATCTTCTCGTTGACCATGATCGAGCGTCCGCCGAACATCGAGACCTCGCGGATCACAGGTTCGCGGGCCAGACGGTCTCGGAGCCGTTCGAGGAGGGCGTTCTGCGCGGGGGTCATGGCTGCCTCTTCCCTGCTTCAGCTCTGTGGCGACAGGCGCGCCGTCGTCCTCATCAGGGTGAGTCTAGGGCGCGGCACCCGGCCCGCCTACGGTCAGCGGCCCTCCCATACACGTCGAGGGGCGGATTCTGCGGGCAGTTCATGGGCCGCAAGGCCTCGACTACTCGGAGAACCCGCCCCTCAACGCGAAAGCGGGAGCTGGGGCTACTTCCAGCCCAGCGGCTTGGCCACGTGCTCGACCAGGGACTCCAGGATGTGGGCGTTGTAGTCCACTCCCAGCTGGTTGGGCACGGTGACCAGCACGGTGTCCGCGGCCTGGACCGCTTCGTCCTTGGCAAGCTCCTCGACCAGCACCTCGGGCTCGGCGGTGAAGCTGCGCCCGAAGATCGCGCGGGTCTTCTCGTCGATCATCCCGATCTGGTCCTTGGAGTCGCGCTGGCCCAGGAAGTAGGCCCGGTCCTGGTCCGAGACGATGGGCAGGATCGATCTCGAGACCGAGACCCGAGGCTCGAAGCCGTGATCATGCTTGGCCCATTCCTCGCGGAAGGCCTGGATCTGCTTGGCCTGCTGGATGTGGAACGGCTCGCCGGTCTCGTCGTCCTTGAGCGTGGAGCTCATCAGGTTCATGCCGCGCGACGCCGCCCAGCATGCGGTGGCGTCGGATCCGGCGCCCCACCAGATCCGCTGACGCAGACCCTCGGAGTGCGGCTCCAGGCGCAGCAGCCCGGGCGGGTTCGGGAACATCGGACGCGGGCTCGGTTCGGCGAAGCCCTGACCGGAGAGCACCTGCAGCGCCACCTCGGTGTGCCTGCGACCCATGTCAGCGTCGGACTCGCCGTCGGCGGGCTGGTAGCCGAAATGCCGCCAGCCTTCGACGGCCTGCTCTGGTGAGCCGCGGGAGATGCCGAGCTGCAGTCTGCCCTCGGCGATGAGATCCGCCGCGCCGGCGTCTTCGGCGAAGTAGAGCGGGTTCTCGTAGCGCATGTCGATCACGCCGGTGCCGATCTCGATCCGCGAGGTCTTCGCGCCGACGGCGGCGAGCAGCGGGAACGGCGAGGCCAGCTGCCGGGCGAAGTGGTGCACCCGGTAGTAGGCCCCGTCGACGCCGAGCTCTTCGGCCGCCACAGCGAGGTCGATGGACTGCAGCAGCACGTCAGACGCAGAGCGGGTCTGCGAATGCGGTGAGGGCGTCCAATGTCCGAAGGAGAGGAATCCGAGGTTTTTCACATTTGAAAGAACACGCTGGGGTGCACGGCTATTCCTGGGTGCGGCGCGAGCTGCCGGGAGAGCCGCCTCGCCAGCTACTGCGCGAGCTGGCGCTCCGCGGTGAGGACCACGTTGGCGAGCAGCTCGGCCCGGGTCATCGGCCCGACGCCGCCTGGGTTGGGCGAGTACCAGGAGGCCACCGACTCGATGCCCGGGGCGAGGTCGCCATAGATCTTCGCCTTGCCGGTCTCCGGGTTCACCTCCCGGGTGACTCCCACGTCCAGGGCGATCACGCCGGGCTTCAGGTCCGCGGGGTCGATCATGTGCTTGACCCCTGCGGCGGCCACGACGACGTCGGCGGTGGCCAGGTGCGCGGCCAGGTCCTTGGTGCCGGTGTGGCACAGGGTCACCGTGGCGTTGACGTCGCGCCGGGTCAGCAGCAGCCCGATCGGCCGGCCGATGGTGACCCCGCGTCCGACGACGACGACGTGCTTGCCGCGCAGGTCCAGGCCGTAGTGGTCGAGCAGATCCACGCACCCCTTGGGCGTGCACGGGAGCGGGGTGGTGATCTCGTCGTTCACGTTGGCCACGAGCCGACCGAGGTTCATCGGGTGCAGCCCGTCGGCATCCTTCTCCGGGGAGATCGCTTCGAGCACCTGCTGGGTGTTGAGCTGCTTGGGCAGCGGCAGCTGAACGATGTAGCCGGTGCAGGCCGGGTCGTTGTTGAGCTTCTCCAGCTCGGCGAGCAGCTGCTCCTGGGTGGTGTCGGCGCTGAGCTCCACCTGGATGGAGTTGATCCCCACCTCGGCGCAGTCGCGGTGCTTGCCGGCCACGTAGGACTGGCTGCCCGGATCGGCTCCGACCAGCACCGTGCCCAGGCCCGGGGTGACCCCTCGGGCCTTCAGCGCGGAGACCCGTTCGGCCAGGTCAGCCTTGAGCGCCTTGGCGGTGGCCTTGCCGTCGAGGATCTGTGCCGGCTGGGAATTCTGGGCCTGCTGTGACGTCTCGGTCATCGTCGGCCTCACCACTCCTCGAGGCCTTCGTAGAGCGGGAATGCCTTGGTCAGCGCGGAGACGCGGGACTTCAGCCCGTGGAGGTCCGCATCCGGCTTCAGCGCCTCGGCGATGATGTCGGCGACCTCGCGGAACTCCTGTTCGGCGAATCCACGGGTGGCCAGGGCGGGGGTGCCGATGCGCAGACCGGAGGTGGTCATCGGCGGGCGCGGGTCGTTGGGCACCGCGTTGCGGTTGACCGTGATGCCGACCTCGTGGAGCCGGTCCTCGGCCTGCTTGCCGTCGAGCTCAGAGTTGCGCAGATCGACCAGGACCAGGTGCACGTCGGTGCCGCCGGTGAGCACCGAGACGCCGTGCTCGGTGACGTCGGGGGCGATGAGCCGCTCGGCCAGGATCTGGGCGCCTTCGATGGTGCGCCTCTGCCGCTCGGCGAACTCTTCGGTGCCGGCGATCTTGAACGCGATGGCCTTGGCCGCGATGGCGTGCATCAGCGGGCCGCCCTGCTGGCCGGGGAAGACCGCGGAGTTGATCTTCTTCTTGTGCTCTTCCTTGGTCAGGATGATGCCCGAGCGGGGACCGGCGAGGGTCTTGTGCACGGTGGTCGTGACGACGTCGGCGTAGGGCACCGGGTTGGGGTGCAGCCCTGCCGCGACCAGGCCGGCGAAGTGCGCCATATCCACCCAGAGGATCGCTCCGACCTCGTCGGCGATCTCACGGAAGCGCGCGAAGTCGAGCTGGCGGGGGTACGCGGACCAGCCGGCGACGATCATGTCGGGCTGTTCGGCGATGGCCTGTTCGCGGACCTTGTCCATGTCGATGATGCCGGTCTCGGCGTCGACCTCATAGGCGGCGATCTCGTAGAACTTGCCGGAGAAGTTCAGCTTCATGCCGTGGGTCAGGTGTCCGCCGTGGGCGAGCGAGAGGCCCATCAGCTTGTCGCCGGGCTTCAGGAACGCGGTCATCACGGCCACGTTGGCCTGGGCGCCCGCGTGGGGCTGGACGTTGGCGTGCTCCGCGCCGAAGAGCGCCTTGGCGCGTTCGATCGCGAGGTTCTCCGCGACATCGACGAATTCACAGCCGCCGTAGTAGCGCCGCCCCGGGTAGCCCTCGGCGTACTTGTTCGTCAGCACCGAGCCCTGGGCTTCCAGAACGGCGCGCGGCACGAAGTTCTCGCTCGCGATCATCTCGAGGGTGTCGCGCTGACGTCCCAGCTCATCCGAGATCGCCTGAGCGATCTCTGGATCGACCTCGGCCAGTGGGGCGTTGTTGATATCCGATGTGCTCATGCTCTGAAGCTCTCCTTGCGGATGAATACGGGGCAGCGTGAGCCAGTCTATCGCCCAGCGGGGGCGGTCCATGCCGGATTGCCGGGCTTGACCCCCGTCAGGACAAGGATGTGACACACACCCGATTTTATTGTGAATGACTCATATGTGCGGCACACTGGGGTGATGACCTCCCCCGACTGGCCTGCCCGGCTGCGCGAACGCGGACTCCGCGTCACTCGCCAGCGCCTGGCCGTCCTGGAGGCCGTGTCTGCCCAGCCGCATAAGCCGGCCGAGGCGATCCACGCCTCCGTCCGCGCAGCGCTGCCCGAGATCACGGTGCAGTCGATCTATACGGTGCTCCATGACCTCACCGCGCGGGAGCTGCTGCGCCGGTTCGACCCTCCGGGCTCCCCGGCCTGCTACGAGACGCGCACCCACGACAACCATCATCACGCGATCTGCACGTTGTGCGGCCGGATCGAGGATGTCGAGTGCGTTCATGGCGAGGCGCCCTGCCTGCAGGCTCCGGCCAGCCTGGGCATGCAGATCCAGATCGCCGACGTGGTCTTCCGCGGCGTCTGCAGAACCTGCGGGGAGAGCTCCGCGGAGCTCGTCGGCTCCGGCGGCTCTGCGGAGGCCTGAGCCGCTGCTGCGCTCGCCCGGCGGGCCTGCCTGCTGACGCCTGCGGTCGCATGCCGTGCCGACACACAGAGATCCCCCGCAGGGAACCGGTGTTCCCTGCGGGGGATCTCTGGAGAGAAGACCTCGATCACACGTCTCCGTCGTCCTCCATGGTCTCTTCGTCCATGGGCTCTTCCTCCATGGTGTCTTCCTCCATGGGCTCTTCCTCAGTCGCTGGATCCTCGACCGCTGGGTCCTCGGTCTCGGTCCCGCCGTCATCGCAGGCCGTGGCCCCGAAGAGGGCCAGGGAGCCGATGCCGACGACGCCGGCCAGGGTGCGAAGCTTGCTCGTCTCGGTGGTAGCCATGTTTCGTTTACCTCCGTCATTTGCATCAAGTGATGCTGCGCGGTCTTTCCGCGGTCTGTCATCGTCGAGGGACCGTGTTGGATCACCGTGATGACCTGCACCCATACTGCACAGACGACAGGCCTCAGCGCCAGCAGAATCTGCCGATTCGCGTCGATTCGATGGAAGCTCTTACCCCGCGTCAAGCCCCTGTTGCTGTGCGGACCAGTTCCTGAGTGAGAGCTGGGCGCAGGCCGGAGGTCCTCCGCGTGGAGTCCAATCACGCCAGGTCGGGGTCAGACCAGGTCGTTGAGGATCTGCTGCAGCTGCTCATCCTGGATGACCGTGTCATCCTCGGGCTGCTCGGGCGTGCCCGCCTCCTCCCAGTCGGTGACGGTGACCTCCAGGTCTGCGTCTTCGCCGGGCAGGACCAGTCCGATCAGCTGCGGTGATTCCTGGTCGGCGAGCACGGCCAGCTCGACCTCTTCGTTGGAGTAGACCCAGACGTTCTGACCTTCTCGGGTGTCCAGGGAGGTCTCCAGTTCGAGCTCGGCCAGCGAGTCCACCTCCAGGGTCTCGGTGATCTCGGCGCGCAGCATCTCCAGCACGGCGGCGGGAGTGCGCGGCACGGAGGGCTCGGCGCCGCTGACGTCGATCCATTCGCCCTCGGCGCTCAGCGCTGCGCGGAGCTCCTCGGCGTCGACCTCCGGCTCCACCTCAGGTGGGACCTGCGCCTGATAGTCGAAGACGAAGGCTTCGACACTCTGATAGGCGTCGTCGCCGAAGCTGAGCACCTCGAAGTCCGGGGTGTAGTCCAGGACGGCGGCCGAGTCACCCTCGAGCTCTCCGGTGACCGAGAGCTCGAAGCTCTCCCCCTCATCTTCGAAGAACTCTGGCGCGTAGCCGAAGAGCTGGTGGCCGCGCTCGAGGCCCGCGACCATGTTGATGCTCACGCTGGACTGGTCCATGGAGGACTCCCAGACATCGTCCTCGATCTCCGCGAGGTCGGCGACCTCCTGGTCATCCTCGCTCTCGGCGATCTCGTCGGAGGCCACGCCCTGACTCTCGGCACCCTCTGCGTCGAGGTTCTCCTGCGGATTCTCCGCTTCGCGGGGGTCTTCCCCGCCGCAGCCGGCAAGTGCCAGGGCCGCGATGCCCAACACCGCCGTCAGGCTGGATGCTCGGCTGACGGCCTTCGGGGACGTCTTCGTCGTGCTGCTCATGGTGTCTACCTTCCACTGTGTCTCGGGGCCAGGCCTAGGCGTCGTCTGCTTCGGTGGACCAGCCCTGCTCGTCGGCGATCGCCTCGAAGATCTCATCCAGGGTCATCACGTTCTCGGGCTTCTCCGGACGCTGCGCCTCGTCCCAGGCGCTGAACGCGTAGGTCGACTCGCCGTCGCGCATCTCGAGCAGGTAGGGCGTGCCCTCTGCGGCGACCACCAGCTCGGTGGCGCCGTCGGCGGTGGCGTAGACGTAGACCTCGGTGCCCTCTCGGGTCTCCGCGGCCCCGTCCATCGCGGCGGCCTCGTCGCCGTCGAGCTCGCGCTGCCAGGTGCTGATGAAGTCCTGGGCGGAGAACACGGCTCCGGCACCCTCGGTGCTGAACTGGACCCACTGCTCGGCGACCACCGAGGTGAGGAACTCCTCCTCGAGGAGGTCGGCGATCTCCTCGTCGAGCTCGCTCATCAGCAGCGCGGCGAAGTCCTCTCCGCGGAAGTACTCCACGCCGTCGACGGCACGCTGGGTGAAGGTCACATCCCCGGCGGTGAAGGTCATCTCCGAGTCGCTGCCGTCCACGGCCCCGTTGATCAGCAGATCACCGGTGTCGTCTTCGTCGATCTCCTCGAACATCTGATCGACGTCGGCCTCAGCCGCCTGGATCTCGCCCTCGATGCTCACGGTGTCCGCGGTCAGCATCGCGTCCCACATCCGGTCCTGGATCTCCCCGAAGGACGGGACCTCGGGCTCGGCGGCGTCGGCGTCGTCCTCGAAGGGGTTTCCGGCGCAGCCGGTGAGCAGCACGACGGCGGCGACGCAGCTGCCTGCCAGGGCCGAGCGCTTCATAGGGTCTCCTTGGGGAACGTTCATGATGACCAGCGAACCCTGCGCGGGGACGATGCCGGTGGGACTCTTCAGCGTAGCGCGTCGAACACCACCGGCACCGGCACCGGGGATGTCAGAGGAGCCGCGGATCCCCAGGGCGCTTCACGCGCAGCCATCGGTAGCCGTAGCCCTCCAGGGTCACCTCGGTGGCCTGCTCGGCGTCGACGGCGCAGGCCCCGTCCTGGAGCAGGTCGATGAGCTCGGTGCCCTTCTCCTCGTCGTGGAGGGTCAGCGGCACCACCAGCGACTTCGGCGAGAGGTTGTGGATCAGGACCATCGACTGGTCACCGCTGGTCATCCTGTGGGCCAGCACCTCGTGGTGCGGCTGGTCCAGGATCGTGAGCTCGCCCCAGCCCAGCTCGGGGCAGTCGCGGTAGCGCCTGGCCAGCCGACCGACGTGGTGCAGCAGCGAATCGGGGTCCCGGCGCGCCTGGGCCGCGTTGACGTGCTCCGGACCGAAGGGACCTTTCACGACCTTGCGGGCGAGCTTCGAGGGGCGGGCCGAGGAGAATCCGCCGTTCTTGTCCTGGCTCCACTGCATGGGCGTGCGCACGGCCTCACGTCCGGGCACCTCGAGGTTCTCCCCCATGCCGATCTCCTCACCGTAGAAGAGCACCGGTGTGCCGGGCAGCGAGAACAGCAGCGAGTAGGCCATCTTGATCCGTCGCGGATCACCGTCGAACATCGCCGGGAGTCGACGACGCAGGCCCCGTCCGGCGAAGCGCATGTCTTCCTCGGGGGCGAAGGTGTCGAGCACCTCGTCGCGCTCCTGGGCCGAAAGCAGGTCGAGGGTGAGCTCGTCGTGGTTGCGCAGGAAGTTTGCGTACTGGGTCTCGACCGAGAGGTTCTGCGGGCGCTCTGAGAGCGCCTCGGCGAGCGGCCTGGCGTCTTCGCGGGCGAAGGAGAGGAAGGTCTTCTGGTTCACGGTGAAGTCGAACTGCATGGTGAGCTGGTCGCCGTCCTCGCCGCCGAAGAAGGCGAGCTGGTCCTGGTGCGGGAGGTTGACCTCACCGAGGATCATCGCGGAGCTGGTGCCGCTGGAGCGGCGTTGGAGGAAGTCGCGCAGCGTGCGCAGGTAGTCGTGGGGTTCCACGAACTCGTGCTGATCGGCGCCGGTGAGCGTGGTCTGGTTGATCGCGAAGGGCACGGCGTCGACCCGGAAGCCGTCCACGCCGAGCTGGAGCCAGAAGCCCATGGTCTTGGTGATCGCCTCGCGGACCTGCGGGTTGGCGGTGTTGAGGTCTGGCTGGGTGTGCAGGAAGTGGTGCAGATACCACTCCTCGGTCTTCTCGTCGTAGGTCCAGATTCCATCCTCCTGGCCGGGAAACATGGCCTCCTCGGAGGTGTCCGGCGGGGTGTCGCTGCGCCAGACGTAGAAGTCTCGGTAGGGGCTGTCTTTGGAGGCCCGAGACCGGCGGAACCAGGGGTGCTGGTCCGAGGTGTGGTTGATGACGAGATCCACGATCACTCGGATGCCCCGGTCGTGGGCGACCCGGACCAGCTCCACGAAGTCACCGTGATCGCCGTAGCGCGGGTCGACGCCGAACATGTCGGAGATGTCATAGCCGTTGTCGCGGCGCGGTGAGGGGTAGAAGGGCATGAGCCAGAGGCAGCTGACGCCGACGTCGGCGAGGTAGTCGATGCGCTGGGTCAGCCCGGGAAGGTCCCCGATCCCGTCGCCGTCGGAGTCCAGATAGGTCTCCAGGTCCACGCAGTAGATGACGGCATTCTTGTACCAGAGGTCTGCGGTGTCGGTGATGCGCATCAGGCGTCCTTCAGTTCGGGGAGGATCGCCTCGCCGGCGAGATCGAGCCAGGGCCGCTGTTCCTGGCCCACGTGGTGGAGGTAGACGTGGTCGAAGCCGGGCTCGACGGCGGCGCTGATCCATTCGGCGAGTTGGCCGGGCTCCGCGGAGATCCAGACGGCCTTCGCCACGGTCTCGAGGCTGACCTCGGCGGCGGCGGAGTCGAAGTGCTCAGGGGTGGGCAGGTCCTGGTCCAGCGGTGCGCCGAAGACGTTGGTCCGCCACTGGTCGTGGGCGATGGCGTCGGCCTCTTCCCGGGTCTTCGCCCAGCTGAGATGCACCTGCAGCATCGCGGGGCCCTCGCCTCCGGCCTCCCGGTAGGCGCTGAGCACCTCGTTCTGCGCGTCATCGGGCTGGTTCAGCGTGATCATGCCGTGGGCCCAGGTGGCGGCGAGGCGCGCTGCCTCGGGGGTGATGCAGGTGGCGTAGAGCGGGATGGGCTCTGCGGGGCGGTCATAGAGGTAGGCGTCGTCCACGCTGACGAATCCGCGGTGGCTGATGATGCGTTCTCCGCGGTGCAGTCGGGAGATGATGTCGGCGCACTCGAGCAGCCGGCGTCGTCGGGTCTCCTTGTCCATCCAGAGCTCTCCGGTGACGTGCTCGTTCATCGCCTGTCCGGCGCCGAGGGCGGCCCAGTAGCGGCCGGGGAACATCTCTCCGAGGGTGGCGGTGGCTTGGGCGACGATGGCGGGGTGGTAGCGCTGGCCGGGGGCGATCACCGATCCGATGGGAAACTCGGTGGTGGCGAGTGCGGCGCCCAGCCAGGAGAGGGTGAATCCCGAGTGACCCTGCCGCTGGGACCATGGCATGAAGTGGTCCGAGCTCATGGCGGCCTGGAATCCGACCGTCTCGGCGTGCTGAACGTCGCGCAGCAGCTGGGAGGGGGCGATCTGTTCCTGTGATGCGTGGAACCCGTAGATGGTCATGTGCGAGTGCCTCTCGTCTCGTGTGCTTCTCTAGAGGCTACTGAGAGTGCCCTGGTGATCGCCTGGACGTGGGAGAACTGTTACCTGGCGTCGTCGCCCTGCGCCGCGCGGTGCGCATCCTTGTGGCCCAGGTAGACCTCGGCGTTGCTGCGCAGCCCGGCGATCTCCTCCTCGCTGAGCTCACGCCGGACCTTCGCGGGGACCCCGGCGACCAGCGATCGCGGCGGGATCTGCGTACCTTCGAGCACCACCGCGCCGGCGGCGATCAGGCTCTGCTCGCCGATCACGGCGCCGTTCATGATGGTCGCGCTCATCCCGATCAGCGATCCGTCACCCACGGCGCAGCCATGGACCACCGCGGCGTGCCCCACCGAGATCCCGGCGCCGAGGGTACACGGGTGACCGGGGTCGGCGTGGAGCACCGCGTTGTCCTGCAGGTTCGTCCCTTCGCCCACGACGATCGGGGCCGAGTCGCCTCGGACCGAGACGCCGTAGAAGGCGGAGGAGTCAGCCGCCATGGTGACCTCTCCGGTGATCGCGGCGGTGGGGGCGAGGAACACGCGCTCACCGATCTGGGGCGTGTGTCCGTTGACGGTGAGCACATGTGCCATGAGGTGACTCCTGGGATCCGGAGGGTATCGGGACGTACGGGAAGGCTGCTGAGGTCAGTAACCCTGAGCGGGATCGACCAGGCCCAGCATCGGCTCCCCGGCGGTGAAGCGGCGGTGGTTGGCCAGGATCCGTTCACGCAGCAGCGGCACCACCATCTCGGTGGTGTCGGCGGTGTGCGGGGTGATCAGGCAGTTCTCCAAGGACCAGAGCGGGTCGGACTCGGGAAGCGGCTCGGGATCGGTGACGTCGAGGCCGGCGCCGCGCAGGGTGCCGGTGGTCAGCGCCTCGACGAGCGCTGCCTGGTCCACCAGGCTTCCGCGGCCGACGTTGGCGACCACGGCACCCTCGGCCAGCAGCGCCAGCCGGTCGGCGTTGAGCAGGTGTCGGGTGGTGGGGGTCGCCGCTGCCGCGAGTGCCACGACCTCGGCACCCTTCAGGGCCTCATCGAGGCCGTCGAAGGCCACAGTGACATCGGCGTGCTCCACCGGCTCTGCGGTGCGTCGCACCA
Source organism: Nesterenkonia sandarakina (assembly GCF_003003175.1). Classification (GTDB taxonomy): domain Bacteria; phylum Actinomycetota; class Actinomycetes; order Actinomycetales; family Micrococcaceae; genus Nesterenkonia; species Nesterenkonia sandarakina_A. The sequence continues at coordinate 60,857 of NZ_PVTY01000003.1, read as the reverse complement.
CAGTGACGTGGGTGTCGAAGGCCTTGTAGAGCCGGACGATCTCCGCCGCGACACCACCTCCGCCGACGACGACGCAGCGCAGCCCGTTCAGCGAGATCCCACCCTCGGTGCCCCAGCTGCTCGCCAGGGCGCGGACCTTGAGCCCGCGCAGTGCGGCGAGGGTCAGGGCCAGTGCGTGTTCGCCGACGGGCTTGGCGTAGGAGCCCTTGGCGGAGGTCCAGGTCAGGTCGGGGAACCGGGTGAGGATCTCGGCATAGAGCTCGATGCCGGCGCTGGGCAGCTGGACCCACCTCACCTGGGGGTTCGCCTCGAGGACCTCGGTGAGGTTGAGCTTCTTGAACATGCCGGTGACGATGATGCCCGCGGGCTGTTCATCGTGACCGACGATGTCGGCGCCCTGCTCGCGCAGCCCGGCCAGAAGCTCGGCGTCGCCTTGGGGCATGATGTGGAGTCGAGAAGTCATGGATTCATCCTGTCATGACCGCTCCCCCACACGGCGCATTCCCCGCCGCTGCCATGTTCTGCCAGGCCCAGGTCAGGCCCGACAGAACCGGTCAGCGGCGGGTGAGACGCCGGGACGGATCAGCCTTTGAGGCCGTCGATGATGCTGTTCAGCGTGGCCGAGGGGCGCATCGCGGCGAAGGCCTTGGCCTCGTCGGGACGGTAGTAGCCGCCCAGATCCACCGGTTCGCCCTGAACGCCGTTGAGCTCGCTCAGGATCTGCTCCTCGTTGGAGGTCAGCGCCTCTGCCACCGAGGCGAAGCGCTGGGCCAGCTCGTTGTCCTCGGTCTGCGCGGCGAGCTCCTGGGCCCAGTACATGGCCAGGTAGAAGTGCGAGCCGCGGTTGTCGATGGTGCCGATCTTGCGTCCCGGGGAGCGGTTCTCCATCAGGAAGGTGGCCGTGGCGCGGTCCAGCGCCGACGCCAGCACCTTGGCCTTCGGCGCCTGAGCCTGCTCGGCGTACTTCTCCAGCGAGGGCACCAGGGCGAAGAACTCACCCAGGGAGTCCCAGCGCAGGTAGTTCTGCTCGGCGAGCTGCTGGACGTGCTTCGGCGCGGAGCCGCCTGCGCCGGTCTCGAACAGGCCGCCGCCTGCCATGAGCGGCACGATGGAGAGCATCTTCGCCGAGGTGCCCAGCTCGAGGATCGGAAAGAGGTCGGTGAGGTAGTCGCGCAGCACGTTGCCGGTCACCGAGATGGTGTCCTCGCCGCGACGCAGCCGCTCCACGGTGTACTTCGTGGCGGCCACCGGGTCGAGGATCTTGATCTCGAGCCCGTCGGTGTCCAGCTCGGCCAGGGCGTGGTCGACCTTGGCGATCATGGTGCGGTCGTGGGCGCGCTTCTCATCGAGCCAGAACACTGCGGGGGTGCCGAACTCGCGGGCGCGGGTCACGGCCAGCTTCACCCAGTCCTGGATCGGGGCGTCCTTGGTCTGGCAGGCGCGCCAGATGTCGCCGACCGAGACCTCGTGCTCGAGGAGCACGTCACCGGCGGCGTTGGTGACCTGCACGGTGCCGGCGGCGTCGATCTCGAAGGTCTTGTCGTGGGAGCCGTACTCCTCGGCCTTCTGCGCCATCAGCCCGATGTTGGGCACGGTGCCGATGGTGGTCGGGTCGTAGGCGCCGTGCGCTCGGCAGTCCTCGATGACCGCCTGGTAGACCCCGGCGTAGGAGGAGTCGGGGATGACCGCGAGGGTGTCGTCGGTCTCTCCGGTGGGACCCCAGGCCTTGCCGCCGTTGCGGATCATCGCGGGCATGGAGGCGTCCACGATCACGTCGGAGGGGACATGCAGGTTGGTGATGCCCTTGGCGTCATCGACCATGGACATCCGGGGACCGTCGGCCAGTCCCTGCTTGATCTCGGCCTTGATGGCGTCTCCGGCCTCGCCGAGCTTCTCGGCGCCGGCGAGGATCGAGGCCAGGCCGTCGTTGGCCGAGAGCCCTGCCTCGGAGAGGGTCTTGCCGTGCTTCTCGAAGACCGTCGGGAGGAAGGCGCGCACGATGTGGCCGAAGATGATCGGGTCCGAGACCTTCATCATGGTGGCCTTCAGGTGAGCGGAGAAGAGGACGTCCTCCTCCTTGGCGCGGGCGACCTGGGCGGCGAGGAACGCGTCGAGCTCGGCGGCGCGCATCACGGTAGCGTCGACGACCTCGCCGGCCTTGACCGGGAGGGATTCCTTGAGCACCGTGGAGGTGCCCTCGGTGGAGACGTGGGTGATGGTGAGCGTGTCCTCGGTGTCGAGCACCACTGACTGCTCGTTGGCGGCGAAGTCACCGGACTCCATGGTGGCCACGTTGGTCTTGGAGTCTGCGCTCCAGTCCCCCATGGAGTGCGGGTTGGCGCGCACGTAGTTCTTCACCGAGGCGGGGGCCCGGCGGTCCGAGTTGCCCTCGCGCAGCACCGGGTTCACCGCGGAGCCCTGGACCTTGCCGTAGCGGGCGCGCACGTCGCGCTCCTCGTCGGTGGAGGGGGACTCAGGGAAGTCGGGCAGCGCATAGCCGGCGGACTGCAGCTCGGCGATGGCGGCCTTGAGCTGGGGTGCTGAGGCTGAGATGTTCGGCAGCTTCACGATGTTGGCTTCGGGCGTCTTCGCCAGATCGCCGAGCTCTGCCAGGGCGTCGCTCTCGCGCTGGTCCTCGCGGAGGTACTCCGGGAACTGCGAGATGATGCGGCCTGCGAGGGAGATGTCGCGGGTCTCGACCTCGACCCCGGCGGGGGCGGCGAAGCCCTCCACGATGGGCTTCAGGGAGAAGGTGGCCAGCATCGGCGCTTCGTCGGTGTTGGTATAGATGATCTTTGCCGTCGGCATGGATCTCCTCAAGTTTGGTCTTATGTTGTTTCCCTGGTCACAAATCTACCTCAGATGGCCCTGCTGGCCCGGGCGATCAGATTCCCAGCACGGCGCGGGCGATCATGAAGTACACGATGAGTCCGGTGGCGTCCACGAAGGTGGAGATGAACGGGTTGGCGAAGACTGCCGGGTCGGCGCCGAGCTTCTTGCCCAGCAGCGGCATGAGCCCGCCCACGGAGGCGGCCAGGGTGCAGATGGACAGCAGGGTCAGCCCGACGACGATGCCCAGGTCCCAGCCGTAGAAGAGCCCCGCGACCAGGAAGCCCAGCACTCCGAGGGTCGCACCCAGGGTGATGCCCACCCGGACCTCGCGCCAGAGCACCTTGAACACGTCACGGGTGCCCACGTCACCCAGCGCCAGGGCACGGGTGACCGTGGTGGCGGCCTGGTTGCCGGAGTTGCCGCCGGTGCCGATCAGCAGCGGCACGAACAGGCTGAGCACCACCATGGATTCGATGGCGCCCTCGAAGACGTCGAGCACCTGCACGGTGAGCGCGGCACCCAGCGCCAGGACCAGGAGCCACACCACGCGGGAGCGCATGATCTGCAGCACCGGGGTGGAGAGGTAGGGACGGTTCAGCGGCTCGGCGCCGCCGTGGCGGGCGGCGTCCTCGGATTCGGCGCGCTCGAGGATGTCCAGCGCGTCGTCGACCGTGAAGATCCCGACCACCCGGTGTTCGGAGTCGGTGACCGGCACGGCGAGGTGCTTGCGGTCGGCGCACATGCGGGCGGCGTCCTCGGCGTCGTGATCGGCGTCGACCGAGTCGGCCTCGCGCATCAGGTCCGCGATGGGGGTGTCTGGGCTGTTGCTGACCAGGTCGCGCAGCGAGACGACGCCCTTGAGCAGCCGACCCGGGTCCACCACGGGCAGGGTGTAGAGCGTCTCGGCGTCCTCGCCGGCCTTGCTGACCTTCTCCATCGCCTCGGCGACGGTCCAGTGCTCCGGGATCGCGACGAACTCCGGGCTCATCTCGCGTCCGATGGTGCCGTTGGGGTAGCCCAGCACGATGCTGGTCAGGCTGCGCTCGCGCGGATCCAGGTGGCGCATCATCCGGCGGGCCACCGAGGCGGGCAGCTCATCCATCAGCCGGACCCGGTCATCGGGGTCCAGTGACTCGAAGTAGTGCGCGACCTCGGCGTCTTTGAGGCCCTCGATGATCTCGCCCTGCAGCGCCTGGTCGAGCAGGTCGAACGCCTCGACCGCGGTGCCCTTGGAGAGCAGCCGGAAGGCCACCGCGCGGTCCTTCACGCCCAGGCGTTCCAGGAAGTCGACGATGTCGCCGACGTTGAGCTCTTCCAGGGCGTGGCGCAGGTCCGTGAGGCGCTCCTCACGGATCATGTCTTCCAGCTCGTCAAGCAGTTCGTTCACGGGTTCCACCCTTTCGAGGGTGCCGAGCAGGCATAGGGCGGCCGGCCCCGCGGCCGGGGCATGCGGTCCGGCCGCGGATCAGGTCGGCAGCGGGGGTGATCAGCCGAGGTGTCGATCGGTGAAGATGGGCCGATCAGTGGAAGAAGTGGCGGGTGCCGGTGAGGTACATGGTCAGGCCGGCCTCGCGAGCTGCGGAGATGACCTCCTCGTCGCGCTGGGATCCGCCGGGCTGCACGACGGCGCGCACTCCGGCGGTGATCAGGCTCTGCAGCCCGTCGGCGAACGGGAAGAACGCGTCGGAGGCGGCCACGGACCCGCGGGCCCGCTCCACCCCGTCTCCGCCCAGGGTGTTCGCGCGCTGGACGGCGAGCCGGCAGGAGTCCAGCCGGTTGACCTGACCCATGCCGATCCCGACCGTGGCCTGGTTCTTCGTCAGCAGGATCGCGTTGGACTTCACCGAGCGGATCGCCCGCCAGGCGAAGTCCAGGTCGGCGAGCATCTGCTCGTCGGCGGCCTCGCCGGAGACCAGCTTCCAGCCCGAGGGGGTGTCACCCTCGGCGTCCACCGCGTCGGAGGCCTGGAGCAGCATGCCGCCGGAGATCTGCTTGTACTCCACCCGGTCGCGGCGGTGGCCTTCGGGCAGGCGCAGCAGTCGGATGTTCTTCTTCTTGGTCAGGATCGCGAGCGCCTCCTCCTCGAAGGCGGGCGCGACGACGACCTCGGTGAAGATCTCCGAGACGGTCTTGGCCATCTCTGCGGTCACGGTGCGGTTCGCCGCGATGACCCCGCCGAAGGCGGAGAGCGGGTCGCAGGCATGGGCGGTGCGGTGAGCCTCGGCCACGGACGATCCGACGGCCACGCCGCAGGGGTTGGCATGCTTGATGATCGCCACGGCGGGCTGGGCGAAGTCGAAGGCGGTGCGCACCGCGGCGTCGGCGTCGACGTAGTTGTTGTAGCTCATCGCCTTGCCGTGCAGGGTCTCGGCCTGGGCCAGACCCGGGCGGGCGCTGGAGTCGGCGTAGAGGGCGGCGGGCTGGTGCGCGTTCTCGCCGTAGCGCAGGGTGTCCAGGCGCTGCAGCGCGAGCCCGGCGTAGGGCGGGAAGTTCAGCTTCTTCTCGGTGCGGTTCAGCGGCGAGGCGGGCACGGAGGAGGCGTCGAAGTCGTCGTCGAACTGCTGGGAGGTCCAGCGCGCGACGGCGGTGTCATAGGCGGCGGTGTGCGCGAAGGCCAGGGCCGCCAGGCGCTGCCGGGCGGCGAGCGTGAAGCCTCCGGCCGAGGCCGCGGAGATGATGTCGTGGTAGCGCAGCGGGTCCACCACCACGGCCACGGAGGCGTGGTTCTTGGCGGCGGCGCGGACCATCGAGGGACCGCCGATGTCGATCTGCTCGACGATCTGATCCTCGGCCGCTCCGGAGGCGACGGTGTCGGCGAAGGGGTAGAGGTTCACCACGACCAGGTCGAAGGGCTCGATCTCGAGCTCCTCCAGCTGCGCCCGGTGGTCCTCACGGCGTCGGTCGGCCAGGATTCCGGCGTGCACGCGGGGGTGCAGGGTCTTGACCCGGCCGTCGAGGCATTCGGCGAAGCCGGTGACCTCGGAGACCTCCACCACGGGGATCCCGGCGCCGGCGATGCGCTTGGCGGTGGAGCCGGTGGAGACGATCTCGACCCCGGCAGCGTGGAGACCTGTGGCGAGGTCCTCCAACCCGGTCTTGTCATAGACCGAGATCAGTGCGCGTCGGATCGGCTGGCGGGCCTGGGCGCCGGAGGTGCCCGACGGTGCAGCTGCGGGGGTGTTCTGCGCTGCGGAATCGCTGACGGTGCTCATGCACACTCCTCTGAGGGGACGACGCTGGGGGGACCTGGTCCAGTCTACCGACCCGGTTCAGGACTCAAATTTGTAGCCCAGCCCGCGGACGGTGATCAGGTACTCCGGACGCGAGGGGTCGGGCTCGATCTTCGCGCGGAGCCGTTTGACGTGGACGTCGAGGGTCTTGGTGTCTCCGACGTAGTCCGAGCCCCAGACCCGGTCGATGAGCTGGCCCCGGGTGAGCACGCGTCCGGCGTTGCGCAGCAGCATCTCCAGGAGCTCGAACTCCTTCAGCGGCAGGCTCAGCGGCGTGCCCTGGACCTCCACGGTGTGGCGTTCGATGTCCATGCTCACCGGTCCCGCGGTGACCATCGAGCCGTCGTCGACCTCGGTCTCGACCCGGCGGCGCAGCACCGCACGGACCCGGGCGAGCAGCTCGCGGGAGGAGTAGGGCTTGGTGACGTAGTCGTCGGCGCCGAGCTCCAGGCCCACCACCTTGTCGATCTCGGAGTCCTTCGCCGTGAGCATGATCACCGGAACATTGGACTGCAGCCGGATCTGCCGGCAGACCTCGGTGCCGGACTGGCCGGGGAGCATCAGGTCCAGCAGGACGAGGTCGGCACCCTCCCGGGTGAAGATCTCGACGGCGTCGAGGCCGTTCTCCGCGACGACGACGTCGTAGCCCTCCTTCTCGAGGGTGTAGGACAGGGCCTCCGAGAATGAGGGTTCATCCTCGACGAGCAGAATTCTGGTCACGCGTTTCCTCCTTCGCCGGCCCGCTGGGGTGCCGGATTCTCTGCACTGTGACGCGAGGCAGAACGATGTATGGCGGTGCGAACGGTGGCCTCGGGCAGCTCGGCCAGGCCGCGGCCGAGCCCTTCGAGGGTGTCGAGGCTCTCGTCGAGCTCGGGCAGGCGCACGGTGAACGTGGAGCCCCTCCCCTGCTGGGACCACAGCGCGACCTCGCCGCCGTGGTTGGTGATCACGTGCTTCACGATGCTCAGACCCAGTCCGGTGCCGCCGGTCTGCCGGGAACGGGCGGCGTCGACCCGGTAGAAGCGTTCGAAGATCCGCTCCTGGTCCTCCTTGGCGATGCCGATCCCCTGGTCGGTGATGGTGACCTGGGCGATCCCGTCGCGGCTGGAGAGCCCGATGCCGACCCGGGTGGACTCCGGGGAGTAGCGCACCGCGTTGTCGATCAGATTCCGGAACGCCATGGCGAGCTGGTCCGCGTCGCCGTGGACCCGGTGCGGCAGCGCGCCGCCGATCTTGAGCTCGATGTTCTTCGCCTCGGCCGGCAGCCGGGAGCGGTCCGCGGCGTCGGCGATGACGTCCTCCAAATCCACCGGGCGGCCGGCATGGACCACGTTCTTGCCCTGCACCCGGGAGAGCTCGATGATGTCCTGGACCAGCGCCGCGAGCCGGCGGGATTCCTTGTGCAGACGCTGGGTGAAGCGCCGGACGGCGACGTCGTCGTCGGCTGCGTCCTCGATGGTCTCGGCCAGCAGCGAGATCGCCCCGACCGGGGTCTTCAGCTCGTGGGAGACGTTGGCGACGAAGTCGTTGCGCACCGCCTCGATCCGGGAGAACTCGGTGCGGTCATCGGCGAGGACCAGGATGTACTCATCTCCCAGCGGGGCCACGCGCAGGTGCACGACCAGGGAGGTCTCCCCCTGCAGCCCGCGGGCCAGCTCGTGCTCTTGGTCGATGATCACCCCGTCCCCGCGGACTCGGGCAGTGAGCTTCAGGAGCTGCTGATGGACCACGGTGTGTCCGCGGACCAGGCCGAAGGCGTAGGCGGCGGGATTGGCGCGCACCACCCCGTCCACGGTGTCCACGACGATATAGGCCAGCCCCAGCGAGGCAAGCACCTCGGTGGCGCCGGCGGGCATCGAGGGTTCGTCCACATCGATGCCGGCGCCGCGCTGCTTCTCACTGACGCGGAAGGCATACATGCCGACAACGCCCAGTGCCAGGCCGACGACGCCGGACAGTGCGGCGATGAGCAGGGGATCCACGTCCTACAGCTTAGGCCCGCCTCCCGGTGGGCTGCACCATAAGCCCGCAGCGGCGCCCAGGGTTCAACCAGCGTTCACCTTCGCGTCGACTGCAGACTTCGGTTGCGTTCATGTGCACCAGCAAGGATTCAATGTCGGGATACTCCACGGCGGGAAAGGAACGCAAACACGTGCGAAAGCTCTTTCAGGCAGACCTCATCAACCTTGGTGAGCAGCTGATCCAGATCACAACATTGGTCCACACAGCGATGGAGAAGGCCTACACCGCCTTCGACACCACCGATCTTCAGCTGGCGGAGGAGGTCATCGCCGCCGACGCGCAGATCGACCGGCTGCAGGTCGAGCTCGACGAGAAGGCCATCGAGCTGCTCGCGCTTCAGGGCCCTGTGGCCTCTGACCTGCGGATGATAGTGGGGGCGCTGCGGATGAGCACCTCGCTGGAGCGCATGGGCGACCTCGCGCGGCATATCGCGCAGCTGGCCCGGATGCGCTACCCGGACCGGGTCGCCCCGGACGCGCTGCATCCGGTCTTCGACAAGATGGCGAAGCTCGCCACCGAGATCTCCTCCCGGCTGATCACCCTGCTGGAGACCCGCGAGCTGCACCTGGTCGCGGAGATCCACGCGCTGAACGAGCAGCTCAATGATCTGCACGCCTCCGTGTTCACCATCGTCGCCGCCGATGACTGGGGCCAGAGCGCGGCCACCAGCGTGGACTCCACCCTGGTGAGCCGGTTCTTCGAGCGCTTCGGCGATCATGCGGTCTCGGTCGCGAACAAGGTCGACTACCTGGTCACCGGTGCCTGGGACTCCCGCGAGCACTGAGCCCTCCGGGACATACGAAAAAGCCCCTCGGACATCGCCTGATGTCTGAGGGGCTTTCTTGTGGTGCAGGCTACTTCTTGCCCTGGTTCGCCACGGCCTTGATCGCGTCCTTGGCGGCCTCGGGGTCGAGGTAGGTGCCACCGGGGTTCAGCGGCTTGAGATCCTCGCCCAGCTGGTAGTGCAGCGGGATGCCGGTGGGGATGTTCAGCCCGGCGATGTCCTCGTCGGAGATGCCGTCGAGGTGCTTCACCAGCGCGCGCAGCGAGTTGCCGTGCGCTGCGAGCAGCACGGTCTTGTTCTCGCGCAGATCCGGCACCACGGCGGACTCCCAGTAGGGCAGCATCCGGTCCACGACGTCCTTGAGGCATTCGGTGCGCGGTGCGGAGTCGCCGAGATCGGCGTAGCGCGGATCCCCCAGCTGGGAGAACTCGTCGTCGGCGGCGATCTCCGGCGGCGGGGTGTCGTAGGAGCGGCGCCACATCATGAACTGCTCTTCGCCGTACTGCGCCAGCGTCTCGGCCTTGTCCTTGCCCTGGAGCGCACCGTAGTGGCGCTCGTTGAGCCGCCAGTCGCGCTTGACCGGGATCCAGAGCCGGTCAGCGGTCTCCAGCGCCAGGTGTGAGGTGGTGATCGCGCGCTGCAGCAGCGAGGTGTGGACCACGTCGGGAAGCAGCTGGTGCTCCTTGAGCAGCTCCCCGCCGCGTGCGGCCTCTTCGCGGCCCAGCGCGGTCAGCGGCACATCCACCCAGCCGGTGAAGAGGTTCTTCTCGTTCCAGTCGCTCTGCCCGTGGCGGAGCAGGATCAGGTCATAGGCCATAGGAGTGTGTCTCCCTTTCGGAGTCGAACGTGGAAATCAGCGCGGGAGCGCGGTCAGCGGCGCCGGTTCAGGCGACCGATGACAAGGTCAGTCGGAGACTTCGGGGTTGACGTCGGTGAGGTAGACCATCGCCATGCAGGCCGCGGCCACCGGGAAGATCAGGCCGAAGGGACCGGCTCCGGCAGCCCCGAGCAGGGCCAGCACGACGGCGCCGCCGGTCATGCCGAGCCAGAAGCCCTTGGTCCGCTTGAAGGCGATGTCGAAGCGCTGCGCGTTCTTGGGGATGCACTTGACCAGCGCGACGATGGCCAGACCGAGGCAGACCAGCGCGAAGGCGAGGTGCATCCAGCCTTCGGCCAGCAGGACGAAGCGCCAGATGTCAGAGAGGGGTGACTGCATACCCCGATGTTATCGGATGGGCTCCCCGGTTGCGGCGGTGCGCAACGCGTTGAGCAGATCTGCGAACAGATCCTCGACGTCCTCGATGCCCACCGAGAGCCGGATCAGCCCGTCAGGGACCGAGGACGGTTCGCCGGGATGACGACGACGGCGCTCGGCCAGCGATTCCACGCCGCCCAGGCTGGTGGCCGGGGTCCAGAGCGCAAGCGCGCTGAGCACGGCGTCGGCCACCTCGGCCTCGGTGCGTTGGCTGGTGATCCGCTCGCCAGCACCGGAGTCGCCGGACTGAGGCTGTCCAGAGTCTGAGGCTGTTGCACCGGGCCGGTCGGCGTCGACCTCGATGGTCAGGATCGCGCCGAACCCGCCGAGCTGCTCTGCGGCACGCTGGTGCTGCGGGTGCGAGCTCAGGCCGGGGTAGTTGACCTTGCGCAGCGGAAGTCCGGCGTCCCGGCTGAGCTCATCCAGCCGGCGGGCCAGCTCGCCGGCGTTGGACTCCGAGGCGTCGAGGCGCAGCGCCAGGGTCCGCACGCCGCGCAGGGCGAGGAAGACCTCCATCGGCCCCGGGATCGCGCCGTGCAGGGTGCGGTGCTGATGCAGCCGCGCGTGGAGCTCGGGGTCAGCTGTGATCGCGGCGCCCATGATGAGATCCGAGTGTCCGGAGAGGAACTTGGTCACCGAGTGGACCACCACATCGGCGCCGTGGACCAGCGGACGCTGGCGCAGCGGGGTCGCGAAGGTGTTGTCCACCGCGGTGAGCACCCCGCGTCGCTTCGCGGCGGCGAGCAGCGCGGGGAGATCGGCGATCTCCAGCATCGGGTTCGTCGGGGACTCGACCCAGAGCATCACCTGCGTGTCCTGGGCGCTGGCCAGGGTGGAGACGTCATGCACGGCGCTCAGGACCTGCTCGGTGTCGGCGATGTCCACCCGGTGCAGCGTGAGCAGACCCTGGTCCGCCATCTGCTGGGCCAGCGTGGAGAAGCCCATGTAGCTGTGCCGCGGCATGATCAGGTGGCTTCCGGGGGCCAGCAGGTGCACGACGGCGGAGATGGCGGCCATTCCGGAGGAGAACAGCAGTCCGGGCAGCACCTGGATCGGGTGCTCCTCGGCGGTGGTGACCAGACCCTGCGACTGGTGGCTGGTCCGGGTGCCGGCCTCGAGCTGGGCCAGCAGCTCCTCCAGCGGCGACCAGGAGGGCATTCCCTCGCGGGCGTAGTCCATGGCGGCGTGGACGCCGGGCCGGTAGGAATACGTGGAGGTGAAGTCCACCGGCATGTTGACGGGCTGGTTCGGACCGTGGGGGCCGCGGCCCGCGCTGACCACAAAGGTGCGTTCGTGCTGGTTCACACCGTTACGGTACCGCAGCCGGTGTCAGGGATCCGCTCTGCCGCATGCGACTGACCGGATCCCCGCCGGAACTCCGTGTCACGTCCGTGTCACCGGGGCTGGGTAGGCTGGGGCCGTGACCCATCTCAGACGCGGAGGATTCGTCGCCTTCGAAGGCGGCGACGGCGCCGGCAAGACCACCCAGCTGGACCTGCTCGAGTCCTGGTTCAAGGAGCAGGCGGTGCCCTACGAGCGCACCCGTGAGCCCGGCGGCACCGCGATCGGCGAGCGCATCCGCTCTCTGGTGCTCGAACACGACCAGGGCGAGGTCGACCCCCGCACCGAGGCGCTGCTCTTCGCCGCCTCCCGCGCCGCCCATGTGGTCCAGCGGATCGAGCCGGCGCTGATCGCCGGCCGCTTCGTCCTCTGCGACCGTTATGTGGATTCCTCGGTGGCCTACCAGGGTGTCGGCCGTGAACTCGGGACCGAAGCCGTCGCTGAGATCAATGCCTTCGCCACCGGCGGGCTGCAGCCCGACCTCACCGTGGTGCTGGACATCGACCCGGCCGCCGCCCGGGCTCGCCGCGAGGGCCGGGCGGGGCTCTCTGACCGGATCGAGTCTGCCGAGGACGCCTTCCACGATCGGCTGCGCCACGCGTTCCTCGCCCGCGCAGACTCAGCACCCGAGCGCTACCTGGTGCTCGACGCCGCCGGATCCGCGCAGGAGCTGCAGGCCGCGATCCGCACCCGGGTCCAGGAGCTGCTGCGTCAGGAGCGGCTGAACCCATGAGCGTCTTCACCGAGCTGGTCGGGCAGGACGCCGTCGTCGAACAGCTGCGCCGCGCCGCGGGGTCGGGGACCCCGGCCCATGCGTGGCTGTTCACCGGTCCCCCGGGGTCGGGGCGCTCCAACGCCGCACGTGCCTTCGCCGCTGCGCTGAACTGTGAACAGGACGAGCCTGCCGCCCGCGGCTGCGGCGAATGCCGGACCTGCCGGCTGGTCGCCGCGGAGAGCCACCCCTCGGTGAAGCTGGTCTCCACCGAGAACGTGACCTACAAGATCGACGACGTCCGCGAGCTGATCACCACCGCGCAGGAGAAGCCGCAGGGTGCCCGCTGGCGGGTGATCGTGGTCGAGGACGCGGACCGGATGACCGAGCGCGCCACCAACGTGCTGCTCAAGGCGATCGAGGAGCCGCCGCCGCACACGCTCTGGGTGCTCTGCGCCCCGAGTCCGGCGGACGTGCTGGTCACCATCCGCTCGCGCTGCCGCCTGGTGAGCCTGCGGATCCCACCCACTGCCGCGGTCGCGCAGCTGCTGATCACCCGGGACGGGCTGAACGAGCAGCAGGCCCAGTTCGCCGCGCGGGTCTCACAGAACCACATCGGCGTCGCGCGCCGGCTCGCCCGGGACCCGGAGGCGCGCCGTCGTCGCGAGCAGGTGATCACCCTCCCGCTGCGGCTGACCTCCTCCTCGGCCGCGATCAAGGCCGCGGGCTCCCTGGTGGAGATGACCCAGGCGGATGCGGCGAGCACCGCTGAGGCGCGGCTGGAGGTCGAGCAGGCCTCGCTGCGCCGGTCGCTGGGACTGGATCCCGAGGAGAAGATCCCGCCGAAGCTGCGCAGCCAGTTCAAGAAGCTCGAAGAGGAGAACACTCGGCGGGCCAAGCGCGCCGTCGCCGATTCCCTGGACCGGGCGCTGATCGATCTCACCGCGGTCTTCCGGGACGTGCTCAGCCTGAAGCTCGGCACCGGCGCCGAGCTGATCAACGAACATCTGCGCGAGGAGCTGCACCGCTACGCGGAGTCGCTCAGCGCGGAGCAGACCCTGGCCGGGCTGGACGCGATCAACGCCGCCCGGACCCGGATCACGCAGAACGTCCCTCCGCTGCTGGCCATGGAGGCTCTGATGATGCAGTTCCTACCCGGGAGGTCCCGTGCCTGAGAATCTCGTCCGTCCGCGCAGGGTCCGACTGATCAGCCTCGCCGCCGCTGCCGCGCTGCTGCTCTCGGGCTGTGTGAACTCCGGCGGGGATGAGGCCTCCGGCACCGAGGCCACGCCCGGGACGCAGGGCGCCAAGGCGGAGCCGGTGACCGCGACCTCGGTCCCGGCCGAGGAGCTTCCCGGCGCCGCCGAGGACTACACCGAGTACTACGAGCAGGACCTCGAGTGGAGCTCCTGTGCGGAGACCATGCTGTGCGCCGATGTCACGGTGCCCATGGACTGGGCCGAGCCCGGTGCGCAGGAGGATCTCGAGATCCAGATCATCAGCTCCGAGACCGGCGGGGACGACGCCGAGTATCTGCTCACCAACCCGGGCGGTCCCGGCTCCTCCGGGTACGACGCCGTGGCAGACACGCTCTCGATCGCATTCAGCGAGGAGCTCGCCGAGGGATACAACATCATCGGCTTCGACCCGCGCGGGGTGCACCGGTCCGCGCCGGTGACCTGCCTGGACGACGCCGAGATGGACGAGTACCGCGAGCAGGTCTCCGAGGAGCAGCTCGATTCCGACGCCGCCTACACCGAGGCGCGCGAGTCGGCCGCCGAGCTGACCGCGAAATGCGAGTCCGAGAGCGGCGCCCTGCTGGGGCATGTGGACACGCTGTCCGCGGTCCGGGATATGGATGTGATCCGGGCCGCGCTGGATCAGGACGAGCTGAACTACCTGGGCTTCTCCTACGGCACCAAGCTGGGTATGACCTACGCCCAGCACTATGGCCCTCGGGTGGGGCGCTTCGTGCTGGACGGGATGCTGGACGTCTCCCTCGACGCGCACGAGCTGAACAAGGGACAGGCGGTCGGCTTCGAGGAAGCGCTTGCGAACTACGCGCAGTGGTGCGTCGAGCAGGAGACCTGCCCCGCCGGGGACAGCGAGGACGAGGTTCTCGAGCGCGTGCAGGACCTCTTCGCCGGTGTCGCTGAGACTCCGACGCAGGGCGCGGATGGTCGGACGATCAACGTCTCCACCGTGGTGAGCGGGTTCATCACCCCGATGTACAGCCGTGCGAGCTGGCCGCTGCTCTCCGAGGCGCTGACCATGGCCCTGGTGCAGCAGGACTTCACGGCCTTCCAGTATTTCGCTGACCTGCAGGCCGGGCGCAGCCCCGACGGCAGCTATGAATGGATCAACAGCTTCGCCTTCAACGCCGTGATGTGCCTGGACTACCCCATGCCGCAGGACCAGGAGCAGATCGACGCCGAGTTCGACGAGGTCTCCGAGGAGGCACCGACCTTCGGGCCCTATCTCGGGCACCGTGCGGTGGTGTGCGGCGAGTGGCCCGCAGAGAACGTGTCCGAACCCTGGTATCCGGATCTCGGCGAGGTCGACGAGCTGCTGATGATCGGCACCACCGGTGACCCGGCCACCCCGGTGGAGTGGGCCGAGAACATGCACGAACAGGTGCCGCAGTCTTCGCTGATCATCCGCGAGGGAGAAGGTCATCTCGCCTATCGCACCGGCAACAGCTGCGTGGACGAGGCGGTGGACGGCTACCTCCTCGACGGGGAGCTCAGCGAGGGTCGCGCAGACTGCTGAGGGTTCTTCTACCGCTTGTAGAAGAGCGCGAGTAGACTCTGACTACCGGTGACGACGACGTCCATGCGGCGCACCTGACTCATCGGCACCATTCAGCTGATCTGCGTTAGGACACTGCCATGAACAATGAAGTCCCTGTCACACCCGCTGCGGCGTCACACGACTCCGCCCAGACCCACGACGCTCACCCATCCACTGCCGCGGAGCCCGCCGCTGCCGGTGAACAGACTCGGGCGCCGCGGCCCCTGGGTGTCCTCGTCGGATTCGACGGTTCGGCCAATGCCACCTCCGCGCTGCGCTGGGCCGCGAGAGAGGCACACTTCCGGGGCCTCCCGCTGACGGTGATGAGCTCCTACACGATTCCCCCGGCGGTGAGCGGGTACCTGGAGAGCTTCCCGGACTCCGGCGGCCAGACCCTGGCCCGGCAGGCGACGGAGAAGACGCTGAACCTGGCGCAGGAGCAGCTGGCCGGACATGCCGGTGAGGTCACCTACCGGTTGGAGCACGGCGACGCCTCCGGGGTGATGGTCAACCTCTCCGGCTCCGCGGAGCTCTGCGTGGTGGGAAGCCGCGGACGTGGCGGGTTCACCGGACGCATCCTGGGCTCCGTCGCGGCGGCGCTTCCCTCCCACGCCCACTCCCCCACGGTGGTCGTCCCGCATACCCAGGAGTCCAGCGTGGGCGAGGGCGCCGAAGCGATCAGCACCCCAGATACCCGCCCCGTGGTGGTCGGCATCGACGGCTCCGCACACTCGCGCAAGGCCGCGGTGGAGGCCGCCCGCACGGCGATCAGCCACGGCACCCGGCTGCAGCTGATCATGGCGCTGCCCCCGCTGACGACGGCGGCCATGTGGTACCCGGAGCTGGCCGCCCGCGAGCAGGCGATCGTGCAGACCCGGGTGGACGACCTCAATCGGGATCTCGACGTCGAGGTCGGCTGGGTCCAGGCGCAGTTCCCCGAGCTCGCCGTCTCCGGCTCGGTGGAGGAGGGCTACCCGGTCAACGTGCTCCACGAGATGAGCGGGCAGGTCCAGCTCACCGTGGTGGGCACCAGAGGTCACGGCGGGGTGCGCAGCGCGCTGCTGGGCTCGGTCTCCCGGGAGCTGCTGCATCACGCGACCGCTCCAGTGATGGTGGTCCCGGCCCACGACTGAGCGAGCTTTGACCGCGGTGAGGTGCACCAGTAAAGTGAACCCTCGTGCGCCTCACCGCAGCGCCACGCCGCCTTAGCTCAGTCGGTAGAGCGATTCACTCGTAATGAATAGGTCGCCGGTTCGATTCCGGCAGGCGGCTCCACGAAGACCCTCTGACCTGGATGTCCAGGCCAGGGGGTCTTTCTCGGTTCCGGACCCCTGAGCTGCACCGTGGATCACGATCGAGAATCCTCCAGCGCCGGACTCGACGTCGCCCCGTCGCAGCTATTCCGAGTCCTGGACCAGCGCGTAGACCCGGGACGGGCTCGCGGTCCCGTCCACGATCGGCAGCGGCGCCACCACGAGCATCGCCCCTGTCGCTGGCAGCTTGTCCAGGTTCTGTAGCGAGGTGATCCCGTACTTGTCGTTGCCCAGCAGGTGATAGTGGACCGGGAAGGGCGGGTCGAGCTCGGCGCCGCGGCCGGCGTCGATCCCGACCGTCTCCACGCCGATGCCCGAGAGCGAGGTCTGCTCCGCGATCCACAGGGCCGCCTCTGCCGAGATGCCGGGGGTGTGTGAGCCGGTCTCGTCGGCGTTGAGGAAGGCCTCCTGATCCTGGGAGAAGCGGTCCCAGCCGGTGCGCAGCAGCAGCCAGCCGTTCTCCGGCAAGGGGCCATGCTCGGTCTCCCAGGCACGGATGTCATCGATCTGCAGCAGGAAGTCCGGATCTTGCTCGACCTGCGCCCTGACGTCCAGCACCGCGGCAGGCCCGATCAGCCGTTCGGGCGGGATGGAGGACACATCGTGGCCCTTGCGTCCTGAGACCCAGTGCACCGGGGCGTCGATGTGGGTTCCGACGTGTTCCCCGGTGTGGATGTTGTGGTGCTTCCAGAACGGACCCGGCGCGTCGTATTCGGCGACCTTGTCCAAGCTGAAGTCGATCAGGTTGGCGAAGGGCTCCGGCAGCTTCAGCGTCGGCGTCGAGGCCGAGAGTGGATTGGTCAGGTCGACGATGCGCACGGAGTTGTCGGACAGGCCAGCGATCAGCGCGTTCACTGCGGTCATGTGGTTCCACCTTTTTCTGGTCAGGGGATTTCTGGTGAGGATATCGGAGCGTCAGTGCCCCTTGAAAGCCTCCGCCAGCCACCAGGAGCCTCCATCGTCTGCGATCTTCGCATCGATCACCACCGGACCGGTGGGTTCAGACGCCACCCATGCACGCAAGGGTTCCAGGTCCTCGGTGGAGCGGACGGTGAGTCCTTCGGCGCCGAATCCTCGGGCGATCGCGGCGATGTCCGTGTCCGGGAACGTCACCGTCGCCAGATCCTGATCTGCACCGAAATGGTGCACCTCGGCGGAGTAGGCGGCATCGTTGTAGACCACCACGACCAGCGGCAGCTTCAGCCGCACCGCTGTCTCCAGCTCCTGGACGGCCATCAGGAATCCCCCGTCGCCCGTTCCCAGCACCGGCATCCGCCCGGGCTGCGCCAGCGCTGACCCGATCGCTGTGTACAGACCGAGTCCGATCGATTGGAACGCCTGGGTGAAGCAGAAGCCGAACTCGTCCGGGACGTCGAAGTACTGACTGGGGTATCCCATGAAGTTTCCGGAGTCGATGCTGACGATGCGCTCGGCGGGAAGAAGGCGATTGATCTCCTTGGAGAGCTCCCGCGGATCCACGCTCTGTCCCGGAGTGCCCAGGACCTCGGTCGGCGTCTGGTCCCAGCGGGAGCCGGTGGCGATGCGCTCGCGCACCTCAGCGGTGCGGTAACCGGTCCTCTCGCGACCGTCGAACGCCTCCAGCAGGGCCCCGGCCACGCCGGCCGCACTGCCGAGGATCGGGAGGTCCACCGGTCGATGCGCGCCCAGCGCGGAGTCCTCCACGTCGATCTGGGCGACCACCGCATCGGGGCCGATGAGCTTCCCGTGCCGCGTGGTCCACATGTTCAGGGCGCAGCCGAATGCCACGATCAGGTCGGCATCACGGATCAGCTCCGCGCTGAGCGGTGAGGCGAAGCCGCCTGAGATGCCCAGGCTGAAGTCTTCGCCGGTGAACAGCCCCTTCGCCACCGCGCTGGTGGCCAGCAGCGCCCCGCTCGCCTGGGCCAGCGCGGCGATCTCCGCCTTCGCGCCGCGTCCGCCGCGCCCCGCCAGGAAGACCGGCCGCTGGCTGCGCGAGAGCGCGTCGATGAGCGGCTCGAGCTCGGCCTGGGACGGCGTGATCTCGGGTCGGGGTTCCACGCCGAGCTGCGGGATCTCTCCGACCGCCGCTGCGACCTGGAGGTCCAGGGGAAGGTTCAGGACCACCGTGCGGCGATCTCTGACCGCTTTCCGGTAGGCCCTCAGCGTGTCGGCGAGCGCCGATTCCGCGGAGTGGACACGGTCGGACTCGGCGCCCAGAGCGCGGGCGAAGCCGCTCTGGTCCATGGCGAAGTTGGAATTCACCTGATGGGCGGCGGACTCTGCGGCCAGCACGATCATGGGGGTGCGGGACTTCGCCGCCTCGCTGATCCCGGTGCCGGCGTTGGTCAGGCCGCACCCCTGGTGCAGGCTCAATACGCTGACCTCTCCACTCATCCGGGAGTACGCGTCCGCCATCGTCGCCGCGCCGCCCTCATGCCTGGAGGCGGTGAACGGCACCCCAGCGTGGCGCAAGGCGTTGGTGACGACGAAGTTGCCGCTGCCGACGACGCCGAAGGCGTGACCGACACCGAGCCGGGCGAGGTAGGCGCCGACCTGTTCTGCGACGGTGGTCATCTGCTCCCCCTGGATCGTTGAATCGCTGACATCACCTATTCGATCATGCCGGCGCTGGTCTGGGGTGGGTCAATCGCGGAGCCTTTCGGTCGGCCCTCTTGAAGCTGGCGCGCGCCGTCGGAGGCGCGCAGACCCGGCACTTCAGCTCCAGCTGGGAGCTCGACGTCGCTCCCGAGTGGACGACGCGAGCCCTGCGGGTGACCACCCGCGGCTTCGGCTGGTCGCGCTCCCTGGAGCTGATCCGGTCGGCGGAAGGAAGGTGGAGCGCAAAGGCGAGCACCGGCGGTGATACCCAGCTGCCACCGCCGGGGCTCGCCGATCCGGGGATCCTCGACGGAGCGATCGACTGCGATCTCGGACTCTGCCCGGTCACCAACACCATGCCCATCCGTCGGCTCGGACTGCTGGACCGGGAGGTGGAGGAGACCCGGCTCATCATGGCCTGGGTGGAGATGCCGTCGCTTCGCGTGCTGCGCAGCGAGCAGATCTACTCCTCCCTGTGGGCCGGTGACCGCAGGCTGGTGCGCTACAGCAGCTCCAGTCGAGACTTCAGCGCGGATCTGACCGTGGACTCCTATGGCCTGGTGATCGACTACCCCGCACTGGCTCGCCGCGTCAGCAGCGACACATGATCCAGGCGCCGCAAGGTCGCCGGGTCTTCCGTTAGTCTCAACTCTCGGGCTCCGCCCTCGAGAGGACATCATGGAACACCACTTCGCGCAACGGATCCGACGGGTCCGGCCCTCAGCCATCCGCCAGCTGCTGCAGCTCGGCGACGACCCGTCGATCACCTCGTTCGGCGGAGGCTACCCAGACCCGGGCCTGTTCCCCGTCGCGCAGCTTCGTGAGGTCTATGACCACGTCCTGCGTGAGCAGGGCCGCACCGCTCTGCAGTACACCGGCACCGCGGGCATTCCCGCCCTGCG
This sequence comes from Nesterenkonia sandarakina, assembly GCF_003003175.1. Classification (GTDB taxonomy): domain Bacteria; phylum Actinomycetota; class Actinomycetes; order Actinomycetales; family Micrococcaceae; genus Nesterenkonia; species Nesterenkonia sandarakina_A. The sequence continues at coordinate 41,096 of NZ_PVTY01000003.1, read as the reverse complement.
AGCGCAGATCGCTGAGCGGATGGTCCGCGACGGGTCGACCTGCGGCGCCGACGACGTTCTGGTGCTTCAGGGCGCCCAGCAGGGCCTCGACCTGGTCGCGAAACTGTTGATCAACCCCGGCGACGCGATCGTCACGGAGAACCCCACCTTTCTGGGGGCACTCGTGGCCTTTAACCCCTACGAACCGGACTATGCCCCGGTGGCCCTCGACGAGGACGGCATGGACATGGAGTCCCTGGAACAGGTGCTGGCCGACACCCCGCGGGCGAAGTTCATCTATGCCATCCCGGATTTCCAGAACCCCACCGGCGTCACGCTGAGCACCCAGCGCCGCCATCGCCTGCTCGAACTGGCCCACGAGCACGACCTCATCGTCTTGGAAGACACCCCCTACCGGGAACTCCGCTTCGAGGGTGAACAGCTCCCGACGCTGCACTCCCTGGACACCGAGGGTCGGGTGATCCATCTGGGCAGCTTCTCCAAGACGCTCGCGCCGGGGCTGCGGATGGGGTACGCGGTGGCGCATCGAAGCATTCTGGCGAAGCTCGAGCTGCTCAAATTGGCGGCCGACACCCAGTCGTCCACGCTGAACATGACGGCCACCGCGCGGTTCCTGACCGAGTTCGACCTCGATGCCCACCTCGAGGCCGTCCGCCCGGCCTACCGGGCCAAGCGCGACGCGATGGTGGGCGCCATGGCGGAGAGCTTCCCCGCCGGGGTGCAGTTCACCCGGCCCGAGGGCGGCCTGTTCACCTGGGTGACCTTCCCGGAAGGCTTCGATGCCGCCGGGTTCATGGCCGAGCAGGTGCTGCCGAAGGCCCGGGTCGCCTACGTCCCCGGCGAGACCTTCTTCCCGACGACATCCCCTGCGACGCAGGCCTCGCACTACGCGCGGTTCAGCTACGCCAGCGTTCCGCATGAACAGATGGTCGCCGGCATTCGGCGTCTGGGGGATCTGCTGGCAGCGTCCTGAGCGGTTCCGGGCACCGAAGCGATAGGAGGGTCAGCCGGTCACGACCAGTCCCAGGTGCTGCGCCAGGGAAGGGGCCAGCTCCACCAGCTGTTCCTCGCTGATCACCGCTCCCTTCAGTCCGGCGAGCCCGACGATCCGGCTCAGCTGGGCTCCGCGCAGGTCGACATCCTTCAGCCGGGCTCCGCTGGCCTCCAGGGTGCCGATGGTGCAGTCGGAGAACCTCACCCGGGTGGCTCGGGCACCGGAGATGTCCAGCTCCGTGATGGTGCAATGTTCGAACACGACGTCCGTCAGGACCGCGTTGCGCAGATTCACCAGGTCCAGCTTGCAGCCGCGCAGCACCAGCCCGCTGATCCCGGCGTCGTAGAGCTCCGCGACGCCGAAGCGGCTGCCCTCGATCGAGACGTCCCTCCAGGTGGAGCGGGGGGCCTTCAGATGCGGCGAGCTCACCCGCTCCCAGTCCGATTCCAGCACCGAGGCTGCAGAGAGATCCGTGTCGCTCAGCGTCACGGATCGCAGCCTGGATTCGGTGAGTCTGCCGCCGGAGAGATCCATGCCGGTCAGGTCGACATCCTCCAGGAGGACCCGGTCTGCCTGACCGGTGCGCTCGAGCGTCTTCACGCTGCCCACCTCCAGGTCACGCGGTCGGGACGTGCGGAGCTTCGGGCCTTGAATCGGTCGCATCTGCCTGCCTCTCAGTCGGGCCCAGCCTAGCCCCGCGGCCGGACATGGCCCGGTGTTACAGTGCAAAGATGGATCTTCGAGTAGCTGCCTATGCCGTCATCACGGACCACGATGGGCGGATGCTGCTGCCGCACTGGCATGTCAGCGGCACCGCCAAGGGGTGGACTCTCCCCGGTGGCGGGCTGGAGCCGGGCGAGGACCCGGCCGACGGCGTCGTCCGGGAGGTCTTCGAGGAATCCGGCTATGAGGCGGAGGTCGAGCAGCTGCTGGGCATCGACAACTTCATCATCCCCGGGGACCGTCGCATCCATGAGAGCGAGCGCGGGACGCCGCTGCAGAACCTGCGCATCATCTACCGGGCGCGGGTCACCGGAGGGTCCCTGACCGTGGAGCCGGACGGGTCCACCGACGCGGTGCGCTGGTTCAGCCACGCGGAGATCGACGGGCTGCACCGGGTCTCGCTGGTCGACATCGGCCGGCGCTTCGCCGGTCTGCTGTCCGACGCCGCTCACTGATCCCCCGTCGCAGAGCCTGCGTCGCGGGTCGGCCACTCCGGTCCGCGGGCGGGCGCGTGTTCAGACCGCGGCGTCTGAGGCGTCCTTGAGTGCCTCTTTGACCTGATCGGCGCGGCGTCGCACCGCCAGCAGCTCACCGTGGCCCAGCCGCACCATCGCGGCCGCCTCGGCGGTGGTGGCCAGGTGATTGGCCGCTCGGGAGAGCGAAGAATGCAGCTTGGTGGCTCCGCCCGGCACCTGCAGGCCGTCGCTGAAGTGGCTGGTCTGCGCCCTGCGGCAGAGCTCGTAGACGGTGTCCAGCTGCTCGGCCAGCTCATCGCCGATCAGCACCAGCTGGCTGTAGATCGCGTCGTCCTTCACCCCGTCGATCACCTGGTGATACCGGTCCAGCCCGCGGACGTAGCGGTCGTGGGCCTGGCGCCAGAGTCCCTTGCCCAGCTCTTTGTCGAGGCGACGGGCGCGGCGGCGGCGGGGAAAGAGCTTCATCATGATGCGCAAAAGTCTATCGAATCGCGCCCTGACGATCCGTTGAGCGGCGGATTCCACGACTTGTCGGGCCCGGAGTCCGCGTCAGCTGCTCGCAGATTCCGCCCCTCAAGGCCAGGGTCAGACCATGGTGAGCAGGATCTTGCCGGTGTGGGTCCCCGAGTCGAAGTACTCATGGGCCGCGGCGGCCTCCTCCAGCGGGAAGGTCTTATCGGTCTGGACCCTGATCTGCCCGGATTCGATCAGCGGCCAGATCTCCTCGCCCACCGCCTGCACGATCTCGGCCTTGGCCTCAGCGTCGCGGGCGCGCAGGGTGGTCGCAATGATCAGCAGCCGCTTGGCCAGCATCAGGCCCAGGTCCAGCTCAGCGGTGCGTCCGCCCTGCAGCCCGATGATCACCAGTCGCCCGGCTGTCGCGAGCGAGCGCAGATTGGTGTCCAGGTACTTCGCGCCGACGACGTCGAAGATCACGTCCACGCCGCGTCCGTCGGTGAGCTCCTGGACCCGTGCCCCGAGGTCCTCCTCGCGGTAGTTGATCACATGGTCGGCTCCCAGTTCGACGGCGATGCTCGCCTTCTCTGCGGAGCCCACAGTGGTCAGCACCTCGGCGCCGAGTCCGTGCAGGTACTGCAGCGCGAAGGACCCGATCCCGCCGGTCCCGCCGTGGACCAGCACCGTGTCCCCCGGCCGCACCTGTGCCTCGCCGCGCAGATTCGAGTGCACGGTGGCGGCCACCTCGATCAGCCCGGCGGCGTCGGTGAGGCTGATCCCCGTCGGGACCGGGAGCACGTGGCGGGCGTCGACGACGACCTGCTCGGCGTAGCCACCCCCGGCCAGCAACGCCACGACCTCCTTGCCGATCAGCTCCTGAACCGCGAGGTCACTGCCCTGGCCTGCGGCGATGACCCGGCCGGAGACCTCCAGGCCGGGGATCTCGGAGGCGCCCTTCGGCGGCGGGTACACCCCGAGGCGCTGCATCACGTCGGCCCGGTTCAGCCCCGCGGCGGCGACCTGGATCAGCACCTGCCCGGCGGCGGGCGTGGGGTCGGCCCGCTCGGCAAGGCTGATGACCTCTGGGCCACCGGCATCGGTGTACTGCACTGCTCGCATGCTCGCGCTCCTCAACTCGATCCGCACCTGCGACTCACGTATAGTCTGTGACTGGAGTTTTCCACGAAACACCGGAGAGCTCCACGCCGGCTGAAAAGTCGAGGAGCGCTGTCCGAGCGGCCGAAGGAGCTGGTCTTGAAAACCAGTGTGCGGCAACCCCGTACCGTGGGTTCGAATCCCACGCGCTCCGCTGGATGACGTGTGGGGTCCCGCGGCCGGGACCCCACACGGCGCTCTGAAGCAGGTCATCTAGGAATCTCCCGCACCGACCACGCGGACGCCGTCGGTGAATCGGAGGTGCGGATGCGCAAGGACACGGCGGGACCAGGCCTGCTGAGCATCCTGCTCGGCGCCGTGGCCGTCGGCCCGCTGCTGCTCTACGGGCTCAGCGCGACCAGCGAAGAGATCATCACCGACCTCGGGATCAACGAGGCCCAGTTCGGCCTGCTGGCCACCATCTGCTTCGCCTGCGCGGCCGTGGGCAACGCCACCCTGGGACGACTGGCGGACCGCCACTCCGATCTCACGCTGATGACCGTGATCTTCCTGATCGCCTCCCTGGCGCTGGGCCTGGCCGGGGTGCCCGGGGGCTATCTGGTGCTGGTGATCGCCGCGGGACTCTCCGGGGTCGCCCAGTCCTTCCCCAACGGGGTCACCAACCGGATCCTGCTGGAACGGGTACCGGCGAACAAGCGCATCGGCTGGGTCGGAGTGAAGCAGTCCGGGGTCCAGGTCAGCCAGCTGATCGCCAGCCTGAGCTTCCCGCTGCTGGCCGTGCTGATCGGCTGGCGCGGCACCGCGCTGCTCGCCGCCCTGGTCCCCCTCGTGCTGCTGGTCTTCACCTGGCGCATCCTGCGCAGGGTCCCGCTGCTGCACCCGCGGCGCGACGCAGCCCCGTCGACGGAGCCGTCGAATCACCCGGCACCCGCCCGCGGTCATTCGGCCGCGGTCTGGGCGCTGGCGGCGTTCGGCTGCCTCAACGGGATCGGCGTGCAGGCGACCAACGTCTACCTGCCGCTCTTCGCGGTCCGAGAACTCGACTTCTCCCTCGTCCTCGGCGGCGCGACGGCCGCCGTCGCCGGCGTGGTCGGGGTGACCGCCCGGATCGGGTGGGCCCGGGTCATGGCCCGGGGCACCTCGGGGCCGGTGCTGCTGCTGGTCCTCGCGCTGACCGCACTGACCGGCGTCGGGGCCTTCCTCGGCGCCGACGCGACCGGCTGGCCCGCGCTGCTGTGGACCGCGGTGATGCTCCACGGCGCCTCGGCCCTGGGCGTCTCGGTGGTGCTGATGAGCGTGCTGCTGCGCAGCATCCCCTCGGCCAAGATGGCGTCCGCCTCCGGTGTGGTCACCGCCGGGATGTTCACCGGCTTCGCGATCGGACCGCTGGGCATGGGTCTGATGATCAGCTCCGGCGGGGGCTTCACGCTCGGCTGGCTGGCCGTGGGAGGGATCTACCTGCTCTCCACGCTGCTGGCGGTGATCCTGGTCAGCCGCCGTCGTCGGTCCGGGAACAGCTGAGCCGCAACATGCCGGCGGCAGGGTCCGAGCTCCCAGTACAGTGAGCCGTGAACAGACCCTAACCAGGAGGTCACCCATGACCGGCCACACTCCCCCGCAGGACGTCCAGCACGCCGCCCAGCGCGCCCTGACCTGGATCGACGAGGGCAGGGCCGGGAAGGGCTTCACCGATACCGGACGCCACCGGGCGCAGGAGCTGGCCGAGGGTGCCGAGGTTCCGCTGGAGCACATCCACAAGATGCGCCAGTACTTCGCTCGGCACACCGTGGACCGCGACGCCGAGGGCTTCCACCACGGCCAGGACGGCTACCCCAGCCCGGGCCGGGTCGCCTGGGACGCCTGGGGCGGGGACCCCGGTGAGACCTGGGCGAACCGGGCGAAGTTCGACGACGCCGACTGAGCATCCACCGCAGCAGCGAGCAGGCACCGATCATGGCATTCACCAAGGGCGACAAGGTCTCCTGGAACACCCAGCAGGGCAAGACCCACGGCACTGTGAAGAGCAAGCACACCAAGGACCTGAAACACCAGGGCCAGACGTTCCGCGCCTCCTCGGAGGACCCGGTCTACGTCGTGGAGTCCGAGAAGACCGGCGCCGAGGCGGCGCATCACGAGAAGGCGCTCGACAAGCGCTAGCCGATCAGGGCTGCTTCTGCGCGATCCGCGACGGGGATCGCACGAAGAACGCTCCGGCCACGGCGGCCAGAGACACGATCCCGGCGATCATGAACGCCGACTGCGCCCCGGAGGCCTGTGCCGCGATCTCCCCGAGCGAGCCCGACTCCTGGGCCGCGACCCGGGACATCGTGGTGATCAGCACCGCCACGCCGACGGCGCCGCCGACCTGCTGCAGGGTGTTCAGCACCGCGGAGCCGTGGGAGTACAGGGTCGGCCGCAGCGAGCTCAGCGAGGCGGAGAACAGCGGGGTGAAGGACATCGCCAGGCCGATGGACATCGCGATCTGGATGCTGGCGAGCAGCGCGACCGAGGTGTTCTCGCCGACCAGGCTGTAGGACCAGAGGCCGCCGGAGACCAGGATGGTGCCCGGGATGAGCAGCGGACGGGGGCCGCGGGCGTCATAGATGCGCCCGACGATGGGGCCGAGGATGCCCATCACCACGGAGCCGGGCAGGACGATGAGTCCGGCCTGGGTGGCCGAGAGACCGACGACGTTCTGCAGGTAGAGCGGCAGCAGCGTCAGGCTGCCGAACATCGACAGTGCCAGGATCGTCATCACCACGACCGCCATCGTGAAGTTCACCGAACGGAAGACCCGCAGGTCCAGCAGCGCCTGCTCCCGGCGCTGCAGGCGCAGCTGGCGCCACACGAACAGCGCCAGGGACACCACGGCCGCGCCGAGCATCAGCGCGATCACGCTCGTCGGGGTGTCCGCGGACTCGGTCCCGTGGGCGCTGCCCAGCTGGCTCAGCGCGAAGACCGCGCCGCCGAAGCCGAGGGCGGAGAGGATGACCGAGGCGGGATCGATGCGCCGGTACTGGGACTCCCCCAGGTTCAGCATCCACTTCGCGCCGATCAGCAGCGCGACCACCGCGATGGGCAGGATCAGTCCGAAGATCCAGCGCCAGCTCAGCGAGTCCAGGATCAGACCGGAGAGCGTGGGGCCGATCGCGGGAGCCAGCGCCATCACGATGCCGGCGCGGCCCATGATCCGACCGCGGGAGTGCTCCGGCACCACGTTCATCACCGTGGTCATCAGCAGCGGCATCATGATCGCGGTGCCCGAGGCCTGCACGATCCGACCCAGCAGCAACACCGTGAACCCGGGGGCCACAAGGCAGATCAGGGTGCCGAGGGTGAAGAGCGTCATCGCGGTCAGGTAGACGCCGCGGGTGCTGAAGCGCTGCAGGACCAGGCCGGTGATCGGGATGACCACTGCCATGGTGAGCATGAACGCGCTGGTCAGCCACTGTCCGAGCGAGGGTGCGATGCCCAGTTCGACGTTGAGCTGCGGGATCGCGATGCCCATCGTCGTCTCGTTGAGGATCGCGACGAAGGCTGAGATCAGCAGCAGCCAGATGACTCGCATTCCCCGAGGATCGATCGCTTCTGGCCGGGCTTGGGCCTCTGTGCTCACGGACACTGTTGAACTCCTTGAAAGAAAATCGCGCGAGGGACGGACGCGGTCATGCGTAACCTCACCGGAGAGACACTATATGACTATCGTGGCAGAGTCTGCCAAAACCGACAGTTAGACTGGACACATGGACGAATCACCGGCGATCGGCATACGGGAACGAGCGCGTGGCGCGCTGCGCGGAGAGCTCGCGGATGTGGCGCTTCGGCTCTTCGAGGAGCGCGGCTATGACCAGACGCCCGTGGATGACATCGCGTCCGCGGCCGGCATCTCGCCGCGCACGTTCTACCGCTACTTCGGCACCAAGGAAGAGGTCCTCTTCGGTGACCTGCCACCGACCAGCGTGGATCTGCCGGCACTGCTCGAGGACCACCTCCTGCGGGCGGGTCCCTGGGAAGCGCTGCATCAGACGCTGCGCCACGTCGCCGAGAACATCGGCACCCAGCGCGGCCGCTGGTCGCGGCTGCTGCGAGTGGTCAACACCAGCGACACGCTGCGCGCCGGGCATCTGGAGCAGCAGATGAACCTGGCTCAGTCCCTGATCCCCACACTGGTCCCCGCGGTGGAAGGCCCTGCGGGCTGGAGCGACCTGCGCGCCCGAGTGCTGGTGCACGCCGCGCTGACCTGCTTCGACACCGCGTTCTCACACTGGGCCGAGCGCGACGGCGACATCGAGATGCTCGAGGCCCTGGACATCGCGTTCACGACGTTCTCGACTCTCGACTCCGTACAGGCCTGAATTCCGGGCTGCCCGAGTACAGGACCACCGGCCCCCGAAGCCTGCCTGGAGTGTTCAGCTCTGGCAGGACGGGCAGAAGTAGATCACCCGGTCCGCCACGGCGGCCTTGCGCAGCTCCGGCTCGCCGAGCTCGCTCTTGCGCAGCCGGGTGCCGCAGCGCATACAGGGCTTGCCGCCGCGCCCGTAGACCCAGTACGGCGGACCTGCCGTGGGGTTGGCGGTGGTGCATCGGCGGATCCGCAGCCGGTTCACGGTGAGCAGCTTCTCGCTGAGGTCGATCACGCGCGCCAGATTGGCCACCTCCGCCACCGGTCTGGTGGGCAGGATGCCCGCCAGGAAGCAGATCTCGCTGCGGAAGACGTTGCCGACGCCGGCGAGGTTGCGCTGGTCGAGCAGCGCGACGCCGATGCTGCGCTGGGGTGCAGAGAGCAGTCGCCGGGTCGCCTCGGCTGGGTCCCAGTCGGGGCCCAGCAGGTCGGGGCCGAGATGTCCGAGCCGCTCCTGCTCCTCCGCCGGGGAGTAGATGTTCAGCTCCCCCAGCAAGAAGCCCACGGCTTCCTGGTCCTGGGTGCGGAGCACGCAGCGGGCGGTATGGGCCGGGCGTCGCCACTGCGGCCTTCCGCCCTGGGCATCCCGGGGGTAGACGTGCCAGGTGCCTTCCATCTTCAGGTGGGAATGCACCGTGAGGTCACCGAACTGCATCAGCAGGTGTTTGCCGCGGGCGATCACCTGCTGAACGGTCCGGCCGGAGAGATCCACCGTGGCATAGCTGGGCACCCGGAAGTCGCTGGCGGTCAGCACCTTCCCGCCGAGGGCGGCATGCAGCACGGCCGCCTGCCGGAACACGGTATCTCCCTCGGGCACGTCAGGTCTCCGTCAGTGGTTCGGGAGGTCCGAAATCAGGTCTGGTTCTTGAAGACCACGAGGAACTTACGGGCTTCCTCTTTGGTCAGCGGCGAGTGCGCAGACAGCAGCTCCGCCGCCTGGTCCACACGATCATCGCGCAGCAGCGCGTAGAGCTGATCGTGGACCCAGGGCTCCAGGTCGTCGTGGGAGAGGGTGATCTTCTCCTCGCCGCGCTGGACCTCGAGGTGGAAGCCTGCCATCTCTTCCTCTTCGGTGTCCCAGTCCTCGGGGATGGTGAGCTCGTCGTCGGGGTTGAACCCGGACTCTGCCATCAGACGAGCGGCGCGGGCGTCCACGTCATGGGGAGCGTCCGGGTCGCGGCGGGGCTTGTCGCCGCCGGGGATGTCCGGGATCTGCTCGGAGTTCTCCCCGATGATCTCCCCGGTCTGCGGGTCGGCCTCGCCGAGGGGCTTGGACGGATCCCGGTCCGGGGCGTCGCGGTCAGAGTCATGACGGTCCGCGGAGCCGGCGTCGTCGCGGACCCCGTCGATGACGTCTTCGACCAACTCGCCGTCGAGCACCTCGTCCCGAGATCCAGGGCGATCGTCGGTGTCGATCGGGCTGGCGACCGCTCCGTCGTCGTCGGAGCCGCCCAGCTCGTCCTCGGCGCGCAGCTCCGAGGGGGCCTGCTGGGGGTAGGCATGGAGCGCCTGGACCGCGATGATGCAGTCCTTGATCGGCGCACCGGTGGACTGCTTGAAGATGGCCAGCGCCCGCCGGCCGTCCTCCGCGCCGATGGCGCGGTAGAGCTCGCGGTGCTGCTCGTCGGAGAGGGCCAGCGCAGCCTTTCGCGCGTTCTCCGGCGTCACCGCCACCTTGATGCCGTCGTTGAGCTTCTGGGCCTGCCGCTGCATCAGCATGCGAATACCCAGGAACAACATGACACCGACTGCGAGCACTACCAGAATTTCCACACTGCCAGTCTACGTTGGTTCTCCTGGGCGCGAGCTAGATGAACCCTGCTCACGTACGATAATCCCGTGACTATTGATCTTTCAGCCTCTTTCAAGGCATACGACGTCCGCGGACTTGTGGACGAGACCATCACCGAAGAGTCGGTGCGCGCCGTGGGCGCCGCATTCGTCGACGTGCTCGGCCTCGCCGGGCAGACCGTCCTGGTCGGTGGTGACATGCGGGCATCCTCCGCAGACTTCACCGCGGCCTTCACCCAGGGGGCCACCTCTCGCGGAGCGAACGTGACCCAGCTGGGTCTGGTCTCCACCGACATGCTCTACTTCGCCTCCGGGACCATGGAGGCCCCAGGCGTGGTCTTCACCGCCAGCCACAACCCGGCGCAGTACAACGGGATGAAGATGTCCAAGGCCGGCGCCGTGCCGCTCTCGGCCGAGACCGGGCTGGAAGACATCCGCGACGCCGCGCAGGCCTACCTCGACGCCGAGGAGATCCCCGCAGTCGAAGAGCCTGGATCAGTGGAGCTGATCAACATACTGGCCCAGTACTCCGAATACCTGCGCTCCCTGGTGGACCTCTCCGGGATCAAGCCGCTGAAGGTCGTGGTCGACGCCGCCAACGGCATGTCCGGGCTGACCACCGGTGCGGTGCTCGGTGACGACCTCCTGTCCGCCCTGCCGCTGGAGATCACCCCCTTGTTCTTCGAGCTCGACGGCAGCTTCCCCAACCACCCGGCCAACCCGCTGGAGTCGGAGAACCTCCGCGACCTGCAGGCCAGGGTGCGTGAGACCGGCGCGGACATCGGTCTGGCGTTCGACGGCGACGCGGATCGCTGCTTCGTGATCGACGAACTCGGCGAGCCCGTCTCCCCCTCCGCGGTGACCGCCCTGGTGGCCCGCCGTGAGATCACCCGGGCCCAGGCCGAGGGCGAAGAGACCCCCGTGGTCATCCACAACCTGATCACCTCCCGTGCGGTCCCCGAGGTCGTGGAGCAGGCCGGCGGCCGGGCCGTGGAGACCCGCGTGGGTCACTCCTACATGAAGGCCGTCATGGCCGAGGAGCAGGCGATCTTCGGCGGCGAGCACTCCGCGCACTACTACTTCCGCGAGTTCTTCAACGCCGACACCGGCATGCTCGCCGCGATGCATGTGCTCGCGTCACTGGGCAACCAGGGCCTGCCGCTGAGCGAGCTGGCCGCCGAGTTCAACCCCTACGCGGCCTCCGGGGAGATCAACTCCGAGGTCGAGGACAAGGCCGGAGCCGCCGAGCGCGTCGAGGCCGCCTTCGCTGACCGCGACGCCGAGATCTCCCACATGGACGGTCTCACCGTCCGCGCCACGGACGGCACCTGGTGGTTCAACCTGCGTCCGTCCAACACCGAGCCGTTCCTGCGGTTCAACGGTGAGGCGCACAGCCGGGAGAAGATGGAATCCGTGCGCGACGAGGTCCTCGGACTGGTCACGCAGGGCTGACCTTGCAATGCTGATCAGGCAAGCCTGATCGTCTGATCGACAGCGGGGCCCGGCACCTGGTGCCGGGCCCCGCGTCGTCGGATCACGCTCAGCTGCGGGTGGAGCGCTTGAGCAGCCACAGCAGGTACGGCGGGCCGAGCACCGCCACGACCAGTCCGGCCGGCAGCTGGTCCGGCGCGATCACGGTGCGCCCGAAGGTGTCCGAGACCGAGACCAGCACCGCGCCCAGCAGCGCGGCGACGGGCAGGAACCAGCGGTGCTCCCGGCCGACCAGCATCCGCGCCATATGCGGAGCGGCCAGACCGACGAAGCTGATCACCCCGACGCCCACCACCGCCACCGCGGAGAGCAGCACCCCGATGATCAGCGCGGTGGCGCGCACCCCGGAGAGCCGCACCCCGAGGATCCTCGGCGTCATGTCATCGATGCTGATCAGGTCCAGTTCCCGGCGCAGGAAGATCAGCACCGGGATGGAGAGCAGCAGCATCAGCAGGATCGGGGTGAGGTCGCTCCAGGTGGTGCCGAAGGTGGAGCCGCCCAGGAACGAGATGGCCATCGCCTGGTTATAGGGGTTCGTGGAGGAGATCAGCAGCTGGGTGATCGCCTGCGCGGCGGTCATGACGCCGATCCCGACCAGCACCACCTTCTCGGGAGAGCTCCCCCGCGACCCGGCGAGCAGGAACACCACGAGTCCGGCGAGCACCGCACCCACGGCGGCTCCGGCGGACATCGTCCAGGCCGAGGTGTTGAACAGGATCAGCGCGATCACCGCTCCTGCGCCCCCGGAGGCGGCCACCCCGAGGATTCCGGGGTCCGCGAGCGGGTTGCGGGTCACGGTCTGCACCAGCGCGCCGGCGATCGCCAGCACCGCTCCGGCCAGCACCGCCGCGGCGACGCGGGGGCTGCGGAAGTCCAGGGTGATCTCGATGGCGCGCGCGGCCTCGCCGGAGAGCCAGAGCTGGAGGTCGCCCAGGCGCAGCCACCAGTCCCCCAGCAGCATGCCGACCCCGGCGAGCAGCATCAGCAGCACCGCCGCGGCGATGGTCAGCGTCACCCTGCGGCTCAGCGTGATCCCATGCGGCAGCGGCATCGCGGAGATCTCCTGGTTGCCTCCGGCGCTGCGCATCCGCAGCGCGAGCACCACGAGGAACACCGCGCCGACCAGGGAGGTGACCACTCCTGTCGGGATGGCCACGGCCAGGTTCGGTCCGGCCACCGCGAAGACCAGGGCGCGGACCGCGACGTCGGCGCCGATCACGATCAGCGCGCCGAGCAGCGCGGAGGCGCTCAGCGCCCAGGTGAAGCGGCCCAGCCGGGTGATCCGGGAGCTGAGCAGGCGCACGATCGCCGGTGCACACAGGCCCACGAAGCCCAGCGGACCCACCATGGTCACCGCGGCCGCCGAGAGCGCGACGGCGCAGATCAGCAGGCCGGCACGCAGGAACGCCACGTTGACGCCCATGGACTGGGCGGTGTCTGCGCCCAGCGACAGCACATCGGTGCTGCGGGCGAGCAGGACCAGGCCGATGGTCGCGGCGATGACCACCGGCAGCAGCGGCAGCAGCCCGGAGAGCCCGGCGAGGTTCAGCGTGCCGGCGCCCCAGAGGAAGAGCCCCTGGGTGGACTGGGCGTAGAGCATCAGCAGCGCCGCGGTCACCGAGGCCAGACCCATGGCCACCACGGTGCCGGCGAGCACCAGCCGGATCGGAGCGTGTTCGGAGAACCCGGCGAGCAGCAGCACGACGCCGGCCGCCACCCCTCCGCCGAGGAAGGCCAGTGCCGCGGAGCTCAGCAGCGGCAGCGAAATCCCGAAGGCGGCGGCTGCGGTGAGCGCCAGGTGCGCACCCGCGTTGACCGCCAGGGTGTCCGGGGAGGCCAGCGGGTTGCGCGTCATCGCCTGCAGCGCACACCCGGCAATGCCGAGCGCCGCCCCGACCACGAGCCCGCCCACCAGCCGCGGGAGCCGCGAATCGAGCGCGAGCGCCCGCAGCTGGGAGGCGGACTCGCCGTCGTCGGAGCTGAAGAGTGCCGCCAGCAGGTCCCCCGGCGAGGTCGCTGAGGTGCCCTGGGTCAGGTGGACCACCGAGAGCAGCCCCAGCAGCACGCCGGCGATGACCAGGGCGCCCAGGGCGGTGGCGCGCGCCTTCGCCGGGAACCCCGCCGAGCCCGCGGAGACGGACGTCGGCGCCCCAGCGGCACTCAACAGGTCAGTCACTACTGGCCGGCAGTCTCGGCTGCGGTCTCGGCGAGGTAGTCGATCCACTGACCGGCCGAGGCCGGGCCGCCGTAGATCCAGATCTCTTCCACCGGGTGGGTGGCCTCATTCTCGACGAAGCCCAGCGAGTTCCAGACGGAGTTGTCCTCGAGCGTGGAGAAGGGATCCTCGGGCTCGGTCTCGGCGGTCCACCAGTACATGATCGTGTCGTCCTCGAGCGCGGTCAGGCCCTCGATGTCGGACTGGCTGATCGCGAAGGCCTCATCACCCGCGTCCTCCCAGGCCGATTCCAGTCCGATCTCCTCGCCCAGGGTCTGCGCGAGGGCGCCCGGGCCGTGCATCCGGAAGGTGGCGGTGTTGCCCTCCACGGTCGGGTAGACCAGCACGAACGGGGTGCCGGCGATTCCGGCCTCCTCGATGGTCGCGGCGCCGGCGTCGCGGGTCTCCTCGAACTCGGCCCAGACCTCGTCGGCGCGGTCCTCGGCGCCGAGCAGCTCTGCGGTCATCCGGAAGTTGTCCTCCATGTTGCCCAGCGGATCCGAGGCGTCGGCTCCGGGCTGCAGCACCACCGGGGCGATCTCCTCGAGATCTTCCAGCAGGCCTTCCGGGACGGAGACGTCCACGCCGAGGATCAGGTCCGGATCGGCCTGACCGATGGCCTCCAGGCTCGGCTCGGTGCGCAGCCCGACGTCGGTGGTGTCCTCGTCCAGCGGAGCCGCGGAGTTCCACATTCCATAGCCCTCCAGGTCAGCGACGCCGACCTGGTTCCCGCCGAGGATCTCGACGTTCTCCGTCTGCGCCCACTCCAGGGTGACCACGCGTTCTGCCGGGGCATCGAGGGTGATCTCTTCGCCGCGATAGTCGGTCACGGTGACCGGCCCGGACTCGGCGGCGGCCGCATCCTCCTCGGTGTCTTCAACATCGGTGGTGCCACAGGCGGTCAGCGCCATCAGGACGACGGCGGCGGCCGCAGACGTCCTGCCAAGGCGGGGAGAGAGGTTCATAGTGGGAAGAGTTCCTTTCGGTAAGGGTCAAACAGGTCGAAAACGGGGTGAAAACTGCGGGCCGGGCAGGGCTGAAGAAGGCAGGCGAAGGCCTGCGGGTGACCAGCGTGGGTGCGTCCTGACCGGACTGGGTGCACTCAGCAGCTAGGCGGAGAGCAGCACCGGTTCTGCCAGCTCTTCGGCGCGGGCGGCCGAGCGGCGCCCGGACCGCTGGGCCCGGACGGCGAGTCCGCCGAAGGGCAGCGGGGCCACCTGGATGTTCACGCCGAAGGTGGCGCTGAGCCGTTCGGCGGTCATCACCTCAGCCGGGGTTCCGGCGGCGGTGATCCGTCCTTCGGAGACCAGGATGACCCGGTCAGCGATATCGGCGGCCTGCTCCAGGTCATGGAGCACCACCCCGATGGTCAGTCCGTGGGTGTCGGCGAGGTCTCGGATCAGGTCGAGCAGGCTCATCTGGTGCTTGAGGTCCAGGAAGGTGGTGGGCTCGTCCAGCAGCAGGACATCGGTCTCCTGGGCCAGGCAGGTGGCGAGCCAGACGCGCTGGAGCTGTCCGCCGGAGAGTTCCGCAACGGGACGATGACGCAATTCCTCGAGTCCGGTCAGCGAGATGGCGCGTTCGACCGCTTTCGCGCACGCTTCGTCGGTGCGGCTGAAGCGCTTCCGGTGCGGATGCCGACCAAGCTCGACCACTTCGGTCACGGTCAGTCCCCCGGGTGTCGGGCGCTGCTGGGCGAGGATGGTCAGCCGCTTGGCGAAGGCCCGTGGTGAGAGCGCCGCACTGTCAGCACCGTCCAGGGTCACGCGTCCCGTGGTGTGGGCGAGTCGGCAGATGCCGCGCAGCAACGTGGATTTGCCGCTGCCGTTGGGGCCGATCAGGGCGGTGACCCCGCCGGGGAGCAGCTCGACGTCGGCCTCGTGGACCACCGGGGCGGCTCCGTAGGAGACCGAGACTGACTCTGTCCGCAGCGTGGCGGGCGTTCGTTTGATTGGCACATCTGCATGTTAGCAAATTATTGGGAAGGTGAGCCTAACTCGTGCGCAGAAGTTCCGTCGACGTGGTCCAGAGCCGTCTGGCGTTCTCGGGATCCAGTGCATATGCCCGCACCCCGTGGGTGCCGTCGATGATCTCCCCGACCGTCTCTGCCTCCTGGCAATCCTCGAGATAGAGTCCGCCGACACCGTCGAGCAGAGGTGACGTGGCGGCGAGGACCGATGTGGCAGCGCCCTGAGCGGGCGTCTTCATCGCGATGCCGACGTCGGCCACATAGGCCTTCGTGTCGGCGAGCGCCTGCGGGTCCCAGTGACGCTGCAGGTTGGTCCAGATGCCTCCGGGCATCACGGCGTTGGCGGTGATGCCCTCTGCGGCCCACCGGCGTGAGGCCTCGACGGCGAAGAGCACGTTCGCGGTCTTGGACTGGCCGTAGGCCTGACCGGGGTCATAGGCCCTGCGCTCGAAGAACAGGTCCTCGTAGACGATGTCTGACATGCCGTGTCCGCTGGAGCTGACCGAGACGATCCGGGCGTCGCCGGACTCGAGAAGTCCGGCATGCAGTCCCAGTGCAAGAGCGAAGTGGCCGAGGTGGTTGGTGGCGAACTGCAGCTCCCATCCCTGCGGGGTCCGCAGCTCGGGCGTCATCATGATGCCTGCGTTGTTGATCAGCAGGTGCAGCGGACCGGACCAGCCGTCCGTGAACCGCTGCACCGAGGCGAGGTCGGCCAGGTCGAGCGGGTGCACCTCCGTGGAGGCCGCTGGATGGGTGCGGGCGATGTCATCGGCGGCTCGGCGGCCCGCCGGCACGTCACGCACGGCAAGCACCACGTGAGCTCCGGCCCCGGCCAGTGCGCGGGCGGTCTCCACCCCGATCCCCGAGGAGGCTCCGGTCACGACGGCAGACTTCCCGCGCAGATCAACCCCCGCCAGAACGTCGGAGGCGGTGCTGGTCGCGGTGAAGCCGGAGGTGAAGCGCGCCATCGGTATGGTCCTCTGATCCTGGGGGCGTAGGGGCTCCTACCTTCCACCGCCAGTCTGGACGCTCGCCGCAAGCGGGGTGTCTCCCGCCGGAGGTCAGCTGAACTCACGCTTCGGACCCATAAGCTGATCGGTATGACGCTCTCCAGCCCGCTGCCCGAGACTCCTGATCCGGCGGACGCCGCGCCCGGAGAGGCCACGCTCACCATGCTGAACCCGGACTTCCCCTTCAGCTACGACCATTACCTGCAGCACCCGGCCGGGCTCGGCAGCATCCCCGAGCAGGCGCAGGGCACCGAGGTCGCGGTGATCGGGGCCGGGCTGGCCGGCGTCGTCGCCGCCTATGAGCTGATGAAGCTGGGACTGAAACCGGTGATCTTCGAGGCCGGGGAGATCGGTGGCCGGCTGAAGACGCAGTCCTTCGCCGCGGCCCCGGAGGTGGTCGCGGATCTGGGCGGGATGCGCTTCCCGACCTCGGGCAAGGCGTTCTACCACTATGTGGATCTTCTCGACCTGCCCACCCGCGAGTTCCCGAACCCGCTCACCGCGGCCGCACCGTCCACGGTGATCGAGCTCAAGGGCCAGTCCCACTACGCCGAGGACGCCAGCCATCTGCCGCCGTTCTTTGCGGAGGTGGCCGAGGCCTGGCAGCGCGCCCTCACCGAGGAGGCGGACCTCGTGGCGGTGCAGCAGGCCATCTGTGACCGCGATGTTCCTGAGCTGAAGCGGCTCTGGAACCAGCTGGTGGAGCGCTTCGACGATGAGTCCTTCTACGGGTTCCTGTCCTCCACGCAGGCGTTCAAGGAGCTGAGCTTCGAGCACCTGGAGGCCTTCGGCCAGGTCGGCTTCGGCAGCGGCGGGTGGGACACCGACTTCACCAACTCGATCCTTGAGGTGCTGCGCGTGGTGTTCACCGGCGCCGATGATCACCACCGCAGCATCGTCGGCGGCGCCCAGCGCCTGCCGGTCCAGCTGTGGAAGCACCGGCCCGAGCAGCTGCAGCACTGGGCGGCCGGGACGTCGTTGGAGTCCCTGCATGGCGGAGCCCCGCGCGGGGCGGTCTCCGGGATCCACCGCGGCACCAATCCGGCGCTGCCCGGAGGCGGGGTGCGGGTCACCGAGAAGTGGGGCCGCACCCAGGAGTTCGCGGCCGCCGTGGTGACCTGTCAGTCCTGGCTGCTCTCGGCGCGCATCGACACCGACGAGAACCTCTTCGCCCCCTCGATGTGGACCGCGATCGAGAAGAGCCACTACATGCTCTCCTCGAAGACCTTCGTGATGGTCGACCGGCCCTTCTGGCGCGACATCGACCCGGAGACGGGGCGCCCGGTGATGTCCATGACTCTGACCGATCGACTCCCCCGGGCCACCTACTTGCTCGATGAGGGCCCGGATCGGCCCGCCGCGATCCTGCTGAGCTACACCTGGAACGACGACGCGCTGAAGTGGCTGCCGCTGGATGCCGCGGAGCGGACCCGGCTGATGCTGCATTCGCTGGCGAAGATCTATCCCGGGGTGGACATCGGCGCGCATATGATCGGCGAGCCGATCACGGTCTCCTGGGAGGCGGACCCGAACTTCATGGGTGCCTTCAAGAACAACCTGCCGGGACATTACCGGTACCAGGAGCGGCTCTTCGGGCACTTCGTCCAGGACCGACTGCCGGAGCATCAGCGCGGGGTCTTCCTCGCCGGAGATGACATCTCCTTCACCGCCGGCTGGGCCGACGGCGCGGTGACCACCGCGCTGAACGCAGTCTGGGGCGTGCTCCACCACCTCGGCGGTGCCGCGGCGCCACAGAACCCAGGTCCGGGCGACGTCTGGGATGACCTCGCCCCGGTGCGGCTGGACTGACCGGCTGCGCCGGGCGGCTAGAGCCAGCTCCGGTGGAGCTCGGCGCGCCGGTCGTGAAGGTAGTCCGCGCCGCCGGCACCTCGCTCCTCGGGCGGCTCCGGCAGGTCCACGACCAGCAGACCCGGATCAGCACCCAGCTCCCCCAGGACCTGCCCGGCAGGTCCGACGACGACGCTGCGCCCATCGAACACCAGCCCGCCCTCGGGGCCGCAGTGATTGGCGTAGGCCAGGGTGATCCCGTTCTCCACCGCACGCGCGGGCAGCAGGATCCCCGGCACCGAGGTCTCATCGCCCGCCAGGGCCGTGGGCACGAGCACCAGCTGGGCTCCGCGCACCGCGGCGGCGCGGACCATCTCCGGGAACTCCACGTCATAACAGACCAGCAGCCCCACCTGCACACCGCCCCAGCTGACCACCAGTGGCGGCTGCTCACCCGGAACGAACGCAGCCTGCTCCTGGGGCCCATAGAGCTGGACCTTCTGGTAGCTGGCGAGCACCTCACCGTGTGCGTCGGCGAGCTCGGCGGTGATGCCGCGACGATCTGGGGCCTGGGCACCGGGCAGCGACCACACCAGGGCGATGTCACGGTCCCGGGCGATGCCGCGCAGCCGGGTCCGGACGGCGTCGACCTGCTCCGCGCTGACCTGGGCGCGGATCTGCGCCGGGACATAGCCGAAGCCGAAGAGCTCCGGGGTGAGCAGCAGCTGCGCCCCCTGGGCGCGGGCCCGGGCTGCGGCGTCGTCGATCAGCTCCAGATTGTGCTCGGACTCCAGCGGGCGGGCGGTGTGCTGCATCAGCGCGATTCGCATGGACCCAGTATCCCTCCTGGGGCGCGAAAGGTGGCTGGCAGCGCGGAGGCCGGAGATCATCGCGGAGGGCGCGGGGCGGAGGTCAGCGTCGTCGTCCCTTGGTGCGCTCGTTGGACTGGAGTCGTTTCGTCAGCGGCCGCATCAGGACGTCTCCGAGCACGATCCCGGCGGCGATGGCCATGATGATGATCAGCGCATCGAAGATCTCATAGAGACCTGCGGTCCGGTTGATCGAGGACTCACTGATCGCGATCTGATACATCCCGCGGAAGACGATGAGGCCCGGGAGCATGAACATCATCGCGGGAACCGCCACGACCAGCTGCGGGGCGCGCAGTCGCAGTGCCACCACCCGGGCCAGCGCACCGACCACCGTGGCGCCCAGGATCGGGGTGAACCACCCGCCGAAGCCCATGACCTCGCCCGCGGAGACCCCGGCGAACCCCAGCGCCGCGACGGCTCCGGTGGGCAGCAGCAGACGGTAGGGAGCCTGCTGCACCACCGCGGCCGTGATCGCGGTCAGGAACACCAGGGCGGCAAGGACCCCGGGATGGTAGATCCGCATGATCTCCTGGGTGACGTCCAACTCCGGGGCGCCGGCCCGACCGGTGAGCACGACGCCGACCATGATCCCTGCCGTCAGCCCGGAGAAAGCGACCAGCGAGGAGACCAGCCTGCCCGCCGCAGTGATGGGGAACGCGTTGATCGCATCTTGGATGGCTGAGACGATCCGCACGCTGGGCAGCAGGATCATCAGTCCCCCGGCCACCACCATCGAGGTGGTGATCGGTGCCCCCAGGGTCAGGGCGCAGAGCGCCACCGCGGTGGCCAGGAAGCCGCCCACCGCCAGCGTGAAGATCTCCGGCACCCGCCAGATCGTGAGCTGGCGGGTGACCGCGAGGACCAGAAGCGTGGCCAGGAACCCCAGCGAAGCGTCCAGCAGCGGCGCCCCCGTATAGCTGGCGAACAGCCCCGCGAAGAGCGCCCCTGACATCGCGACGACCCACCGCGGGTACGGCTTGGGGTCGCCGATGATGTCCTGCAGCGTCTCCTCCGCCTCGGCGCGGGTGATCCGCCCGAACGCGATATCGGTCACCAGGGTGTGCACCTCGGAGAGCGCCCGGAAGTTCGCCGACCAGGAGCGCACCACCCGCACCCGCGAGTACGGAATCTTCCCCGGGGGTGACCAGTTCAGGATGATCGATTGATTGGTGATGTCCACATCGGTGTTCTTCATCCCGAAGGCCGAGGTCACCGCGAGGATCGAGGTCTCCACCTCCAGCGCGCCGGCGCCATACCGGAAGAGCGCCTCCCCGAGGTCGAGGACCAGGTTGATCGTGACGAGCTCATCGGCCTCTCCCGGTTCCTGGGCCTGATGCGGGTTCTCGAAGGGAGTCCCGGAGAGCCAGTCCAACGTCGACATCTGCCCCGTCGCCTGCGAGACGGGACGGATCAGCCTGCTCGCCAGGAGTCGTCCCGGGAAGATGCTGCTGCGCCCGGACTGCCGAGGCGCCGGCCCTCGGCCTGCCGCGTCCTGCTGTCCCGGGTCCGGTTCCACCGGGGTGTCCACACCGGGCTGCGCGGGCCATCGGGAGGCACCGCGGTCCGCAGACAGCTGATGATCCGAGAGGGGGTCGGACGGGGACTCAGACCAGTGCCTCGATCCGCCTCCCGCATCGGGAGGAAAATACGTCGTGGTCGGAAACTGCGGCGCGGACGTCAGGTCCTCGAACCTATAAGACTCCGGGCTGCCCTGGACCTCCGGATCATGCACCGCCTCGGGCCAGTCATGCAGCGTCTCCTCCGCGGCCGAGTGGTGCCAGGAGTCCAGGACGTGCTGGGTGAGGCTGCGCGCGAAGCCGACGTCGTCCTCGGGCTCCTCGGCGGGCCGCACGATCGGCCGCAGCAGAGCCTCGTGCTCATCACGATCGATGCGCGGATCGATGGCCAAGTGGGTGTCCGCATCCGTCTCTGCGGAGTCTCTCGCGGGTTCGCGGACAGCGTCAGGGTCTACCGGCACGAACCCGGTGTGCGACTGCGGGGAATCATGGGGCTGCATAGGGCCTCCGCGACGTGGAGCATCTGGGAAGAACCCTGATCGGTCCTGTGATTCTGCCACGCGTGGAACAGCTGAGAAAACCCCCTTGATTCCCGGCCGTCGAGCGTGCCGTCGTCTCGATCGTGACCGGCGTCCTGCTGGATCGGAGCGGCACGCGGGCACCGCTCGCCGCACGAGGTCGGGGCGCAGGCCTTGGAGACGCCTCAGGTGCGCAGGTGTGATGCGCCGTTGAAGTCTAGGATCGCGCCGGAGGCCCAGACCGCTTCCGGAGAGGTCAGGTATGCCACTGCCTGCGCGACCTCTGCTGGAGTGCCGACTCGCCCGAACGGACTCTGCGAGCGGAGGGCGTCGCCGGCGTCTCCCGAGAGCTTCGACGACTGACGCTCGGAACTGATGAACCCGGGGGCGATCGAGGTGACGGAGATGCCGTGCCGTGCCAGCGCGAGGGCCAGGGATTGTCCCAGTGCGTGGAGACCCGCCTTGCCCGCGCCGTAGGCCGGGAAGTCCAGCTCTCCGCGGAAGGCGCCCCTGGTGCCGATGTTCACGATGGAACCCGGTGCACCCCGATCGATCAGGTGCCGGGTCACCAGATAGCTCAGGTTCGCCGCACCCAGGAGGTTCACCGCGAGCATCTCGTTCCAGACCCGCTGCCATGACGCATAGTCGACGGCGTCGATCCGATGAGCGGTCGAGTCGCTCGGGGCGATCGCCGCGTTGTTGACCAGAACGTCGATGCTGCCGAGACCGGTCACAGCGTGGCCGACGATGTCGGCGGCCGCCTGGGGGTCGCGGAGATCGCCACGAACCAGCATGTGCCCCGCACCCTCGAGCTGCCCCATGATCTGCTCAGCCGCCGAACTGTCGGAGCCGAAATGGACGGCGATCACATCGCCGCGCGCGGCCAGCACCCTGCTGATCGCTCCACCGATGCCCCGCGAGCCACCGGTCACCAGCACATTGGCCACGACTTCTCCCTCCAGGCGAGTGGCGGCAGACCTCTCCCGAGACGGTCTGGACCGGATCAGAAGACCATGTCGAAGGCGAACGGGCCGATGAGCACGGTGAAGATCGTGATCAAGATGACCCCGACCACGTTGAGCACCAGGCCACCACGGACCATCTCGGTGATCTTCACATACCCGGTGGCGTAGACGATCGCGTTCGGCGGGGTCCCCACCGGCAGCATGAACGCACACGTCGCGGCCAGCGCGGCCGGGATCAGCAGCGTGATCGGGTCCACCCCGATCCCCACGGCGACACCGCCGAGGATCGGGATGAACGTCGCCGCGGTCGCGGTGTTGCTGGTGATCTCGGTCAGCAGCAGCACGATGGTGACCACCACCGCGAGCAGCAGCACGATCGGCAGCGCGCCCAGGCCGCTGACCTGTTCACCGAACCAGGCGTCGAGTCCGGTGCTGGCCACGGCCGCGGCCAGGGAGAGGCCGCCGCCGAAGAGCAGCAGCACGCCCCAGGGCAGGCCCTCCTCGGCGTCCTTCCACTGCAGGGTCATGTTCCCGCGCTTATCACCGGGGATCAGGAAGAGCAGGATCCCGGCGCCGATGGCGATCACGGTGTCATCGAAGAGTTCCAGCCAGGGCAGCTGTTCCCCGATGGTCCCGATCCCGGAGAGCACTCCGGGCACGATCCAGCAGAACGCGGCAAGGATGAACACGCCGAGTACGACCTTCTCGCCCTGGCTCATCCGGCCCAGGCCGGCGATCTCTTCTTCGATGAGCTTCTTGCCGCCGGGGATCTCCGGGAGTTGGAAGCGGAACATCACTCGGGTGATCAGCAGCCAGGAGAGCCCGATGAACACGATCACGATCGGCACGCCGAGCATCATCCATTGGGCGAATCCGACGGTCTGGCCGAGTTCTTCGCTGATGTAGCCCGCGACGATGGCGTTGGGCGGGGAGCCCAGCAGGGTGCCCAGCCCGCCGATGGTCGCGGCCCAGGCGATGGAGAGCACCAGGGCGACTCCGAAGATCCGGACCTCGCGGTTCTCGATGACGTCGCTGATGGCTTTGCCGGAGCGGATGTCTTCGTTCATGGAGGCGTTCTGCTCATCAGTGCCGGTGTGGCGGCTGTTCTCGATGACCAGGGTGAGCACGCTGAGTCCGATGGGCAGCATCATCAGGGTGGTGGCGGTGTTGGAGACCCACATGGAGAGGAACGCGGTGGCGATCATCATGCCCAGGATGATCTGGCGGGGGTGGGTGCCGACGCGTTTGAGGGTCAGCAGCGCGATCCGGCGGTGGAGGTTCCATTTCTGCATCGCGATCGCGATCAGGAACCCGCCGAGGAACAGGAACACGATCGGGTTGGCATAGGGGGCGGTGACCTCGCCGATCTCCAGGGCGGTGAGCACCGGGAAGAGCACGATCGGCAGCAGCGAGGTGACCGAGAGCGGCATGGATTCGGTCATCCACCACACGGCCATGAGGATCGCGACCCCGGCGACGAGCCGGGCGTCGGGGGACATGTCAGCGGCGCCCAGCAGCGCCCAGACCAGGATCGCGAGGACCACGCCGAGTCCCCGGAAGGCCCAGGTCTTCGCCGGTGAGCGCGTGGGACCTTCGGTATCGATGTCGTCCCCACGCTGGGCCTGGTCGGGCGTCGCGCCCCCGGGCTGATCACTCATCGCGCTGTCCCCGCCTCCTGCTGGCCCCTCCAGCGATTGCTGTGACACGTGTCACGTGTGGCTCACAATGTAGAGCACCCCCGGTGGGCTGACTAGGGCCACAGTCCCGGAGCTCCCTACCCACCGGCAGCTCAGCGTCGTCGCGGTCCGACCGTCCGGGCGTGGTTGCGTATGCTTGTCCCCGATGTTCTGGCAGCCGCCTGCGCATTCGTCGCGGCGGGCTGTTGGCTCTGCTCGCTGAGCCAAGGACGCGTGACACAGATGAACAGCCAGGACAAGGCACTCCGAACGGTGCCAGATGCTGAGCAGAACCGCGGCAGCACGCCAGCACGCCGTTCCCGCCCCAACGGAGTCTTCCTCATCTCGGTGGCCGCGCTGCTGAGCTTCGTGCTCTGGGCCGCACTGGCCCCGGAGCAGCTGAATCTGGTGATGACAGCAGCCTCGAACTGGTCCTCGCAGAACATCGGGTGGGCCTATCTGGTCGTCACCGCGGGCTGCATCGTGCTGATGGTCTACCTCGGACTGAGCCGGTTCGGGAAGATCCGGCTCGGCGAGGACCACGATCGTCCGGAGTTCAGCAACTGGTCCTGGATCGCGATGATCTGCGGCACCGTGATGGGCATCGGTCTGATCAGCTACGGCGCGGCCGAGCCGATGAGTCACTTCATGGCGCCGCCGCACGGGCTCGCCGAGCCGGAGACCATGGACGCCGCCGTGCGGGCGATGCAGTTCTCCTACTTCAACTGGGGCCCCAACGCCTGGGCGCTGTTCGGCGTCTTCGGCCTCGCCATCGCGTACTCCACCCACCGTCTGCACAACTCCGGACTGATCTCCCCGATGCTGCGCCCGGTGCTCGGCAAGAGCATGGACGGATGGGCGGGTCAGCTCATCGACATCTTCACCATCATCGCGACGCTCTTCGGCACCACCACATCGCTGGGGCTCGGCGCGGCGCAGATCGCCGAAGGCGTCAACAGCCTCACCGGCATTCCCTCGGATCTGTTCGTGCAGGTCGTCATCATCGCGGGGATCACCGTGGTCTTCACGCTCTCTGCGATGTCCGGAGTGACCCGCGGCATCAAGTGGATCAGCAAGGCGACCATGCTGGCCGCCGCGGCGCTGGGACTCTTCGTCCTGATCGTGGGCCCGACCGGCTTCATCAGCAACCTCTACTTCCGGTCCATGGGGCAGTTCGTCGCCGAGTTCCCGATGGTCGCGCTGCTCACCCCGAGCACCCCGGAGGACCTGCAGTGGATGCAGTGGTGGACCTACTTCATGATGGCCTGGTGGCTCAGCTGGGGAGCCTTCGTCGGGATCTTCCTGGCGAAGATCTCCAAGGGACGCACCATCCGTGGATTCGTGGTCGCGGTGCTGGGCGTGCCGACTCTGGTGTTCAGTCTCTGGTTCACGATCTTCGGCGGCTCTGCGATCCACCTCGACATGTTCTCCGGGACCAGCATCGGCGAGGCGACCCTGGAGGACACCAACGTGACCTTCTTCGCGCTGCTCGGTGAGCTGCCGCTGACGGCCATCACCTCGGTGCTCACGGTGCTGATGGTGGTGCTGTTCTTCGTCTCCAGCGCCGACTCGAACACCTTCGTGCTCAGTGTGCTCTCCTCCCGCGGCTCGATGTACCCGAGCCGTCCGATGCTGGGCACCTGGGGCCTGCTCACCGGGCTGTGCGCCGTCGTCCTGCTGATCGTCGGCGGGCTTCAGGCGCTGCAGCAGACCGCGCTGCTCTCGGCGGTGCCGTTCACGATCATCGTGACGCTGCTGGGCATCTCGCTGATCAAACAGCTGCGCGGTGATGCCCGCTTCACCGACACCGCAGCCGGCCACGGCGCCCCGCGCACCCCGGTCCGGGCGGAGCCGCGCACCTAGCGCCGAGCTCCCCGTTCCGGGCGTCTTCTGCGCGACAATGAGGCGTATGGACACCCACGACGCGTCGACCCAGCACCCGCAGACCCCTGCCCAGCCAGAGGCCCCGGTGGGGCCGCGCGACAGTTCCCGGACCCCGCGCTTCGCCGGGGCGGCGAGCTTCGCGCTGCTGCCGCTGCTGGACGCGGTGGGCACCGCGGACATCGCGGTGGCCGGGGTGCCCTTCGACTCCGGCGTCAGCTACCGGCCGGGCGCCCGGTTCGGCCCTGCGCACGTGCGGGAGTCCTCGCGGCTGCTGCGCCCGTACAACCCTGCCCAGGACATCGCTCCCTTCGCGGTGCAGCAGGTGGCCGACGCCGGGGACATCGTGGCGAACCCGTTCGACCTGGATGAGGCGATGGAGCAGGTGTACCAGGGCGCGAAGGACCTCCTGACCCGCGCGGGCCGGCTCGCAGTGATCGGCGGAGACCACACGATCGCGTATCCGCTGCTGCGCGCCGTCGCCGAGAAGCACGGACCCGTGGCGGTGCTCCACGCCGACGCGCACCTCGACACCTGGGACACCTATTTCGGGGCGCCGCTGACCCACGGCACCCCGTTCCGCCGCGCCTCCGAGGACGGGTTCATCGATCTCAGCGCCAGCGCCCACCTGGGCATCCGCGGGCCGCTCTACGGCAAGGCGGATCTGGCCGACGACGCGCGGCTGGGGTTCCAGATCACCACCAGTGAGTTCATCGAGGAGCACGGAGTCGCGGCGGCGATCGACCGGCTCAAGCAGCGCCTGGCCGGAAAGCCGGTCTATATCTCGGTGGACATCGACGTGCTGGATCCGGCGCACGCCCCGGGCACCGGCACCCCCGAGGCCGGCGGGCTGACCAGCCGTGAGCTGCTGCGGATCATTCGCGCGCTGAGTGATCAGCAGGTCGTCGGGGTGGACGTGGTGGAGGTCGCCCCCGCCTATGACCATGCGCAGCTGACCGGGATCGCGGCCGCGCACGTGCTCTACGAGCTGATCTCGGCGATGGGCGCAGAGAAGGCCCGGCCAGCGCGCTGAACGCGCGGGCCGAGCCTTCTGCCTCAGCTCAGGTCGTCAGGACACCTCAGGGAGTCAGACGACGACGCAGCTCTTCGCTCTCGGCCGCGATGGACTCCGGCAGGGAATCGCCGAACTGGGCGAACCACTCGTCGATGCCTTCGAGCTCGGTGACCCATTCGTCGCGGCGGACGGTGATCGAGTCCTCGAGCGCCTCGGGGGTGATGTCCAGCCCGGTAAGGTCCAGTCCATCCATCGTGGGCGTGAAGCCGATCGGGGTCTCCACGGCCTTGCCGCCGCCCTCGAGACGTTCGGTGACCCACTTGAGCACGCGCGAGTTCTCGGAGAACCCGGGCCAGGAGATCTTCCCGTCGCGTCCCTTGCGGAACCAGTTCACCAGGAAGATCTCGGGCAGCTTGGACTGATCGGCCTCACCGGAGACCTCCACCCAGTGCTTGAGGTAGTCCCCAGCGTCGTAGCCGATGAAGGGAAGCATCGCCATCGGGTCGCGGCGCACATTGCCCACCGCGCCCTCGGCTGCGGCAGTGGTCTCTGAGGAGAGCGTGGCGCCGAAGAAGATGCCGTGCTTCCAGTCGCGAGCCTGGGTGACCAGCGGGACGGTGGTCTTGCGCCGTCCGCCGAACAGGATCGCGTCCAGCTTCACCCCGTTGGGCTCGAAGTACTCCGGAGCCAACATGTCGGTCTGATCGATCGGGGTGCAGAACCGGGCATTGGGGTGTGCCGCGGGCCGATCCGAGTCTGGCGTCCATTCCTCGCCGCGCCAGTCGGTGAGGTGTTCCGGGGCCTCGGGGGTCATGCCCTCCCACCAGACGCCGCCGTCGTCGGTGAGCGCGCAGTTGGTGAACACCGAGTTGCCCTTCGCGATGGCGCGCATGGCGTTGGCGTTGCTGTGCCAGCCGGTGCCCGGGGCGACCCCGAAGTAGCCGGACTCCGGGTTGACCACGCGGAACTCGCCGTCATGACCCGGGCGGATCCAGGTGATGTCATCGCCGAGCGTCTCGGCCTTCCACCCGTCGAGAGTCGGGTCGATCAGCGCGAGGTTCGTCTTGCCGCAGGCCGAGGGGAAGGCGCCGGCGATGAAGTAGCTGCGGTTGGCGGGGCTGGTGAGCTTGAGGATGAGCATGTGCTCGGCGAGCCAGCCCTCGTCGCGGGCCATCACCGAGGCGATGCGCAGCGCGTAGCACTTCTTCCCCAGCAGGGCGTTGCCGCCGTAGCCGGAGCCGTAGGACCAGATCTCCCGGGTCTCCGGGTAGTGCACGATGTACTTCTCCTCGTTGCACGGCCAGGGCACGTCCTGCTGACCGGGATCCAGGGGCGCGCCGACGGAGTGGACCGCCGGCACGAAGAAGGCGTCGAGCTCCTCGATCTTGTTCAGCACATCGGTGCCGATCCGAGCCATGATGCGCATGCTGGTGACCACATAGGCCGAATCGGTGATCTCCACCCCGAACTTGGGGTCCTCGGCGTCGAGGTGGCCCATCACGAAGGGGATCACGTACATCGTGCGGCCGCGCATCGCGCCGTCGAAGACGCCCCGAAGCTTCTCGCGCATCTCGGCCGGGTCGACCCAGTTGTTGGTGAAGCCGGCGTCGCGCTCATTCTCGGAACAGATGAAGGTTCGGGACTCCACGCGGGCCACATCGGCCGGGTCCGAGAACGCGGCGAAGGAGTTGGGGAAATCAGGGCTCGTGAGCCGGGTGAAGGTTCCGGACTCGACCAGTTCATCGGTCAGTCTCCGGTACTCGGCCTCGGATCCGTCCACCCAGTGGATCCGGTCCGGCGTGGTGAGGGCTGCGATCTCCTGGACGAAGTTCAGCAGCGGGGCATGTGTTGTGGGAGCATCAGCCGAGATCTCGGGATCTGTGGTCCTCGATCCAGACGATCCATTCGCACCGGGCGCCGTTGCAACGGTGTTGACCATTGTTTCCCTCCATTGGGTACAGGTTCGTTCTGACCCCCTCCTGGTTGGTGAGACCAGGACCCAAGGAAGTGGGACATCGTCGATGTCCTCAGGTGCCCACAGCACTGTGCGCACTCATCCCTGCATCCCCGTCAACACCGATGGGGACCAGCTACATACCACTGTAGCGTTCCCAGATGACGGGACTGTAAACGACGACGGCGTGGCTCCCCTATGGTCGCCGCCTCGGTCCAGACCCTGCGCTGAGCTGGGGCAGGCGTTGTTCCACCGCGCTGAGCCGAGGATGATCAGGAGCTGATTTGTCGGCCCTCGAGGGTCCGTGTATAGTCTTCTAGGTCGCGATCGCCCAGCGGTCAGGCAGTGAAAAGTGAAGATGCGCCTATAGCTCAGCTGGATAGAGCGTCGGTCTACGGAACCGAAGGTCAGGGGTTCGAATCCCTTTGGGCGCACAGAAGAACGAGAAGAAGCACCCCTGCGAATCTGATGATTTGCAGGGGTGCTTTTGTCTGTGCCGCGAGTCTTCGGCCCCGCCCGAACTCCGCGGCACCGACGCCGGCTCGAATATCGGACCACCGTGTTGCAGCCATCGCCGGAGAGACGAGTCTGGTGCGCCGGACGCCGGTCTGGTCCCAAGGGTTCCCCCGGAGTTTTCCCAGTCCTATCCTTGGATCAGATCCCACGGGAGATCCAGCCGAGAGAGCTCGCCATGGCAGAGACACCTTCACCCAGGCCGCCCCAGGACTCACCCACTCCCCCGAAGATGAGACCGGGTCAATGGGTTCTGCTCATCGCCGGTGCGCTGTTGCACGGCGCAGGCAGCACTCTTCTGCTCACCGCGGCGGTGGCGAGCCTGATCCCGGAGCCGAGCGAGTGGAGATTCAGGCCGTACCACCGGGTCGACTACATGGCCGAATGGGATCCCGAGCAGGCCACGCAGTGGTGGGAACAGCTGCAGGACACCATTCCGACGCTGCTGATCATCGGCGCGGCGGCTTTCGTGGCCGGCGTCGTCGCCCTGCTCTTCGGTGCGGCCGGGCTTGGGCGCGACATCGATCCGAAGCGTCTGACCGACGCCCGCGGAGGCACCAGAGCCGACGTCGACCCAGCTGGCCCGCACCCAGCTGACCCCGGCGGCCTGGCCGCGCCCCGCCCGGCGCAGCCGACGCCGGTCTATCCGGTCCGGCTCACCGGATTCCTCGACGCCCCACCCTCCCGCGGCCTCTGGCTGGTGAAGTGGCTGCTGGCGATCCCGCACTACATCGTGCTGGCACTGCTCTGGCTCGCCGCATTCGTCACCACCATCGCCGCGGGACTGGTCATCCTGTTCACCGGGAAGTACCCCCGCGCCTGGTTCTGCTTCAACGTGGGCGTGCTGCGCTGGTCCTGGAGAGTGGCGTTCTACGGCTACTCGGCGCTGGCGACAGATCGCTATCCCCCCTTCACCCTGGCCCACGCGAATTATCCGGCGGACCTGAGCATCGCCTATCCGGAGCGGCTCTCGCACGGGCTGGTGCTGGTGAAGTCCTGGCTGTTGGCGATTCCCCACCTGCTGCTGATCGGGATCTTCACCAGCCCCTCGGGCACCAGCTGGCAGAGCAGCTGGGACGAGACCGGCACCACCGGCCCGATGACCGGACCCGGAGCCGGCTTCTCGCTGCTGGGCCTGCTGCTGCTGATCGCGGTCATCATCCTGCTCTTCACCGGGCGGTATCGACCGGGCATCTTCGACTTCGTCATGGGCCTGAACCGCTGGGGTCACCGGGTCGCCGCCTACGTCATGCTGATGCGCGATGAGTACCCGCCCTTCCGGCTCGATCAGGGCCCGGTCGAACCCGGGTGGGAGGACGGCAGCGTCACCGGCCGCACCCCGGAACGCACCCGCACCGACCCCACCACGTGGACGGACTGGGTCTAGGAGCGCCATGAGAGCCTGGTCCAGCAGCTCGATCAGCTCCACCCTTGGACGGACAGACCTCCCCGTTCCCATTCCCGAGCCCGATGAGGTGCTGCTGCGCGTCGAGGCCTGCGGAATCTGCCGCACCGATCTCCATGTCATCGATCACGAACTGGCCCCGCACCGCGCCGACGTCGTCCCCGGGCACCAGATCATCGGAATCGTGAAGGCTCGAGGCTCGGGTGTTCGACGCATCGAGATCGGAGATCGCCTCGGCGCGGCCTGGCTGCGTCGGACCTGCGGCAGCTGCGCCTGGTGCCGGTCCGGCCGGGAGAACCTCTGCCCAGACTCGCTCTACACCGGGTGGGACACCGATGGCGGCTTCGCCGACTACGTCACCGTCCCCGCCGGCTTCGCCTACCCCCTGGGCACCGAGATCGATCCCGTGCAGACCGCCCCGCTGCTCTGCGCCGGAATCATCGGCTACCGGGCGCTGGCTCGGAGCAGACTGCCCCCGGGAGGAACTCTTGGCATCTACGGCTTCGGCTCCAGCGGGCACCTGACGGCTCAGCTGGCGATGGCCGCCGGGGCACGGGTCTGCGTCATGACTCGCGGGGAGACCAACCGCAGGCTGGCCCGACAGCTCGGCGTCGACTTTGTCAGCGACAGCTTCGGCGACCCTCCGGAACCGCTGGATTCCGCCATCATCTTTGCTCCCGTCGGAGACCTGGTGCCTGCAGCCTTGAAGGCGACGACGCGCGGGGGCACCGTCACGATCGCCGGGATCCACGTGAGCGATCTCCCGCGGATGCCCTACCAGCAGACCCTGTTCCACGAACGAGATCTGCGCAGCGTCACCGCCAACACCCACGCCGACGGCATCGAGTTCCTGCGCCTGGCCCAGCGACTCGACATCCGCGCAGAGGTCACACCGTACGAGTTCGACGCGCTGCCGGTCGCCCTGGAGGACCTCCGCCGAAGCCGCGTCTCAGGGTCTCTGGTGCTCGCCCTCTGACCGAAGACCGTCTCACTCCGCCAGTTCAGCGACCCGGCGGCTTCAGTGCTCATGCGACATCAGCGCCTATGGGACCTCAGCGCTTGTGAGACCTCAGCGCTTGTGGGACCTCCGTGGCTCATGCGTCGGGATCACCAGCACCGGGCAGACAGCCCGGTTCAGCACCGCCTGGCTCACCGAGCCCAGCAGCAGCCCGGCGAATCCCCCATGACCGCGGGTGCCGAGCACCACCAGCGTCGCGGTGCGCGAGGCTTCGGAGAGCACGCCCGCCGGGGAGCCGTCGAAGAACTGCCAGCGCACCGGGACACCGGTGGACTTCGCGGCGACCTCTTGGGTCATCGCTTCAAGGTGGTCGGTGTAGCGCCGGCGCAGATTCGGCAGCTCGAGGTTGTGCTCCACGGTGTTGGGATACCAGTGCCCCTGGGCGTTCAGCGGGGCCGCCGAGACCAGCGTCAGCGGCGCGTTGACCAGGTCCGCCGCCTCGGCGGCCAGGTGCACGACGTCGGAGGCGCGGTCGCCGACGTCGACCCCGACCACGATCTCGGAGTCGAAGTTGAGCTCATCAGTGACGTTCGCGAACGAGCGTCGGCTGTGCTCACGCGCCGAGGACTCCTCCATCAGACTCACCGGCTCATCGTGGGCCGCCTCGGCGTCCGGCCGGTCCTGTTCGGGTGCCATCAGCTCGGACTCGGAGTCGGACTCCCATCGCTCCGGCACCACGAGGGTCGGGCAGTGTGCGTGTGCGGCAAGCTTCCCGGAGACGCTGCCCAGGAACCGCCCGGCAAACCGATTGCGACCACGCTTGCCGACGACGGCGATGCGAGCCTCGCTGCTCTCATCCACCAGGGTTGCTCCGGCGTCGCCTTCAGCGGTGCGGGACGTGACCACCACGCCTGCCTCGGCCGCCCGGCCGGAGTATTCGTCGAGCATGTCCTGCACGGAATGGGCCGCCTCGGACCGGTACTGGTCCAGCTGTCTCACGTAGTAGTCGTCGGTCACGACTGGTCGAATGAATGTTCCGATAAGACGCAGCGGCAGTTCGCGCTGCTTGGCGATCATCAGTCCCACCTTGAAGGCGCGCTCGCTGCCCGCCGACCCGTCGATACCGACCAGCACGCCTGGGACGCCGCTGCTGGTGGCTTCGTGTGCCTCAGCCATAGCACAAGGTTACGCCTTGTTTCCAGTCATGTGCGGGGATTGTTTTCACGATCAGATCACTTTCACGACGCAGGCGAAATGACGGATCCCGCCAGCCCGCGTGTCCTGCGTCACACGGTGCCACCGACAGCCAACCTGTGAGTGGGACGAAACCTGTTGCATACACAGGCAAACACAGATAAAGTGTGCCTAAACCCACACGAAAGTGGTCTGGGTCACTGAAAAGGAGCTCAGCATGACGTTGCTCGCCCCCGAGCGGCACGAGCGGATCCTCGACCGACTGCGCCGCACCGGCACGATCACGGTCCAGGAGATCGCCCGCGACCTGAAGGTGACGAAAGAGACCGTCCGCCGTGACCTCGACCAGCTCGAGATCGCCGGCTCGCTGCAGCGAGTCCACGGCGGCGCCGTCGCCAGCTCCGCACCGTCGCGCCGGGAGACCTCGCTGCGGCAGCGGCAGAGCGAGCACTCCGCGCAGAAGCGGGCGATCGCCCGGGAGGCGTTCAGCTTCGTCCCCTCCTCCCCCGATGCCTCGGTGCTGCTCGACGCAGGCACCACCACCGAGGCCCTCGCCGACCTGCTGGGCGCGGACGAGGCACAGCGACACACCCGGTTCGTGACCACCAGCTCCGTCCCGATCGCGCAGAAGCTCGCCGAGGTCAGCTCCCTGGATGTCGAGGTGCTCGGCGGCAAGGTCCGCGGGATCACCGGCACCGTGGTGGGCGCCCAGGCTGTCGCCACGCTTGCTCGCCGCCAGGCCGACGTCGCGTTCATCGGCACCAACGGCGTGGACGCCGGCTTCGGCCTCTCCACCCCGGACACCGCCGAGGCTGCGGTGAAGTCCGGACTGGTCCACGCCGCACGTCAGGTCGTGCTGCTCGCAGATTCCAGCAAGCTCGGCCAACGCACCCTTGTACAGTTCGCAACCCTGGAGGAGATCGATGTGCTGATCACCGATGCCGCACCGCACCCCGAGCTCGCCCACGCGCTCGACGAGGCCGATGTCCGAGTGATCGTGGCGGTCACCCCATGATCGTCACCTTCACGCCCAACCCGAGCCTCGACAAGACGCTTGAGCTCGACGCTCCGCTGCGCACCGGCGCGGTCCAGCGCGCGATCGGTCACACCGCTGAGCCGGGGGGCAAGGGAGTCAACATCTCCCGTGCGCTCACCGCAGCCGGCACGCCGTCGCTGGCGGTGCTCCCCGGTGACGCCGGAGATCCGGTGCTGCTCGCCCTGCAGGAGCTCGGCGTGGAAGCTCGGGCGCTGCCGCTGGGCGCACCGCTGCGCACCAACACCGCGATCACCGACCCGCAGGGGATCACCACCAAGATCAACGAACCCGGACCAGCGTTCGACGCCGCACTCACCGCCGCTCTGCTGGAGCTCCTGCTTCAGGCCTCAGCGGGCGCCTCGTGGGTCGCGCTGGCCGGGTCGCTTCCCCCCGGAGTCCCGGTGGACTTCTACGCCCAGGCCATCACCGCGCTCCGCGAGACCTTCGGAGACCAGGCGCCGAAGATCGCGCTGGACACCTCCGGGGAACCGCTGGCGGCAGCACTGCCCGCCGGGCCGGACCTGATCAAGCCCAACGCCGAAGAACTCCTCGAGCTGCACGCGGCCTTCACCGGCTCCGCGGCCACCCACCCGGCGGCCGCGCAGCGACTCGCCGAGGAGCTCGAGAACGACCCCGCCCGCGCCGTGCAGCTCGCCACCGAGCTGCAGCACCACGGTGCTCACGCCGCCCTGGTCACCCTCGGTGCCCATGGTGCGGTGCTCATCCCCCAGCTGACGGCGAGCTCACGCGAGGCTGCGCCCGCCGCGCTGCGCGCCTGGGGGCCCCCGATCGTGCCGCGCTCCACCGTGGGAGCCGGTGATGCCTCCCTCGCCGGATTCATCGCCGCCGCCCAGGACGGAGCTTCAGAGACCGAATCACTCAAGCACGCCATGGCCATGGGACGAGCCGCGGCAAGTCTGCCCGGCTCCATCATGCCGACACCGGAACACCTCAGCACCGCAGAACTCAGCACCGAACACCTCATCCTCAACCCGAGAACGACCACTACCGTGAATGTGGAGACATCATGAATACCATCATCACGCCGGACCTGGTGAGCCTCGACAAGCTCACCGCCGGCAGCAAGCGCGAGGTCATCGACGCCCTCGCCGCACTCGTCGGCTCTGCCGGACGCAGCACCGCCGTATCTGAACTCGCCGCCGACGTCTGGGCCCGCGAGGAGACCTCCGAGACCGGCATGCCCGGCGGCATCGCCATCCCGCACTGCCGCACCGGCGCGGTCACCGAAGCCACGCTGGCCTTCGCCCGCCTGGCGCAGCCGGTGGACTTCGGCTCCACCGACGGCCCGGCTGACCTGGTCTTCATGATCGCCGCCCCCGACGGCGCCGATCAGGCTCACCTGAAGATCCTCTCGGCCCTGGCGACCTCGCTGATCAACGACGAGTTCCTCGCCGATCTGCGCAGCGCCGACTCCGAGCAGCGCGTGGTCGACCTGGTGGCCGAGGCCGTTCAGCCGGCCCCGGTGACCGCCAACGCCGGGGGCCGCAGCTCCTCGTCGAGCACCGCCGCATCGACCGCCGGGACCCGAGACGCCACTGAGAAGACGACCACGACGGTCGGTCGGCTCGTCGCCGTCACCGCCTGCCCCACCGGCATCGCGCACACCTATATGGCGGCCGACTCGCTGAAGAAGGCCGCGAGGGAAGCCGGCGTGGAGCTCCAGGTGGAGACCCAGGGCTCCTCGGGCGCGACGCCGCTGGGCGCCGAGACCATCGCCGCCGCCGATGCCGTCATCTTCGCCACCGACGTCGACGTCCGCGACCGTCACCGCTTCGCCGGCAAGCCCGTGATCGCCTCACGGGTCAAGCGCGGCATCGACGAGCCGGCCAAGATGATCGCCGAGGCGCTCGCCGCGGCGAAGGACCCGAACGCCGCAGTCGTGCCTTCGGGCGGATCCGGGGACTCCGACGGCAGCACCGCTGCCAGCGGGGAGCGCGAAGGCTTCGGCCGCGCCACCCAGCGGATCCTGATGACCGGCGTCAGCTACATGATCCCCTTCGTCGCCGCAGGTGGCCTGTTGATCGCCCTGGGCTTCCTGCTCGGCGGCTACAACATCACCGAGGTCGCCACCGACGTGGCGCTCGGCAACTCACTGTGGAACCTGCCCACACCTGATCAGCTGCCCGAGGAGTTCCTCGGCTGGGGGTCGCTCGGCGGCTACCTTGGGTCGGTCTTCTTCACCCTCGGTGGAGCAGCCATGGGCTTCCTGGTCCCCGCGCTGGCCGGCTATATCGCGTTCGGCATGGCCGATCGTCCCGGCATCGCCCCCGGCTTCACTGCGGGCGCGATTGCGCTGACCATGGATGCCGGCTTCATCGGCGGCATCGTCGGCGGTGTCCTCGCCGGTGCGGTGGCGCTGTGGTTCCGCAAGCTCAGCGTTCCGCGCTGGCTCTCGGGACTGATGCCGGTGGTGATCATCCCACTGCTGGCGACTCTGGTTGCCGGTGGCCTGATGCTCCTGGTCCTGGGCGGACCGATCGCCGCGCTGACCGCGGCCCTCGAAGGCTGGCTCAACGGGATGACCGGCTCGGCAGCGATCCTGCTCGGCATCATCCTTGGTCTGATGATGTGCTTCGACCTCGGTGGACCGGTCAACAAGGTCGCCTACTCCTTCGCCGTGGCCGGACTCTCGGCCGCCGTCGCCGAAGGCAGCACCGGACCGCTGATGATCATGGCAACCGTCATGGCGGCCGGAATGGTCCCGCCGCTGGGCATGGCCTTCGCGACCTTCATCGATGCTCGCCTGTTCAGCCCCGCCGAGCGGGAGAACGGCAAGACCGCCGTACTCCTGGGTGCAGCCTTCATCTCCGAAGGCGCCATCCCGTTCGCCGCAGCCGACCCGCTGCGCGTGCTGCCGGCCTCGATGATCGGTGGTGCCGTGACCGGCGCCATGACCATGGCCTTCGGCATCACCTCCTACGCCCCGCACGGCGGCATCTTCGTGCCGTTCGCCATCGACAACTTCTGGCTGTTCCTGGTGGCCGTGCTGGCAGGCTCCATCGTCACCGCGTTCACGGTGATCGCCCTGAAGCGCTGGGCACGTAAGGGTGTAACCTCTGCTGCATGATTGAACGCACTGCGGTGATCGCCGCGGCGGCCGGGCTCCACGCCCGGCCTGCCGCGGCGTTCGCGTATGCAGCCGCAGAACAGCCGGTCCCGGTCGAGATCGCGAAGGCAGCCGCGCCGGAGCTCTCAGTGCAGGCGGACAGCCTGCTGGGCGTGATGAGCCTGGACGTGGCGCAGGGCGACCAGGTGGTGCTGCGAGCCCGTGGAGCAGGCGCTGAGCAGGCCCTGGAGACGCTGGTGCGGATGCTGGAGACGGCGGGCTGACTCAGCCGGCGGTGAAGAAGTCCGTGAGCTCTGCGTCGCGTCCGTCAAGCTCGACCCAGGGCTTGTGCACCTGGAACCGGGCGATCCCGGCCGGCGGCCAGGACCCGGCCATCTGGATCACCGGATCCTCCTGCGAGAGCGCGGAGGCCAGGCCCATGCTCAGCTCCTGGACCCCGGGCATATGGGCGACCACCAGCAGCGTGCGCACCGTCTCGGGGACCTCATTGATGATCGAGAGCATCGAGCGCGGCGGCGCGAGGTAGAGCCGGGAGTCAAGGTACGGCGTCGGCGCCTTCTCCCCCAGCTCGTGGTTGACCCAGATGCAGGTCTGCCGGGTGCGCATCGCATCCGAGCAGATCGTGTTGTCCGGCAGATTGCCCGAACTCACCAGCCAGCGTCCGACGGCGCGCGCCTGCTCCTGCCCGTGGCGGGTGAGCGTGCGGCTGTGGTCGTCACCGGAGAAGGAGTGTCCAGACTCGCCGTGGCGCAGGATCAGAAGTTCAGGCACGACAGGCCTAGATCGAGTATTCCGGGGCCGCCCAGACGGTGACCTCAGGGTGCTCGTAGAAGCGGTAGCCCTGGCCTCGCACGGTGCGCACCGTGTTGGCCAGGCGTCCCAGCTTGGAGCGCAGCCGGCGGATGTGCACGTCGATGGTGCGCTCGTTGGGCATCTGGTCCGGGTCCACATTGCGCCACAGGGTGTTGAGCAGCTCCTCGCGTCCCACGGTGCGCGATCCGTTGTCGACCAGGTAGTTCAACAGTTCGAACTCCTTGAAGGTCAGGTTCAGGCCTTCACCGTCGAGCCGAACCTCGCGGCGGGAGAGATCGATCAGCACCCCGGAGCTGGTGGGCGCCGGCGGGGTGTTGATGGGCACCTCGACGCCGCGGTGGGTGACGGTGGGATCACCCAGCGCCTGCCGCACGACCTCGAGGTCGCTGCCTTCGTGGGCGGCGGAGGCCAGGGCCATGGCGATGTGCACCTGGGCCTCGGAGGCGATGTGTTCCACGTAGTCGCGCAGCTCGGTGGCGATCTTGTGCAGCGAGGTTCCCGCCGCGCTGGCGGCGTCCTCGTCGAGGCCCACGTAGACGACGAAGCCGCGGGTCACGATATCGGGCTGGACCATCTGCGGTCCCCCGCCGTTCTGTGCGACCACCGGCACCGGCGAGGTGCGCGGGTGGGCGTCTCGAGACTCGTCGGTGGCATTGGCAGCGCGGATCCGACGGGCCATCTCGGCGCGGCGAGCTGCGTTGCGCACGGAGACATGGACGTAGCCAGGATTCTGTGGCTGACTCAGGTGTGCGGACATCGTGGGCAACTCCCCCGCTGCAGGTGGACGGTGGTATCCATTACAGCGTGTCCGTCACATTTGGAATCCGCAAGTAACAAAAGGGGGGATCTTCCACATAATGAGATCCAGAGACCATTTTGTGACCGGGATCACATAATCAGGCCTTGTAGGCCGGTTGACCGGCTCCTCGAAGGATGCAACGCGGCACGTCGGACGGCGCCAGGGTCCAGGCTTCCAGCACGCCTGGGAGGGTCGTGCCGGGAGAGCTACTGGGCGAGGCCGTAGAGGCGATCGCCGGCGTCGCCGAGCCCCGGGACGATGTAGGACTTCTCGTTGAGCTTCTCGTCGATGGCGGCGAGGTAGAGCTCCACCTCGATGTCGCCCACCTTCTCGCGCAGGCGTTCGATGCCCTCGGGGGCGGCCAGCAGGCAGATGCAGGTGATCTTCGCCGCGTTGGCCTTCTTCAGGAACCGGATGGCCTCGGCGAGGGTGCCGCCGGTGGCCAGCATCGGGTCCAGCACGAAGACGTGGCGGCCGGTGAGGTCATCCGGGAGCCGCTCGGCGTAGGTGATGATGTCGAGGGTCTCTTCATTGCGGGCCATCCCGAGGAATCCGACCTCTGCGGTGGGGACCATCGCGGTCATCCCGTCCAGCATGCCGAGCCCGGCGCGCAGGATCGGCACGACCAGCGGCTTGGGATCCGCCAGCTGGGTGCCGGTCATCGTGGCCACCGGTGTCTGGATCTCCACCGGTTCGGTGGCGATGGAGCCGCTGGCCTCATAGGAGAGCAGCATGACCAGCTCGCGAGTCAGTTCACGGAACTGGTTCGAAGCGGTCTCCACCCGTCGCAGCTGGGTGAGCTTATGGGAGATCAGTGGGTGTTCCACAACCTGTACGCGCATGGACTCAAAACTACCAGCACCCCTGCAGATCAAGCCCCGGACCACCCCGCCCAATAGTCTTGGGTGGTGACCGAGAACCTGAAGTCCGACGCCGCGTGGTCCCCCCGGTCACGCGGAGATCAGGAGAGCGCCGTCGGACGCTGCCTCGAACTGGCCGCCGAGGCGGGCGCGAGTGCCGACGTGCCGGTGGGCGCCGTCGTCTTCTCTGCTTCTGGGGAGGTGCTCGGCGAGGGCTTCAACACTCGGGAGCGAGACGGTGACCCGGCCGGCCATGCGGAGATCTCCGCGCTGCGCGCCGCCGCCGCCGCGCTGGGGACCTGGCGTCTGGACGGCTGCGTGCTTGCGGTGACGCTGGAGCCCTGTGCCATGTGTGCGGGGGCGATCTACCAGTCTCGGATCGGTCACGTGATCTTCGGCGCCTGGGACGAGAAGGCCGGGGCGGCCGGATCGGTGTTCGACATCCTGCGGGAACCCCGGCTCAACCACTGGGTGGAGGTCCATCCCGGGGTCCGGGCCGAGGAGTGCGCCGCCCAGCTGCGCTCCTTCTTCGAGCAGTTCCGCGGATAGGCTTGGCGTCGTGTCCACACCAACTTCACCGCAGCTCTCCATGCCCTCCGCCGCGCAGCTGGCCCACGCGCAGTCGCTCTTCGCGGTGACCCCCGACTTCCCCGAACCCGGCGTCCTCTTCCAGGACATCTCCCCCGTGCTGGCCGATCCCACGGCGCTGCGCACGATCGCGGAGGGCCTGGTGGCCCCCTTCGACGGAACCTTCGACATGGTCGCCGGGATCGAAGCGCGCGGCTTCACCCTGGCGGGGATGATCGCCGCGCTCACCGGCACCGGATTCATGCCCATCCGCAAGGCCGGAAAGCTGCCCGCCCCTGCCGGCCGAGTGGAATACACCCTGGAGTACGGCACCGCGGTGATCGAGGCCCCCGATGTGCTCAAGCCCGAGCATCGCGTGCTCATCGTCGACGATGTGCTGGCCACCGGCGGCACCCTGGCGGCGACCCGGGAGCTGATCGGCCAGCTGGACTGCCGGGTGGCCGGCGCTGCCGTCGTCCTGGAGATCGAGGCGCTCGGCGGACGCCGGCTCTGCGGCGAGGTGCACGCGCTCTTCACGAGCTGACCACCCGCACGGCGGGTGTTTCCCATGGGTGCTTTTGGGTGAGCGCGAGATGTTTGCGTATACTCAACGGGCCTGGTGACGTGTCCGAGCGGCCGAAGGTGCAGCACTCGAAATGCTGTGTGCGGTTACCCCGCACCGTGGGTTCAAATCCCACCGTCACCGCCGATGTCCTGTCTCAATAGATAGGAAACACCCCGAACCGTCAGGTTCGGGGTGTTTTGCTTTGTGGCTGATACTTCCGTGAAGGGTCCAGGACGAGGTCTCTGAGGATCTCACCGGTGCGGTAGTCCACGACCATGATGTGGCGGTCTTTGACCAGCAACACGACGCGGGTTCGGGCGTGGGTTCGCCCCACCCCGATGTGATACATCCTGGATTCGTACCGAAGAGTCACCGTCCCATTGATATCAATCCGGTCATGCCGGTACCGGGTCTCATCCGGACCCAACGGCGAGGGCCCATCCTTAGCCCTGCCGATATAGGCCGCATA
>NZ_PVTY01000002.1:38169-244939 GCF_003003175.1 Nesterenkonia sandarakina | reverse complement strand
TCAAACCTGATGAGTGAGGATTTCGGGCGCTTCTTCGGCGCGGGGGCCACCAGGTTCTGCCGGGCCAGGATCCGCGCGATGCTCGCCCGGGAAGGCACCTGGGACTCCGGCATGGTCTTGCGCAGGTGGTCTCTG
Source organism: Nesterenkonia sandarakina (assembly GCF_003003175.1). GTDB lineage: Bacteria > Actinomycetota > Actinomycetes > Actinomycetales > Micrococcaceae > Nesterenkonia > Nesterenkonia sandarakina_A. Next base: position 244,804 of record NZ_PVTY01000002.1, on the reverse strand, counting down.
ATAGTGGCCGGTCCAGCGTCCAGGCCCTGGGAGGTCAAGGACCTGCGCAGGTCCTTGATCGAGGTGACCACCGCCGGTGGGGTCTGGGCGGGGTGAGATCTCGGTCGACGGGATCCGGGATAGAACGCGTCGTCGCCTTCTCTGGCCCACTGTCTCAATAGTTTGGAAACCCAGGATCGAGAGACCCCGTAGGCCCTCGCTGCTTGGGCCTGAGTCATGGTGCCCGAGGTCACTGCCTGAATGATCTGCCTGCGCGCGCTCATGCATCATCATCGGCGCCTCAGGTGTTTCCGATGTTTCGAGACATATGTTGACGATGTATTGAGACTCAACACCACCGTCACCGCCGAATGAGAACCCCGTTGATCTGCAGTCATGCAGTCAGCGGGGTTTTCTGCATCCCCCAGACCTCCCGGGGCCGCCCCGGACGGGTCGAATCGACCACAGGCGCAGGAGCCCTCAGGCCGACCCTCGGCGCCGCACCGTCCGCAGCCGCTGCACCACGAAGATCAGCACCGCGAGGACCGCGAGCGCCACCACGATGTTCGAGAGCACCCCGCTCCACTCCTCGAGGACCGGTTCGATGGTGGGACCCAGACCGAACCCCAGGCCGATCCAGATGCCGTTCCAGATCGCTGACCCGATCAGGGTGAAGAACAGGAACGTCGTCACTCGCATCCGGGTGATGCCGGCAGGGATCGAGATGAAGGACCGCACGATCGGCACGCATCGCCCCAAGAGCACCGCCCACGGGCCCCAGCGATGGAACCAACGTTCAGCCTTGTCGAAGTCCTCGACCTTCAGCAGCGGGAGCCGGTCCATGATGCCCCTCGTGCGCTCCGCGCCCAGGGCGGCGCCCACCGCATACCAGAGCACGGCGCCGACCAGCGAGCCGAGGTTCGCCCAGAGCCATGCACCCCACGGGCTCATCAGGCCGGCATATGCGAGGAAGCCTGCCCCGGGGAGGATCGCCTCGGAGGGGATCGGCGGGATGAAGTTCTCCAGGAAGATCGCCAGGCCGACTCCGGGCTCACCGAAGCGATCCATGAGGCTGAGGACCCATCCGATGAATCCTTGATAGTCACCGCTCGGCTGGGCGGCCATCAAAGAGCTGCCCCGGCAGGCACCACATACGAGGTGACCCTGCGGACCCGCGCGGTCTTCGCCGTCGAAGCAAATCCGAAGAAGTGCGCGAAGCGGACCCGGGATCCGTCGGGGCGCACCGCGACGCCGTCGCAAGAGCCGACCCGGCCGTGGGTCACCACGTTCTCCAGCCACAGCTTCGTGAAGCCCCGTGCCACCTCCCCCGGATGCACGTCCCAGGAGGCCTCCGCCTCCAACCATTCGTCAAGGTGCGACTGATCCTCACCGCCCCAGGCTCGCGCCAGCTCAGCGACGATCAGCATCCGCGGTGAGTTGCCGCAGTTCTCGGGGATCTCAAACTCCATGGCAGAACACTAGCCCCACCCGCTTGGAGCGACGAGATCGAGCGTCCAGGTCAGGCTACTGTGAGCACAGACTCCTGCACCCCGCGCGAGTCGGTCACTCGAACTTGATGAGGTTCCCTTGATGTCTCAGCACTCCCCGGGGCGATATCCCCTGCCCCACGGCGCTCAGAGCATGGGCGCGCAGAAGCTCTCGGCCTGGCAGAGGTTCAAGCGCTGGCCCGTGGTCCTGCGTGTCGCGACCCTCGGCTGTGGTGGCCTGATCGCCCTGTTCGTGCTGCTGATGATCATGGCCGTCATCGCCGTCATGGTGAATCCAGAGGCCGCTGAGGAGCGCGCCGCCGAGACCGATGAGCAGGAGCTCGTCGTCGAGGAGCCCGAGGAGTCAGAGGAACCGGAAGAGTCCGAAGAGCCCTCGGAGGAACCGACCGCATCGGAGACGCCCTCGGCGACCCCGACGCCCACACCAAACCCGACACCCTCGCCCACCCCTTCACCCACCCCGACACCTACCCCGACACCGTCTCCCACACCGACTCCGACCGACGATCCGAACGAGCACACCGCGGTCGTGGTGCGCATCATCGACGGAGACACCGTGGAGCTGGACTCCGGGGACACCGTGCGGGTCAGCGGGATCGACACACCAGAACGCGGGGAATGCCACTTCGACACCGCCTCCACCCGGATGAGTGAACTGGTGCTCGGCAAGACCGTCACCCTGACCCGCGACGGCGAGGACACGGACCGCTACGACAGGATCCTGCGCTACGTCGATGTGGACGGCACCGACGCCGGCATCACCCTGATCGAGGAGGGTCTCGCCACTGCCCGCTACGACTCGCGGGACGGCTATGGGTTCCATACCCGGGAACCGGACTACATCGCCGCCGACGACGGCACCGCGCTGCAGACCTGCGCCCCTGAACCTGCCCCGGCCCCGGCACCAGCCCCCGCGCCAGCCCCGGCTCCCGCGCCGGGCCAGCAGGGTGCGAACTGCGATCCCAACTACACGCCCTGCATCCCGGTCTTCCCGCCGGACATCAACTGCGGCGATCTGGACGTCGCGGTCAGGGTCATCGGCGTTGACGTCCATGGCCTGGACGGCGATGGCGACGGCTTTGGATGCGAGGCCAATGGCTGAGGCGTTATCGTGCTGACATGGGTAAACAGTCCAAGTCCAGTGACCATGGGCGCGCGCAGGAGTTCACCGCGGATCCGTCCGTGCTCGAGTGGGCGTCCGGCGGGAAGTTCTGGACCGGCTGGCAGAGCGCGGTCGCGATCATGGGCATCCCGCTCATCGCGTGGATGTACCTCGCGCCCTCCGATCTGCAGCTGACGCCCGTCTGGTACCTGGTCTCCTGGGTGGCGATCTTCGTCATCGCCACGGTGACCGGCCGGGTGCGCCGTCGCTTCTGAGCGTCAGCCTCGCCGCATCGGGACGTGGGGAATCCCGTCTTCCATGAACGTCTCCCGTGACCGGGCGAACCCGAAGGACTCGTACCAGCCCTGGAGCGGCGCCTGCGCGTCGAGGACCACGGGAGACTCCGCGGACTGCGCCACGCAGAGCTCCACCCCGCGACGCATCAACTCACCCGCCACACCGGTGCCCCGCACCTCGGGGCTCGCCACGACACGTCCGATCCGGAAGCCCTCCGGCTCCTGGAGCACCCGCAGCGTGGCGGTGGGCGCGGCGTCGTCGGCTTCCTGATCGGCCGTACCGCCGACGGCCCAGAGCATCACGGCACCGGGCTCCAGGTCCCGGCCGTCGAGCTCCGGATACGGGCACTGCTGCTCGACCACGAACGTGTCGGTGCGCAGCTGCAGGATGCGGTAGAGCGTGACGGGATCCATCTGGGCCACCGGGGCGGCGTGAAACTGGGCAGGCATGGGCTCCATCCTAGGGTTGCCGGTAGTCTCGAGCGTATGAGCGTCACTGCCCTGGCCATCGGCAAGAAGCACGAGAAATGGGCCGTGGAGGGGATCGAGCGCTACACCAAGCGGCTGCGCAAGCCCTATGACCTGGACTGGAAGCTGCTCCCCCATTCCTCCCGCGAGCATGACGCGGCCCGGCAGGAGGAGTCCGAGCGGATCCTCGCCGCGCTCAAGCCCCAGGACCATGTCATCCTGCTCGATGAGCGCGGCAAGAACATCAGCTCGACCAGCCTGGCCGAGCACCTCCAGGCCAGCTTCGACAAGGGCCAGCACGTCGTGGTGATCATCGGCGGAGCCTATGGGGTCACCGATGAGCTGCAGCACCGGGCCGACTTCGTCTGGTCCCTGTCCAAGCTCGTGTTCCCGCATCAGCTGGTGCGGATGCTGCTGGCCGAACAGGTCTACCGCGCCCAGGAGATCTCCGGCGGGCGCTCCTATCACCATGTCTGAGCCCGGCGCCGATCCTGCTGCCCCCGTGACGCCCGTGGTCGGGATCCTCGGCGCCGGCCGCGCCGGCACCGCCTTCGCCCGGGCCCTGCTGCGCGCCGGCATCGCCGTGGACATCGCCTCCACCCGACCGCCCCGCGCGCTGCAGCATCACCTGAAGATCTACGCCCCTGGCGCGACGCCGGTGGTGGGTGCGGACATCGCCGAACGCGCGCGGGACTCCAGCGGCGTGGTGATCCTCGCCGTTCCGCAGGAGGAGCTCGATGAGGTCGACCCGGCCTGGGTGGCCGGGACCGTGCTGATCGACGCGACCAACACCTGGCAGGACGAGCTGCTCCCGGGCTGGCTGCAGGCGGCGGTGGACGAACAGCTGCCCACCTCGATGGCGCTGGCCGGCAGGTTCGGCTCCGCCCGGGTGGTCAAGGCGCTGAATCACATCGCCCACTCCGAGATCGACGACGCCGCCCAGCCTGCCGCCGACCTGTCCCAGCGGCGAGCGCTGGCCGTGGCCGGGAACGACGACTCCGCCCGTGGACTGGTCATGGGGCTGCTGGTCCGGATGGGCTTCGACCCGGTCTCGCTCGGCGCGCTGGCCGCAGGTCGGATCATGGAGCCCGACGGGCCGCTGTTCAACCGGCCGCTGCGCCGCGAGGACATCCTGCGCTTCGCCCGCTGAGCTGCCGGCCGCTGACTGCCGACTGCTGAACGTCGAGCAGCTGATCAGCCGGTGCGCCGCGTGAAGACCAGGTGCACGACTCCGCTCGGTGAAGGTGTCGCTTCGACCTCGAAGCGGCCTTCGACGCCTTCGAGCCCGTCCCAGAGCCGTTCGCCGCGCCCCAGCAGGATCGGCACCAGGACCAGGTGCATGAGGTCGACCAGATCAGCCTCGAGGAACTGCCGCAGCGTCGCGACACCGCCGCCGATCCGCACGTCCAGGCCTCCGGCGAGGTCGCGGGCATGGGCCAGCGCGGAGACCGGGTCGGCGTCCACGAAGTGGAAGGTCGTGCCGCCGTCCATCTCGAGCAGCGGCCGCGGGTGGTGGGTCAGCACCACCACCGGGGTATGGAAGACCGGGTTCTCACCCCACCAGCCCCGCCATTCCTCGTCCTCCCAGGGGCCGCGCTGTGGGCCGAACTTGTGCCGGCCCATGATCTCCGCGCCGATCCCGGTCCCCCACTGGCTGGCGAACGCCTCATCGACGCCGCGGGATCCCCTGGTCTTGCCGTGCAGCCCCATCTCTTGGAAGGTCTTGGTCTCGAAGGCCCACTCCATCAGGCGCATCCCGGCGTGACCGAAGGGCGCCTCGAGCGTCTGGCCCTCGCCGGCGCCGAAGCCGTCGAGGGAGATCGAGAAGTTGTGCACGCGGACCAGGGACATGGCATCTCCCGGGGTGTCTGTCACGGGGGATCACCCGGCTGTGGTCGATGCCCCGCTGATCGAGGCTCAGGCTACTCCTGACCCGACGGGGATCGCCATGCTTCGGGCTCTGCCACCGCGTGGGCAGTTCGCGGCGAAATGACGGCTCCGGCGAGCGCGCATTCCACCGCAATCCGCCCACCCGATCTGGGGCCAGACGCGTCAAGACATGTCCGTGGCGGCCTCTAGAGTAAGACCATGACCGCCCTGGAACCTTTCACCGAGCCGACCCGGCGCTGGTTCCAGGCATCCTTCGGGCAGCCGACCGCCGCGCAGGCCGGCGCCTGGGACGCCGTCGCGCGGGGGAAGAACGCGCTGGTGGTCGCGCCCACCGGTTCGGGCAAGACGCTCTCGGCGTTCCTCTGGTCCATCGACAGGCTCTTCGCCGAGCCCACCGCGGGCACCTCGGTCCTCTACATCTCCCCGCTGAAGGCGCTCGGCGTGGACATCGAACGCAACCTGCGCAGCCCGCTGGTCGGCATCGCGCACACCGCCCGCCGGCTCGCCGCCGAGGGCGCCGCCGCGGAGCCGGCGGAGATCACCGTGGGAGTGCGCACCGGTGACTCCACACCCAAGGAGCGTCGGGACCTGGTCCGCAAGCCCCCGCAGATCTTGATCACCACCCCCGAGTCGCTCTACCTGATGCTCACCTCTCAGGCCCGCAGCACCCTGGCCGGGATCAAGACCGTGATCCTCGATGAGGTCCACGCGCTGGCCGGGACCAAGCGCGGCGCCCACCTGGCGGTCTCGCTGGAGCGGCTGAACAACCTGCTGGAGTCCCCGGCCCAGCGGATCGGACTCTCCGCGACCGTGGAGCCGCGCGAGGAGGTCGCCCGCTTCCTCGGCGGTTCGGCGACGGTGGAGATCGTCGCGCCGAAGTCGGAGAAGAAGTGGGACATCACCGTCTCGGTGCCGGTCGAGGACCTCGCCTCCCCCAGCACCGCGCCGCCGGTCAGCGCCAACGCGCCCGCGAGTGCGACCCTGATCCCCGCCGCCTCCAACGGCACAGCAGACCCCGAGGCTCCGGCCGTCTCCGCGGACGCCTCAGCCCTCGACTCCGCCCTCGATGCGCTTCCTGCGGATGACCAGCTGCTCGGCGATCCCCTGCTCAGCGACCAGCCGCTGCAGCCCAGCATCTGGCCCCACGTGGAGCACCGGATCGTGGACCTGGTCACCGAGAACCGCTCCACCATCGTGTTCGTGAACTCGCGCCGGCTCGCGGAGAAGCTCACCGGCCGGATCAACGAGATCTGGTCCGAACGCCAGTCCCCGGTCCCGGAGAACACCTCCGACGACGACGCCGCGGCCGACCCCGAGACCGGCGAGCCGGCCCCGCTGGCCCGGTCACACCACGGTTCGGTCTCGAAGGAACAGCGCAAGCTCACCGAGGAGGCGCTGAAGTCGGGCCAGCTGCGCTGCGTGGTCGCCACCTCCTCGCTCGAGCTCGGCATCGATATGGGCGCGGTGGACCTGGTCATCCAGGTGGAGGCCCCCTTCGCGGTCTCCGCCGGGCTGCAGCGGATCGGGCGCGCCGGCCACCAGGTCGGTGAGGTCTCGGTGGGCTGGTTCTTCCCGAAGCACCGCGGGGACCTGGTGAGCACCGCCGTCATCGTCGAACGGATGCTCGCCGGGCAGATCGAAGCGCTGCACATCCCGCGCAACCCGCTGGACATCCTCGCCCAGCAGACCGTGGCCGCCGCTGCGATGGACCCGCTGGACGTGGAGTCCTGGTTCGAGACGCTGCGCCGCAGCGCGCCCTTCGCGACCCTGCCGCGCTCGGCATACGAGGCGACCCTTGACCTGCTCGCCGGGAAGTACCCCTCCGACCGGTTCGCCGAGCTGCGCCCCCGGGTGATCTGGGACCGTGACGCCGGCACCATCACCGGACGCCCCGGCTCGCAGCGGATCGCGGTCACCTCTGGCGGCACCATCCCAGACCGCGGACTCTTCGGGGTCTATCTCGCCGGCGGGGAGGACTCCGGCTCGGCCCGCTCCGGCGGCCGCCGGGTCGGTGAGCTCGACGAGGAGATGGTCTACGAGTCCCGGGTGGGTGACGTCTTCGCCCTGGGCGCCACCAGCTGGCGGATCCAGGAGATCACCTTCGACCGGGTGCTGGTCGTCCCGGCCTTCGGGCAGCCCGCCTCGCTGCCGTTCTGGCGCGGAGACGGCTTCGGTCGCCCCGCCGAGCTCGGCCGGGCCCTGGGCCGGTTCACCCGGGAGGTCCACGCCGGCGCCGCCGAGCCCACCGCCGAGCGGCTCACGGCGCTGGGCATGGACACCTGGGCGCAGGAGAACCTGCTGCGCTACTTCACCGAGCAGCAGGACGCCGCCGGAGTGCTTCCCAGCGACACCACCCTGGTGGTGGAACAGACCAAGGACGAACTCGGAGACTGGCGGATCGTGCTGCTCTCCCCCTATGGGCTGCAGGTCCATGCCCCCTGGGCGCTGGCGGTGGGCGAGCGGCTGCACGATCGCTTCGGCCTCGACGGCTCGGCCATGGCCAGCGACGACGGGATCGTGCTGCGCGTGCCGATGATGGATGAGGACCCGCCCGGCGCGGAGCTGTTCGCGTTCGACCCGGACGAGCTCGAGGACCTGGTCACCGGTCAGGTGAGCTCCTCGGCGCTGTTCGCGGGGCGGTTCCGAGAAGCTGCGGCCCGGGCCCTGCTGCTGCCCAAGCAGAACCCCGGCCAGCGCACCCCGCTGTGGCAGCAGCGCCAACGGTCCTCCCAGCTGCTGGAGGTCGCATCCGGCTACCCGGACTTCCCGGTCATCATGGAGGCGATGCGGGAGGTCCTCCAGGACGTCTACGACATGCCCGCACTGCTTGAGCTGCTGCGCAGCATCGCCCAGCGCAAGCTCAAGATCGTGGAGACCACCACCCCGAAGCCCTCTCCCTTCGCCCAGTCGATCCTCTTCGGCTACATCGCCCAGTTCCTCTACGAGGGAGACTCCCCGCTGGCCGAGCGGCGCGCTGCCGCACTCTCGGTGGACCCGGCCCTGCTCGGTGAGCTGCTCGGGCGGGTGGAGCTGCGCGAGTTCCTCGACGCCGCGATCATCGCCGACTCCGAGGCCTACGCCCAGCGGCTGCTCCCGTCCCGGCACCTGCGCGGGGAAGAGGGCGTCGCGGACCTGCTGCGCCTGCTCGGACCGCTGACCGCCGACCAGCTGGCCGCACGGCTCCAGGAGGGCGAACCCGCCAAGGACCACGCCGAGGCCCTGGTCTCACAGCAGCGGGCCTTCCGGGTGATGTGGCGCGCCGGCACCGCCCCGGGGCCCACGTCGACGTCCGGCGCCGGCGAGCAGGACCAGATCGAGGAGCGCTATGCCGCGATCGAGGATGCCTCCCGGCTGCGCGACGGCCTGGGGACCCCCATCCCGGTCGGCATCCCCTACGCCTTCCTCGACCCGGTGGAGGACCCGCTCGGAGACCTCGTCGGGCGCTATGCCCGCACCCACGGCCCGTTCCTGGTGGAGGAGGCGGCCGCCGAGCTGGGACTCAGCCGCGCCGTCGTCGTGGACACGCTGAGCAGACTGGTCCGCGAGCACCGGGTGGTCGAGGGCCTGTTCCGTCCCGACCGGGTGACCCCCTCCGACGCCCGCCCCGGCACCGTGGAGTACTGCGACGCCGAGATGCTGCGCAGGATCCGCCGTCGGTCCCTGGCGGCACTGCGCGCCCAGGTGGAACCGGTGCCCACCCCCTCCTACGCCCAGTTCCTGCTCGAATGGCAGGGCATCACGGCGGCACGCGGCAAGGGCTCCTCCTCCTCGGGCGTCTCCGCCGTGGCGGAATCCCTGGCCCAGCTCTCCGGGGCGGCGGCACCTGCCAGCGCCTGGGAGTCCTACATCCTTCCTGCCCGGATCCCCGAATACCGCCCCGGGATGCTCGATGAGCTGCTCTCCGCCGGGGACTTCCTCGCCGTGGGCAAGGGCGCGCTCAGCGGACACGACGGCTGGCTCGCGTTCTACCCCCGCGAAGACGCTGAGGCCCTGCTGAACCGGCCCGGCAGCGCCGGACCCGGCAACAACGGCGAAGACTTCACCCCCACCGCGCTGCAGGACGCCATCCTCGAGGTCCTGGCCCGCGGCGGCGCCTGGTTCATCGAGGCGCTGCACGACCAGCTCGACCCCGACCTCACCGTCTCCCGGGAGACCACGAAGAACGCGCTCTGGGAGCTGTTCTGGGCCGGACGGGTCGCACCCGACAGCTTCGCCGCGCTGCGCCGGTTCATGTCCACCGGGACCACGGCACACAAGAAGCAGCCCACCCCGGCCCGGCCTCGGCACACCTCGCGCCGGATGGCGCTGCGCCGGGCCACCGAATCACACCGCGCCCGGATCGGCGCCAGCTCGGCCTCCGGGCCCACGGGCATCGGCGCCGGAGGCCGCTGGCAGCTGGTCCCCCACGGCTCCGTGGACCCCACCGTCGCGGCGCACACCCGCGCCGAGATCCTGCTGGACCGCTACGGGGTGGTCACCCGCGGCTCGGTGATGTCCGAGCAGCAGTCGGGACTCGGAGCCTCCGCCAAGGGCGGTTTCGCAGCGGTCTACAAGGTGCTCTCCGCGGCGGAGGACTCGGGACAGATCCGGCGCGGCTACTTCATCGAACAGCTCGGCGCCGCCCAGTTCACCTCCTCCGCGACCATCGACCAGCTCCGCTGGATCTCCGAACGCCTCGAAGACGCCGCCGAACAGGCCAGCGCCGAATCCGGTGGCGGGGCCCCCCGCGCGAGGAAGACGCAGGACGCCGCGGTGGTGCTCGCCGCCACCGATCCGGCCAATCCCTACGGCGCGGCCCTGGACTGGCCCGAACTGGAGAGCTCCACGCACCGCCCCGGGCGCAAGGCCGGCGCCGTGGTCGTGCTCTACCGCGGGAAGCTGGTGCTCTACATGGAACGTGGCGGCCGGACCCTGCTGCTGTTCACCGAGGACGAGTCCACCATGGACCTGATCTCGCGCGCGCTGGTGCCCGCCCTGCGTGCGGCCAAGACCGGACGGATCGCGGTCGAGCGGGTCAACGGTGACCGGATCCTCACCCACCCGCTGGGACAGCTGCTGCGCGACGCCGGATTCAACTCCTCCCCCTCCGGACTCAGGTTCGCCCCATGATCACCGCACCAGATCAGCGCCGCACACGGTCACGGAGCACCCAGAATTTCCGGCTAGGCTGAGGTCATGACTCTTTGCATTCCGTTTCTGATGTTCCAGGGTCAGGCCCAAGAAGCGATCGACCACTACCTCGACGTCTTCCCCGACGCTGAGCTGCTGGAGATCGTGCACCACCCCGTGGGCACTGAGATCTACGACCCCACCCCACCATCCTCCGACGAGCCGGACTCTCTCGAAGCTGCGTCCGTGGACGCCGCCGACACCGAGATCCCCGAGGATCCCGCACGCCTGGACGACGCCGCAGCTGAAGAATCCCCCGAGGGTGACGACAATTCTGCGCCGGCCGCGCAGGAGTCCGACGACGTCGAGCCGATCACACCCGATCCCACAGACTCGGAAGCCACCGACGCTGAGTCCACCGGCACTGAATCAACGGACGCTGAGTCCACCGACACCACGCTGATCACGGTCGAGCACCGCGAAGACGCGTCCGATCAGGACGAGGTCATCTCCGAGCCCGTCCCGCTGGTCGCCACCGCCCAGCTCAAGATCGGCGGGCAGGTGCTGATGATCCAGGACAGCCTGATGAAGCACCAGTTCAGCTTCACCCCCTCGATCTCGCTGGCCGTGGTCGTGGACTCCACCGCAGAGTTCAACCAGATCGTGGACAGCCTGGCCCCCGGAGGAGAGTTCCTCATGGAGCCCGGCGACTACGACTTCGCGACCAACTTCGCCTGGATCAAGGACCGCTTCGGCATGTCCTGGCAGGTCAACCAGCCCCTGGGACAGCCCGAGCCCACCGCCACCGCCGAGGCTCCGGCCTGGGGCTGAGCCCCGCCCCGGACCGCTGACCTCCCCAGACACCGCGCTGTGACGCAGAAGTCTCCTCTCCCCGTGCGCAACGGCGTCAATGCCACGCGCCTGCGGGTCCCGCTTGCCGGGCCCTGGCCCACGGTCCACGACTACGTCCTGGAGACCTTCGGGCACATCGACCACGGCGGGATCACCCGACGCTTCGATGAGGGCGACGTCGTCGACGTCCACGGCACGCCGCTGAGCACCTCCACCCCGCTGGGCGACCTCGAGTTCCTCTGGTACTACCGGTCGGTCAGCCAGGAGATCCCGCTGCCGGTGACCGAGGAGCTCATCCATGAGGACGACCACCTCGTGGTGGTGGACAAGCCGCACTTCCTGCCGACGACTCCAGCGGGGCGCTATGTCCAGGAATCGCTGCTCGTGCGGCTGCGCAACACCCTGGACCTCCCCGACCTGGTGCCGATCCACCGGCTGGATCGCGGCACCGCCGGCGTCGTGCTCTTCTCCAAGCAGCCCGCCACCCGAGGTGCCTACCAGCTGCTCTTCGAGAACCGTGTGGTGCAGAAGTCCTACGAGTGCGTCAGCGCGAGCCCCACCGGGATGAGCGCCGAGACGATGGCGGCGCGGTTCCCGCTCACCGTGCGCAACAAGATCGAAAAGACCAAGGGCGTGGTGGTCTCCCAGCTGGCCTCCTACGCGCCGGAGCATTCCGGCAAGCGTCCGCATGACCGCACCGCTCGGCAGGGCAAGCGCCGGACCGAGGCCATCCCCGGCGCGAACTCCTCCTCTCAGATCGAGCTGCTGTCGACGGGACGCAGCCCGTCGGGGCACGACGTCGGCCACTTCCGGCTTAATCCGCATACCGGAAAGACTCACCAGCTGCGCATCCATATGGCTTTGCTGGGCCTGGGTATTCTGAATGATCGTTTCTATCCCGAACTTCTCGATGACGCCCCTGACGAGTTCGACAAGCCGCTCCAGCTGCTGGCCAAGACGCTGTCCTTCACGGATCCGCTGAGCGGGGCGCCACGCAGCTTCATCTCATCCCGAACCCTCCAGGAGTCTCCGCAGTGATCAACCCCGCGATCGCCTTCGGCCTCAATGACCTCGGCGATGCGGCGCTGTATCAGGAGTGGGGGCTCTATTACTTCGTCGTCCTGGCGGTGGCGGTGGCGTTCACCGCGATCGTGCCGCCGTTCCCCTCCGAGGTGATGGTGATCGCCTCTGGCACGATGGCGGCCGAGGACATCTTCCCGCTGCTGCTGGTGCTCGCGATCACCTTCGTCGGCTGTCTCGCCGGCGACATCGGGGTCTACCTGCTGTTCCGGTACAAGCTCATCCGGCTGCTCTACCGGTGGAGTTGGGGACGTCGGCTGCACCGGAAGATGCTTCGCATCTCGCTGCGCGCGGGCGGCGCCTCCACATGGGCGGGACTGCTGCTGATCCGCGGAATTCCCGGGGGCCGGTCGGCCTCGATGGCCACTGCAGGGATCATGCGGCTCGGCGGGCGCGCCATCGTGGCGCTGTGCCTGCTGGGTGCGCTCACCTGGAGCCTCTGGCTGGTCGGCTTAGGTTACATTACGGGAACAACTACAGGGCTCCCACCCTGGGCTAGCACGGCGGCCGCCATCGTTGTGGGTACCCTGGTGGGGTTGGGAATCACAGTGCTGATGACCCGGCAACGTTCGCGTCGGGGGTCCGAACGAGAGTCGGTAGCCGACTGACCAGCCAGTATGTCGGGGCAGCCCGCTCAGACAGTGACCACGAATGCCAGCCATGACCTAGAGGGGGATCACGGGCTTGACCGAGAAGTCCCAGGACGAGTCCGCCGAGACGCTCTCCGCCGCCGAGGAATCCGGCGCGGGCACCGAGACCTCGCCTGCGTCCACCGAGGACAGCTCAGCCGCCGTCGCTGCGGCTGAGCCGGATGCCCCTCCCCGGCCGCAGACGCAGGCCGCAGACGCTCCGGCAGAAGATGCCGTGGCAGAGGACGCCCCGGCAGAGAGCATCGAAGCCGCAGACACCCAGGCCAGGACCGCGTCGCCGACCAGCCAGCCGTCAGCGGTGGAAGAGTCTTCCGCAGCTGAGCCCAGCACGCCGGAGACCTCTGCACCGAAGTCTCCGGCCACCGGTTCTCCAGCATCGGGGTCTTCCGCACCGGCCACCTCTGGGCCCTCCGTGCGGTGGAGCCGGCCCACCCCGGCGCGACCCACTCCCAGTGCGGCCAAGGCCGATGAGACCGACGTCAGCGGCTTCTTCGACAACCTCGACGAGAAGTTCATGGGCGCCGCCCGTAGACTCGGGGCCGCGTTCCGCCGCACCCCCTCCGAGGACACGTCCGATTCAGCTCAGCTGCCCTCATCAGGCAGTTCCAATCACACGGCCCCAGCTGACTCGGCTCCGCATGGCCCCGACGCCTCGGGGCGGCGCGCCTCAGCAGGCGCCGGAAGCCCCACCCGCGCCGCCTCAGGCCCGGAGACTCCGGAAGCTGGTACTGAGCAGGCTCCGCTGAGCCTGCCGCGTCCGCGCCGCTCGCTGGACGAACAGCGCCGGCGCGATGTGATCCTCAAGAAGGCAGCGGCCATCGAGGCCGCCACCGCCTTGAACTACCGACCCACGGGCCGGGAAGTCGTCGAGTCCCCCGATGAGGAGGAAGACCTCTTCACCTACATCCCGCCCTACAACCTGCCCTCCCGGGATCCCGATCCGGCACCGGTGCGCACAGATCTCTACCGGCAGATCTTCGTGACCGTGGGCGCCCTGGCGGCGCTGGCCTCACTGGTCTGGATGTTCGGCATCTTCCCCGCCTCTCCGGCGATACTGGGCGGCACCGGACTTGATGAGCTCGCAGGCGGCTGGTACTCCGGTGAACAGGCGCTGCTCTCTCCGCACGCGAACTTCTACTGGCTCTGGCCCATCATCGTGCTGGGCCTCCTGGCGCACGCGGTCCACCAGTGGACCACCACGCAGATCTCCACCCCACGGCAGCGCCGATCCGGCTGGCAGGTCGGCTCGGCGTCGCTGCTGATGCTGGTCTGGACCTTCGGGGTCCATCAGGGGATGCTCACGCTCTCCGTCCTGGCCTCCCTGGCCGCAGCCCTGGCGCTGATCGACGCGATCCGGCAGTTCACCTTCCGCACGGCCCGCACCGGCGCAGAACGCCGCTTCTCCGACACCACCACCGGGCTGTTCACCGGCTGGGCGATGGTCGCGGCGATGTCCTCGCTCTCGATCTGGCTGACCGCCATGGGATGGCGCGTCCCCGGCATCCCCGCCGTGATCTGGGCGCTGCTCGGACTGGGCATCTGCATCTGGGCCGCCGCCTACTATGCAATGACCGAACGCGGCAGGATCGCCGTGGCCCTGGGCATGGGCTGGGGCATGTTCTGGCTGATCTTCCCCCGGCTGCTCTCCGACGTGACCTCGGTCTGGGTCGCCATCTGCGCCGCGATGGGAGCCTTCGTGGTCATCCTGGCGACCGAATCTCGCCGACACAAGATCAACCACGCGGAGCGACGCGCCGCCATGGGACGCCCGCTCGAAGACATCATCTGACCCAGCACCTGCTGGACCACCGCACAGGAGGCACGATGAGGCACCCCAACAGAAGCCATATCACTGCACTTGGAGCAGCCACGCTGCTGCTCCTGGCCTCCTGCGGCTCCCCCGAGGAGGACCAGGACGCCGCCCCCGCCGAGGACTCCGCGGCCACAGACACCACCGAGGCCACCGAGGACGCCCCGGAATCACCCGAGGCGGAGGCGCCTGAAGAGTCCGAGGAGTCGGGAGATTCTGAGGATCCGGAGTCTTCTGAGGACCCCGCCGAGACGCAGACCGAGCAGCCGACGGACTCCGAGACGTCCCCGGCACCCGAAGACCAGGACGACGACGCCGCCTCAGCGGACTTCCACACCGGCGCCCAGGAGTCAGAGGGGTTCCCCGGGGAGTTCACCGTCGGTGACGAGCCCAATCAGCTGGTAGACATCCGCTCCGGCGTCCACGAGGGCTTTGACCGGGTGGTCTTCGAGTTCAGCGGGGACGGGGTCCCCAGCTGGCGCGGCGAGTACACCGATGCAGCCGCCGAGCTGGGCCGCGGGGAACCCATCGAGATCGCCGGGGAACACCTCCTGGAGATCAACGTCAACGGACCGACCGGGGGAACGGAGTCCTCGGAGGAGCTTCCCAGCGGGGAGTATTACGAACGCGACCGCGGCGGAGCCTTCGAGGAGATCTTCATCCAAGGCCCCTTCGAGGCACATTCGCAGTACCTGATCGGCCTCGACCAGGAGCTCCCCTTCCAGATCCAGCAGCTCGAGGATCCCACCCGGATCGTGGTGGATCTGGCGACCGACCAGTGACCCCCAGCGTCGCCCTGACCGGCGGCGAGCTCCGTTGTGGTGCATGATGGGACCATGAGCATTCGAACCCCAGATCCGAACCCCGGATGGTTGAACGAGGATGACCTCTACGAGGCCCGACGACGGCTCCCGATGGTCTACGTCGAGGCGATCCCCGTGCGGCTCGATCCGCTCGGCTGCATCACCGAGCTGGGACTTCTCTACACCGCTGACGCCGAAGGACACTTCTACCGGACCGTCGTCTCAGGACGCGTGATCTACCGGGAGACCATCCGGGCGGCCCTGCTGCGCAACATCGAGAAGGACCTCGGGTCGATGGTGATGCCCCAGATCCCGGCCTCACCCGTGCCCTTCGCGGTGGCCGAATACTTCCCCTACCCCTCCGAGACCGGACTCGTCGACGACCGGCAGCACGCGGTCTCGATGGCCTACATCGTGCCCGTCTCCGGGGACTGCTCCCCACGCCAGGACGCCCTGGAGCTGAGCTGGATGACGCCGGACCAGGTGCTCAGCCCCGAGGTGCAGGCAGAGTTCCTCGGGGGCCGCGAGAAGCTGATCCGGCAGGCGCTGGCCCACCTGGGTCACACCGGCTGAGCTCCACCAGCTCCGGCCGGTAGAATCAGGCCTATGACCACTCCCGCCCCCGAGAAGTCCGTCCGCCGCAGAAGACCAGCCCGTCGGCAGGACACCGGGCCCCGCCCGGTGCTGCGACTCGGCCTGGCCGGGTGGATCGTCTCCTGGCTCATCCCCACGGCGGTGATGGGCGGTCTGCTGCTCACGCTGGGCTTCATCCCCGGCCTCAACGAGGACGGGTTCCTGGCACCGCTGATCCCGCTGATCGCCGCTGCGGCCGTCGTCGTCGGCATCCCCGGGACCCTGCTGGTGAACCGGCTCTACCGGCACCAGCTGCGCCCCACCGTGCATATCCTCGGCTACGTGCTCGTGGGTCTGCTCTACGGCCCCGTGGTGCTCGTGGTCGGTGCCGGCGGACTGGTCCCGATGCTCATCCCGCTGATCGGCTTCCCCGCCGGCATCCTGCTCGGGATCGGCCGCTGGATGGCGCAGCCGCTGGCCCGGGTCACGGACCCGGCAGAAGACGACGCCGACGCCCGCGCCCTCAGTCCCGAAGAGATCCCCACCCGCACCCCGGTCGGCAACGGCGCTCCCGCGATGGCCTCCGACCAGAAGGACCCCGAGAATGCTTGAGACCACTGCCCCTCCCGCCATGACGTTGACCATCGCGGGCTCGGAAGCCACCGGTGGCGCCGGGGCGCAGGCGGATCTGAAGACCTTCCAGGAACTCGGCACCTTCGGCATGATCGCCCTGACCTGCATCGTGTCCTTCAATCCCAAGGATGAGTGGAACCACCGCTTCGTCCCGGTTCAGACCCAGGTGATCGAGGACCAGATCGAAGCGATCTTCGGCAACTACGGACCCGAGGTGCTGGACACCGTGAAGCTGGGCATGATGGGCTCCCCCGCCACGATCTCCACTGTGGCCGCTGCGATCGCCGCCCGGAAGCCCAAGAACCTGGTGCTGGACCCGGTGCTGATCTGCAAGGGCCAGGAGCCCGGTCACGCCCAGGACACCGACAATGCGCTCAAGGCCGAGCTGCTCCCGCTGGCCACCTTCGTCACACCGAATCATTTCGAGACCGAACAGCTCTCCGGAATGAAGGTCGAGACCCTTCAGGACCTGCAGGCCGCCGCCGCAGAGATCCACCGGCTCTCCGGAGCGGCGGTGCTCGCCAAGGGCGGAGTCCGCCTCGCCGGCAGCGAGGCTGTGGACGTCTTCGTCGACGCTGAGGGCATCGAGGTGCTCAGTGCGCCGAAGATCGGCGAGCATGCCGTCTCCGGGGCGGGCTGCTCGCTCGCTGCCGCGGTCACCGCCGAGCTGGCCAAAGGCAGCTCGCCCCGCGAGGCCGCTCGCCGGGCCAAGGAGTTCGTCACCGCGGGCATCAGTCAGCGCGTGCAGGGCAACACACCGTTCGACGCGTTGTGGCAGGGCGGTCTGCGCGGCTGATCCGCGACTGACAGCAGCAGATCAGAAGTCGTCGCGGTCCGAGACGAGATCCTCGAGCTCAGGTTCGATCAGTCCCAACTGGGTCGCGCGAATGAGAAGCTGGACGCGGTCCCGCACTCCGAACCGGGTGCAGAGCCGACCGAGATGGGCCTTGACCGCCCCCTCGGTCAGCACCATCCGCGTCGCGATCTCACGGTTGCTGAACCCCCGAGCCAAGAGGTTCAAGACCTCCGTCTCGCGTGGCGGGGTCCGAGGCAGGTAGTCCGATCCGGCCAGCGCCACGGAGAACTCCTCCGCCTCGTTGACCGGGTTGAACTCGAGTCGGCGTGCGACGTCGGGGGAGATCGGCACCGAGCTGCCGTGCACCTGACGAATGGCCTCCAAGACCTGATCCGCCGTGGCGTCCTTGACGATATAGCCCTTGGCGCCGGCCTTGAGCGCCTGCAGCGCGTGGCCTTCCGAGCTGAACGTGGTGACCGCCAGGACTGAGGTCTCCGGGGCGATCGCCATGACCGCCTCTGTCGCTTCGACCCCGCCCATCACGGGCATCTTCAGATCCATGATGACGACGTCGGGCATCTCTTCACGCACCCGTTCGATGACCTCCACGCCGTTCTGCGCTTCACCGACGCAGACCATATCGGGGGCCGAGTCCACGTAGGCACGCAGAGCCGCCCGCATGATCGGGTGATCGTCTGCGACGACAAGACGAAGCATGGCTGGACCTGTTCTTTCTCGACCTGTACTCCTGACGCGGAGTTTCACCTTATCTGAACGGTTCCCCAGCCTCGAGCGTCTGGTGCTCCCGCGGCGGGACACATACCCATTTCAGGGACATCGGGATAAATTAGCTACTTAAGTCTACTATGCCTAAATCTAGGCACAACTTAATCTAAGTTTACACGCTGAAACTTCTGCGGTACACCCCTGAAAGGAACAAAATAATGTCACTCTCTTTGTTTGCCTACCAGATCGCCATCGCTTTCACTTTTGTCGCAAGTATAGTTCTCGGCTTCTTTGATGTTACAGGAGTCGAAGTTGAGGGATTCTTTAGGAACTTCATGTGCAGGGCATTCCCAAACTCCTTCGGATGCTGAACTAAGCGCCTGGATTCGTCGTATTCTGAAGCGTGACGTTTTCCAGTGATGTGACGCCAAGC
The DNA here is from genome assembly GCF_003003175.1 of Nesterenkonia sandarakina. GTDB lineage: Bacteria > Actinomycetota > Actinomycetes > Actinomycetales > Micrococcaceae > Nesterenkonia > Nesterenkonia sandarakina_A. Next base: position 226,096 of record NZ_PVTY01000002.1, on the reverse strand, counting down.
CGTCGAGTCCTCAACATCCTGACGCTGGCTACGATCGGCTGGATCTGTGTAGACGTCTCACTGGCGTTGATCATGACCCCCGGCCCATTGGTCCAGACAGTCCAGTTCGGATACCTAGTCTGGATTCTCACCGTCGCGATGTTCTGGCTGCACCCCGCGGCGGGGGCTCTTGCGGCGCTCGGCGGTGCTGTGGCTGGAATGCTCGCCAGCTCGCCTTTCGAAACTCTCCCACTGCTGATCCTGTTCTCAGGGTTCAGTGCGCTCTACTGCTCATCTTGGGTTCGACGCGTATACCTGCTGGCTACCCTTTGTTTTTCAGCCATTCTCGGAGCGGTGCAGAGCGACCCCGTCCTGGCTGCGGGATACGGACTCTCCGCAGCCATGCTCATGACTGTCTCCTACCTGATTGGGCGGGCGACGAGAAGACAACTTGCGTCGCGCCTGTCGACGGAGAGGGAGTTGGTAAGGCTGCAAGCTACTCATGAAGAAGCCCTTGCGGGTGAACGCCGTTCGATCGCGAGGGACCTCCACGACATACTGGCTCACGACCTCACTGTGATTTCCATGCAGACGCAGGTCGCCGCCGCCACCGGGACGCCGGAATCGCGTGCCGCGGCGCTGTCACAGATCTCTCAGTCCGCCAGCGCCGCGCTTCACGATCTCCGACGCGTGCTGCTGGTGCTGCAGCGCGAGAACATCATCGGCGCCGCCCCCGGCGATGCGCCGGAGCTGGATCTGGAGTCGGGGCTCCAGCGCTTCACCGAGCGCCTCGAAGACCTGGGCTTCACGGTCGAGACCTCGGTGCACGGGGACCTCAGCTCGATCTCACAGTCCGTGGAGGCCTGTCTGTACCGCATTCTGCAGGAGTGCACCACGAACGTGGTCAAGCACGGCGCACGCGGCCAGGGCCTCAACGACTGCACCATCGAGCTCGAGGTCAAGGAGGCCACCGTAGACCTCGCTGTGACCAACCGGACCGACCCTGCTCAGACACCAGCGCCGAAGCATGCAACATCGGGGACCGGGCTGATCAGCATGGAGGATCGCGCGGCGACCTATGGCGGCACGATCGAGGCAGGCTCACCCGCCAAGGGCATCTGGAGCGTGCAGGTCTCCGGCATCAAGCTGCGGCTGCGATGAGACCCCCAGAAACAGAGAGGCTCGGACGGTGCCGTTCCCACCGTCCGAGCACTGGCATCAGCCGAGGTCCCGCTCCGAACCCTTGCACCGTAACTCGGAACGCCTCGAGGCTGGCGCCTCTCCCTGAATCGTGCACCACTGATGCACGTCCAGTATCAGTATATCCGGCATGCACCATCGCCTGACTAGTGGACTTTTGTCCACAGTTTGCAGACGCAACTATGCTCCCGCTGGTTGTGACTATCGAGTAACATGTGTGCCATGACACATCACGCCCCCGATGCCTCGGTTGATCCGATCTACGACGTCTCCACCGCACAGGACCTCGACTACTACGGGGTCTTTGATGATCTCCCCGCGGCAGATCGACAGTGGTGGGCTCGCGCCCGCGAGTTCTCCGCAGGGCTGGAGACCCGGATGGCGCAGCACTGGGAGCACGCCGAATACCCGGTGGACCTGGTCCGCAAGGCCGGTGGGCTGGGACTGCTGACCGACGGGGTCGACGTCTCCGAGGCGTCCATGGAGACCCTCTCCCCGATGGCCGCCGGGCTGGTGAACATGGAGACCTCCCGGGCAGACGGCTCACTGGGCACCGCCCTGGCCGTCCAGGGCGGGCTCGCGCTGCGCACCCTGGCGTACTTCGGCTCCGCGGACCAGAAGGCGGAGCATCTGACCAAGCTGGCCACCGCCGAGACGCTGGGGTCCTTCGCGCTCACGGAGCCCACGCACGGCTCGGACTCGGTCTCGTTGGAGACCACTGCCCGGCTGGTCGGGGATGAAGACTCCGGCTACTACGTGATCAATGGCGCCAAGAAGTGGATCGGCAACGGCGCGTCCGGCGGTCTGACCTTCACCTGGGCCCGGGTCGTCGGCGGTGTCCATGACGGTAACGTCCGCTGCTTCCTGGTCGACCAGGACACCCGCGGCTATCGAGCCGAGGTGATCCAGGGCAAGGCCTCACTCCGGGCGATCCACCAGGCGTTGATCCAGTACGAAGACGTCGAGGTTCCCGCCCACGCCGTGCTGCCAGGCGCCAAGACGTTCAAAGACGCCTCCAAGGTGCTCTTCGCGACCCGGCTGGGAGTCGCCTGGTCCGCCGTCGGGCATGCCTCGGCACTGGTGGAGGCGGCCCTGAGCTATTCGAAGCAGCGCGAGCAGTTCAGCCGCCCGCTGGCCAGCTTCCAGCTGGTCCAGGAGCGCCTGACCTGGATGGTCTCAGAGCTGACCTCGATGCAGCTGCATGTGCGCCAGGTGACCGAGCGCGATATGGCCGGCACGCTCACCGGCCCACAGGCCTCTCTGGCGAAGTATCACAACACCCGCAAGGCCCGGGCGATCGCCCAGGTCGCCCGGGACATGCTCGGCGGCAACGGGATCCTGCTCAAGAACAAGGTTCCGCGCCATATGGCCGACATCGAGGCGATCCATACCTATGAAGGCACCGAGTCCGTGCAGAGCCTGATCATCGGGCGCGACCTGACCGGGTACTCGGCCTTCGCCTAGCGGCAGCACGGGGCGTCGGGACGGCCAGGCGCCCCGCGATCAGCACTCAGCACTCAGCACTCAGCACTCAGCACTCGACGACGTTGACCGCCAGCCCGCCCAGGGCTGTCTCCTTGTACTTCGAGGACATGTCCTTGCCCGTCTCGCGCATGGTGACGATGACCTCGTCCAGGGAGACTCGGTGATCACCGTCGCCCATCAGCGCCATCCGGGCGGCGTTGACGGCCTTGGTCGCGGCCATGGCGTTGCGCTCGATGCAGGGCACCTGGACCAGTCCGGCGATCGGATCGCAGGTGAGTCCGAGGTTGTGCTCCATCGCGATCTCGGCGGCATTCTCCACCTGATTGGCAGTGCCGCCGAGGACCTCGCAGAGCCCGGCGGCGGCCATCGAGGAGGCCGAGCCGACCTCACCCTGACAGCCGACCTCGGCGCCGGAGATCGATGCCTGCTCCTTATAGAGCACCCCGACCGCAGCGGCGGTGAGCAGGAACCGCACGGCGATGTCCTCGCGCTCCTCCTCCCCGCAGTAGCTCGCGCCGGGTCCGTAGTGGGTGGCGTAGAACCCGACGGCGGGAATGATCCCGGCGGCGCCGTTGGTCGGAGCGGTGACCACCCGTCCGCCGGAGGCGTTCTCCTCGTTGACCGCCAGCGCCACCAGGTTCACCCACTCCTGCCAGTAGGCGTGGGTGCGCCCCGGGTCGTCCTTCCACATCCGGGCATGCCAGTCGGGCGCGCGACGGCGGACCTTGAGCCCTCCGGGCAGGTGTCCCTCGCGCTCCAGGGCTGAGTTCTTGCATTCCTCCATGACCTGCCAGAGGTGCAGCACCTTCCTGGTGATCTCCGCGTCGGCCTCCTCCGCGGTGCCGCCGTGCCGGGCGAGGTGCAGCGCACGCTCATTGGCCAGCATCACCCGGGAGACCGGCAGGCCGGAGCGGGCGCAGTGCTCCATGAGCACGGCGGCGGTGGTGAACGGATAGGGCACTTCGGCGTCCGGGGTGGCCAGCGCCTCCCCCAGCGAGGCGTCGGAAGCCACCGCATCGGATTCCGAGAGCACGAACCCTCCCCCGATGGAGTAATAGATCTCCTTGGCCACCTGCTCTCCGCCGGCGTCGAGCGCGGTGAGCGTCATCGCATTGGTGTGCCGATCCATCACGGTCAGCGGGCGCTGGATGAAGTCCTCCACCCGCAGCGGGATCTCCTTGCCGGCCTCCTGGGCGCCGGCGTCGTCCTGCTGCTCGTGCGGCGCTGCGGCTGACTGGGCGGCCAGCTGGATCCTGCCGCTGGCCTCCATGGCGGCGAGTCGGGAGTCGACCTGCTCGGGCAGGATCGTCTCCGGGTCCCAGCCCTCCAGTCCCAGCAGCACCGCGGTGAAGGTTGCATGCCCGCGCCCGGTGGCCGAGAGCGACCCGTAGAGGTCCACCTGCACCGACTCGGTCCGCGCCAGCGCCTCGGGACTGGCGAGCTGCTCGGTCACGAACCGCCGGGCGGCGCGCATCGGTCCCACCGTGTGTGAGGACGAGGGCCCGATGCCAACTCGGAGGAGGTCGAAGATGCTGATGGTCATGGAGAGTCTCGAATCCTGGTCCGGTCAGCTTTCGCGGCGGTAGAAGGGCAGCGGGACCACTTCGAAGGGCTGCGGCTTGCCACGCAGATCGACGTCGAGCCGGGTGCCCGGTTCGGTGTGGGCGATGTCGACGTAGGCCATCGCGATCGGGTAGCCCAGGGTGGGGCTGGGCAGCCCGGAGGTCACCGTGCCCACTGTCATACCTGCATCGTCCCCCTCCACGGCGAGCACCGGGTAGCCGCCGCGGCCAGCGCGCTTGCCCAGTCCTTTGAGTCCGACGAGCCGCTGACCGGTGGTCTTGCCGCGCCCCTCGGCCTTGGCCGCCTCCAGGGCGGCGCGGCCGACGAAATTCTCCGCCTTGCTGAAGGAGACCACCGGAAGGCCGGCTTCGAAGCTGACCCGTTCGGTGGAGAGCTCGTTGCCGTAGAGCGGCATCCCGGCCTCCAGGCGCAGCGAGTCTCGGCAGGCCAGACCGCAGGGGACCAGGCCGTCGTCGGACCCGGCCTCCAGCAGCGCCAGCCACAGGGCGTGGGCCTTGTCATTGGGCAGGAACAGCTCGAACCCGTCCTCACCGGTGTATCCGGTGCGGGCGAGCAGGATCTCGTCGCCGCCGATGCTCACCGTGGTGAACGCGTAGTAGCCCAGCTCCTCGACCAGGAAGGTCTCATTGCCGCGCACCACGGAGCTGATGATCTTCTGCGCGGCGGGCCCCTGGACCGCGATCAGGCTGATGCCTTCGGATTCGTCCCACACCTCGACGTCGAAGCCGGCGCTGCCGGAGGAGTCGCCGGCGGAGGAGTCGCTGCCGGCGGGTGCGCCGTCGAGGATCGGGCCGGCGGCGGCGCGCTCGGTGAGCGCCGCGGCGACCACCTCGCGGTTCGACGCGTTGGGGACCAGCAGGTACTCGTTCTCGTCGATCCGGTAGGCGATCAGGTCATCGAGGATCCCGCCGTCCTCCCGGCAGATCAGCGAGTACTTCGCCTTGCCGATCTTGACCGCGGCGAGGTTGCCCACCAGCGCGGTGTTCAGGAAGGTCGCGGCGTCGGGGCCGACGATCCGGATCTCGCCCATATGGGAGAGGTCGAAGAGCCCGGCGGTGGTACGCACCGCACGGTGCTCCTCAAGCTCCGAGGTGTACTTCAGGGGCATCTTCCAGCCGCCGAAGTCGGTGAAGCTGGCGCCCAGGTCGGCGTGGGCGGCGCTCAGCGCGGTCTCTCTCATGCGGTGCTCTCCTCGAGCTCGAAGGCCTCCGGCGGTGGGCAGGAGCAGACCAGGTTGCGGTCGCCGTGGGCGCCGTCGATCCGGCTCACCGGCGGGAAGTACTTGTTCTGAAGCAGGTTGCGCACCGGGAAGGCCGCCTGCTCACGCGGGTAGGCGCGGTCCCAGGCGTCACCGGCGACGACGGCGGCAGGATGCGGGGCCAGGCGCAGCGGTGACTCCGCGGCGCTGATCCGCTCCTCGATGATGTCCTGGATCTCGGCGCGGACACCGATCATCGCGGCGATGAACCGGTCGATCTCGGCCAGGTCCTCGGACTCGGTGGGCTCCACCATCAGCGTCCCGTTCACCGGGAACGCCAGGGTGGGGGCGTGGAAGCCGTAGTCGATGAGCCGCTTGCAGACGTCCTCGGCCGTGATCCCGGAGGCCTTGGTGAGCTCGCGCAGGTCCAGGATGCATTCGTGGGCGATCAGCCCGTGCTCCCCGGTGTAGAGGGTCGGGAAGTGCTCCTTCAGCTTCGCGGCGATGTAGTTCGCGCTCAGCAGTGCATGGGCGGTGGCACTGGTGAGCCCCTCAGAGCCCATCATCGCGAGATAGGCCCAGGAGATCGGCAGCACTCCGGCGGAGCCGAAGGGAGTCGCCGTCACCGGGGCGCCGTCGCGGCCTTCGCCCTCATGTTCCCCGGTGGCCCAGGAGGCCCCGACGGAGGTGCTCGGCAGGAACGGCTTGAGGTGCTCGGCCACGGCCACCGGGCCGACGCCGGGTCCGCCGCCGCCGTGCGGGATGCAGAAGGTCTTGTGCAGGTTCAGATGGGAGACGTCGCCGCCGAACTCGCCGGGCTGGGCGAGACCGACCAGCGCGTTGAGGTTCGCGCCGTCGATGTAGACCTGGCCGCCGGTGGCGTGGATCTTCGCGCAGACCTCGCGCACCTCGGTCTCATAGACGCCGTGGGTGGAGGGGTAGGTGAGCATGATCGCGGCGATCCGGTCCGGGTGCGCGGCGATCTTGGCCTCCATATCGGCCATGTCGATGGTGCCGTCCTCAGCGGTGGCGACGACGACGACCTGCAGTCCCGCGAGCACCGCCGAGGAGGCGTTGGTGCCGTGGGCCGAGGCCGGGATCAGGCAGATGTCCCGGGCGGCGTCACCCTGAGCGAGGTGGTACTGCCGGATGGCCAGCAGTCCGGCGTACTCCCCCTGGGAGCCCGCGTTGGGCTGGATCGACACCGCGGCATATCCGGTGACCTCGGCGAGCCGAGCCTCCAGATCCGCGATCATCTCGCGCCAGCCGGTGGTCTGCGTCGCCGGGGCGTAGGGGTGGATCCCGGCGAACTCGGGCCAGGAGATGGCTTCCATCTCGGTGGCGGCGTTGAGCTTCATGGTGCACGAGCCCAGCGGGATCATGGTCCGGTCCAGCGCGAGGTCGCGGTCCGAGAGACGGCGCAGGTAACGCATCATCTGCGTCTCCGAGCGGACCTCATGGAAGATCGGGTGGGTCATGAACTCCGAGGTGCGGGTCAGGGACTCGGGAAACGCGAAGTCCTGGTCCTGCGCGGTGGTCTCTGCCTGCGAGGAGGCCTCGAGGGAATCCTTGACGCCGAACGCCTGGGCCACGGCGCTGAGCTGCGCCGGCGTCGTCGTCTCGTCGGTGGAGATGCCGACGACGTCCTCGCTGACCCGGCGCAGGTTGACCCCCGCGGCCTCGGCGGCGGCGATGACCTTCTCGGCCTGATCGTGGGAGTCCAGCCGGACCTGGACCGTGTCGAAGAAGGACTCAGCGACCAGCTCCTGACCGGCGGCGCGCAGCGCGGTCGCCAGGGTGCGGGCGTGGCCGTGGACCCGCTTCGCGATCCGGGTGAGCCCCTCGGGGCCGTGGTAGACCGCGTACATTGAGGCGGCCACAGCCAGCAGCGCCTGGGCGGTGCAGATGTTGGAAGTGGCCTTCTCGCGGCGGATGTGCTGCTCGCGGGTCTGCAGGGCGAGCCGGTAGGCCGGGCGGCCCTCGGCGTCCTTGGAGACTCCGACGAGTCGGCCGGGAAGCTGGCGCTGCAGCCCGGACTTCACGGCCATGAAGGCTGCATGCGGGCCGCCGAAGAACAGCGGGACGCCGAAGCGCTGGGAGCTGCCGACCGCGATGTCCGCGCCCTGCTCGCCGGGTGAGGTGATCAGGGTCAGGGCGAGCAGATCCGCGGCGATGGTGACCATCGCGCCGCGTTCCTTGGCCTCGGCGATCACCGCGCGGTGGTCGACGACGGCGCCGGAGTTGGCCGGCTGCTGCAGCACCAGTCCGCAGATCTCACCGTCGGGCAGGCCGTCGGCGGCGATGTCCACGGTCTCGATCTCGATGCCCAGCGCGTCGGCCCGGCCCGCGACCACGGCGAGGGTCTGCGGGAAGATGTCGGCGTCGAGCACGATCTTGGCGGTGGCCCGCTTCTTGTTGCCGCGGCGCATCAGCAGGATCGCCTCGGCCACGGCGGAGGCCTCGTCCAGCAGCGAGGCGTTGGCGATGTCGAGGCCGGTGAGGTCAGCGACCATGGTCTGGAAGTTCAACAGCGCCTCGAGCCGGCCCTGGGAGATCTCGGGCTGGTACGGGGTGTAGGCGGTGTACCAGGCGGGGTTCTGCAGCACGTTGCGCAGGATCACCTGCGGGGTGTGGGTGTCGTAGAAGCCCTGACCGATCATCTGGGTGCGCGGCTGGTTCTTCTCGGCGTAGCCGCGCAGCGCCTGCAGCGTCTCGGCCTCGGAGAGCGCCTCGGGAAGGTTAAGCGGCTCTGGCTGGCGGATCGCTTCGGGGACAGCGGCGTCGACGAGCTCGGCGAGCGAGTCGTAGCCGAGCGTCTCCAGCATGGTGGCGGCGGTCTCGGAGGTGGGCCCGATGTGTCGGGCGGAGAACTCGGTGGCGTCGGGGGCGAGCGTGGAGCTGCGACGGACAGATGTGACGGTCATAGAGGAACCTTCCAGGCATGGAGATAGCGCGGGTTCCTCCCCCGCTCTGTGATGGACCTGAGAGATTCACCGGTCATCGCACCCGTCAGACGGGGCGCAACCGGCTTGCACCTTCGGTGAGCGCGCCAGAACGACTGCCTGACGTGCTGCTTTCCAGAGTTGCCACCCCTGCACGGTACTGAGTGCCTGAGAGGTTCCCGGGGAGGATATTGCTCCTTCGGCGCCGGATCCGCGCCCAGGTCTGCAGTGAGGACACTGCTCTGGGCGCCAGCCGGACTCTCCCACACAGGGGACGTGGCGATGATTCAGTTTCCCTTCATTGTGCCACAGCAGTGTTTTCAGCCACGTTTCACGATGCGCTCACCGAGGTCACCGCTGAGCGGGGTGCGCACGTGTTCCGGGAGCAGGCCCACCCCGATCACGCGGGCGGTGATCCGGCGCAGCACGGGCGAGCTGAGGCGCAGCAGCGTCGCGCCGGCCCGCGGGACGACCCGTCGGCCCTCGGTGGAGCGCACGATCACCCGATGTCCCCGCGCCTGGATGCCCTGCATCAGCCTCACCGGCCGCTCCCGCCTGGACTGCACGGCCGCCAGCGTCTGCTCGGCGACGGCTCCCTGCCGCAGTTCTGCGCGGATCGCATTGGCCAGGGCCACCGCGTCCTGGATCGCGTAGTTCACGCCCACCCCGAACATCGGGGACATCGCGTGGGCCGCATCCCCGATGGCGATGAATCCCGGCCGGTGCCAGCGCGGGAGCCGGTTGATCTGCACGGTGAGCAGCTTGATCTGCTCCCAGTCGGTGAGCGTGTGGACCACCTCACGCAATATCGGGGCCGCCCGGACGAGTCTGGTGCGGAACGCCGGCAGCCCGGCGCGATGCAGGCCTTCGAACCCACCCTTGCCGATGATCAGGCCGGATTGGTAGGTGTCGCCGCGGTCGATGGTCAGCACCATCCCGGCCGAGGAGAGGTGACCCAGCGTGGGCGCCCCGGGATCGGCGGGCTTCGGGAGGCTGAACCAGAGCACGTCGATGGGCACCCCGGTCTCCAGCGGGGTCAGCCCTGCGGCTGCCCGCAGGGTCGAGGATCGTCCGTCGGCGGCGACGGTGAGCCGCGCCCGGATCTCCTGCTCACCGGAGGCAGACCGGACGCGCACTCCGAGGACCGCGGCGTCGTCGTCTTCGCCGGGCCTCGGGCGCTCGCGCAGCAGGTCGGTGGCCTCGGTGTCCATGCGCAGGTCGAACTCGGGCAGGGCCTGTGCCTCGCGGGCCAGGAAGTTCAGAAAGTCCCACTGCGGGGCGAGGACGAGGAAGTTGTCCGGTGGCCGCAGCACGCCGAAATCGACCAGGGTCAGCCGCGCCCCTTCGATGACGGCGTCGAGGGTGGAGAGTCGAGTGACCGGCAGCGCCAGAAACTTCTCGCGCAGCCCGAGCTCGCCCAGGAGCGTGAGCGTGGAGGGGTGGATGGTGTCGCCGCGGAAGTCCCGGAGGAAGTCGGAGTGCTTCTCCAGCACGGTGACCTCCAGTCCCGCGCGGGCCAGCAGGTATCCCAGCATCATTCCGGCGGGGCCTCCCCCGGCGATCACGCAGTCCCGCCGCGGCTCGTTCATCGGTATCGCCTCCTCAGCACACCGTCAGGGCCGCACCGGCCGGACGGGCTGCACCACGGAGGAGTTGGTCGGGACGCCGCGCTGGATCAGGGCCGTCTCGCCGCTGCGGAGCTGTTCGCAGAAGTTCCGGAACGCGATCGGCGTGCCGTGCGCGCGGGGCAGGTCCAGGCTGTCCATGGCCTGGAGATGGAGATGCGGCTGGGTGGAGTTCCCGCTGTAGCCGCACTGGGCCAGCACGTCTCCGGTGGAGACCTGCGCTCCGGGCGAGAATCGGATCGATCCGCGCTGCAGGTGCACCAGGGCGAGGAAGCTCCCGCTCAGCGGCTCCTCGATGATCACGTGGTTCCCGGCGATGGCCGCCGGTCCCTCACGGATCCGCGCCGGCTGACCGAGCATGTAGCCGATCAGGTTCACCTGCGATCGCCGGGCCGCGTGGTCATCTTCACCGTCGTGGACCACTCGTACGGTCCCTGGGCACGGTGCCAGCACCTCTTGGCCATAGGCGAAGAACAGCTGCGGCGGCTCCGTGGCCAGGGTGCTGCGCCAGCTCCTCGACCCGGCGGTCCGACCACGGGCGTCCACGGCGATGAAGTCGATGGCGTATCGGATGCCGAAGAGATCGGTGCCGTGGCTCGGCACACGGTTCGCTGGGCTGTTCTGCACCTTCCAGGGACCGGTGAAGGGCAGGGAGAGCTCCATGGGGCGCCCTGAGAAGGAGGGGAGCCGTGACGGCATGGTCCAAGCTTAGGGTGGCGCGCTGCCGAAGTCTCCGGCACCTGACCCACCGTTGCAACCGGATAAGTTCCGCCACGACACCCCTTGTCAGCGCGTCGAACTCTGCAAGAATCACGTCATGGCTCTCCACGACTTCGTCCCGGCGGCGAACCAGGGCGCTGATCCGGCGGTCTACGAGATCGAGAATGAGGCGATCGACCCTCAGGGTGTGCTGTGGACTGCCCTCCGCCAGGCCGCCGACTGGCGACACAAGGTGCTGGTGGATCTCGGCTGCGGCTCGGGCTATTGGCTGCAGAAGTACTCCGAGTCGGAGAAGACGATCGGGATCGAGCCGGATGAGCGGCTGCTCGATGCGGCCCGCGGCCGCACTCGTCGGGCAAAGGTCTTCCACGGGTCGGCGGAACATATTCCGCTCGCCGATTCCAGCGTCGATGTGGTCCATGCGCGCTTCGCCTACTTCTTCCCCTCCGAGGACTTCGACCCGTCGGCGGGCCTGGAGGAGGCCGCTCGGGTGCTGCGTCCCGGGGGCCGGCTCGTGGTGATCGACAACGACCACGTGCTCGGTGAGTTCGCGGCGCTGCTGCGGACCAGCGCCCCAGCCGCCGCGCAGGGTCGGGACGGCTACCCCTCCGACTGGTGGCGGGAGAAGAGCGCCCGGACCGCGGCGGTGATGAGCCGGTGGCAGTTCCATAGCCGCAGCGACCTGGAGCGGGTCCTGAACCTGAAGTTCCCCGCCGACGTCGCCGGGGACTGGCTCCTCAGACACCCGGAGCGGCTCGGCCTCTCCTACGGGTATCTGCTCCACATCTGGACCAAGGCGTGAGGTTCCAGCACCGTTCGAACCCCGTGCGCTGATCAGACCCCGGATTCACGGTCACGCTCCTGGTCGAACCGCGCCCGTGCGGCCTCGATCCTGGGCATCTGCGCGCTCGCCCAGCCGAGGATCTCCTCGATCGGCGGTCGCAGGGTCTTGCCCAGTCCGGTGATCCGATATTCCACGGCCACTGGACGCGTGCCCAGAACCATGCGCTCGATGACCCCATTGCGTTCGAGCCGGCGCAAGGTCGCGGTCAGGGACTTCTGCGTCACGGAGGGAATGGTGCGGCGGAGCTCGCTGAAGCGCGCCGGACTCTCGCACAGCTGGTTCAGCACCTCCAGCGACCATTTGTCGAGCACCTGATTCAGCAGCTCCCGATGCGGTGCGCTGATCTCGAAGGGCAGCGTGGGCGTGGTCTCCGTCATGACACCTGGTTTCGTTGAAGTGACTCTGGGCTACGAGGTATCAATAGAATACCTACTAGCCGAGGAGCATGACATGAGCGTCGAACTCACCTCCCCCACCGGTCTGATGCAGCCGGTTCCCTACCATCACGTGGCCGTGGCGACCGGAACTCGTCAGGTCTACATCTCCGGGCAGACCGCGCGCGCTGCAGACGGAGCACCGGCGGCACCCGGGGATCTCGCCGGGCAGGTGGCCGCCGTCCTGCGCAACGTGCATATCGCGCTCGCCAGTGCCGGCGCCGGGTTCACGGACGTGGTGCGCCTGACGTTCTACGTGACCGACTGGCGCCCGGAGAAGATCGAGGCGTTCATGGGCGGCGTCGAATCGGTCGCGCAGGAGCTCGGACTGCCGATCCCGCTGCCACCCTCGTCCCTGATCGGCGTGGACTTCCTGTTCGAACCGGACGTCCTGGTCGAGGTGGAGGCCACGGCCGTGCTGGACTGATCCCTCGGCCGGCCTGCCCTCCGAGCTAGTCTGAGGTCATGAAGCTCACCTCGGCACGGGTGCTCTGGGACATGGTCGACGGACCGATGCCGCGTGGCCTGTTGGGCGTCGGGGTCGGAGACCTCCACGGCGACGACGAACACTGGACGCTGTTTCTCGGCGGATTCTCGACCACCTTCCGGAACCGGCTCTATACCGCCAGGGCGCCGCGGAGAGCAGACCCGGCGACCGCGCCATGGACCCTGGACGTCGATGCCCGTGGCCGTGCTGCGGCGCTGATCGAGGACGCCGCCCCCGCGGCCTGGGACCGCGGCGGGATGCACACCCCGTCCTACGTGCCCGCCTCGGCAGAGGCTCCGGCGCGGATCTACTACGCCGGTCGGGCCTCGCGCCGCCACGTCGGGCCCGGGAGCAGCTACGCGATCGGCGTGCTCGAGGAACACCAGGGCCGCTGGGTCCGCCGGACCGCGCCGATCCTCACCGGACGTGGCCCCCGGCCCAGCGTCTTGGAGCCCCGGGTGCTCCAGCACGGCGACCGTTACATCATGTGGTTCTTGGCAGCTCCGCACGAGGTCGCCCCGGGCGAGCAGCCCGACTACGAGCTGCGCTCCAGCACCAGCGCGAACGGCATCTCCGGGTGGACCACGCCTGAGGTGTTCGCGCTGTCCGCGGAGGGATTCTTCGACGTCGCGCCGGTGCGCCTCGGGGAGACCTGGGCGATGCTGCTGGCACGCGGCACGAACCTGCACGGCACCGCGCCCTATCCGCCCCAGGGACTCTGGATCATGCACGCGGAGACTCCCAGTCCGCGGCGGACGAGGTGGAGTGCCCCCGAACGCATCCTGGACACCGACACCCCGGACACGCCCGCGTGGATGGGGAGCGGCGTCTGCGACCCGGCTGCGGTCGTCGACGCCGCGGGCACGCTCACCGTCTTCGTCTCGGGGACCCGTGCGTGCCGGAGCTGGAGCTCGCTCACCCTCGAGCAGCTGCGCCGCTTCAAGAAGCCTCCGGTGCCGGCGCCGTCCTTCCTCAGCGCCGCCGCGCTGCGGTTCTCGGATCCTGGTAGACCAGCCCCAGGGTGAACAGCGTGACGGCGGCCGAGAGGTGCAGCAGGAGTCCCGCGAACGGGACCAGTCCAGGTCCGAGGCTCTCCGCCGGCATCGCACGGACCAGGGCGTCGCCGCCGATGAAGAACACCGCCGCCAGCAGCGCCACCCCACCGAGGAGCCCCCGGAGGCTGCGGCGCAGCGCGGCGAGGTACAGCGCGTAGAGCGTGCACAGCGCGGCGGCGAGGGACCCGGTGCCGGCCACCAGGCTGAGCTGCTCCGCGCTGATCAGCCGGGACATGGCCAGGGCGAAGCCGGCCGGCGGGACGAGGTTCAATGCCGCGCCGAACAGCAGCAGCGTGCGCGGGCGCCCCGGCGTCGTCGTTCTCGGCCCTGGCTCGGGGCTCGCCATCGCTACCGCGTCTGGCGCTGGGAGAGCCGGTAGTCCAGGAGCACCAGCACCAGGACGACGGCGAATCCGGCGGCTCCCAGACCGAGGGCCACCCCGAGGTTCTCTCCGGGACCCAGGAGCGTCCGGCCCTCGTCCTGCCAGGGCCACAGTGTGCGCAGCGCCCCCACCATGACACCGGTGAGCACCACCATGGTGATCCGGTGGCGGTGATCCAGCAGCCATTTCAGGCCCTTGACGATGCTGATCACGCCCAGCACCATTCCGAGCGCGAAGATGCTCAGGTAGGCGAGGTCGAAGTCTGCCGCGGCGCGCAGCGTGGGCTCGTACAGGCCGAAGGTCAGCAGCAGGAAGGATCCGGAGAGCCCGGGCAGCAGCAGCGCTGAGACGGCGATCGCGGCCGCAGGCAGGATCACATACCAGGTGGGCTCCACGGCGGTCGGCGGCAGCGAGACCAGCCAGAAGGTCAGCGCCGCCGCGAGGATGCCCGCCAGCAGGTGCGAGGCCTTCAGCGGACCCGAGCGGTCCTGCCAGGCCATCTGCAGCGGCACGAGGATCGAGGCGAGCACCATGCCGAAGAAGGTCGCGCGGGTCAGCTCGGGGTAGGTCTCCACGGCCGTGGCCATCGGACCGGCCACGGTGAACACCGCGATGATCATGCCCACCATGACCGGGATGATGATCTTCCAGTCGACCAGGCGCAGATGGTGCAGGGATCCTTCCCGACGGTCCGGTCCCGTGATCAAGGTCCGGCCGGCGGAGACCACGTGGGAGGCCGAATCGATGAGCTGCCGGTAGATCCCGACCACCAGCGCGACGGTGCCTCCGGAGACTCCGGGGACCGTCTCCACGGTGCCGATCATCGCTCCACGGATCAGGTTCCCCGGCAGGGAGGTGCGGCGCGTCGGGATCGGCGCATCAGCAACCTGCGCGGAGGGCGGGGACGCGACGTCGCCCTGTGGGCTGGTCTGGGAGGCAGAGTACTCGGCAGAGATGATGGACTCCTCGGTCACAAAGGTCGGGGGAAGCGGAGGTGGCGCCCGCGCTGGGGCACCGCGACGTCGGCCATTATCTCATCGAGTTCTGACTGCACCCAGCGTCTCGGGGTCCACGGCCTGGAATCGCACCTCAGCGCCGCGCGGCAGCTGTGCCGCCAGCGAGAGGTCTTCGCGCACCACGACTCCGAGCACCGGGTCCGAGCTGGTCACCGGGTGTTCGGCCAGCGCCACGGCGGGCTGGCCGGAGTCGGTGACCCAGATGGATCCGCGCATCAGCGGTTCCGCCGGCAGCGCCTCGGACTGGGTCCGCCGGATCGGATCGTCTCCCTCGAGCACCAGGCTCGCCCGGCTGGACTCGATCATGACCTCCCAGGGCTGACCCTCGAGCCGGGCGAGCCCGGCGGTGCTGGCCCGGCGGGTGCCGAAAAACTCGACCCTCGGGCCCGGGGCGTAGCGCAGCACAGTGGCCTGCTGCGGCAGCGGCAGCGGGGTGGGCGCCACCGAGGCGATGCCCACGAAGCGCGACGCCGCGCCGGCCAGTCCGAAGCGGTCTCCCGCCTGAACCGGGGCCGGCCCGATCCCAGCACCGATGTCCGTGGAGGCGCTGCCCAGGACCACGGGCGCCTCGAGCCCGCCGGAGATGCCCAGATAGCTGTAGACCCCGCGCTGCGGCGCCCCGAGGTGCAGCACCTCTCCGGGGAAGACCCAGAACGGCGCGCGGCCCGGGGCAGAGCGGGTACGCTCGATGGTCTGGGCGATCTCGGTGCCGCCCCGGGAGGTCGGCACCGCTTCCTGGGTGAGGACCTCCAGGGACACCTCGGCGCCGGTCACGGCGAGGATCGAGGTCTGACAGAGCCGCACGCTGAGGCCGCCGCCGGCGATCTCGAAGACCGCAGCGGAGTCGTCGTTGCCGATGAGCCGGTTCGCTTGGCGCGCGGCGGAGAAGTCGGCTGGCCCGGCCCGGCCCACACCGCTCGCGCCGTAGCCGTAGCGGCCCATGTCCTGGACCAGGATCTGTCCCGGCGCCTCACCGACCGAGGCTGGCAGCACCTCCACCACGGCCTCGCGCGGCTGCAGCGCGAGCGCCGGGGCGTAGGCCTGGGGAATCTGCGGCGCAGGTCGCGCCGGAGTCGGGCGATCCATGGCTGGGGTCGGCGCGCCGGCTCGCTCCGTTGCGGCAGTCTTCTCCCCTGCGGCGTCCTCCGCTGCGGCGAGCCTGCGCCGGCGCAGCTTCAGCCGCTTGGCCTGTTTGAGCGCAGTCTGGGCGTCGCGGCGCCGACGGAAGTCCACCAGGACGGTCTTGACCCCGGGAATGGCATCGATCTGGCCGGTGAAGGGCTGCTCGGCAAGATGCGCCATCAGGGCGGGGTGATCCTTCTCGGCGGTGACCTCGATGAGGAGGGCCCGCTGCCCCACTTCCCGGACGCTGTGAATCATTCTCCAAGCGTGCCACACCGAGGTGTTCATCCCCTGACCCGGTGGTAAGCGAGAACACGGGCGCCAGGGGTCGTTTCCCCTGCGAACCATGAAAGAATCGGGCTGTGATCGCCGCCAAGAGGACCTCCGCTGCTCCGAAGGAGCCGCTCTTCACCAAGGACTTCCTGCTGGCAATCGTGATCAATCTCTTCCTGGCCATCGTGTTCTTCGTCCTGGTCACGGGTCTGGCGGTCTACGCCGCGGAGGAGTTCTCGGCCGGGGAGACCGCCGCCGGGTTCGCCGCCTCCGCCTTCGTGGTCGGCGCGCTGGCCGCCCGGATCTTCGCCGGGAAGTACGTGAACTTCTTAGGCCGGCGGCGCACCGTGCTGGCCTGTCTGGTGGTCTACGTGCTCGCCGGTCTCGCCTACCTGGTGGTCGACAGCTACGAGATGCTCATCGCGCTGCGCGCGGTGCACGGGATCTCGTTCGGCTTCGGGCAGACCGCGCTCAATGCCGGGGTCTTCGCGATGATCCCGCGCACCCGCCGCGGCGAGGGTGCCGGCTACTACCTCTTGGCGAACTCGCTGCCGCCGGCGATCGGACCGCTGGCCGCGATCCAGCTGACCCAGCGCTATGACTTCTGGGCGATGTTCGTCGCGGTCACCATCGTCTCGGTGATCGCGCTGATCTTCTCGCTGTTCCTGCGTCTGCCCGAGGACAAGCCGTGGCGCACCAGTCTGCGCGAGAAGCTGACCCTGCGCCCGCGGGACATCATCGAGCCCCGGGCGTTCAAGATCTCTCTGGTGGCGATGCTGCTGGGCATCGGCTTCGCGTCGGTGATGACGTTCCTCAACGGCTACGCGCGAAGCCTGGACATGGTGGACGCGGCCTCGCTCTTCTTCGTGATCTATGCCGGAGCGGTGCTGGTCTCGAGGCTGTTCATGGGCAGGATCCAGGACCGCTTCGGGGACAACTGGGCGGTGTATCCGGCGGTGATCTTCTACATCGTCGCGATGGGGCTGCTCGCCTGGGCTCCGAACCAGGGGGTGCTGCTCACCGCGGGGGTGCTGGCCGGGTTCGGCTTCGGCTCGCTGCTGCCGGTGCTCCAGGCGATCATCGCCTCGGACCTTCCCGCGCACCGCACCAGCATCGGGATCTCGACCTTCTTCATCATGCTCGACGCCGGGTTCGGCTTCTCTCCGCTGCTGCTGGGCCCGCTGGTGAGCTTCGCGGACTACCGCTTCATGTACGCGATGTGCGCCGGCGTCGTCGTGCTCTCGCTGGTGCTCTACTGGCTAGTCCATGGCCGCCACGACGTGCACCAGGGCGTGGCGCGCCGGATCCCGCGCTCCGGTCCCCGGGGCAAGGACGACGACGGCGCCGCATCGAGCCCGCACGAGGGCTGACGCCAGGTCACGACGGCTGACCCCTGGGTCACTGCGCCTGGGTCACTGCGCCTGGTCGGAGCTCGATGGGCGTGGCTGACGCAGAGCGACGGGGCGACGCATCTGCGTCGCCCCGTCGCTCTGGGTCAGGAAGCTGCTCTGGTCTCAGCGAGCACTATGGCGTCGGTGTGCCGCCGTTGGCGTTGAGCGTCTCGCCGCTGACGTAGCTGGACTCCGGGGAGGCCAGGAACACGAAGGCCGGCGCCATCTCCACCGGCTGACCGGGGCGGCCCAGCGGCGTGTCGTGGCCGAACTCGGGCAGCTTCTCCTTGGGCTGACCCTGGGTGGGCTGGATGATCGTCCAGACCGGGCCGGGAGCCACGGCGTTGACCCGGATGCCTCGGGGCGCGAGCTGCTGCGCCAGGCCCTTGGTGAAGTTGTTGATCGCGGCCTTGGTGGCCGCGTAGTCCAGCAGCATCGGGTTGGGCTGGTAGGCCTGGATCGAGGTGGAGTTCACGATGGTCGAGCCTGGCCCCATGTGCTTGAGCGCGGCGCGGGTCAGCGTGTACATCGACTTGATGTTGATCTGGAAGGCCTCCTCGACCTGCTCATCGGTCAGCTCCTCGAGGGAGTCGTTGATGATCTGCTTGCCGGCGTTGTTGACCAGGATGTCGAGGCCGCCCAGCTTCTCTGCGGCGGAATCGGCCAGTCCCTCGCGGTACTGCTGGTCCATCAGGTCACCGGGCAGCGCGACGGCGGTGCGTCCGGCGGCTTCGATCGCTGCGATCACGCGCTCGGCGTCCTTGCCCTCGGCCGGGAGATAGGCGATGGCCACATCGGCGCCTTCGCGGGCGAAGGCGACCGCGGTGGCGGCACCGATCCCTGAGTCACCGCCGGTCACCAGAGCCTTGCGGCCCTGCAGGCGACCGAGACCTCGGTAGGAGTCCAGACCGATGTCCGGCGTCGGCTCTGCGTCCACCTCCAGGCCCGGCTCGGCCTGATCCTGCTTCGGCGGGGAGATCTTGCTGTGCCGGGTGGTCGGATCGTCGAAGGCCAGCTGGGTGCCCTGCAGCTCGCTGATGGCGGGGAAAGGTGTATGCGTTGATTCGGTGCTCATGAGTTCGACTGTATGGCCGAGGCCAGACGGCCCGCAAGGACCGTCGAGCGTCTAAGCCCATGAGGTTTCACACACCCTGGACTGGGAATTAAACCAGTGCAGGCAGACCGTTGCGTGCGTGGCGTCCGGACATCAGGGCACCTGGAGTGCGGCGTTGGGCAGGTCAGTGATCAGCATGTGTCCCGGCGCGTGGCTGATCGCGAGCTCAGGCCGGGACTCCATCACCGCTGCCTGCGGAGTGACCCCGCAGGCCCAGAAGACCGGGGTCCAACCGGCGGGGATCTCGACCGGATCACCGAAGTCCGGTGCCCCGAGGTCGGCGATGCCAAGCTCTGCGGGGCTGCCGATGTGCACCGGGGCGCCGTGCACGCCGGGATAGCGCGAGGTGATCCGCACCGCGTCGGCGATCTGGCCTGCCGGCAGCGGACGCATCGAGACCACCAGCGGTCCGCCGAGTCGCCCCGCCGGCGTGCAGCGCAGCGCGGTCTTGTACATCGGCACGTTGACGCCCTGTTCGATGTGCGCGATCGGGATCCCGGCCTCGAGCAGCGGAGCCTCGAAGGTGAAGCTGCACCCGATGAGGAAGGCCACCAGGTCCTCGCGCCAGTGCTCGAGCGCGTCGTCGGGTTCGGCGATGAGCTCTCCGTCGCGGTAGACCCGGTAGGCCGGGATGTCGGTGCGCAGATCGCCCTCGGCCAGCAGCGGTTTCGCCGCGCCGGCGTCGTGGAACTGTCCCGGTTCGAAGACGCCGAGCACCGGGCAGGACTTCGGGTTGCGCTGGGCGAAGAGCAGCATGTCGAAGGCCAGGTCTCGGGGCAGGGCCAACAGGTTGACCTGGGCGAAGCCGGGGCTGATGCCACTGGTGGGCCGCCGCAGCCCGTCACGGAACTGTGCGCGGGCTGCGGCGGGACTCAGCTGCCCCGGGCTGACCGCGACGCGATCTGGGCCGTGGCTCATCCCTCGGTCCAGAGGCTGGCCAGACCGCCCAGCGAGTTGTAGCCCATATAGATGGTCAGCAGCCAGACCACGACGCCGAGGATCAGCAGCCACTTGGGGTACTTGTAGCCCTGCAGCAGGTCCCGGCGACGCCACGCGACGTAGAGGATCACGGCGAAGCCCAGCGGAAGCACGGTGCCGTTGAACGCGCCGGCCATGATCAGCAGGGTCTGGGGCGCCTGGCCCAGCATCAGGTACACGGCGGTGGTGATCACCAGGAAGCCGAAGAAGTACAGGTTCTTGGTGCGGTCCTTGGTGTTCTTCGTGGTCAGGAAGGAGACCGTGGTGTAGGTGCAGCCCAGGATCGAGGTGATCGCGGCGACCCAGAAGACCGCGCCGAAGACCCGCAGCCCGATCTCACCGAGGGCCACAGAGAACGCATCCGCCGCGACGTTGTCCTCTGCCAGGACCACGCCGGTGGAGACCACCCCGAGGACGGCCAGGAAGAGCAGGAAGCGGATGAGCGTGGCGACCATGATCCCGAGCACCGAGGTCTGCGAGATCGCCTTGACGTTCTCGACTCCGGTGTTGCCCGAGGCGATCAGCCGGTGGGCGCCGGCGTAGGTGATGTAGCCGCCGACGGTGCCGCCGATCAGCGTGGTGATCACCAGGAACTCCACCTGGTCCGGCACGAAGGTCTGGCGCAGCGCCTCGCCCAGCGGCGGGGCGGTGGTGACGGCCATGAAGATCATCAGCAGGATCAGCACGGCGCCGCAGGCGACGACGATCCGGTCCAGCGCGATGCCGGCCTTCTTGGAGAGGAAGATCAGCAGCGCCAGGATCACCGAGAGCGCGCCGCCGATGCGGGCGTCCATGCCGGTCATGGCGTTGAGGCCCAGTCCGGCGCCGGCGATGTTGCCGATGTTGAAGACGATTCCGCCGAAGAAGATCAGTGCGGCGAGCGCCCAGCCGAGCCCGGGCAGGATCCGGTTGCCCAGGGTCTGGGCGTAGAGCCCGGAGACCCCGAGCACCCGCCAGACGTTGAGCTGCACGGCGATGTCCACCAGCACCGAGATCAGGATCGCGAAGCCGAAGGCGGCGCCGAGCTGATAGGTGAAGGTGGCGGTCTGGGTGATGAAGCCCGGTCCGACCGCGCTGGTGGCCATCAGGAACATCGCCCCGAGCAGCGCGGTGCGCCGGGTCCGGATCAGCATCGGACCGCTGGCTTCGGGACTGTCGGTCTCGGTGCGCCCAGGGTGCCCGGCACTCACGGTGCCGTCACTGAGTGTGGCTTCGCGGTGTGTGCCGTCGCGATGCGTGGCGTCGTCGATCGGTGGGGTGTCTTCGGTCTTCGGTGTGCGGGGTGCATCCGCTGAAGACGATCTGGGGGTTGAGGCGTCAGCCACAGGAGCCCTCCGTGGGTGAGTAGGGGGAACACCGTCGACACCGTGCGCAGTGCACATGTGACATACGTCTATTCCGTGGATCACGGCTCACAGTACTGTTGTTCAACAATCCAAGCAAGGGATTGTGGAACAATCGGCGCACGTTTTACATGCTCTTCACATGCGGCGGCCCCGGATGGCGGCGAGGATCCGCGGCTGATCCGCCTCGAAGGCCGGCTGACCTGGGGTGAAGAAGCCTGCCGGAATGCGAGTAGCGTTATATCGGTTGTGGGCTGTGCGCTCGACGGCGCCGCTGCAGTCAGCGCGGCAACACTGGAGATCTTGGGGGTTTGTGCGTGAGCATGGAACGCGCGGCATGGGGCTCGCTGTACAGCATGACCCACGCGAAGAAGGACTACCGGCCGTTCAACCGGGAGACGCTGACGCGCATCGGCCGGTTCGCCCGTCCCCACCGGACCCGGCTGACCTGGTTCCTGATCCTCTCGGTGGTCACCGCCGCGCTGGCGGTGGCGACCCCGCTGCTGGCCGGTCAGGTGGTCAATGCGATCACCGGCTCGGAGGAGGTGGGTGTCGTCATACGACTGGCCGTGCTGATCGCGATCATCGCGGTGGCCGACGCCGGGTTCAACATCCTCAGCCGCTGGCTCTCCTCGCAGATCGGTGAGGGGCTGATCCTTGATCTGCGCACCGCCGTGTTCGATCACGTGCAGAAGATGCCGATCGCGTTCTTCACCCGTACTCGCACCGGCGCGCTGGTGAGCCGGCTGAACAACGACGTCATCGGCGCGCAGCGCGCCTTCAGCGGCACCCTCTCCGGCGTCGTCGGGAACCTGGTGATGGTGATCCTGACCATCATCGCGATGCTCTCGCTGTCCTGGCAGGTCACACTGCTGGCCCTGGTGCTGCTGCCGGTGTTCGTGGTGCCGGCCCGCCTGATGGGCAGCCGGCTCGCCGCGCTGCAGCGTGAGGCGGCGAACCACAACGCCACCATGGGCACCCAGATGACCGAACGCTTCTCCGCCCCGGGCGCCACGCTGATCAAGCTCTTCGGCCGTCCCGACGAGGAGTCCGCGGAGTTCGAACGGCGCGCCCGCCGCGTCCAGGACATCGGGATCAAGACCGCGATGCTGCAGTCGACCTTCATCACCGCACTGACCCTGGTCTCCGCACTGGCGCTGGCGCTGGTCTACGGCCTGGGCGGCTTCTACGCGATCGTCGGCGAGCTCGAGGCCGGCGCCGTGGTGTCTCTGGCCCTGCTGCTCACCCGGCTCTATGCGCCGCTGACCGCCCTGGCCAGCGCCCGGGTCGAGGTCATGAGCGCGCTGGTCAGCTTCGAGCGGGTCTTCGAGGTCCTGGACCTGAAGCCGCTGATCACCGAGAAGCCCGACGCCACGCCGCTGCCCGAGGGTCCGGCCGGGGTCGAGTTCGACAACGTCACCTTCTCCTACCCCTCCGCGGAGAAGGTCTCGCTGGCCTCCCTGGAAGAGGTCGCCACCCTGGACCAGCGCGGCGGCGAGGAGGTGCTCCACGGGATCAGTCTGCGCGTGGAGCCCGGCCAGACCGTGGCCATCGTGGGCTCCTCAGGGGCCGGCAAGTCCACCATCGCGGCACTGCTGGCGCGGCTCTACGACGTGGACTCCGGCTCGGTGCGGATGGCCGGGGTGGATCTGCGCGACACCACCTTCGCCTCGCTGCGCGCCACCCTCGGCGTGGTCACCCAGGACGGGCACCTGTTCCACGACACCATCCGGGCCAACCTCACCCTCCCGGCGCCGGGCGCCACCGATGAGCAGGTCTGGGACGCGATCCGCCGGGCCCGGCTGGAATCGGTCGTGCATTCCATGCCCGACGGCCTGGACACCGTCGTCGGGGAACGCGGCTACCGGCTCTCCGGCGGCGAGCGTCAGCGCATGACCCTGGCGCGGCTGCTGCTGGCCCAGCCCCAGGTCGTCATCCTCGATGAGGCCACCGCCGCGCTGGACTCCACCTCCGAGGCCGCGGTGCAGGCCGCGCTGACCGAGGCCCTGGTGGGGCGCACCGCACTGGTGATCGCGCACCGGCTCTCCACCGTGCGCGCCGCCGACGCGATCCTGGTGGTCGAGGCCGGGACGATCGTGGAGCGCGGCACCCACACCGAGCTGCTCGCGGCCGACGGGCGCTATGCGGAGCTCTACCGCACCCAGTTCGCGACCGAGGATTCCTGAGGCCGCTCCCGGTCCTGCGCCTTGCGCCCTGCGTAGGATGGACCCGCAATCGAGGAGAGGCACCCGTATGATCGCACGGTTCGAAGAGCTCGACTGGCAGCAGACGCCGATGGGCGAGCTGATGCTGCGCCGACGCACCGAGCCCGGCACCGGCACGCAGATCTATGAGGTGAAGCTCGGCGAGGAGTTCCTCATGTCGAGCCTGTTCACGGTGGCGGAGGAACAGATGTCGATCCTGGGCCTGGCCGCGGCGAGGGGCGAGACGCTCGACGTCGTCGTCGGCGGTCTCGGGCTGGGGTACACCGCGGTCACCGCGCTCGCTGATGCGCGGGTGTCCCGGCTGCAGGTCATCGACGCGCTGCCTGCCGTCATCGACTGGCACCAGCGCAAGCTGCTGCCCGTCTCCAGCCAGCTGGTCGAGGACCCGCGGACCACGCTGCGCCACGATGACTTCTTCGCCGTGATGCGGACTCCCCCGGCGCCGGACGCGCTCGGCCACGACGTCATCCTGCTCGACGTCGACCATTCGCCGCGGCACACCCTTGACCCCAGCCATGCCGATCTCTACACCACCCAGGGACTGACCGCGCTGGCCCGGCACCTCGCCGACCACGGGGTCTTCACCCTGTGGTCCGATGACCCGCCGGATGAGGAGTTCATGGCCACGCTCTCGAGCGTCTTCGACGACTGCCAGGCGCACGTCGTGGACTTCGCGAACCACATCACCGGAGGCACCTCGTCGAACACCGTCTACGTCGGGATCAGGCGCGGGTGACGGCCAGCCCTCCTGGGCACGTGGCTCCCGCGGCGTAACACGACGTAATGTGTGGTCAGCGGCACATCAGCTCTTCCAAAAGGACGTGTTCCGGGTCAAGATGACGGTGAGCGAGAGCTCACCCATCCTCTGCACCGCAGCGATGCGGGGCCGACACTGTTCAGGAGACGCGGCGATGACTGAGAGCACCCGAACCGAGAGCGTGAACCCCCAGGGCAACCAGCCCCATCAGATCGGGGACTGGGCCGATCTCGGCCAAGAGATGTGGTCCTATCTCACCGGCCGAGGTGCCGCGGTGAACTACACGCTGCAGGACATGACCGTCGAGGTCCCCCGAGACATCGGACCCGATGCCCCGCGTGCGGTGTGGAAGTTCAACGGCACCCTTCGGGTGACCACCAGTGATGAAGCGAGCTGATGATGATCGGCTGCGGCTGAGCCGGGAGCGGTCATGCACCTAGACATCGATCTCACCGTCAGCGTCACCCAGGTCGAGGCGGACGGCACCCCGGCTGACCCGATCAACGCCACCATCACTGCGGCGGGTCGGCACATCGAGGTGCGCACCGAGGACGCCTCGCTGCTCGACGGCATGCCGCGCTCGATCACGCGAGCCGCCGATGCGTTCGCAGCCAAGCTGGCGGAGCGGGACCTGACGCTCTCCGTGATCGGTCCTGCCGGGGAGATCGTCAGCCTGGGCGCGGTGAAGACCACGGTGATGAGCCGGGTGCTGACTCGGTCGAAGCATATTCGGCTGGGCTCGCTGAAGTCTCTGCCGCGCTTCGCGGGTTCGGGGTCGGCGGGCTCGGAGAGCCCGTCCTCGCTGATCCCTCCGGAGACGCCGTGGCCGCCGGCCCCGACGTTCAATCGAAGGATTCGCCGCCGGGTGACCACCACCCATGCCCCGCGTGGTGCGGGGCGTCCGCGGCTGATCATGAGCCGCACCGACCAGCCCGACGCGAGACCGTTGGAGTTCAATCTGCTGGCCGATCGGACGCTGATCGGCAGCGACGAGTCATCGGACCTGATGCTGGCCGGGCTGGACCCGGTTCACGCCGAGATCCTGCACGACTCGGTCGATGAGTATGTGATCGTGCGTCACGGGGCGATCGGTGGCAGCGGCAGCGCGGAGCCTGGGGCGTCGATCACGCTGCGCACCGGGTCTCGGATCGACCTGGGTCTCTGGCGGCTGGTGTTCCTGCGCGAGGAGTACGCCGATCATGGTCGGCCCTTCGGGGGCCGTCAGGGTGGGGAGTTCGCCTATCAGAAGCCGCAGTTCGACCCGTACCGGCAGCAGGGCTGATGAAACCGGGAGCCGGGCTCGGTCGAGTCCGGCTCCCGGAGCAGGTCCCGGCTCAGCGGTTCAGGTGCTCCAGCAGCTCCGCCTCGGCGGCGTCGAGATACTCCAGCAGGTAGTCCTCGGCGGCCTGCCGGTCATCCTGACCGAGCAGCCGGGCAAGCTCCCGGTTCCGCTCGATGTAGCTGTGGTGGAAGCTGGGCTGCTCGGACTTCGCGTGGAAGGCCAGGCGCATCCGTGCCAGCACCTGCTCCATGAGTGCATCGATCATCGCGCTGCGCACCTGCGCCGCGATGGTCCGATGGAAGACCTGATTGGCCTGGGCCATCGCGGGAATGTCACCGCGCTCGCGCGCGACCTCCGCGGCTGAGACGATCCGATGCAGCTGATCCAGCTCCTCGGCGGGGAACTCTGCGGTGCGCACCGCTCCGACCTCCAGCACCCTGCGCACCCGGTAGACCTCGGCGATGTCCTCGGCGGTGGGCTGGTGCACGAACACTCCGCGGTTCGGATGACGCTCCACCAGGCCCTCGGAGGCCAGGATCTGGAATCCGCTGCGCAGCGTGTGCCGCGAGATGTCCAGCTGGCGGGTCAGCTCGACCTCCGGAAGCTTGGTGCCCGGACGAATCGTGCCGGCCGAGATCGCTCCGCGCAGCAGCTCCGCGACCCGCTCAGGGACCTGAGCATGCTCGCTGAGGCCCTCGGGCGATAAGGAGCTCCACATCACGTCGGTCATGGCCCCAATCTATCCTGGACGTCGAACCCGCACCTCAACGTCACATCGCCGGTGTCATTCGATGGTGCCGAGCACCTGGCCGGCCTGCAGCGCCGCTCCGGGGGCCAGGTCCTCGCGGCGGAAGCGTCCACCTCGCGGTGCCGTCACGGTGGACTCCATCTTCATGGCCTCCACGACCGCGACCGGGTCCCCGGCGGAGACCTCGACGCCGTCCTCGACGGCGAAGTTGACCAGGCTGCCGGCCAGCTTCGTGACCACGGCCCCGGGTGCGGTCTCCGCAGGCGCGCTGTCGGCGTCGTCCTCCGGTGTTCCGGCACCGCTGCCGCTGCCGAGCAGGGCCAGAAGGGCGGCGGGCAGCCCCAGACTCACCGCGCGACCGTCGATCTCCACGGTGGTGCGGCGCATGCGGTGCTCACGGTGGCGCAGCGCGGCGGCGAGGTGCTCGGAGTCGACCATGGATTCGCCATAGGCGGCCTCGAACTCGGTCTCGATCCAGCGCGTGTGGACGCCGAAGCTGTCCGGGCCGTCGACGGCGAGGAAGTCCTCTGCTTCGAGCACCTGGCGATGGAAGGGCAGCACGGTGGGCAGGCCTTCGATGCGCATCTCGTCCAGCGCCATGCGGGCTCGGCGCAGCGTGGTGTTGCGGTCGGGTCCGGTGACCACGAGCTTGGCGAGCATCGAATCGAAGGCGCCGGAGATCTCGTCGCCGCTGCGCACCCCGGTGTCCACCCGGATGCCGGGTCCGGTGGGCGGAGCGAAGAGCGTGACCGGGCCTGGAGTGGGCAGGAAGCCCTGGGCCGGCTCCTCGGCGTTGAGCCGGAACTCCACCGAGTGGCCGCGTGGCTGCGGATCTTCGGTGAAGCGCAGCGGCTCACCCTCGGCGATGCGCAGCTGTTCGGCCACCAGGTCGACCCCGGAGGTCTCCTCGGTGACCGGGTGTTCCACCTGCAGCCGGGTGTTGACCTCCAGGAAGCTCAACAGACCGGGCTGCTCGCCCTGGCCTGGGCTGAGCAGGTACTCCACGGTGCCGGCGCCGACGTATCCGGCCTCGGCGCAGATCGCCCGGGCGGAACGGTGGATGTCGGCGCGCTGGTCCTCGCTGAGGAACGGTGCCGGCGCCTCCTCCACGAGCTTCTGGTTGCGCCGCTGCAGCGAGCAGTCTCGGGTGCCGACGACGACGACGTTGCCCTGCGTGTCCGCGAGCACCTGGGCCTCCACGTGTCGGGGCCGGTCCAGGAACCGCTCCACGAAGCATTCCCCGCGGCCGAAGGCTGATTCGGCCTCGCGCACGGCCGAGGCGAAGGCCTCGTCGATCTCAGACTCCTCACGCACGATGCGCATGCCGCGCCCGCCGCCGCCGTGGGCGGCCTTGATCGCCACCGGCAGTCCGTGCTCGGCCACGAACGCCCGGATCTCTTCGCCGCCGGCGACCGGGCCGTCGGTGCCCGGGACCAGCGGGGCGCCGACCTTGACCGCGAGCGCACGGGCGGTGACCTTGTTCCCGAGCGTCTCGATGGTCTCGGGCTTGGGACCGATCCAGGTGAGACCGGCCGCGATCACGGCACGGGCGAAGTCGGCGTTCTCGGAGAGGAAGCCGTAGCCGGGGTGGATCGCATCGGCGTCGACCTCACGGGCCGCATCGAGGAGCTTCTGCTGGTCCAGGTAGGTCTGCGCCGGGGTGGTGCCCTGCAGCGCAACGGCGGTGTCGGCCAGCTGCACGTGGAGCGAGTCGGCATCTTGGTCGGCGTAGACCGCGGCGGCGGTGTAGCCGGATTCGCGGGCGCTGCGGATGATGCGGACGGCGATCTCGCCACGGTTGGCGATGAGGATGCGCTTCATGATGAGGTCTTCTCTTCTGCGTCAGGGGTCGCGATGGTCACTGGAGCGGGTCTGGTCCCGGTCAACGGGGCGGTCGAGTCGTTCGGGTGCGGCAGCGGCAGCGGCAGCGGGGTCAGCGTGTCGGGGTCCACCGGGACCAGCGTGATCTGGTCTGCGGGGGCGAGCTGGGCCGCGAGCGGGAGGTCCTCGTCGATGACGACGCCGATCACGGGGTATCCCCCGGTGACCGGGTGGTCGTTGAGGAAGAGCACCGGAGTGCCGGCGGGGGGCATCTGCAGCGAACCGCGCACCACGCCCTCGCTGGGCAGCTCACCCTCCTTGAGCCGGCGCAGCGGGCGCGGGGCCTCGGCGGCGCCAGTCCCGGTGCGGGTCCTGGTGGTGGTGGGCGCCGGGGCCTTGGGGACCTCGAGCCGGATCCCGATCCGGTTCGAGGACTGCGACACCTCCCAGGGCTGGTCGGCCAGTCGGGCCGCCTCCTCGGCGCTGAACCAGTCCGCGCGCGGCCCGTAGGTGAAGCGCAGCGCGGTCGGGGTCTCGGTACTCGAGGCCTCACCACCGGACGTCCCGACACCGGGCGTCTCAGCGCCGAACGAGTCGGGCGGCGGCTGCACGGCGCCGGGGGCGGCACCGGCAGGGCGCAGCAGGTCTCCGGCCTGGAGCGGTGCGGGGCCCAGTCCGGACATGGTGTCGGCGGAGACGCTGCCGAGCACCGGGGTCGCGGCGATGCCTCCGCGCAGACCGATCACGCTGCGCATCCCGCGCGTGGGGGCTCCGAGGGTCAGGGTCTCCCCCGCCACCAGAGCGAAGGGGGTGCCCAGCGGTGCGCTGCGGCGGGACCCGTCGGGTGCGGTGACGTCCAGCGGTGTCTGCGCGCCGGCGACCGCGAGGACCATGGTGCTCTCGGCCCGGAGGGCGAGTCCCCCGTGCAGCGCTTCGAGCACCGCGGCCTGCGGTCCATTGCCGAGGAGTCGGTTCACCTGGCGGGCGGCGGCCTCGTCGGCGACTCCGGCGCGGGAGACCCCCAGATCGCTGAGTCCGCTGCGGCCGAGGTCCTGGATCAGGGTCTGCAGCCCGGGATCGAGCACGGTGAGCGCGGCGTCGTCGTCCTGGTGGGGGTCCTCCGGGTGCGGGGTCTGGTGCTGGCGAGCGTCGGGCTCAGCGGTGGATGCGGTGGTCACCGACCGGGCGGGCACGGGCTTGTACCGCACCGAGTCTCCCGGACGGACCAGTGCCGGGGACTCGCCATCGGCCTCGCGCGAGAGCTCCCACATGGTGGCCGGGGTGTGCCCGATCAGCTGCCAGCCGCCCGGCGAGACCCGCGGGTACACCGCCGAGAACTCCCCGGCCAGGGCGACGGCGCCGGCGGGCACGGCGGTGCGCGGGCTGCTGCGGCGCGGCACGTCCAGCGGACCGGTGGCGCCATCCGGGCCGGCCTCCCCCGGCGCGGGACTGGGCACGCAATAGGTGAATCCGGGGGCGAACCCGCCGAAGGCGCCGGTCCAGGACGCTGCGCTGTGCCAGTTGATCAGCGCCTCGACGCTCATGCCCAGGTGCGCGGCCAGCTCGTCGAGGTCCTCGCCGTCGTAGATGACCTCCAGCTCCACGTGGCGGGAGTCTGCTGCGGAGAACTCCCCCAGCTCAAGGCCGGGCAGGAGGGTGCGGGCCTGGCGCAGGGCCGCCCGTGCGGTGAAGCGCAGCAGGATCGTCCGTGCCGCGGCCACCGCCTCGACCTGGCCGGGCAGGGGGTCGCGGCGCAGCTGCTGATGGCAGGCCAGCACCTGATCGAGGGTCTCGAACTCCAGCAGGAGCGCACGGGGACCGGCCTCTCGGATGGCGCTGATCATGCGAAGCTGCGGATCTCGACTCCGGCGCCCTCCAGGGCGGTGCGCACCGCCTGCGCCATCGCCACCGCGCCGGCGGTGTCGCCGTGGGTGCAGATGGATTCGGCCTGGGTCTCGATTCGGGTGCCGTCGCGGGCGATCAGCACCGACTCTTCGGCCAGGCGCAGCATGTTCTCCACGATCTGCTCGGTGTCATGGAGCACCGCGTCGGGCTCCCGCCGCGAGACCAGGGTGCCGTCGGGGTTGTAGCTGCGATCGGCGAAGGCCTCGGAGATCCCGCGCAGACCGGCTTCGGCGGCGTAGTCCAGGGCGATCGAGCCGGGCAGCAGCAGCACCGGCAGGTCGCGGCCGGTGCTCTCGCCGTAGGCCGCGATGGTGTCGATGACCGCATGGGCGTGCCCGGTGTGAGAGATCATCGAGTGGTAGAGGGCGCCGTGCGGCTTCACGTAGCGGATCTGGGAGCCGACCGCGCCGGCGATGCCCTCCAGCGCGCCGAGCTGATAGAGCACGTCGGCGGCGAGCTCATCGGGGGAACATTCCAGATGCCGACGACCGAATCCGGCGAGGTCGCGGTAGCCGATGTGGGCACCGATGACGACGTCGTTGGTCACAGCCTCGGTGGCGGTGGCGCGGATGGTCAGCGGATCTCCGGCGTGGAAGCCGCAGGCGATGTTCGCGCTGGAGACGGTGCGCAGGATGGCGGCATCGTCACCGATGGTCCAGTTGCCGAAGGACTCTCCGACATCGCTGTTCAGGTCGATCTGTGCCACGTGATCCTCCTTGTACCGGTGTTGCCCACGTCTCAGTGTGAGCTGAGTCAAGGATGCCTGACTCCGCGGGATTGTTCAACAATCCGAGCGAAATTGGCGTTCCCCGAGTTCCGGCAGCGTCGAGTTCAGTCCTGACGCGAGTGGCGCTCCAGGAACTCGTAGACCTCGGTGGTGTCGACTCCGGGGAACGCACCCTGCGGCATGGCGGCGAGCAGGTGGCTGTTCGCACGCGCGGCCGGCCAGGCCTGACCCTCCCAGCGGGCGGCGAGCGCCGCCGGGGGCTGCCGGCAGCAGGTCGGATCATCGGGACAGCGGGAGGAGGACCGTGAGGTGGTGTCGGAGCCGCGGAACCATTTCACATGCTCGAACGGCACCCCGATCGAGAGCGAGTACAGCCCCGAGGAGTGCGCCTCGGTCCGTGCGGTGCACCAGAAGGTGCCGACCGTGGTGTCGGTGTACTGGTAGAAGGACCGGAACTTGTCGTCGACCTCGAAGACCTGCCGCGAGGTCCACTGCCGGCAGATCGTCTGACCCTCGATGGCCCCGGAATGGTCCGCCGGGAAGTTCACCCCGTCGTTCTCGTAGGCCTTGTGCAGGATCCCTGACTCGTGGACCTTCTGGAAGTGACACGTGATGCCCAGGTGCTCGGTGGCGAGATTGGTGAACCGGTGGGCGGCTGACTCGTAGGAGACCGCGAAGGCGTCGCGCAGGTCCTCTATGGCGATTTCCTTGCGCGCCTTGGACTCCTTCAGGAAGCGCACCGTGGTGGCCTGCGGCATCAGCAGGCTTGCGGCGAAGTAGTTGGTGTAGACCCGCTGGCGCAGGAACTCGGAGTAGTCCTCCGGCTCGGTGTGGCCGAGCACCTGGTGTCCGAGCGCCTGGAGCAGCACCGAGCGGGCGTCCCACTGCCGGGAGGTTCCCTGGGTCAGGTAGATGATCCGGTTCTTCTGATCCGTCACCGAACGGGTGGATTCAGGCAGGTTCTTCACGAAGCGCAGCGAGAATCCGAGGTGCGCGGCGATGTCAGCGGCCACGTGGTGAGACAGCGGCCCCTCGCGGTGATCCACGGCGTCGAGCAGCTCCTGGGCGGCCGCTTCGATCTCGGGGTAGTAGTTGTTCTTGGCGCGCATCTCCTCGCGCAGCTCGGTGTTGGCCCGCCGCGCCTCCTCAGGAGTCGCGGCCTGCTCCTCGAGTCGACGGCGCAGCTCTCGCTGCAGCGACACCAGCGACTCCAACACATCCATCGGCAGCCGATTGCTGATCCGGACGGCGGGAAGATTCAGCGCCGCGTAGAGCGGCCCGCGCTGGGCCTTCTCGAGCTCGATCTCCAGGGCCGCCCGCTTCGAGGGCGGCTCCGCGCCGAAGAGGTCATCGAAGCTGACCTCCAGAGCCTTGGCCAGCTGCTGAAGCTGGGAGAGCTTGGGCTCGCGGCGGCCGTTCTCCAGCAGCGAGAGCTGGCTGGGCGCGGTCCCCAGCGCCTCCGCGAGCGCATCCAGCGTCATGCCCGCCTGTTTGCGCAGGTGTCGCACGCGTCGACCGAGCGCAATCAGGTCGAAGCCCTCGTCCTGAGCGTCGACCGAGGCGCGCTCGATGGAGCGAAGGTTCCCCGAGCTGACCGAGGACCGGGTGGATGTCGCCGCGGACCTCGCTGTCCGCTGTGGCTGAGCGCTGCTCATGCGCTCGAGTCTACCCAGTGAGCTGACACACAGTTCTCCTTCGATCACAACAGGACTCCCCACCCCCGACGCTCACGACCTGCGGACCGATACGGTCGGTCCAGGTCGAGACGTCAGGGACGGGGAGCCCCTTCTCTGGGTCGTTGACGACGGGTCCGCTCAGCGGGCCCGCTTCTGCAGCAGCACGGCGCCGCCGGCGTCGTCCTGCTCCGCGCTGAAGGTGATCGCCCGGATGGTGCCTGCCGGAAGACCGACCAGCTCTTCTGCCCGGATGAACATCTCCTGCCAGATCTCCAGCTCGTCCTCGCTCTCGATGCCGAGCAGCGAGATGAACGGAGCCCTGCCTTCAGAGACCAGACGGCGTGCCCGGCGCTGGATATGCAGCGCGAAGTCAACCAGTCCTGCCGAAAGCGCCTCCCCCTTGGAGAAGATCCGGTCCTCGGACCGGGTCAGCCGCCGGGGCGAGGCGAAGGCCGACGGTGGTTCCACCAGGTACCGCTCAACCAGCGCCTTCCAGGAGGCCTCTGCCTCCTCCACGCTTTCGCGCCGCCCCACCGGGCTGGGCGCGAAGTTCCGCTGTGGCTGCAGCTCCGGCTCCTCGAGCTCGGCGATGCGGCTGCCGAACTCGCGGTGCAGGGTGCTCAGGAAGGTCAGCGCATCCGCGGTGAACAACTCGTTCTGCCGCGGAGCCCGCGGCGCACTGAGTGTGATGCCGTTGATCGTGATGCCGTTGCTCGAGGTGGCCTCGGCGGCAGCGGTGGCGCTCTGGTTCCGGGGCGTGGTGCTGGAGCGGAGGGATGTGCTGGTCTGGGCGTTCATGGCTGACTCCTTTGTCAATGCCGGTGGATCAGTGGAATTGTCCTGCTTCGGTGGAACCCTTGTAGGCCACCGTCGAGGACTCGGGGTTCAACGTGGTGGAGATGGCGTCGAAGTATCCGGTGCCGACCTCGCGCTGGTGCTTCGTAGCGGTGTAGCCATCGGCTTCTGCGGCGAACTCCTTCTCCTGCAGCTCCACGTAGGCCTTCATCTGGTTCTCCTTGTATCCGCGCGCCAGCTCGAACATCGAGTAGTTCAGCGCATGGAAGCCGGCCAGGGTGATGAACTGGAAGGTGAAGCCCATGGCGCCCAGCTCACGCTGGAACTTCGCGATGGTCTCGTCGTCGAGGTGCTTCTTCCAGTTGAACGAGGGCGAGCAGTTGTAGGCCAGCATCTGGTCCGGGTACTCGGCCTTGACCGCCTCGGCGAACTGCTTGGCGTACTCCAGGTCCGGGGTGCCGGTCTCCATCCAGATCAGATCCGCGTAGGGCGCATAGGCCTTGGCCCGGGCGATGCAGGGCTCGATGCCGTTGCGCACCTTGTAGAAGCCCTCGGCAGTGCGCTCTCCGGTGATGAAGGGCTGATCGCGCTCGTCGACGTCGGAGGTGATCAGGGTGGCCGCCTCGGCATCGGTGCGGGCGATGACCACGCTGGGGGTGTTGTGCACATCGGCGGCCAGGCGGGCCGACTGCAGCGTGCGCACGTGCTGCCCGGTGGGGATCAGCACCTTGCCGCCGAGGTGGCCGCACTTCTTCTCCGAGGCGAGCTGATCCTCCCAGTGCACGCCGGCCGCGCCGGAGGCGATCATGGACTTCATCAGCTCATAGGCGTTCAGCGGTCCGCCGAAGCCGGCCTCGGCGTCGGCGATGATCGGGACCATGTAGTCCTCCACCGTGCGGGTGCCCTCGAGGTAGTCGATCTGGTCGGCGCGGAGCAGCGCATTGTTGATCCGGCGCACCACGGACGGCACCGAGTTGGCCGGGTAGAGCGACTGGTCCGGGTAGGTGTGACCCGAGAGGTTCGCGTCCCCGGCGACCTGCCAGCCGGAGAGGTAGATGGCGCGCAGGCCGGCCTTGACCTGCTGGACCGCCATGTTGCCGGTCAGGGCGCCCAGCGAGTTCGTGTACTTGCCCTCGGCGTGCTCTGCGGTGAGCTGGCTCCACAGCTTCTCGGAGCCGCGCTTGGCCAGCGTGTGTTCTTCCTGCACGTTGCCCTGCAGCTTGATGACCTCAGCTGCGGAGTAGTCGCGGGTGGTGTGCTCCCAGCGGGGGTTGGTGTCCCAGTCCTGCTGCAGCGCGTCGACCTTCTGCTGGAAGACCTCTTTGGTCTCGGGGCTGAGCGTGCCCTCGGGCTGCGAGGTCTGCGATGTCTCGGACTGTGAGGTAAGTGTGTCGGTCATCTGAATCTCCTTTGAATCGTGGACCGTTTTTCGGGGACAACCCCAGTTCACCCGCTGTGAACCCCCTGCACCAGAGTTTTCTCATCAAAGATCTGCGTTTCTTTGCGCAATCGAAGAAACCGCGGAAGATTCGCCCGAAGCAGATCTTCTACACTGTGTAGAAGAGAGAGAACAGCTTGATTCCCGCCGTAGATCACCGATGAGGAGCACCATGACGAACCCCAGCACCCCGACCAATTCCCCGAACTCCCCCCTCTCCGGAAACTCCACGGTCTCCGGAAGCTCCACGAACCCGACGACGACGTCGCCCGCCGCCCCGGCCAGCCCGATGCCGCGGCTGAGCCTGATCGTCGGCGGGCTGCTGGTCGTGGTCGGCATCGTCGGCTACGTGGCCACCGAGTTCGCGAGCATGACCGCGCTGATCCCCTCGGTGGTCGGCGTGCTGCTCCTGATCAGCGGCGGCATCGCGATGAAGAACCGCAAGCTGGGCGTCCACATCGCCCTGGTGGTCACACTTCTGGGCGCGCTGGGCATGATCATGCCGCTGATGAGCCTGCCCGAGCTCTTCGCCGGCGAGTCAGACAACCCGGGAGCCGTGATCTCAGCACTGGTCACCGTGATCGTGCTGGTGGTCTACATCGTCCTGGGCGTGCGCAGCTTCATCGCCGCCCGGCGCTGGAAGAATGCGCGCTGAGCTGGACTGAGCCAGACCACAGCTGAACGGAACTGGGCTGGGCCGACCGACTAGTCGGTGGAACAGCGCAGCGGGCCGGGGACCATCTCAAGGTCTCCGGCCTCTTCCATGTCCTGGGCCGAGAATTCGGACCCCAGG
Organism: Nesterenkonia sandarakina; assembly: GCF_003003175.1. Lineage (GTDB taxonomy): Bacteria > Actinomycetota > Actinomycetes > Actinomycetales > Micrococcaceae > Nesterenkonia > Nesterenkonia sandarakina_A. The sequence continues at coordinate 190,757 of NZ_PVTY01000002.1, read as the reverse complement.
ATCAGATCCACGCTGTAGTCGGCGCGATCATCGACGTCGACCATGGTGCCTGGGATGTGCTGCTGCAGGGTGTAGGCCTGCCGCAGACCCCGATCCCCCACGCGGATGATCCCGGCGAAGCCGGTGTCGGCGAAGTAGTCGTTGTCCACCTCTGCCACGCGGAAGCTGCGGTCGCTCAGCTCCTCGGCCACCTCTTGGGCGAGCCCCGGCGCGTTGGTGGTGTTGAACACCGAGATCCGGACGCGCTCCGGCACCACCGGCTGCTGCGTGCTGGAGGGGCACTGCTCGGCGGACGGGATCGATCCGCGGCCGAAGACGCTGAGCGGAATCGTCCCGTTGATCATCAGCCAGCTGGCGCCGCTGATCACTCCGATCACAGTCAGAGTCCCCAGCCAGAGCAGGAGCCGTTGGGGGAGCGTGCTCGCGGGCCGGTGATCCATGGGTTCGATTCTAGGAGCTGACGGGGTCGTGGAGATTCAGCCACCAGACGCGGCGAGCCGGGGCTCACCTATGCGGTGTCGGCGCGCGGCCTCTGCCGTGGCGGGGCACCGCCGGTCAATCCGGTGGCCAGACCGCCGAGGACAGCCATCACCACCCGTGGCCGGGCGACTCCGTGCTCACGCAGCTTGTCCTCGATCGCACCGTCCACCCACAGGGAGAAGCGCATATACCCGTAGACCGAGGCTCCGACGGTCAGCCCGACGCCCCACAAAGCCGCCCTGCGCCCAGGAGTCAGGGGCGGTCTGTGGTGTTCACGTGACTGCTCCGTCGCAAGGAGCTCCGGCTCCACCGGTTCCTGCTCGTGCTCCTGCTGCGCGGGCGACTCTCGGGCAGCGTCGGCCAGCTTCTCCCAGACGCGAGGAGTCACGACCACCGTCGTGGCCGCCGTGGCAGGGACCCACATGATGGCCTGGCGCAGCCACTCCGGGTATCGGCGGACCGGCACCAGGGCGAGGACGCCGCCGGCGGTCCCCTGGACCCAGCGATTTCCGAGCCAGGCAGGAACGCGGGGCGGTGAGGGGGCGGCAGCGGAGGCGGACGGTGAGTCAGCGCTCGGTGAAGAAGTCATGCCCCGAGACTAGGTTCTGGGCGGCGACGGGGCATCCGCCCAGAGGCTGATCCTGGCGGGAAGTCGGGGGCTGATGAAGCGGCCGGAGACGTTAAGAGCCCCACGTGCACCTGCCAGAGCCCACTTACCCTTGCTACCTTCCGGTCCTGGGGGAGTTCAGCAGGATGGCACCGCACGTGGGGCCAGGAGTCATCGTATCTCGGCCTCAGGGTTCAAGGCCAATGGAGCTCATCGCTTGAGCGCGTTGGCCACATCCTGGAGCAGCTGCGGGATGTCATCGCGGTCGGTGATCGCCTCGATGAACACCAGCTTCTCGCGGTTGCTCATGGTGTCCTTGCACGCCGCGAGCAGCTCCGCCTCGGTGGTGACCCGGCGGTAGAGGTAGTCCTCCTCCGCGGCGCCGAAGAGGCGGGGCACCAGCTCCCAGCGCCAGGGGGCGATGTCGTTGTAGACCTCGTCGGGTCCGTGGATCGCACGCTCGACGGTGTAGCCGTCGTTGTTGACCAGCACCACCACCACGGGCAGCTTCTCGCGGATCATCACACCCATCTCTTGGATGGTCAGCTGCGCGGAGCCGTCGCCGATCAGCAGCACCGGCCGGCGGCTGGGATCGGCGAGGCCGGCACCGATGATCGCCGGCAGGGTGTAGCCGATGGAACCCCACATGGGCTGTCCGATGAACGTGGACTTCGCCGGGAACCGGTGGGAGGCCATCCCGAAGTAGCTGGTCCCCTGGTCGGCGGCGACGATGTTCGCCGATTCCAGCTGCGAGGCCAGCACGGACCAGAGGCCGTCCTGGGTCAGCGGACCCTCGGAGGGTTCCCGCGGCGTCTCCGTGGCCGGGGCCGCAGCCGCGGGCATGGGGGCGACGTCGTCGAGCTCGGTGGTGACCCGGTGCAGGACTGTGAGCGCGTCCTGCAGCGAGATGGGGGTGAAGACCTCATCGCCGACGCGGGCACCGAAGCGGGAGACGTCGATCATCCGGGTGGGATCGAGATCCATGGAGAACCCTGCGGTGGTGTTGTCGGTGTACTCCACCCCGAGCGTGATCAGCGCGTCGGCGCCTTCGATGACCTCGCGCACCCGATCCTGAGAGGCGGCTCCGGCGTAGATGCCCACGAAGTTCGGGTCCGACTCGTCGACCAGGGTCTTGCCCCAGGCCAGGGTGGCGAAGGGCAGCTGAGAGTCGGTGAGGAAGGAGGCGAGCTCCTCGGTGGCGCCGAGCCGGTGGACCAGCAGGTCAGCCAGCACGGCGGTGCGACGCCCGGGGAGGAAGCGGCGCACGGCCGCCTCGAAGGCGGCGACGGCGCGCGGGGTAGTCACCGGGAGATCGGTGGTCAGCGGCTCCGAGGGCGGGTACGCGGCGACCTCGGCGACGTCGGCGGCCAGCATCAGGTAGCCGGGACGACGGCGGAAGACGACGTCGCGCAGGACGCGGTCGATCTCCCAGGTCGCGGTGGGGGCGTCGAGATCGGCGTGGGCGCAGGTGACCTCTTCGGCCATGCGCAGGAAGTGCTTGAAGTCGCCGTCGCCCAACGAGTGGTGGATCTTGCGACCCGAGGCCTGGGTCTCCTTCGGCGGGGCGCCGACGATCTGGACCACCGGCACGGACTCGGCGTAGGAGCCGGCGACGGCGTTGATCGCGGAGAGCTCGCCGACTCCGTAGGTGGTCAGGAACGCGCCGATGCCGCGGATGCGGGCATAGCCGTCGGCGCTGTAGCCGGCATTGAGCTCATTGGCGGAGCCGACCCAGCGGATGCTGCGGTGGGCCACGACGTGGTCCAGGAAATGGAGGTTGAAGTCTCCGGGGACGCCGAACAGCTCGGTCAGGCCGAGCTCGGCCAACCGGTCCAGCAGGTAGTCACCGATCGTGTAGTTCTCGTGGGACTCATCCTGGGTGGTTTCGGACTTTTCTACTTCGGGCATGGGTCTCGCCTTCATGGTCGTGGCCGGCTCCAGCGATGCGGGTGGTTCGACTGGGCGGCCAACGGTCTACGGTGCGCCCAGTCTACGTGGGAGCCGTCACAACAGGTCCGGACGGAATAGCGCGAGACGCACAGCCGTTCCTCCACGCGTGACGCCCACGCAGGACCGGCGTCGCCAGCAACACGCAGCAACGCCCAGCAAGACCCAACGGAAGGCAGATCATCATGCGCGCAGTCACCCAACAGACCTTCGGCGAACCCTGGGACGTCCTGGACGTCGAAGAGGTCCCCACCCCGGACCCCGGTCCCGGAGAGGTCCGGGTGCGGACCCTGCTCTCCCCCATCCATAACCACGACCTCTGGACCATCCGCGGGTCCTACGGGTTCAAGCCGGAGCTGCCGGCCCGCACCGGATCCGAAGCAGTCGGCGTCATCGACGCACTCGGCGAGGGCGTGGAGAACCTCACCCTGGGTCAGCGCGTCGCCACCGGCGGCACCTTCGGCGCCTGGGCCGAGTACTTCACCGCTGCAGCCGCGGGCCTGATCCCGGTGGACGAGGACGCCACCGATGAGGTCGCCTCCCAGCTGGTCTCGATGCCCTTCTCCAGCATCGCCCTGCTGGACTGGCTGGATCTGAACGAGGGCGACTGGATCATCCAGAACGCCGCCAACGGCGCCGTGGGCCGGATGCTCGCGCAGCTGGCACCGACCCGGGGCATCAACGTGCTCGGCCTGGTGCGTCGTGACGCGGGCGTCGAGGAGCTCAACGCCCAAGGCATCGAGCGAGTCGTCTCCACCGAGTCGGCCGGCTGGCAGGACCGCGTCGCCGAGATCACCGGCGGTGCGAAGATCGTCGCGGGCATCGACTCCGTGGGCGGGGACGCCAGCAACCAGGTCCTCTCCCAGGTGGGAGAGGACGGCACGCTGGTGATCTTCGGCGCCATGGCCGGAGGCACGATGGCGCTGAACTCCGGTGCGATCATCTTCAAGAACGTCACGATCAAGGGCTTCTGGGGCTCACGGGTGATGAGCGATCTCGCACCGCAGCGACGCGGGGAGCTGTTCACCGAGCTGCTCACCCGGGTCAAGGACGGGACCCTCTCGCTCACCGCCGAGGCGACCTACCCCTTCGATCAGGTGCGCGAGGCGGCGAAGGCGAACTTCGTCGCGGGCCGCACGGGCAAGATCCTGCTGCGCCCATAGCCTGCGGGCCCCGTCCCAGCTGCCGGGCGCTTCAGCTGCCCGGCGGCTGGAACACCCAGGGGTCGGCGGGAAGCGCGGTCGGGTCGAAGGACTCCAGCGCCTGCGCCAGCGGGCCGGCCGGGAGACCGAGCGAGACCAGCAGCAGGTCGCGCAGCGCTGCGGCGTCGATGCCCTGCTCCTGCAGGGCGGCCCGGGTCACGGCGCCGTCTCGCTTCGCCAGACGCTGGCCCTCGGTGTTGAGCACCAGCGGCACGTGGGCGTACTGGACCTCCGCGGCCGCGTGCCAGCCGTAGAGCAGTCCGCGCAGGTAGGCCTGGTTCGGCGTCGACGATGCCAGGTCGTCGCCGCGGACCACCTGGTCCACACCGGTCAGGTGATCGTCGACCACCACTGCCAGGTTGTACGCCGGAGCGCCGTCGTTGCGCTGGATCACGAAGTCATCGACCTCGGTGGTGATCCGGCCCAGCACGATGTCCTCCACGGAGAACTGCTCGGCGGTCCCGGCGGCGGACCGGGGGGCGCGCAGTCGCAGCGCCGCGGGACGTTCCGCGCGGCGGTGTACCCGCTGGTCCTCGCTCAGATCTCGGCAGGTGCCGGGGTAGGTCCCGGTCGGTGCGTGCGGAGCCCGGGCGGCTTCACGGATCTCGCGCCGCGAGCAGAAGCACTCGTAGGCCAGCCCGTCCTGCTGCAGCCGCGCGATCGCGGCCGCATAGATCTCCATCCGTTCGGACTGTCTGATCAGCGGGGCGCCGTCCAGCGCGTCGAAGGTCAGACCCATCGCGTGGAGATCCTCGGACTGCTGGGTCTCGGCGCCCGCCACGGTGCGGTCCAGATCCAGATCTTCGAAACGCAGCAGCAAGTCGCGTCCGCTCGCGCGGGCGAAGAGCCAGGCCAGCATCCCGGTGCGCAGGTTGCCCAGATGCAGCTCTCCGGAGGGGCTCGGCGCATAGCGTCCAGCGGGCATCGTCGACCCCTTTCCTCAGGTCAGATCACGGCAGTGATCCATCCTACGGGGGCCCGATGTGCATTATGCGCTGGTTCTCCGCTAGTATGAAGTCTGCTCTCGAGGGCCGCGCCGATCAGGCAGGCCAGCGAGAAGCAGCCAGGAGGATTCGCCTAGCGGCCTATGGCGCACGCTTGGAACGCGTGTTGGGTTCACGCCCTCGGGGGTTCAAATCCCCCATCCTCCGCCGAAGAAGCCCGTCAGTCTGGAAACAGACTGACGGGCTTCTCTGTGTCTCCACTCGCGGTCGAATCAGCGGCGCGGGCTCAGCGGCCGAAGAGCCGGCTGAAGAACCCTCCCGAGGGTGCAGGCTCGTGTCCTGGGCAGCGCTGCGCCGCGCTGACCCCGCGCATCACCTCATCGACATGCTGGCCGCATCCGGCCCAGGTGGTCTTTCCGCAGGTCGTACAGGTCACGGCTCGGCACATGGTGACTCCTCTGTCAGGGGTGAACGATGCCTCCATAATACCCCAGGGGGTATTTCCGTCGGGTCGGCCGCGTCGTCGTCGTGTTGGTCTGGGATGACGTGTTCCCGCAGGTCACCTCGGCCCACCGGTTTCCCTGTCTGTAGCACGCCGTTCACATGACCCTGCTTGGATTCGAGGTGGACCCGGTCGGCAGCGGTGTTCGCGCCGTCGCGCTCTGGTCCGCAGATCCAGCACCGACGTGACCATCGGTGAGCGCATGAGACGTTCACCATCAACGGAAGAGGATTCCGCCTTGATGAGCATCCCCCGCCAGACCGCCCCGCCGGGAAGACCCCGGCGACTCCCCCGCGCGCTCGCAGCCTTCGGACTCAGCGCCGCCCTGCTCGCCCCCGCCCCTGCCTTCGGCTCCACCGCGACACCCGCCCCTGAAGACGCCGAAAGCCCGGCCGGCGCCGACTGCGTCGTGATCAATGAGGCCTTCCCGAACGGCGGCAGCGGATCCGCCGCGCTCTCCCACCGCTTCGTGGAGCTGCTGAACACCTGCGAGGCGGCCGTGGACCTCAGCGAGTGGTCGCTGCAGTACCGCGCCAGGACGACGACGGGCGCGCCCAGCTCGACCATCGAGCTGGGCGGCGAGATCGCACCTGGTGGGCACTACCTGATCCAGGGCGGCGGCAACAACGGCGACGGCGCCGCACTGCCCACCCCGGATGCCCAGACCGGCGCCGCGATCGGCGCCGCGGCCGGAGGCACCTATGTCCTCGCCTCGACCTCGGAGACGCTGGCCGATCTCCCGCTGGACTCGGTGGTGGACCATGACCAGGTCGTCGACCTGCTGGGATTCGGCACCACCAACACCTTCGAGACGGCACCGGCCACCGCCGCCACGAACACCACCTCGATCACCCGGACCGACGGGGTGGACAGCGAGGACAACTCGGCAGACTTCACCCGCGCCGAGCCCTCCCCGACCAATGCCGCCGGGGACACCGTCGGCGAGCCGAGCGAGCCCGAGCCGACGGAGCCCGAGCCGACCGAGCCGAGCGAGCCGACCGAGCCGAGCGAGCCGACCGAGCCGACCGAGCCGACCGAACCAGAACCCACTGATCCCGAGCCCACGGACCCTGAACCGACAGACCCGGAGCCCACTGATCCAGAACCGACAGACCCAGAGCCGTCCGAGCCCGCGACCCCGGTCGAGCCCCGCGATCTGGAGATCGCGGACATCAATGCGGCGCTGGACTCCGCGGGCGGCGACCTCCCGGTGACCACCCGTGGCGTGGTGACCGCCGTCTACCCGGCCGAGCAGAGCTTCAACGGCTTCTACCTCCAGACCGCCGGCTCCGGCGGCGACGTCGACCTGGACAGCCACGAGACCTCGGACGCGATCTTCGTCTACTCCCCCACCGCGGTCTCCGAGGACCTGGTGCAGATCGGCGACTTCGTGGAGATCACCGGCGACGCCACCGTCTACTTCGACAACCCGCAGATCGCGCTCTACCCGGAGTCCACCCAGACCCCGCATCACGAGCTGGCGCTGATCGAGGACGAGCCGTTCGAAGCGATCAAGCCGGCGTCCATCGAGGTCCCCGAGGATGCGCAGCAGCGTGAGTCGCTGCTGGGCATGCTGCTCGACCCGCAGGGCACCTACACGGTGACCGACCACTACACCCTGAACCAGTACGGGGAGATCGGCATCGTGCTCGGCGAGGAGCCGCTGGTGAACCCCACCTCGGCGTTCCGACCCGGCCCGGAGGCCGAGGCGCTGGCCGCGGAGAACGCGGAGCGGGTCATCTACCTCGATGACGCGGCGTCGACCTCGTGGCAGTCCTGGAGCTCCGATCGCGCGCTGCCGCTGCCGTACCTGACCATCGAGGACCCGATCCGGGTCGGCGCCGAGGTGCTCTGGCAGACCGATGTGATCATGGACTACCGCTTCGAGGAATGGCGGCTGCAGCCGCTCTCGAAGCTGACTCCCGAGGCCGCCGAGCAGGTCCAGCCCGCCAGCTTCGAGAACACCCGGGAGGGCAATGAGTCCCCGGCCGAGCGTGAGGGCGATGTGCGTATCGCCGGCTTCAACGTGCTCAACTACTTCATCTCACTCGGCGAGGACGAGCCGGGCTGCGAGTTCTACACCGACATCGACGGCGAGCCCACCACGAATGACTACTGCGACGCCCGCGGCGCCTACAGCCAGGCGAGCTTCGACCGTCAGGAGTCCAAGATCGTCGCGGCGATCTCCGGGCTGGACGCCGACGTCGTCGCGCTCCAGGAGATCGAGAACACCCGGCACTTCTTCGCCGACGGCGGCCGGGATCACGCCCTGGCCGCGCTGGTCGAGGCGCTGAACGACGCCGAGGGCAGCGCAGGCACCTGGGACTATGTGGAGTCCCCGGAGCAGGTGCCCGCCGCGGAGGACGTGATCCGCAACGGATTCATCTACCGCACCGACCGTGTGGCGCCCGAGGGCGAGTCCCGGATCCTGTTCGAGGGCGGCGTCACCGACCTGGACCAGGAGACCCTCGGGGAGCTCGATCTGGACGCGATCTTCTCCAACGCCCGCGAGCCGCTGGCCCAGGAGTTCACCGCGCTGGACAGCGGGGCCCAGAACGGTGGCACCCAGGACGACGCGAGCTTCCTGGCGATCGTCAACCACTTCAAGTCCAAGGGCGGCAGCGGCAGCGGGGACAACGCCGACACCACCGGGCAGGGTTCCTTCAACGGGGACCGGGTCCGTCAGGCCGAGGCGCTGGTGGCCTTCGCCGAGGCGCTCGAGCGCGACGCCGAGACCGAGAAGGTCTTCCTGATGGGCGACTTCAACTCCTACGAGATGGAGGACCCGCTGCAGGTCATCGCCGAGGCCGGGTACGCGAACCTCTCGGCCGAGACCGGCGCGTACAGCTACATGTTCGACGGCGCGGTGGGATCCCTGGATCACCTCTTCGCCTCCGAGGCCGCCGCGGCCGACGTCGCCCAGACCGAGATCTGGAACATCAACGCCGTGGAGCCGCTCGCTCTGGAGTACAGCCGGTACAACTCGGTGGGCACCCTGCTGCACACCCCGGACCAGTGGCGCTCCTCCGACCATGATCCGATCCTCGCTGACCTGACGCTCTCCGGATCTGCGGCGCCTGGCGACGGGGACGAAGGTGACGGGGACGGCGAGGGTGACGGAGGCAGCGGCGAGACTCCCGAGCATCAGGCCTGGGACTCAGGCGCGGTCTACACCGGCGGTGACACCGTGAGCTACGAAGGCGGCGTCTACCGGGCGCTCTGGTACACGCAGAACCAGGTCCCCGGGGCTTCGCCGTGGAGCGCCTGGTCACAGGTCGGCACGCCGACCGCGTGCGGCGATGAGACGCTGCCGCAGTGGGCCCCGAGCTCACAGTTCGACGGCGGCGAGACCATCGTGCACGAAGGAGTCAGCTACACCGCGAAGTGGTACACCCGGAATCAGGAGCCCGGAGACCGCTACGGCCCCTGGGAGCAGTCCGGCAGCTGCTGAGCCGACCGGCCCCCGACCACGCAAAAAATCGTAGGGCTGTTGGGATGTCGTAGGGCTTAAGCTCTACGACATCCCACAGCCCTACGATTTTTTGACGCGGGGAGGGGTGCTTCAGCGGGTCTGCTGGCCCATCGGGGAGACGATCGCGTCCACGCGCTGGAAGGACTTCAGGTCCACGTAGCCGGTGGAGGCCATCGCGTGGCGCAGGCCGCCCATCAGGTTCGAGGAGCCGTCGGTGTGGTGGGCGGGGCCCCAGAGGACCTCCTGCAGCGGCGCCACGGTCCCGACCCGGGTGCGGTGTCCGCGGGGGAAGTCCGGGTGCACCGCCTCGAGGCCCCAGTGCCAGCCCTGGCCGGGCGCCTCTTCGGCGCGGGCAAGCGTGGTCCCGAGCATCACGGCGTCGGCGCCCATCGCCAGCGCCTTGACCAGGTCCCCGGAGGAGCCCATGCCGCCGTCGGCGATGACGTGGACGTAGCGGCCACCGGATTCGTCCAGGTAGTCCCGGCGGGCGGCGGCGATGTCGCTGATCGCGGTCGCCATCGGCACCCGGATGCCCATTGCGCGGCGGGTGGTGGTGGCTGCGCCGCCTCCGAAGCCCACCAGCACGCCGGCGGCACCGGTGCGCATCAGGTGCAGCGCAGGCGTGTACCCGGCGGCCCCTCCGACGATGACCGGCACGTCGAGCTCGTAGATGAACTCCTTGAGGTTCAGCGGGTCACCCGTCTCGGCGACGTGCTCGGCCGAGACGGTGGTGCCGCGGATCACGAACATGTCCACACCGGCCTCGATGACCGTGCGGTAGAACTCCTGGGTGCGCTGCGGCGTCAGCGAGCCCGAGACGACGACGCCGGCCTCACGGATCTCGGCCAGTCGTGCGGTGATCAGCTCGGCCTTGATCGGCTCGGAGTAGAGCTGCTGCAGCCGGCGGGTGTTGTCCGCGGAGACCTCGTCGGCACCCAGCGCTGCGATCTCTGCGAGCACCGGCTCCGGGTCCTCGTAGCGGGTCCAGAGACCCTCGAGGTTCAGGACCCCGAGACCGCCCTGCCGGCCCAGCTCGATGGCGGTGGCCGGGGACATGACCGAGTCCATCGGCGCCCCGATCACGGGCATGGAGAAGTTGTAGGCATCGATGCGCCAGTCCAGACTCACGTCTGCGGGGCTGCGAGTGCGTCGGTTCGGGACGATGGCGACATCGTCCAGAGCCCAGGCCCGGCGGCCGTTCTTGGCCAGGCCGATGGGGATCTCGTTGCTCAAAACTGCTCCTTTACTAGCGCCGGTAGTTCGGCGCTTCCACCGTCATCATGATGTCATGCGGGTGCGATTCCTTGAGTCCGGCAGAGGTGATCCGCACGAACTTGCCCTTGTACTTCAACTCGTCGATGGTGTGCGCGCCCACGTAGAACATGGTCTGCCGCAGACCGCCGGTGAGCTGGTGGAACACCACCTCGAGCGGGCCGCGGTAGGGCACCTGGCCCTCGATGCCCTCAGGGATGAGCTTCTCATCGGTGGGCACGTCCGCCTGGAAGTAGCGGTCCTTGGAGAAGGAGGTGTTCTTCCCGCGGGTCTGCATCGCACCCATGGAGCCCATGCCGCGGTAGGCCTTGAACTGTTTGCCGTTGTAGAAGACCAGGTCCCCGGGGGACTCGGCGGAGCCTGCCAGCAGCGATCCCAGCATCACCGAGTCGGCACCGGCGACCAGCGCCTTGCCGATGTCACCGGAGTGCTGCAGACCGCCGTCGGCGATCACCGGGACTCCGGCCGGGATGGCCGCCTTGGAGGCTTCGTAGATGGCGGTGACCTGGGGCACTCCGACGCCCGCGACGATGCGCGTGGTGCAGATGGAGCCCGGTCCGACGCCGACCTTGACCGCGTCGGCTCCGGCGTCGATGATCGCCTGGGCCGCCTCGCGGGTGGCGGCCTGGCCACCGATGACGTCCACTCCGGCCGCGGCCGGTTCGGCCTTGAGCCGGGCGATCATGTCCAGCACGCCGCGGGTGTGGCCGTTGGCGGTGTCCACCACCAGAGCGTCGACCCCGGCGTCGATCAGCGTCATGGCGCGCTCGAAGCCCTCGCCGAAGAAGCCCACGGCGGCGCCGACGCGCAGCCGGCCCTCCTCGTCCTTGGTGGCCTGCGGGTAGCGGTCGGCCTTGTCGAAGTCCTTGATGGTGATCAATCCCTGGAGCACGCCGTGGTCGTCGACCAGCGGCAGCTTCTCCACGCGGTGCTCGGAGAAGATCCGCAGCACCTCCTCATTGGGGATCCCGACGTGGGCGGTGATCAGCGGCTGCGGGGTCATCTTCTCGTAGACCTTGGTGGTCAGGTACTGCTCGCGCGGGATGAACCGGGTGTCGCGGTTGGTGATGATGCCCAGCAGCTTGGACTCGCCGTCGACCACGGGCAGGCCGGAGACTCGGTAGTGGGCGCAGAGCTCGTCGAGGTCGGCGATGGTCGCGTCCGGGGTGATCGTCACCGGATCGCTGATCATGCCCGATTCGGACCGCTTGACCTTGTCCACCTGGCGGGCCTGGTCCTCGATGGACAGATTCCGGTGCAGGATGCCGATCCCGCCCTGGCGGGCCATGGCGATGGCCATCGGCGCCTCGGTGACCGTGTCCATCGCGGCCGAGGCCACCGGGGACTGCAGCACGATGTTCCGGGAGAACCGGGTCGCGGTGTCTGCTTCGGAGGGGATGACGTCGGTCGCGCCGGGGAGCAGCAGGACGTCGTCGTAGGTCAGCCCGACGAAGCCGAAGGGATCATGCTCCGGAGCGCCGGCCGCGCTCGGCTGCTGATGAGTTTCAGTCACGGTGGTGCCTCTCGAGGTCAAAAGCGGTTGGCTCGGGGTCAAGTCTACGTCCCGTCCACGTCCGCCCGGAGCCAAAGCCTTAGCACTCTGCTTGACCGAGTGCTAAGGCCGTCTATAAAGTTTCGTCTAGCACTCGAGACCCTCGGGTGCCAGCTTGTCCGCGGGTCGTCAACCCACGGATATCAGCCTGACGGGGCACCATCCGGCACCGCGACGACGGTTGGCCACTCCCAAGGCGTGCGACAGATTTCGGCTCGTCGAGCACCCCGGACGCACCGGGACGCTCAGCACGGGCCTGTGCTGATAAACCGAATCCACACCACGCAAAGGAGAGTACTGACGTGTCAGTCTCCATCAAGCCTCTCGAGGATCGCATCGTTGTTCGCCCCCTGGAAGCAGAGCAGACCACCGCTTCCGGTCTGGTCATCCCCGACACCGCCAAGGAAAAGCCCCAGGAGGGCAAGGTCGTCGCCGTGGGCCCAGGTCGCTTCGACGAAAAGGGCAAGCGCATCCCGGTTGACGTCTCCGAGGGCGACGTCGTCATCTACTCCAAGTTCGGCGGCACCGAGGTCAAGGTCAGCGGCGAAGAGTACCTCGTGCTCAACGCCCGCGACGTCCTCGCCATCATCGAGAAGTAAGAACGGACCGCTGAAGGCTCTCCACGGACCTCATCACGATCCGATTCTCACCCTCTCAAAGGAGCAGTAACCCATGGCAAAGCAGCTTGAATTCAGTGATGCTGCACGCCGCGCTCTGGAAGCCGGCATCGATAAGCTTGCAGACACGGTCAAGGTCACGCTCGGCCCGAAAGGCCGCAATGTAGTCCTGGACAAGTCCTGGGGCGCACCGACCATCACCAACGACGGCGTCACCATCGCCCGTGAGGTGGAGGTCGAGGACCCCTATGAGAACCTTGGCGTGCAGCTGGCCAAGGAAGTCGCCACCAAGACCAACGACGTCGCAGGCGACGGCACCACCACCGCAACGGTCCTGGCCCAGGCCCTGGTCAAGGAAGGCCTGCGCAACGTCGCGGCCGGAGCGGCACCCAGCGAGATCAAGCGCGGCATCGAGACCTCGGTCGCCGCTGTGACCCGCCGACTGCGCGAGAACGCTCGCGACGTCGAGGGCCAGCAGGTCGCCAACGTGGCCGCGATCTCCGCGCAGAACGACGAGGTCGGTGAACTTCTGGCTCGTGCATTCGACGCTGTGGGCACCGACGGCGTGATCACCATCGAAGAGGGGTCCTCGACCTCCACCGAGCTGGAGATCACCGAGGGCATGCAGTTCGACAAGGGCTACCTGTCCCCGCACTTCGTCACCGACCCTGAGCGCCAGGAAGCGGTCCTCGAAGATCCGCTGATCCTGATCAACCAGGGCAAGATCTCCAACATGGCGGAGTTCCTGCCGGTGCTGGAGAAGGTCCTGCAGGCCAAGCGCCCGCTGTTCATCATCGCCGAGGACGTCGAGGGCGAAGCCCTCTCCACCCTGGTGGTCAACAAGCTGCGCGGCACGCTCAACGTGGTCGCGGTCAAGGCCCCCGGCTTCGGGGACCGCCGCAAGGCCATGCTCGAGGACATCGCCGTGCTCACCGGTGCACAGGTCATCTCCCCCGATCTGGGCCTCAAGCTGGATCAGGTCGATCTGGAATCACTGGGCACCGCACGTCGGGTGACCGTGACCAAGGACGCGACCACCATCGTCGACGGCGCCGGGTCCAAGGAAGATGTGGACGCCCGCGCGGCCACCATCAAGGCCCAGGCCGACGCGTCTGACTCCGAGTGGGATCGGGAGAAGCTCCAGGAGCGGCTCGCGAAGCTCTCCGGCGGCATCGGCGTCATCAAGGTCGGCGCTGCCACCGAGGTGGAGCTCAAGGAGCGCAAGCACCGCATCGAAGATGCTGTGTCCTCCACCCGTGCGGCTCTGGAAGAGGGCATCGTGGCCGGCGGCGGTACTGCGCTGATCAACGCCCTCTCCGTGCTGGACGAGGACGAGGACGTTCTGGCGCTCTCCGGAGATGCCGCAGCCGCTGTGGGCATCGTCCGCCGCGCGCTGGTCCAGCCGCTGCGCTGGATCGCTCAGAACGCCGGCGAGGACGGCTTCGTCGTCGCCTCCAAGGTCTCTGAGCTGGCACCGAACCACGGCTTCAACGCCAAGACCGGTGTCTACGGCGATCTGATCGCCGACGGCGTCATCGACCCGGTGAAGGTCACGCGCTCTGCTCTGCAGAACGCCGCCTCCATCGCGGCCCTGGTGCTGACCACCGAGACCCTCGTGGTCGAGAAGAAGGACGAGGACGACGATCACTGATCTCGTCTGACTCCTGACACACGTGGGGCCCTGACCGTTCTCGGTCAGGGCCCCACGTGCGTCTGCGTGCGGCAGCTGCAAAGACCGCCCCGGCGGCTACTCCAGCTGGGCGAGCTGCAGCACCAGCGGGAACGCCAGGAACGCGGCCACGTCGAGCAACAGGTGCGCGACCACCAGCGGCATCACTCGTCCGTAGCGGTGGTAGAGCCAGCCGAAGATGATCCCCATGAGCAGGTTCCCGATGCCCGGTCCGAAGCCCTGGTAGAGGTGATAGGCCCCGCGCAGAATGGCGGCCGCCAGGATGATCAGCCAGATGCTCGCCCGGGGCCAGATCCTGCGGGCCCGGTCGAAGAGGTACGCCACCATGATCACCTCTTCGAGCAGCGAATGCCGCAGCGCGGCGAGGATCAGCACCGGGGAGGTCCACCAGTGCTCTCCGACGTCGGCCGGGATGATCTCGGTGGTGATCCCCGCCGCCCGTCCGGCGCCGTAGACCACCAGGGTGCCCAGTCCGATGATCAGGAAGAGCCCGACGCCGAGGCTCAGGTCCCGCACGGGCCGGCGCAGGTCCAGCCCGAAGCGTCTGAACGGGTTCATCCCGTGCAGGAAGAACAGATAGAAGACCAGCGCCACCGGGAAGAGCGCGAACAGCGAGTCCAGCACCTGATAGCTGAGATCGAAGAACTCCGCGCGGGACCGGGAGGTCTGCACGGTGGCGCTCTGCTCGGCCAGCGGCGCCAGGCTCAGCCGTTCGGCCAGCTGCAGCACCGCATAGACGGCGGAGCGGCCCAGCGAGAGCCCGAGCACGATCGCAAGCTCCCAGCCCAGGAAGCGCCGGGTCATCGGCCGCAGCGAACCTCCCGAGACCGCAGGCTCGACAACGGACCCGGCGGCGCCGGCTGGATGTGGACCGGAGACCTCCGGCGTCGTTGGCTTCACGCTCAAGAGTCTAGGTCTGCAGTGAGCCGGTGCGTGTGGTCAGATGGAAGCTATGACTGAGACCTATACCCTGCTCACCGTCTGCACCGGCAATATCTGCCGCTCCCCCGCCATGGATCGTCTGCTGGCGCACGTCTTTGCGTCCCAGGACGACGTCGCGGTGCGCTCGGCCGGCACGCATGCTCATGTCGGAGATGACATGGAGGTCCAGGTGAAGGATCGGCTGGCCGAGTACGGCGCCGACACCGCTGACTTTGTGGCCGAACAGCTGGCGCCGGAGATGATCCGCAGCTCTGATCTCGTGCTGACCGCCACCCGGGGACACGTGCGCGACATCCTCACCGATGTGCCCGAGAGCGCAGAGAAGGTCTTCACGCTGCGCGAGTTCGCCCGGCTGCTGGAATCCCTCGACGGGGTCGCCCTGACTCAGGCCCTGACATCCGCCGAGACCACGCCGGAGAAGCTCGCAGCCCTGGTGCCGCTGGTCGCCGCGCAGCGGGACCACGCGCCGTCGCCCACCGCCTCCGATGATGTGGTGGACCCGTACATGATGCCTGATGAGGTCTTCGATGAGTCCTTCGCCCAGGTCCGCGGACCGATCGAAGCGCTGCGCGACACCCTGCAGCGCTGACCGCCAGCTCGAACAGCGCCGCTCAGAGCCGCAGCACGGACTCCGCGGCACGCACAGTGGGCCCGCGATAGCTGGACCCGAACAGCAGCCAGTGCACGGCGAGGCAGAAGAGCTGGTGCAGCGGGATCCGCTCCTGCCAGCCTGCGCGCAGCGGGTGTTCCTGCTGATAGCCGCTGATCACCGCGTCGAGCTGCGGCAGTCCGAAGAGGTGCAGCAGCGCGAGGTCGGTCTCGCGGTGCCCGGCATGGGCCGCCGGGTCGATGAGCACCCCCTGCACCTCCCCCGCCTCGGTGGGGGTCCAGAGCACATTGCCCGCCCAGAGGTCTCCGTGGATCAGCGCGGGGGGCTCCGCGTCGTCGAGCGCTCCGGAGCCGATCCGGTCTCGCGCCGCCCGAAGCAGCTTCGCGTCCGCTGCCGCGAGGCTCGGCTCCAGGGCCTGCAGCACCGGGTCCAGGCGTTCTGCGGCGGTGAAGGCGCCCCAGGAGCTGTGCACCTGAGTCCCGAGTGCCAGCGGCTGCTCGGCGGGCCCGAAGTACGCGGGAGTCGCGGCCGGGTGCTCCGGGGGCAGCGTGCCGAAGCCGAGCTCTTCCCGCGCGGCAGCCCGCTCGGGGCGCGTCTCGTCCGGACCCGTCTCGTCCGGGCCAGTTTCGTCCGGGCCAGTCTCGTCCAGGGATGGCGCGTGGCGGTCCAGCCAGGCGTGGGTGCGGGCCAGCGCGGCACCGAAGCGCCGCCCCGCGGCAGCGTCCGGGTTCGTGGAGCCAAGCTCTTCCAGGACCAGCTGACCGAGGTCTGACTCGGTCCCCGGCGTCGACGCGCGCACCCGCACCACCGGCGCCCCACCGTCCTCGGCGGCCTGGGTGAGCCAGCGCAGTCCGGCGGCCTCGACCATGGTGGCCTGCGGATGATCGGCAGGAGCGTGCTTGATGAAAGCCATGTGTCACACCCTAGTCAGGACTAGACTCAACCGAGTGAGTGAATCAACCGAGAACCCCGCCGTTGACGCTTCCGAGGCTGTCCCGTCCCACGCGCTGCGCGGGGAGTACGTGCAGCTGGTGGAGGAGGTGCGCAAGCATCGGATCGCCTACTACCAGGACAACGATCCGATCATCTCCGACGCCGAGTTCGACGTCCTCTTCGAACGTCTCGAGCAGATCGAGGCCGAGCATCCCGAGATCGTCGCCGTGGACTCCCCCACCCAGGAGGTCGGCGGCGAGGTGGCCGAGGCCTTCTCCCCGGTGCAGCATCTGCAGCGGCTCTACTCCCTCGAAGACGTCTTCACCCCGTCCGAGCTGCGCACCTGGTATGACCGGGCAAGCGCCTCGTTGGCCGGCCAACGTCCCGAGGAGACCGTGAAGTGGCTGGTCGAGGTCAAGATCGACGGCCTCGCGATCAACCTGCTCTACCGCGAGGGCAAGCTGGTCCGCGCCGCCACCCGCGGCGACGGCACCACCGGGGAGGACGTCACCCACAACGTGCTCACCATCGAGGACATCCCCGCCGAGCTCGCCGGAACCGACCACCCGGAGGAGCTCGAGGTCCGCGGGGAGATCTTCATGCCCACCGCGGAGTTCCACGCCTTCAACGCCCGGCTGACCGAGGCCGGCAAGGCCCCGCTGGCGAACCCGCGCAACGCCGCGGCCGGATCGCTGCGGCAGAAGGACCCGAAGAAGACCGCAGAGCGGCCGCTGTCGATGTTCGTCCACGGCATCGGCGCGCGCACCGGGTTCGAACCCGGCAGCCAGCACGCCGCCTATGACCAGCTCGCCGCATGGGGGCTGCCGGTCAGCCCCTACACCGCGCTGCTCGAGGACTACGCCCAGATCGAGGCCTACCTCGACGAGCACGAGGCCAAGCGGCACTCGTTGGTCCATGAGATCGACGGAGTGGTCATCAAGGTCGACGACTTCGCCCAGCAGCGCGGACTCGGACACACCTCCCGGGTGCCGCGCTGGGCCGCGGCGTATAAGTACCCGCCCGAGGAGGTGCACACCCGGCTGCTCAACATCATGGTCCACGTCGGGCGCACTGGCCGGGTCACCCCCTTCGCTGTGCTGGAGCCCAAGAAGGTCGCCGGCTCGGTGGTCTCCCGCGCCACCCTGCACAACCGTGACGTGGTCAAGGCCAAGGGCGTGCTGATCGGCGACGACGTGATCGTGCGCAAGGCCGGCGACGTGATCCCCGAGGTGGTCGGACCGGTGCTGCCGTCCCGGAAGGGTCGGGAGCACGAGCTGGTCGAGTTCAGCTTCCCCACCCACTGCCCGATCTGCGGCACCGAGCTGGCCCCCGCCAAGGAGGGCGACGTCGACTACCGGTGCCCCAACGCGGAGAGCTGCCCCGCCCAGGTCAGCGAACGAGTCATCCACATCGGTTCGCGCGGCGCCCTGGACATCGAGGCCCTCGGCGAGGAGGCCGGTCTGGCGCTGACCAACCCGGACCTGCGCCGCCCCGTCCCGGAGCTGATCGACTGGGAGGAGACTCGCGCCTCGGGCATCAGCCTGGAGCTCGACGACGACGGCGCGCCCGTGCCCCAGGAGCCGGTGCTCCACGGCGAGGCCGGACTCTTCGACCTGCGGGTCGAGGATCTCAAGGACGTCTACGTCTGGCGAGAGACCCGGCGCAAGAACGAGGAGACCGGTCAGCGCGAGTCCACTGGGAAGTGGGCGCCGTCGCGGTACTTCTTCACCAAGGCCCAGCTCGCCAAGGACGGAACGGTGAAGAAGGCCTCCGAGCCCACTGCCAACACCGTCCAGCTCTTTGCCGAGCTCGAGAAGGCCAAGGCCCAGCCGCTGTGGCGGGTGCTGGTCGCGCTCTCGATCCGGCATGTGGGCCCCAGCGCATCCCGCGCGCTGGCCAACGCCTACGGCTCCATGGCCAAGATCCGCGCCGCCAGTGAGGAGGAGCTCGCCGGCATCGACGGGGTCGGCCCGAGGATGGCGACCACGCTGCGCGACTGGTTCAGCACCGACTGGCACTGCCAGATCGTGGATCGCTGGACCGCGGCCGGGGTCCGGATGGTCGATGAGATCGACGAGTCCGCGCCACGCACACTGGAGGGACTCAGCGTGGTCGTCACCGGGTCCCTGGAGGGCTACTCCCGCGATGAGTCCAAGGAAGCGATCATCACCCGCGGCGGACGGGCCGCGGGATCGGTCTCGAAGAAGACCGACTACGTGGTGGCCGGCGCCAACGCCGGCACCAAGCTCGAGAAGGCCGAGGCGCTGGGCGTCCCGGTCCTCGACGAAGAAGCGTTCACTGTACTGCTGAACAAGGGTCCCGACGGATTGGACGATGCATGACTTTGCCGAAGCCCGAGAACGCGAATCCAGAAAGCGTGGACCCAGCGATCGTTGACCCACAGAAGCTGAGTCCGCAGAAGCTGCAGGACCTGCTGGAGATCGCCCACGAGGCCGCCGCCGCCGGCGCAGGCGTGCTGGCCGAGCGTGAGGACGTCTCCCCCTCAGGGCTGGTCCTGGGCCAGGAGCACTCCGGGGTGCAGACCAAGTCCTCCGCCTCGGACCTGGTCACCGACTTCGACCGGCGCGCCGAGCAGGCCGTGCGCGAGGTGATCAACCGGCGTCGCCCCTCCGACGAGGTCTCCGGGGAGGAGTACGGCACCACCACGCCCGCGGAGCCGAGCGGCTACCGCTGGTCGATCGACCCGCTCGACGGCACCACGAACTTCGTCCGCGGGATCGTCTACTACGGCACCTCGGTGGGCCTGCAGGGCCCCGACGGCAGCTGGCTCGCCGGCGTCGTCGTGGCTCCGGCACTCTCCCGGATCTGGTGGGCCAGCGCCGGAGCCGGCGCCTGGAGCACCCACGGCGACTCCGAGCCGACGCGGCTCAGCGGACCCACCGGCGGGCTCGACGCCGGGCTGCTCTCCACCGGCTTCGGCTACGACCCCGAGCGTCGCGCCGAACAGACCCGCGCGGTCACCGCGATGCTGCCCCACTTCGGCAACATGCGCCGACTCGGGGCCGCCGCGCTGGACATCTGCATGGTGGCCGACGGCACCCAGAACGCCTACGCCGAGTACGGCATCTGGGAGCACGACTGGGCCGCCGGAGCGCTGATCGCGGAAGAAGCCGGCGTCTTCGTGCGCCGCCCCATCGCGGCAGACAGCAGCCAGACCCCGGACTGGACCGTGATCGGGGACATCGGCATCGACCCCAGCGAGCTCTCGCCAGCTCCGCTGACCCGCTGAGCGCTGTGGACCGCAGCCCTGCCCCACGCAGCCGTGCCCCACGCAGCCAGGCGCCGATGCGGATCCGTCCCGCCACCGAGACCGACTGGGATCGGATCGCGGAGCTGACCGTGGCGGCCTACGTCGACGGCGGCTTCCTCACGGCCGGGGACTCCTATGTCGCGCATCTGAGCGACGTCGGGACCCGCGCGCGAGGCTCCCAGCTGCTCGTCGCCGAGGTCTTCACCGACGACGGCGCCGCGGTCGCCGCCTCGGTGGCGGTCACCGACGCCGGTGGACCGATGGCCGAGGTGGCCCGCGCCGGTGAGATGGAGTTTCGGATGCTCGCCGTGGCGCCGGAGCACCAGGGCCGCGGCATCGCCCGGGCAATGGTGCGCCACATCATCGAGGTGGCCGAGTCACGGGCGGAGATCCACGCACTGACGCTGTGCAGCCTGACCTCGATGACCACGGCGCATGCGCTCTACCGCTCGGAGGGCTTCCGCGCGATGCCCGAGCGGGACTTCTTCCTGCCCGAGAAGTCGGCGCGGTTCCCGTTCTTCCTGCGCGAGGTCTGACACCTCCCAGCGCACCCCCTCGGGACCGTCGCCGGGACCCCGTGCCGATGCTGCGACCCGGTGCAGTGCACGAAGCGGCTCTGGGCACGAAGAAGCCCGGCAGCTCCTCTCCCCTCGAGAGGCGCCACCGGGCTTCTTCGCTGCTCAGCGCGATCTCTCGCGCAGAGTCTTCAGGATCAGCGGCGTTCCGCCAGCTCGTGGGGAAGCGGCTCCGGATCCTCGAGCAGACGACCGGCCTTGCGGTCTGACAGGTACTGCTTCATCTCTTCCTTGACCTTCGGCGCCAGGATCACCAGGCCGATGACGTTGATGAAGATACACATGAACAGCGCCGAGTCGGCGAAGCTGAAGATGTTGTTGGTCGAGACCAGGCAGCCGATGACGACCAGGAGCAGGGCGATGCCGCGGAAGATCGCGTCACCGACCTTGGTGGTGCCGAAGAGGTGGCGCCAGGCCTGGATGCCGTAGTAGGACCAGGTGATCAGTGTGGAGTATGCGAACAGCAGCACTGCCACGGTCAGGATGATGTTGAAGCCGGGCAGGAACGAGTCGAAGGCCGCGGAGGTCAGAGCCACCGGGTTCTCGGCCGAACCTGCATCCAGGGCCTCCTGGTATTCGGGGGTCCAGGCGAAGATGATGACCAGTGCGGTCATCGTGCAGATCACGACGGTGTCGATGAAGGGCTCGAGAGCGGCGACGAAGCCCTCCGAGATCGGGCGGCGGGTCTTGACTGCGGAGTGGGCGATCGGTGCAGAACCGATGCCGGCCTCGTTGGAGAAGGCTGCGCGCTGGACGCCGATGATGATGACGCCGAGCATGCCGCCGGCGACGCCCTCGGGAGAGAACGCGCCGGTGATGATCGCGCTGAACGCGTCACCGATGTTGGCGAAGTTCACGGCGATGACGATCAGGCAGGCGCCGACGTAGATGATGGCCATGGCCGGCACCAGCTTGGCGGTGACCGAACCGATGGACTTGATGCCGCCGATGACGACGACGCCGACCAGGATGGCGAAGATGATGCCGAAGATCAGTGCTGCAAGATCCGAGCCTAAGACACCCTCATCGCCGCCGGTGGCTGCGCGGAGCTGGCCGAAGGCCTGGTTGGCCTGGAACATGCCGCCGCCGACAACGCCGAAGAGCATGATGGCGATGGCGAAGAGGCCGGTGATGATGGCCACCGGGATGCGACCAAGCTTGTGGTACGCCACCTTGAGGTACTGGAAGGGTCCGCCGTGGACCACGCCGTTCTCATCGATGTAGCGGTACTTCACACCAAGGGTGCACTCCACGAACTTGGTACACATGCCGAAGAGACCGGCGACGATCATCCAGAAGGTGGCGCCCGGGCCACCCATGGAGACCGCCGCTGCCACACCGGCGATGTTGCCGAGGCCCACTGTGGCGGAGACCGCTGAGGTCAGCGCCTGGAAGTGGGAGACCTCGCCGGGATCCTTCTCGGAGGTCCACTTGCCGCGGACCACCTCGAGGCTGACGTGCGGGGTGCGAAGCTGCACGAAGCCGAAGTAGATGGAGAAGCCGATCGCCGCGAGGATCGACCAGAGCACCACGATCGGTGCGTCGAAGCCGCCCAGCGGGACGGTGGCGAAGATGATGGCAGCGAATCCGTCTGCGATTCCAGCGAACCACCCGTCAATGGTGGTGGCAGTCTGCTGCAGGACGGATTCCTCCGCGGCAGCCGCCATGATGTACGCACTCGTGGTGCTCATGTCATTCCCTCATTCGATGATCGGTGCAAGCACGTGTGACCTCGCGCTCCGGGGTAGAGCCCCGGGTTGCGCAATAATCTACTCCCCGACTGTTTCAGGCAGTTTGCGACACGCAATGAATGTGTATCGTGCATGTTTCCAGGTGGCGGAATATTGCACAAGAGAGAATTGTGCCATAGAACACAGAAACGGCCCAGAATCGCGCTCGGGAGCGGATTCTGGGCCGTCTGTAAGACGCTCAGCGGGAGCGGATCAGCCTTCGATCCCCAGCTTGGCCAGCACGATCTCGCGGACCTTGCCGGCGTCGGCCTGGCCGCGGGTCTCCTTCATGACCGGGCCGATGAGCGCGCCGATGGCCTTGAGCTTGCCGGCGGCGATCTTCTCCACCACGTCGGGGTTCTCGGCCATGGCCTTCTCCACCGCAGCGGTCAGCGCGCCGGAGTCATCTGAGACGACCTCCAGGCCGCGGGCGGTGACGATCTCCTCCGGGGTGCCTTCCCCGGCGACCACGTGCTCCAGGACCTGGCGGGCGATCTTGTCATTGATCCGACCCTCCTCGATGAGCGCGTTCAGGGCGCTGATCGTGGCGGGCTCGACGCCGAGGGCGGCGGGTTCGAGATCTCGGGCGTTGGCCAGCCGGGAGATCTCCCCCATCCACCATTTGCGCGCCACGCTCGGGGAGACTCCAGCGGCCACGGTCTCGTCGATCTCGTCGAGCAGTCCGGCAGCGACCACGTCGCGGAACTCCTGCTCCGAGAAGCCCCAGGCGGCGAGCAGCCGGCGCTTGCGGTCCGCCGGAGGTTCCGGCAGCTGGGAGCGCAGCTCCTCGACCCAGGCCGCCGTGGTGACGATCGGGACCAGGTCCGGCTCCGGGAAGTAGCGGTAGTCGTCGGCGTCGGACTTCGGACGGCCCGAGCTGGTGGTGCGGGTGCCCTCCTGCCAGTGCCGGGTCTCCTGCACGATGGTCCCGCCCGCGGCGAGGACGCCTGCATGGCGGCGCATCTCGAAGCTGACCGCGTGCTCCACGGCGCGCAGCGAGTTCACGTTCTTGGTCTCCGAGCGGGTGCCGAAGGTCGTGGTGCCCTTGGGCATCATCGAGACGTTGGCGTCGCAGCGGACGTTGCCGCGCTCCATCTTCGCATCCGAGATGTCGAGGCCCTTGACGATGTCGCGCACCGCCGAGACGTAGGCCCGCGCGAGCTCCGGCGCCCGGGCACCGGCGCCGACGATGGGCTTGGTCACGATCTCCACCAGCGGGATCCCGGAACGGTTGTAGTCCACCAGGGAATAGTCCGCGCCCTGGATCCGCCCGGAGGTGCCGGCGTGGGTCAGCTTGCCCGCGTCCTCCTCCATGTGGGCGCGTTCGATCTCCACGCGGAAGATCTCCCCGTCGTCGAGCTCGATGTCCAGGTAGCCGTCGAAGGCGATCGGCTCGTCGTACTGCGAGGTCTGCCAGTTCTTCGGGGTGTCCGGGTAGAAGTACTGCTTGCGGGCGAAGCGGCAGTACTCGGCGATCTCGCAGTTCAGCGCGAGGCCGAGCTTGACCGCGTATTCCACGGCCTTGCCGTTGACCACGGGCAGGGTGCCGGGCAGGCCCAGGCAGACCTCGTTGACGTTGGTGTTGGGCTCGTCGCCGAAGGCGTTGGGCGCCGAGGAGAACATCTTGGTCTTGGTGTTGAGCTCCACGTGGACCTCGAAGCCGAGCACCGGATCGAACTTCTCCAGCGCCTCCTCGAAGCTCAGTGGGGACGCATCTGTGAGCGTGTCAGTCATCTCTTCCTTCACTTCCCGGCGGGGTGAGCCGCCGCTTCCGAAGTCTCTGCCAGCTCAGGCGCCTGCGCCCAGAGCGGCTCGGCGTCCTTGGTGAGCAGCTTCTCCAGCGCCGCGCCAGCCCGGTAGACCCGGGCATCCTCCCGGATCGGGGCGAGGAACTGGATGCCCACAGGCAGGCCCTCGGAGAGTCCGCCCGGCACCGAGAGTCCGGGGATGCCGGCGAGGTTGGCCGGGATCGTGGCCACATCGTTGAGGTACATCGCCAACGGGTCGTCGTCGTTCTCGCCCAGCGGGAACGCCACGGTGGGCGAGGTCGGGGAGATCAGCACGTCGGCCTTCTCGAACGCGGCGTCGAAGTCCTGCTGGATCAGCGTGCGGACCTTCTGCGCGGAGCCGTAGTAGGCGTCGTAGTAGCCGGCCGAGAGCGCGTAGGTGCCCAGGATGATGCGGCGCTTGACCTCGTCGCCGAACCCTGCGGCCCGGGTGGAGCCCATGACGCGTTCGATGGTCAGTGCCCCGTCCTCGGGCAGCACCCGGGTGCCGTAGCGCACGCCGTCGAACTTCGCGAGGTTGGAGGAGGCCTCGGAGGGCATGATCAGGTAGTAGGCGCCCAGCGCGTAGTCGAAGCTGGGGCAGTCGACCTCCACGATCTCGGCGCCCGCGGCGCGCAGCACGTCCAGCGCCTCGTGGAAGCGGGCAAGCACGCCCTCCTGGTATCCCTCACCCTGGAGCTGCTTGATCACACCGACCCGCAGGCCGGCCACGTCGGCGCCGCGGACGATCTCGGCGAGGGCCGGGACCTCTCCGGTGAGCGAGGTGGAGTCCTTGGGGTCGTGTCCGGCGATCAGCTCGTGGAGCAGCGCCGCGTCCTCGGTGGTCCGCGCCACCGGACCGATCTGGTCCAGCGAGGAGGCCATCGCGATGGCCCCGTAGCGGGAGACCGCGCCGTAGGTGGGCTTGCCGCCCACCGTGCCGGTCATCGCGCCGGGCTGGCGGATCGACCCGCCGGTGTCGGTGCCCAGCGCCAGCGGGGCCTCGAACGCCGCGACCGCGGCCGCGGACCCGCCTCCGGAGCCGCCCGGGATCCGGGTGACGTCCCAGGGGTTGCGGGTCTCGCCATAGGCGGAGTGCTCCGTGGAGGAGCCCATCGCGAACTCGTCCAGGTTGGTCTTGCCCAGGATCGGCAGCTTCGCGGCACGCAGCTTGGTCACCACGGTGGCGTCATAGGGACTCATCCAGCCGTCGAGCATCTTGGAGCCGGCGGTGGTGGGCTGGCCTTCGGTGACGATCAGGTCCTTGACCGCGATCGGCACGCCCGCCAGCGGGTGCAGGGCCTCGGCCTCGGCGCCGCCGCCGGCGCGGATCGCGTCGACCTCGGCGGCGGTGCGCAGCGCCTCCTCGGTGGCGACGTGCAGGAACGCGTTGATGCCGCGCTCGCCGCCGTCGACGGCGGCGATCCGATCCAGGTGGGCCTGGGTCAGCGCCACGGAGGTGATCTCACCTGCGCACAGCTTCGCGGCCATCTCGGCGGCGGTGAGCCGGATCAGCTCATGGGTGTGGGTGCTCATATCTGGGGTCACTCCTCGTCCAGGATCGCCGGGACCTTGAACCGGCCGGCTTCAGCGTCAGGTGCATTGAGCAGCGACTGTTCAGCGGTGAAGACATGCCCGACCTCGTCCTCACGGAAGACGTTGGTCAGCGGCAGCGGGTGGCTGGTGGCGTGGATGTCGCCGGAGACGGCCTCAGAGACGGTCGCCACGGAATCCACGATGACGGCCAGCTCCTGCGCCATCTTCTGCAGCTCCTGCTCGGTCATGCTGATGTGCGCCAGTTTGGCAAGATGCTCAACGTCTGCGCGCGAGATCTCAGACATGCAGCTCCCTCGGGGATCGGTGGTGGATGAACTCGGTCCAGTCTATCGGCCAGGACGACGGCGGGCGGCGGGTCCGACCGGACCGGACAGCACCCCTCGGGCGGCAACCCCGCCCGGGGCTCGTCCCCGGACACGACGACGGCGGCCGCCCACCTGCGCAGGTGAGCGGCCGCCGTCGTCGTGCTGGGCCCGATCAGTCGATTCGACCGATGCCTCGGTCAAGCTGGTCGGCCCTGGGGGGCGTGCGGGATCAGTCGGCCACGTCCTGGACCGGGGCTTCGTAGCGCAGGACTGCGGCCACGGCGCCGGAGACCGGGGAGCTGATCAGTCCGACGGAGGCACCGACGCCGGCGGCGTCGGCCAGCAGCTGGTCCTCGCCCTCGGCGCGCTCGTCCTGGCGCAGCAGCAGGGTATCGACCGCGCCCAGCCGCAGCGCGGCCTGGATCTCGTCGGTGCCCTCGGCGGAGCGACCGTGTCCGGTGGCTTCGCCGTAGCGATCGGTCGAGTCCTTGCCGCGTGCGATGACGACGCGGCGAGCGATCACGGTCAGCTCATCTCGCAGGGCCTGTTCGGTCCCCTCATCGGCGCTGCCGGAAGGGATGCCTCCCCCGGTCTGGGCCTCGACGGTAAGCTCCTGGAGCGCCTTGGGCAGCTCCTCGTGCAGTCCACGTCGACCCTGGGACTCGCCGGCGACGACGATCACGTCGGGGTTCCAGGAGTCGGCGATCGTCGCGACCCGCTCCGAGATGTCCCGGATGTTCTGGGTGGCGGCCTCGTCGGCGGAGCGCTGGATCTGCTTGTGGCTCAGCGCGCCCTGGCGAGGCTTGTGCACCGACTCGCTGCTCGTGCCCTGGACCGATTCCTCCGCGTCGGAGGCGAGCAGCTCGTCGCCGGAGACGACCAGTCGGCGGATCACTGCCTGCTGCTGGTCAGCGATGACCACGAGCATCCGGGCGGCGCCGAGGCGGTGGCGGACGTAGTCTCCGAGCTGGGCGGGCTCACCGACGGTGGCGAGATCTCCGGAGCCCTGGGCGGCGTCGAAGTGCTCTTCGAGGATCACTCGGGTCTGGTCCGCGACGAGGACGCGACCTTCGTTGTGGACCTCGGTGGCGGCTGGTCGGGTGACGGACTCGTCCAGCGCGGTCAGCGCCGCGTCCGGTGTGCCCGCATCGGCGAGCTGGCTCCGGAGATCCTGCCAGCGGAGCCGAAGCTGATCCTCGGCGTCGGCGGCGGGGGAACGTGCTTCGAGATAGACGGTGGCGAACGGGCCCTGGGCCTCGTAGACGCCTCGTAGATTGGCCAGCTGCAACTGTGCTCCTTCCTGCGTCCGGCGGCGCTGGGAGCTGGCTCCCTGGCCGCTCGACGCGAGCTGTTGGTGACAACAGGTGACTGTCTTCGACGCTATCGAGGACGCAAAGCTGGGGTCAAGCGACCTGTTCCTGCACATCGACGACGACGACGGTGACGTTGTCGCGTCCACCGGCGCGCAGGGCCTGGTGGATCAGCCAGTCCACGGTGTCCTGGGCGTTGCGCCCGGCGCCGAGGATGCGTTCGATCTCTGAGTCGCTCAACTCTCCGCTGAGTCCGTCCGAGCAGATCATCAGGCGCTGGCCGGACCGCACCGGGGATTCGAAGTAGTCCGCGTCCCACATGTCCCCGGCGCCGAGGGCCCGGGTGATGACGTTGCGCTGCGGGTGGATGTGCAGCTCCTCGGCGCTGATGAGCCCGGATTCGAACATGTCCTGGACCTGGGAGTGGTCGCGGCTCAGCTGCCGCAGCCGGCCGTCTTCGAAGAGATAGGTGCGGGAGTCCCCGATGTTGAACACGAGCCAGTTCAGCCCGTCGCCCTGGTCGACCAGCAGTGCGCCGGAGACGGTGGTGCCGGCCTTGGAGTCTGTGGCCTCGCGGATCCGCTGGTCGGCTTCACCCAGGAAGGCCTGGATCTGGTCCCGCGAGACGCGGCCTTCGGCCCGGTTCCAGCCGTCGGCGAGGGTCTGCACGGCCAGCGCGGAGGCGACCTCGCCGGCCTCGTGTCCGCCCATTCCGTCGGCCACGGCGAAGAGCGTGTCGGTGATCACCGAGGAGTCCTCGTTGAGTTCCCGGCGCAGGCCGACATGGGACCCGTATCCGTAATCGAGGTAGAGGCCGGCGGGCTGAGTCTGCTGCTCCCGGGGGTCCTCTGGACTATCTGCGCTCGCTGCCACATCACCATCTTGTCACGGTGCCGGTCGCTGTGGTGACCGTGCGGCGCGTTTCTCACCGCGCGGCCTACGACGGCACCCGGGCTGGGCGCAGTCTGGGCGCTCATCCGGTCTCCCATGCCGAGACCCTGCTGGTCAGCGGTTCTCGGTGATGATCCCGGCACCCTGGCCGCGCAGCAGCATGTTCGGCTGGACCTCGCCGAAGCCGCGCACGATCCGGGGCGGCTGCGGGACCAGCAGATAATCCGGGTTGGACTCCAGGGTCTGCGCGGTGACCTGGTCCACCAGGATGGTGCCCGGATCCGCCAGCGAGGTCAGCCGGGCGGCGAGGTTCACGGTGGGCCCGTAGATGTCTCCCATCCGGGAGAGCACGCGGCCCCACACCACTGACACCCGGGCCTCGGGCAGGACTCCGTCGGCCGCGATGGACTCGGCCAGGGCGAGGGCGATCTCGGCGCCGGCCTCCGGGGTCTCGGCGTTGTAGAGCACCTCGTCCCCGACGGTCTTCACCAGCCGACCCCCGCCGATGGAGATGATCTCGGCACATTTGGACTCGAAGTGCTGGACCATGTGGGCCAGGGTGCGTTCGTTCATCTGCCGCGAGAGCGAGGTGTAGGAGACCAGGTCGGCGAAGCCGACGGCGCGGGCCAGTGGAAGGGCGGCGTCGTCCTCGGCACCGGTGCGCCCGTGTGCGGTGGCGGCCAGGCCGGACTCGACCCGGACGGTGAGCCGCTGCAGCGCCGCGGAGAGCTGGCGTCGCCAGGTGTAGCCCATGAGCTTCTGGATGGGTTCGATCAGCTTGGGCAGCGTCTCGACGACCTGGGTGCGCGCCACTGCGTCGGAGAGCTGACCGTTGGCGATCTTGTCCTCCACCAGGGCCTCGATCTGCCAGACCACCATGCGGTCGGTCATCTGCCCGACTGAGCGGGTCATCGAGATGGCGGTCTCCTCATTGAGGTGACCGTCGCGGACCAGCTCGATCATTGTGGCGAGCGCCTCGACGTCGGTCTTGGTGAAGGCCTTGACGTCGTCGTCGAGGTTGGGGAATCCCAGTGCCCGCCAGAGCCGGCGGGCGGAGCGGGTGGAGACGCCCAGCTGGTGCGCCATCTCACGGTAGGTGAGGGTGCGTTCGGCGCCGAGCAGCCGGTGCTCCAGGTCGCGGATCGTCCGGTGCCATTCGCGCTGTTCCATGGTCGGGATCGGGATGGCCGCGGTCTCCGGGGAGCGTTCGTGCCCGTTGAGCGCAGCGGTGGCCGGATCCGCCGATGCGTCGCGTGCCGCCTGGGCCTGCCCGGCGGTGAGGCCGAGGCCGCGATCCGCCGGTCCTTCCCGAGGCACCGTGAAGTCTGGGTCGACGGTGAGCCGCCCCTCCCCCGCCTCCTGCAGCACGGTCTTGCGCACCTTGCCCTGGAGTCGCGGGGAGTTGAAGTCGGACCAGTCCTGACGGGCCGCTTCGAGCTCGGCCGAGGAGTAGTTCGCCGAGACTCCGCTCGGCGGGCCGTCGGCCCCTGCCGCCTCGGCCGAACCGGCGGCCTCCGGGGAGAGCCTGGTGGGTTCGCCGCTGAGCTCGATGCCGCTGCTGGCACCCGGCGGCGTGTAGCGCACGGCACGCCAGGAGGAGTCGGTGTCCTCGCCGCCGAGGTAGACCGGCCTCGGGTCATCGGCTGCCGAGGTCTCAGGCATAGTGCGCCTCTCCGTATCCGCCGGGGGCGGGTGCCTGGCTCGCGTACTGCGCGGCGACGTGGCGTCGGTATTCGCCCAGCTCTTCGGCGATGACGGTCTGGAAGTGTGCGGCGTCGGGCATGTTGCTCAGCCGGGTGCGCTGATGCTGGCCGTAGGCGCCGTGGAGCAGGATCAGGTCACCGGCCTGGGACATGGACTGGATCCGGGACTGTTTGAGCTGCACCTCGGAGAGCAGGCCCAGCGGGACGACGTTCGCCTGGGCGGCGCCGAGCAGGTTCTTCTGCACCACCCGGTGACTGGTCAGGTAGGTCATCCGGCTGCCCCAGCTCAGGAGCGGCTTGAGCGTGCCGAAGGCGAGCGCGAGGAGCCCTCCGGCCCAGACCAGGAACACTCCGATGTGCCGATAGTGCTCCACGAACTCGGGCTGGTCGGCCCGGGAGAGGTAGCCCAGCAGGAAACTCATCACCATCACGGTGACGAGGAAGTTCAGCAGAGCAGGCAGCAGTGCGCGGTGATGGGCGCGGGTGCGGATGACCACCTGCTCGCCGTCGACCAGCTTGAGCTTCATCGTGAGCCACAGCCTCCTGCCGGTCCTCGTCGACGCGCCCCGGGCCAGGGCGCGCGCGTTCATATGCCTTCTGCGATGTCAGTCTACCGGGGGTCGCTGAGCACCAGCTTGGCCCCTCCTCCTCGCGCGCCCTTTCCGGCGCCGCGTGACGCTTCGACCCGGCGGCGTGCTCGGCCGGCGGGGGCGGGGCACTCTGGGGGTTCGGTGTGATCTCTAGGAGGTGGGGCGCAGGTGCGTCACATCACCGGCCGAGAAGGATCTCAGCAGCGGCGCCCGGGGCACCCAGTCCTGCTCGGGTGCGCCGCGCCGGGCGGTGACCTCCACGTCAAGCGCACCTTGCGCGGTGAGTCCCCGGGCGACGCCGCGCTCGGCGCTGCCGTCGGGCAGCTCCACGCGGACCTCTTGGCCGAGGGTGGTGAGCACCTCTCCCACCAGCGCGGTCAGCACCTGAGGCACGGTGTCCGGAGCCTGCCGCGCGGCGGCTTCGACGACGCCGAGCAGATCGGCGAAGCGCTCCAGGTAGCAGCACAGCAGCTCGGTGCGCAGCCGTGCCGCCTCATCGCTGCCCGGCTCAACCAGGCTGCTCGGCTCAACCTGGCTGCTGGGTCGACCGATCGACTCGGCGTGCAGATCCGTGCGCCGATCGGTGCCTCGATCTGTGCGTCGGCGGCGGAGCTCGATCAGCACCGAGGTGGAGTTCTCGGTGGGCAGCTGCTCGGGTGTGAGCAGCACGTTGATCCCGACTCCCAGGACGACGGCGGCCGGACCGCCCCCCGGGATTCCCGCCACGGCCGAGGCGAGGATCCCGCTGATCTTCCGCGCGGGTCCCTCGGGCTGGGTCACCTGCACGTCATTGGGCCATTTGAGCACTGCGCGCTGACCCTCGTCGTCGAGTCCGACGTCCTGGCGCAGCGTGTCCACCAGGGCTCGCCCGGCGAGCATCGAGAGCCAGCCCAGATGCGTCGGGTCGAGCCGGGGGCGCAGCACGATCGAGGTCGAGAGCGACGCCCCCTTCGGCGAGCTCCAGACCCGTCCGAGCCGACCCCGACCACCGGTCTGCTCCTCGGCGGTGAGCACCGAGAGGTGCGGCCACGCCGTCGTCCTCTTCTCCTGCCCCGGCGGCTGCGTCCGTGACTCGGCGGTGAGCGCGTCGATCAGCCACTGATTCGTGGACCCGATCGATTCGACCCGATCCAGCCGCGCGTAGGCCCCGCCGGCGTCGGTGAGCAGTCGGCGGGCGAGCAGGGCCTCATCGAGCGGAGGCAGCGCGGCAGTCATGAGCCCAGATTAGGCCACCCGGGTCGCGCCGCCGGGTTGCGCCGCATCAGAGGAAGGCGTCGGGGATCAGCTCGGACTCGGGGTCCACCGCGTAGTCGGTGAAGTCCTCGATGCCCAGCTGGCGCAGCACCTGTTCGTCGGTGAGGAAGGCACCGCTGATCGGGCGCAGCGTCCCGTCGGGCGCGGGGCTGGTCACCTGCCCGGAGAGCAGCGCCAAGGCGGCGTCGGCGACGATGTCGACCCGGCGGGCGCCTCGGATCATGGTCTCGCCCTGCTCGCCGGCGAGCGCGGCCAGGTTCCGGATCGCCGCGGTGTCGATATAGGTGGCGGGCCACAGCGAGTTCACTGCCACGCCGTCGGGCTCGAGCTCCGCCGCCAGGCCCACGGTGGTCATCGACATCCCGTACTTGGACATCGTGTACGCCAGATGCCGGCCCAGCCAGACCGGATCCAGGCCGGACCCGCTCAGCGCCAGCGGCGGCGAGAGGGTCAGGATCTGCGGGGTGAAGCCTGTCGGCGCGGCCGCGCCGGCGTCGCCCTGGGAGGCCCGGTGCTTGGCGGCGCTGGTGCGCAGGTGCGGGACGGCGGTCTTGGACAGCAGGAAGGTGCCGCGGACGTTGATGTCGTGCATCAGGTCGTAGCGCTTCATGTCCAGCACCTCGGTGGGTGAGAGATCGATCGCCGAGGCGTTGTTGATGACGATGTCGATGCCGCCGAAGGTCTCCACGGTCTGATCCACGGCGGAGAGCACGTCCTCGTCGCGGCGCACGTCGCCGACCACCGCGAGCCCTTGGCCGCCGGCGGCCCGGATGTCCTCCACGGCGGTGTGCACGGTGCCGGCGAGCTTCGGGTGCGGGGTGTCGGTCTTCGCCAGGAGCGCGACATTGGCTCCGCGGCCGGCCAGCGCGACGGCGATGGCGTGTCCGATGCCTCGGGATCCGCCGGAGATCAGGACGGTCCGTCCGGTGAGCTCGCCGGCCCGGGCGGCCTCCGCGGCAGGGGCGGGGTCAGGTGAGGTGAACTGGGTCATAGAATCACCCTACCGGTGAGTAACCACGGGTGGAAGCACATGACTTCGTCGATGCGCGCAAGTCCCGCCTGGCTTTTTGTAGAGAGTCCACAGCGGAATGGCACTCCCACCTGGATAGACTGGCCGCTGAATTGTGGACTTCCTCCAGCCTGCGATCGGAAAGGTACCCCCGCGCAGCCATGACGTCAGACATCACCACCACCGCCGGCAAACTGGCAGACTTCCGCCGGCGACGCGACAAGACCCATGCCCCCGCAGGGGAGGAAGCCGTGGCCAAGCAGCACAGTCGCGGGAAGAACACCGCCCGGGAGCGCATCGACATGCTCCTGGACCCGGATTCCTTCATCGAGCTCGACGCTCTGGCGGTGCACCGCTCCACCTCCTTCGGGATGGAGACCCGCCACCCGCTGGGCGACGGCCTGGTCTCGGGCTACGGCACCATCGATGGCCGACTCGTCGCCGTGTACTCCCAGGACTTCACGGTCTTCGGCGGCTCGCTCTCGAAGGTCAACGGCGAGAAGATCGTCAAGGTCCAGGAGTTCGCTGCGCGCAACGGCTGCCCGGTGATCGGGATCAACGACGGCGGCGGCGCCCGCATCCAGGAGGGTGTGGCCTCCCTGGCCATGTTCGCCGACATCTTCCGGAACAACGTCCACGCCTCGGGCGTGGTCCCGCAGATCACGCTGATCATGGGCCCGGCCGCCGGCGGAGCCGCCTACTCCCCCGCGCTGAACGACTTCGTGATCATGGTGGACAAGACCTCGCACATGTTCATCACCGGACCCGACGTCATCAAGTCGGTCACCGGTGAGGATGTCGACATGGAGACCCTGGGTGGAGCCCGCTCCCATTCCACGGTCACCGGCACCGCAGCCTATATGGCCACCGACGAGGCCGACGCCGTGGAGTTCGCCAAGGAGCTGCTGGAGTTCCTCCCGCTGAACAACCTCGCCGAAGCGCCCATCGAGGACTTCGAGGAGCGGCCCAAGATCGAGGCCGGAGACGAGGCGCTCAACGCGCTGATCCCGGATTCGTCCTCGGCGCCCTACGACATGCGCACCGTCATCGAACAGATCCTCGACGACGGTCACTTCCTGGAGCTGCAGAGCCTCTATGCCCCGAACGTCACGATCGGCTTCGGCCGGGTCGAGGGCCGCTCGGTCGGCGTCGTGGCGAACCAGCCCACCCAGTTCGCCGGGACCCTGGACATCGCCGCCTCCGAGAAGGCCGCCCGGTTCGTCCGCTTCTGCGACTCCTTCAACATCCCGATCCTGACCCTGGTCGACGTCCCGGGCTTCCTGCCCGGCACCGACCAGGAGTTCAACGGGATCATCCGGCGCGGCGCGAAGCTGCTCTACGCCTATGCCGAGGCCACAGTCCCGAAGATCACGGTGATCACGCGCAAGGCCTTCGGCGGCGCGTACATCGTGATGGGCTCCAAGAAGCTCGGTGCAGATGTGAACCTGGCCTGGCCCACGGCGCAGATCGGCGTGATGGGCGCTCAGGGCGCGGTGAACATCCTCTACCGGCGTGACCTCGCGGCAGTGGAGAAGTCCGGCGGCGACGTCGAGGGGCGCCGAAAGTCGCTGATCGCCGACTACGAGGCGGAGCTGCTGAATCCGTACCAGGCCGCTGAGCTCGGTTACATCGACGCGGTGATCGAACCGGCGGAGACCCGCTGGCAGATCGCCAACGCCCTGCGCGCCACCCAGCACAAGCGTGAGGCGCTGCCGGCGAAGAAGCACGGGAACATTCCGCTCTAGGAGGGCTTCAGACCATGACCGATGCAACCCTGAGCGCCGAGGAGTCCGCGGCGAGTCCCGCGGCGCCTTCCTCGAGCGACCCCGGTCCCGGCTCCGAGGCACCCCCTGAAGCACCCTCCTCGACGGCTTCCGCCGAGGACGTCGACCTCGAGCAGGATCCCGACACTCAGCGGGATCCCGACACCGAGTCGGACACCGAGGCTGAGCCGGATGGTGAGGCTGAGCCGGATGGTGAGGCTGAGCCGGATACGGACGCCGCGGACCTGCAGATGGCCGGTGGGACGCTCACCGACGAGGAGCTCGCCGCAGTGACCGCGCTGCTGGGCACCCTGGCCGGGGACTCCGGGGCGGACGGCAACGGCGCCGGCACCGCCGGACCCAGCGACCGCACCCTGCAGCGCCGACGTCGGCTGGGCCTCTGGGGTCGACCCGGCCCGGACTCCTGGAAGCATGCGGCGGGTCTGCGATGACCCGCCTGATCCTCGGCTCCGCCTCGACCAGCCGCGCCCGGATCCTGAACCAGGCCGACATCGCCTTCACGGTGCGCGTCTCCGACGTCGACGAGCCAGCTGCCGTGGCCGCCGCGCAGGAGAAGCTCGACGGTGAGCAGCTCACCCCCGCCATGGAGGCCCAGCTGCTCGCCGATATGAAGGCCTCGGCGGTCGCGAACCTGCCCGGCATCAACAGCCGACCTTCGGTCCTGGTGCTCGGCTGCGACTCGGTCTTCGAGCTCGACGGGGCCAGCTACGGCAAGCCCTATCAGGTCGACGTCGCGGTGCAGCGCTGGAAGCAGATGCGCGGACGCACCGGGGTGCTCCACACCGGCCACGCCCTGGTCGACGCCGCCACCGGGACCCGGGCCCAGCGCACGGTGTCCACCCGGGTCAGCTTCGCCGAGCCCAGCGACGCCGAGATCCAGCGCTACGCCCAGTCCGGGGAGCCGCTGAACTGCGCCGGAGGCTTCACCATCGACGGTCGCGGCTCCGCCTTCATCGACTCCATCGAAGGAGATCACCTCTCCGTCATCGGGGTCTCCCCCGCAGCGCTGCACTCGATGCTCGCCGAGCTCGGCCATTCCATCACCGACCTGTGGTCCCCGCCCCGGCGGTGAGCCACACCTGAGACATCCCAGGCGCGGCACCGCCCGCACCTGCAGACCCACCGAGTCAAGGTGGGTGACAGCGAAAGCAGAGAGAGGAACCATGACCGAGTTCACCAAGGTCCTGATCGCAAACCGCGGCGAGATCGCCGTCCGCGTGATCCGCGCCGCCCAGGATGAGGGGCTGGCCACCGTCGCCGTCTATGCCGACCCGGACCGTGACTCGGTGCATGTGCGCATGGCCGATGAGGCCTACGCCCTCGGCGGCGCCACCGCCGCGGACAGCTACCTGAGCATCCCGAAGATCCTCGCCGCAGCCCGCGCCACCGGCGCCGACGCGGTGCACCCGGGCTACGGGTTCCTCTCCGAGAACGCGGAGTTCGCCCAGGCCGTGATCGACGCGCGCCTGACCTGGATCGGGCCCTCGCCCAAAGCCATCGAGACCCTCGGAGACAAGGTCTCCGCACGGCAGCTCGCCGAACGGGTCGGCGCACCGCTGGCACCGGGGACCAAGGAACCGGTCAAGGACGCCAAGGAGGTCATGCGCTTCGCCGAGAAGCAGGGCCTCCCACTCGCCATCAAGGCTGCCTACGGCGGCGGCGGGCGCGGCATCAAGGTGGTCCGCGAACACGACGAGATCGCCGAGCTCTTCGAGTCCGCGGTGCGCGAGGCGGTCTCCGCCTTCGGTCGCGGCGAATGCTTCATCGAACGCTTCCTGGACTCCCCGCGCCATGTCGAGACCCAGTGCCTGGCGGATGAGCACGGCAACGTCGTCGTCGTCTCCACCCGCGACTGCTCGCTGCAGCGGCGCAACCAGAAGCTCGTCGAGGAGGCCCCCGCCCCGTTCCTGACCCGGGCGCAGAACCGGCAGCTCTACCGCTCCTCCAAGGCCATCATGCGCGAGGCGGGCTACGTCGGCGCCGGCACCTGTGAGTTCCTCATCGGTCAGGACGGCACCATCAGCTTCCTCGAGGTCAACACCCGGCTGCAGGTCGAGCACCCGGTCTCCGAGGAGGTCACCGGCCTCGACCTGGTCCGCGAACAGTTCCGGATCGCCCGCGGCGAGCGGCTGGGCTATGAGGATCCCGAGATCCGCGGGCACAGCATCGAGTTCCGGATCAACGGCGAGGACCCGGGCCGGAACTTCATGCCGGCACCGGGCACTCTGGAGACCTTCGACCTGCCGCACGGACCCGGGGTCCGGGTGGACTCCGGCGTCCACGCCGGTGAGACCATCTCCGGAGCATTCGACTCGATGATCGCGAAGGTCATCATCACCGGCGCCACCCGGGAGCAGGCGCTGCGCCGGGCCCGGCGCGCGCTCAAGGAGATGAAGGTCGAGGGCATGCCGACCGTGCTCCCCTTCCACCGCGCGGTGCTCGAAGACCCGGCCTTCGCCCCGGAGCTCGCGCTGCGCAGCCCGAGCCAGTCCACCGCCGGCGGGTCCGGTTCCGCGACGACCGCCGGGCACGGCAATGCGGTCTCCCAGGCGGCCGAGCGACTGGCACGACGCCGGGCGTCGGCTCCGGAGAGCTTCAGCGTGCACACCCGGTGGATCGAGACCGAGTTCGACAACCAGATCCCGCCGTACAACGCGCTGATGGCCCACCCGGCCCATGACCACGAGGAACCGCGCGAGTCGGTCGTGATGGAGGTCAACGGCAAGCGCATCACGGTGAACCTGCCCGCGGCGCTCGCCGGCGGCAAGGTCGGCGGGAAGCCCGCTGGAGGGAAGAAGCGGCGCAAGGCGCGGAGCACCTCCGCCGCCGCGATATCCGGCGATGACCTGACCTCACCGATGCAGGGCACGATCGTGAAGGTGGC
The DNA here is from genome assembly GCF_003003175.1 of Nesterenkonia sandarakina. Taxonomy (GTDB): domain Bacteria; phylum Actinomycetota; class Actinomycetes; order Actinomycetales; family Micrococcaceae; genus Nesterenkonia; species Nesterenkonia sandarakina_A. The sequence continues at coordinate 153,358 of NZ_PVTY01000002.1, read as the reverse complement.
CGCGAAGGACGGGTCGAAGGTCGCCGAGGGGGACCTGGTGCTGGTCCTGGAGGCGATGAAGATGGAACAGCCGATCACCGCGCACAAGTCTGGCCGGATCAAGGGGCTCAAGGCCAAGGCCGGCTCCACCGTGACGGCCGGCCAGGTCGTGGCCAGCATCATCGACTGAGCCCCGCCCCGCGAGAGTGGGCCGGCCCCTGGACAGTGGGCCGGCCCCGCGGATATCCGGCGAGTCCGGTCAGCCCTGGCGGGCGGCGACCAGGTCGCGGACCCTGCTGTAGAGCGGATCTGCCGGCTGCAGCCCGGTGACCTGGGTGGTCAGCGCGTCAGCGTCGAGCTCGGCCAGCAGCTGCTGCAGCTGCTGGGTCTGCTCATCTGCGGCGGACTCGAAGTACAGCGCCGCCTCGACGACGGCGAGCAGCCCCTCCACGCTTAGCCCGCGCTCCTGCGCCTCGACCGCCGGACCGACGAGTCGTTCGTTGCGGGAGAGCTTGCGCAGCGGCTGCCGGCCCACCCGGTCCACGGTGTCGGGCAGCTCCGGATTGCGGAAGCGCTCCAGGATGGTCTCCCGATAGGCGGCCATCTCCTCGGCCGCGAAGCCGTGCTTGGCCACCAGCAGTGCGGAGGTCTCCTCCAGCGCCGCCCGGACTCCGGCGAAGACGGTCTCATCGGCCAGCGCCTCAGCGATCTTGCTGCGCCCGGCCCGGAAGCCCAGGTATGCCGCGGCGGCGTGACCGGTGTTCACGGTGAAGAGCTTGCGCTCGATGTAGGGCCCGAGGTCCTCCACGAAGTGGGCACCCGGGATGTTGGGCCGGTCTGCGCCGAAGGGGCCTGCTTCGATCGCCCATTCGTAGAACGGCTCCACGGTGACGTCGACTCCCCCGCCAGTGGGCTGTCCTGGGACGATCCGGTCCACCGCGGTGTTGGCGAAGACTGCCCGGGCGGAGAGCTCCTCCCACTGGTCCCCGGCCAGCTCCTGCACGTGACCGCGCAGGGTGTCGGTGGCGCCCAGCGCGTTCTCACACGCCATCACCTGCAGCGGCTTCGCGTCGGCCGGGCGCTGGAGCAGGCCGGCGAGGACGTGCGGGGCGATGAACTTCAAGATGGCAGGTCCCACAGCCGTCGTGACCACATCCGCCGCGGCGACCTCTGCGGCCACCGCCTGGGGGTTCTCCGCACTGTTGATCGCCCGGAAGTTCGTGACCTCCCGGTCGACGCCACCGGCTCCGACCTCGTGGACGGTGTAGCTGCCCGCTGCCGTGAGCGCGTCCACCAGGGGCGCGGCGACATCGGAGAAGACCACCTCGTAGCCTCCCTCGTGCAGGAGGGTTCCCACGAAGCCGCGGCCGATGTTTCCCGCACCGAAATGAACTGCCAGCATGTTGACTCCCAAGATTGAGTGCTCAGTTGTGTGCTCGGATAAAAGTGGTGTGTACAGCGCCGAAGGGGGTGCGCCACCGGGTGATCCCGCGTGACGCACCCCCTTGTCGCTCAGCTCGTGCCCGAGGGCACCAGTGTCAGCTCAGGCTCAGCCGGCGTTGACCGCCGAGAGCAGCCGCAGCAGCTCCTCCTCGGAGGAGGCTCGCTTGAGCTTGGCGACCTCTGCCTCGTCGGAGAAGAGCTCCGCGATCTTGGAGAGGATCTCCAGGTGCTCGTCGCCGACCCCGGCGATGCCGATCACGAAGGTGACCTTCTCGCCGGACCAGTCCACGCCGCCGTCGTAGCGGGTCACCGACAGGGCCGAGGCCAGAACAGCTGCCTTGGCGTCGTTGGTGCCGTGTGGGATGGCGAGCTCGTTGCCCATGTAGGTGGAGACCGTGGCCTCGCGCTCCTTCATGGCGGAGAGGTACTCCCCGGTGACAGCTCCGGCGGCGCCGAGGATCTCGGCGGCCTCGGTGAGCGCCTCATCCTGGGTGGCCGAAGCGGAGTGGATCCGGACCTGCGAGCGGGTCAGGATCTGCGAGTCGCTGCGCACCCGGGTGTCCGTGGCGACGCCCCCTGCGGAGGAGTCTCTGGAATCCGCGGTGCCGTCAGCGCCGGAGCCGGAGCCCGCGGCCTTGAATTCGCTCTCGCGGATCAGCGTGACGACGTCGTCGTACTCCGGGGCGTTCATGAAGCTGTCCACGGAGACGTGCACCGCCTGCGGCTCCTTGGCCCGGGCCCGATCCGTGAGCTGCTGCTGGGTGATGACCAGATCAGCGTTGCCGGGAAGCGAGGCGACGGCCTTGTTGGTGACCGTCACGCCCTCGATGCCGGCGCCGACGATCTTCTTGCGCAGCACCGAGGCGCCCATCGCGGAGGAGCCCATGCCGGCGTCGCAGGCGAAGATCACGTTGGTGATCTTCTGCGCCGGGACCTGGGTCGCGGAGGAGAGGTTCGCCAGGTGCGAGGAGGACTTGCCCTTGTTCGCCTCGGTCTTGGCCACTGCGGCGGAGAAGCTGTCCTCGGTCGCCGCGAGATCGCGCTTGCGGCTGGAGAGCAGGATGACCGCGGCCACGGCGAAGGTCACGCCTGCGGAGAGGATCACCGAGAGGATGACGCCGACATAGGAGTCCGAGGCCGTCTGCAGCATGATCGCGAAGATGGAACCCGGCGCAGCCGGGGCGCGCAGGCCGGCGTCGAAGACCATGTTGGTGCCCACGCCGGTGGCGCCGCCAGCGACGACCGCCAGCAGCAGAGCCGGCTTCATCAGCACGTAGGGGAAGTAGACCTCGTGGATGCCGCCGAGGAACTGGATGAGGATCGCGCCCGGAGCCGTGGCCCGTGCGACGCCGGTGCCGAAGACGGTGAACGCCAGCAGCACGCCCAGGCCCGGACCGGGGTTGGCTTCGAGCAGGAAGAGGATCGACTTGCCGTTCTCGGCGGCGTCGGCGATGCCCAGCGGGGTCAGCACGCCGTGGTTGATGGCGTTGTTGAGGAAGAAGACCTTCGCGGGCTCGATGATGACCGAGGTCAGCGGCAGCAGGTTGGTCTCGATGAGCCAGCGCACGGCGGTGCCCATGACGTCCATGAGCGCGTTGATCACCGGGGCGAGCCAGTAGAAGCCGGCGAGGGCGAGCAGGAATCCGCCGATGCCGGCGGAGAACATGTTGACCAGCATCTCGAAGCCGGACTTGATCTTGCCCTCCCACAGACCGTCCAGCGCCTTGATCGCGTAGGCGCCCAGCGGGCCCATGATCATCGCACCGATGAACATGTGCACCTGACCAAGCTCGTCGGCGCCCTCGGCGAGGCCGGCGTTGAACTGCGCGACGATCCAGTCGGACCCGGCGATCACACCCATGGTGGCGATCGCGCCGACCACCGCACCGCGGGTCTCATAGATCATCCGGCCACCCTGCATGGCGATCAGGATCGGGAGCAGGTAGTGGATCATCGGTCCGACGATCGTGGCCAGGCCCTCGTTCGGGAAGGGGCCGACGTCGATGAACAGCGCGGTGATGATGCCCCACGCGATCAGGGCCGGGATGTTGGGCATGATCATGCCCGATAGGAACGAGCCGAATCGCTGGACGGCTACTCGCGCGCCGCCCTGATTCTTCGTCTCAGCTGACACCGTTGTCATGACGGAGCCTCTTTCTTGTGATGGTGCGGCGCCCCTCAGCGGGTGCGTCGAAGGTGACGGTCCCGGAAGGGGGACCTGTTTCAGTGATTCATGAGGTGATTCAGTTGCACTTCAGGTGTTGCGTCGGTTCTGCGCACGCGGCGGTTCAGGACTTCTGCGCGGCCCCCTGCGCCGCCTCGCGTGCCTGTGTCGCCGTGGCGGCGGTCAGCGCGGCGGCTGCGATGCTGCGCGCCTCCTCCACGGTGTGCAGCTTCAGCTCGGCCCGCACATCGGCGAGCGCGGCCGGAGACATGGACAGCGTGTTCACACCGAGTCCGACCAGGACGACGGCGAGCAGCGGGTCCGCTGCGGCCTCGCCGCAGACTCCGACCGGCTTGCCTGAGGCGATCCCGGCGGCGCCGACCTCACGGATCAGCCGCAGCACTGCGGGGTGCCATGGGTCCTGGAGGGACGCCACGGATCCGAGCAGACGGTCGGCCGCCATCGTGTACTGGGTCAGGTCGTTGGTGCCGATGGAGGCGAAGTCGGTGCGGGTGAGCAGCTCGTCGGCCATCAGCGCGATGGAGGGGACCTCCACCATGACTCCTGCGGTCGCCAGCCCGTGCTCCTTGGCCAGTGCGGTGAACGCCTCGGCCTCCTCCACGGTGGAGACCATCGGAGCCATGACCCAGACGTCGGCCTCGGTGTTCTCCTGCGCCTGAGCCAGCGCCGTGAGCTGGTCCGTGAGGATCTGCTCGTTGGCCATCAGCGCGCGCAGGCCGCGCAGACCCAGCGCCGGGTTCTCCTCGGGTGCATCGTTGAGGAAGCTCAGCGGCTTGTCGGCGCCGGCGTCGAGCGCCCGGACCACGACCTTCTGCCCTGGGAACGCCTCGAGCACCGACTGGTAGGCCTGGCGTTGCTCGTCCACCGACGGGGCCTCGTCGGCGCTGAGGAAGAGGAACTCGGTGCGGAAGAGTCCCACGCCCTCGGCGCCCAGCGCCACGGCCTTGTCGGTGCTCTTGGCCGAACCGAGGTTCGCCAGCAGCGGCACGGCGGTCCCGTCCGCCAGGGCGCCGGGGGTGATCGGGGCTGCGGCCTCCGCCTCATGGGCCGCGCGGCGGGCCTCGGCCTCGTCGAGCTGTTCCTGGGTGGGGTCGGTGATGACCGTGCCGGCTCCGGCATCGACGATGACCTGCTGGCCCTCGGTCAGGCTCTCCGCCTCGGCGACGCCGACGATGGCGGTGATGGACTTCTCCCGGGCCAGGATCGCGGTGTGCGAGGTGGGTCCGCCCTGGATGGTCACCAGGGCCTGGACCTGGTCGAGGTTCAGCAGCGCGGTGTCCGCCGGTGCCAGGTCCTCGGCCACCAGGATGAACGGGTGGCCCGGGTCGGGGACTCCTGGGGCGGGCAGTCCGCGCAGGCTGGCGATCACGCGCTGGGAGACGTCGGAGAGGTCAGAGGCGCGCTCGCCGAGGTAGCCGCCGAGCGCTTCGAGCGTGGCGCGGAACTCGGCGAAGGCCTCGTGCACGGCATATTCGCCGGTCTTGCCCGCCTGCAGCCGGGTCGCCACGGCGTCGTGCAGCGTCGGGTCCTGGGCCATCATGGCCTGGGCCTCGAGCACGTCGCGCGCCATGCCGCCGGCGGTGCGACCGCGTGCCTCGAGCTCGGCGGCCACTTCGGCGACTGCCACCTGCACACGCTGCGTCTCGTCCTCCGCGCTGCGCGCGGAGGCTTCATCGGCAGGTGCTGGCGGCGGAGGGGACATCCGCGCCACAGGACCCGCGGCGATGCCCCTTCCGACGCCGATTCCGGAGAGCTCCGACATCAGGAGGCGCTGTCGTGGTCGGTGGTGAGGAACTGCTCCAGGCTGTCCAGGGTCTGCTCCTCGTTCTCGCCCTCGGCGGTGAGCAGCACCTGGTCGTCCTTCTCCACGCCGAGGGAGAGCACTCCGAGGATGCTGGCCGCGTTGACGGACTTCTCACCCTTGGCGATCGTCACCTGCGCGCCGGAGGCCTGGGCTGCCTCCACGAACAGCTTGGCCGGACGTGCGTGCAGCCCCTGGGAGGAAGCGACGGTGACAGTGCGAGTTGAGCTCATGAGAGTCCCTTTCGGGTTGATGCGGCGGCAGCCGCGTCGGGCATGGGGAGAGCCTCGAGGATCAGCGCCAAGGCGCTGGTGCCCTCAAGGTCGGTATAGATGTCTGCGGGAAGCAGTCTCACCGTGGTGCCTGCCGGCGCGGTGAGTCCTTCGATGTCCTCCAACGAGTCCGCCAGATGCGGGCCCAGGAGGATCAGATCTGCGGAGTCGAGATCATGCAGCAGCGAGGCCTGGTTTCCTGCGCGCACCCCGTGGGGCACGCCGGCGCGGCGCATCGCCTTCTGCAGGCGCTGGGCCACGAAGGTGCTGGACGCGCCAGCACCACAGACCACCAGGATCTCCATTGATCTCACACTCCTTCCTAGTTGATTGTGCAGTGATTCAGGGCACATCGCACCGGCCTGGGGCCGAGAGTTCTTTCCGCCCGGGAGGAAAAACCGCCCGCGCCATGTGGCTGCCCGGTAAGGTTTGAGCGTGGACCGGATGAGCAGACGCCAGGAGCAGCTGATCAATCTGCTCCTGCGTGAACCCGGGTGGATCACCGCCGGCTCACTGGCGGACCTGCTCGGGGTGACCCCGCGCAGCGTCAGGTCCTACATCGCGCAGCTGAACGCACGCGTCCCCGTCGGAGCTCCTGCGGCTGACTCCCAGACGGCTCTGATCGAATCCGGGCCCGCCGGGTACCGGGCGGACCGGGCCGCGCTGGCGACGCTGCGCAGCGACTCCGGCCGCGCGTCGACCCGGGACCGGCTCCACGGCCTGGTGCATGAGCTGCTTGAGGCCCAGAACGGGGTCGACCTGCGCCGCACTGCGGAGCGCCTCTACGTCTCCATGGCCACGGTGGAGGCCGATCTGGTCCGGGTCCGCGAGCTGCTGGCGGACACCGGCAACACCATCCAACGCTCAGGCTCGCGCGCGCTGCTGGTCGGCGATGAGCTCGCCCAACGGCGGCTGGTCTCCAAGCTCGCCCACGAGGAGATGGAGCATGGCTCCTTCGACGGCGAGGGCCTGCGCCGCGCCGCGGGGCTGGGCTCCCTGGAGGCTGAGGCCTTCGGCCCGTTCAAGCGGGAGCTGGCGGCACAGCTGGCCGAGCAGGGCTATTACGTCAACGAGTTCGCCTCCGCGGATGTGGTCCTGCACGTGGCCATCGCCGCAGATCGGGTCAGCCACGGCCATCCCCTGGAGGGCACCCATCTGCAGCCCAGCGCCCAGCAGGAGCGGCTCGCCGGCGTCGTCGGGAAGCTGGCCTCGGAGCATTTCGGGGTGAGTCTGGGCCAGGGCGACCTGCAGCACCTGGCCTCGCTGGTGCTGACCCGGGTGGTCGCCTCGGACGGCAGCGCAGGCACCGAGGTGCCGCTGGACGCCGAGGTGGAACGGGCGGTGATCCGCGCCGTGGGCCACGCCGCCCAGGAGTATCTGGTCGACATCGCTCACGCGGACTTCATCCGGCGGCTGAGCCTGCACGTGCAGAACCTGGTCCACCGGGCTCGGGAGCAGGCATTCTCCCGCAACCCGCTGACCAAGTCGCTGAAATCGACCTATCCGATGATCTTCCAGGTCGCGGTCTCCATCGCCAGTGACATCTCCGAACAGCTGGACGTGCTGATCCGTGAGGATGAGATCGCCTATATCGCCATGCATGTGGGCGGCCGGCTCGAGCGCAGCCGTCGCGCGGACGCCGCGCTGACCGCGACCATCGTCTGTCCCGGCTACTACGAGCTGCACGATCTGCTGCGCTCACGGCTGGATGAATCACTCGGCCCGGGCATCGAGGTGACCGCGGTGGAGACCCGGACGGATCCTGACTGGGCCGGGATGGACACCGATCTGGTGCTGACCACGATCGAACCCCCGGTGCCCGATGAGCGCACGGTGCAGCTGGCACCGTTCATCACCGACGCCGACATGCAGCGCATCGCCGCGGTGGCGTCGAAGCGTCGTCGCGCCCGCCGGCTCACCCGACTGCGCGGAGAGCTCGAGCGGTACTTCAGCCCCCAGGCCTTCATCCGCCCGCTCAAGGCCAAGGATGAGGAGGATGCGATCCGCCAGCTCAGCGCTCCGCTCCTGGCCGAGGGCGTCATCGATGAGGACTATGTGCTGGGCACCATCGAGCGCGAACGCCTCTCCTCCACCGCGTTCACCGAGTCGCTCGCGGTCCCCCACGCGCTGACCATGACGGCCCGACGCACGGCGCTCTCCATCGGGATCGCCGAGGGATCGATCCGCTGGGGCGAGGGTCGCATCCAGGTCGTGGCCCTGGCGGCGTTCTCCGAGTCAGAGCGCGATGCGTTCCAGACCATCTTCGAACAGCTCATCGAGGTGCTCAGCGAACGCGAGTCGCTGCAGCGGATCCTGCGCCGAGGCACCGACTTCGGCGGGTTCCTCGACGAGCTGGTCGCCGTGATCGACGGCTGAGCGGAACCCTGCGCTCACCCGGACACAGAGCTGCCCCGCCCCTGGCTGATGTGCCTGGGACGGGGCAGCTGGAGCCGATCGGCTACTTGGCAGCCTCGGTGTAGAGCGACTTCTTCGAGGTCTCCGGGGCCAGGATCAGAGCGATCAGCGTGAGCACGCCCAGGCCGGCCAGATACAGCCCGACCGCTCCGACGCCGGAGGCCTGGACCAGCCAGGCCGCCACGAACGGGGTCAGCGCCGCACCAAGGATCGAGGCGGCGTTGTAGGCCACGCCCGATCCGGTGTAGCGGGTGTTCGTCGGGAACAGCTCCGGCAGCACCGCAGACATCGGGCCGAAGGTAAGCCCCATCAGCGTCATCCCGACGGCGAGGAAGGCCAGCATCTGCCAGACGTTGAGGTCCTCGCCGGTGCCCATGGACTCGGCGGAGAGCCAGTAGCGGAAGGTCAGCCCGAAGATCATGATCGCGATCGTGACCACGATCAGCATCGGGCGCCGGCCGAAGCGGTCGGCAAGTCGGCCGGCCACCGGCACGAAGATCGCGAAGAAGGTGATCGCGACGATCTGCAGCACCAGGAAGTCCTGATATCCGTAGCCCAGGCCTCCGACCTCGGCGCTGCCGATGGCGTAGGACAGGACCCAGGTGGTCATCAGGTAGAACAGTCCGTAGGTGGCGAGCATGATGAAGGTGCCCAGGATGATCTCCCACCAGTTGCGCCGGAACACCTCACCGATGGGGGCCTTGACCCGCTCGTTGCTTTCCATGGCCTTGGCGAAGACCGGGGTCTCCTCGATCCGCAGCCGCACGTAGAGCCCGACGGCGACCATGATCACCGAGAGCAGGAACGGCAGTCGCCAGCCCCAGACCAGGAAGGGGTCGTTGAGGTCGGTCGCGGTGGAGTCGTAGGAGAAGAGGGTGGCCAGCAGCAGGAAGAGACCGTTGGCGAGCATGAAGCCGAAGGGGGCGCCGAGCTGCGGCCACATGGCGGCCTGCGCACGCTTGCCCGGTCGGGCGGTCTCCGAGGCCAGCAGTGCGGCACCGGACCATTCTCCGCCCAGGCCGAGGCCCTGGCAGAAGCGCAGGATGGTCAGCATCGCTGGCGCCCACAGACCGATCTGCTGGTAGGTGGGCAGCGTGCCGATCAGGAATGTCGCGATGCCCATGGTCAGCAGCGCGCCGACCAGGGTGGCCTTGCGTCCGACCTTGTCCCCGTAGTGGCCGAAGATGATCGCTCCCAGCGGCCGCGCCACGAAGGCCGCGCCGAAGGTCGCCATCGAGGCCAGCAGCGCGGAGCCCTCATCGCCGTAGAAGAAGAGCAGAGGGAAGATCGAGACGGCTGCGGTGGCGTAGATGTAGAAGTCGTAGAACTCGATCGTGGTCCCGATCAGCGAGGCCATGATGATCCGGCGGCGCGGGACTGTCAGGTTCTCATCGGCTACGTCGTCGACTTTTCGGTTCGAGGCGCCGGGCACAGAGGGGTCAACAGAGGTAGACATTGCTGGGCATCTCCACAGAAGGATTGATGGTGGGCGGCGCCGAGTGCGGCGCAGACCCAAAATGATAGGTCGAGGCCTGCGGATCCCTGTACCCGCGCGGTGGCAGTCTCATCAGCTGAGACTGGAGTGAGCACTTTCCTGAGTCACGTCTATCGCTCCAGGATGGTGCACCCTTCGTTGATCTGCATCGATCTCTCAAGGACCGTCACTCGTGCCGACTCAGTAGTCTGATGTCTGCGTGACACAGGAGGCGTCTGCTGGATCTGCGAAATCCCGCGATCATCCGAAGCTGCGGTGCCAATCTTCATGATCGCGAGCCGGAAGAGGCGAAGAGCCACATGCGATGGAGACGATAAAAAACTCGCGAGGCAGCGCACCTCATCAATCCTCCAGAGCTTCGAATCGACCCGGCACGAGACAACAGAATCGGGTCGAGAGAAAGATTAAATGGGCGCATAAAAGAATCACTTAACAGGCGACGATCGGATAGATCAAGCTTTATTAAATTTCGCTTTATTGACTAATAAAGAATTCTATTCTATCAATCAGAGCTTCCAATCCGATCTCAAATTCCCTCCTGGAATGATCCTCACTGAGTGCCCCCTTCAAGCGCATCACCACCGGGAATCGACTCAGATCCAGACCAGAATCCCCTTCAGGGACAATCGCATTTCCTTCGTCCAAGGGAATTTCTACGGATGAGACCTCAGCGCCGCGGACGACGGATTCCAGCAGCAGGTGCCCGAGAAGGAAGCTGCTGATGATTCGGTAGGTGTGAACTGCGGCGGAGTCGCTGAAACCATGGTCAATGAGCGCGCGTAGGAAGCCTTCTACCAGAGACAGGCTGCGCAGCGGAGGGCGAAGCCATGGTGCCGCAGGATGTCGAGTCGCGACGAGTGGGAAGACCAGAGGGTGCTCCACCGCAATCTGGCGAACATGATGAGCAAAGGTCTGAAGGTACCCCTGCCATGTCTCACTGAGCTGCTTATCCAGATCGTCTTCCAGCCCTCGCAACAGCTCAGCTACCACAGACTCGAGCAGGTCTTCACGCCCTGAGACATGCCTGTACAGCGCCATTGCCTCTACATCCAGACTGGCACCGAGGGCGCGCATCGTGAGCTTCTGTGCGCCATGTGCGTCGATGAACGACACGGCTGACTTCACCACCAATTCACGACTGAGGCCGGGTCGCGCCTTATCTGGACCTGCAGCGTCGAATGTCCGATCCATTTATATCTACCTCGATACCGAATAGGTGACTTCCTCAATAGACGCCCACCTGGTGAACGCTTATGCGTGCGCCCATCTATGGTACTCCGGCGACGTTTCTCCGCGCCTTCAGTCAAATTTTCCCTCGCGGTCGCGCCTCCCCGGTTCGAAGGTCTTGGACACCGCCTCGAACGCCCAAGCCAGACGCCGATCGCAGACCCAGACCGGTCGGTTCACGCCGCCCGACGTAGAGCACACCCGCAACCCACGCCCGAACGACAGAAATCACGGGGCCCCAGCGGGACGCCAGCGGCATGACGCGACACGCTGCCACACTGGCGCCGAACTGCCTCCGGGCGACTATTGCCGAGGGCTGTGTTTACAGTGTAATCTTCAGCGCAGGTCGACATCTTGCAGACGCCTCGACAACATGAACACGTGGCCCGCATGCATCTGAGCCGACCGAAGAGGTAGCCAGAAACACGTCCTGACGGCGATCAGACGGGACGGTCAAGGAGTGACTCGGCGAAGAAGACGAGGAGGGAGACGAGCGAGGCCAGGTCCACCCAAACGATCCGGCGGGCGTCAACCTCACAGTCCAACCCAGGACATTAGAGAGGCTTTGTAGATCACCACTACACGAACGATTCTAGTAGCTCATGTTCATGTTTTATTTGGTACATAAATATTCTTTCTAAGAATCTTGACCCCGAAGCCCGGGGCATGGAAAGGCGAGTGAATGACCATGGTGAACCGCAACTTCGACGTCGACTTAATCGAGAACGCAGACGTATACGACAGTGAGGGAGCCAAAATTGGCTCGGTCGGTCAGGTCTACGTCGATGCTCAGACACAAGAACCCGAGTTCGTCACCGTGAACATGGGCCTCTTCGGTGCCAAGGAGACGTTCATCCCCTTCGGCGCGACAAGCTACTCCCCCGGCGGTCTCAGGGTGCCGTTCACCAAGGCCTACATCAAGGATGCCCCCAACATCGACGTCGACGGACACCTCAGTGTTGAAGAGGAGCAGCGCCTCTGGGACTACTACAGCACTGACCCCAGCACCGGACGCCACGGGGTGGACACGGATGGGCCCGGTGTTGACGCCGATGCCGACAAGATGGTCGCCCACGAGGAGCGCCTGAAGGTCGGCACCGAGCAGCGTGAGGCAGGTCAGGTACGCCTGCACAAGCGGATTCGCACCGAGAACCAGAGCGTTGAGGTGCCCGTCCAGCGCGAAGAGCTCGTCGTTGAGCGGGAGAAGGTCGACCCGAACTCTGCCGAGGCGCGCTCTGCAGGCAAGATCGATGAGGCGGGCCGCCAGGAGGAGGTCGTGACGCTGCACGAGGAACGCCCCGTGGTGGACAAAGAGACCGTGGCCACGGAGAAGGTCAATATCGGCAAGCGGACTGTCCAGGACACCGAAACCGTCTCCGGCGAGGTCCGCAAGGAAGAGATCGACGTTGAAGGCGACGCCAAGCCCGGTGCGAAGCACTGAGTGACGTCTCTGCAACGTGCGCATTCAGGGTTAGACGTCGAGCGTCTGCCAGGGGCCTGGTCCGAGAGCGCGATCGGGCCCCTGGCAGGTGCCATCAGGAGCGGGCCCGGCTGCACGGAGTGCACTCTCGCGACATGCAGTGGCTGCCGCACACCGGGAAGACGGCAATGGCAGGCTCTGCGTCCGATCTGTCCACCCCGCTGACCACCCGACTGACCACAGGTGGCAGCTTCATCCTCGAACGTCAGCAACAACCAGGTTGTACGTCGTTTCAATGCAAAGGGCACACATCATGAGTCACCCCGCACGATCGTCGGAACCATCAGTTCCCGAGTTGATGAATCGCCTCTCAGAGCAGACCTCACGGTTGATCCGCGACGAGCTGAAACTCGTCCAGGCGGAGTTGACCGCGACCGCCAAGCACGGCGGGATCGGCGCAGGCTTCTTAGGGGCCGGAGGCATCCTGGCCTGGTTCGGCTTCGGGGCCCTGATTGCCACAGCCATCCTAGGGTTGACCACCGTTCTGCCGGCGTGGGCGGCGGCACTCATAGTCACCGCTGTTCTCTTCATGACTGCCGCCATCGCAGCACTGCTCGGCAAGAAGAAGATGGAAAAGCTCTCTCTCGCGCCGGAACGAACGATCGCCAATGTCAACCGCGACGTTGCCGAGATTAAGGAACACAGCCGCCATGACACCCGCTAGCAATGTGAACGCTCAACTGCCCCGCCCGACCGCAGGCAGGGCGAACCCTTCCGTGGCTCCGCCGGAGCCGGAGAAGGGCGCCTCCCCGGAGCAGATCGAGGCCGACCTTGCGCGCACTCGTCGCGAGCTTGGTGAAACCGTCGAGGCACTGGCTGAGAAGTTCGATGTGAAATCACAGGCACAGGTGCAGCTCGATGAGGTGAAGCATCGCGTCGCCGCTGAGATTCACGGCGCCCGCCAGCACGCCCTCACATACTTCAGGCGCGCAAGAGACTTTGTCACCGACGAACAGGGCAAGCCGAACCGGAACGGATGGATCGGTGTGGCGACTGTTGCTGCGACCGCGGCCCTCATCGTCGTTGGCCGGGCTCGCAGGTGAGCTGAACAGGATGACCGCAGCTCGACCATGGAAGGAAGATCACGATGGCCAAGAAGGAATCTAGCAACACTTCGGCGAAGCTCCTCTATCGCCCCATCGGACTGGTCAACAGCCTGATCAGCGGGGCTGTCGCTGGCATGGTGTTCAAACAGATATGGAAGCGGCTTCCATGGGAACACCGCGACGATGCTCCCAAAGCGATGCAGTCCGACTTCAACCTTGGCGAGGTGCTCTCAGCTGCTGCCCTTCAGGGCGCGCTCTTCGCCTTCGTCAAGGCGTTGGTCGACCGAGGCGGGGCCAGGGCGTTTCAGCGGCTCACCGGAGAGTGGCCGGGCGACTGAACCCAGAACCTCATCACTCACTGGAGCTCATGCTCCCCACACCCGGAGAAAGGCACGTCTGATGTCCCACAGCTCCCGCGACAATACCGAAAATGATCCGGCGGACGCTCCTCACCCCGAAGACGATCGCAAACCTGACTCTCCTGCTGAGATCACCAAGCCGACGTGGAAGTACATCCTCAGGACCACGATCCGCGAATTCTCGGCTGACGGCTGCACCGATCTCGCCGCCGGCCTCACCTACCGCACGGTCCTTTCCATCTTCCCGGCGCTGATCGCCGTGGTCTCGGTGCTGAGCCTGTTCGGTCAGGGAGGAGGAACCGTGACCGCGGTTCTGGATCAGGCGGAGGGCATTGTTCCCTCCGACACGTGGGGCACCGTCCGACCTGCCTTGGAGTCTGTCCTGACAGCCCCTGCTCCGGGGCTGGGACTTATCCTCGGATTGCTGATCGCGCTGTGGTCGGCGTCGGGCTATGTGAAGGCCTTCGGCCGGGCGATGAACATCATCCACGAGGTTCCTGAAGGTCGCGGTGGGATCAAGCTGAATGTGCAGATGTATCTCCTGACAGCATTGATCCTCGTCCTGGGAGCCGTTGCCCTGATGATCCTGGTCCTGTCAGGACCGGTGGCAGAAGCAGTGGGAAACGTGATCGGGCTTGGCTCGACCGCAATCACGGTGTGGAGCATCGCTCAATGGTTCATCCTGGCCTTCGTCGTCGTCTTCGTCGTTGCTCTGCTCTATTACGCAACTCCCAACGTGAAGCAGCCGAAGTTCCGCTGGGTGAGCGTCGGTGCCCTCATCGCCATCGTGGTCGCGGTACTGGCCTCTGTGGGCTTTTTCTTCTACGTGTCCAACTTCGGCAACTACAACGCCACGTATGGAGCGCTGGCTGGGGTCATCATCTTGCTGCTGTGGATATACATCGTCAATGCGATCCTGCTCTTCGGTGCAGAGGTCGACAGCGAAGTTGAGCGCGGCCGTGAGCTCCAGGCTGGAATGCCCGCAGAGGAGAACCTCCAGCTTCCCGCTCGAGACACCAAGGCCAGCGACAAGAAGGCGCAGAAACATCAGGAGGATGTCGAGCGCGCACGCAACCTGCGCAGATCCGCAGGCCGAAGCCAGGACGCACCAGCCGCTGGACCGGACGAGGCTGTCCGACGCTGAGCTGTCGGGCATCACCCTTCCAGTGGATCTCCAGACCCTCTGTTCAATCTCGGTTCGTCGCGAATCCGAGGACACCACGAAAGGCAGACATGGTAAACCCACACAACACACCTCAAAGCAACCTCGGCGGAGCGGACGCGTCACGGGATAAGACGTTCCCGACGCCTCCATCAACCTCCGGCAGGGAGCCCGGTTCTGCAGCGAACGATCTCCCACTGGGGACCATGCCGATCTCCGGGCAGCAACAGCACTCGGGGCACCCCGACTCCGGGTCTCGCTCCACGTCTGGTTCCGCGTCCGCTTCTGCGTCTCACACCCAGAAGCAGTCGGATCAGGCCAAGTCGGCGGCTCAGGATGTCGGCAACGACGCCAGAGACGCCGGACGAGCGGTCAAGGACACCGCCGCGCAGGAAGCCGCAGGGGTCAAGGACGACGCCGTGCGCGAGGCCAAGCGCCTGGGCGATGAGGCGGGCACGATGCTCGAGTCCCAGGCGTCTGAGCAGCTCGGTCGCGCAGCCGGCGCGGTGCGCACCTTCAGCGACGACGTCGCCCGCATCGCTCGCGGCGAGAAGCCCGAGCCCGGGGTCGCCAAGGACCTTGTGGACCAGCTGAACTCACGCGCCGAAGCCACGGCCACCTGGCTCGAGGACCATGACCCCAAGGAGGTCCTCCAGGAGGTCCAGAGCTTCGCACGTCGTCGACCGGTGGCGTTCCTGGCGATCGCCGCCGGCGTCGGGTTCGCCGCGGGCCGACTGACCCGCGGACTCAAGCAGCACCACGCCGATGATGCTCGGCAGGGCTCCTCGACCTCGAGCCAGGGTGCCGGCACCAGCACCCCCGGTACCGCTCCGACCGGAACGGGGACGGGCCCGGTAGGAACCGAGTCGCCGGCTGCTGCTCTGGTCTCCGGAAACCAGAGCACCGGTGCCCCGGCCTACGAAACCGGTCCCGCCAGTCCCACCCCGGGTTACACCGGCGACGCTGATCCCTACGCCGGCGGTGCTGGCCGATGAGCAGCCATGCCCGTCGCCCCACGGACCCTGAACCCACCTCTGGGGCAGATCCCACGCCCGAATGGGAGCGTAGTGTCGAAAAAGAATCACTGGGTTCGCTCATGTCCAACGTCAGCAGTGACCTCTCCACCCTGATCCGGCAGGAGATCGCCCTCGGCAAGGCCGAACTTCGCGAGACCGCGATGAACGCAGGAAAGGGTGCTGGCATGTTCGGCGGCGCCGGAATCGCCGGGCACTTCGTGCTGCTCTTCCTCTCCATCGCCCTCTGGGCCGCTCTGGGCGCCACCGTGATCGGCAGCGCCTGGTCTGCGGTCATCGTCGCCGTGATCTGGGCGATCATCGGCGCCGTCCTGGCGGTGCTCGGCAAGAAGAACCTCGATCAGGCCGAAGGGGCACCGCAGACCGCGGAGACCCTCAAAGAGATCCCTGATGCTCTCACCCCCTCCAAGGAGACCCGATGACACAGCAGAGCCCCGATGAGATCCGCGCCGATATCGAGCGGACCCGCAACAGCCTCTCCCTCGACGTTGACGCCGTCGCCGACAAGGTCTCCCCGTCCAAGGTGGCGCAGCGCCAGACAGAAAAGCTCCGCAGCACCGTGGGTGGCTGGAAGGACAGTGTGATGGGGTCAGCCGATGATGCTTCCTCTGAGGTCTCGGAAAGTGCACATCATGCCGCCTCCAGTGCCCGGCGGGCACCTCAGGAGCTCAAGCACAAGACCCAGGGGAACCCGCTCGCGGCGGGCTTGATCGCTCTGGGGGCGGGTTGGTTGGCGGCGTCCATCCTTCCGGCCTCTGAGCCGGAGAAGAGGGCAGCGGCGAAGCTTGAGGATCAGACGAAACCGCTGGTAGATGATGCGAAGAGCCAGGCGTAGTCGATGGCCGAGGAGCTCAAGGAGCCGGCGCAGGAGTCTGTGCAGCGGGTCCGCGACTCGGCCGCTGAGAGTGCCCAGAACGTGAAGTCTGAAGCCCAGGACCAGAAGGACACGGTCGCTGACTCCGCGAAGTCCTCGGCGGAGGACGTCCGGGGCAGCTGACACTTATTTCATCACGGCGGGTCTGAGGTCTCCACCTCGGACCCGCCTTGGTCATCGGTGGCTCGTGAAGGTGAGTCCCGCCCTCCTCCCCGATAGCCCTGGAGCTGTTCTTCGACCGCGGCCGGGGCCGGTGAATTCAGTTAGTTCCGGGACCAGCACCAGAAGCTCAGTAGTACACCGCGAGCGGGCCGCCAGGACCCTCGATCACGGTGACCTCGGTGTCGAAGACCCGGGTCAGCACCGCATCCTGCATGATCTCCGCCGGGGTTCCGTGCTCGACCACCACCCCGTCCTTCATCGCCAGGATCCGGTCCGAGTACCGGGCGGCGAAGTTGATGTCGTGGAGCACGATGACCACGGTGCGGCCCAGCTCGTCGGCGGCGCGGCGCAGCTGCTGCATCATCTGCACCGCGTGCTGCATGTCCAGGTTGTTCAGCGGCTCATCGAGGAGCACGTAGTCGGTGCCCTGGGCCAGCACCATCGCCACATACGCGCGCTGGCGCTGGCCGCCGGAGAGCTGGTCCAGGTATCGCCCCTCCAACGCTGTCAGGTCCAGGAAGTCGATGGCCTCGGAGATGTGACGCTCATCCTCATGGGTGAGTCGGCCCTGTGAATGCGGGAAGCGGCCGAAGCCCACGAGCTGGCGCACGGTGAGTCGGGTGACGAAGTGGTTCTCCTGGCGCAGGATCGAGAGGATCTTCGCGATGGTCTTCGATGGCGATTTCACGACGTCGTGCCCGGCCACCTCGATCCGTCCGGCATCCACATCGAGCAGCCGCCCGATCATGGTCAGGATCGTGGACTTTCCGGCGCCGTTGGGGCCGACCAGAGCGGTGATCCCGCCCGCGGCGATGTCCACGCTGACCGGACCGATGGCGACGGCGTCGCTGGCTCCCGCGGAACCGTAGTTCTTGGCGACCTCGGTGAGGCTGATCACAGGCGACCCTTTCGCATCAGGACTATCAGGAAGACGATTCCGCCGATGAGCTCGATGATCAAAGTCACCGCGCCCTGGGCGTAGAAGATGTTGCGCATGATGAAATACGCCCCGGCCAGGACGGTGTACCCGATGAGCATCGCCATCGGGAACAGCATCCGATGGGAGTAGGTGTCCGCGAACTGGTACGCCAGGGTGGCGACCAGGAAGCCCAGGAAGGTCATCGGACCCACCAGGGAGGTGCTCATCGCCATCAGCACCGAGACCAGCGCCAGGATGATCATCACCTCACGCCTGTGGTCGACCCCGAGGTTGTCCGCGGTGTTGCGTCCCAGGGCGACCACGTTGAGCCGGCGCGCGCGCAACCACAACACTCCTGCGGCCGCCAGCGCGATCGGGATCGCATAGGGCAGGTACTCGCCGCGGGCGTTGCCGATGTTGCCGAAGAGCCGTGCGGTGAGCACATCGAACTCGCTCGGGGTCAGCACCCGCTGCATGAAGGTCGAGAGCGAGCCCAGCCCCCCGCCGATCACCACTCCGACCAGCAGCATGATGTGGATGTTGGAGAACTTCCCGCTCAGCAGCCAGGTGTAGAGGATGGTCGCGAAGAGCACCATCGCCCCGGCCTGCATCAGGAACTGTGGCAGCCCGGTGACCAGGGTGATCCCGGCGATGCCGAAGAAGAACACCGCGCCGGTCTGGATCGCCACATACAGCGACTCGAATCCCATGATCGAGGGCGTGATGATCCGATTGTTGGTCGCGGTCTGGAAGGACACCGTGGCCATCGCCTGGCAGAAGACGACGACGCCGATGACCAGCACGGTCTCGACCCGCATCCTCGCGATCAGCCAGTAGCCGTCGGAGCCGAAGGGCATCGGGTTGTCGTAGCCGAGGATCCCTGCGGTGAAGAAGACCGAGAGCCCACCCAGCAGCGCCATCACGCCCCAATAGCGCACCCCGTGGCGTCGGGTGGTGATCGCCCCGGAATGTCGTCTCGGCTGGGTCGCGGCGGCGCAGGCGGTGGTGCCGGCGGAGGCCGTCTCGGTTCCGGAGGAGACCGGCGGGGTGCGGCGCAGGTGGCCGAGCTGCGTGGTCATGTCAGCAGCCCGCCCTTCCGGCGCTGCCGCAGGAGCAGCCCGATGAACACCACGGCCCCGACCAGGCCCAGCACCAGCCCCACCGGGATCTCGAAGGGTGCGCGGATGGTGCGTCCGATCAGGTCACAGGCGGTCACGATCGCGATGCCGAGCAGCGCGACCCATGGCAGGTTGCTGCGCAGGTCATCTCCACGGAACAGCGAGATGATGTTGGGCACCACCAGGCCCAGGAAGGGCAGCGTGCCCACCACCGTGGCGGTCACCCCGGTGGCCACCGCGACCATGGCGGTGCCCAGGAACAGCACCGCGGTGTAGTTCAGCCCGACGTTGGTGGCCATGTCCTTGCCGAGGCCGGCCACGGTGAACTGGTCGGCGGTGATGAAGACCAGGATCGTCACCACCAGCACCAGGAACATCAGCTCATAGCGGCCTTCGACGACGCGGGTGAAGGATCCGGCGAACCAGATGCCCAGGGTCTGCAGGTGATCGGTCATCAGCGCGATGTAGGTCGTGAAGGAGCTGACCACCGCGCCCAGCATGATGCCGATGATCGGCACGATCAGCGAGGACCTCAGGGTGACTCGCTGCAGGAACAGGAAGAAGATCACGGTGCCGATGAAGGCCATCGTCACGGCCCCGCCCATCCTGGCCAGCATCGAGGCGCCGGGGAAGAGCCAGAGCACCAGGATCAGCCCCAGCCCGGCCCATTCGGTGGTGCCGGTGGTGGTGGGCTCCACGAAGCGGTTCTGCGTGAGCAGCTGCATGATCAGTCCGCACATGGCCATGGACGCCCCCGCCAGGACCAGCGCGATGGTGCGGGGGACCCGGGTGATGCCGAACATCCAGAACCCATCGTCTGCGAAGACGTCGTACTGCCCGGTGGTCAGCGAGAGCAGCAGCAGGCCCAGGGTGATCAGGATCCCGACCACCAGAGCCGGCGTGAAGAGCCGCTGCCTGCGGGTCGCTCGGGCATCCGGTGATCTCGGCGTGGACCTGGCGGCGGGGGCCGACGCGGTTCCAGCTGGGGGCGCCGGCGGGGACTCCGGTCCGGTGTCCGGCGGACTCTCCGGGGACACGCGTCCGTCGCGGCTCAGCGCCGCGGGTGGGGTATCAGGCATGGGACTTTCCAAGAGCAGTGGCATGACTATGCGAGAGGATACATATTCTGCCGGTCTGGTTACTGAATAGCGAATAACCCTATAGCGATATTAGGGACGGTCCCACGCAGGTTGTCCAGGCCTGCGCGGGACCGTCGGGCGACCATCATTCACCGACTGGCAAGAAAGTGAACTGCGGTCATTCCGCGGCTTCGAGTGCGTCTGCGAAGTCGCGGAAGAATTCGGTGTAGGCCTGGATGTCTTCGGTGAGGTAGAAGTTCTCCGGCAGGTACACGACCTGGTCGTTCTCCACCGCGGAGACGTTGGCCAGTGCGGCCGACTCTTCGACGACCTCGGCGGCAGGGGTGTACTCCTCGCCCTCATCCAGGGTGAGTCGGGCGTCGCGGTCCAGCACGAGCAGCCAGTCTGGGTCGGCGGTGGCGATGGCCTCCACGGAGATGTCATCGCCGTGGGACTCGTTCTCACCCTCCTGCTCCAGTGCGGGAGTGAGGTTGAAGGTGTCGAAGACCGGTCCGATGGCGCGGCCGTCGGGACCTGGTGCCACGTAGCTCATGTCACCGCCGGAGGTGAGCAGCCCCATCACGGTGGACTCGCCGTCGTAGGCCTCCTGGACCCGAGTCATCTCGACTTCCAGCTCCTCGACGAGGTCAGCCGCGATGTCCTCCTGACCGAAGACCTCACCGAGCGACTCGGTCTTGCGGATCAGCTCTTCGACCAGGTCAGCGTCCGCCTGCGGCTCGAACTCCAGGACGGTGGCATCGGGCGCGAGACCGCCGAGGTCCTCGTAGTAGTCCTGGAAGCGCTGTCCGTTGATGATCAGGTCGGGCTCGGCCGCGACGACGTTCTCCAGGTCGGGCTCTCGGTGGTTGCCCAGGTCCAGGATCGACTCGTCCTCGGCGTAGGCGTGGGTCTGGGCGTCCATCAGGCTTCGGGCGGCGGCGCTGGGCTCGACCCCGAAAGCCTCCAGGGTCCGGTAGGACCTGTTGTCCGTGACGACGACGCTCTGTGGATCTGTGGGGACCTCATGAGTGCCGTGATCATCCTCGATGGTGACCGTGGCCGAGCCTTCAGCGTCAGTCTCGGCAGCCTCAGTCCCACCCTCTTCGGTCTCGCTCGCCTCCGACTCGCCGGCATCCGGCTCCTCGACCTGGGCATCTGATCCGCAGGCGCTCAGGGCGAGCATCGCGATGACGCCGAGAGAGAGTCCCCCCAGGGCCCTGGAGCGGAGCGTCGCGGCCGAGCTGCGCGCGGTCCGCTCGGAGCCGGTGGCGACTCGGGCGCTCTCGAGTGCGGCGTCCTGGGGTGCGAAGTCTTCGGTGGGCATGGCCCTGCCTTTCACGGTGGATGATTCCGGGTTTCCGGGAGGAGATCTCTACTTAGTGTCCCCTAAGCTAAATAGAAGCTACAGAGTTAACTAATTTAACGCAACCGTGGTGCCGAATATGACAGTCCGAGAGATTCCGTCACGTGCGCGTGTGGTATTAGGCGTGATCGCGGCGCCACCGGTCAGGGTCCGTCCGGATTCGAGGGGCGCTGCCGGTACCGTAGAAGCGATGTCTTCCCCCGCCGCTGATGCGCTCTCCCCAGTTCTCACCCCGGAGGGGTGGGAGCTGCTGAACTCGCTGCCGCCCTATGACCAGCAGGCGGCGTTCGGGTTGAATCTGCGGCTGCGTGAGGCCGGCCACCCGGCGGATCGGGTGGCGGCGGCCCTGACGCAGTCCCGGCTGCGGGCGGCGGCGCGGAAGAAGTTCGGCGAGTTCGCCGACCGGATGCTCTTCACCCATGAGGGTCTGCAGCAGTCGACGCGCCTTCCGGTCGCGGCGCGCCATGCCCAGCGCTTCCGCGCCGCAGGTCTGGACCGGGTGGTCGATCTCGGCTGTGGTCTGGGCGGTGATGCGCTGGCCGCCGCATCGCTGGGACTGGCCGTGACGGCGGTGGAGGCGGATGAGAGCATCGCGGCGGCGGCCACCATGAACCTGCATCCCTTTCCGGAGGCCGCGGTCCAGCACGGCACGGCCGAGGACTTCGCGGAGACCTTCGATCTGCTGCGCTCGGGGGCTCCCCCCGGCTGGGGCCTGTGGCTGGATCCGGCGCGCCGCGATCCGCACGCGGCACAGGACACCGCAGCGACCGGGCCCTCAAGGCTCTGGGACCCCGAGTCCTTCTCTCCGCCGCTGAGCTTCGTGACCGCTCTGGCGCGCACCGGCGCCCCGATGGGGGTCAAGCTCGGCCCCGGGCTGCCGCATGAGCTGATCCCCTCGGACTGTGAGGCCGAGTGGGTCTCGGTGGACGGAGATCTGGTGGAGGTGGTGCTGTGGTTCAACGCCCTGGCCCGTTCCGGAGTCCGGCGCGCGGCGACTCTGCTGTCCAGCAGCGGAGCCGCACCCGTGGAGCTGGTCAGCGCGACCGATTTCGGCGCGGGCATGGAGCTCGAGCCACACGGGCGAGCCGGGCTCGCCGGGGTGCTGCATGAACCGGACCCTGCGGTGATCCGCTCCGGGCTCGTCGCCGAGCTCGCCGACTCGCTGGGTGCTCGTCTGCTCGATGAGCACATCGCCTACTTCTGCACCGACGAGGCTCTGACCGATCCCGACCATCGCCTCTCCCGGCAGTTCCGGGTGCTCGAGGTCAAGCCGTTCAACGTCAAGACGCTCAAGACCTGGGTGTCCGATGCCGGGCTGACGAGTCTGGAGATCAAGAAGCGCGGGGTCGACGTCGCCCCTGAGCAGCTCCGTCAGCAGGTCCTGCCGAAGAAGCGGACCAAGGGGCCGAAGCGTCATGGCACCCTGGTGATCACCCGCCTGGGCGAGGACCGGGTCTTCGCGGTGGTGGAGCCGCTCTGAACGCTCAGCAGGCGGAGTGGCCGCGCGGCAGCTCGCCCACCTCCACCGGAAGCGCCCCGGGCGCCTGAGCTCCGGCGAGCACTGCGGCGAGGGCGTCGAAGGACTCCTGGGTGCGGCCGTAGAGCGCCATCTGGGTGGGGGCGTCGGCCAGTGCCAGGACCTCAGGACGGTCCAGGGCCACCGCGACGTCTCCGCCCGCGGCGGAAGACTCGCCGACGAGGTTCACCACCGCCCCGCCGCCCACTGTCAGTCCTTCCGCCTCCGCGGCTGAGGCCAGCCGGGAGCGGTCCTGCTCCGTGCCCCCGACGATGGTGATGCCCGCCGCTGCCAGGTCCGACTCACACTCTCCCGTCACGAGGGTCACGGCAGATTCGCTGAGCTCCGCCGCCGTCTCCTGTCCGGTCTGATCCTCCGCAGTCTCGTCCTCGGCCTCCTCCGTCGCCTCGTCGCCGCGCAGCTCCTCGGGCAGCTGGGCACCGGGGCCGGCGGCGAGCTCTCCTGCGGCCAGATCGGCCTGCCAGAGCTGCAGCGCGGCGACCCGTTCGGACGCCTCCTCGAGGCGGGAGCGGTCAAGCTCGCCCGACTCCACGGCCGCGACGATCCCGGCGTGGGCGCCGCGCACGTCAGAGGGCATCAGCAGCAGATCCGCGCCCGCGGTCAGGGCGGTCACCGCGGCCTGGTCGCCGCCGTATGCTTCGACGATGGCTCCCATGTTCAGCGCATCGGTGACGACCACACCCTCGTGGCCGAGGTCGCGCAGCTCGGTGTAGGCGGCCTCGGAGAGCGAGGACGGGACCCCGGCTTCCAGCGCGGGCACCTCGATGTGGCCCATCATGATCATCGGGACACCGGCCTCGGCGGCCTCGGCGAAGGGCGCCCAGTCGCGAGTGCGAAGCTCCTCGAGGCTGGCGTCCTGGACCGGGAGCGTCTGGTGGGAATCCTCGGTGACGGAACCATGCCCGGGAAAGTGCTTGACCGATCCGGCCAGACCGCCGTCGGCGAGGCCGCGGATGCCGTCCATGGTGAGCGTGGTGACCGCCTCGGCGTCGGAGCCGAAGGAGCGCGAGCCGATGGTCGGATCGGAGGCACCCACGGTGACGTCGCCGTTGGGTGCGAAGCTGGTGGTGAACCCCAGGTCGGCGAGGTCAGCGGCGAGGAGTCGGTGCCCGGAGCGGGGGAGCGCGCCGTCGTCGTCCGGCTCCGACTCATCCTGCCCGGCTGCGGCCGCCCCGTAGGCCATCGGGGTGGGCCATTCGGTGAGCGGGGCGCCGACCCGCGTGACCAGGCCGCCCTCCTGGTCCACGCTGATCATCGGGGGCACCTCGCGCTCCGCGCCGGTGTCGCGCAGGATCTCCAGCTGGGCGGCCAGGGCCTCGGTGTCGACACCTCCTTCGGAGGCGGGGACGTTGGCGCCCATGATGATGGCGCCGCCCAGGTGCAGCTCGGTGACCAGGGCCGCCATCGGTGCGGCGTCGGTGGTCGCGTACTCCCCCACCAGCACCGATCCGGCGAGCTGCTCGAGCGAGTACTCGGCGACGATCTCCGCGGCCCGCTCCCGGTGTTCCTGCCCGGGTCCTGCGAGCGCCGCCTCCTGTGCCTGTTCGGCGTCAGCGCGGCGCTGCTCCTCCGCCGCCGCGGACTCTTCGGCGCTCGGCCCGCTGGGCGCGGAGGAGTCCTCGGGGGCGTCCGTGTCGGCGCCGCCGGCGCAGGAGCTGAGCAGCAGAGAGGAGAGCAGCGCCGCAGCGATGAACGGGCGACGACGCGAGGAACCGGCAGAAGACATGTCACTCAGGATATCCGCGCCGCCTGAACAGCCGAGCCGGTGCTCGAGGCGACGCCGATGAATTCCCGGCCGGTGGAGGATCTTCGGGCCAGGCATGGGGCATCGGGTGGTCTGGGCAGTATTCTGTCTCATGATGCGGCCGCCGGCCCTGACACACTGAGGAGCCACGTTGGAACTACCCTTCGCTGAATCACGACGTTCCACCCTGGGCCTGGAGTGGGAGCTGGCCCTGGTGGACCGACAGACCGGAGATCTCCGGTCGGTGGCGGACCGGATTCTCAGTGCCTGCCATGAGGACATGCCGGATCTTCGCCCGGAGGACGAGCACCCCTTCGTGAAGCAGGAGCTGCTGACCAACACGGTGGAGCTGGTCACCGACGTCTGCCCGGACGTGAACACCGGTGTGGATCAGCTGCGCGCGACCGCCAGCAACGTGATGCGCCACTGCGAGCCGCTCGACGTCGAGCTCTACTGCCAGGGCTCGCACCCCTTCGCCGCACCCACCGAGCAGGAGGTGACGGACAAGGAGCGCTATGCGGAGCTGATCCGGCGCACCCAGTGGTGGGGCCGGCAGATGGTGATCTACGGGGTCCACGTGCACGTGGGCCTCGATGACGTGGCCCAGGCGATGCCGGCGGTCAATGCCCTCTGCAACTACAACGCCCACTTCCAGGCCCTGACCGCCTCCTCGCCCTACTGGGCGGGAGAGGACACCGGCTACGCCTCGCAGCGGGCGCTGGTCTTCCAGCAGCTGCCCACCGCCGGGGCGTCCTTCCAGTTCGAGGAATGGTCCGGCTACGAGAAGGCGGTCAGCGACCTGGAGCACACCGGGGTGATCAACGATGTCACCGAGGTCCGCTGGGACGTCCGCGCCGTGCCCCGGCTGGGCACCGTGGAGCTGCGCGTCTGTGACGGACTGGCCACGCTCGAGGAGATCGCCGGGGTCGCGGCACTCACCCAGTGCATCGTGCACTCCACGGTGCAGGACCTCGGGAACGGCGGCAAGGTGGTCTCGATGCCGCCGTGGTTCGTGCAGGAGAACAAGTGGCGCGCCGCGCGCTACGGCCTGGACGCCGAGATCATCCTCAACGCCGAGGGCGACGAGATGCTGGTGACCGATCACCTCGAGCAGGAGCTCAACCGGCTCGAGCCGGTGGCGAAGGAGCTGGGCTGCGCCGATGAGCTCGCCCTGGTCGAGCAGATGATGCGCGACGGCGCCGGCTACATCCGGCAGCGCCAGGTCGCGGAGACCCATCAGGGAGATCTGCGGCAGGTGGTGCTCGACGCCGCCGCGCGTACCCGGATGTCGATCAACGGCCCGCGGCGAGTCTGAGCCGCGGGTCTGAACGGCGGGTCTGAGCGGGGGGGGTCTGAGCCGCGGGCCGAGCTAGACGCTGATCCGTTCCACCGGCTGGGAGGAGTCCGCGGGGATCTGCAGCGAGGAGGGCGCGACTCCGGCTGCGACGAGCTGCGCGCCCAGCGCCGCGACCATCGCACCGTTGTCCGTGCACAGGCTCACCGGGGGGATGCGCAGCTCGATGCCGGCCGCGGCGCAGCGCTCGGCCAGCAGCTCGCGCAGCCGCTTGTTCGCTGCGACGCCTCCGCCGAGCATCAGCGTGGTGATGCCGTGCTCGCCGGCGGCGCGCACCGCCTTGGCCGTGATGACGTCCACCACGGCCTCCTGGAAGCTGGCGGCGATGTCTGCGACCGGGACCGGTCGGCCGGCGACCTCGAACTGCTCCACCGCGCGGGCCACCGCGGTCTTCAGTCCGGAGAAGGACCAGTTGTGCCGATGCTTGCCCGGGGCCTCGACCGAGCCTTCGAACTTCGGCATGGTCAGGCCGCGCGGGAAGCGGAATGCGCGCGGATCCCCGGTGGCCGCGGCGGCGTCGATCGCGGGTCCGCCCGGGTAGCCCAGTCCCAGCAGACGCGCGGTCTTGTCGAAGGCCTCACCGGCGGCGTCGTCGATAGTGGAGCCCAGCAGCTGCACGTCGCTGGTCAGCGAGCCGATGCGCAGGATCTCGGTGTGCCCGCCGGAGACCAGCAGCGCCCCGGTGTTCTCCGGCAGCGTCCGCAGCCCTGCGGGTCCGGCGACGCTCTCCCCGGCGGGGTCCAGCAGGCCCACGCCGACGTGGGCGACGAGGTGGTTGACCCCGTAGAGCGGCTTGTCCGCGGCCAGGGCGAGCCCCTTGGCGGCGGAGAGCCCGACCATCAGCGCGCCCGCGAGGCCGGGTCCGGCGGTGACCGCGATCGCGTCGACGTCGCGCAGCTCGATCCCGGCGGTGTCCAGGGCCTGGCGCAGCGTCGGCACGAAGGCCTCGAGGTGGGCGCGGGCGGCGATCTCCGGGATGACGCCGCCGAAGCGCACGTGTTCCTCCATGGAGGACGAGACGGTGTTCGCCAGCATGTGGGTCCCGCGGACGATCCCGACGCCGGTCTCATCGCAGGAGGTCTCGATGCCGAGCACCAGCGGGGCGCGGCGGGCCGAGGAGGCGTCGGTCATGGGGTGGGGCTCCTGAGGTCTGCCGCTGAGCTCGGCGCGGCGGGGTCGGTCAGCGGCTTCTGCATGATCAGCGCGTCCTGCCCGTCCGGGTAGTACTGCGCCCGGGTATGGATGTGGGTGAAGCCCTCACGCCGGTAGAGGGCCTGCGCCCCGGGGTTGTCGGCGCGGACCTCGAGCAGGATCTGCTCGGCGGACTGTTCCCGGGCGGCGCCGATGAGCAGGCGCAGCAGCCGGGTGCCCAGCCCCTGGCCCTGGGCCTCGGGAGCGACGGCGAGGGTCTGCACATCCGCCAGCGGCAGCACGCACATCATCCCGGCGTAGCCGGCGAGCTGCCCGGCTGCGTCCCGGGCGACCCAGTAACGCCGGGTCGGAAGCCCGCCGGGGCCGGCGGTGGTGTGTGCCAGTTCGTCGTAGAAGAAGCTTTCGGGCCAGGCGTCGTGCGGGAAGAGCCGGTTCTCCAGGGCGAGCACCTCGGGAACGTCCAGGGCTGTCATCGAGGTCACCGGGTAGAGCTCAGAGCCGGGGGCGGCGGTGGACTCAGGGGTCACGTTGACGTCGGGGGTGGTGGCGGCTTCGGGGGTCGCCCGGCGCGGGGCATCGTGTGCGCTCATGAGGCCTGCTTCGCGCGCATCTGGGCGGGCACCTTGGCGTCGGAGTCGCGCAGGTACAGCGGGAGCGGGTCGCGCAGCACCGAGCGGGCGGTGATGTCTGGCTGCGCGGGGCCGGCGGTGTCCGGCGTCGCCGAGGGGCCCGTCGACCCTGGTGCTCCCCCGCGCCTCAGTTCGCGCTGCGCGAGCAGGCCCAGCTCCACCGCATCGGGCAGCCACTGTGATTCCAGCGCCGAGCGGGCCGTGAGGACCTGCGGATACAGGCTCGCGCCGACGCCGACCACCGGGAGGTCCGGCAGCTCGGCGGCCGCGCTGACCTGCGGTCCGTCGAGCAGTTCGGCGAACCCCTGCGCGTCCGCGCGGTAGCGGGCCCAGTAGACCTCGCGGCGGCGTGCGTCGCTGGCGGCGAGGAACTCGCCCTCCGCCGAGGCGGAAGACTCCGCCGGCTGGGCCACGGCACGTTGGGCGAGCGAGTCCAGGCTGCAGACTCCATGGAGCGGGACGCCCCAGACCTCGGCGAGCGAGTGCGCCAGCGCGAGACCGACCCGCAGTCCGGTGAAGGGGCCCGGACCCACACCGACGACGACGCCGCGGAGCCCGGCCCCGGTCACCTCGGCCTCGCGCATGGTCTGGGCGACCGCTTCGGCGAGCACCTCGGCGTGGGTCGTCGTCACGGCGGTGCGCCACTGGGCGCGCACCTGGCCGTCGTCGAGCACGGCCACAGAGGCCCCGGCGGAGGAGTCGATCGCGAGAATCACCCCTCCATCGTAGTTCGTCACAGCTGCGGCGGCTGCGCCCAGGCAGGTCCGTATCCGCGCAGGACGGCGCGCCGTCGAGCTCCGAGGACGTCGGCCTCGGTCTCGGAGAAGTCGGTGATGATCTCGGTCTCCCCCGAGTTCGAGCCCGGGGACTCCTGCGGCGTCGACTCAGCCCCGGTGTCCCTGATCAGCTCCAGATCCAGCCAGGATCCCTCGACTCCTACCAGCGCCGCCTCGACCATCCCCCGACCCCATTCCACCACTGTCACGGACTCGGTCAGGGTGGAGGTCAGGTCCAGAGATTCCAGGCCCTCCGGGTCGGTGCGGTAGGCGTCCACGTGGACCAGATCAGGGCCCTGACCCTGGGATCGGTGGATCCGGCTGAGGATGAAGGTCGGCGAGCTCACCATCCCGCTGACGCCCAGCGCGCGGCCCAGGGACTGGGTGAAGGTGGTCTTGCCGGCACCCAGACCGCCGGTGAGCACCAGCAGCGCTCCGGGTTCCAGCAGCTCCGCGAGGGCCTGAGCGAAATCGGCGGTGGCGTCGAGGTCCTCCAGGATCACCTCGAGGCTCCACCGCTCACCTGCGATCGGAGCGGCGGGGCTCTGGGCTGCGCTCATGCCGGACCCCGCGGCGGCGTGGGGGACGCAGCCGATGCGGGTGACGCCGCGGTGGGCACCGAGCCTGTGGCCAGACCTGCGGCCAGGTCGGAGTCCACCACGATGCGCGGGACCCGTTCCCCGATCCGGGTGATGATCTCGTAGTTGATGGTGCCGGCGGCGCTCCCCCAGTCGGCCGCCTCGATCCCGGAGCTGCCTCCGAAGATCACGACGTCGTCCCCGACCTGGACATCGGTCTCGCGTTCACCGAGGTCCACCACGAACTGGTCCATGGCGACCCGGCCGACCGACCGGTAGCGCCGTCCGTTGATCCAGACGGGAGCGTGGACCGCCACCCGCGGGATCCCGTCGGCGTAGCCCAGCGGAATCAGCGCCAGGCTGGTGGGGCGGTCCACCCGGTGGGTCAGTCCGTAGCTGATCCCCTGGCCCGTCGGCACCTGCTTCACGTTGGCCACCGTGGTGCGCAGCTCCATGGCCGGGCGCAGGCCGAGGTCTTCGGCGGTGCGGTCGGCGAAGGGGCTGTGCCCGTAGACCCCGACCCCGACGCGCACCATGTCGAAGTGGGCGTCCGGGCGGGAGAAGGCGCCCGGGGTGTTCGCCACGTGCCGCAGGTCCGGCACGATCCGGTGCGCCTCGGCGAGCTCCAGCGCGTGGCGGTAGACCTGCAGCTGGTCATCGGTCTCGCGGCGGTCGGGCTCATCGGCCACGGCGAGGTGGGTGAAGATGCCCTCCACGCTGAGCAGGCCGCGGTCCTGGTACTGGGCGGCCAGGCGGAGCAGCTCGGGCCACTCCTCGATGGTGCAGCCGTTGCGGCCCAGCCCGGTGTCGATCTTCAGGTGCACTCGGGCCGGCTTCTGCAGAGATTCTGCCGCGCGAGCCACATGGTGGATCTCCCAGCCGGAGATGCCCAGGTCGATGTGTTCGGTGATCGCCGCGGCGAAGTCGGTGGCACGAGTGTGCAGCCACGCCAGGAGCGGCGCCTGGATCCCTGCGGTGCGCAGCACCAGCGCCTCACTGACGTGGGCAGTGCCCAGCCAGTCGGCTCCGCCCTCGAGGGCTGCCCGGGCGGCGGTGACCGCGCCGTGCCCGTAGCCCTCGGCCTTCACGGCCACCAGCACCTTCGCCGGTTCCACGTAGGAGGCGATGGTGCGCACATTATGCCTGATCGCGGCGGGGTCGATCACGGCTGCACGTTCGGCGGGCTCGGGATGGGCGGTGGCCGGACGTGAGGTGACGGGACGGGAGGTGGCGCTGGGGTCGCCGATGATGCTCATGGAACCACCCTATCGAGAGCCACGGACACTATTGTGGTGCGCCCGCTACTCGCGCAGCGCGCCGATCAGCGCGCTGGCTCCGAAGTGGCCGCGACCGTGGGGGTCCAGGCGCTGGGCGGCGGCTGCGTGCAGTCGGGCGCCCTCGGCGGCGATGCCGGAGAAGTCCAGGTTCTGCGTGCTGCCTGCCGTGGCCAGCAGCGCGCCGATGATTCCGGTCAGCACGTCGCCGGTGCCGGCGGTGGCCAGTCCAGGAGTTGCTGAGCGCACGATCAGCGGCGCGGTACCGTCGGGTCCGGCCACCACGGTGCTCGGCCCCTTGAGCAGGACCGTGGCACCGAGCGCCTGAGCCAGCGCGCGGGCGGCCTCGAGGGTGTCAGGCTCCCCGGCGAACAGCCCCTGCAGCTCCTCGTCCTGGAGCGCGTCGGCGATCCGTCGTGCTTCGCCCAGGTGCGGGGTCAGGATCAGCGCCGCGCCGAGGTCGCCGGCGCTGAGCAGATCGCCGCGGAGCAGCTCCAGGCCGGTGGCGTCGAGCACGCAGGGCATCTGGGCGTCCACGGTGGCGCGCAGGATGGTCTCGGCCTCGACCTGGCGGGAGCGGTCCCGTCCGAGACCCGGCCCGATGGCCGCCGCGGTGGCACCCTCCAGCGCCTTCTCCGCACGGCCCTGACTCGTCACCGCCTCCGGCCAGGACTGCAGCACCGAGGAGGAGACGCTGAGCTCGGCCTGCAGCCGCACCATGCCCACGCCTGAGGTGATCGCGGCGCCGACGGTCAGTTCGGCGGCTCCGGGGAACTGCGCGGAGCCGGCCACCACCTGCAGGATCCCGCGGGTGTACTTGTGGTCTCCCGGGCGAGGCCGCGGTGCGCTGAGCTCTGGTCCGGTCAGCTCCCAGGCCGCCGGAGCCGGCAGCTGGTCCGCCAGTCCGATCTCCACCGTGTGGATCTCCCCGCTGAGCAGCCCTCCCTGTCCGAGCAGCAGTCCCAGCTTGGCTGCCCCGAAGGTGACGGTGTGCTGGGCGGCCAGGGCATCGCCAGGGCAGCGTCCCGTGTCGGCGTGGACCCCGGAAGGGATGTCGCAGGCCACCACGGTGCTGGTGCGGGCGGAGGCGATCAGGCCGGGCACGTCGGGGAGCGTGAACGCATCCCGGGCTCCGGTGCCGAGGATCGCGTCGATCAGCACGGTCGTGTCGCCGGGGACCTCGGTGATCACGCGACCGCCGGCCCGGAGGAACTCCTCCAACGCCTGCGGGTGGGCGCGGTCGGCGACCAGCACGGCGCGTGCATCGACCCCGCGGGAGCGCAGCTCGGCCAAGGCGTAGAGTCCGTCGCCGCCGTTGTTGCCGGAGCCGATGAGGCCCACGACCCGGGCTCCGTAGCTGCCGCCGGCGCTCCGGAGCAGGCCCAGCACACAGCTGGCCAGTCCATAGGCGGCGCGACGCATCAGCGCGGGACCTTCTCCGGCGTCGACCAGGGGTTTTTCAGACTCCCGGATCTGGGTGCCGGAGTAGACCGGAAGTGATGCGGCAGTCATGATCAGCCCTCCGCGACCACCATGGCGGTGGCCACGTCGCCGTCGTGGGAGAGCGAGAGGTGCCAGCGCTTGACCCCCCTGGACTCGGCGACCTGCGCCACGGTCCCGGACACCTCGACATGCGGGGCGCCAGCGGAGTCCATGACCACCTGGCAGTCCTGCCAGTTCATCCCCGCCGGGGCGCCCAGCGCCTTGGCCACGGCCTCCTTCGCCGCGAAGCGCGCGGCCAGGGAGCGGGTGTTGAGCTCACGCTCGGCCGGGACGAAGAGCCGCTGCCGCAGCGCCGGAGTCCGGCGCAGCTGATGCTCGAACCGCGTCACCAGGACGACGTCGACGCCGATTCCGACGATCATGTGCTGCTCCTTCTTGCGAGAGGTCCCGCTGAGAAACGGGTCACACTGTCCCGAGGGTCACGCTGCATCGATGGCCGCTCTCTGCGGAGGGCCAGGAAGAACGACCGCTCCATAGAGATGGTCACTCCACCGTGACCGACTTGGCCAGGTTGCGCGGCTGGTCGACGTCGTAGCCCTTCTCGGCGGCCAGTGCGCAGGCGAAGATCTGCAGCGGGACGGTGGTCAGCAGCGGCATCAGCAGCGGCTGGGTCTCCGGGACGTAGAACACCGTCTCGGAGTAGTCCACCACGTCGGCGTCGCCGACCTCGGCCACGGTGATGGTCTTGGCGCCGCGTGCGCGGACCTCCTGGATGTTCGAGACCACCTTGGCGTGCAGCGAGTCACGGCCATGCGGGGACGGCACGACGACGAACACCGGCTGGCCCTCGTCGATCAGCGCGATCGGTCCGTGCTTGAGCTCGCCTGCGGCGAAGCCCTCGGCGTGGATGTAGGCGATCTCCTTGAGCTTCAGCGCGCCCTCCATCGCCACCGGGTAGCCGACGTGGCGACCGAGGAAGAGCACCGACGGGGCCTGGGCCATGTCGCGGGCGAGCTGGCGGATGTCGTCGGCGCCGTCCAGGACTTCCTGGATCTTGGCGGGGATCTTGTGCAGGTCCGCCAGGATGTCCTCGATCTCGCCCTGGAAGAGCTTCCCGCGCAGCTGCGCCATGTAGAGGCCCAGCAGGTAGGAGGCGGTGATCTGGGCCAGGAACGCTTTGGTGGAGGCCACCGCGATCTCCGGACCGGCGTGGGTGTAGAGCACCGCGTCGGATTCGCGCGGGATCGTGGAGCCGTTGGTGTTGCAGATCGCCAGCGTGCGGGCGCCCTGCTCCTTGGCGTAGCGGACCGCCATCAGCGTGTCCATGGTCTCCCCGGACTGGGAGAGCGAGACGATCAGGGTGGAGTCGTCGATGATCGGGTCGCGGTAGCGGAACTCGTGCGAGAGCTCCACCTCCACCGGCACGCGCACCCAGTGCTCGATGGCGTACTTCGCGACCATGCCGGCGTAGGCGGAGGTGCCGCAGGCCAGGACGATGATCTTGGAGATGCCCTTGAGCTCGTCGGGGTCGATGCGCAGCTCGTCGAGGACCAGGCGGCCGGAGGCGTCGGTGCGGCCCAGCAGCGTGTCCTCCACGGCCTTGGGCTGATCGTGGATCTCCTTCTCCATGAAGGTGCCGTAGCCGCCCTTCTCTGCGGCGGCGGCGTCCCAGTTCACCGAGAATCGCTTCCCCTCGGCGGGGGTGCCGTCGAAGTTGATGATGGCGACGTCGTCGGTGGTGATCGTCACGACCTGGTCCTGCTCCAGCTCCACGGCTTCGCGGGTGAAGTCGATGAATCCGGAGACGTCGGAGCCGAGGAAGTTCTCCCCTTCACCGAGGCCGACCACCAGGGGCGAGTTGCGCCGGGAGGCGACGACACGGTCGGGCTGGTCGGCGTGGACGGCGAGCAGGGTGAAGGCACCCTCGAGCTCACTGGCTGCCAGACGCATCGCCTCGGTCAGGTCGCCCGCGGCGGAGCCCACGAAGTACTGGCCGATGAGCTTCGCGGCCACCTCGGTGTCGGTCTGCGAGCTGAACTCCTCGCCGGTAGCGACGAGCTTGGCCTTGAGCTGGGCGAAGTTCTCGATGATGCCGTTGTGGATGACGGCGAGCTTGCCGTCGTCGGCCAGGTGCGGGTGCGCGTTCTGATCGGTGGGCGCACCGTGGGTGGCCCAGCGGGTGTGTCCGATGCCCACCGAGGCCTCAGCCATCGGGGCAGCTTCGATCTCCGCGAGGAGGTTCGCGAGCTTGCCGGACTTCTTCCGCGTCGAGACGGTGCCGGCCGCCACGGTCGCCACCCCGGCGGAGTCATAGCCGCGGTATTCCAGACGACGGAGTCCTTCCAGGAGCACGTCGAGGGCTGAATGCTGACTGGTCTTCTCGGGCAGGCCTATATAGCCGACGATTCCACACATGAGGGATAGCGTATCGTGTCAACGTGTCTGAACGCCCATCCGAAGATCCTCGTCCGCGCGCCTCCACGGGTCCGCTCCCTGCCCTGGTGGCGGGCACCGCGCCCTGGGCAGGATCCCCGTTCAAGCCGGATCAGCCGCACACCTCCCACTCCCCGTTCGCGGAGCTGGACCGTCAGGCCTGGGCCCGGCTGGCCGACACCATCGAGCAGCCGCTGAACCAGGACGACGTCGACCGCCTGCGCGGCATCGGCGAGCATCTCTCGCTCAACGAGGTCGAACAGATCTACCTTCCGCTGAGCCGACTGCTCTCGATCTATGTGGAGTCCGCCGCCCAGCTGCGCTCGGCGGCCAATGAGTTCCTCGGCGAGCAGACTCTGCGCACCCCCTTCGTCATCGGCGTGGCGGGCTCAGTGGCCGTGGGCAAGTCCACCACCGCCCGCGTGCTCCAGGAGATGCTGCGCCGCTGGCCCTCGACGCCGCGGGTGGAGCTGGTCACCACCGACGGCTTCCTCTATCCCAACGCCGAGCTGCAGCGGCGCGGCCTGATGGACCGCAAGGGCTTCCCTGAGGCCTACGACCGCAGAGCGCTGCTGCGGATGGTCTCGGAGGTGAAGTCGGGCAAGCCCGAGGTCCGGGCGCCCTGGTACTCCCACCTGGTCTATGACATCGTCCCGGATCGTGAAGTGGTGATCCGCCAGCCCGATGTGCTCATCGTGGAGGGGCTCAACGTCCTGCAGCCGGCGCGGGTGCGGGAGGACGGGACCACCGGTCTCGCGCTGAGCGACTTCTTCGACTTCTCGATCTACGTCGACGCCAAGCCCAAGCACATCGAGCAGTGGTACGTGGACCGGTTCATGCGCTGGCGCGACGGCGCCTTCGCGGATCCGCAGAGTTACTTCCACCAGTACTCCTTCCTCGACGACGACCAGGCCCAGGCCCGTGCCACCGACATCTGGAATCGGATCAACGGCCCGAACCTGCGCGCGAACATCGCCCCGACCCGCTCCCGGGCCCGTCTGGTGATGGCCAAAGGTGAGGACCACTCGGTCTCCCGCGTCCTGCTGCGCAAGGTCTGATCCCTCGAACATGGTTCTGCCCCGCCTCGCCTGCACGATCGCAGCTCTCACCGCTCTCCCGGCTGGCCCCCTCCCGGCCACCTGTGCCCGGAACCCCCGGATCCCGAACCCCTGCATCCCGAACCCCCGGTCAGGGGATTCCTGATGGCGAAGGCTCGGCTGAGCGCGGAGGGACGCCGGCAGTGGCAGGAGCAGCAGGCTCGGCGCGCTCGGATCTACCGCAGACGCCGGGCCGTGGTGGTCCTGCTGCTCATCCTCGTCCTGGCGCTCATCGGCTACCTGCTGCCCCGCGCCTGGGACGGAGTCCGCACGGCGCTGGGCTGGGATCAGACGCTCTCCGAGGTGCGTGGGGACCAGCTCCCGGGCGGCCAGGACGCGTCGCCGAACTCCGAGCCCAGTTCCGAACCCAGCTCCGGACCGGCTCAGGAGCCCGCCCCGGAGCGGGCCAGTGATCCCTCATGGGACCCGGACTCGATCCACGTGCTGGTGAACCCGCAGAACCCGTTGGAGCCGGAGGACTACGCCCCCGAGGACCTGGTGGCCCCACAGGTGCGCACGACCGCCGAGAACCAGCTGCTGCTGCGTGAACCCGCGGCGGAGGCGCTCGCGCAGCTCATCGATGCGGCGGGCGCGGACGGGCAGGTCCTCGCGATGACCAGCGGCTACCGGTCCTATGACGCGCAGGTCGGGATCTATGCGAACCGTCACGCCGCGGTGGGCACCGAAGCCACCGACGAGCTCGTCGCCCGCCCAGGCTATTCGGAGCACCAGACCGGGCTGGCCGCCGATGTGATCAGCATCGAGAACCCCGACTGCATCCAGGGAGACTGCTTCGCCGACACCCCGGAGGGTCAGTGGGTCGCCGAGAACGCCGCGGACCATGGGTTCGTGATCCGGTACCTGGAGGGCGCCCAGGAGATCACCGGCTACGACTTCGAGCCCTGGCATCTGCGCTATGTCGGTCAGGACACCGCCCGGGAGGTCGCCGCGCAGGGCCTCACCCTGGAGGAGTACTGGGACCAGCCAGCGGCGGCGGAGTACGACGACGCCGCGCCACCCCTGCCCTGAGGCGCGCGGCGGGCCGTCGATGCACCCCGGGAAGCCTCGCGCTGACCAGCGCCGGGAGCAGATCCTCGGTGTCCTAGACTTCTTCCATGCTCAAGGGATTCAGACACTTCATCACGCGCGGAAACGTCGTGGACCTGGCCACCGCGGTGGTCATCGGCACCGCATTCACCGCAGTGGTCACCGCGCTGGTGGAGGGCGTGCTGATGCCGCTGATCTCCGCGCTGGTCGGCACCCCCGACTTCGACGACTTCGCAGTGGTGGTGCTCAACGACACCCCGATCCGCTTCGGCGTGCTGCTGACCGCACTGGTGAACTTCCTGCTGATCGCCGGCGCCGTCTACTTCGTGATCATCGCGCCGATGACCCGCATGATCGAGGCCCGGGAGCGCCGTTCGAAGGCCGCGCCCGCGGTCGCAGAGGATGAGAACATCTCGCTGCTCCGGGAGATCCGCGACCAGCTCAAGGCACAGACCGAGGTCACCAACCCGGCATTCCTGGCCTCTCTGGCCGAAGCCCAGCGGCAGGCGGCCGAGGACGCGGATCAGCAGAGCACCCCGGGGCCGCGGCGCCACCCGGTGCTGGGCAGGGCCAAGGACATGGTCTGGGGCAAGGACTAGACCCCGCCCCTCGACGAACCGAGGGGCGGGGGGTGGGTCAGAGGGCGAGTTCCGCCTTGACGACGTCGGCCAGGGCCTCTGACTCGGTGCGGGCCAGCTCCGCGGTCGGTGCTTCCACCATCACGCGAACCACCGGCTCGGTGCCGGAGGGGCGCAGCAGCACCCGGCCGGTGGCGCCGAGCCGGGCCTCCACCTGGGCCACGGCCTGCTGGACCGGCTGGTGCGTCTTGACCCGGGTCCGATCCACACCCTTGACGTTGATCAGCACCTGCGGGAGCCGGGTCATGGCCTCTGCGGCGAGCGTCTGGACGGACCTGCCCGTCGCGGCGACGCGTGCGGCCAGCTGCAGCCCGGTGAGCAGGCCGTCGCCGGTGGTGGCGTAGTCCGCGAAGATCAGGTGACCCGACTGCTCCCCGCCGAGGTTGTACCCGGCGGCGCGCATCGCGGCGAGCACGTACCGGTCACCCACCGCGGTCTCCACGAGCTTGACCCCTGCGGCCTCCATGCCGAGCTTCAGGCCGAGGTTGGACATCACGGTGACGACCAGTGTGTCATCGACCAGGGTCCCGGCCTCCTTCTGCGCGATCGCCAGGATCCCCATGATCTGATCACCGTCGATGATCTCGCCGGTGTGGTCGACGGCGAGGCAGCGGTCGGCGTCGCCGTCGTGGGCGATGCCGAGATCCGCCCGGTGCTCGCGGACCGCGTCCTGCAGCGGGCCCAGGTGGGTCGAGCCATAGCCCTCGTTGATGTTCAGCCCGTCAGGCTCCGCGCCGATGACGATCACTTCGGCTCCGGCGTCGGTGAAGGCCTGCGGGGAGACCCCTGCGGCGGCGCCGTGGGCGCAGTCGAGCACGATCTTGAGCCCTTTGAGGCTGATGCCGCCGAGCGAGCGCAGCAGGTGCACCAGGTAGCGGTCCTCCGCGTCGGCGAAGCGGCTGACCCGTCCGACGTCGGCGCCGGTGGGCCGCGGCGGGGCCAGGCCCATCTCGGTCTCGATGGCGTCCTCAGCGGCGTCGTCGAGCTTGTGCCCGCCGCGGGCCAGGAACTTGATCCCGTTGTCGGGGGCCGGGTTGTGCGAGGCGGAGATCATCACGCCGAAGTCCGCTTCGATGTCGGCGACCAGGAAGGCCGCGGCCGGGGTGGGCAGCACGCCGGCGTCGAACACGTCGACTCCGCTGCTGGCGATGCCCGCCTGGACCGCGGCGGAGATGAACTCCCCGGAGATGCGTGGATCCCGCGCCACCACTGCGGTGGGTCGGGTGCCGGGGGTCACCTGCCGGTGGCCGAGGATGGTTGCTGCTGACTGGGAGAGGGTGAGGGCGAGTTCAGCGGTGAGCAGCTCGTTGGCCACACCGCGCACGCCGTCAGTGCCGAAAAGTCGTGCCATGATGACGCTCAGTCTAATGGGCCAGGCCCCCACAGACGCGAAGAACCCCGCCGGAGAGTCTCCGGCGGGGTTCTTCGAGCAGCTGGGGGTCAGGACCAGGACGGCGGCTGGCGCAGTCCTGGGTCGTGACCGATCAGCGCTTGGAGTACTGCGGTGCCTTGCGGGCCTTCTTGAGACCGGCCTTCTTGCGCTCCACCGCACGGGCGTCGCGAGTCAGGAATCCGGCCTTCTTCAGCGCCGCGCGGTTGTGGTCGCGGTCGATCTCGTTGAGTGCACGGGAGATGCCGAGCCGCAGCGCGCCGGACTGACCCGAGGGGCCGCCGCCGTCGATGCGGGCAATGACGTCATAGGCGCCCTTGAGACCCAGCAGGGTGAACGGATCATTCACTTCCTGCTGGTGCAGCTTGTTGGGGAAGTACTCCTCCAGGCTGCGGCCGTTGAGGGTCCACTGGCCGGTGCCCGGGGCGATCCGGACGCGGGCACGTGCGCGCTTACGGCGACCGATGGCGGCTCCGCCGACGGTCAACGGTGCACGCTCGGACTCGCCGGCGGTCTCCTCGGTGGGGGTTGATTCCGAGGTGTAGCTTGAAAGCTCCTCGGTTTCGGTGAGCTCTTCAGTGTTCTGAGCCACGATTCTCCTTGAAAATTCTAGTGTCGGGTGGCCAGGACTACTGAGTGACCTGGGAGATGTCGAACGGCTTGGGCTGCTGTGCGACGTGCGGGTGCTCAGCACCTGCGTAGACGCGCAGCTTCTTCAGCTGTGCCGTTCCGAGCTTGTTGTGAGGCAACATGCCCTTGACCGCCTGGTAGACAGCGCGGGTCGGGTAGCGCGAGACCATCTCGTTGAAGGTCAGCGACTTGATGCCGCCGGGAAAACCGGAGTGGCGCCAGTAGCGCTTCTTCTCGGCCTTGTCGCCAGTCATGGCGACCTTCTCGGCGTTGATGATGATGACGAAGTCGCCCATGTCCTGGTGTGGGACGAAGGTCGGCTTGTGCTTGCCGCGCAGCAGCGCAGCAGTCTGGGAGGCGAGACGGCCCAGCACGACGTCAGTCGCGTCGATGACGTGCCACTGGGCGTCGGCGTCGCCAGGCTTCGGGGTGTACGTACGCACGTTGGTATGCCTTCGGTCGATGTTCTACGGTTCAGTGCACTGATTCTCTGGTGTGTGAGAACCACTGAGGATCAGTGACTGTTTCTTCGCGAGTGCGACATCCGGATTCCCAGGTGAGGACTGGGAAAAGACCGGGCCCGTGAGTTCCCCTACAGTCCGCGGAGGCTGACGACCATGCAACTGAGCCGCCTCGACACGGACCCACGCAGGGGTGGACACGCACAACAACCAACAACTATACAGAGCGCCCCTGCCTTTGAGCAAAGTCACGTCCCAGAGTGCCTGGCAGTGACCCGTTCTCAGGGCGGGGGCGCGGCTGTCTCACCAAGGTCTCAGCCCGGTTCGGACGGGGGCCTCAGCGGTGGTTCAGCTGCTCCTGGCGGCTCGTGGAGCCTTCTCATAGGCGCCGTCGGACATGTCCTCCAGCTCGCGCCCATTGGTCTCTGGGACCCACTTGAGCACGAAAAACATCGACAGCAGCGCTGAGGCGGCGTAGAAGCCGTAGGCGAAGACCAGGGAGAACGCCGCCATCTCGGGGAAGAGCATCGAGATCACGAAGTTCGCGGCCCAGTTCGCCGAGGCGGTGACGCCCAGGGCGACGGCGCGGATCCGGTTGGGGAACATCTCCCCCAGCAGGACCCACATGAACGGCCCCCAGGTCGCACCGAAGAAGAGCACGAACACGTTCGCGGAGACCAGCGCAATCATGCCCCAGGCGCCGGGCAGGGAGACGAGCTCCTCGCCGTCGGCGCCCATGGTCACGATCGCCTGGCTGAAGGCCACGGCCATCATGCCCAGGCCCAGTGCCATGCCGGCGGAGCCGACCGCCAGCGGGATCCGGCGTCCCACCTTGTCCACGATGATGATGCCGATGACGGTGGCGACGATGTTGACGCTGGTGGTGATGATCTGGACCAGGAAGGCCTGGTCCTCGGCGATGCCCACGGCCTGCCACAGCGTGTTGGAGTAGTAGAAGATCACGTTGATGCCCACGAACTGCTGGAACACGGCCAGGCCCAGGCCCACCCAGACGATCGGGGTGAGCCTCCCGCTGACGATCAGGTCGCGGAACTTCTGCCGGGCCTCCATGTTGATGGTCTCGCGGACCTCTTTGATCTTCTGCGCGATGGCAGACTCACCCTTGATGCCCACGATCTCCTCGAGCACCTTCGCGGCCTGCTTCTCCCGGCCGCGGGAGACCAGGTAGCGCGGAGACTCAGGGATCGAGGAGGCCAGCAGGCCATAGAGCAGGGCCGGTCCGGCTTCGAGCAGGAACATCCAGCGCCATGCCTCGAGGCCGAACCACAGCTCCTCCGCCGCGCCGTTGGCGACGTTGGCGACGAAGGCGTTGGAGGAGGCGGCCATGAAGATGCCGATCACGATGGCGAGCTGCCAGGTGGAGCCGAGGCGTCCACGCAGATGGGTGGGCGCGACCTCGGCGATGTAGGCCGGCGCGATCACCGAGGCCATGCCGACGCCGATGCCGCCGAGCACCCGCCAGAGCACCAGGTCCACGGCGCCGAAGGCCAGCCCGGAGCCGATGGCCGAGATGAAGAACAGCGCGGCGGCGACCATCATGGCGCGCTGGCGACCGATGCGGTCAGAGAGGCTGCCGCCGGCCCAGGCGCCGACCATGCAGCCGAGCAGGGCCGAGGAGACGGTGAAGCCGATGGCGAGGTCGGAGAGGCCGAACTGGGCCTGGATGGGGCCGACCGCCCCGTTGATCACGGCGGTGTCGAAGCCGAAGAGGAAGCCGCCGAACGCGGCGACCAGGACGACCCACGCGACGCCGCCGATGCCGGATTCCTGCGAGCGAGAAGTGGTGCTCATCAGTGGTTGGTTCCTTAACAGGTCAGGGATGAGGGCCTTCGTCAGTGAAGGCAAGCCCGAACGAGTATGGTCCTTGGACGTGAACCACGCCACCCCCGCGACCCCGGAGGACACAGCCCGCGTGGGGGTGACGCCGGTCTCCCGGCCAGTGCTGACGGGGCATCGCGCGCCGAGCGCCCGGTGCGACCGAACCGCGTGCTGTGGGTGAGATCACAGCAGGGAATCGCTGTCACCCCTGCTCAGCGGGCTGCCGGAGCGCCCGGGTCTGTTGCGCCCGAGCGCCCAGCTGCTCCGGCGCCGGGTACTGCACGGACTCCAGGACCAGTCCCCCGGGCGGGGCCAGGCGGACCCGCTGGTCCCAGGCCGGCTCGTCCAGGCGGCGCAGGAGCCAGCCAGGGGCGCGGCGTCCCTCCCCCACGTCCAGGCAGGCGCCGATGAGTGCACGCACCATGTGGTGGCAGAACGCGTCGGCGGTGAGCGCCGCGACGATCACGCCCTCGTGGTCGCGGCGGATGCTGAAGTCGTGGAGCTCACGGATGGTGCTGCTGCGCTCCCGGGGCCGGCAGAAACTGCCGAAGTCCTGCAGCCCGGCCACAGAGGCCGCCTCCAGGCGCATCAGCTCGGCATCGAGGGGAACCCGGTGCCAGGCGGTGTCGGAATGGCGCAGCGGGTCCTTCAGCGCCGGTGTGTCAGCGATGCGGTAGCGGTAGGTGCGGCTCAGCGCGGAGAACCTGGCGTCGAAGTCCGGCGGCACGATCGAGGCGGCGAAGACGACGACGGCGCCGCGCTCTTGGTGCAGCACACCGCCCAACCGGCGGACGAGCGCCACCTCGGGGGTGATCCCCCGGCCTCGACCCAGCGTGGCGTATTCGGACTCGGTCAGGTCCAGGTGCACGACCTGTCCACGGGCGTGGACCCCGGCGTCGGTGCGTCCGGCCACGATCAGCGGCACCTCGCGGCGCAGGAGCGTGGCGAGGCCCTCACGCAGGGCCCCTTCCACGGTGCGCAGGCCCGGCTGGGCGGCCCAGCCGTGGAAGGCGCTGCCGTCATACGCCAGGTCCAGGCGCAGCCTCAGGGAGGCAGTCCAGGGGTCTTCGCGGATGCTCATGCGCTCCCGCCTTTCGGTACAGACACCTCAGGCGCCCGCGATCGGTGAGATCGGGGGCGCCTGAGGGGTGCGTGCTGAGTGGTCTACTTCTGACCCTCGGCCTCGGTGGACTCCGCCGGAGCGGACTCCGACTCGGTGGTCGCGGTGTCAGCGGAATCGGTCTCGGTGGTCTGAGCCTCGGTGGACTCGACCTCGGTGGACTCGACCTCGGTGGCCTCTTCCTGTGCCGGCTGCGCGGCGGGGGTCGCGGTGGCCTGTTCGGCCTCCTTGACGACTGCCTGCTTGGGCGAGACGGGCTCCATGACGAGCTCGATGACAGCCATCGGGGCGTTGTCGCCCTTGCGGTTGCCGATCTTCACGATGCGGGTGTAGCCGCCTTCGCGCTCGGCCATGGCCGGGGCGATCACGGTGAACAGCTCGTGGACGATCGCCTGGTTGGTCGCGCTGTTGGCGCTGATCTTGCCGACGACGCGGCGGCGAGCAGCGATGTCGCCCTGCTTCGCCATGGTGATCAGACGCTCTGCGTAGGGGCGGAGGCGCTTGGCCTTGGTCAGCGTGGTGGTGATCGCGCGGTGCTCGAACAGGTTGGCGGAAAGGTTCGCCAACATCATCTTCTCGTGCGACGGGCTGCCGCCCAGGCGCGGACCCTTGGTGGGGGTAGGCATGGTCTGGTTCTCCTTGAGTGGTGCGCAGTCAGTTCAGTTGAACGTCAGCGCGAATAGTTGTCGTGGGCCGCAGTTCTTCAGAACCGCTGCTGCTCTTCTTCGACGTAGTCCTCGTCGCCAGCTTCCTGGAAGCGAGCCGCGGTCGGGTCGAAGCCTGCCGGGGAGTCCTTGAGGCTCAGGCCAAGCTCGACGAGCTTGTCCTTGACCTCGTCGATGGACTTGGCACCGAAGTTGCGGATGTCCATCAGATCGGCCTCGGAACGTGCCACGAGTTCACCCACGCTGTGGATGCCCTCGCGCTTGAGGCAGTTGTACGACCGCACGGTCAGCTCGAGATCTTCGATCGGCAGAGCCATGTCGGCAGCCAGGGCGGCGTCGGTCGGCGATGGGCCGATCTCGATGCCCTCGGCTGCGACGTTGAGCTCGCGAGCCAGCGAGAAGAGCTCGACCAGGGTGGTGCCTGCGGATGCCAGGGCATCGCGGGGCTCCATGGACGGCTTGGTCTCGACGTCGACGGTGAGCTTGTCGAAGTCGGTGCGCTGCTCCACACGAGTCGCCTCGACCTTGAAGGAGACCTTCAAGACCGGGGAGTAGATGGAGTCGACCGGGATCCGGCCGATCTCGGCATCTGCCATCTTGTTCTGTGCAGCTGAGACATAGCCGCGACCGCGTTCCACGGTCAGCTCCATGTCGAGCTTGCCGTGCTCGTTCAGCGTGGCGAGGTGGAGATCCGGGTTGTGGAACTCCACGCCTGCTGGCGGAGTGATGTCGGCGGCGGTGACGGGACCGGGGCCCTCCTTGCGGAGGTAGGCGACGACGGGCTCGTCATGCTCGGAAGAGACGGAGAGCCGCTTCACGTTCAGGATGAGCTCGGTGACGTCTTCCTTGGTGCCGGCGATGGTGGTGAACTCATGGAGCACACCATCGATCCGGACGCTGGTGACGGCCGCACCGGGGATGGAGGAGAGCAGGGTGCGACGCATGGAGTTGCCGAGGGTGTAGCCGAAGCCCGGCTCGAGGGGCTCGATGACGAAGCGGGAGCGATTGTCGGCGACAACTTCTTCGGTCAGCGTGGGGCGCTGTGCAATGAGCACTGATTGTTCCTTTCAGAGTGCGTCCGCTATATGACGCATTCTCACTGAGTAATGATGCTCGACCTGCCCCCGGCGCTGCGGCCGGGGGCAGGTTCTAATGTCTTGTTAAAGAAGTTGCTCAGACGCGGCGGCGCTTGGGCGGGCGGCAGCCGTTGTGCGCGCTCGGGGTGACGTCCGAGATGGAGCCGACCTCGAGGCCTGCGGCCTGCAGCGAGCGGATCGCGGTTTCGCGGCCCGAGCCGGGTCCCTTGACGAAGACCTCGACCTTCTTCATCCCGTGCTCCTGTGCGCGCTTGGCGGCCTGCTCGGCGGCCAGCTGCGCGGCGAAAGGAGTGGACTTTCGTGAACCCTTGAATCCGACTTCACCTGAAGACGCCCAG
Source organism: Nesterenkonia sandarakina (assembly GCF_003003175.1). Classification (GTDB taxonomy): domain Bacteria; phylum Actinomycetota; class Actinomycetes; order Actinomycetales; family Micrococcaceae; genus Nesterenkonia; species Nesterenkonia sandarakina_A. Next base: position 108,703 of record NZ_PVTY01000002.1, on the reverse strand, counting down.
GACACGACTGCGCCCTGCGGGTCGGTGATGGAGACGATGGTGTTGTTGAAGGTCGACTTGATGTGAGCCTGACCCTGGGTGATGTTCTTGCTGACTTTGCGGCGCGGCTTGCGGGCCGATGCGCGTGACTTTGGTGGCATTTCTTCTCCGTGACTGAGTTCTTCGGATCAACTGCTGACTCGGTGCGAGCCGGCGCTGCTGAACTACTTCTTCTTACCTGCGACGGTCTTCTTCGAGCCCTTACGGGTACGAGCGTTGGTCTTGGTGCGCTGACCGCGGACCGGAAGGCCGCGACGGTGGCGGATACCTTCGTAAGAGCCGATCTCGACCTTGCGGCGGATGTCAGCAGCGACCTCACGACGAAGGTCACCCTCGACGGTGAGATTGCTCTCGATGTAGTCACGCAGAGAGATCAGCTGATCGTCAGTCAGATCCTTCACGCGGGTACCAGCTTCGATACCGGTTGCTTGCAGGGCTGCTTCGGCGCTCGTGCGCCCAACGCCATAGATATAAGTGAGTGCGATCACCGTGCGCTTTTCGCGCGGGATGTCTACACCTGCCAGACGTGCCACAGTGGCAGTCCTCCTTGTTCTCTTCCGAAGGTCTTCAGCAGTGCAATTCCCTCTGGGACCCTCTCGGGCCCGACATCGGAGGTGATGTCATCAGCGGGTCCCCGGCCTTCGGAAACCGGGGGTGTGCTCGTCCAGCTCAGTGACGGGCTGCACTGCATATGATGTGAGCTGTCCAGCGCGGGTGCGCCCTCACTTACGTGTCGTAAGTGGAGGACTCAGCCCTGGCGCTGCTTGTGGCGTGGGTTGCTCTTGCAGATCACACGGATCACGCCACTGCGGCGGATGACTTTGCAGTCAGTGCAGATCTGCTTCACGCTCGGCTGAACCTTCATGGGTTCTCCTCTTATTCGGTCGCGTGCGACAGGTTTTTACGTTGACCGACGCGTTCGTCGACTCACTTATAGCGGTAGACGATGCGCCCACGGTTGAGGTCATACGGGCTCATCTCCACCACTACGCGATCCTCGGGGAGGATGCGAATGTAGTGCTGGCGCATCTTGCCCGAAATGGTCGCGAGGACGACGTGCTCGTTCTCCAGACGCACGCGGAACATTGCATTCGGCAGGGCTTCAGAAACCCGGCCCTCTACTTCGATGACGCCTTCTTTTTTACCCATATGCTCCACATACCGTTCGCGACCCCCTGCCCTCCGTCGCCGACACTGCGGCGCAGTGCAGCTTCGGGTGACCGAAGGGTCTGATTCGATTGCTGCGGCGTCTCTGGATCAGACATGCCGACACAGTGTGCAGGCATGCAGAACGGCAGAGACAACCAGCAGTACAGCCTACAGGACGGTTTCGCCCTGGACAACTTGCCTTGCGAGGACCTTGCGGCGCCGCAGTCCGCGGCCGTCAGCCCTGGCTCGGTGCCGGTCCGGCGCTAGGGCAGCGGCACCGGGGTCACGCCCAGCGGCGCGAGCACGGCGGCCCCGCCGTCGGCGGCGGTGAGCACCCAGATGCCCTCCTCGTGGCGGGCCACGGAGTGCTCCCACTGGCTGGCGCGGGAGCCGTCGGTGGTGACCACGGTCCAGTCGTCGTCGAGCACCTTGGTCTCGATGCCGCCGCGGGTGAGCATCGGCTCGATCGCCAGCGCCATGCCGGGCCGGATCTTGGCGCCCTTCATCCCGGTGGCGTAGTTGAACACGTCCGGGGGCATGTGCATCTCTGACCCGATGCCGTGGCCCACATAGTCCTCCAGGATGCCCAGCTTCTTGCCGGGCTGGGCGGAGACATAGTCCTCGATGGCCTCGCCGATCTCGCCGACGCTCTTGGCGGTCGCGAAGGCAGCGATCCCCCGCCACATCGCCGCCTCGGTGATCCTCGAGAGCCGTTCATCCTCGGGATCCGCGGTGCCGTCCTGGGAGGACCCCAGGATCAGGGTGCGCGCCGAGTCGGAGTGCCAGCCTTCGATGATGCAGCCGCCGTCGATCTTGATCACGTCACCGGCGCCCAGGACCCGCTCCCCCGGGATCCCGTGGACGACTTCATCATTGACCGAGGCACAGATGTAGCCGGGGAACCCGTGATAGTTCAGGAAGTTGGGCTTCGCGCCGCGCGCAGTGATGATCTCGGCGAACACATCGTTGAGCTCGGCGGTGCTCACACCGGGTGCGGCTGCTGCGAGGGTGGCGTCGAGGGCCTCGTTGAGGATGGCCCCCGCGGCGGCCATGTGGCGCAGCTGCTCCTCCGACTTCAGCTCGATCCGGCTGCGCGAGAACATCAGGACTTCAGTGCTTCCATGATGCGTGCGTTGACCTCGTCCATCGGGCCCAGTCCGTCCACGCGGCGCACCAGCCCGCGAGCGTCGTACTCGGCGATCATCGGCGCGGTCTCGGAGTCGAAGATCTCCAGCCGGCGACGGATGGCGCCCTCGTCGGCGTCGTCCTCCCGGCCCTCGATCTCGGCCCGCTTCTTCAGCCGCATGATGAGCTCCTCGCGGTCAGCGGTGAGCTCCAGCACCACATCGAGGCTCACGTCGAGCCGGGAGAGCATCTCATCCAGCGCAGCGACCTGCGTGCGGTTGCGCGGGTAGCCATCGAGCAGGAAGCCGTTCTTGGCGTCCTCCCAGGTGAGCCGGTCTTCGACCATCCGGTTGGTGACGGAGTCCGGCACCAGGTCTCCGGCGTCGACGTAGCCCTGCGCCTCGCGTCCGAGCTCGGTCTGTTCCTTGATGTTCACCCGAAAGATGTCACCGGTGGAGATGGCGACGATGCCAAGGTCCTCGGAGATCCGCTTCGACTGGGTGCCCTTGCCTGAACCGGCAGGCCCGACTATCAACATGCGCGTCATCGCAGCAACCCTTCATAGTTCCGTTGTTCCATCTGTGCGTTGATCTGTTTCACCGTGGTGAGTCCGACGCCGACCATGATCAGGATCGAGGTGCCGCCGAACGGGAAGTTCTGGTTCGCGCCGATCAGCACGAAGGCGATCAGCGGGATCAGCGCGATCAGACCCAGGTAGAGCGCACCGGGGAAGGTGATCCTGGAGATCACGTAGGCCAGGTAGCTCTCGGTGGGCTTGCCCGCTCGGATCCCGGGGATGAACCCGCCGAACTTGCGCATGTTCTCGGCGACCTCGTTCGGGTTGAACGTTATCGTGACGTAGAAGTAGGTGAAGAAGATGGTCATCAGGAAGAACACCGCCATATACAGCGGGTGGGTTCCGCCGACGAAGTACGTCTGGATGAACTGGATGAACGCGGATGGCTCTTCGCCTGGACCGGGCTGGTTGAACTGCGCCAGCACGGAGGGGAGCATCAGCACCGAGGAGGCGAAGATGACCGGGATGACGCCGGCCATGTTGACCTTGATCGGAATGTAGGTCGAGGTCCCGCCGACGGTGCGACGGCCCACCTGGCGCTTGGCGTACTGGACCGGCACGCGACGCTGGGACTGCTCGACGAAGACGACGGCGGCGATGGTGACCAGACCGATCAGCATCACCATGCCGAAGGTGCGCCAGCCCTGGGTGTTCCAGATCTCGCCCATGGCACCCGGGAACCCGGCCGCGATGGAGACGAAGATCAGGATGGACATGCCGTTGCCGACGCCGCGTTCGGTGATCTGTTCGCCGAGCCACATGATCAGCGCGACACCGGCGACCAGGGCCAGGATCATCAGCAGCACGACGGGCAGGGCGTCGCTGGTGATGATCGGGATGTCACAGCCCAGCAGGGTGCCGGTCCGCGCGGTGGACACCAGCGTGGTGGCGTTCAGCGTCGCCAGGGCGATGGTGAGGTAGCGCGTGTACTGGGTCAGCTTGGACTGGCCCTGGGGCCCCTCCCGCTGGAGGTTCTCGAAGCGCGGGATGACCACGCGCAGCAGCTGCACGATGATCGCCGCGGTGATGTAGGGCATGATTCCGAGCGCGAAGATGGACACCTGGAGCAGGGCTCCGCCGGAGAACATGTTCACGAAGGAATAGAGGCCGCCCTCAGTGGTTCCCAGTGCCAGGCACTGCTGCACTGCTGAGTAGTCCACCCCGGGTGCCGGGATGAATGCGCCGATGCGGTAGATCGCGATGATCGCGATGGTGAACCAGATCTTTCGACGCAGGTCGGGTGTCTTGAACACCCTTGCGATCGCGCTGAACAAGCGGCCTCCTGATGCGTGAATTGCCGTTGCGCGGCCTTCGGCCGCACAGTCAGTCATACTAACGCGCGGTGCGCACGGGGAAAGAATCCTGCGACCGGGATCGGTGCGGATATGACAAGACCCCCGTGGGAACCACGGGGGTCTTGATCATGGAGAGCCGATCAGGCCTGCTTGGAAGCAGCCTTCAGCGGCAGCTGCTCGGTGGAACCACCGGCAGCCTTGATCTTGTCTTCGGCGCTGGCCGAGAAGGCGTGAGCCTTCACGGCCACGGCGACGGAGATCTCTCCGGAGCCGAGGACCTTCACCGGGCGGCCCTTGCGAGCAGCCCCCTTGGCGATCAGGTCATCGGCACTGACGGTGCCGCCCTCGGGGAACATCTCGCCAAGCTTGGTCAGGTTGACCGGCGAGTATTCCACGCGGAACGGGTTCTTGAAGCCGCGCAGCTTCGGAAGGCGCATGTACAGCGGAAGCTGACCACCCTCGAAGCCGGCGCGGACCTGGTAACGGGCCTTCGTGCCCTTGGTACCACGGCCTGCGGTCTTGCCCTTGGAGGCTTCACCACGTCCCACACGGGTGCGGGACTTCTTGGAGCCGCGTGCTGGACGCAGATCGTGGACCTTGAGGACGTTGGAATCTGCAGCGGTGTTCTCTGGCATCCTTAGTTCGCCTCCTCAGCCTTCACTAGATGCTTCACACTGTTGAGCATGCCCACGGTCACGGCGTCGGCGTCACGGACCACGGTGTGGCCGATCCGCTTCAGTCCAAGCGAGCGAACAGTCTCGCGGTGCTTGGGGTTGGCGCCGATCAGGGACTTCACCTGAGTGACGGTGAGCTTGTGCTCGCCGACCTTCAGGTTGCGCGCGGTGTTGTAGTTGACGGTACTGCGCAAAGTCATGCACCTGCCTTCTGTGCACGGGCTTCGCGGTCAGCCGCCATGGTGCGCAGCATCCGGGCCGGTGCGATCTCGTCGAGAGCCTTGCCGCGGCGTGCTGCCACTGCTTCGGGCTCTTCGAGCTGCTTGAGGGCGTCGATGGTGCCGTGAACGATGTTGATGGCGTTCACCGAGCCCATGGACTTGGTCAGCACGTCGTGGATGCCTGCGCATTCCAGGACTGCGCGGACCGGACCGCCGGCGATCACACCGGTACCCGGTGCGGCGGGACGAAGCAGGACGACGCCTGCTGCATCCTCACCCTTGACCAGGTGCGGAATGGTGGAACCGACGCGCGGGACGCGGAAGAAGCTCTTCTTGGCCTCTTCCACACCCTTGGCGATGGCTGCCGGAACTTCCTTGGCCTTGCCGTAGCCGACGCCGACCATGCCGTCGCCGTCACCGACGATGACGAGGGCGGTGAAGCTGAAGCGACGACCACCCTTGACGACCTTGGAGACGCGGTTGATGGTCACGACGCGCTCGAGGAACTTGTCCTTCTCCTCTTCGCGTCCGCCACGACCACCACGACCGCCGCGGCCGCCGCTTTCGCTGCGACCACCACGACCGCCACGGTTGTCACCGCGGCCGCCGCGGTCACCGCGAGCAGCATTGCTGTTCTCGCCGGCGGCCTGAGTCTGCGGTGCAGTCTCGGGAGCGGCGGTTTCCTTGGCCTCAGTCACAGACGAGTCCTTCTCAGGGTTGTTTGCGTTCTCACTCACAGCTTCAGACCACCTTCCCGGGCGCCGTCGGCGACAGCGGCCACGCGACCGTGGTACTTGTTGCCGCCGCGGTCGAAGACCACAGCGTCGATGCCGGCTGCCTTGGCGCGCTCGGCGACCATTTCGCCGACCTTCTTCGCCTTGGCGGTCTTGTCGCCGTCGAAGCTGCGCAGGTCTGCCTCCATAGTGGTGGCGGAGACCAGGGTCGTTCCCTCGAGGTCGTTGACGACCTGAGCGACCATGTGGCGAGCGGAACGGTTGACCACCAGGCGCGGACGCTCAGCGGATCCGTTGAGCTTCTTGCGCAGGCGGAGGTGGCGGCGGCCGCGGGCAGCGGATTTGGATTTGCCCTTGATACCAATAGCCATGGTTTACTTACCTGCCTTTCCGGCCTTGCGGCGAACCTGCTCGCCCTCGTAACGCACGCCCTTGCCCTTATACGGGTCGGGACGGCGCAGTTTACGGATGTTGGCGGCGACCTCGCCGACCTGCTGCTTGTCGATACCGCTGACAGACAGCTTGGTGGCGGTCTCCACCTGGAAGGTGATGCCCTGAGGGGCCTTCACCGGAACCGGGTGGGAGTAGCCGAGTGCGAACTCCAGATCGGAGCCCTTGGCCAGCACGCGGTAACCGGTGCCGACGATCTCGAGCTTCTTGGAGTAGCCCTCGGTGACACCGATGATCATGTTCTGGACCAGGGTGCGGCTGAGGCCGTGGAGTGAACGCGATTCGCGCTCATCGTTGGGACGGGACACCGTGAGGGTGCCGTCCTCTTCTGAGACGGTGATGCCTTCGGCCAGAGTGCGGGAAAGTTCGCCCTTGGGCCCCTTGACAGAGACCTCGCGACCTTCCAGCTTGACCTCGACGCCGGCAGGGATGGTGATCGGAAGACGACCGATGCGTGACATAGTGCTTCGACTCCTTCCGGTTACCAGACGTAGGCGAGGACTTCCCCACCTACACCCTTCTTGGCTGCCTGCCGGTCAGTGAGGAGACCGGAGGACGTGGACAGGATCGCGATGCCGAGGCCGCCCAGAACGTGCGGGAGGTTGGTGGACTTCGCGTAGACCCGGAGACCGGGCTTGGAGATGCGGCGCAGGCCGGCGATCGAACGCTCACGGTTCGGGCCGAACTTGAGGTCGATGGCCAGGGTCTTTCCGACCTCGGCCTCTTCCTCGCGCCATTCAGAGATGTAGCCTTCCGCCTTCAGGATGTCAGCCAAGCGAACCTTCAGCTTGGAGCTGGGCATCGAGACCTGATCGTGGAAAGCCGAGTTGGCATTGCGCAGACGTGTCAGCATGTCTGCGACTGGGTCAGTCATTGTCATGAGGGGCTTCTGCCCTTCCTCGCCGTGGTTTCAGATCTCCGAAGGAACTCGATCCCCCGAGGTGAGTCGGAGGGTTCGGAACCTCTGGTGAAAGGACCTGCGGCGTAGATACTGTTATTCGGTCTTGAAGGGGAAGCCCAGCGCCTTGAGCAGCGCGCGGCCTTCCTCATCAGTCTTCGCGGTGGTCACCACAGTGATGTCCATGCCGCGAGGGCGATCGATCTTGTCCTGATCGATCTCGTGGAACACCGACTGTTCGGTCAGACCGAAGGTGTAGTTGCCGTTGCCGTCGAACTGCTTGCCGCTGAGTCCGCGGAAATCGCGGATACGGGGCAGTGCGAGGGTCACCAGGCGGTCCACAAACTCCCACATGCGGTCGCCACGCAGCGTGGTGTGCGTGCCGATCGGCTGTCCTTCGCGCAGCTTGAACTGGGCGATGGACTTCCGAGCGCGAGTCACCTTGGGCTTCTGACCGGTGATCTTGGTCAGGTCCTCGATGGCGCCCTGGATGAGCTTGGAGTCGCGAGCTGCCTCGCCGACGCCCATGTTGACCACGACCTTGACCAGGCCGGGGATCTCCATGACGTTGGAGTATCCAAACTCTTCCTGCAGCGTGGAGCGGATCTCCGCGCGGTACTTGCCCTTGAGCCGGGGCGTGGTCTGCTCAGTCTGGCTCTGAACCTCAGTCATCACAGGTCCTTTCCGGAAGCTTTGGCGAAGCGGATGCGCACGGTCTTGCTGACGCCATCACGCTCCACGGTCTCCTGCCGGTAGCCGACGCGAGTGGGCTTGCCCGTCTCGGGGTCGACCACAGCGACGTTGGAGATGTGGATCGCAGCCTCAGACTCCACGATGCCGCCCTCGGTGCTGCCGAACTGGCCGGCACGGAGGTGGCGCTTCATGCGGTTCACGCCTTCGACGATGACGCGTTCCTTGGCTGGAAGGACCTGAAGGACTTTGCCCTGCTTGCCCTTGTCTTTGCCGGTGAGGATCTGGACGAGGTCGTCCTTCTTGATCTTGGCCATGAGTCAGAGCACCTCCGGGGCGAGCGAGACGATCTTCATGAACTTCTTGTCGCGCAGCTCGCGACCGACGGGACCGAAGATACGGGTTCCGCGCGGTTCTGGAGTCTCACCCTTGAGGATCACAGCAGCGTTCTCATCGAAGCTGATGTATGACCCGTCGTTGCGACGGATCTTCTTCTTGGTGCGCACGACAACAGCCTTGATGACGTCGCCCTTCTTGACGTTTCCGCCCGGAATTGCGTCCTTGACGGTGGCGACGAATGTGTCGCCGATACCTGCATAGCGGCGTCCGGATCCACCGAGGACACGGATGACAAGGACTTCCTTGGCACCGGTGTTATCGGCGATCTTGAGCCGCGATTCCTGTTGAATCACTTGTTTTCTCCTGTCGTCTCACTGGTTCTCGCACTGGTGTCGAGCCTTGTGGAACTTCTAGCCTGCGTCGGGCACCTGTGTGCGGCGATCACGCCGCCCGGTGGTCCGACTTACCTGACAAGTCCCCTGGCCGCTTACCCACACACTCTCCATCCCTTGGCGGGACGGGCAGTTGAATGCATGGCCGAGGCGGCGTTTCCCGGGGCCCCTGGAGGCCCTTTCGGGGACGTGCGCTGTCCTTTGAGGTGGATAGCCTCATCTATAAGGGCGCACAGCCTCAATATCCTACACGAGATACACCGAAGGCCCAACTTCCACACCCGGAGGTGTGATAGTCGGGCCTTCGGAGGCACGCAGGATGATCGGTGCCTCGGGATCAGGAGCAGCAGCTGCCACCCCGATCCCGAAGCACCAGGATCACTCTGCCTTTTCGACGATCTCGGCCAGCCGCCAGCGCTTGGCTGCCGACAGCGGACGGGTCTCGGCGATCACCACGGTGTCGCCCACACCTGCCTGCTCGTTCTCATCGTGTGCCATGAATTTGGTGTGCCGCTTCATGATCTTGCCGTACAGCCCGTGCTTACGACGGTCCTCGACCTCGACGACGATGGTTTTATTCATCTTGTCGGAGACGACGACGCCGCGCAGGGTCTTACGGTCGTTGCGGGTCTCTGCAGTTGCTTCACTCATGCTCAGTCCTCAGTCTTCTTCTCGTTCTGCTCATCAGCCGAATCCGAGGAGTCCGCGGCGGCATCGACATTCTCACGAATGCCCAGCTCACGCTCACGCACCACGGTGTAGATCCGGGCGATGTCGCGCTTGATGTCCTTGAGCCGGCTGGAGCTCTCCAGCTGGCCGGTCGCGGACTGGAAGCGGAGGTTGAACAGCTCTTCCTTGGAAGAGCGCAGCGCCTCTGACAGGCCTGCTGAGTCCATCTCTGCGAGCTTCTCAACGGTCAGCTCTTTGGTTCCAACTGCCATTGTCACTCACCACTCTCTCGGCTGATCACGCGTGCCCTCATGGGCAGCTTGTGGATTGCCAGGCGGAGCGCCTCTTTGGCGACTTCCTCCGTGACACCGGACAGCTCGAACATGATGCGTCCGGGCTTGACGTTGGCGATCCACCACTCCGGCGAACCCTTACCGGAGCCCATGCGGACCTCGGCAGGCTTCTTCGTCAGCGGCTGGTCCGGGTAGATGTTGATCCAGACCTTGCCGCCACGCTTGATGTGGCGGGTCATGGCGATACGCGCAGATTCGATCTGGCGGTTCGTCACGTAGGCAGGATCAAGGGCCTGGATGCCGTACTCGCCGAAGGCGAGCTCGGTTCCACCCTTGGCCCGCCCGCGGCGCTTGGGCCGGTGCGGCTTGCGGTACTTGACTCGGCGGGGCATCAACATCAGTTCTGCCCTCCTTCAGCACCAGATCCGGCTTCGGCGGGTGCCTGGGCACCAGCTTCGCGTCCGCGGCCTGGGCCACGACGACGACGCTCTTCGCCTCCACCACGGGGTCCACCACGACCACCACGGGCTCCACCGCGACCGGAAGGCTGTGCAGCCTGCTGCGCGGCGAGTTCCTTGGCGGTGAGATCGCCCTTGTAGACCCAGACCTTCACGCCGATGCGGCCGAAGGTGGTCTTGGCCTCGTGCTTGCCGAAGTCGATGTTCGCGCGCAGGGTGTGCAGCGGAACGCGACCTTCGCGGTAGAACTCGGAGCGGGACATCTCTGCTCCGCCGAGGCGCCCGGCGCACTGGATACGAATACCCTTTGCACCTGAACGCATGGCCGAGGTGATGGCCTTCTTCATCGCGCGGCGGAACGCCACGCGAGCGGCGAGCTGCTCGGCAACACCCTGGGCGACCAGCTGAGCATCGGTCTCGGGGCTCTTGACCTCGAGGATGTTCAGCTGGATCTGCTTGGCGGTGAGCTTCTCCAGCTCGCTGCGGATCCGGTCCGCCTCGGCGCCGCGGCGACCGATGACGATGCCTGGCCGCGCAGTGTGGATATCCACACGGACGCGGTCGCGGGTGCGCTCGATCTCAACCTTCGAGATGCCGGCGCGCTCCACGGACTTGGCCAGGAGTTCACGAATCTGGACATCCTCTTTCACGAAGTCCTTGTAACGCTGCCCGGCCTTGGTCGAGTCGGCGTACCAGTGCGAAACGTGGTCAGTGGTGATGCCCAGACGGAAACCATTGGGGTTGATCTTCTGTCCCACTACTGATCCCCACCTTTCTCTTCGGCGCCGACCACGATGGTGACGTGGCTGGTGCGCTTGTTGATGCGGAACGCCCGGCCTTGAGCCCTGGGACGGAACCGCTTCATGGTCGGACCTTCGTCGACGCGTGCCTCGGTGATGAAGAAGGCGTCCTCGTTAAAGGCGACTCCTTCCTTGTCTGCGTGCTGGCGAGCATTCGCCAGCGCAGAAGCGACCACCTTGGCCACCGGCTCTGTAGCGCCCTGAGGGGCGAACTTCAGAATTGCCAGTGCTTCGTTGGCCTGCTTGCCGCGGACAAGGTCGACGACGCGCCGGGCCTTCATAGGCGTCACACGCAGGTAGCGCGCAATTGCCTTGGCTTCCATTGCTTTCCTTCTCTCGTCTTGTGACACGAAGTACAAGCTCGCAGATCGTTCCTCACAGGGAGGAAGCGATCAGCGGCGCTTGCCCTTCTTGTCGTCCTTCACATGGCCGCGGAATGTACGCGTCGGAGCGAACTCGCCGAGCTTGTGCCCGACCATCGACTCAGTGATGAACACGGGGATGTGCTTGCGTCCGTCGTGCACGGCCAGCGTGTGGCCGAGCATGTCGGGGATGATCATGGAACGGCGGGACCATGTCTTGATGACATTCTTGGTGCCCTTTTCGTTCTCAGCGACGACCTTGAGGTACAGGTGCTGATCTACGAAGGGGCCCTTCTTCAAGCTGCGTGGCATGTCTCCAGGCTCCTATCGCTTGTTCTTGGTACGACGGCGACGCACGATGAGCTTGTCGCTTTCCTTGTTCGGACGGCGGGTGCGCCCTTCCGGCTTGCCATTCGGGTTGACCGGATGACGACCGCCGGAGGTCTTGCCCTCGCCACCACCGTGCGGGTGGTCGACCGGGTTCATCACAACACCGCGGACGGTCGGACGAACGCCCTTCCAGCGCATGCGTCCAGCCTTGCCCCAGTTGATGTTGGACTGCTCGGCGTTGCCCACCTGACCGATGGTCGCGCGGCAGCGAACATCGACGTTGCGGACCTCGCCGGAGGGCAGACGCAGCTGGGCGAACTTGCCCTCGCGGGCCACCAGCTGGATGCCTGCACCTGCGGAACGGCCAAGCTTGGCGCCGCCTGCTGGCCGCAGCTCCACTGCGTGCACCACGGTGCCGAGTGGGATGTTGCGCAGCGGCAGGTTGTTGCCTGGCTTGATGTCAGCGTTGGGGCCGGACTCCACGGCAGCACCCTGCTCCAGCTTGGCCGGGGCCAAGATGTAGCGCTTAGTGCCATCGATGAAGTGCAGCAGCGCGATACGGGCGGTGCGGTTCGGGTCGTACTCGATGTGAGCGACCTTCGCCGGCACACCGTCCTTGTCTGCACGACGGAAATCGATCACACGGTACTGGCGCTTGTGGCCACCACCCTTGTGACGTGTGGTGATCTTGCCCGAGCTGTTTCGGCCGCCGGTTTTGGACAGCGGACGCAGCAGGGACTTCTCCGGGGTGTCCCGGGTGATCTCTGCAAAGTCGGCCACAGACGAGCCGCGTTGGCCCGGTGTGTTCGGCTTGAGGTTACGGATAGCCATATTCTTCTTCCTCGATCAAGTGGTTCCGATCAGCCGATCAGGCTGCGGATCCTCCGAAGATGTCAATGTTGTGTCCCTCTTTGAGGGTGATGATCGCACGCTTGGTTCCGGTGCGTGAGCCCCATCCGAACTTGGTGCGCTTGCGCTTGCCAGCTCGGTTGATGGTGTTGACCGAGTCGACGCGCACGGAGAAGATCTTCTCCACCGCGTACTTGATCTCGGACTTCGTGGCCCGGGGGTCCACCAGGAAGGTGAACTTGCCCTCATCGATCAGGCTGTAGGACTTCTCCGACACGACGGGTGCGATGACGACGTCGCGCGGGTCCTTGCTTGTCAGGACGCTCACTTGGTCTCCTCCTTCGCAGTTCCCTGTGCCAGGAAGGCGTCATAGCCGGCCTGCGTGAACACGATGTCATCAGAGACGATGACGTCGTAGGTGTTCAGCTGATCGGCATACAGGGTGTGGACGTGCGGCAGGTTGCGGGTCGAGAGCGCGGCGATGTCATCGCTGCGGTCGAGCACGACCAGCCAGTTGCGGTTGGCTCCACCGAGACCTGCCAGCGCAGCCTTGGCCGCCTTCGTCGAGGCCTGGTCGGTGACCAGGGCATCCACGACGATGATGCGGTCGTTGCGAGCCCGGTCCGAGAGGGCACCGCGCAGGGCGGCGGCCTTCATCTTCTTGGGCGTGCGCTGGGAGTAGTCGCGGGGCTGCGGTCCGTGGACCACGCCGCCGCCGACCATGTGAGGTCCGCGCAGCGAGCCCTGACGAGCACGACCGGTGCCCTTCTGGCGGAACGGCTTGGCGCCGGTGCCGGAGACCTCTGCACGAGTCTTGGTCTTGTGGGTGCCCTGGCGAGCCGCAGCCCGCTGAGCGACGACCACCTGGTGGATCAGCGCGACATTGGTCTTGGCGTCGAATACTTCGGCGGGGAAGTCGACAGAAACCTTGTTGGCCATGTGGATCATGCTCCCTTCACTGCAGTGCGGACCAGGACGACCTGGCCGCGAGCACCCGGAAGGGCACCCTTGATGAGCAGCAGGTTCTTCTCGGGGTCCACTGCGTGGACGGTCAGGTTATGGGTGGTCTGACGGACGCCGCCCATCCGACCTGCCATGCGCAGACCCTTGAAGACGCGGCCCGGAGTGGATGCGCCGCCGATGGAGCCTGGCTTGCGGTGGTTCTTGTGCGAACCGTGCGAGGCGCCCACACCGGCGAAGCCGTGACGCTTCATGACGCCGGCGAAGCCTTTGCCCTTGGTCTTGCCGATGACATCGACCTTCTGGCCGGTCTCGAAAGACTCGACGGTGAGGTCCTGTCCGAGCTCGTAAGAGCCGGAGTCACCGGTGCGGATCTCCACGACGTGGCGGCGTGGGGTCACGCCGGCCTTCTCAAAGTGGCCTGCCAGGGGCTTGGTCACCTTGCGGGGATCGATGCGTCCGAAACCGATCTGGACGGAGTTGTAGCCGTCGCTGTCGGTGGTGCGGATCTGGGTCACGACGTTGGAGTCGGCCTGGACAACAGTGACTGGGATGAGAACGTTGTTCTCGTCCCAGACCTGGGTCATGCCGAGCTTCGTGCCCAGCAGTCCCTTGACGTTCAGTTCAACGCGGGAAATATTGGTCATAGTGTTCTCAGCACCTCCCTGCTAGAGCTTGATCTCGATATTGACGTCTGCAGGCAGGTCGAGTCGCATCAGGGAGTCGACGGCCTTGGGCGTCGGGTCCACGATGTCGATCAAGCGCTTGTGAGTGCGCATCTCGAAGTGCTCGCGAGAGTCTTTGTACTTGTGGGGAGAACGGATCACGGCGTACACGTTCTTCTCGGTGGGCAGCGGCACTGGGCCGACAACCGTTGCACCAGCACGTGTGACCGTGTCGACGATCTTCCGGGCCGAGGTGTCGATGACTTCGTGGTCATACGACTTCAGCCGGATGCGGATTTTCTGTCCCGCCATGCGTTGAGCCTCTTTCTGGTGTTCTGACATTCGTCTTACGTCGCAGCCCAAGACTGTGACGGAGCCATGGGGGCTCCCAGAGAGGCATTCAGCGCTGGTTCCCTCGCGGGGCAGGCGGTGCTGACCTTCTGCAGTTATGGGCTGCGCATGTTCACCGGCATCTGCTCGGTCTCCCGAGGCTGATGATGCGTGGAGAAGATGCACGACCCGAGCAGTCCGAATCCGTCCGGGCGAGATCTGCGTGAAGCAGGTCTCGACGGGTTCCTCGAGCTGACGGGCATCCGACCCCCGCGGTCGGGCGTGTCGCTTATTATGACCAGGAATCCTGCGCACAGCAGAACTCTTCGCGGGTGTCGATATTGAAGTATTGGTATTCGCTCCACACGGTGGACCCGAGGGCACACCGGGGCATGGCGCCCGTGAGCAACCTGTCTATTCTCACATAGATCTATACCCATGACAAACACGAGACCCCGGTGGCCGAAGCCACCGGGGTCTCGCGTTCATCGAGCCGCTCAGGTCTGAGTCTGATCAGTTATGGATCTCAGCTCAGATCCGAGCGCCCATCATGATCCTGGTGCTTACTTCAGGATCTTGACGACTCGACCTGAACCAACGGTGCGTCCACCCTCGCGGATGGCGAAGCCGAGGCCCTCTTCCATGGCGATCTCCTGGATGAGCTCAACGGTCATCTCAGTGTTGTCACCGGGCATGACCATCTCGGTGCCCTCGGGCAGCGAGATGACGCCGGTGACGTCGGTGGTCCGGAAGTAGAACTGCGGACGGTAGTTGGTGTAGAAGGGGTTGTGGCGACCGCCCTCATCCTTGGAGAGGATGTAGACGTTGGCCTCAAACTGCGTGTGCGGGGTGATGGAGTTGGGAGCAGCCACAACCTGGCCGCGCTCAACGTCATCGCGCTTCAGACCGCGAAGCAGCAGGCCACAGTTCTCGCCGGCCCATGCCTCGTCGAGCTGCTTGTGGAACATCTCGATTCCGGTGACGGTGGTCTTCTGCTTCGGACGGATTCCGAGGATCTCGATCTCGGAGTTGATCTTCAGCGTGCCGCGCTCGGCGCGACCGGTGACCACGGTGCCGCGACCGGTGATCGTGAAGACGTCCTCGATGGGCATCAGGAACGGCTTGTCCTTGTCGCGCTCCGGCTCGGGGATGAAGGTATCCACGGCTTCCATGAGCTCTTCGACGGTCTTGACCCACTCGGCGTCGCCCTCGAGAGCCTTCAGGCCTGAGGTGCGCACGACCGGTGCGTTGTCGCCGTCGTAGCCCTGGGAGTCCAGCAGCTCGCGGACCTCCATCTCGACGAGGTCCAGGAGCTCTTCGTCCTCGACCATGTCGGACTTGTTCAGCGCGACCAGCAGGGAGGGCACGCCCACCTGGCGGGCGAGCAGAACGTGCTCGCGGGTCTGTGCCATCGGGCCGTCAGTGGCGGCGACGACCAGGATCGCACCGTCCATCTGTGCAGCACCGGTGATCATGTTCTTCACGTAGTCAGCGTGACCGGGGGCGTCCACGTGTGCATAGTGGCGCTTGTCGGTCTGGTACTCCACGTGGGAGACGTTGATCGTGATGCCGCGCTCGCGCTCCTCGGGAGCGTTGTCGATCGAGGCGAAGTCGCGGCCCTGGTTCAGGTCCGGGAACTTATCTGCCAGGACCTTAGAGATCGCGGCGGTCAGGGTGGTCTTGCCATGGTCGACGTGACCGATGGTGCCGATGTTAAGGTGCGGCTTGTTACGCTCGAACTTTGCC
Source organism: Nesterenkonia sandarakina (assembly GCF_003003175.1). Lineage (GTDB taxonomy): Bacteria > Actinomycetota > Actinomycetes > Actinomycetales > Micrococcaceae > Nesterenkonia > Nesterenkonia sandarakina_A. The sequence continues at coordinate 92,658 of NZ_PVTY01000002.1, read as the reverse complement.
TTGGCCACAGGTTCCTCCTATAGAACTTGTTCAGGTAAGAAGACTTACTCCAGCCGCACTGTCAACGAGGCTGAAACTCATGCAAGTCTACTAATCGCTAGGTATTTGGTGAAATTTCCCGAATGGTGGTGCGTGAGGAGCGGTGGAGATCATTCGGAGATCTCGCTCCCTCGAAGCATTGCCGTGCCGCCCGGCTCGATCCCGGACCGCTGAGTGGACTCAGCGGTCCGGGGAACCGAGTTGGGATCAGGCGCCGCGGTTCTTCTCGATGATCTCTTCGGCCACGGCCTTCGGAACCTCTGCATAAGAGTTGAAGGACATGGTGAAGACTGCGCGGCCCTGAGTGCGCGAGCGCAGCTCACCGATGTAGCCGAACATCTCGGACAGCGGCACGAGTGCCTTGATGACCTTCACGCCTGCTGCGTCATCCATCGACTGAATCTGACCGCGGCGGGAGTTCAGGTCACCGATGACCTCGCCCATGTACTCCTCGGGAGTACGGACTTCGACCGACATCATCGGCTCGAGCAGCACCGGGTTGGCCCGACGTGCGCCTTCCTTGAAGACCTGGGAGCCGGCGAGCTTGAACGCCATCTCCGAGGAGTCGACGTCGTGGTAGGCGCCGTCGGTCAGCTCTGCACGGACGCCGACCATCGGGTAGCCGGCGAGGACGCCGAGACCCATGGCGTCCTGGATGCCTGCGTCCACCGAGGGGATGTACTCGCGGGGGATGCGTCCACCGGTCACCAGGTTGGCGAATTCGTACATCTCGCCTTCCGAGGTGTCCAGGGGCTCGAAGTTCATGAGCACCTTGGCGAACTGGCCGGAACCACCGGTCTGCTTCTTGTGGGTGTAGTCGACCTTCTCCACGCGCTTCTTGATCGTCTCGCGGTAGGCCACCTGGGGCTTGCCCACGTTGGCCTCCACGTTGAACTCGCGGCGCATGCGGTCCACCAGGATGTCCAGGTGGAGCTCGCCCATTCCGCCGATCTCGGTCTGGCCGGTCTCGTCGTTCTGGGTGACGGTGAAGGTCGGGTCCTCGGCGGCAAGCTTCTGAATGGCCGTGGAGAGCTTCTCCTGGTCACTCTTAGACTTGGGCTCGATGGCCACGGAGATCACCGGCTCCGGGAAGGTCATCGACTCGAGCACGATCTGGTCGTTCGGATCGCACAGGGTGTCACCGGTGGTGGTGTCCTTGAGTCCGATGACGGCGTAGATGTGGCCGGCCTGGATCTCGTCGACCGGCATCTCCTTGTTGGCGTGCATCTGGAAGAGCTTGCCGATGCGCTCCTTCTTGCCCTTCGTGGAGTTCACGATCTGCGCGCCGGCGTTGAGCTTGCCGGAGTAGACGCGGATGAAGGTGAGCTGCCCGAAGAACGGGTGGGAAGCGATCTTGAACGCCAGGGCGGAGAACGGCTCGTCCTTGCTCGGGCGGCGGGTCAGGATCACGTCCTCATGGTTGGGCTTGTGGCCCTCCATGGCCTCGACGTCTGCCGGGGTGGGCAGGTAGTCGATGACGGCGTCGAGCATCGGCTGGACGCCGCGGTTCTTGAATGCGGACCCGCAGAAGACCGGGTAGGCGGCGGAAGCCACGGTGAGCTTGCGGACGCCTTCCTTGAGCTCGGCGTTGGAGATCTCTTCGCCTTCGAGGTACTTGTTCATCAGCACGTCGTCAGCTTCGGCAACCTGCTCGATGAGCGTGTTGCGGTACTCCTCGGCCTGCTCCTTCATGTCCTCCGGGATGTCCTGGGTCTCGTACTGAGCACCCATGGTCACATCGCCCTTGGAGTCACCGGGCCACACCAGGGCCTTCATCTGGACCAGGTCGACGACACCGACGAATTCGCTCTCCGAGCCGATCGGCAGCTGCATCACCAGCGGTGTTGCACCGAGCCGGGACTTGATGGTGTCCACGGTGTAGTAGAAGTCAGCGCCGAGCTTGTCCATCTTGTTGACGAAGCAGATGCGCGGAACGTTGTACTTGTCGGCCTGGCGCCAGACAGTCTCAGACTGCGGCTCCACGCCTTCCTTGCCGTCGAACACGGCGACGGCGCCATCGAGGACGCGGAGCGCGCGCTCCACCTCGACGGTGAAGTCGACGTGACCGGGGGTGTCGATGATGTTGATCTGGTTATCGCCCCAGAAGCAGGTCACCGCGGCGGAGGTGATGGTGATGCCGCGCTCTTTTTCCTGCTCCATCCAGTCCGTCGTGGACGCACCGTCGTGGGTTTCACCGATCTTGTGGTTCATGCCGGTGTAGAACAGGATGCGTTCGGTTGCGGTGGTCTTACCGGCATCGATGTGAGCCATGATGCCGATGTTGCGGACCTTCTTGAGGTCAGTGAGCACGTCTTGTGCCACGGTGATTCCCCTTTTCTATTACCAGCGGTAGTGGGCGAAGGCCTTGTTGGACTCTGCCATCTTGTGAGTGTCCTCGCGGCGCTTCACAGCGGCACCGAGGCCGTTGGAGGCGTCGAGGATCTCGTTCATCAGGCGATCCGTCATGCTCTTCTCGCGGCGATCCTTGGAGTAGCCGACCAGCCAGCGCAGCGCCAGCGCGGTCGAGCGACCGGGCTTGACCTCGACGGGGACCTGGTAGGTCGCGCCGCCGACGCGACGGGAGCGGACCTCAAGGGCCGGGCGGACGTTGTCCATGGCCTTCTTGAGCGTGGTCACCGGGTCATCGCCGGACTTCTTCGCGACGCCGTCGAGCGCGCCGTAGACGATGCGCTCTGCGGTGGACTTCTTGCCGTCGACCAGGACCTTGTTGATCAGCTGTGTGACCAAGGGTGATCCGTGGACCGGATCCTGGACGAGAGGGCGCTTAGGTGCGGGTCCCTTACGTGGCATTACTTCTTCTCCTTCTTGGCCCCGTAGCGGGAGCGAGCCTGACCGCGACCCTTGACACCCTGGGTGTCGAGGGCGCCGCGGACGATCTTGTAACGGACACCGGGAAGGTCCTTCACACGGCCGCCGCGCACGAGCACGATCGAGTGCTCCTGCAGGTTGTGACCCTCGCCCGGGATGTAGGCGGTGACTTCGACGCCGCCGCCGAGGCGAACACGGGCCACCTTGCGCAGAGCGGAGTTCGGCTTCTTCGGGGTCGTGGTGTACACACGGGTGCACACGCCACGACGCATCGGGCTGCCCTGCAGTGCAGGGGTGTTGTTCTTGGTGCGCTTGGGATGACGCCCCTTGCGCACAAGCTGCTGAATAGTAGGCACTATGCGTTCTCCATACGTGTAGTGAGGGAAGCAGAGGTTTGAGGTCTGCCCGCGGTCGAGAGTTCTACACACGGTCCGCGGGCTCTGGTCCCCAGGCGTGCAAAAATGTGGCATGTGTTGCGCACCTTCCCCGCAACCCGGACCGAGTCCCTCTGCCACATCAGAAACAATCAGGTTAACACTACCAGCTGTGCCCGCGATCAGCGAACGGGGTCGACGACGGGCTCCGCTCCCCCGCTGACCAGCCCGGATGCCGACGCCGAGACCTGGGTCGAGTTCGGGGTCGGGGACCAGGCCCGGAGAAGGCCGAGAGATCCGCAGGGCCGAGACGAAGGAGCCGGGGACCAGGAAGGGCCCGGGAGAGCATCGCTCCCCCGGGCCCTTCCTGGTGTTCAGCCGCTGGACCCGCCTGCGCGGGTCTCAGCTGACCGTGATGTCAGCTCCGCTCAGCGGAAGTCGACATCGGTGTTGTAGTCGTCGAGCGGGATGGCATGGAACTCGCCGTCGCCCTCGGCTCCTGCGTAGTCGAAGCTCGAGCCGTAGAGGCTGGGGCCGGTGAACAGATTGGCCTTGGCCTCCTCGGTCGGCTCGACCGTGGACTGCGTGTAGCGATCCAGACCGGTTCCGGCCGGGATCAGCTTGCCGATGATCACGTTCTCCTTCAGGCCCAGCAGCGGGTCAGACTTCGACTCCATCGCGGCCTGGGTCAGCACCCGGGTGGTCTCCTGGAAGGAGGCCGCCGAGAGCCAGGAATCCGTGGCCAGTGAGGCCTTGGTGATGCCCATGAGCTCGTCACGTCCCGAGGCCGGCTGCACGCCCTCTGCCACAGCCTTGCGGTTGGCGGCAGTGAAGCGGAACCGGTCCGCCAGCTCGCCCGGCAGCAGCTTGGTGCCGCCGGAGTCGATGACGGTGATCCGGCGCAGCATCTGCCGGACGATGACCTCCACGTGCTTGTCGTGGATGCCCACACCCTGGGACTGGTAGACGTCCTGGACCTCGGAGACGAGGAACTTCTGCGCGGCGCGGGGGCCGAGCACTCGAAGCACCTGCTTGGGGTCCACGGCGCCTGCCACCAGCTGCTGACCGACCTCGACGGCTTCGCCGTCGGAGACGAGCAGACGTGCACGGCGCAGGATCGGGTAGGCGTGCTCCTCGGACCCGTCATCAGGAGTCAGCACCAGGCGGAGCTGCTTCTCTGAATCATCCAGGTGCACCCGTCCGGCGACCTCTGCGATCGGCGCGACACCCTTGGGTGTGCGGGCCTCGAAGAGCTCCTGGATACGGGGCAGACCCTGGGTGATGTCATCCGCGGAGGCGATGCCGCCGGTGTGGAAGGTACGCATGGTCAGCTGCGTGCCGGGCTCACCGATGGACTGTGCGGCGATGATGCCGACAGCCTCGCCGATGTCCACGGTCTGTCCGGTGGCCAGCGAGCGGCCGTAGCAGCGGGTACAGGTACCCACGGCGGACTCACAGGTCAGCACCGAGCGGATCTTGATCTCGGAGACGCCCGCGGCGAAGAGCTTGTCGATCAGCACATCGCCGACGTCGGAGCCGCCTTCGGCCAACAGGTTGCCCTCGGCGTCGTGGACGTCGACGGCCAGCGTGCGTGCGTAGGCGGAGTTCTCCACCTCGTCATGCAGCTTCAGCTCGCCGTTCTCATCTGCGACGGCGATCGTGACGGTCAGGCCGCGGGAGGTCCCGCAGTCCTGCTCACGCACGATGACGTCCTGTGAGACGTCCACCAGACGACGGGTCAGGTAGCCCGAGTTCGCCGTCTTCAGCGCCGTGTCCGCCAGGCCCTTGCGGGCGCCGTGGGTGGCGATGAAGTACTCGAGGACCGAGAGGCCCTCGCGGTAGGAGGACTTGATCGGCCGCGGGATGATCTCACCCTTGGGGTTGGTCACCAGACCACGGATGCCCGCGATCTGTCGGACCTGAAGCCAGTTGCCTCGGGCGCCGGAGGTGACCATCCGGTTGATGTTGTTGTGCTCATCCATGCCGGCCTGCATCGCTGCGGCGACCTCGTCGGTGGCCTTGGTCCAGATCTCGACCAGCTCTGCGTGGCGCTCGTCGTCGCCGATCAGACCCATGTCGTACTGGGACTGGACCTTGGCGGCCTGGTCCTCGTAGACATCCATGATCTTCTTCTTGTCCATGTTCGAGGTCACGTCGGAGATTGCGACGGTGACTCCCGAGCGGGTGGACCAGTAGAAGCCGGCATCCTTGAGGTTGTCCAGGGTGCGCGCGGTGACGTTGTTCGGGTAGCGCTCGGCGAGATCGTTGATCAGGCTCGAGAGCTGGCCCTTGTCCGCCACCGAGTCCTGCCAGGGGTAGCCCTCTGGCAGCAGCTGGTTGAAGAGCACCTTGCCCATGGTGGTGGTCAGCGTGGCCGGAGTTCCGGGCTCCCAGCCTTCGGGAGCCGGAACCGCCGCCGAGGGGGTGTAGCCCTCAACGGTGATCTTGATCGGCGCGTTGATGTGCAGCTCGCGCAGGTCGAAGGCCATCTGAGCCTCACCGATGGAGGAGAAGGCCCGGCCTGCGCCGGTCTCGTCCTCACGCTGGGTGGTCAGGTGGTGCAGACCGATGATCATGTCCTGCGAGGGCAGCGCCACCGGGCGTCCGTCCGAAGGCTTCAGGATGTTGTTCGAGGAGAGCATCAGGATGCGCGCCTCGGCCTGGGCCTCGGGGGACAGCGGAAGGTGGACGGCCATCTGATCGCCGTCGAAGTCGGCGTTGAACGCCGAGCAGACCAGCGGGTGCAGCTGAAGGGCCTTGCCCTCCACCAGCTGCGGCTCGAAGGCCTGGATGCCCAGACGGTGCAGGGTGGGTGCGCGGTTCAGCAGCACCGGGTGCTCGGTGATGATCTCTTCGAGAACATCCCACACCTGGGGACGCTGACGCTCCACCATGCGCTTGGCCGACTTGATGTTCTGCGCATGGTTGAGATCGACCAGGCGCTTCATCACGAAGGGCTTGAACAGCTCCAGCGCCATCTGCTTGGGCAGACCACACTGGTGCAGCTGCAGCTGCGGGCCCACCACGATGACCGAACGGCCCGAGTAGTCCACGCGCTTGCCGAGCAGGTTCTGCCGGAAGCGTCCCTGCTTGCCCTTGAGCATGTCGGAGAGCGACTTCAACGGCCGGTTGCCCGGTCCGGTGACGGGACGACCGCGACGACCGTTGTCGAAGAGCGAGTCCACGGACTCCTGGAGCATGCGCTTCTCGTTGTTCACGATGATCTCGGGGGCGCCGAGATCGAGCAGACGCTTCAGACGGTTGTTGCGGTTGATCACGCGGCGGTACAGATCGTTCAGATCTGAGGTCGCGAAGCGACCGCCGTCGAGCTGGACCATCGGACGGATCTCCGGGGGGATCACCGGGACGGCCTCGAGCACCATGCCGCGAGGGGTGGTGCCGTTGGCGAGGAACGCGTTGAGCACCTTCAGCCGCTTCAGAGCGCGGGTCTTGCGCTGACCCTTGCCCGTGGCGATGATCTCGCGCAGCCGCTCGGCCTCGGCCTCCATGTCATAGCTCGCCAGGCGACGCTGGATCGCCTCGGCGCCCATGGCACCTTCGAAGTACTGGCCGTACCGGGTGCGCATCTCACGGAAGAGCGCCTCATCGCCCTCGAGGTCGGAGACCTTGAGGTTCTTGAAGCGATCCCAGACCCGCTCGAGCTGCTCGATCTCGGCGTCGGCGCGCTTGCGCACCTGCGACATCTGCTTGTCGGAGGTGTCGCGTGCCTTCTTCTTCTCGGCAGCCTTGGCACCCTCGCCCTCCAGTCGCTCGAGGTCGCCCTCGAGGTCCTTGGAGATCGCGGCGATGTCCGAGTCACGCTGATCGGCCAGGTGCTTGAGCTCCTGGTCGATCTCGGCCTGCAGGTTCGGCAGGTCGTCGTGGCGACGGTCGGTGTCGACCTCGGTGATCATGTAGGCGGCGAAGTAGATGACCTTCTCGAGGTCCTTCGGCGCCAGGTCCAGCAGGTAGCCCAAGCGCGAGGGGACGCCCTTGAAGTACCAGATGTGAGTCACCGGGGCGGCGAGCTGGATGTGACCCATCCGCTCACGACGCACCTTGGCGCGAGTGACCTCGACGCCGCAGCGCTCACAGATGATGCCCTTGAAGCGGACGCGCTTGTACTTGCCGCAGTAGCACTCCCAGTCCCGGGAGGGGCCGAAGATCTTCTCGCAGAAGAGTCCGTCCTTCTCAGGCTTCAGGGTGCGGTAGTTGATGGTTTCAGGCTTCTTGACCTCACCATATGACCAACCACGGATTTCGTCACCGGTGGCAAGCCCGATACGCATTGTGCCGAATGAGGATTCTTGGGACATAGTCCGGTATCTCTCTTTTCTCTAAAGATTCGTGACGGAGTGAAGGTGCATCGGTGAGGCCCTCAGACCTCTTCGACCGAGCTGGGCTCTGCGCGGGAGAGATCGATGCCGAGCTCCTCCGCAGCGCTGAACCCGGTTTCCTCCGAGTCACGCATCTCGACCTTGCTGCCGTCTGCGGAGAGGACCTCCACGTTGAGGCAGAGCGACTGCATCTCCTTGATGAGCACCTTGAACGACTCCGGAACGCCTGGCTCCGGGATGTTCTCGCCCTTCACGATGGCCTCGTAGACCTTCACACGACCGTGGATGTCATCCGACTTGATCGTCAGCAGCTCCTGCAGGGTGTAGGCGGAGCCATAGGCCTCCAGGGCCCAGACCTCCATCTCACCGAAGCGCTGTCCGCCGAACTGTGCCTTGCCGCCCAGGGGCTGCTGGGTGATCATCGAGTACGGTCCGGTGGAGCGTGCGTGGATCTTGTCATCGACGAGGTGGTGCAGCTTCAGGATGTACATGTAGCCGACCGCGACGCCCTCAGGGAACGGCTCGCCGGAGCGACCGTCGAAGAGCTGCGCCTTGCCGTTGGCGCCCACGAGCTGCTCGCCGTCGCGTGACGGGTTCACAGACTCCAGGATGCCGGTCAGCTCGGCCGGCTCGGCGCCGTCGAACACCGGGGTGGAGACCTTGGTGGGTCCGGTCTCGCGGGGCAGGTTCGGGAGCTTCTTGATCCAGTCAGGCTCGCCCTCGATCTTCCAGCCCTGCTTGGCGGCCCACCCGAGGTGGACCTCCATGACCTGTCCGATGTTCATACGACCGGGCACGCCCAGCGGGTTCAGCACGATGTCCACCGCGGTGCCGTCGGGCAGGAAGGGCATGTCCTCCACAGGAAGGATCCTGGAGATGACGCCCTTGTTGCCGTGGCGGCCGGCGAGCTTGTCGCCGTCGGTGATCTTGCGCTTCTGAGCCACGTAGACGCGGACCAGCTGGTTCACGCCGGGGGGAAGATCGTCGCCCTCCTCCGCGTCGAAGATCCGGACGCCGATGACGGTGCCGGACTCGCCGTGGGGGACCTTCAGCGAGGTGTCACGCACTTCGCGGGACTTCTCACCGAAGATGGCGCGCAGCAGACGCTCCTCAGGGGTCAGCTCGGTCTCGCCCTTGGGCGTGACGCGGCCGACCAGGATGTCGCCTGCTGAGACCTCGGCACCGATGTGGATGATGCCGCGCTCGTCGAGCTGGGCGAGCATCTCCTCGGAGACGTTGGGGATGTCACGAGTGACCTCTTCGGCACCGAGCTTGGTGTCGCGAGCGTCGACCTCGTGCTCCTCGATGTGGATCGAGGTGAGCACATCGTCCTGGATCATCCGCTGGGAGAGGATGATCGCATCCTCGAAGTTGTGACCTTCCCAGGACATGAACGCGACCAGCAGGTTCTTGCCCAGGGCCAGCTCGCCGGCCTCGGTGGAGGGTCCGTCGGCGATGATCGACTGGCGCTCCAGCCGATCCCCCTCGGAGACCCGCACACGCTGGTTGTAGGCGTTGCCCTGGTTCGAGCGCTGGAACTTCATGATCGGGTAGTGGATCTGTGTGCCGTCATCGTTGAGCACGGTGACCATGTCGGCGGCCACGCGGGTGACCACACCGGGCTTCTCGGCGGTGACCGAGTCTCCGGCGTCGATGGCGGCGAACTTCTCCATGCCGGTGCCGACCAGCGGGGACTCCGACTCCAGCAGCGGCACAGCCTGGCGCTGCATGTTCGCACCCATGAGGGCGCGGTTGGCGTCATCGTGCTCCAGGAACGGGATCAGCGCGGTGGCGACTGACACCATCTGGCGCGGCGAGACGTCCATGTAGTCGATCTCGTCCGGGATGGTCAGCACTGGCTCGCCCTGCTCACCGGTGCCGTCTGCACGACCACGGCACAGGACGGTGGCTTCAGCGAAGGTCCCGTCCTCGTTCAGCGGCGCGTTGGCCTGGGCGATCTGGGAGACCAGCTCGTCGTCGGCGGTGAGGTAGTCGATCTGATCGGTGACGACACCCTTGACGACCTTGCGGTACGGGGTCTCGATGAAGCCGAACGCGTTGATCCGCCCGTAGGTGGCCAGCGAGCCGATCAGGCCGATGTTCGGGCCTTCCGGGGTCTCGATGGGGCACATGCGGCCGTAGTGCGACGGGTGGACGTCACGGACCTCCATGCCGGCGCGATCACGGGAGAGACCGCCCGGGCCCAGCGCGGAGAGGCGACGCTTGTGCGTCAGTCCGGCCAGCGGGTTGTTCTGATCCATGAACTGCGAGAGCTGCGAGGTGCCGAAGAACTCCTTGATGGAGGCGACGACGGGACGGATGTTGATCAGGGTCTGCGGCGTGATGGCCTCGACGTCCTGAGTCGTCATCCGCTCGCGGACCACACGCTCCATGCGAGACAGGCCCGTGCGGACCTGGTTCTCGATGAGCTCGCCGACCGCACGGATGCGGCGGTTGCCGAAGTGGTCGATGTCATCGACGGTGATGTGGACGTCGATCTCTGAACCGTCGCGGATGCCCTTGATGGTCTCCTTGCCGGCGTGCAGCGCGGCGAGGTAGTGGATCATCGCGACGATGTCCTGCTCGTTGAGCACCGAGGCGTCGGCGTCGGTGAACGCCTTGTCCACGCCGAGCTTGCGGTTGAGCTTGTAACGGCCCACCTTGGCAAGGTCGTAGCGCTTCGGGGTGAAGTAGAGCCCGCGCAGCAGCGACTCGGCGGCCTCCACGGTCGGCGGCTCGCCTGGACGAAGCTTGCGGTAGATGTCGATCAGCGCGTCGGCCTGGGTCTCGAAGGCGTCCTTCTCCATGGTGGCGCGGATCGAGTCATACTCGCCGAACTCTTCCAGGATGCGGGACTCGCTCCAGCCAAGTGCCTTCAGCAGCGCGGTGACCGGCTGCTTGCGGCGACGGTCGAGGCGCACGCCGACCTGATCGCGCTTGTCGATCTCGAGCTCGAACCATGCACCGCGTGAGGGGATGACCTTCGCGGTGTAGATGTCCTTGTCGCTGGTCTTGTCCGGGGTGCGCTCGAAGTAGGCACCTGGGGAGCGGACCAGCTGGGAGACGACGACACGCTCGGTGCCGTTGATGATGAACGTGCCGCGATCGGTCATGAGCGGGAAATCGCCCATGAACACGGTCTGCTGCTTGATCTCACCGGTGTTGTGGTTCATGAACTCGGCCTTGACGTACAGCGGAGCGGAATACGTGGTGTCCCGTTCCTTGCACTCAGCGACCGGCATCTTGGGGTCGGCGAACTCAGGTTCGGAGAAGCTCAGGGACATGGTGCCCTGGAAGTCCTCGATCGGTGACATCTCTTCGAAGATGTCGGAGAGTCCGGAGGTTTCGGAAACGCCCTTGATGCCCTTCTGCCGGGCCTCCTCGACACGAGCAGCCCAGCTGTCGTTGCCGATGAGGCGGTCGAAGGAGTCGATCTGCAGAGCCAGAAGCTCCGGGACATCGAGGGGTTCGTGAATCTTTGCGAATGAGAGTCGGCCAGCGTATTCAGCTGTGCGGGCCGAGGCAGCGGTTTGAGTCGTTGAGGTGCTCGAGGCGACCAAGTTGGATCCTTCCACAGACCTTCGTAGCTTCCGTAGGAATCACGCATAAATTCAACTGCCCACCGCTATTTGAAGGCACTGATGTAGAGAAGATGCGCAAAAGTACAGAATAGACCACGAAGGCAGCCCATGGCAATACGAGGTCGCCAGGGCGAGAGACGCGAGGACGGTGCCTGGCGCCGAACGGGAAGGCCGGCGAAGAGTGCGGATGGGTCTCCGGGCTTTCTGGGCAGTAACTGTACCAGCCCCGAGGCATCAGGCGTGCGATGGGACACACCCACGGCGCGCCCCGGTGAGCGCCGGGCTGCTCCAGCATCGACCCAGGTCGGCGGAGGTTCGATGCGGGTCGGGTCAGGTTCGACGCCGCACGGGTCAGACGATCCGGCGCCGCTCGGCCCAGCGGGTAAGCTCGTGGCGTGAGGAGAGCTGCAGCTTGCGCAGCACCTTGGACACGTGGGTCTCCACGGTCTTGATCGAGATGAACAGCTCGCTGGCGATCTCCCGATAGGTGTAGCCACGGGCGATCAGCCGCATCACCTCCACCTCGCGTGCCGAGAGTCGGTCCAGCTCCTCGTCGCGCACGTCCTCGACTCCGCCGGTGCCGAAGGCGTCGAGCACGAATCCCGCCAGCCGCGGAGAGAAGACGGCGTCCCCGGTGGCGACGTCCTTGACGGCCTCGACGAGGTCGGCGGTGCTGATGGTCTTGGTGACGTAGCCGCGGGCTCCGGCGCGGATCACCGAGACCACGTCTTCCGCCTGATCGGAGACGCTGATCGCGAGGAACCGCACCTCGGGGAGGTCGCGGCAGGCGCGCACGACCTCCGCCCCTCCCCCGCCGGTCCCGCCGGGCAGATGGACGTCGAGCAGCACCACCTCGGGAAGTCCGGCCCGGACCGCGGCGATCGCGGACTCGACGTCGTGACCCTCGCCGACGACCTCGACCCGGCCTGCCAGCTCCGCCTTGAGTCCGGCGCGGAAGATCCCGTGGTCATCGACGATGACCACCCGGCGCAGGTGGTCAACGGGGTGCTCACCCATAGGTCTCCTCACGCTCGCGCAGCGGTTCGGTGGGGGCCTCGGGCCCTGTGGTCGCCGTGACAGGCATGCGGAGCTGGACCTCGGTGCCGGTCTCCCCCGAGCGGATCCGGGCCGACCCGCCGGCCCGGCTCATCCGTCCGATGATCGATTCGCGCACCCCGAGCCGGTCCGACTCGATGCCGGCGGGGTCGAATCCGGTACCGCGGTCGCGGATGAACACCGCATCCTCTGCCGGCGTCGACTCCAGGTACACCGAGGCGGGCCCGGCGTGCTTGAGCGCGTTGACGATCCCCTCGCGGGCCGCCGCCACCAGGACCCGGTGGTCGCTGCGCCGGGACTCCCCGACCGCGACGACCTCCACCGGCACGCTGTGCAGCTCCTCGAGCTCGGCGGCGATGCTGGTCAGCTGCTCCTTCAAGGTTCCGGTCTCGGCGCTGTCCCGGCTGTAGAGCCAGCCGCGCAGCTGCCGTTCCTGCCGCCGGGCCAACCGTTCCACCGAGGCGGGGTCGTGACGGTGCTTCTGGATCATGGCCAGGGTCTGGAGCACCGAGTCGTGCAGGTGCGCCGCGATGTCGGCGCGCTCGGCCTCAGCGGCGGCCCGCGCACGTTCGGTGTTGGAGGTGCGGTAGAGCCGGATGAGCCAGGGGGCGGTGACCAGGGCGACGCCGGCCAGCAGCATCGCCGCCACCATCAGTCCCAGCAGGAGGTCTGCGGCCGGGAGGAATCCTCCGGCCAGGAGCAGCAGCGCCAGGATCACCAGCAGCACGCCGATGGAGAACTGCCACAGGATGGCCTGCCGGGAGCGAGCCCCGCTGGCGCGCTGACCCGGGGCCTGGTCCCCGGTCCTGGGGCCGATGGCATCCACCTGGGACCAGGCGAGCAGCACCCCGACCCCCAGGATCAGCGGCGGCCCGATGAGCCACCAGTTGATCTCTGCGCCCAGCAGCTGCAGCCCGATCAGCCCGGCGCCTCCCAGGAGAGCTCCACCCAGGAGCACCTGCGGGGAGCTGGTCAGGGAATGGAGCAGCTCCCGTCCCCGGGCGCTCCAGTACTGGGCAGGTTCTGCCTTGGGGTCGATGCCGCTGGACGCACCCGCCTGCGATCCGGCGCCCGCGGGATCCGAGGCGTCCTCGCCCTCGACCGCGGGCCCGCTGAGTCCCCGGGCCGCGGCGTCGGGGCGCGGCTCGTCCTCCTGCGGAACGAAGATCCAGAGCCAGCAGTAGAGCAGCAGGCCGATCCCGCCGGCGATGCTGAGCCCGATCATGACCGTGCGCACCGAGGTCACCGAGATCCCCAGGTGCCGGGACAGGCCCAGGCAGACCCCCGCCAAGGGGGTCTGCGCGGCGCGCAGCAGCGGAGGCCGCTGCGGGCGAGCGCTGTTCTGCGCCGGAGGCGTCTGGCTGGCGCTGTCCATGTCCTCCATACTGCCACGCCCCCTGGTGCACTTCGATGGTCCGAGCCCGATATCGGGGGACCCGGGGCTGGGATTCAGGGTTCAATCAGGGTGCCCCCCAATAGCGAGGACACGGGGGCCCGGCGGAGACTGGAGGCATGGACAATCAGAAGCCTGAGACAGGCCGCCGCTTCTTCGACTGGATGCGCACCACGGGACTCACCCGTCCCGAAGAAGGCTGGCTCGGAGGAATCTTCGCCGGAATCTCACTCAAGGTGGGATGGGACGCCGCCCTGGTGCGCGGGCTCGGCGTCGTCGCCTTCATCATCTTCTTCTCCCCCGCGGCGCTGCTCTACGGGCTGGCGTGGATCTTGATCCCGGATCGCGAGGGACGGATCCATGCGCAGCAGGCGGTCCGCGGGGACTACACCTCGGGCTTCATCGGTGGCGCCGTCCTCGCGGTCATCGGTGCGCTGAACATCTTCACCCCGGTCAGCGTCGCTGGACCACTCGCGGTGCTGCTGAACCTGGCGATCCTCGGAGCCGTGGGCTGGCTGGTCTATGTGATGGTCCGCAATCACCGGCGCAGCTCCGGAGCCGCAGGCACTGGCGGATCGGCCGCTTCAAACGGCGCGGGTCGCTCCACCCCGGGCCGCTTCGACGCCTCGGGTCGGGGCGCCGCGGGAAAAGCTGAGGCCGGGAACTCGAAGCCGCCGCGTGCGGACGGGAGACCGGCCTGGTATCCCAAGGAAGAAGCGCCCACGCCGACCCCGGCGGCTCACGCATCCTCCGCTGCTCCGGCTGCCACCCCGGCGAGCTCCGTCTCCGCCAGGACCCGGGAGCCCCGCCCGCAGTGCTCACCCCGTGAGCAGGCCGCGCGGCGTCGTCGCCGTCAGCTGAGCTGGGGGCTTGGCATGCTGGCCGTACCGGTCATCGTGGGACTCGCCTGGCTCGGCACCATCTTCGGCTTTCCCACAATGTCCGTGGCCATCGCGGCCACCGCGGGTCTGGTGCTGCTCCTGGGGCTGAGCCACATCACCGAGGCGCTTCGAGGCCGTCCCGGCGTTCCAGGACTGCTCGCACTGAGCACCGCGGTCATGCTGGTGCTCTTCGCCGGGCAGAACGCGTCTGGATTCAGCGGCGGCACAAGCTACGCGTTCGGCAACTACGAGACCTCCGACGCACAGGTGCACAGCGTCTTCGCCAACACCACGGTGGACCTGCGCGAACTCGACGACGTGAACGGCACCCCCGCCGCGCCCGTCATCCCTGAGGCCAACGTGAACCAGGCCTTCTCCAACACCACGGTGATAGTCCCGGACGACACCCAGGTGACCATCAGCAACGGCCAGGCGCTGAGCAACCTGGAGATCGCCACCCAGGATGACAGCCTGGAACGCTCTGGGATCTCCGGCGATGACCTGGTGATCGGGCCCGACGGCGCCGAGGATCAGATCCATCTGGAGCTGAACTCGGCCTTCGGCAACACCACGATCTATGACTCCACCACCTATGAGCAGGAAGGTGAGCAGCGATGACCGCCGAGCACCCTGAGCAGGACGCACGCACCCACCCCACCCGGCCGCTCCCGGCGGAGCCGGCCGACGTCGACGAGCTGCTGGCCGAGTCGCTGCGGGCGCAGAGCGAGCGCGACTTCACCTGGAAGGAGCCCGAGCGCGGCCCCCGCTGGTTCGAGCGCGCCGAGCAGGAGGCGGCGCTCAGCGCCGGGACCGCGCCCTCCACCGGAGCAGCGGCGGTCCCCGCCGGGAAGGCTACGCTCGCGGGAACCTCCGGCGGTGCGGACGCGCGGTCCGGGAGCGGCCCTCGCGTCTCAGGGGTCATCTACGCTGCGATCGCGGTGGCGCTGGCGCTGTGGGTGCTGGCGAGCACCGTGCTGGGGATCTACATCGATTGGCTCATCGTGGCCCTCGGGGTCTTCGCGCTGGCCGGGCTGGCCCTGGTGGCGACCGGGCTGATGCCCAAGCCTGGCAGCCGGCTCTGACCAGATTCCCAGAGTCCACAGTCTCAGAGTCTCAGCAATACAGAAATCCCCCGGAAGGAAGCCTTCCGGGGGATTTCTGTATGCAGTCAAGACTGCCTGGATGCGGCTCTCGCCGCCCCGATCACTTGAGGGTGACGGTGGCGCCTGCGCCTTCCAGGGTCTCCTTGGCCTTCTCGGCGGTTGCCTTGTCGACACCCTCGAGAACAGCCTTGGGGGCGCTGTCGACGACGTCCTTTGCCTCCTTGAGACCGAGGGAAGTCAGACCGCGCACCTCCTTGATGACGCCGATCTTCTTCTCGCCTGCGGACTCGAGGACCACGTCGAACTCGGTCTGCTCTTCTTCTTCCTCAGCTGCTGCTGCGGGAGCCGCTGCGGCTGCTGCGGGAGCAGCGGCAGTGACGTCGAAGGTCTCTTCGAAGACCTTGACGAACTCGGAGAGCTCGATCAGGGACATTTCCTTGAACTGTTCGATCAGTTCGTCGTTGCTCATCTTCGCCATGGGGGCGCTCCTTCTAAATGTTTAGGGGGTGTTGCTTGCGGATCTGTGGTGAGCTCGAGCTCAGGCAGCTTCCTGCTTCTCGCGCAGTGCCTCGACCGTGCGAACGGCCTTCGACAGCGGCGCCTGGAACAGTGCGGCAGCCTTGGACTGGACGCCGATGAGGGCACCAGCCATCTTGCCGAGCAGAACCTCACGGGATTCAAGATCCGCGAGCTTCTTCATACCTGCCTCATCGAGGGCGACGCCATCCATGTAGCCGCCCTTGACGATGAGCTCAGGGTTGCTCTTGGCGAAGTCACGCAGCGCCTTGGCCACGTCCACGGGGTCGCCGTGGACGAAGGCGATTGCGGAGGGTCCGGACATCTTGCCTTCAAAGGCGTCGATGCCGACTTCCCGGGCCGCAATCTCGGTGAGCGTGTTCTTCACCACAGCGTAGTGTGCGTTCTCTCGCACGGACCGGCGCAGAGTCTGCAGCTGGCCCACGGAGAGGCCGCGGTATTCCGTGAGCACTGCGGCAGTCGAGTTGTTGAAGAGTTCCTTCAACTCATCGACGGCGGCAGCCTTCTCAGGATTCGCCATGGCACTCCTTCCGATCATGTAAGCCGGTCACCCTCCTCGGACTGGACATAAAAAATGCCCCGCTGCGCAAGGCACGGGGCATGACTTCCAGCATGGGGCTGATCGCGTTTCACCGCGAGCAGCCTGTGGAGAGAAGAGCTGATCGTGTCCTGCGCAGGTCGCCCGAATCGGGTCTTTACGTTGCATCGCCTCACAGACATGATGTCTGCTGACCACGCAGATCAGCCAATGATCTGCGCACGAGAACAACGACCGGCGGTCTTTGGTCAGCCCTCACTCTACACACGGATCCACCCGGGCGCAAAACGCCGGAGCCGGGGCGACAGGTGAGGCCCCCGTCCGTGGGACGAGGGCCTCATCTGGTGCTGCTCAGGCGTGCTCAGTCAGCGATCACCTTGGTCACGTTCGGGTCCACCGGGATGCCGGGGCCGAAGGTGGTGGTGACGGTGGCCTTGGCGATGTAGCGACCCTTCGAAGCCGAGGGCTTCAGGCGAAGGATCTCTTCCAGGGCTGCTGCGTAGTTCTCGGCCAGGGCCTTCGCGTCGAAGCTGGTCTTGCCCACGATGAAGTGCAGGTTCGAGTGCTTGTCCACGCGGAAGGTGATCTTGCCGCCCTTGAGCTCGTTGACGGCCTTCGCGACGTCGGGGGTGACGGTGCCGGTCTTGGGGTTCGGCATCAGGTTACGCGGACCCAGCACCTTGCCCAGGCGACCGACCTTGCCCATCATGTCGGGTGAGGCGACGGCGGCGTCGAAGTCGGTCCAGCCGTCGGCGACCTTGGCGATGAGCTCATCGCCGCCGACGTAGTCAGCCCCGGCCTCTTCGGCCTTGGCGATGTTGTCGCCCTGGGTGAAGACGACGACGCGGGAGGTCTTGCCGGTACCGTTGGGCAGGATGACCGTGCCGCGGACCATCTGGTCAGCCTTGCGCGGGTCCACCGAGAGCCGCATAGCGACCTCGACGGTGGCGTCCGACTTGGACGGGTTGATCTCCTTCGCCAGGGCTAGTGCCTCGGCCGGGGAGTACAGGGCATCTTCGTTGACCTTCTGTGCCGCTGCTTTATAAGCTTTGCTGCGCTTTGCCATCTGCGTGTTCTCCTTAGCAGTCGTGGTACGCGGGTCGCGCTCGACCCTTCCCACCGTCCGGCTCTCGGCCGGACAAAATGATCAGTTGATGTTGGGCGTTAGCCCGGTTCAGCCTTCGACCGTGATGCCCATGGAGCGGGCAGTTCCGGCGACGATCTTGGAGGCCGCTGCGAGGTCGTTCGCGTTGAGGTCCTCCATCTTGGTCTGAGCGATCTCTTCGACCTGTGACTGGCTCAGCTTGCCGACCTTGTCGGTGTGCGGCACGCCGGAGCCCTTGGCCACGCCTGCTGCCTTCTTGATCAGCTCGGCGGCCGGCGGGGTCTTGGTGACGAAGGTGAAGGAGCGGTCTTCGTAGACCGTGATCTCCACAGGGATCACATTGCCGCGCTGAGCCTCAGTCGCGGCGTTGTAAGCCTTGCAGAACTCCATGATGTTGACACCGTGCTGACCGAGTGCAGGACCGATCGGCGGGGCCGGGTTAGCGGCGCCTGCCTTGATCTGCAGCTTGATCAGGCCGGAGACTCTCTTCTTCGGGGCCATGTTTAAGCGTCCTTTGCTTGCGTGGTGGGTTCCTGCGCTCGCGGCCGCTGGAGGCGGCGTGCGGGCCTGAACCCTCACCTGGTGTCCCTGTGCCACAGGAGCGCGACGCAGGGGGGTGGCCATCATGGCGTGATGACCGATTCGACGCCACCGGCCAAAGCCACCTGCGGCGTCGAAAGTCTTGAGTTCTCACATGCTCCGGGCCGACGACTTCGTCAGTCCGGTCATGCGGGTGAACCTCAGTAGATCTTTTCGACCTGGTTGAAGTTCAGCGTCACCGGGGTCTCGCGCTCGAAGATCGAGACGAGCACCACGAGCTGACGCGAGTCTGCGTGGATCTCCGAGATGGAGGCCGGCAGGGTTGCGAAGGGGCCGTCGGTGACGGTGACCGACTCGCCGACCTCGAAGTCGACCTTGATGTCCGAGGCCGCGGGGGCGGGAGTGCCGTCCTCGCTGAGCTTCGGCGCATCCGGCTTGCCGAGGAGGTGATCCGAGAGCATGTCGAAGACCTCGTCGGAGCTCAGCGGGTGCGGGTCGTGGGCATTGCCGACGAATCCGGTGACGCCGGGGGTGTGGCGCACAACGCCCCAGGAGGCGTCGGTGAGCTCCATGCGGACGATGACGTAGCCCGGGATGCGGACTCGGCTCACGACCTTGCGCTGGGTGCCCTTGATCTCCACGACCTCTTCCATGGGGACCTCGATCTCGAAGATGTGGTCCTCCATGTCCTGGGTCTGGATGCGAGTCTCCAGGTTGGACTTCACGCGCTTCTCGTAGCCCGCGTAGGTGTGCACCACGTACCAGTCACCGAGCTGGCGGCGCAGCGTGGACTTCAGTGCGGCGGCGCGCTCCTCGTAGGACTTCTCCTCCTCTGGGACCTCAGCCTCGACGGCGACGTAGCCCTCGGCGGATGCGTCCTCGGTCTGGGCCTCGGAGTCGGTGTCGACGTCGGTCGCCTCGGAGGCGTCCTCGTCGGTGTCGGCGTCGGTCTGCGCGGCCGTCTCGTCAGCGGCGGAGGCGTCCTCGGCCGCGTCGATGCCCGCTGCTGATTCGCCAGCGGCATCCTGGGCGGCGTCGACCTCTTCGGTCTGCTGCGAAAGATCCTGTTCAGACACTGTTCTCCTGCTTTCCGTGGTGCTCACCGCCACACGGCGAGCTCTCGTTCACGTGGTGGATGCCCTGGACTGCGACATCACGTCATGGTCATCTGGGCGGCCCGGCTCAGTCCTCGGCGCCGCCGGCGGGAGGCTCGACCGGCTGCTCCACGCCACCTCCGGTCGACCCGAAGAGCGCCTCAGCGCCCCGGCTGAAGACGGCGTCGAAGCCGGTGACGATTCCGATCACGATGACCACGAAGACCAGCACGACCAGCGTGTAGTTGGTCAGCTCGCGCCGGGTCGGTACGACCACCTTGCGGAGCTCGTCGACGACCTGGCGGAGGAACAGCCACAGCTTCCCGAACGGGCCCTTCGGATCGCCGCCGGCAGGCGTGGAGCCCTGATCATGCGTCGAAGGCGACTGGGACACGAAGACTCCATCTGTTCACGGTTAAGGCGGGTGCCTAGCAGGGCAGACAGGACTCGAACCTGCAACCTACGGTTTTGGAGACCGTTGCGCTACCAATTGCGCCACTGCCCTAGGGGGTAACTGACCCTCCACCACGCTACCGCATCGAGAACCGGAGCACCGGTTTCGGGGCACGATGGATCGGAGGTGCCGGAGACACCGAACGATCACTCTACGCCCTCGGCCCGGTGCAGGACAAACCGGTAGGCTTGAATCAGTCCATGAATCCCGAAAGGATCCCTCAGACATGACTGCTCCGAACTCCCGCATCTCCGACCGTATCGACTCCATCGCCGAGTCCGCCACCCTTGCGGTGGACGCCAAGGCCAAGGCCCTGAAGGCAGCGGGTGAGGATGTCATCGGATTCGGTGCGGGCGAGCCGGACTTCCCCACCCCGGGCTACATCGTCGAGGCGGCGCGTGAGGCGGCGCTGAACCCCCGCTTCCACCGCTACTCCCCCGCCGCCGGACTGCCCGAGCTGCGCGCGGCCGTCGCGGAGAAGACCACCCGGGACTCCGGGTACCGGATCGACGGCGAAGCGCTGGCGGCGACGAACGTCTTGATCACCAACGGGGGAAAGCAGGCCGTGTACAACACCTTCGCCACCCTGCTGAACCCGGGCGACGAGGTCATCCTGCCGGCTCCGTTCTGGACCACCTACCCCGAGGCGATCAAGCTCGCCGGCGGGGTGCCGGTGAACGTCTTCGCCGGACCCGAACAGGGCTACAAGGTCACCCTCGAGCAGCTCCAGCAGACGCTGACCCCGGCCACGAAGGTGCTGGTCTTCGTCTCCCCCTCCAACCCCACCGGCGCGGTCTACTCCGCCGAAGAGGTCCGCGAGATCGGCCGCTGGGCTGCGGAGAAGGGACTCTGGGTGGTCACCGATGAGATCTACGAGCACCTCACCTACGACGACGCCGAGTTCAGCTCCATCGCCGCCGTGGAGGAGCTCGCCGACCAGGTCGTGATCCTCAACGGCGTCGCAAAGACCTATGCGATGACCGGCTGGCGCGTGGGCTGGATGGTGGGTCCCGCTGATGTCATCAAGGCCGCCGCGAACCTGCAGTCCCACGCCACCAGCAACGTCGCGAACGTCTCGCAGATGGCTGCGCTGGCAGCCGTGGAAGGTCCGCTCGACGCGGTCGAGGAGATGAAGACCGCCTTCGACCGACGACGCCGCGCGATCGTGGCCGGGCTCAATGAGATCACCGGATTCTCCTGCCCGACGCCCGAGGGCGCCTTCTACGCCTATGTCGATGTCCGTGGGGCGCTGGGCCGGGAGATCGCCGGCCGCACGCCGCAGACCTCCGCAGAGCTCGCCGAACTGATCCTGGAGGAGGCGAAGGTCGCCGTCGTCCCGGGCGAGGCCTTCGGCCCCAGCGGGTTCCTGCGGCTCTCCTACGCCCTGGGTGACGAGGATCTGGCCAAGGGGCTGCGTCGGCTCCAGGACCTGCTGCGCTGATCGCTGGTCGCCGCAGGGGCCCGACTCGGCCGGGCCTCTGCGGATCCCGCCCGACCCCATAGACTTAGCCGCAGCAACCTGCCGAGGAAGTCAGGCCTGAGATTTTTCCTGAAATCCATGAAGGGACGAGCTGAATCACCATGCGCATCGGACTGCTCACCTCCGGCGGCGACTGCCCCGGCCTCAACGCCGTCATCCGCTCCTCCGTGCTCCACGGGATCAAGAGCTATGGCGACGAGTTCGTCGGCCTCAAGGGCGGCTGGCGAGGACTCATCGAGGGCGACTACATCGACCTTCCCCGGCAGTCCGTGCGCGGACTCTCCCGCGAGGGCGGCACGATCCTCGGGACCTCCCGCACCCACCCGTACAACCACCCCCAGGGCGGGCCGGAGAACATCGCCAAGCAGCTCAAGCGCCATGACATCGACGCCGTCATCGCCATCGGCGGCGAGGGCACCCTCGCCGGCGCCAAGCGGCTCGCCGACGACGGGATCCCCGTGGTGGGAGTCCCCAAGACGATCGACAACGATCTGAAGGCCACTGACTACACCTTCGGCTTCGACACGGCGATCTCCATCGCCACCGACGCGATGGACCGGCTGCGCACCACCGGGGAGTCCCATCACCGCTGCATGGTCGCCGAGGTCATGGGGCGCCACGTCGGTTGGATCGCGCTGCACTCCGGCATGGCGGCCGGCGCCCACGCCATCCTGATCCCGGAGCACAAGGTCTCCATGGACCAGGTCTGCGAATGGGTCGAGCAGGTCCACTCGCGCGGACGCTCGCCCCTGGTGGTCGTCGCCGAGGGCTTCATCCCCGAAGATGCCGAGGCCGCACTGGCTGGCAAGGGCGAGGAGTCTGACGGACGCCCCCGCCTGGGCGGCATCGGCGAGTGGGTGACGCATCAGATCGAGTCCAAGACCGGCATCGAGTCCCGCCACACGACGCTGGGCCACATCCAGCGCGGCGGCAACCCCACCGGATACGATCGGGTGCTCGCCACCCGCTTCGGCATCCACGCCCTGGACCTCGTGCATGAGAAGGCCTGGGGCCATATGGCCGCGCTGCGCGGCACCGAGATCGTCAAGGTCGATCTCGCCGAGGCGCTGGACGGGCTCAAGACCGTGCCGACCGAGCGCTACGAAGAAGCCCAGATCCTCTTTGGCCGCTGAGCCGGGACTCGGGACCGGTCTCGGGGACCATACGCGCAGCATCATCGCGCTGGCCTGGTCCCGGATGATCGGCCTCGGCGACGAGGAGCTGCTCGGCGGCGCGGGTCCGCGTCGCGAGGTCAGCACCGCAGACGGCTCTCCGGTGACCTTCCTGCGACTCTTCGACCACACCGTGCTCAGCGGACCCGCGGAGGTGCTGCGCGAGGCACGCCGCTTCGACGACGTCGAGCTCGCCGACGAGCGCCGACTCCTGGAGGTCGCGCGGCGGCACGCGGGCAGCGCACGGAGCCTCGGTGCGGCCAGGCTGCTCTACGCCGAGGAGCCGCCCGTCCTGGCGCTCGCCCCGCGCGGGGCGGTCTCCTTCGATCCGGCGCACGTTCAGGCCGCGCTCGCCGCCTCCCCCGCCGACGACGTCCAGGCCGCGGGGATCGCTGACGCCCCCTGGCGTGCGGCCCTGGTGGAGGAGGACACCGCGACGGTGCTCGGCGCGGCCGCACACGAGCTCTGGGCCGGGATGCTCGCCCACCTCGGCGTGCTCACCGTGCCGGATCAGCGGCGCAGCGGGGTCGGGCGCGCGCTGGCCGCGGTCGCGGCCGAGGAGGCCTTCACCGAGGGACTCATCCCGCAGTGGCGGGCCCGCACCGAGTCCATCGCCTCGCTGCGGATCGCCGCCGCACTGGGATTCAGCCCGGCCGGCTCACAGACCACCGTGGCCTTCGACCGAGCCGGCGGCCACTGAGCTGCCGTTGATCAGCGGCGCTGACCGCGCAGGAAGTCTCCCTGCGGCCGGCCGACGGCCTGGCCGGCGTCCGGGCGGACGATGACCTCCTGTGCCGCGGCGTATAACGTCGCCGAGTCGGCCTCGCCGTCGCGCACCACCAGCTGCAGGGTGGGGTCCACCTTGCGCTTGACCAGGGCCAGCGCGATCGGTCCCATCTCGTGGTGGCGGGCCACCGAGGTCACCTTCCCGACCGGGCGCTCCTGGGCCAGCTCGGCGGCGGTGGCCTCGGGGCTGGCCGCGAGGATGTCGGCGCCGATGGCCGGGAGCGTGTGTTCGCTGCCGTCGAGGTGGAGGAAGACCAGGCGACGAGGCGGGTGACCGAGGTTATGGACCCGCGCCACGGTCTCCTGACCCTTGTAGCAGCCCTTGCTCAGGTGCACGGCGGTCCGGATCAGGTCCAGCTCGTGCGGGATGGTCTTCTCGTCGACCTCACGCGCAAGACGTGGGCGCCAGGCGGCGACGCGCAGCGCCTCGGCCGCCATGGTTCCGGCCACGATCCACCCGGCCTGCTCCAGTCCGGCGACCGTGGTCTCCAGCGCGGTCCGCGGGACCACGCTGAGGTGCCAGGACCAGTCAGCCCCGGGGTGGTCTGCCTCGGCGACCTGGGCGTAGCTGGCCGCGCCGGGGCCGAGCCGCGGCCACGGGTCGTCCCAGCCGATGACGACCGCGCCGGCCGCAGACGTCGGCAGCGCGGCGGTGGAGGCGAGCACCGCGTAGTCGGCGGTGCGATCGGTGATCTCCACGCGGAGCATGAACTTCATCGAGTCCAGCCACTGGGCCAGCACCCCGCCGTGGGAGTTCTCGGTGATCAGCCAGACGGTCTCGCCGTCGTCGACCACGGCGGCGTCGTGCTCGATGCGCCCGGAGATGTCGAGCAGCAGCAGCTCGGTGGACTCCCCCGGCTTGAGCCCGGCGACCTGCTGCGAGGACAGGGTGGTCAGCCAGGTCAGCCGGTCCGGACCGGAGACCGTGACCACGCTGCGGTGAGAGAGATCGACGACGGCGACGCCGCGGGCCAGCGCCCGCTGCTCAGCCGTGGGGTCCCCGTAGTGGGCGGCCACCGCGGCATCGTCTCCGCCCTCGGGGACGGCGCCGGCGCGGTTCAGCAGGGGCGACTTCGAGTTCTCATCCACGGGCGGACTCCTTCATCGGTGCGGCGGGCGCTCAAGGTGCACACGTCGCGGGGTGCCTGCCACGTCGGGCAGGCGAGAGCGAGGCTCAGGCAGTGCTCTTGGCGCTGACCTCTTCGGCGGAGGCGGTGCGGTCCAGGATCGCCGAGGCGTGCGGGACCATCTCGCCATCGGCGGCGCGGAGATCCCAGCGCCAGAACAGCTGACTGTTCACCAGTCCGAACATCCGGGAGGCACCTGGATATTCCGCAGCGTGCTCGCCACGCATCACGGCGTCGGTGGCCAGCTGCAGCTGCGGGCCCTTGATCTTGCCGTAGTAGAGCTCCGAGATGCTTCCCGGATGGGTGATGGTCGCGGTGATCGCGAAGGATCCGTCCTGCTCCGCGAGCCGATCGACCTCGGCGGCGCTCTTATAGGCCGGGACCACGTCTCCGGGGTCCAGGCCGGGGCCGACGTCGGCGTCGGTGCGGGCGCGGTCCAACGACCAGAAACCGGTCTCCACCGAGAGCGGGCGCAGCCGTGAGCCCGACTCGTCGGCGAGCCAGGTCTCGGCGCGGTACTCGACGAACTCCAGGCCGGTGTCCCGGAAGGTCACGTCCTGGGTGAAGATCGGGTCGTCCTGCT
This sequence comes from Nesterenkonia sandarakina, assembly GCF_003003175.1. Lineage (GTDB taxonomy): Bacteria > Actinomycetota > Actinomycetes > Actinomycetales > Micrococcaceae > Nesterenkonia > Nesterenkonia sandarakina_A. Next base: position 67,649 of record NZ_PVTY01000002.1, on the reverse strand, counting down.
CGCCGGAGCCCAGGCGGCCCTGGCCGCGCCAGCTGCCGAGCAGCCAGTACAGCGGGGCGAGCTCAGGAGTCAGGTCGGTGGGAAGCTCCATCGGGGCCATCGGCTCAGCTCCTCAGCGCGCGGGTGCCGCAGGCGTGTGCCTCGGTGCGGTGCGGGCGGATCAGCGCTGACCCTTGTACAGCCGAGAGATGACGGTCCAGGAGATGCCGGCGATCATCAGCGTCACCAGGACCAGCAGCCCGATGAAGAAGATCTCCAGTGCCAGCAGTGAGACGTTCTGCAATGCGAAGTTCATGGGTGAAAGTGTACAACTTCACACCAGCAGAAGACGCTCCGTGAAGTAGGTCAGCGCGCCCATGGCCGCGATCGGCGCCGCCCCGACCGCGATTCCGGAGAGAATCCCCTGCGGCGGACCCTGCGCCAGGAGGAATCGACGGAAGGAGGCCAGCAGCAGTCCGGCCACGAGTCCCAGCGTCCCAGCGAAGAGCAGGGTCAGCTCACCCCAGGCCAAGGTCATGCCGATGGCGGCCGCCGTGCTGCCCAGGACCACCAGCAGCATCGCCCAGGCGTGGGGCAGCGGGACCGCGGCCAGCAGGGTCGCGACGATCAGCGTGCCGGCGGCCAGCGTCACCACGGTCAGCTCTCCCGAGGCCCCCGTGACGGCGAGCAGGGTGGTGTCTTCCACCGGCAGCAGCCCGCGCACCGCGAGGATCCCCCGCGCGTCGTCGCCGGTCGCGTCGGCGAGCTCCACGGGATAGCGCAGACCGGCGATCCACCCGGCGCCGGTGGTCGCGATCAGCACGCCGGCACAGGCGCCGATGGTGGACTCCAGCCGGTGCGGCCGTCCGGTCCCGCGCAGCACCTGGATCAGGAAGACGCTCATCACGCCGAAGGCCAGCGCCACGGAGGACCAGAAGAAGAGGTCATCAGCCGCCCCCACGACTCCGGCGCCCAGCGCGGCGATGACACCGGCGCAGGCGATCACGGTGGAGAGCGAGCGACGGGCTGAGACGCCCATCAGCTGCGGCCACCCCAGCGCGATGAGGATCGAGAGCCCACAGACCACCAGGGTCATCGCGACGGTCCCGACCCAGGAGGCCAGGGCGAGCGCTGTCGCGGCGAGCAGGGCGGAGGCTGCGACTGGGATGTACTTCACAACAGGCCATCCTAGAGGTCGGCGCTTCACACGTCGCATATACTCAACTGCAGATCGCTGAATCACGTTTTCGCATTGTGAAATCACTGGCGTTGAAGACCGCTATCACCGTTGACGACCCTGCGGGACCCGGTGAAGATAGTGACCCAAGGGGAAGGAGTCATGCATGGCTCAAGTTCTGCTGCTCTCAGACACCCCGGACGACGCACTGCCGTCACTGGAGCTGCTCACCCACCGAATTCGCACCTTCCCCGCAGAGGCCTCCTCGATCGTGCGGGCGCCCAATGTGGACGTGACGCTGATCGACGCGCGCACCAAGCTCGCCCACGCCCGGTCGCTGTGCCAGCTGGTGAAGTCCTCGATGCTCTCCCCGGTGCTGGTGATCGTCACCGAGGCAGGACTGGCCACGCTGAACGAGTCCTGGCAGGCCGATGACTTCATCCTCGGCGAGGCCAGCCCGGGAGAGATCGACGCGCGGATCAGGCTGGCCGCAGTGGAGACCGAGGAAGAGACCCCGGTCGGGGAGATCCGCGCCGGTGGGATCACGATCGACGAGACCACGTACATGGCCACCATCAATGGACGCCTGCTGAACCTGACCTATAAGGAGTTCGAGCTGCTCAAGCACCTCGCGCTGCACCCGGGCCAGGTCTTCACCCGCGACCGGCTGCTCCACGACGTCTGGGGCTACGACTACTTCGGCGGCACCCGCACCGTGGACGTCCACATCCGACGGCTGCGTGCCAAGCTGGGCCCCGATCACGAATCCCTGATCGGCACGGTCCGCAATGTCGGATACCGCCTGGTGATCAGCGGGTCAGACTCCGCGACCCCGCCGGACGACGACCGGCGCGACGACGGCGCGGACGCCGCCTGAGCCGATGACCTGAGGGTTCAGCTCCGATACAGTGAGCCCATGAACCCAGGCGATGGCACCCCAGAAGACACCGAGCTCGCAGTGGTCGAGCTCAGCGACGGCGCACCCGATGCCGATCTGCACCATGCGCTGCTCGAGCTGGCAGCCGTCTCCGCCGAGGCGGACGCCAACCCGCCGTTCTCCGAACAGACGCTGGTGGAGCTGCACCGGGCCGCTGACCGGCGCGGTTCCGCGACGCCGGAGGCTGCCTCCGGCACCGAGGCATCCGACGACGACGCCGAGGCTCAGCGCAGCCCGCTGCGGATCGCCTACGCCTGGACCGATGCGCAGCCGGATTCCCGGCTCCTCGCCGGGGCCGGCGTCGTCGTCGAGGGTGCGCACGGGGCACCCGACGTGCTGGAGATGGTGGTCCGACCCGACTGCCGCCAGCGCGGCATCGGCACCGCCCTGGTGGAGGCGCTCACCGAGAACGTGCTCTCCCCCACCGCAGGCCGGGTGCAGCGCGCCTGGGCCCACGGCGAGCACGACGCCGCGGCGCGGCTGGCCCGACGCTACGGCTGGAGCCCGGTGCGCGAGCTCTGGCGGATGCGGCTCACCGACCTCGACGAGGCGCCGGCCCCCGAGCTTCCCGAGACCATCACGATGCGCAGCTTCCGCCCGGGAGTCGACGACGAGGCGTGGCTGGCTGCGAACGCGGCGGCCTTCGCCGATCACCCCGAACAGGGCCGGCTCACCCTCGAGGACCTGCATTCTCGGGTGGCCGAGGACTGGTTCGACCCCGAGGGCTTCCTGCTGGCATGGGAGGGCGAGGAGCTCGTCGGGTTCCACTGGACCAAGGTCGCCGACCCGGACCTCGGTGAGGTCTATGTGGTCGGCGTCGTGCCCACCGCGCAGGGTCGCGGCCTGGGTCGCAGCCTCACCCTGGCCGGGATCGAACACCTGCACCGGACCGGCCTGGCCGCCATCATGCTCTACGTGGACGCCGACAACACCGCGGCGGTGAAGCTCTACAAGAAGCTCGGATTCACCAAATGGGACGCTGACACCATGTACGCCCCGGCCGTGGAAGCTGCCGTGGAACCAGCCTGATATCTTGGTCTCTCGTGAGCTCCCCCGAGACCATGAGCCAGGTCCCCCGCCGCAGAACTGTCACGGTCTCCGATGACGGGCTCGATGCCGAGATCCTCGCCGCCGGCGCGCTGTGCTGGCGCATCCGCCGTTCCGAGCTCGAGGTGCTGGTGATCCACCGGCCCCGCTACGACGACTGGTCCTTCCCCAAGGGCAAGCTCGATGAGGGTGAGACGCTGCCTGAGTGCGCGGTCCGTGAGGTCCGCGAGGAGATCGGACTCAAGGTCCGCCTCGGCATGCCGCTGCCGATCACCCGCTACTCGGTGGGCAAGGCTCGCGGCGCCAAGAACGGCAACGGCGGGACCGCCGGCGGAGCCGGCAACGGCGGGAACGGCAACGGCGGGAACGGCAACGGCGGCAAGGACAAGGCCGTCTGGTACTGGGCCGCCCAGGTCGCCGAAGGCACCCCCGTCCCCGACGGCGACGAGGTGGATGAGACCGCCTGGGTCAGCGTGGAGCGGGCCCGCCAGATGCTGACCAACCGCGGCGACGTGCCGCCCCTGGACGAGCTTGAGCGCCTCCACGAGGACCGGCGGCTGCACACCCTGCCGTTCATCGTGCTGCGCCATGCCAAGGCGAAGCCGCGCTCCTCCTGGTCCCGGGCCGAGTCGGAGCGGCCGCTCGCGGCCACCGGCAAGCGGCAGGCCCGTGCGGTGGAGCGGCTGCTGATCTGCTGGCGGCCCCGCCATCTGGAGTCCAGCCCCTGGAAGCGCTGCGCCGAGACCATCGCGCCCTACGTCAAGGCCCATCGCAACCGCGCCACCTACCGGAAGTCGCTCACCGAGAAGCGCGCGGAGGCCCACCCGGAACGGTCCCGGGCCCGGGTCCGACGCTGCCTGGAGCTGCTGCTGCCGACGCTGATCTGCACCCACCGCCCGGTCCTTCCGCTGATCCTGGACACCATGAACGGCTGGCTGCAGGATCCTCAGCTGGTGCAGGCGATCCCGGATGAGGATCCGCATCTCCGCCCCGGCGCCGTGCTGGTGGCCCAGCAGGCGATGGATCGCGGCGGCGAGATCGTCTCGATCGAGGTCTACGAGCCCTTCGAGGACTGAGCTGCCCCACTGAGCTTCAGACGGAGGACGTCGGGGCCTGAACGTCACCGCCGGAGCGCTGACAATGTCGGACTGTGACGGTACTCTCAATGCATGAGTGCGCCGAAGAACGTCCATCCGACCGCCGAGCTCAACATCGACGAGGACCGGGGCCGGGCCGAGCTCTGGGACACCATCAACGGGCGTCGCACCTTCATCGGGTTCATCGGCTTCACCCCCGAGACGCTGCGCGGCCAGGAGGTCACCCTCCTGCAGCACACCATCGTCCACCCGCAGTACGGCCGGCAGGGCTACGCCCGCTGCCTGGTCACGCTGCTGCTGGACCAGCTGCAGGCCGAGGGCCGGCTCTTCGCCTCCGAGTGCACCTATGTCGACGCGTACCTGCACCGCTATCCCGAGTACCGGTCCCTGCAGGCCACATTCTCCTGACGCCCAGGCCTCACCGGTATGCTGTGGGGCGTGAACTCGACGATCCCCACCCCGTACGAGGACCTGCTCGCAGACGTGCTGAACACCGGCACCGCCAAGTCTGACCGCACCGGAACCGGCACCAGAAGTGTCTTCGGGCGGCAGATTCGGTTCGATCTCGCGGAGTCCTTCCCTCTGATCACGACCAAGCGAGTGCACTTCAAGTCGGTGGCCCTGGAGCTGCTCTGGTTCCTGCGCGGGGACTCCAACGCCCGCTGGCTGCAGGAGCGCGGCGTGCGGATCTGGAACGAATGGGCCGGCGAGGACGGCGAGCTCGGTCCGATCTACGGCGTGCAGTGGCGCTCCTGGCCGACCCCGGACGGGAAGAACATCGACCAGATCGAGCAGCTGATCGGCTCGCTGAAGACGAACCCCGATTCCCGGCGCCACGTGGTGAGCGCCTGGAACCCGGCGCAGATCGATGAGATGGCGCTGCCCCCCTGCCACATCATGTTCCAGTTCTACGTGGCCGACGGGCGACTCTCCTGCCAGCTCTACCAGCGCAGCGCCGACATGTTCCTCGGCGTGCCCTTCAACATCGCCTCCTACGCGCTGCTGACCCGGATGGTCGCCCAGCAGGTCGGACTCGAGCCCGGGGAGTTCATCTGGACCGGCGGAGACTGCCACATCTATGACAACCACGTCGAACAGGTCCGCGAACAGCTCTCCCGCAGTCCCTTCCCGGCGCCCACCCTGGCGATCACCCGCGCCCCGGACTCGATCTTCGACTATGAGTTCGAGGACTTCGAGGTCCGTGACTACCAGCACCACCCGGCGATCAAGGCGGCCGTCGCCGTATGAGTGGGAATCCCGACACGGCGGAGATCGGCATGATCTGGGCGCAGACCCACACCGGGGTCATCGGCGACGCCGGAGCCATGCCCTGGCACCTGCCTGAAGACATGGCGCACTTCACGGCCACCACGCGCGGCGCCGCGGTGGTGATGGGACGCCGGACCTGGGAGTCCTTCCCGGCGAAGTACCGACCGCTTCCTGGGCGTCAGAACATCGTGATCACCTCTGACCAGCACGCCGCCGAGCAGATCCGCGAGCTGGGCGGCCACCCCGTGGCCAGCTTGGACGAGGGACTCGAGGTCGCCTCGGGCTCCGCGGCCGAGAAGATCTGGATCATCGGCGGCGGCCAGGTCTACGCCGAGGCCGTGCAGCGCGGACTCGCCGACCTCGCGGTGATCACCGTGATCAAGAGCTCCGCCTCGGGCGACACCTCGGCGCCGGCGCTGACCGAGGACTGGGAGCTCACCCAGCGCGACCCCGCCGCCGGCACGCATCAGGGCGCGAACGGGCTGGAGTACCGCATCGAGACCCACCGACGGAATCGTGGGCTGACCGAGACCACCAGTCCCAGCCGGCACGCTGTCCTGAACGCGGACCAAGGCGCTGCCCGGTCCGCCGACCAGGGCGCTGACCGGAAGGCGGACGAGGGAGCTGACCGGAGCGCTGATCAGCGTCAGGACCAGGCCGCACAGGCGACGTCCACCAATCTGATGATGCTGGGGCTCGGCGGCTATCTGATCCTGCCGTTCCTGGCCCTGTTCACGGTGACCCTGGGCTTCGTCCTGGTGCTCAACGACCGGATCCTGCCCGGGCTCGCCTTCCTGTTCGTCGCGCAGATCTGGGTGGCCGGCGGGCTGTGGGCGCATTTGAAGCGTCGTCGTCTGCTGCAGGAGATCAAGGAGGCCAGGGGCGCGTCAGCGACCCCTGAGGCCCCCGGCGCCGCGGGCTGACTCTGACTCGCTGAGTCGACTCCGCTACCCTGGAGGCATGACTTCTGCAGTGAAATCCTCCGTGTCCCCTGCCCTCTCCGCCGTCCCCGGCGAGACCCCCTCGGTGGGTCTCATCGGTTGGCGCGGCATGGTCGGCTCGGTGCTGATCAACCGGATGCTCGAGGAGGGCGACTTCGCCCACATCAACCCGGTCTTCTTCTCCACCTCCAACGCCGGCGGTCAGGCACCGAGCTTCGACGGGGTCACGCCCGAGGAGACCACGCTGCAGGACGCCTTTGATCTGGACACCCTGGTCAAGCTGCCGATCATCGTCACCGCCCAGGGCGGGGACTACACCTCCGAGGTGTACCCGAAGCTGCGCCAGGCCGGGTGGAACGGGATCTGGATCGATGCCGCCTCCACGCTGCGCATGGCTGAGACCTCGATCATCGCGCTGGACCCGATCAACCGCGACGTCATCGACGCCGGACTCGCCGCAGGCGTGAAGGAGTTCATCGGCGGCAACTGCACCGTCTCGAACATGCTGATGGGCCTCGGCGGGCTCTTCACCAAGGATCTGGTCGAGTGGGGCACCGCCATGACCTACCAGGCGGCCTCCGGCGGCGGCGCGAAGCACATGCGCGAGCTGCTGAACCAGTTCGGCACGCTGCACTCCGCGGTCGCCGAGGACCTCAGCGACCCCGCGGCCGCGATCCTGGACATCGACCGGGCCGTTCTCCACGCCCAGCGCAACGACCTCGACGCCACCCAGTTCGGGGTTCCGCTGGCCGGCTCGCTGATCCCCTGGATCGACGCCGATCTGGGCAACGGCGTGGCCAAGGAGGAGTGGAAGGCCGGGGTCGAGACGAACAAGATCCTGGGACGCGGCGACAACCTCGCCCCCGGCGTGACCTCCCGCGGCGCGGCAGTGCCCTTCGACTCGCTCTGCGTCCGGGTGGGCGCGCTGCGCTCGCACTCCCAGGCGCTGACGCTGAAGCTGCGCGAGGACCTGCCGCTGGCCGAGATCGAATCGATCGTGGCCTCAGGCACCGAGTGGTCCACCTTCGTCCCCAACGAGAAGGAGGCGACCGTGGCCCAGCTGACCCCGGTGGCGGCCACCGGCTCGCTGGACATCCCGGTGGGACGCATCCGCAAGCTCGAGATGGGCCCGGAGTACATCTCCGCGTTCACCGTGGGCGACCAGCTGCTCTGGGGCGCCGCGGAGCCGCTGCGCCGGATGCTGCTGATCAGCGTCGGCAGGCTCTGACTAGAGCGCGTGTCCGATCAGCACGGGCTCTTCGTGCATCGTGATGCCGAAGGCCGTGTTGACCTGGTCCCGGGCGGCCCGGGCGACGGCGAGCAGGTCGTCCGTGGTCGCGGAGCCCCGGTTGGTCACCGCGAGCGTGTGCTTGGTGGAGAGCGAGGCGCGACCACCGGCGATCCCGGTTCCCTGCGTCCCGCGCCCGGCCACCGGCCCATCGGGCAGCCCGAATCCCTTGCCGCAGCCGGCGTTGTCGATCAGCCAGGCGGCTGAGAGCTTCACCAGCGGGCTGCCGGCATCGTCGACCCCGGCGGAGAACCTGGGCGCCCCGTCGGGAAGCGACGCGGCGACCTCCCGCGGGACGATCGGATTGGTGAAGAAGGATCCGGTGGACCAGGTGTCATGGTCGCCTTCGCTGAGCACCATGCCCTTGCCCTGCCGCAGCCCCAGCACCGTGCTGCGGACCTGTTTCAGCGGTGCGCGGCGCTCGTGGTCCGCGCTCTCGGCATCCAGGCCGAGGGTCCGGGCGAGCTCGCCGTAGCGCACCGGGGCGGAGAGTCCGTCGGGGCGGTTCTGCAGCATGAAGCGGACCTGGAGCACCACGTAGCGCGGCGAGCCGTGCACGGTGGTCTGTTTCAGCACCGAGTCCCGGTAGCCGAACTGCAGCTGCTCATTGGTGAAGCGCACCAGCTCCCCGCGCGATCGGTCCCAGGCCTGGATGTCTTTGAGCGTATGGGCCACATCGGCGCCATAGGCGCCCACGTTCTGCACCGGCACAGCGCCGGTGGCGCCGGGAATCCCGGAGAGCGCCTCGAGCCCGGTGAGCCCGCGGGCCACGCTGAACCGGACGACGTCGTCCCAGTCGTGTCCCGCTGCGACGCTCAGCAGCACGTCACGAGCGCCATGGGCCTCCGTGCTGATCCCGTGGAACGCCAGCTGCAGCACGGTGCCGGGGAACCCGTCCTCGGTCACCAGCAGGTTCGATCCGCCGCCGAGCACGATCAGGGTGTCCTCGCCGCGCTCACGTGCCGCCTGATCCGGCAGCGGGTGCTCTCGGAGCACCTCCACGGCCTGTTCCTGGGTGTCCGCTCGGATCCACCGACCCGCGGGGCCGCCGACGCGGGCGGTGGTGTGCTCGCTGAAACGACGGGGGGATGCGTGGGGAGAACTGTCAACACTGGTCACAGCGCAGAAGCCTACCTGGAGTGGCTGGAATGGGCATCTGCGCGGCGTGTACTCCAGGTTGCGCGTCGATGAACAGCCGGAGAGATCGGGGCGCCGCCGAGGCGGACCCGACCCCGGGTGCGGTCGGCCCTATTCGCCCAGCGGGTTCAGCACCCGGCGCAGGAAGTCCTGGGTGCGCGGCTGCTGGGGAGCCCCGATGACCGAAGACGCCGGACCCTCCTCGACCACGAGGCCCTGATCCATGAACACCACGCGGTCCGCGACCTCGCGGGCGAAGCCCATCTCGTGGGTCACCACGAGCATGGTCATGCCGGCCTCGGCGAGCTCGCGCATGCTGGCGAGCACGTCGCCGACGGTCTCGGGGTCCAGGGCGGAGGTGGGCTCGTCGAAGAGCATCAGCTGCGGCTTCATGGTCAGCGCCCGGGCGATGGCGACCCGCTGCTGCTGTCCGCCCGAGAGCTGATCGGGGCGGCGCTCGGAGAGGTGCTTGAGCCCGACGGCGTCGAGCTGGGCCAGCGCCTCGGTCTCTGCCTCGGCCTTGGACTGTCCCAGCACCCGGCGCGGGGTGATGGTGCAGTTCTCCAGCACGCTCAGGTGCGGGAACAGGTTGAACTGTTGGAAGACCATCCCGATCTGCCGACGCATGGCGTCGAGATTGACGTCCGGATGGGTGGCTTCGTGCTCGCCGACGGTGATGGTCCCCGCGTTGGGGGTCTCCAGCCGGTTCACGCAGCGCAGCAGCGTGGATTTGCCGGAGCCCGAGGCTCCGATCAGGCAGACGACCTCGCCGGGCGCCACGCTCATGTCGATGCCCTTGAGCACCTCGTTGTCCCCGAAGGACTTGTGCAGCCCGGTGATGGTCACCCCGGCGGCAGTCGTGCCGTGCCCGCCGGACACGTCTTGGGCCGACGCCGCGGCGGTGGCCCGGGTCGGGGTGGAGGCGGCCGGCGTCTCCCCCGGCGTCTGGCTCTGGCTCTGGCTCTGGCTCTGGCTCATGTTCGCGTCCATCTCTACTTCTTCCCCGTCCGGGGGGTGCGGTGCTCCATACGGCGGGCCAGCAGCGACAGCGGCACGGTCAGCAGCAGGTAGCAGAAGCCGGCGACCACCAGCGGGGTCAGTCCGGCCTGGTAGATGTTGATGCCGTCACGGCCCATCTTGGTCAGCTCGGCGGCGCTGCCGGCCATACCGACCACGAAGATCAGCGAGGAGTCCTTGGTGAGCAGGATCGCCTCATTGGTCAGCGGCGGCAGCACGATCCGGAACGCCTGGGGGATCTGGATGGTCACCATGGCGCGCCAGGCAGGCATGCCCAGCGCGCGGGCGGCCTCGAGCTGGCCCTTGGGCACAGCCTGGAGGCCGGCGCGGAGGGTCTCCGCGATATAGGCGCTGGCCACGATGGCCAGGGCCGAACCGGCGATCTGCAGGGTGGAGAGGTTCCACCCGAACGCCAGCGACGCACCGAAACCGAGCGCGATGAACACCAGGATCGCAGGGATTCCTCGGAAGAACTCGATGTACGCGGTGGCCACCCACCGGTAGACCGGGAACGAGGACATGCGCATCAGCGCCAGCAGCGTTCCGCCCAGCAGACCGAAGATGAAGCCCACCACCGTGTACTGGACGGTGTTGAACAGTCCGACGGTGATGATCTCCGGGAACATCGGTCCCAGGTTCTCAAAGGCGAAGAAGCTGCCGCGGATCGCGGTCCAGTCGATCAGGATGGCCAGCACGATCACGACTGCAAGGAAGATCCCTGCCTGGATCCCGAGGCTCAGTCGCGCTCGGTCACGGGTTGTCATTGCCATGAGGGTTATTCGTCACCCTCGTCTTCGGCGGGCTCGTCTTCAGCAGCCTCGTCATCGGTGGTCTCTTCGGCGTCGCCCTCTTCAGGGGTGTCACCCTCGAGGAACCAGGTGTCCTCGAGCTCTTCCAGCTCGCCGGAGGACTCCATCTCGGCGAGCGCCTCGTTGACCGCCTCGATCAGCTCGGTGTTCTCGCTCTGCGCGGCGATGCCGAGCTGCTCGCCGGTGTCGATCTCCTCGATGAACTCGGAGGTGTCGGACTCGCCGGCCTGGTAGCCCAGGATCGAGATGTTGCCGATTGCAGCGTCGACCTGACCGGATTCGAGACCCTGGATCAGCAGGCCGGAGTCGGAGTATTCGCGCACCTCGTAGCCCTGCTCCTCGGCGTAGGTGGCGCCCGTGGTGTCGGCCTGCACGCCCACGGCGAGACCTTCGAGGTCATCCAGCGAGCTGACGTCTGCCGCGGTGGCGGCGAGCAGGCCGAGGTTGTCGTCGAGGTAGGGCTCGGAGAAGAGCATGTTGCCTGCGCGCTCCTCGGTGATCGTCATGCCGGAGATCGCAATATCGCAGGTGTTGGAATCGAGGGCGACGCCCGACTGGATCCCTTCGAAGCCGGTCTGCACGATCTCGAGCTCCGCGTCCATGGACTCCGCAATCGCTTCGGCGATGTCGATGTCGAAGCCGACGACGTTTCCGTCGCCGTCGAAGTACTCGAACGGCGGGTAGGGGACGTCGGAGCAGACCTGGAGGGTGCCGGCGTTGTTGAGCATCTCCCCACCCTCCTCGCTGGACTCGCTCTCGTCGCCGCCGCCACAGGCGGTGAGGACAAGCGCTGCCAGCGCGGAGGCGCCGACGGCCTTGGCCGCGGTCTTGTGCATAGCCATATTGGAATCCTTAGGTTGATCGGCCGAAACCGAAGTCAGACGGTGTCCGCGATTATACGGTGAAGCTGTGTTTCAGCCCTATGTCGGCCCGGTGGGAGCTAGACGGCGTGTTGCACACGCGTGGAGCCGGCCGCGCCGTCCCTCGACCTGCACCCTCGGGCGAACTAGAACTGCACCACGGCCTGGGACTTCGCGAGCACCTTGGTGCGCACGGCCTCCCCGGACTGGGGTGCTCCTGCCGCGGCGGTCGGCTCGGCGACGGGATCGCTGAGCAGCTCCACGCTCAGGTCCACCCGGACGCTGCGCCGCTCCGTGTCCACCGCGCCGATCTTGCCGCTGATCTGGAGCCGGGCGGTGGGAGTCTCGGGAGACCCCGACTCCGCGTCCGGCACCGGGACCGGTCTGGTGAACCGAGCCTGATAGTCCACGACGGCGCCCGGGTCGCCGGCCCAGACGCTCACCAGGTCCACGGCGGATCCCATGGTGAGCATGCCGTGGGCGATGACTCCCTCGAGGCCGACCTCCCGGGCGAAGCGGTCGTTCCAGTGGATCGGATTGTGATCCCCGGAGGCGGCGGCGTAGCGGATCAGGTCGGCGCGGGAGAAGCTCAGCTCGCGGCTCCCGATCTGCTGACCCTTCTCGAGCTCTTCGAAGACCGGCGTGCTCATGCGGCGTCCTCCTCATCGCGGACCAGCAGGGTGGAGGTCACGGTGCTTCGAGCGGCGCCGTCCTCGGCGCTGATCTGCACCACCGTGGTGACCATCGCGCCGGCGCCCATGGTGCGGATCCGTTCCAGGGTGACCTGGGAGGCCAGCGTGTCTCCGGCCTGGATGGGGCTGTGATGGGTGAAGCGCTCCTCGGCGTGGACCACCCGGGAGAAGTCGATGCCGGCCTCGTCGTCGTTGACCACCGCCGCCTCGGCGCGCTGAGCGATGACCACGGCGAAGCTCGGCGGCGCGATCAGGTCACGGTGGCCCAGCGCCCGGGCGGCGTCGACGTCGTGGTGCGCGGGGTGCACGGCCTGGACGGCGAGCGCGAACTCGCGGATCGCCTCACGGCTGACCTGGTACGGCTCGGCGGGCGGGTAGCGGTGACCCTGCCGGTCTGGGTTGATCATTCAGTCGTCCTTCGCTCGACGGGAGAGGAACTGGACCGCCTGGCGCCGGCGCAGTCCGATGGAGATCAGGTGACTCAGGATCCCGACGCCCAGGAAGACCAGGCCCGTGCTGCTCAGCGCACCGGCGGTCTCCCCTGAGTCACGCAGCATCGCCAGCACCACCAGGGTCACGCCCACGGCGGTGGAGGCCATTCCCAGGACCAGGGTGACCCGGTACGCGCGCGTCCCGCTGCTCCACGGGTCGAAGGACTGAGTGTTCACGTGGGTGAGCTTACAGGCCGCGGCGAGGCGATCTCGAAAAACCTCACACCCGGCCGGACCGACTATGAGGCTGGTTTATCGCGACCGAAACTCGCCGCTCCACTCGCGGAAACACGGCCTTGTCAGAGTGGAGCCCTCACCACCGGACCTGAATGGACCACCGTGCGGCCCCGCCCCGCGAGACCCCAGGAAGCAGGACATCGCGATGAACCCCCAGATCCCCACCACCGAGGCTCCCCGCACCAGTCCGACCACCGAGGCTGCGGCTGAGACCAGGGCCGCGGCGCCGACCGATCGGCTCGTCGTCGAGGACGGCCGCTGGATCACCAACTGGCAGCCCGAGAACTCCGAGTTCTGGGAGGGCCCCGGGCGGCCGACCGCACGGCGCAACCTGATCTGGAGCGTGTTCTGCGAGTTCCTCGGGTTCGCCGTCTGGCAGCTCTGGTCGGTCACCGTGGTCTTCCTGCCCCTGGTCGGCTTCGATCTGACCACCTCCGAGCAGTTCTGGCTGGTCTCGCTGCCGCCCCTGGTCGGTGCGACCCTGCGGGTGCCCTACAGCTTCATGGTGGCGATGATCGGTGGTCGCAACTGGACCATCATCTCCGCGCTGCTGCTGCTGATCCCCACCATCGCGATGGCGCTGACCCTGGGCAACCCGGAGACCCCGACCTGGGCGCTGTTCGCCATCGCCGCGGCCGCCGGGTTCGGCGGCGGAAACTTCTCCTCCTCGATGGCCAACATCACCTACTTCTACCCGGCCAAGGAGAAGGGCGCGGCGCTGGGCGTCAACGCCGCGGGCGGCAACCTCGGCGTCGCCGTCGCCCAGTTCACCGTGCCGATCGTGGTGACCGCCTTCGCCTTCGGCGCGCTGCAGCCGAACCTGCCGGCGGCCGGGCTGTTCTGGATCCCGTTCATCCTGCTCGCCGCCTGGGGTGCTCGGAAGTACATGCACAACCTCTCCCACGCCAAGAACGACATCAAAGGCTCGCTCTCGGCGCTGAAGGAGAAGCACCTGTGGATCATCTCGCTGATCTACATCGGAACCTTCGGCTCCTTCATGGGCTTCGGCTCGGTCTTCCCGACCCTGATCAACATCCAGTTCCCCGAGTTCTCGAGCTTCCAGCTCCTCGGCGCGGCGCTCTCACTGGCCTTCCTGGGCCCGCTGGTCGGCTCGCTGGCCCGGCCCTTCGGCGGCAAGCTCGCCGACCGGATCGGCGGCGCCCGAGTGACCATTGCCAGCTTCCTGGCCATGGCAGGCATCACCGCCGCCGTGGTGCTGACGCTGTCGATGGCGAACTTCTGGATCTACCTGCTGCTGTTCCTGGCGCTGTTCACCCTCACCGGGGTCGCGAACGGGTCCAGCTACCGGATGATCCCGGTGGTCTTCAAACTCTCGGTGGACCCTGCCGACCGGGTCGGACACGAGCGCAAAGCCTCCTCCGCACTGGGCCTGATCGGCGCGATCGGCGCCTACGGCGGCTTCGCCATCCCGCAGATCCTGCGCATCTCCAACGAGTCCACCGGCTCCTTCGACACCGCGTTCTGGGTCTTCGCCGCCTGCTACGTAGCCCTGGCCGGGCTCACCTGGGCCGTCTACATGCGCCCCGGCACCGTCTTCGCCCGCGCGAACGTCTGATGCCTGCCCCGGCGAACGCCCGAGAGGTCAGCACCCACTGCCCGTACTGCGCGCTGCAGTGCGCCATGACCCTGCAGATCACCGAGGCGCCTGAGCCCGGCATCACCGTGGAGGGCGCCCGGTTCCCGACCAACCGTGGGCGGCTGTGCCGGAAGGGCAGCACCGCCGCGGAGCTGCTCGGCTCCCGCACCGACCGGCTCCGCACCCCGCTGATCAAGCAGACCGACGACGACGGCGCGCGCAGCTTCCGCGAGGCCTCCTGGGAGGAGGCGCTGGACCTGATCGCGGAGCGGCTGCGCAGCATCCAATCCGCCCACGGCCGGGACGCCGTGGGGGTGTTCGGATCGGGCAGCCTGACCAATGAGAAGACCTACGCGCTGGGGAAGTTCGCCCGGGTCGCGCTGGGGACCTCACAGATCGACTACAACGGCAGGTTCTGCATGTCCTCGGCGGCGAAGGCCTCCACCGAGGTCTTCGGACTGGACCGCGGCCTGCCGTTCCCGCTCACCGATCTCGACGCCGCCTGCACCGTGCTGCTGCTGGGCTCGAACGTGGCAGACACCATGCCGCCCTTCGTGCAGCACCTCGAGGGAGCCCGGACCAAGGGTGGGCTGATCGTGGTGGACCCGCGCAGCAGCACCACCGCGCAGCTCACGGCCGACGGCGCGGGCTTCCATGTGGCTCCGACCCCGGGCGGGGACCTGGTGCTGCTGCTGGCCCTGGCCAACGTGCTCTTCGAGGAGGGCTACACCGATCAGGACTATCTGGCGCAGCGGGTCCGCGGCGCCGACGACTTCCGCCGGTCCGCTGCGGCCTGGTGGCCCGAACGGGCCCAGGCCGCCACCGGAGTCGGGGCGGACCAGATCCGCTTCATCGCCCGCCGCCTGGGATCCGCCGCCGTGGAAGCCCGCCGCGGCGGGGACCCGGTGTTCATCCTGACCGGACGCGGGGTGGAGCAGCACCGCGACGGGACCGACACCGCGCGCGCCGCGATCAGCCTGGCGCTGATCCTGGGGCTGCCCGGCGCCCACGGCGGCTATGGCACCCTCACCGGCCAGGGCAACGGGCAGGGTGGACGCGAGATGGGACAGAAGTCGGACCAGCTCCCGGGACTGCGCTCGATCACCTCCCCCACCGACCGCGCGCACATCGCCGGGGTCTGGGGCGTGGCGCCCGAAGCGATCCCGGGTCCCGGAATCCCCGCCACCCAGCTGCTGCACACCATGGGCACCCAGACCGAGCACGGTCCGGCCGGGGTCCGGGCGCTGCTGGTGCACGGCTCCAATGTGGCAGTCTCGGCACCCGACACCTCCCGGGTGCTGAGGAACCTGCGCGCCCTGGACCTGCTGGTGGTCGCCGACTTCTTCCTCTCCGAGACCGCCGCCGAGGCCGACGTCGTCCTGCCGGTCCTGCAGTGGGCCGAGGAGGACGGCACCATGACCAGCCTGGAGGGTCGGCTGCTGCGCCGGCGTCGAGCGGTGGACCCGCCCCCGGGCTGCCGCTCCGAGCTGTGGATCTTCGCCGAGCTGGCCCGCCGACTCGGCACCCCCACCGGCTTCTCGACCGATCCGGCCGAGGTCTTCGAGGAGATCCGCCGGGCCACCGCTTCAGCGCCGGCCGACTACTCCGCGATGAGCTGGGAGCTGCTCGACGCCGGGCACGCCGGGTACTGGCCGCACCCGGCCACTGAGGTGCAGGGCGTCCGGGTGCCTGCCGCGGCGATACCTGCCGGGGCACCTGCTCCCCGGGAGGGGCTGGCCGGCGAGCTGACCAGCACCGGTGAGCCGATCGTCGGGACCCCGCGGATGTTCGGCGAGCGCTTCGCCCACCCCGACGGCCGGGCGGTGCTGCGCGCGATCCGGCCGCGCGCCCAGGCGGCGCCGCGGGCCGATGAGCTGACCTTCACCACCGGGCGGCTGATGGAGCACTATCAGTCGGGCAACCAGACCCGGCGCGTGCCGGCGCTGGACGCGGTGCACCCCAAGGTCACGGTGCAGGTCCACCCCGCCACCGCGCGTCAGTTCGGGCTGGTCGAGAACGGATTCGCGGTGGTCGAGAACGCCCAGGGCGCACTGACCGCCAAGGTGGTCTTCGATGCCGGGATCCGCGCAGACACGATCTTCTCCCCCTTCCATTTCGCCGGCCGGAGCGCGGCGAACCTGCTCACAAGAGGCCTGACCGATCCGGATTCGAAGATGCCGGAGTTCAAGAGCACCCCGGTCCGGATCCGTCCCGCCACGTCCCTGGAGGCAGCCGCATGACCCGCTCCATCCCCCACGTGCTGGTGCTCGGGTTCGGTCCGGTCGCCGCGCGGCTGATCGATGAGCTCCTCGAGGAGGTCTCCGGCGGGGCTCTGCGGCTGACCGTGATCGGGACCGAGGCCGAGCCGGCCTATCAGCGGATCCGCATCGGGGACGTCTCCGTGGGCCGGATCCAGCCCGCCGACCTCGCCCTGACCGACCTGGGCGCGCTGCGCGAGGCCGGCGTCGAGGTGCGAACCGGGGTGACCGCGACGGCGATCGACCGCGAGACCCGGCAGGTCATGCTCGAGGACGGCGGCACGATCCGCTACGACCGGCTGGTCCTGGCGACCGGTGCCGAACCCATGACGCCCAGCTTCGAGGTGGAGTCACGCCGCGGTGGTGCCATCGATGCGGAGGTGCGGCCGAGCGGGATCCCCGACGGGATCCTGGCCCTGCGCGAGATGGGCGACGCGCTGCGCCTCGCCGAGGTCGTGCGGCGCGGCGAGCCGGTGATCGTGCTCGGCGGAGGCGTGCTCGGCGTCGAGGCGGCGCTGGCGATCGCCGAGGTGGGCGCCCCGGTGACCCTGGTCCACCGGGGCAATGTGCCGATGAACCGGCAGATCGACACCGATGCCGGGATGCTGCTGCGCCGCGAGCTGATCCGCGCCGGGGTCCAGGTGCGGGCCGCCGCCGACATCACCACGGTGATCGCTGAATCCGGCAGCCTGTGCGCTGTGCGCACCTCGTTGGGTGAGAAGCTGCCCGCCGCGCTGCTGGTCACCTGCACCGGCGTCCGCGCCCGGGACCAGCTGGCCGCGGCGTCGGGTCTGCCCACCCGGTGGGGCGTGATGACCGATGAGGCCTGCCGCAGCGTCAGCGATCCGCAGATCTTCGCGATCGGCGACTGCGCGACGGTGGCGGGAAAGGTCTCTGCGGGGCTGATCGCCCCCGGCTGGGAGCACGCCGGGACCGTGGCGCAGACGCTGCGGGAAGACCTGGGGCTTCAGCAGCCGCTCGAGCGCGATGCCGCCGGGGCCCCGGTGGAGCTTGCCGCCGCCACCGGACTCGACGTCATCCTGTTGAAGTCGCACACGTTGAACATCGCCTGCGCCGGCTCCACCGACGTGGATCCCTGGAACCCCGACTCTCCCACCGTCTCCACCTGGTCGGATCCCAAGGGCGGACAGTACCTGCGCATCGTCTCGGAGGAGGACCGGCTGCTCGGATTCGTCTCGGTCGGGATGCCGCGCTCGGCCGCTGAGCTTGCCATGCATGCTGGCCGCGGGACGATGCCGGTGGCCGACCGGACCGCGCTGCTGGCCGCCGAGCACGCGACCCGCGAGGCGCAGCTCGGCCCGCAGGACGTGCTGTGCCGCTGCGCCGGCACGACCCTGGCCCAGGTGCAGGACGCGGCCGCCTGCTCCTCCAGCGTGGCCGAGGTCGGCACGGCCTGCCGGGCAGGCACCGGCTGCGGCACCTGCCATGTGCAGATCGAGAAGCTGCTGCGCGCCGAGGCGCAGCAGCTCCCGGCAGCGGTGAACGCCTGAGCGGCGTAGCCGGCGAGGCGATCAGCCGGCCAGAAGCTCAGACGGCGAGGCGGTATCCGCGTTTGACCACCGTGCTGACCAGACCGCTGACCGGCAGCGATTTGCGCAGCCGGGAGACCCACATCTCCAGGGCGTGCTCGGAATCGCACTGGACCAGCAGCTGCATCAGGTGCTCGCGGGAGAGCACCGCCCCCTCGGCCTTGACCAGCGCCCGCATCAGCGACAGCGGCCCGGGCGGCAGGCGCACGGCTTCATCGGTGATCTGCGGCAGGCGCACCTCGGCGCCGCGCATCTCCACCGGACCGTGCCGGGTGGTGATGCGCAGCGTCTGATGTTCCTCCAGGTGGTCGCAGACGAGTTTGATCATCGCGCCCAGCCGCCAGCGGGAGGGGATGATCGGGCTGAGCCCCGCGTCGTAGAGCGGTCCTGCGGTCACCGCGCCCACTGCCACAGAGACCACATCCCCGCGCAGCGCCGCGACCAGCGCCTCTGATCTGCCGTACTGGCGGGCCACGGAGAGGAACGCCTCCACGGCGGGAGCGGCGGTGAAGGTGATCAGGTCGAGCTGGCGCTCGATCACCGCGTCGATCATGCGCAGCAGGTCCGAGTCCTCATCGGGCTTGGTCCAGGTGTAGGGCAGCACGGTGACCACCGTGGCGCCGGCGGCCTGGAGCCGCTCGATCTGTGAGTCGTCGCTGGCGCCATGCTGCTGCACCGCCACCGTCTTGCCGCCGACATCCCGGGTCAGGAGCATGTCCACCACCGTGGCGGTGCGCTCATCCTCGGCGGAGCCGTCGTCGTCGAGACCTGCGGCCCGCACCGCCCCGCGGGCCTTGGGTCCGCGCACCAGGATGGTCGCCTGCTCCAGGGCCTCGAAGAGCTCCGTGCCCAGCCCGTAGGCGTCGGCGGCCTCGAACCAGCGGCGCATTCCGTAGGCGGTGGTGATGATCGCGAAGTCAGGCGCAGCCTCGATGACCCGGCGGGTGTCCTGCTGCAGCGTCACGGACTCGGTCAGCGCGACGATCCGCAGCGCCGGGGCATGCATCACCTCGGCTCCGCGGCGTTGGAACGCGCAGATGAGATCCTCGCTGCGCCGGTCCGAGGTGACCCCGATGCGGAAGCCGGCCAGGGTCTGCGGGACGGCTGCCGCCGGCTCCGGCGCAGCGCCTGACGCGCGGCCCGAGGAGGTGACTGCGGTCATCAGAGCACCGCCCCGGCCATCGCGCGGATCACCTGTTCCCCGGCGACCGCCGGAGAGGAGTCGGTGTCGCTGCGGGCCTCACCTGAGCAGGGCTCGGTCGCGGCGAGCCGGACCACCTCCCCGATCACCAGCACCGCCGGCGAGCGCAGCTGGGCCGCGGCCGCGACCCCGAGGATCTGGTCGAGCGGGGCGATGAGCACCCGCTGGTCGGGGCTGAAGCCGCGCTCCACGATCCCCACCGGGGTCTCCCCGGCGAGTCCGTGACGCTGCAGTCCGGCCATGGTGTGTCCCAGCGTGCCGACGCCCATCAGGATCACCGCGGTGCCGCCCAGCGCGGCCAGCCCGGAGAGCTCCTGCTCGCTGAGCGGGTCGTGCCCGGAGATCACGGTGAAGGACTTCGAGACGCTGCGCGCGGTCACCGGGATCCCGGCCGCGGCGGGCACGGCGATCGCCGAGGTGATCCCCGGGACCACGGTCACCGGGATCCCGGCGTCGCGGCAGGCGGCGACCTCCTCGCAGCCGCGTCCGAAGACGAACGGGTCACCGCCCTTGAGCCGGACCACCCGTCGGCCGCTGCGCGCGGCGTCGGTCATCATCGTCTGGATGTTCTCCTGAGTGACCCGATGATGTCCGGGGCGCTTGCCGACGTCGTAGAGCTCGGCCGCCGGGGCCCACTCGCGCAGCCCTTCGGTGGGCGCGAGCCGGTCGTAGAACACGACGTCGGCGATCGCCAGCGCGTCACGGGCTCGCACGGTCATCAGGTCGGCGGCCCCAGGTCCGCCGCCGATCAGTGTCACCTCTCCCAGACCCATCATGACCTTCCCTCCACGGCTGCCAGATTGTTCGGGACCGGCGCGCCCTCGCGGGCCTGCGCAGGATCCAGCCCGCCGGCCGCCCGGGCGGCATCTTCGCGGGCCATCTCTTCGCGCACCGGGATCCGCGGACCGGTGAGCAGCACCGGGCCGTCCCCGGCGGCGGCGTCGACCTTCTCCTGCTCGGTGGCCGGGCGGCGCTGTCCACGTTCGATCACGTAGGCCAGTCCGGTGTCGGGGGCGTCCGGTGCGTTGACGAAGCTGCGGAAGCGGCGCAGCCGCTCCGGGTCGCGCAGCGTGGCGGCCCATTCGTCCTCGTAGCCGTCCACGTGTTTGGCCATCGCGGCTTCGAGGTCCCCCCCGATGCCCAGCGAGTCTTTGACCACCACGTCGTGGACGTGGTCGACTCCCCCGGGCAGCTCCTCCATCCAGCGGGCGGTGCGCTGGAGCCGGTCCGCGGTGCGCACGTAGTACATGACGTAGCGGTCGATGTAGCGCAGCAGCGTCGCGTCGTCGAGGTCCTTGGCCAGCAGCTGACCGTGGGCCGGGGTGGCCCCGCCGTTGCCGCCGACGTACATGTTCCAGCCCTCGCTGGTGGCGATCACCCCGACGTCCTTCGCCCGAGCCTCGGCGCACTCGCGGGCGCAGCCCGAGACGCCGAACTTCATCTTGTGCGGGGAGCGCAGTCCGCGGTACCGGTTCTCCAGCCGGATGCCCATCGCCACCGAGTCCTGGACCCCGTAGCGGCACCAGCTGGAGCCCACGCAGGACTTCACGTTGCGCAGCGCCTTGCCGTAGGCCTGCCCGGACTCGAAGCCGGCATCGACCAGTCGGCGCCAGATCTGCGGCAGCTGCTCGAGCCGGGCGCCGAACATGTCCACCCGCTGGGCGGCGGAGATCTTCGTGTAGAGGTCGAAGTCGGCCGCGACCTCGGCGATCACCTTGAGCTTCTGCGGCGTGATCTCGCCGCCGGGGATCCGCGGCATCACCGAATAGGTGCCGTCCTTCTGCATGTTCGCCAGGGCCCGGTCATTGGTGTCCTGCAGCGTGCCGCGGCCGGCCTCGAGGATGTATTCGGCGCCGTGCTGGGCGGCCAGGATCGAGGCGACGACCGGTTTGCAGATGTCGCAGCCGAGGTTGAGCTGCGCGTCCGCGGGGGTGCCGAACCGAGACACGATCTCGGTGAAGCTGGTCAGCTGGGTCGCCCGGACGGCTTCGAAGAGCTCGGCGCGGGAGTGGCCGAAATGTTCGCACAGCGCCTTGGAGACGTCGAGGCCCAGGGAGAGCATCTGAGCCTCCATGATCTTCTTCGCCATCGGGATGCAGGAGCCGCACTGGGTGCCGACCTTGGTGCAGCTCTTCATCGCGGCCATGTCGGTGCAGCCCGGGGTGGTCTCGTCGCCGGCGACGGCGGATCGGATCGTCCCGGCGCAGATGTCCTTGCAGGAGCAGACCTGGGCGTCATCGGGAAGCTCCAGGTCCAGCTCTCCCCCTCCGGCGGCGGAGAGGAACGCGCCGGGGGCGGCAGGCAGCTGCCGGCCCAGCAGCGGACGCAGCGAGGAGTACGGGCTGGCGTCGCCGACGAAGACCCCGCCGAGCAGGGTGGTCGCGTCGTCGGTGACCACGATCTTCTGGTAGATCCCGCCGACGGCGTCGGCGTAGACCACCTCCAGCGCACCGGGGGTCTCGGCGAAGGCGTCGCCGAAGGAGGCCACGTCCATACCGGCGAGCTTGAGCTTCGCGGCGGTGTCGAAGCCGATGAAGGAGGCCGCTCCCCCGCTGAGCCGGTCGGCGACGACCTCGGCCATGGCGTTGGCCGGGGCGACCAGGCCCATGGAGATGCCCTGGTAGCTCGCGACCTCCCCGATGGCCCAGATGTTCGGCGCCGAGGTGGCGCAGGTCTCGTCGATGACCACGCCCCCGCGCTCGGCGCAGTCGAGCCCCGCCGAGGCGGCGAGCTCATCGCGGGCGGTGATGCCGATGGCGGCCACGACCAGATCGGCCGGAAGGTCGGGAGACTTCGCGAACTCCAAGGTGTAGCGGCTGCGCTCGGCGGGCGCTTCGAGGTCCACTGCCAGCCGGCTGGGCCGGTGACCGAGCTTCAGCCGGTATCCCTCCTGCTCCAGGAGCCGGTTGAGCGTGCGGCCGCCGTACTCGTCCACCTGGGCGTTCATCAGCCAGGCACGCGAGTGCACCACGGTGACCTCGGCGCCGAGGCCCTTGAGCCCACCGGCCGCCTCCAGGCCCAGCAGGCCGCCGCCGATCACCGCGCAGCGGGCCGGGCGACCCAGCTCCTCACCGAGCTCGGCGGCACGCCTCCGCAGCCAGTCGACGTCCTCGAGGGTGCGGTAGACCGCGATGTGCTCGCTGCCCTCGATCGGGGGTCGGGGCGCCGAGGAGCCGGTGGCGAGCACCAGCTCATCGAACCCGAGCACCTCGCCGTGCGCGGTGCGCAGCGTCTTGGACTCCACGTCCAGTGCGGTCACCGCCGTGCCGGTGTGCAGCTGGACCCGAGGGTCCTCCCAGAGCGCCGGATCACCCAGCAGCAGCTCGTCGTCGACCTGCGCGAAGCGTCGGGACAGCGCCACCCGGTCGTAGGGGGCGGAGGACTCCTCGGTGAACACGCTGATCCGCAGACCAGCCGGGTCCCGGGAGATGAGCGCCTCGGTCAGCCGGTGGGCGGCAGGGCCGCCGCCGACCACGGCGATGTGCCGCTGGGCCTCGGCCGGGGCCGGGTGTGTGGATGCGTCCATGGGAGTTCACCTTCGCGGTAGACGATGAGTGCGATGAGCCTTCACGTCGATCTGGCGGAGGTCCTCAGTGCTGAAAAAGGGGTGCGCCGGACCGTCGAGGGTTGGCCTCAGCCTAGGAACCCGCGATTTCTACGCGGTGTCGCGTTTGTAAAGCCAATATGACGAGGTCCTCATCTCGATCTGGGCGCCGGTGAGATCAGCGTCATCAGGGCTTTACACACCGGCGTTCCCGCGGAAACTGCGCCTGCCTACGCTGGGGGCATGAGCACCACATCCACACCCACATTCACTGCCGGTGCCGGTTCCACGCCCGCATCGGGTCCTGCGCCGGGTCCTGGACTCAGCTCCGAGGCCGGTTCCGAGGCGGCCGAGCCGAGGTGGCATCGGGTGTGTCAGGTGGAGGACCTGGAGCCGATGTGGGGTGAGGCCGCCCTGGTGGAGGGCACGCAGATCGCGCTGATCCGGCTCCACGGCGAGACCATCCACGCGGTGTCCCAGTGGGATCCCTACGCCTGTGCGAATGTGATGTCTCGCGGTATCGTCGGCTCCAAAGCTGGCAGGCCGACACTGGCGTCACCGATCCACAAGCAGCCCTATGACCTGGCCACCGGACGGTGCCTCAGCGACGAGGCCCTGCAGCTGAGGTCCTACCCGGTGCGCGTCGAGGCCGGAATCGTCGAGGTGAAGGTCTGAGGTGTCTCTGATGACCCGCACCGCCGCAGATCCGGCAGCGCTGCTCGCCATCTCCCACGGCACCTCCAACCCCGAGGGCCAGCGCCTGGTCACCCAGCTGGCCGACCGGGTCGCCGAGGTCGCCGCCCAGCGGGGCCTTGAAGATCTGGTCCGGCTCGGGCACGTGGATGTCCAGCAGCCCGATGTCCCCGCCAGCCTGGCCGCCCTGCCGCAGGAGATGGCCGCCGTCGTCGTGCCGCTGCTGCTCTCGGCCGGCTTCCACGTGAATGTGGACCTCAAGGAGGACACCGCCGATCTGGACCGTCCGGTGACCGTGGGCGGCGCGCTGGGCCCCGATGACCGGCTGGTGGACCTGCTGCTGTCCCGGGTCCGCGAGGCCGGCGTGGACACCGCGCGGGACACCCTGATCTTCGCCGCCGCCGGATCCTCGGACCACTCGGCCGTGCGGGACTGTCAGGACATGGCCGCCCGGATCCAGACCCGACTGCGCCGCCCGGTCCAGGACGCCTATCTCTCCTTCGCCGAACCTGCGGTGAAGACCGCCGTGGCGCAGGCGCGCGAGACCACGCAGGGCCGGGTCGTCTTGATCAGCTACCTGCTGGCCCCGGGCTATTTCCAGAAGATGCTGGAACGCTCCGGCGCCGACGTCGTCACCAGCTCGCTGCTGCCGCAGGACTCGACGCAGGCCCCGAGAGAACTGGTGGAGATCATCCTGGACCGGTTCAGCGCAGGACTGGCGGAACTGACCCCGGCGGCGCAGGCGGCGCACTGATCCGTGACGCGGATCTGTTGCGTGTTCCCCCACGTCGCAGCGGTGTCAGGGCTTCATGCGCGTCATGAAGGCTCTCCCGAGGGCTGAGATTCGCCCCTTACGCGGTACGCTGGCGGGGCCCTCCCGGCGGGGCACGTTCCACGCGTCGATCTCTTCTACGGATCCGCTGGACCAGCTTGTGCACCGGGACGTCTCTGCCGAGGCTGCTCGGACGTCCCTCGCCCCGCCGCGGGTGCCGTGCGGGCACGTCCCGCCGACACGAATGACCCATCGCTCCTAGGAGGACTCCGTGGCTCGAGGAGCCCAGCGCCAGAACGGCGCACGCACGCGCACCCGACGGCAACCGCGCAAGAACAACGACGGCGGCATCATCCACCTGCTCGCCAAGGTCGTCCGCGAGGTCGAAGCCTCGGTCAAGCAGGGTCTCGACCTGCCCTCGACCCGGACCAAGTTCCAGGTCGTGGCGCTGCTCATGCGCGAGGAGCGCGCCCGGATCAAGGCGGCCGAGACGAAGCCGGGGGCTCGGGGCACCGAAGAGCTGAAGCGGCTCGACGGCATCGCCACCATCCTCGCGACCACAGCCGCCCGCGACCCCTCGCTGCTCGGGCTGCTCGCCGACGACGCCGTGGTCTCCGACCGGGCACGCGCCCTGCGCCGCGAGCTCCTGGAGTCGGCCGGCATCGAGGTGGCGGAGGAACCGGCACGACGCGCCGAACCGGTCGCACCGAAGGCCGACACGCAGCGCCGGGTGGTGCCGGTGTCGGTGGAGTCTCGCCAGCTGGCGAACCCGTTCCTGGAACCTGACTACTCCGCGGTCGCCAAGCGCACCGCCGCGCCACGCCGCCTCGTCGGCTGGGAGCTCATCGAGCCGCTGATGAAGTCCTTCACCGAGGGCGGCGCACTCTCCTGCATGGACCTGCCGGATCCGGCCGCCACCCGAGCGACCCGAGGACTGGACCTGATGCCGCACCAGGCACGGCTGGTCGCCGCGGCGGCGGCGGGACACCGGACGTTCCTGCTCGCCGACGAGCCCGGACTGGGCAAGACGGCGCAGGCGCTGCTCGCCGCCCAGGCGGCACACGCGTACCCGCTGCTCGTCGTCGTGCCCAACGTCGTGAAGATGAACTGGGCGCGCGAAGCTATGCTCTGGACGCCCAACCACCCCGCGACGGTGGTCCACGGCGACGGCGAGCGGATCGACGGCTTCGCCGACATCATCATCGTCAACTACGAGGTGCTCGATCGGCACGCGGGCTGGCTCCGCGACCTGGGTCTGCGCGGGATGGTGGTGGACGAGGCGCACTACATCAAGAACCGGAAGTCGCAGCGGTCCCAGAACGTGCTGCAGCTCGCCGAGCGCATCCGCACCCGGATCGCCGATCCGCTGCTCATCGCTCTCACCGGCACGCCGCTGATCAACGATATCGAGGACTTCCGGGCGATCTGGCAGTTCCTCGGCTGGGTCGATGAGACCAAGCCGGTGGGCGAGCTGATGGGGGCCCTCGAGCAGTCAGGGCTGACACCGGCGGATCGCGGCTTCTCCGCCGCGGCTCGCGCGGCCGTCGTGAACCGCGGCATCGTGCGCCGACGCAAGGTGGATGTGGCCGCCGACCTGCCCGCTCGCCGCGTGGCCGATGTCCCGGTCGAGATCGACGGCGAGGCCGGGCGGTCCATCCGGGCCGCGGAGCAGAGCCTCGCCCGTCGTCTCCTCAAGCGCTACGACCGGGCGGTGGCCGCGCGGGTCTCCGGCGAGGTCCTCGAGGGCATCGACCACGCCCTGGTCCGCCAGGTCGCCGCGCAGGAGCGCGCGAGCAAGGCGACGAAGTCCAACGAGAACGTGTTCACCATGACCCGGCGCATCGGAGCGGCGAAGGCGGGCCTCGCGGCCGACTACGCCGCGCAGCTGGCGCGCAGCGCCGGGAAGGTGGTCTTCTTCGCCAAGCACATCGATGTCATGGACACCGCCGAGGCGACCTTCGCCAAGCAGGGCATCCGCTACGCCTCGATCCGCGGCGACCAGACGGCCTCGGCCCGGCAGAAGCACATCGACGCGTTCACCAACGACCCGGAGGTCTCGGTGGCCGTGTGCTCGTTGACGGCCGCCGGCGTCGGAATCAACCTGCAGGTCGCCTCGAACATGGTGCTCGCGGAGCTGTCCTGGACCCACGCCGAGCAGACCCAGGCGATCGACCGCATCCACCGGATCGGGCAGGCGGAGCCGGTCACGGCGTGGCGGATCATCGCCGCGCAGACCCTGGACACGAAGATCGCCGAGCTCATCGACAGCAAGGCGGGTCTGGCCGCCCGGGCGCTGGACGGCAACGACGAGGAGATCCCCGACTCGGCCGACGTGCAGCTCGAGGCGCTCGTGACGCTTCTCGAAGCGGCCCTGGAAGAACGCGGCTTCGGTCAGGGATCCTGACCTGAGCTGAAACGGGCGGGCGGCCAGGCGGACGCCAGGCCGCCCGCCCGCAGAGACACCTCGGGCCCCCACGCTGTGAAGCGTGGGGGCCCGAGGTGTCTCTCGCCTGTGCGGCGTCTTTGGTAGCGGTGGGGGGGCTCGATCCCCCGACCTCACGATTATGAGTCGTGCGCTCTAACCAGCTGAGCTACACCGCCAAACCCTGTTCCTCGACCCCGCTGCGGAGGAGGAGAAACAGCTTGAAAGAGAAACACCCGCGCCGCGCAATGTTCTGCGCTGCGCGGGCTCTCAATCAGAGCCCCAAGCGGGAATCGATCCCGCGACCTCAGTCTTACCAAGACTGCGCTCTACCACTGAGCTATTGGGGCAACAGCATTGAACTCTACCATCAGTCCAGCGCCGTTCAAAAACCGATCCGAGGTGAGCTGCGTCTCCTCTGACCGGGGGTCTTCACCGCCGCAGATCGGGACCTGCGGCGGTGAAGTCCGGACCCCCTCGCGGGGGAGGAATCACTTCCAGCGGGGCTTGCGATCCTTGTTGCCGAATCGGCTGTCACCGGAGCCTGAGCGGCCGCCTCGATCGCTCGAGCCGCCCTCACGCTTGCCGGCGTAGCCGCCGCGGGACTCGCCGTAGCTGCCGCGGGACTCGGTGCCGCCGGAGGGAGCGCCGGTGTCGCGCTCCATCTTCAGCAGCTCGCCGCCGATGCGGGTCTTCGCCAGGGCGGCCCACTGCTCGGAGGAGAGCTTCTCGGGAAGCTCCACCAGGGAGTGCGTGGGCCGGATGTCGATCCCGCCGATCTCGCGGGCGCTGAGCCCGGCCTCGTTGGCGATGGCCCCGACGATGTGTCCGGGGTTCACACCGTTGCGGCGACCGACAGCGATCTTGTACATCGCGTTGCCCGGACCGGCGGTGCGCGGTCCGCGATCGCGCTGCGGGCGCTCGGGACGATCGCCGCCTGCGCGGTCCTCGCCGACCTCGCGCTTGGACTCGCGGACGAGCTCGTCGTCGCGCTTCTCATCGAGCAGCAGCGGGCGTCCGTCGTGGACCATCGCGACCAGCGCGGCGGCCACATCCTCGGCAGGAGTGTTGTGCTCCTGGGTGTAGGAGGCCACGAGTCCGCGGTACTCCTCGAGCTCCTCCGAGGCCAGGGTCTCGGTGATCCGCTCCGAGAAGCGCTCCAGCCGCGAGGAGTTCACGTCCGCGATGGTCGGCATGGACATCTGCTCGACCGGCTGGCGGGTGGCCTTCTCGATGGACCGCAGCATCCGCTTCTCACGGGGAGTCACGAACAGCACGGCGTCGCCGGAGCGTCCCGCGCGGCCGGTGCGGCCGATGCGGTGCACGTAGGACTCGGTGTCCAGCGGGATGTCGTAGTTGAAGACGTGGGTGATGCGCTCGACGTCGAGACCGCGGGCGGCGACGTCGGTGGCGACGAGCACGTCGATCCGGCCGGACTTGAGGTTCTCCACGGTCTTCTCGCGCAGGTTCTGCGGGATGTCACCGTTGATCGCCGCGGTGCGGAAACCGCGGGCGGCGAGCTTGTTCGAGACCTCTTCGGTGGCCGAGCGGGTGCGCACGAAGACGATCGCGGCGTCGTGCGGCTCGGTCTCGAGGATCCGGGTCAGGGCCTCGTTCTTCGCCGAGTGCTTGATCAGCACGAAGCGCTGGCGGGTGTTGGTGCCGGTGGAGGTCTTGGACTTGACCGAGACCTCGACCGGATCGTTGAGGTAGTCCGCGGAGATCCGGCGGATCGCCTTGGGCATCGTGGCGGAGAACAGCGCGACCTGCTTGGTCTTCGGAGTGCGGGCCAGGATCTGGTCCACCTCTTCGGCGAAGCCCATGCGCAGCATCTCGTCGGCCTCGTCGAGCACCAGGTGCTTGATCGTGGAGAGGTTCAGCGACCCGCGGGTCATGTGGTCGATGACGCGACCTGGGGTGCCGACGACGACGTGGGCGCCGCGGCGCAGACCCTCGAGCTGCGGGCCGTAGGGGGAGCCGCCGTAGATCGGCAGCACGGTGATGCCGGGGACGCCCTGGGCGTAGGTGGAGAACGCCTCGGCGACCTGGATCGCCAGCTCACGGGTGGGGGCGAGCACCAGGGTCGAGGGCGAGTTCCCCAGCTCTCCGGCGTCGTTGGCGCGAGCCATGTGGGACAGGGCCGGCAGCGCGAAGGCCGCGGTCTTGCCGGTGCCGGTCTGGGCCAGGCCGACGACGTCGCGACCCTGGCTCAGCAGCGGGATGGTCTGCGCCTGGATCGGGGACGGGGTCTCGTAGCCGAGCTTGGTGACCGACTGCAGGACCCGGGGGTCAAGGCCCAGCTCGGAGAACTTCGGGCCGGTGGACTCTTCGGCAGCCTTGGGAGCAGCCTCAGCGGCCGGGGCTGCAGCAACAGGTGCCTCAGCGGCCGGGGCGGCAGCAACAGGCGCCTCAGCGGCCGGGGCGGCAGCAACAGGCGCCTCAGCGGCCGGGGCGGCAGCAACAGG
>NZ_PVTY01000002.1:0-38159 GCF_003003175.1 Nesterenkonia sandarakina | reverse complement strand
GCCTCAGCGGCCGGGGCGGCAGCAACAGGCGCCTCAGCGGCCGGGGCGGCAGCAACAGGCGCCTCAGCGGCCGGGGCGGCAGCAACAGGTGCCTCAGCGGCCGGGGCGGGGTCGACGACCGGTGCGGCGTCAGCGGCGGGGGCGGCCTCGACGGCCGGGGTGGACTCGGCCTCGACGGCCGGGGCTGCCTCGGTGTGAGCCGGGGCGGCCTCGGCGGACGCCGCGTCAGCAGCGGGAGCTGCTTCAGAAGGGGTGGCAGTCTCCGGCGTCTCTGTCGCGCCGGACTCGGTGGTCGCTGCGGTCTGCGCCGCAGCGGCGGTCTCGGCCTCGGCCGGGGTGGGCTCTGCGGAGTTATGGTCCTGGATCGTCATGTTGACTCCTCGTCACATGTCATGCGATCGAGTGAACCCGCTGAAGATCCAGTCGCAGAAGACCTTGGGCAATCAACCACCGCTGCTCGAAGACGCTGGGCATGCCGGTAGGCATGGCACACAGCCTCTGCATGGGCAGGGCAGGTTGCTTGAGGTTCTAGGAAGGGACTGGATCAGTCACAGGGACTCGGCCGCTTTGTCGGCTCCGGAGTCGACCCGTGGATACACACAACCCTCAACGAGCGTCCGGCCTCATGTGGATGAGGCACGCTCGGAGTCAGCAAGAGAAAACGGGAATATCCGGAGAATGCCTGTTTAGTCTAGCCCAGCCGAGCCGTGACTGTCGCCTTTGGAGACGAACGTCACCATACGCGCCCTTGAGCTGGGGCTTCAGTCGTCGGGCCGGGCCTGCGCCGGGCCGCGCCGCAGCGCCGTCTCGCGGATCGTGGCGCCGGGGGCCTCCGCGACGGCGATCACGGCGGCACGGTCACCGGCCTGCACCGTGCCGGGGGTGATCACCTTGAAGTAGGTGCCGGGCCGACCCGCCGCGATGAACCGCTTCACCCAGCCGGGCTGATCCAGCCACCGGCCGAAGGTGGCGCAGGGGATGCGCGGGACCGTGGCCTCGAGCACCACCCGGTCTCCGATCTGCCAGCGCTCCCCGGGGTGGGCGCCGTCGAGGTCGATCCCGGAGATCCGCAGATTCTCCCCGAAGCTGCCGGCCGGGATCTCACGGCCCAGCTCCTGGGACCACCAGCCCGCGTCCTCGGCGGCGTAGGCGTAGACGGCCTTCTCCGGTCCGCCGTGGTGCTTGCGGTCGGCCTGGACGTCCCCATGCAGTCCCAGGGTGCGCACCCGGACCGGGCCCTGGACCGGGCGCTTGTCGATCCCGCTGACCCCGACCTGCCCGACCTCGTCGGGGACCAGCTGGTGCACCACGCAGACGGCGTCCACCGAACCGGTGAGTCCCAGCCGGTCGGCGGCGCCGGCCAGGCAGGTCGGCGAGGCTTCCACCACTGCGCTAGAGCCCGGCGAGGGCGGCGTCGAGGTCCGCGATCAGATCGGCCACATCCTCGATGCCCACCGAGAGCCGGAGCAGGTTCTCCGGGACGGCGAGCTCGGTGCCGCGCACCGAGGCGTGGGTCATCTCATGCGGGTAGTTCATCAGCGACTCGATGCCGCCCAGGGACTCCGCGAGGATGAAGAGCCGGGTGCCCTCCGCGACCTTGCGTGCGGCGGCCTCTCCGCCGACGAGCTGGATCGAGACCATCCCGCCGAAGCCGCTCATCTGCGCTTTGGCCAGCTCGTGGCCGGGGTGATCGGGCAGCCCCGGGTAGAGCACGCGCTCGACGGCGGGGTGGT
Source organism: Nesterenkonia sandarakina (assembly GCF_003003175.1). Classification (GTDB taxonomy): domain Bacteria; phylum Actinomycetota; class Actinomycetes; order Actinomycetales; family Micrococcaceae; genus Nesterenkonia; species Nesterenkonia sandarakina_A. The sequence continues at coordinate 36,426 of NZ_PVTY01000002.1, read as the reverse complement.
CCACCAGGTGCTCGGCGATGGCCTGGGCGTTGCTGCAGTGCCGGTCCATGCGCACTGCCAGGGTCTTGAGTCCGCGCGTGGTCAGGTAGGCGTCCAGCGGGCCGGAGACCGCGCCCACGGCGAACTGCTGGAAGCCGATGGAGGCGGCCAGCTCGTCGTCGGAGGTGATCACGGCGCCGCCGACGACGTCGGAGTGTCCGCCGATGTACTTGGTGGTGGAGTGCACCACGATGTCAGCGCCCAGCGCCAGCGGCTGCTGGAGGTAGGGGCTGGCGAAGGTGTTGTCCACCAGCAGCAGCGCGTTGTTCGCGTGGGCGATCTTCGCCAGCGCGGCGATGTCGGTGATGGCCATCAGCGGGTTCGAGGGGGTCTCGACCCAGAGCAGCGTGGCCTCCGGCGCCGAGAGCTCAGCTTCGACCCGGTCCAGATCGGTGAGGTCCAGCGGGGTGTTCGCGATCCCCCAGTCTCCGTGGATCCGGCTGATCAGCCGGTAGGAGCCGCCGTAGGCGTCGTTGCCCATCACGATCCGCTGTCCGGGGCGGGTCACCGCGCGGATGATGGCGTCCTCGGCGGCGAGGCCGGAGCCGAAGCTGAAGGCGTGGCGTCCGCCCTCCAGCGCCGCCAGCTGGGTCTGCAGCGAGGTGCGGGTGGGGTTGCCGGCGCGGCCGTAGTCGTAGCCGCGGCGCAGGTTCCCGATCCCGTCGGGGGCATAGGTGGTGGAGAAGTGCAGCGGCGGCACCACTGCACCGAAGACCTCGTCGACCTCCTGTCCGGCGTGGATGGCGTCGGTGGCGAATCCGTGGCGGTTCTCGGTCATCGGGTCTCCTTCTCCTGGGCACCGGAGAGGTGCGCAAGCAGGTCATTGCGGGTGAGCACTCCTACGATGTCGCCGTTCTCGGCGACCAGCAGGGTGGGGTTGCTTCTGAGCTTCTTCAGAATCTGCGGCAGGGTCTCGGTGATCCCGACCAGCGGCAGGTCGATGTCCAGGTGATCGGTGACCAGCTCATCGGGGGTGGCGTGGCCGATGATCAGGTCCTCGGAGAGGTGCGCGACGTCGACGACGCCGTAGACCTCCCCGATCCGAGCGACCCGGCCGGGCTGGTCGATCACCGGGACGATGTCGATGCCGTAGCGGTTCATCACCGAGACGGCTTCGCGCAGGGTGGTCTGCCGGGAGATCGAGACCACCTCGGGCATCGCGTCGGAGAACAGCGAGGTCTTCGCCAGCAGCACGTCGGAGGCGGTGATCTGCTCGGCGTCCCGGCCCGGATGACTCTTCTTCGCGGCCGCGGGCCCGGCGGCGTCCGACGGGTCCGCTCCGATCATTCCGCTGGTCACAGCCTCGCTGAGCTCGGCGGAGCTCTTCACGCTGATCTCCACGCCGGTGGAGTTCGAGACCACTGCGCCGAAGCCGTGGTCGATCATCCACTGGTCGTTGAAGATCTTGCCCAGGTAGCCGCGACCGGAGTCGGGAAGCACCGCGACCACCACGTCCTCAGGACCGAGGTCCTTGGCGATCTTCAGCGCCGCGGCGACCGCGGTGCCGGAGGATCCACCGACCAGCAGACCCTCTTCGGTGGCGAGCCGGCGCGCCATGGCGAAGGACTCGGCGTCGGAGATGGCGTGGTGCTCGTCAGGGATCGAGGCGTCGTAGTTCTTCACCCAGATGTCCTCGCCGACGCCTTCGACGAAGTAGGGGCGGCCTTCGCCGCCGGAGTAGATGGACCCGTCGGGGTCGGCGACGACCACGCGCACCGGACCGCCGGGGCGATCGGCGGAGACTTCCTTGAGGTAGCGCCCGGAGCCGGTGACGGTGCCGCCGGTGCCGGCGCCGACCACCAGGTGAGTGACCTTGCCGTCGGTGTCGTCCCAGATCTCGGGGCCGGTGGTCTCGTAGTGGGAGTTCGGCGCAGCCGGGTTGGAGAACTGATCCGGCTTGTAGCCGCCCTTGATCTCCCCCGCCAGCTGGTCAGAGATCCCGTAGTAGGACAGCGGGGACTCCGCAGGGACCCCGGCAGGGCCCACGACGACGTCGGCGCCGTAGGCGCGCAGCACGTCGCGCTTCTCCTGGGCCACCTTGGGCACCGTGACGAAGACCGCGCGGTAGCCCTTCTGCTGGGCCACCAGGGCCAGGCCGACGCCGGTGTTGCCGGAGGTCGGCTCGACCACCACTCCCCCGGGCTTGAGCAGACCCGCGGACTCGGCCTCTTCGATCATCTTCAGCGCGATGCGATCCTTGATGGATCCACCGGGGTTGAGGTATTCGAGCTTCACAAGGACAGTGGCGGAGACGCCCTCGGTGATCTGATTCAGCTTCACCAGGGGGGTGCGGCCGATCAGCTCGACGACGGACTGGGCATATTTCATGCGGCCAACTCTACCGACCTCTCGGGCGGATCAGTCAGGTCCGGTCTTCTTTCGACACGTCACCGCGCTGATCTGGGCCGCCGCGGTCCGCGATCGTCTGCTGCCGGTGGATGTCCCTGCCCTGTGCCAGAGTGGAACCATGACCACCGGACCGACCACGGCAGCGGGCCAGGCAGCGACCCCGGCGGCGTTCCAGGACGAGGGGCTGGTGGACCTCGGCGGGCCGATCGATCTTCCCCGCACGCTCTCGGTGCTGCAGCGCGGCGCCGGAGACCCGAGCATCCGGCTCGACCCCGGGGCGGGCTCGATGACCGGAGGTCCGCGCGGGACCCCCGGAGCGGGGGCGTGGATGTGTCACCGGATCTATGACCCGAGCGGCGCGCCGCTCGGAGCGGCGACGCTGCGGTTTGATCAGCGCACCGCGTCCACGGTGCGCGTGCGGGTGGCCGCGGCGGGGCCCGGGATCAGCCCCGAGCTGGTGTCCGGTCTCGCGGCGCGGCGCGGCGCGCAGATCCTCGGGGCCCAGGACAGCTGGCAGGAGACGGAGCTGCTGCTCGATGCGCTCGGAGATCAGCTCTCCGCGGCGCTGGTCAGGGTCCGCCGGCGTCATCCGGGCGTCCGGCTGCCCGCCACCGGGGGGCTCTTCGATCAGCTGGTGACGGCGACCTTCGAGCAGAAGGTCACCCACGATCAGGCGCGCACCGGATGGCGAGGGCTGCTGCGCCGCCACGGGGAGCCTGCGCCGGCTTCAGCCCTGTTGCCCACGCCGCCGTGGATGCGGCTTCCGCTGACCGGTCCGGCGCTGCGCCGGATCCCGTCCTGGGAGTGGCACCAGCTGTGGGTCCAGCCGGCGCTGTCCAAGACCATCCAGCGGGTGGCCGAGCGCGCCACCTCGATCCATCGGCTCGGCGCGCGGACCCAGGCGGAGACGGAGTCGGTGGCCGAGCTCGGGCTGCGGCTGCGCGCGATCCCCGGGGTCGGGGAGTGGACGGTGGCCGAGGCGCTGCAGCGCTCCCACGGGGCGGCGGACCTTCCCTCGGTCGGGGACTATCACCTGAGCAACTTCGTCGGAGCCGCCATGACCGGCGCGCGCACCGACGACGCCGGCATGCTGCGCCTGCTCGCGCCCTACGCGCCGCACCGGCAGCGGATCATCCGGCTGCTGAAGCTCTCCGGATTCCAGGATCAGAAATATGGTCCGAAGCTGACGCCGGCGGACCACCGGGGACGCTGACCGGTCGAGTCACCGCGCCGGACCGCAGCGCAACTGCTGCGCCGCGGCTGGACTGCGGCGCCGGTGGGACGATCAGCCCTGGGGCTTGGCGTCCTGCTCGGCCGCGTCCTCGGCGATCTGCTTGTGCACCTCGGCCATGTCGAGGTCCTTGACCGCGGTGATGACCTCGGTGAGCTGCTCGGCGTTCAGCGCGCCGGGCTGGGAGAAGACCAGGACCTTCTCGCGGAACGCCATCAGGGTGGGGATGGAGGTGATGTTCGCGGCGGCGGCGAGCTCGCGCTCGGCCTCGGTGTCGACCTTGGCGAAGGTGACGTCGGGGTGCTGTTCGGAGACCTGGGAGTACACGGGCGCGAACTGCTTGCACGGTCCGCACCAGTCGGCCCAGAAGTCGACGAGCAGGATGTCGCTGTCCTCAAGGGTCTGCTGGAAGTCTGCAGTGGTCAGATCAGTGGTAGCCATGCCTCGCCACCTTACGCGAGCAGCTCCGCCTTGTCGGCCTGCCCCCTGCTGGCATGGGGCCACTTAAGCGCCCAGCGCAACGAGGGCGGCGTGTGAGTGGGATCAGACCCTGATCCATGACAAAGGACGGTCCGGATCTCTGCAGATCCGAACCGTCCTTTTGATGTGGTGGCAGATGAGGGATTCGAACCCCCGTAGGCGATGCCAGCTGATTTACAGTCAGCCCCCTTTGGCCGCTCGGGTAATCTGCCGTGCAACCACACGAAACCTCCCGGAGGAGATTTCGGCACCCCGTATGAGGCACCCCATTACTTTAGCGACAACACCGGAAATTTTCGAATCCGAATCCATCGCAGGGAGTAGGGTTGAACACACCATCCCTGCGTGCGCGAGGATCCCGTTCAGATCGTCCGCAATGACGCATGTACGTACCCAGCACCCATCCTCAAGGAGCAACGTGGCCGATATCGAGGCCGAGACACTGGCTCGACACCTGAGTGAACGCAGCCCCAATGGCATCGCGGAGCAGGTGCGGGAGCTCATCAGCGCCGGCACGCTCAGCGGCGGGATGCGTCTGCCCACCGTCCGTGACCTCGCCACCGAGATCGGGGTCAGCGTCGGCACGATCGCCCAGGCCTGGAGTCTGCTGCGGGAATCAAACCTCGTCGAGACCCGCCGTCGCGGTGGGACGCGCATCGTGGAGCCCGGCGACGTCGGCGGACCCAGCTTCCGCAGCTGGTCCGGGGTCGACCTGCTGCACTGCAGCCCCGATCAGCGCCTCCTGCCCTCCTTGGAGGAAGGGCTCGTGCGCAGCCTCAAGCAGCCGCAGCTGCACAGCTGGAGCCGGGAACACATCCTGCCCGAGCTGCAGCGCGCCGTGGAGAAGAAGCTCGGAGCCCAGGCCGAGGGTGCCCGGGCGCGCAGCTTCGCCGCCGTCTCCTCCGCCACGGAGGGGCTCTGGCTCGCGACCAAGTCGGTCACCGGCAGCGGCGATCTGATCGCCGTGGAGGAGCCCGCCTCCCCCGGCTACCTCTCGGTTCCCAAGAGCCTGGGCCTGCGCACCATCGGAGTGTCGGTGGATGAGCAGGGCCCGATCCCCGAGTCGCTGCAGAAGGCGCTCGACGCCGGTGCCGTCGCCTTCGTGCACAGCCCGTCAGGAGCCTTCTCCCCACGCCACGTATTGAGCGAGGATCGCACCCGGGAGCTCGCGGGCGTGCTGGAGTCCTCCCCCGAGACCGTCATCATCGAAGAGGACCCCCTGGGGCCGCTCGCCGAGGTGGACCCCTTCACGCACTCCCTCGACACCCTGCTGCCGGAGCGCACGCTGCGCGTCATCGGCTTCGAACGCGCCTACGGCATGGATCTGCGGACCGCGGTGATGGCAGGACCCAAACAGCTCATCAACGGGGCCATCGCCGAGCGCTCCGGCGGCGTCAGCTCCAACAGCCGGATCCTGCAGAACACGCTGGCCTTCCTGCTGCGCGATCCCGGTGCCGGCCGCAGGCTCAACAGCGCCAAGACCCGCTACGCGAACCGTCGCCGGATGGCGCTCGAGGCCTTCACCGAGGTGGGTCTCACCGCACAGGCCGGCCCGGCGAGCTGGGCGATCTGGGTCCAGGTCCCCGACGAGCGCACCGCGGCCCTGACCCTCAGCGCGCAGGGCATCATCACCGACGTGGGCACCAGCTCCCACATGACCGACCAGCCCACCGGACTGCTGCGCATCTCCTGCGCCCAGCTGCCCGAGGACAAGGAGCTGCTGGCCGGGCTGGCCCAGCTGGTGCTCCACGCCACCGAGGATGGGCTGAACTCCACGTTCGTCTGAGACACCCGCTCGACTCACGACTCCGGGGTCGGCCGCTCAAGGGCCGACCCCGGAGTCGTCTGCTCAGCGCGGCAGGCTCAGAAGAGACGCTCCCCGGCGCGCGCGGCGCCCAGGCCGAGGGTCTCGAGCTTGGCGCGGGCGATCTGTGGTTGCAGCCGGCCGCCGAGCCCGCAGTCGGTGGAGGCGATGACGTTCTCGGCACCGACCCGGTCCGCGAACCGCTGGATCCGCTGCGCGACCAGCTCGGGGTGCTCCACGACATTGGTCGCGTGGGAGACCACCCCGGGCACGATCACCTTGCCCTCTGGCAGCGCCACCTCGTCCCAGACGGTGTATTCGTGCTCGTGCCGGACGTTGCCCGCTTCGAAGAGGTAATACCTGGCATTGACCTGGAGCATCAGATCCACGATGTGGCGAAACTCGATGTCGGTGGTGTGCGGGCCGTGCCAGGATCCCCAGCACAGGTGGAACCGCACCTGCTCCTCGGGGATCCCCTCCAGCGCCCAGTTCAGCGCATCGATCCTGATCTGGGTGAACCGTCGGTAGTCCTCGACGCTGGGCTCCGGGGAGATCTGGTCCCAGTTCTCCGCGACCGAGGGGTCATCGATCTGTACGATCAGGCCAGCATCGGTGATGGCCTTGTACTCGCGCCTCATCACCGCCGCCCAGGCCCAGATGTGCTCCTCCTCGGTGGCGTAGTGCCGGTTCGGAATCCTGGCTCCCGAGCCTGGAGACAGCGAGGTGAGGAAGCCGGTCTCCAGTCCGGCGGCATCGAGTCCCGCGCGCAGGTTGGCGATGTCAGAGGCGATCGCACCCTGCCCGCGCCAGGTGAGCTCGGCGGTGGTCGAGGGGAAGGCGGTGGCGTTGGAGCCGGTGCCGATCCCGGAGCTGGGGTCTGAGTAGGCCTCGCGGAAGCGCACCCAGTCGCGCCGGTCCAGCATGTTGGTCAGCCGGATGCGCCCGGGGCTGGACTCCACGTGGGGCCAGTTGAAGAGGTCCTCCCCGGTGAGCTCGAGTCCTCCCACCCGCTGGAACACGTAGGACCACCAGGCGCCGTAGTCCACCGCGGAGGTCATGGCATGGCCATACTCGCCGTCCCCGGGCACGGTGACGCCTGCGCGCTGCTGATCGGCGACCAGATCGATCACCGCGTCGGTGAGCAGCTGCTCGAACTCCTGGGTGCGACGCAGGGTGAACCCGTCGGCCTCGAGCTCTCGCGCCCCGTTGGCCGCGATGAGCTCGGCTGTGCGCGGCAGGGACCCCGCATGTGTGACTGGGACGAACGTCCTGGACATCTCCACTCTCCTCATTTTGTTCATATCTTCAAAGTCGAGTGTAGTGCCTTCGGAGCCTGCCGTGTCCAGTACGACTGGTGCCGCGTCGTCGTCGGTCTCCGCCCACCTCCACGCGAGGGTCCAACGCGATTAGACTCGGCGGCACATATCCATGCCGATCAGGAGGTACACATGGCTAAGGACTCGACGTTCGACGTCGTCTCGAAGGTGGACAAGCAGGAGGTCGCCAATGCGCTGAACCAGGCGCAGAAGGAGATCGCACAGCGCTATGACTTCAAGGGCACCGGCGCGGAGATCGACTCCTCCGGGGAGAAGCTTCTGATCAAGGCCAACTCCGAGGAGCGCGCGAAGGCCGTGGAGGACGTCTTCGGCTCCAAGCTGGTCAAGCGCGGCATCTCGCTGAAGTCCTTCGACTCCGGAGAGCCCTACGCCTCGGGCAAGGAGTTCCGGATCGAAGGCACCATCAAGGAGGGCATCGACCAGCCCACCGCGAAGAAGATCACAAAGCTGATCCGCGACGAGGGCCCGAAGACCGTGAAGGCCACCATCCAGGGCGACGAGCTGCGCGTGACCTCGAAGTCCCGCGACGACCTGCAGGAGGTCATCGCGATGCTGAAGAACTTCGACGACGCCGACCTGCAGTTCGTCAACATGCGCTGACCTCACCCCACACACCAAAAACCCCGCTGGTTGCGTTCTCCGGTGGATACGTATCCACCGGAAACCGCAACCAGCGAGGTTTTCTGCGGGAGCGCGGGTCAGAAGATGATGCTCAGACCGATCAGCGCGAGCGGGATGACCACGAAGACTCCCAGCACCCAGGCGAAGGCCCAGACATTCTTCTCGGCGGCCAGATCTGCCAGCCAGGTGGCGCCGCGCGGCGGGAGGTCCCTCAGCCACGGGGTGCAGAAGATGATCAGCGTGGCCAGCACGTTGAACAGCAGGTGGGCCAGCGCCGCGGTCAGCGCCACCTGACCGGCCGGGCCGTCGAAGGCGAAGGCCGCGATCAGCGCGGTGATCGTGGTGCCGATGTTCGCACCGAGGGTGAAGGGGTAGAGCTGCTTCAGCGTGAACGCTCCCGACCCGGCCAGCGGCACGATCAGCGCGGTGGAGGTCGAGGAGGACTGGACCATCACGGTGACCGCTGCGCCGGAGCCGATGCCGGCGATCGGTCCGCGACCGATGGCCGCATGCAGGACCTGCCGGGCCCTGCCCACCAGCAGCACCTTCAGCAGCTTGCCGATGAAGTTGATCACCAGCAGGATCAGCACGATGGCGACGGCGATCATCGCCACTCCGTGCCAGCTGCCGGGGATGAAGCTCAGCGAGTCTTCGATCAGGTTCGCCAGCGGCTTGGTGCCGGCCTTGATGGTGGAGCCGACGGCTTCGAGCACGTAGGCGACGGGGCCGCCGTCGGTGCCCATGGCCAGTCCGGCGAAGAAGGTGGAGAGCCGCTCGAGCAGGCTGAACATCATCTCCAGCGGCAGGAAGATCAGCACGGCGATGAGGTTGAAGAAGTCATGCACGGTCGCGGCGGCGAAGCCGCGGCGGAAGGACTCCTGATCACGCACCATTCCCAGACTCACCAGCGTGCTGGTCAAGGTGGTCCCGATGTTCGCCCCCAGGATGATGGGGATGGCCACACCGAGCGGAAGACCACCGGCGACCAGACCTACCGTCACCGAAGTGGTCGTCGTCGAAGACTGGGTCAGCGCGGTGGCCGAGATGCCGATCATCAATCCGATGATCGGGTTGGTCGCGAAGGCGAAGAGGCTCTCGGCCTGATCCCCGGTGGCGATGCCGAAACCGGTGCCGATGACATTGACCGCGGTGATCAGCACGTAGACCGCCACGGCCACAGAGAGCCAGTTGGCGACGTCGAGCAGACGCCCAGAGAGGCCGAACCGCTCGAAGAGGTTGAAGGGTCGCTTGGCGGGTGCTTCGTCTACAGTGCTGGCGACCCGCTGCGGGGCCTCCATCGACGGTGCGGACATGCAATCTCCTCTTGGAACACGAGCGTGGATGAGCCCTGTTGAGTGGTGGCTGGCAATCCCTGGATCGAACCGTGCAGCGGATGCGAGGTGAATCACAGGGAGCGCTATCACTGCCGGATGACGGGCCGTAGAACACTGTGCACCGCTTGCCCGACGAGACTCACACGGGAAGGTGAACCAGGTGAACGATCCGCCGAAACCCGTCGAGAGTAGGATGTCTTTGGTCACAAGCGGACCATCTCCACCCCTGATCCCCTCCTAGGAGAGTCAATGCACCAGCACCACGGACGGCTGCGCACAGCAGGTCTGCTCGCGTTCCTCTTCGCGATGCTCCTGCTCGTCGGCGCCGTGATCGCCTACGCCACCCAGACTCCCGGACTGATCTTCGTCTTCGGTCTGATCGGCCTGGTCTCTGTGGCCTACTCCTACTGGAACTCGGACAAGATCGCGCTGAAGGCGATGAAGGCCTACCCGGTGACCCGGGAGCAGGCCCCCCAGCTCTACCAGATGGTCGAAGACCTGGCCCAGCGGGCCCAGCAGCCGGCCCCGCGGATCTTCATCGCGCCGTCCCCCACGCCCAACGCCTTCGCCACCGGCCGCAACCCGGAGAACGGCGTCGTCTGCTTCACCGAGGGCATCCTGAACCTGCTCAATGAGCGTGAGCTGCGCGGAGTCACCGGACATGAGCTGATGCACGTGTACAACCGCGACATCCTGATCTCCTCGGTGGCCGCGGCAGTGGCCGGCTTCCTCACCACGATCAGCCAGTTCTTCCTGCTCTTCGGCGGCGGCCGCGGCAACAACCAGGGCGGCAACCCGCTGGCCCTGGTCGGTGCGATCGTCGCGGTGTTCCTGATGCCGATCGCGGCCAGCCTGATCCAGATGGCGGTCAGCCGCACCCGTGAGTACGACGCCGACGCCGACGGCGCCGCGCTCACCGGGGACCCGCTGGCGCTGGCCTCGGCCCTGGACAAGCTCGAGCGCGGGATCTCGCGCTACCCGCTCCAGGAGGACCCCAAGCACGACGCGCACGCGCACATGATGATCGCCAACCCGTTCGGCGCTCGGGCGAAAAAGCTCTTCAGCACCCACCCGCCGATGCCGGAGCGCATCGCCCGGCTTGAGGCCATGGCAGGCCACAACCCGAGCTGACCCGCTTCGCCGGGGGCACACCCCACAGTGGGCGCACCCCGCACAGAGCAATGCCCCCGCGCCGGACGGCTCGGGGGCATTGCTCTGTGCGGGGTGCGTCCGCGGCTCGATTCAGCTCTCGCGGGAGATGCGGATCATGTCGTCGCGCTCGACGACCTTGACCCGTTCCCTGGCGCCGCCGTCGGGCAGCGGGCCGTAGGACTCCCCCAGGGAGATCTCGTGGGCGTCGAGCTTCTGCCAGCCGTCCCAGGTGGTGTACTCCACCCCGCGGGCTTCAAGCAGCTCGATCACGGCGTCCTCGGCAGGCTCCGGCGCCACGGGAAGGTGGTGCAGGTCCTCGAGCAGGCAGCCGATGGTCTCCAGCGCGTCGCCCTTGGTGTGGCCGATCAGCCCCACGGGGCCGCGCTTGATCCATCCGGTGGCGTAGATGCCGGGGACGTGGGAGCCAGCCTCGTCCTTGACCCGTCCGGCCTCGTTGACCAGCACGCCGCGCTTCTCGTCGAAGGGCAGCCCGGGGATCCCGGAGCCGAGGTAGCCTACCGCGCGGTAGACCGCCTGGACGTCGAAGACCTGGAACTCCCCGGTGCCGCGCACGTTGCCGGTGCCGTCGAGCTCCATGCGTTCGAACCGGACGCCCGCGACGGCCCCGGTGCCGTTGCCTGACTCGTCGGTGCCCTCGAGGATCTCCACCGGCTGCAGCAGGAAGTGCAGGTGGAGCCTGCGGGAGGCCTCGGCCTCGCGCTCCTCCTGCTCCACGAGCCAGTTGCCCAGGGTGTTGACCATCGTCTTGACCTGGTTGTTGGTCTTGATCGCCTCGTCGGAGCCGGCGTCGAAGTCGAAGTCCTCCTCATAGAGGACGATGTCGACGTCGCGGCTGTGCGAGAGCTCGCGCAGCTCCAGCGGGGTGAACTTCACCTGGGCCGGGCCGCGCCGTCCGAAGACGTGGACGTCGGTGACCGGGGAGGTCTTGAGCCCGGAGTAGACGTTCTCCGGGATCTCGGTGGTGAGCATGTCCTCGGCGTGCTTCGAGAGCACCCGGGCGACATCCAGGGCGACGTTGCCGTTGCCGATGACGGCCACGCGCTCGGCGGTGAGCGGCCAGTCGCGGGGGTAGTCGGGGTGGCCGTCGTACCAGGAGACGAAGTCGGCGGCGCCGAAGCTGCCGTCGAGCTCGATCCCCGGGATGTTCAGCTCGGCGTCCTTGATCGCGCCGGTGGCGAAGATCACGGCGTCATAGTGCCGGCGGAGGTCCTCGAGGCTGATGTCCTTGCCGATCTCGACATTGCCGATCAGTCGGATGTCACCGCGGTCGAGCACCTTGTGCAGCGCCTTGACGATCCCCTTGATCCGCGGGTGATCAGGGGCGACGCCGTAGCGGATCAGCCCGAAGGGGGCCGGATACCGGTCGTAGAGGTCGATGCTGAACTCAAAGTCGCTCTTCTTCTGCGCCTTGGCCAGGATGTCGGAGGCATAGACGCCTGCGGGGCCGGCACCGACGACGGCGACGCGGATGGCCCGGTCTGCTGGCCGCTGCGAGGAATTCTGGGACACGGATAGGTTCCTATCGATCGATTAACTCAGCACAGTATGCCGTATTGGGGTGAACGTCGGCGGCGAATGACTCTGTTCCCGGTCTTCTAGACTGAGGCCATGGCTGATATGTTCCTCGACAAGTTCCGCGCCCTGGTGCCCGCCTATCTCGACGCGAAGTGGACCCCTGCTGAGGGTCTCACCGTCGAGGAGCTGCGCCAGATGATCGCCGATTCCGAGCTGCCCGACGACCTCAAGGCGCGGCCGCGGCTGCCCCAGGTCCTCGAGGAGTTCTACCTGGCGCTGGGCCGCTGCGAGGAGATCATGGAGGCCTACCACTTCTTCTTCGATCCCGATGAGCTCGTCGTCGAGGACGGGCACCTGCTCTTCCTCGAGGATGAGGAGGAGCGCTGGGCCTGGGGCGTCGACGTGGACACCCTTGATGTGCCGGATCCGCTGATCGTGCGGCGCAGCAGCAACTCCGGCATGTGGAACGACGAGGGCGCCACGGTCAGCGAGTTCATCTTCGATCTCCTGGAGTTCTCCTTCGAGGAGGAGGACGCTCCGTGAGCGTCCCGGATCTGGCCCAGCTCTGGAGCTCCCACGCCCCTCCGGGCTACACCTGTCCGTTCTGCGGGCTGGCGCGCGGCGACGTCGAGGACCCGAAGAACCGCTGTGAGCTCAGCGACCTGGTCTACCAGGACGCCGACCTGATGGTCTTCATGGCCTGTGACGGGTTCGGCCCGCACGAGGGCCATGCGATGATCACCCCGGTGCAGCACCGCGAGGCGCTCTATGACCTCGACGACGAGCTGCTGGGGAAGATCGCGATCATGTCCCGCGAGGTCTCCAAGGCGATGAAGCTGGCCTGGGACCCGGAGGGCACCTCGGTGCGTCAGCACAACGAGCCGGCCGGGAACCAGCACGTCTGGCACTACCACCTGCACGTGTTTCCGCGCTATGCCGATGACATGCTCTACCGGCAGGTCAGACACCCCGTCGACGTCGAGGTCCGCGCCGAGAAGGCGCTCCAGCTGCGCGCGGCGCTGGACCAGGTCCTGGCCAGCGGCAGCTGACGCAGCTGCCGGATCCGTCGGGAGGGCTCAGCCCTCGCGCTCGACCACGGCGTCGGCGAAGGAGACCAGCGCGGACTTCACCGTGCTCTCCGGCAGCTCCTGGATGGCGTCCTTGGCCTTCTCGGCCCAGCTGTGCGCCACCTGCCAGGACTGCTCGGTCACCGGATGCGCGACGACGGCGGCCACGGTCTGGGCCAGCGCCGCATCCGAGCTGAGGTCGGCGTCGATCAGCGTGAGCAGCTCGGTCGCGTCCCGCTGGGTCTGCGGCGAGGAGCCGTCCTGCGCCTGCTGGCGCAGCAGCAGGACCGGCAGCGTGGCCACGCCCTCCCGCAGATCGGTCCCCGGGGTCTTCCCGGAGGACTCGGGGTCCGCAGTGAGGTCGATGACGTCGTCGGCGAGCTGGAAGGCCACGCCGACCGCCTCGCCGTAGTTCTGCAGCATCGCGATGGTCTGCGCGGAGCAGCCCCCGAAGAGCGCCCCGAGCCGCGAGGCGGCCGCGACGAGCGAGCCGGTCTTGTCCCCGATCACGCCCAGGTAGTGGGCGTAGGCGTCCTCACCCTCCTGCGGACCGACGGTCTCGTGGAGCTGTCCCATCACGAGTCGCTCGAAGGTCTGCGCCTGGATCTCTGAGGCCTCGAGCCCGAGCTCGGACATCAGCCGTGAGGCCCGGGCGAGGATCAGGTCACCGGTGAGGATCGCCACGGAGTTGCCCCACACCTGGTGGGCGGCGGGAGCCCCGCGGCGCACCGGAGCGGAGTCCATCACGTCATCGTGGTACAGCGTGGCCAGATGGGTCATCTCCATGACCGCGGCGGCCCGCCGGACGCGTTCGTCGACGCCGTCGCCGAGCATCGAGGTCAGCACCGTGAGCAGCGGGCGGACCCGTTTGCCGCCGGCCTGGGCGAGGTAGCGCGCGGAGGCGTTGACCAGCTCATCGGCGCTGGCCAGCGAGCCGAGGAGATCCTCCTCGACCTGGGAGAGCGCCTCGGCGACCTCGGCGGCGAGCGCCTCGTCGTCGGCCAGCACGTCGAACCCTGCCGGAAGCTTCGCGGTCAGGGGATCAGCTGCGGATTCAGTCATCGGTGTCTAGCCTATCCAGGGTCAGGACGCGGGGAGGGCGCGGGGCTTGGTGGCGTGATGAATCGCGACGATTCCGCCGCTGAGGTTCCGGTACTTCACCGCGGCGTAGCCGGCGGCTGAGATCTCAGCGGCCAGGTGGTCCTGATCGGGCCAGGCGCGGATGGACTCGGCGAGATACACGTAGGCCTCCGGGTTGGAGGACACGGCCCGGGCGGTCGGCGGCAGCGCCCGCATCAGGTACTCGTTGTAGACGGTGTTGAAGACCTTGTTCGTGGGGTCGGAGAACTCCATCACGGCCAGGCGTCCCCCGGGCCTGGTCACGCGCAGCATCTCGCGCAGACCAGCCAGCGGATCCACGATGTTACGCAGTCCGAAGGAGATCGTGACGGCGTCGAAGGTGTCATCGGCGAAGGGCAGGTTCATCGCGTCTCCGGCGATGAAGGTCATATCCGGGCGGCGCCGCTTGCCCACCTGGAGCATCCCCAGCGAGAAGTCGCAGGCCACGGCCTCGGCGCCGGCGTCATGAAAGGGCTCGGTGGAGCTTCCGGTGCCTGCGGCGAGGTCGAGGACCCGCTCACCTGGGGCGACGGCGAGCGCGGCGACGAGCTTCTTGCGCCAGCGCTTGGTCTGGCCCAGCGAGAGCACGTCGTTGGTGATGTCGTAGCGGTCGGCGACCTCATCGAACATCGAGGCGACGTCCTCGGGCTTCTTCGCGAGGCTTGCGCGGCTTCCAGTGGTGGGGCGATTCACCTTGGCATTCTCCCACATGCGCGGATCGCTCCCGCCGCCATGTCCTAGACTTGTCCAGCCATGACAGCGCTCCCGGGTTCCCTCGACGTCACCACGCTGGTGGTGGACCTTCCCAGAGGAACCACACTGGCCGACATGCTGCCGGCGCTGGATCCCAGCGGAGCCTGGCTGCTGCGCGGTGAGGGACTGATCGGTCTGGGCTCCGCGGCCCACGTGAGGACCCGCGGCGCCGAGCGCTTCGCGGAGCTGGCGGAATGGCACGAGCAGCACCTGGCCCCGCTGGCGCAGGAGTCGCAGCTGCCTGCCGAGCTGATCGGGATCCCCGGTGCGGGTCCGGTGGCGCTGACCTCGATCACCTATTCCTCGACCTCGGCCGCGGACTCGCACCTGATCCTGCCCGAGCTGATCCTCGGCTCCTTCGAGGGCACCGCGTGGATCACCGCCGTGGTCCGCGCATCGGCGCTGGATGAGACCTTCGAGGCCGAAGACGACGACGCCGCGATGCTGCGTCGGGTGCATGGCCTGCTGGCCAAGCATTCCCTGCAGCTCAAGGACCGCCGGCTGAGCCTGGTCACTGCAGGAACCGAGGTGCAGGCGAGCCGATCCGGCGGCGCTGCGGCGACATCCCTGATCCAGGGCACCCATTCGGAGCAGCACTATCTGCGCGCGGTCCGCGCCGGAGTCGGGGCCATCGGGCACCGCCGGCTCGAGAAGCTGGTGCTGGCCCGCGACGTCGTCGTCGCCGCCGATGCCCCGCTGCCCACCGGTCCGGTGCTCGCCGCGCTGGCCGCCGACTACACCGACTGCTGGACCTATCTCGCCGGCGACGTGCTCGGAGCCACCCCCGAGATGCTGGTCAAGATCCGGGGCCAGGAGCTCTCCGCCCGGGTGCTGGCCGGCACCGTGGATGGCAGCACCGGACTGCAGCGGGCCCGCACCCTGCTGCTGGAGGACCCCAAGCAGCGCGACGAGCACCGGCTGGCTGCTCAGTCGCTGCTGGACCAGCTGGCTCCGGTCGCGCAGCACCTGCACGCGCAGGATCCCCCGGCGGTGCTCCAGCTGCCCAACGTCTTTCATCTCTCCACCGATGTCACCGGTCGGCTGACCGCGCAGACCCCGGCGCTGCTGGTCGCCGAGCGCGCCCACCCGACCGCCGCGATCTGCGGCACCCCCACGGCGACCGCCGCGGAGCTGATCTCCACCCTGGAGGGGCTCGATCGCGGAGCGTTCTCCGGGCCGGTGGGCTGGATCGACGCCTATGGCAACGCGGACTTCGGCATCGCGCTGCGCGGCGGGATCCTGGAGGAGCAGGGCACCCAGGTCAGGCTCTTCGCCGGCTGCGGGATCGTCGCGGGCTCGGACCCCGAGGAGGAGCTCGCCGAGACCTGGGCGAAGATGCGCCCGATGCTCGGCGCCCTCGGCGTTCACCAGCCCTGACCCCGCCACCCGGCGGGCTGCGTCTCAGGCCGGCTGTCAGGCTGCCTGTCGGCCGGCCTGCCGGAGCGCCGTCATCGCGCTTCGAGGATGGTCTTCAGGTTGGCGAGGTTGCTGGTCGTATCGCGCTGGTACATCAGCGCCACCAGTGGGTCGGCGAATCTGCCGAAGAAGCCACCCATCGCCTCGGTGGTCCCGTCATAGTGGACCTCCGTCGACTCCCCCACCGGCTGGAGCGAGTAGGTCACTTCGAAGGCGAACGGCGCTTCCACGGTGCGGAAGACGAACCTCTCGGGACGCTTCACCTCGGTGATCTCCGCCTCCCACTGCAGCTTCTTCCCGGCCACCTTCACGGTTCCTCGGGAGTGATCCCCCACCGCAGGATCATCGCCCCAGTCGGCCTCGAACTCCTGGAGTCCTGACTGCCAGATCTGCTGCGTCTCGGGGTTCACGAGGTACGCGAACACCTCCTCCGGCGGTCGGTCGATGATCACTGTTGAATGAAACTCAGGCACAGCGTCCTCCTCGACACTGCTGCTTCCACCTGCCCACGGTCACCGCGGCGACCTCCGTGGCTGTGACCTGGATCCAGCGTGACCCGCTGAGCGGCCTCGTGCAAGGGTGCACGCACCGCGACGCGCGACTCGGAGACCCGGGCTCAGAGTTCTGCGGCGGCGGCGCGGAGTCTGGCGTGGAAGTCGCGCAGCGCGGTCCGGTCGGTGCGCACCTCGATGATCCGGATGCCCACGCGGTCCTCGAGGCCGCCGAGCCCCTCTCCCAGGGAGTCGAGATCCTCCGCGTAGTGGTAGTCGTGGCCGTAGGCATCGGCGAGCGCCTCGATGTCCACGGTCTGCGGCGTGCCGAAGAACCGTTCCACCGCTTCCGCCTGGCCCTCCCGGCGCCCGACGGCCCCGTGCTCGAGCTGGTCGAAGATCGCGCCGCCGGAGTCGTTGACCACGACGATGTCCAGGTCGGGCTCCCGTTCCGTGGCGGGAAGCAGCAGCGCGTTGACGTCGTGCAGGAAGGTCAGATCCCCCACCAGGGCGGTGACCCGGGTGTTGTGCGCCAGCGCGATCCCAGAGGCGGCCGAGAGGTTGCCGTCGATGCCAGCCAGCCCACGCATCGCGTAGACCCGGCGGGTGTCGTCGCGGGTGCCCAGCACGGTGCGGTTGAGCACCGCGGCCAGGTCCACGTCGCGGATCACCGAGGAGGAGCCCAGCAGCAGCGGGGTCTTCACGGTCTCGGCCACGAACTGCGCCACCCGCACCGAGGAGAGCTCCCCCTGGGCGAGGGCCTCCTGCTCGGTCAGCGCCGCGTCGATGAGGCGCTGCGCGCCGAGTCCGCGCTCGGTCCAGGAGTCGTGCCATCCCGGAGGGGCCATCTTGGCGAACTGCGCCAGGGTGAGCACATCGGGCAGCTGCCGGCGGGCGAGCCGGTGGTCGAACCAGGCCTCTCCGCCGGGTGCGTACTGGACCGCCTCGACGTCGTCCCGGTTGATCAGCTGCTGGACCGGTCGGGTCAGCGTGGGCCGACCGGCGACGACGACGCGTTCGACGCTCCCCGCCAGGACGCTGGCCGGGGAGCCCTCCGGCGCCTGCAGGATCAGCCGGTAGCCCTGGATCGTGCCCAGGTCGCTCCAGCGCGCATCGCTGCTGGGCTCGGCCAGCAGCGGGTGTCCGAGCCGACGGGCCAGCTCGCGAGCCTCGGCCGGGGCGTCGGCCCCCATGACGAAGACGGTCCGGGCGACGCCCAGGCCGGCCTCGAACCTGGCGGCAGCCGCTGCCGGTGATTCCGCGGCCGACTCAGCAGCTGACTCAGCCGACTCAGGGGTCGTCTGGGCTGCGCGGCCCTGCTGGGGCTCCTCGCCCATGATCTCGCTGCCGATGATCTCGGCGCGCAGCTGTTCGGCGGAGTCGGTGCCCCGGCTGCGCGGCAGGAAGGGGGTCCGGGCCCAGCGCTGAGCCCCGCCCTGGTGGCCCTCCCCCGGGGCGGACGGGACCAGCGGATCGCGGAATCCGATGTTCAGGTGCACCGGCCCGGGGGCGGACCCGGTGGCCACGCGCAGCAGCAGCCCCACCTGGGTCTCGGCGGCGAGCATGTCATCGCGGGACTCCGGCTCCAGCCGGGCCTCGCCCTGTTCCAGATGGATCTCATCGCGCACCCGCCCGGCGAACATGCCCTGCTGCCAGGTGGTCTGGTTCGCGCCGGTGCCGTGCAGCTCCTCGGGCCGGTCTGCGGTGATCGCCACCAGCGGGATCCCGGAGAGGTCGGCCTCCATCATCGCGGGCAGCAGGTTTCCGGCCGCGGTGCCGGAGGTGGTCACGATCCCGGCCGGGGACTTCGTCGCCATGGCGATCCCGAGTGCGGTGAAGGCGGCGGAGCGCTCATCGATGCGCACGTGCACGGTGATCGCGCCGAGCTCCTCGGCCTCGCGCAGCGCATACGCCATCGGCGCCGAGCGTGAGCCTGGGGCCAGCACGATGTGGCGCATGCTCATGGTCAGCCCGCGGATCACCCGGCGGGCCAGCCGCAGGGACTCCACGTCATAGGCGTCGTCGAACTCGCGGAACGGGCGCCGGGGTGTGGTCATGGGGTCAATCCTAGAAGCTCTCCGGCGAGCACCCGGTGGGCGGCGTGCAGCCGCTGGACCCACCATTGCCTCCGGTCCGCACTGACCCGGTGCTGGTGCAGCAGAGCCGGGGACGGCTCCACCGCACCGGGGACCGTCAGCACCCCTGCGGAGGGGATCAGCGGCGCCTCCAGCACGTCGTGTTCGAACAATGCCGCGGTGCCGAGCCCGCAGGCATAGGGCAGGCTGGGCAGCCGGGCGGCCAGTGCCAGGCCCGCCGCGAGGCCCACGGAGGTGTCCAGGGCGGAGGAGACCACCGCATCGAGACCGGCCTGCTCCACGATCTGCAGCGCTCGCTCCACCCCGCCCAGCGGGGGCACCTTGACCACGATCAGGTCCGCGGCGCCGAGCCTGGCCACCCGCAGCGGGTCCTCGGCCTTGCGCACTGCCTCATCTGCGGCGATCCGCAGCGGGGCACCGTCGGGGGAGCTGATTCCCGCGGCGGCGAGCGCCTCCCGCAGCTCGGCCAGCGGCTCCACCCCGGCCACCGGCTGTTCGGCGTATTCGAAGTTTCCGCCGGAGACCTCGGCGAGCCGGGCCAGCGCCGGGACCGCTTCGGCGATGCTCCATCCGCCGTTCGCGTCGGCACGCAGCCCGGCCCGCGGTGCGAGCCGGCGCACCTCGCGGAACCGGGCGACGTCGTCGTCGAGGGTCTGGCCGGGCTCGGCGACCTTGATCTTGACCGCCGGGATGGAATCCACCGCGCCGAAGCGGGTCAGCACCGACTCCACCTGGTCCGGGGACACCGCCGGCATGGTGGCGTTGATCGGGATCTGGCTGCGTCTGGGCTTCCCCCAGCCCTGCCAGCCGGCTTCGAGTCCGGCGCGCAGCCACTGCGCGGACTCGGCAGCCGCATACTCCGGGAAGGGGGCGAACTCGCCCCATCCGGCCGGCCCGCGGAACAGCATGGCCTCGCGCCGGGTCTGCCCGCGGAAGCGGGTGCGCAGCGGCAGCGACACCACATGCGCCTGAGCCAGGATCTCGTCGAGCTCGGGGAGCTGCCAGCGGACGGGGAGCCTGGCGGGGTCCGGCGTGTGGTGATCCATGACGTTCAGTGTAGGCAGAGGCGAACCTGCGATACTGGTGCACATGTCAGCTGCCCGCGCGCTTCGTCCCCCGGCCCGACGCACAGGCCTGTGGATCATCGGAATCCTGGTCT
This sequence comes from Nesterenkonia sandarakina, assembly GCF_003003175.1. Taxonomy (GTDB): domain Bacteria; phylum Actinomycetota; class Actinomycetes; order Actinomycetales; family Micrococcaceae; genus Nesterenkonia; species Nesterenkonia sandarakina_A. The sequence continues at coordinate 16,442 of NZ_PVTY01000002.1, read as the reverse complement.
GCTGCGCGGTCTTCATCGCCGTCTATGAGTACTTCGTCCGCTCCACCTCGGGACAGTGGGTGGAGTACGCGATGCTCGACGCCGCGGCAGAACGGGTGACCCCGCTCTCGGCGCGCGGATTCGACCTGTGGTGGCTGAGCCCGGTGATCGTGGCGCTGCCGGCGGTGGTCTTCCTGGTGATCGTGCTGGCCAGGCAGCGCTTCCTGGCGGGACTGATCGCGGCCGTCTCGGTGGTGGGGGCGAACCTCTCCACCCAGGTGCTCAAGAACGTCTGGCTGGACCGCCCCGACCTCGACAACGGCGTCCCGTTCTGGACCGGAAACTCCCTGCCCTCTGGACACACCACCCTGGCCGCTTCGATGGCGGTCGCGGTGTTCCTGGTCAGCTCCCCGCGGCAGCGTCCGTTCGTCGCAGTCCTGGCGGCCTTCTACGCCGGGCTGGTGGGCGCCTACACCTTCACCGAGACCTGGCACCGCCCGGCCGATGTGATCGCGGCGTACCTCGTCGTGGCCGCCTGGGCGCTGATCGGCGGCTGGCTGGTCATGCGCACCGGTCCCGAATGGAACACCGCCGTGGTCGACTACGAGCCCGAGACCGCCCCGCTGGCCGGACTCGCCTGGTTCCTCGGCGTGACCCTGACCGTGGTGGCAGTGCTGTGCTTCCTCTTCTCCGGCGGCTGGAGCGGGGTCGCCCTCGCCGGGGAGGAGCCCAGCCTCTGGCACTGGTTCGCGGGGCTGCTCTTCTCCATCGGCCCGGGCTTCCTGATGGCCGCGGCCGGCATCAACCTCTTCGGCGCCGAGACCGGCCGGCGCCAGCGCGGCGCCCCGGTCCCGTCCCCGAAGGGCGAGGCCGTGCAGTACCCGATCCCGCCCGAGTTCAGCGAGCTCTACCGGGTCTGAGCCCTTCCGGATCCGGGCTTGACCGGATCCGGGCTCTGCTCAGCGTCCGCGCAGCCGGGTGATCAGCTCGCGGGACTCTCCCGGCCCGTAGGGCACGATCGGGATCGCCTTGGTGGCGTCGTTGACCGCGTCCCGGATGGCCTGGGAGGAGACGTTGTAGCCCTGCTGCATCCGCCGTCGCATGGATCCGACGAAGTCGGCGTCGACCTCGTGCCCGTGCCCGGGGATGAACCGGCTGTAGGTGCCTGACATGGAACCCAGCCGGCCGAGCGAGCGGACCCATTCCTTGGGGTAGGAGTCGTGGAACTCCGGGTCATCGCCCTCGCGGACCAGGTCGCCGCAGAAGATGATCCCGGTGGAGCCTTCGGCGCGGACACCGACCACCAGATCGCCCTGGGTGTGGCCCCGGCCGAGATGCTCGACGACGACGTCGACGCCGCCTCCCAGCGGCAGGGTCACCGGGTCTGCGGAGACCAGCTCGGTCGCGGTCTCCACCTCCGCGTCGGCATGGGCGAGGATGCGCTGGACCCCCTCGCGGAGCAGCAGCTCGTTGGCCCCGATATGGTCGGGATGACCGTGGGTGTTGACCACCACGAGCTCGGCGGAGCTGAGCTCACGCACTGCTGCCAGCAGCGCCTCATGGTCGCCGTCGGCCGGACCCGGGTCGACGAGGACCGCAGTGTCCTCCCCCAGGATCAGCCCGACGTTAAGCGGAGTGGGACCCCCCAGCTCGGCGAGGAGGACATGGTCGTCCAAGCGGCGGAAGAGTGCGGATTCGGGAGCGTGGTCCATCGTGATCACCTTCTGTGAAACCGTAGGTCCCCCCATTCTGCCTCACCTTCCGAACACAGCCTGGGAGGACGCTTGGGGCGCCGTGGGCGGTAGAGTCGGGCTCTTATGACTAACGAAGATCTCCTCTCATCGATCAGCCTGATCGAGGACACCGCATGGACCTGGCTCGGCATCCCGGTCATCGTCGCGGTGGGCCTCTATCTCGGCTTCCGCACCCGGCTGGTCCAGCTGCGCCACATCCCCGACATGTTCCGGGCCATCACGGACAAGGCCACCAGCGACGAGAGCGGCCGCACCCGGTCGCTCTCCGCCTTCCAGACCTTCACCATCACCGCCTCCGCCCGCGTGGGCACCGGCAACATCGCCGGAGTCGCAGGCGCGATCGCCATGGGCGGCCCCGGCGCCGTGTTCTGGATGTGGCTGATGGCCATCTTCACCTCGGCGGCCTCCTTCGTGGAGTCCACCCTGGCTCAGCTCTACAAGGTCCGTCGCTTCGACACCTTCAAGGGTGGGCCCGCCTACTACATCGAGCGCGGGCTCGGTTCACGCTCCGGCGGCATCGTCTTCGCGGTGATCTTCATCTTCTGCTTCGCGCTCTCCTTCACCTCGCTGCAGTCCAACACCATCGTCGACGCCGCCACCGGCGCGGCGACCGAGCTGGGCATGGACGACACCACCGGCATGGTCTGGATCCTGGCCGTGGTGCTGGCCGGACTCACCGGACTCGTGGTCCTCGCCGGTCTGCGGCGGGTGGCCCAGGTGAGCCAGCGGGTCGTGCCGATCATGGCCATGGCCTACATCCTGCTCGGCCTGGTCGTGGTCGCGTTCAACATCGAAGCGATTCCCGCAGTCTTCGGGATGATCTTCGGCGAGGCGTTCAACTTCACCTCCGCCGCGGGCGGCGCCTTCGGCGCGATGATCATGGCCGGAGTCCAGCGCGGGATGTTCTCCAACGAGGCCGGGATGGGCTCGGTGCCCAACGTCGCGGCCACGGCGGACGTCTCGCATCCGGTCAAGCAGGGGCTGGTGCAGACCCTGGGCGTCTACCTGGACACGCTGATCATCTGCTCGGTCACCGCCTTCATCATCCTGGTGACCTTCCCGGACGCCGCGGTCCGGGCGGAGACCAACGTCGGCGGCGAGCTCACGCAGGCGGCGCTGGTCTCGAACTTCGGGACCTTCGGAGCGATCGCACTGGCGGTGATCATCCTGCTGCTGGCCTTCACCTCGATCCTGGGCAACTACTCCTACGGCGAGATGAACGTGCTCTTCATCTCCAACACCGAGACCAGCCGCAAGATCTACGCAGCGGCGCTGACCGTCGTCGTCTTCCTCGGCGCGATCATCCCGGTGGACCTCGCCTGGGCCATCGCCGGTGTGACGATGGTCATCATCGCGCTCTACAACCTGGTGGTGATCACCCTGCTCGGCGGCACCGCCGTGCGGCTGCTGAAGCACTATGAGGCGCAGAAGCGACAGGGCCTGGAACCGCTGTTCCTCGCCTCTGACATGCCGGATCTGCGCAACATCGAGTGCTGGACCGAAGCAGACATGGCCGATCACCGGGTCGGGCCGAGCACCGGCTCGGCACCCCTGTCAGACACCCAGCGCACGCACTCCTCCCGCTGAGCCGTGCGGCAGAATGGCCGCATGCCCCGACACCAGAGAGACCCGGCCTTCCACCTCGAGCGGTGGGCGGCCGGGTTTCTGCTGTGTGTGGCGCTCTTCGGGGTGCTCTACCTCGGCGCGGTGCGCACCGGCCCGGGTCAGCTGCTGGACCAGATGATGCAGCGCACCGCCGCCGGCACCTGGAACCCGCTGCCCACGCTCAATGCCCATCGAGAGTGGGTCACCGTGTGGATCCTGCTGCCGCCCGCGCTGGCCTGCGCGGCGCTCGCGCATCAGCGCGGACCTCACCGGCGCTGGATCATCCTGCTCTGCGGGGCGGCGGTCGCGCTGGGCTCGAACATCACCACGCAGGTGATCAAGCTGATCTGGTCGGGACGTCCGGTCCTGGTGGGTCTGAGCGAGGACTGGCCGGCGAACTCGCTGCCCAGCGGGCACACCACCATGGCGGCGGGCGCCGCGGCGGCGGCGTTCTTGATCTGCCGACCTCGGGACCGCGCCCTCTGGGGCGTCCTGGCCGGAATCTGGGCCGCCGGCTGGGGCGGCTACATCTTCATCGAGGGCTGGCATCTGCCCAGCGACATGATGGCCGCCTACCTGGTGGTGGCGGCCTGGACGCTGCTCGGCGGGGCCGTGGTGCATCACGTCGAGGCCAAGGACGCACAGCTGGCGCCGCTGCCGGCGGAGCCGGGAATCCCCGGCGGACGGCAGGCGGGGCTCTGCCTGACGGTCGGGACGATGGGCACCGTCATCGGGCTGGCGGCGCTGCTGGGACCGGTCGCGCGCCACGGTCTGACCGAGGCGACGGCCTCATCCTCGCCGTGGCTGTTCATGGCCGGAGCGGCGCTCTCCAGCGCCCCGGCGTTTCTGCTCAGCGCGGTGCTGATCCCGCTGTTCTCCAGCGAGACCAAGCACCTGACCCGGACGGCCCGGAGGCGCTGACCCCCGCAGCGCCTGAGCGGCCCCATGCCCGAGCGACCGGGTGCCCAGCGGGCAGACAGAACCGCCCGGTCCACAGGTGGACCGGGCGGAGGACGACGGGGGCGCAGCCCACGTGTCAGGAGTCTGGTGAGGCCTCGGCGGGTCTCAGCGGGGGCGGTACTGGTTCATGATCGGGCAGTCCATCGGGTCGGCGTAGCCGAGGCCCACCCGGTTCAGGTAGGTGATGACCATGCCGTAGGACTGGACCAGGCCGGTGGCGGTGTAGCTGATGCCCTTCTCGGCGCAGAACTCCTCGACGATCGGCTTGACCTTGTGCAGGTTCGGGCTGGGCATCCGCGGGAAGAGGTGGTGCTCGACCTGCAGGTTCAGCCCGCCCATGGCCACGTCCATGGCTCGTCCGCCCTTGATGTTGCGCGAGGTCAGCACCTGGCGGCGCAGGAAGTCCATGTCGGAGTCCTTGGGGATGATCGGCATGCCCTTGTGGTTGGGGGCGAAGCTGCCGCCCATGTAGACGCCGAAGACCAGCAGCTGGATGGCGAGGAAGCCCAGCGCCAGGCCGGGGCTCATGGCCATGAAGATCAGCACCGGGAAGCCGATCAGGCGCACGGCCAGCATCGCCAGCTCGGTCTTGCGGCGCTTGAGCTTCGGGGCGGTGAACACGGTCTTGAGCGCGTTGTAGTGCAGCGCGAAGGCAAAGAGGGTCAGCAGCGGGAAGAACATCCAGCCCTGCCGACGGGCGAGCCAGCCCATGAATCCGGTGCGCTTGGCCGCGTCTTCGGCGACGAAGACCAGGGCGCCGGGGGCGATGTCGCCGTCCTTGCCGATGGTGTTGGGGTTGGCGTGGTGCTTGCCGTGCTTCTTGGTCCACCAGGCGTAGGAGAGACCGACGATGAGGTTTCCGGTGACCCGGCCGAACCACTCGTTGCGCTTGCCGGTGCGGAAGACCTGCTGGTGGGCGCCGTCGTGGGAGAGGAAGGCGACCTGGGTGAGCAGGATGCCGAAGAACGCGGCGACGGCGAGCTGCCAGAGGCTGTCACCGAGGGTGAACATGGCCACGAAGGCGCCGGCGAAGGCCAGGGTCAGCACGATCACTCGGGCCACGTAGGCCGAGGCGCCGCGGTCCATCAGGCCCTCGTCCTTGACCCGCTGAGCGAGCTCGAAGAATTCGTTGACCTGCTTGTTACCGGCTGGGCGCGCCCGCTCGGGGCGGCCCTGCACGGCCTCCGAGCGTGTCTCAGTGATTGTCATGCTTCCACGTTATCGAGCTGAGATCTCCGGTGCGTCACCCGGCGGAGCCATCTTCACCCCCTACGCGGGTAGGGGGTCGACCCGGGTCACAGCGGGAAGGCGGCGCGGATGAAGTAGCCGCCGTCCGGGGTCTCCCCGGTCTCCACGGTGCCGCCGACGGCGCTGACCCGCTCCCGGATCCCCTCCAGCCCCAGGCCGGCGCCCGGTGCGGGCACGGACACCGGATGCGGCGGCGCGGTGTTGCGCACCTGGATCAGCAGATGCCGGGTGTCTGCGAACTCCCGGGAGTCCTCGCCGATCAGCTCGGCGCTGACCTCGATGGTGGAGGACGGCGCGTGGCGCAGCGCGTTGCTCAGCCCCTCCTGGACCATCCGATAGGCGGCGAGCCCGACGGCGGAGGAGGCCTCCACGACGTCGAGCCCGGTCACCCTGATCGGCGTGCCGGAGGCGCGGGTGGCCTCCACCAGCGAGTGGATCTCCGCGAGCCCCGGCGTCGGCCCGGTCGGGGCCTCCTCCTCGCTGCGCAGAGTGCCCAGCAGCATCCGCATCTCGCCCAGCGCCTGGCGCGAGGACCGGGCGATCTCCTCGAACTCCTGCTGCGCCTCGGGGGAGATGGAGCTGAGCCGGTACCGGGCGGTGGCGGCCTGCACGCTGATCACCGACATGGAGTGCGCGACCACGTCGTGGAGCTCGCGGGCGATCCGGTTGCGCTCCTCGAGCTCGCGGCGGCGTCGGCTCTGCTGGGCGCTGGTGCGTTCGGAGACCTCGAGCCGGTCGGCATCGCGGATCCACTGACGGGTCAGGCTGCCCAGGACGGCGACTCCCACCCCCACCGAGGCGAACACGATCCCGGTGCCGACGGCGCCGTCGGGAAGCTCCGGGGCCGCCATGACGATGGCCGCGGCGGTCAGCAGCGCGCTGGCGGCCCAGCCGCTGGCCGCGCAGTACCAGGGCTGGCGCAGCGCCGCGACCAGGATGACGCCGCACTGGATCAGCATGGCGGTGACCGGCCAGGGCCAGATCCCCACCCCGGCCTCGGCGGTGGCGCCCATCAGCGCGGCCGAGACCATCACGGAGGCGCCGATCCCGGCCCAGGGCAGCTTCAGCGTGAGCACCAGGCTCAGGCAGTGCGCCAGGGTCAGGATCAGGGCCAGGGCGGGGTGGATCTCGTAGACGGTGGTGGTCAGCGGCCAGGCCACGACGAAGAGCACGACCGCGGCGAAGCAGATGCCGATCCAGGACCAGGCGGCGGCGCTGAACGAGGCCGAGGACTCCGCGATCCGGGCCTCCGGGCGGCCGGCGGCGGCGCGGGAGAGCGTGCGCTCCAGGGGATGCGCCTGCGGGTGCTCCAGCGGGATCAGCCGACCCCGACCGCCGGCGCCGAGCAGGCTGGTGGCCAGCAGCGCGTCCAGCGCCGCCAGTCCGCGCATCACAGCGGGCAGGGTTACCAGGAAGACCACGCCGAGGATGAAGAACACCGCCGAGTCCAGCACGTACTGCCAGAACGCGGTCGCCGGCACCAGGGCGGGACCGATCAGCTCCAGCAGCCGGATCAGGCCGCGCTCGCCGGGGATGAACCGGGACCAGAAGAAGTAGGTCAGCCCGACCGGGCCCATCAGGATCCAGAGGATCGCCACCACGAAGGTCACCAGCCGCACCGGCAGCGCGAGAATCATCTCGAAGATCAGGTCCAGCCAGCGGCGCGGGTCCGCCACCGGGCGCAGCCGCCCGGAGAGCCCTGGATCCCTGGGGCGATAGCTCACCGGCGCCAGCTCGGCACCCCAGATCTGCAGCCGGCGGCGGGAGAGCTCGGCGAACTCCGAGGCCGTGACCAGCGCGAGCGGGAGCACCAGGGCACCCACCCACAGCGGCGCCGTCGCGATCGAGACCGCCAGCAGGGTCAGCAGCAGGCTGGCGCCGAAGAGCGCGATCGGCAGCCCCGGGAGCACATAGGCGCTGTCCCGCAGGAGCCGGCGGGTCAGCGATTCGGGACGGGGGCTGTGCACGGGGGGTGATCCTGGGCTGGAAGGCATGGTGAACTCATCACATCACAGGCATCGGGGAGCACGGTACCGGGGTAGCGTTGACGCATGCCCTCCGCCGTCTCCGCCGACTCCCCCGCCGATCCTCCCGTCTCGTTCTCAGGAGAGTCCATCCGAGTGCTGATCGTCGATGACCAGTCCATGATCCGCGCCGGGTTCGCCGCTCTGCTCGACGCCCAGGTGGACATCACCGTGACCGGCACCGCCGCCGATGGTGAGGGCATCGAGGACGTCGTGCGCAGCACCACCCCCGACGTCGTACTGATGGACATCCGCATGCCCAAGGTCAACGGCCTCGAGGCCACCCGGCAGATCCTCAGCATGGAGGGGACTCCGCCGCGGATCCTGATGCTGACCACCTTCGACGCCGACGAGTACGTCTTCGACGCGCTGCGCGCCGGGGCCAGTGGCTTCCTGCTCAAGGACGCCACCCCCGAGGAGCTGGTCCAGGCCGTCCGGGTGGTGGCCGACGGCGACGCGCTGCTCTCCCCCAAGATCACCCGCACCCTGATCGCCGACTATGCGGCCCGGCCCACCGCCACCCCGGTCCAGGCCCGGCTGCTCTCTGAGCTGACCGATCGGGAGGCCGAGGTGATGACCGCCGTCGCCCGGGGACGCTCGAACGCGGAGATCGCCGCTGAGCTCTACCTCGCGGAGCAGACTGTGAAGACCCATGTCTCGCGGATCCTCACCAAGCTGGCGCTGCGCGACCGGACGCAGATGGTGGTCTACGCCTATGAGTGCGGGCTGGTGCGCGCCGGGGAATGAACCGGGGAGCGAGTCGCGCTGCGGCGGTCTGATTGAATGGCCGCATGTCTGAATCAACTGCTCCGCAGGCGAAAAAGGTCCCCACCGAACGCACCCATCACGGAGACACCTTCGTGGATCACTATGAATGGCTGCGCGAGAAGGACTCCCCCGAGGTGCTGGAGCACCTGCGAGCCGAGAACACCTACGCCGAGGCGGTGACCGGAGCGCAGAAGCCGCTGCGCGAGGCGATCTTCAACGAGATCAAGCACCGCACCGTGGAGACCGACCTCTCGGTCCCGTCCCGGCGCGGAGACTGGTGGTACTTCACCCGCACCATCGAGGGCGAGCAGCACCCGGTGTACTGCCGGGTCGCGGCCGGCACCGCCCGCGATGCGGACACGTCTGCCAGCCAGGACGGCGCAGCGACCAGCGAGCCCGACGCCGGCGAGCGCGGGTCCTGGACCCCGCCGCAGGTCGAGGCCGGCGTCGTGCTCCTCGGTGAGGAGACCTTCTTCGACACCAACGCTGAGGCGGCGAAGCACCCGTTCTACCAGCTCGGCGGGATGTCGCTGAACGCCGAGGGCACCCTGCTGGCCTACTCCGAGGACACCTCCGGAGACGAGCACTACACCGTGCGCTTCCGTGACCTGACCAGCGGGCAGAATCACCCGGAGCAGATCAGCAACGTCCACGGCGGTCCCGTGCTGGAGCCCACCGGCGCACGCGCCTACTACATGGTGGCCGACGCCGCCTGGCGGCCCTACCGGCTCTACATGCACACCCTCGGCACTCCCGCCGAGCAGGACCGGCTGATCCTGGAGATCACCGACGAGCAGCTCTGGACCGGCGTCGGGCTTTCGGCCGACAAGCGCGAACTGGTGATCATCTCCGGGAACTCCGAGTACGACGAGTCCCGACTGCTCGACGTCACCGACCCGCAGGCGGAGCCGGTGCTCCTGATCAGCGCCGAGCGGCGGCTGCTGCACAGCATCGACCCCATCGAGGTCGACGGCGAGCGCCTGCTGCTGATCACGCACAACCAGTCCGGGCCGAACAACGCCCTCTCGGTGACCACCGCCGCGGCGCTGACCGCGCAGTCCGCGGACACCGGCTCGGCTGCGAGCGCCGACCAGCCGCTGGACCTGGGCCGAGCGGTGCTGCCACACGAGGAGACGGTCAAGCTCGAAGGCGTGAGCGTCACGGCCGCGCAGATCATCGTGGCCGCCCGCCGGGACACCGTCGAGTCCATCCAGCTGCTCAGCCTGGACACGCTCCGGGCGGCGCTCGCCGGGGCCGAACCGGTGCTGACCTCCACCCTGCCCGGCCCGGCCTTCGACGACGAGCTCTACACCTGCGCGGTGATCGCCGCGGAGTACGAGGCGCCGCTGTTCCGGGTGGCGTACGAGTCCTGGCTGACCCCGACCCGGATCTATGACATCGACCATGCCACCGCGGAGCCGGTGCTGCGCCGGGAGACCCCGGTCAACGATGTGGATCTGGGGGCCTACCGCTCCACCCGGATCTGGGCGCCGAGCGGGGACACCCGCGCGGACGGCTCCGCGATCGAGGTTCCGGTCACCGTGCTGCATCACCGCGACGTCGTCGCCGACGGGACCAATCCGACGCTGGTCTACGGCTACGGCTCCTATGAGATGAGCATGGATCCCAGCTTCGGGATCCCGCGGCTGTCGCTGCTGGATCGCGGCATCGTCTTCGCGATCGCGCACATCCGCGGCGGCGGCGAGCTGGGGCGCGGCTGGTACGAGGACGGCAAGAAGCTGAAGAAGACCAACACCTTCACCGACTTCATCGCCGCCACCGACCACCTGATCAGCCAGGGCTGGGCGGATCCGGCCCGGGTCGCGGCGCTCGGCGGCTCCGCCGGCGGGCTGCTGATGGGCGCGGTGGCCAATATGGCGCCGGAGAAGTACGTGGCGATCCTGGCCCAGGTGCCGTTCGTGGACAACCTGACCACCATCCTGGATCCGGAGCTGCCGCTCTCGGCGCTGGAGTGGGAGGAGTGGGGCAACCCGATCACCGACCCCGAGGTCTACCGCTACATGAAGTCCTACGCGCCCTACGAGAACGTCCGCGAGGTGGCCTACCCGGCGATCGCCGCGGTCAGCAGCCTCAACGACACCCGGGTGCTCTACGTGGAGCCGGCGAAATGGGTGCAGGTGCTGCGCGAGGCTCAGCGGGGCGAGGCCCCGGTGGTGATGAAGATCGAGATGGACGGCGGCCACGGCGGCGCCTCGGGTCGGTATGAGACCTGGAAGGAACGTGCTTGGGACTACGCGTTCATCGCGCACCACCTGGGTGCGAGCGAGCGCCTCCGATGAGCGCAGACGAGGTGGACCCGGCGTTCGCTTGGGTGAGCGACCCGGAGCTGGTGGCGATCTACGACGTGGAGAACTCCGGCGGCTGGGACCACGAGTTCTATCTGGAGCTTGCCGAGGAGCTCGGTGCCGAGCAGGTGGTCGACATCGGCTGCGGCACCGGGGTGTTCGGGATCCTCCTGGCCGGGCAGGGCATCTCGGTCACCGGGGTGGACCCTTCGGCGGCGATGATCGACGTCGCCCGCGCCCGGACCGCTGCCGCCGCAGATGCCACCGACTTCGCCGCGCGGCTGAGCCCGCCGCCGCACTGGATCCATGGCTTCGCCGATCAGCTTCCCGCGCAGTCCGCGGACCTGGCTGTGATGGAGGGCCATGTGGCGCAGTACTTCCTGTCCCGCGCGGACTGGGAGGCGGTGCTGGGCGAGGCATTCCGGGCGCTGAAGCCCGGCGGGCACCTGGCCTTCGAGGTGCGCAACCCGACCGCACTCGAGCTCGACGCCTGGGACCCGGAGTCCACCCGGGAGACCCATCCGCACCCGGCCGGCGGTGAGTTCACCTCCTGGATGGAGATCGCCGAGATCACCGAGGACCGCGCAGAAGGAGCGCTGATCACGGCTCGGGCGCACAACATCCTGCCGGATTCCCGCGTGATCATCGCCGAGGAGACCCTGCGCTACCGCCCGCTGAATGTGCTCCGCCAGACGCTCAGCGCCGCCGGGTTCCTCCCGGTGCAGATTTGGGGCGACTGGGACCGCGAGGAGCTCACCGAGGACTCCCCCGAGATGATCTTCCTGGTCCAGAAGCCCGCCTGATCCGCCTTTCAACTGATCAGCGGCGAGATCTGGTCAACGACGCACCGCCCGGGCGGACTGCCCGTGCGGTGCTGTGCGGGCCAGCGGCTCGCCGTCGAGGCTGAGCACGAACCCGGATTCGGAGTCGTCCTCGCCCGGGAGCTGCTCGCCGATGCCCGCCAAGACGTGGAGCCCCTCATTGCTGACCCAGCGTGCACCCGAGGCCTCCACCTGCCGGCGGAACCGCAGCCTGTCCTCCCGGCTCAGGTAGGCCAGGACCGCGGTGTGGAAGACCACCGGAGTCATGGCCGCCGGCACCTGGTCGAGGACCTCGACGAGTCGGTCATTGAGGTCTCCTGCGAACAGGCTGGGCGGTGCCTGCGCCACCAGAGCGGCTCCCGCGGAGATCCGGGGGATCCGGTGCTCCATGCCGGGCCAGATCAGCGCTTCCAGCCAGCGCAGATCGTGCGGCGCGGTGACGTCGAGCGGGTTCAGGTCGATCCCGGCACGATGCCCCACCTGCGGAAGCCCCGCGGGGGGCGTCAGTCCATGAAGTTCGCAGGACAGCTCCACGGTGCTGCGCAGCTCACCCGGAGCCGGGGCCAGCAGCACCTCGGCGTCGTCCTGGCTGCGGTAGCGCACCGGCCACGCGTCGGGGTAGAGGCAGAGCCCGGCGGAGGCGCCGACCTCGATCAGCGCCAGTGGCGCCGGCTCCTGCGCCTGGATCTGCGCGAAGGCCAGATTCAGCGTGGCGATCCGCCCGGGTTCGTTGGTCTGGGTCGCGCGCTCGAGCATGGTGGCCTCGATCTGCGGCCAGCGGGCGAGGATCTGGGCGGCCGCCGCCGACCAGTCCGCCGCCTCGACATCGTGCAGCCGGGCCGCGGCGAAGAGCAGGTTCGCCTGCCGCTTGGCGGGTGGGAGCCGCAGGAGTCTCTGCAGCATCGCTTCGTCGTCCGCCACCCCGAGGGCCCAGGCGGCGTAGCGAGCCGAGACCCCGGCCGCCTCCACCCGGGCGAAGTGGAGGTAATAGGTCCGCAGCTCCTCGAGGGAGGCCTGGTCAGGGGTGGTCAGCCCGGGCAGTTCACGCATCGGGGCAGCCGCTCAGCCGACCGGCCAGCGTTCCTGCCGGTAGGCCGAGTCCCAGAACATCCACTCGAACTGGCTGGCCCGGCGATAGGCGGCGTGCATCGCGGCCAGCGTCTCCTCGCTGGCGGTCGAGGCGAGGTCATCGAGGACCCGCTTGGCGGCCTCGGTGAGCTCATGGAACTCCGGGTCACCGTAGGCGCTGATCCAGTCTGCGTAGGGGTGGCTCTGGAGGTCGCCGACCCGCGCCTTGAGTCGAGTGCCGACGTCGTCGTAGATCCAGAAGCAGGGCAGCACCGAGGCCGCGAGCACCGGCAGCGAACCGGCCGAGGCCAGGGCGAGCTCGTAGGAGGTGTAGGCCACGGTGGTCGGTGAGGGCTCGACCGCGGAGAAGTCGACCACGTGGGTGGCGTGCAGCGCGCGCTCCTCCTCGATCGCTCCGGCGGCCGCCCGGGACCAGAACATGATGTGATCCGGGTCGGTGGACTGCACGGCGCAGGCCGCGAGCGCCCGGGCATAGTCGGTGAGATACAGCGCGTCCTGGCCCATGTAGTTCTCGAAGATCTCCCGCGGCAGCGACCCGTCTTCGAGCTGCTGCAGGAACGGCAGCGCGTCGATCTTCGCGCGGATCGACTCCGTGCTGGCCCAGGCTTGTTCGGTGAAACGTCTCGCGTTCATGCTCTCCCTCTCCGCTGCCGCCTGCTCAGCGGCAGCGACTGTGACTGTGATCCAGGTCTAGTCTTCCTCAAATTATCGTAGAGCTTTCCGAAGATCGTCGGGCTCTAGCTCTACGATCGGCCACAGCGCTACGACAATGTGACCAGGGGCGACACCCCTGACGTGCCCGACGACGGCGCACTCGTGCTCCTCGGTAGACTCCCCCTGTGACCGGATCCGATACCCCCAGCAGCCCGACCGTCCCCAGCCTGCCCACGAAGGTCTCCGACATCTTCGACCCGTGGCAGTGGCGCACCGTGGAGGGCTTCGACTTCACCGACGTCACCTATCACCGACGCGTGCAGCGCGACGAGGCCGGCAAGATCACCGCTGATCTGCCGGCGGTGCGCATCGCGTTCGACCGCCCCGAGGTGCGCAACGCGTTCCGCCCCGGGACCGTGGATGAGCTCTACCGGGCGCTGGACCATGCCCGGATGACCCCGGATGTGGGCGCGGTGCTGCTGACCGGCAACGGCCCCTCGCCGAAGGACGGCGGGCACAGCTTCTGCTCCGGCGGGGACCAGCGCATCCGCGGCCGCGACGGATACCGCTACGCCGAGGGTGACACCGCCGAGACCATCGACCCGGCACGCGCCGGCCGGCTGCACATCCTCGAGGTGCAGCGACTCATCCGCACCATGCCCAAGGTCGTCATCGCCGTGGTCAACGGCTGGGCGGCCGGCGGCGGGCACTCGCTGCACGTGGTGGCCGATCTGAGCATCGCCTCTCGGCAGCACGGGAAGTTCAAGCAGACCGACGCCACCGTCGGCTCCTTCGACGCCGGCTACGGCTCGGCGCTTCTTGCCCGCCAGGTGGGCCAGAAGAAGGCGCGCGAGATCTTCTTCCTCGCCCGGGAGCACTCCGCCGAGGAGATGGTCGCCGTCGGCGCCGTCAATGAGGCAGTCGACCATGAGCACCTCGAAGAGGTCGCACTGGGCTACGCCACCGACATCGCCCGGCAGTCCCCGCAGGCCATCCGGATGCTGAAGTTCGCGTTCAACGCCCCCGACGACGGCCTCGCCGGCCAGCAGGTCTTCGCCGGGGAAGCCACCCGCATGGGCTATATGACCGACGAGGCAGTGGAGGGCCGGGATGCGTTCCTGGCCAAGCGCGAGCCCGACTGGTCTGAGTTCCCGTACTACTACTGATGCAGATCACTTCTCCCGTCGGGGCGTCCTCGTGACGCTGCGAGGGGGCCCTCCTGCAGTGGTGGGGCGGACACCGGGTGCCGAGGACCGCAGACGACCGATCCCGCGACGCATAGACTCCAGACCAGGCGATGAACGCGGCGTCATGGCCTTCAATGCGCGGATGCGCGGACAGGACACGGGTCTGGGATGAACTCGAACGAAGTCACTCTGCGATTCCTTGCCGCCCCCACGGACCGCGGCAAGGCCGGGTCCGTGGACGCCGGTCGGGTGCTGGAATGGGTGGACAAGGCGGCCTTCGCTGCGGCCACCGGTTGGTCCGGCAGCTACTGTGTGACCGCCTACGTCGGCAACATCCACTTCCACGATCCGGTCCAGGTCGGCGAGATGGTGGAGGTCACCGGCACCGTGCTCTATACCGGCCGGACCTCGATGCATATCCAGACGGTGGTCCGCTCAGGCGACCCCAAGACGGGCTCGCTCGAGGAGCGCGCCCGCTGCCTCGTCATCTTCGTGGCGGTGGACGCGAACGGGCACGCCACTCCGGTGCCGGAATTCGTGCCCGACACCCCGGAGCAGGAGCGTGCCCGCGACTACGCCATGTCGCGCATCCCCATCCGCAACGCCATCACGGCGGCGTTGAAGAACCAGCGCTACACGGACGCGGGCACCGCCGAACGCGTCACGCTGCGTTTCCTGGCAGAGCCGACGCACGTCAATTGGGGCGGCAAGGTCCACGGCGGCGTCGTCATGGAGTGGATCGACACCGCCGCCTACCTCTGCTCGTCACGCTATTGCGGCCGAGACACCGTGGCGGTGTTCTCTGGCGGGATCCGCTTCACCCGCCCGCTGCTCATCGGGGACCTCGTCGAGGTGGAAGCCCGACTGATCTACACCGGCAACAAGGGCATGCATATCGCCGTGGAGGTCCGCTCCGGAGACCCCAAGGGCGAGGAACTGACTCCAACGACGAATTGCATCACGGTCATGGTCGCCCGTGACGAGGAGGGGACGGCTGTCCCCGTTCCCCCGTGGGAGCCGGTCACTGACGAGGATCGTGAACTCTGGACACATACCCGCACGCTGCTGGAGATCCGTAGCCGCGCCCCCGGCAGTCGACTCCCTGACCACCTACTGCACGAAGCTCAGTAGCAGAGCCCGGTGAGGTCGAGGGGCACACCTGAGCTCACCCTCGTTTGCTGGTTGTCACAGTCCCCTCGGCCGGCGCATCATCTCACCCTGGGCTGCACCCCTCCCGAGCGACGTGGCGGATCCACCGGGCCCTCGATCGGCTCACGCGAGCCTGAAACTGGGCGCAGCCCTCCATCTCGGAAGCTCGATGACTGGCGTCATTCCCACAACGCTGGAGAGCGGCGCATCTAGCCCTTGGTGACCTCGCGCAGGAAGGCGACGTGGCCTTCGAACACCGTCGAGCCGGCAACCGTCATCTCAACCCAGGTCTTCGTGCGCCCGCCCAAGGTGAGCCCCTTCTGGAGGCGAATATATCCGATCTGCGCCAGCTGCTTCAGGTGTTTGCTGAGCGTCGGATCGCTCACCTGAAGGGCGTCCCGAATGACCGCGAAGTCGGTGGCCCCCAATCGGGCAAGCATTCCGCAGATGCGGAGCC
The DNA here is from genome assembly GCF_003003175.1 of Nesterenkonia sandarakina. GTDB lineage: Bacteria > Actinomycetota > Actinomycetes > Actinomycetales > Micrococcaceae > Nesterenkonia > Nesterenkonia sandarakina_A. The sequence continues at coordinate 441 of NZ_PVTY01000002.1, read as the reverse complement.
TGACGACCCCGCAGCACAGTTGCCGCACCGGCGAGCAGAGCCGTGGGCCACAACGCCCACTCAACCTCGAACTGGGCATAGGCCACCCCCGTTAGCTTCTAAGGACACCGTTTCTCCGGCAGGATAAGTGGTGTTGGCCGGTCCGGTCTCTGGGCATGATCGTTTACCCCCAGTCACCCCATGATCCGGGGGGTGTTGTCACCCAGAGGCTGGTCGCGGCGGAGCATGGATCGCTGATAGAGGCACGACGCCCCGGCGCAGGATGACAGCGTTGAGGGCTTGTTTTCTAACGTGGATGCCGAGCATGACCCGCCCACCGACTGCCCTGAACTGTTCTGGGTTCGGACTGGATGACTGACCGCCGCAGGCGCCCTGCCCGCAGCGGTGACCAGCTTCTGAAAAACGACAGGAGAAGCTCGTGGCCTGGGAGCATCAGGACTT
>NZ_PVTY01000001.1 GCF_003003175.1 Nesterenkonia sandarakina | reverse complement strand
TCACTATAACTATCATCGTCCGCATACTGCCTGTGGTGAGATGCCGCCGGCCTCACTGGTCCCGATCGGTGTCAATAACGTCACGCCCTCTTACACCTAGAACACCACGATCGGCTTCAGCGTGGTCCCGGCGGCCGAGTCGGCGAACGCCGTGTTGATCTCGGCGAACGGGTAGCTCTTGACGAGCTTGTCGAACGGGAACTTGCCCTCCTGGTAGAGCGCGATCAGACGCGGGATGAACTCCTTGGGCACCGCGTCGCCCTCGATCACCATGCTCACGGTGATGCCCGAGACCAACAAGGTGCCGATGTCGAAGGGCGCCTCGGTGCCCAATTTGGCGGCGCCGACAAGGGCGCCGTGGCCCTGCACGCCGAGCGACCTGGTCATCTGCGAGAACACCGGGGGCACACCCGTGGTGTCCAGGGCGTATTCGGCGCCGCCGCCGGTGATCTCCTTGACCGCCTCGACGGGATCGGTCTCCTTGGAGTTCACCGTGTGGGTGGCGCCGAGCTCCTTGGCGAACTCGAGCCGCTCGGCGATGATGTCGACCATGATGATCGTCGTCGCCCCGGCGGCCTTGGCGGCGAGCATCCCGGCCATCCCGACCGCCCCGGTTCCGAAGATCACGATCGAGGAGCCTGGCTTGGGGCGCAGCACGTTCAGCACAGCGCCGGCGCCGGTCATCAGGCCGCAGCCCAGCGGGCCGAGCAGCTCCAGCGGGGCGTCATCCTGCACCTTGACGACGCCTTGGGCCGGCACATTGGTGTGCTCGGCGAAGGAGGACTGGCCGAAGAAGTGTGAGCCCACCGACTCGCCGTCGGCGGTGCTGAAGGCGGTGGAGCCGTCCGGGCGCTGGGCGCCGAAGTTCCGGTCGTAGAAGGCCTCGCAGTACATCGGGTGTCCGGAGAGGCACTGCTTGCACTGGCTGCAGAACGACGGGCCCAGGACGACCTTGTCACCCACGGAGTACCCGGTCACCGCCGAGCCGATCTCCTCCACGATCCCGGCGCCCTCGTGGCCCAGGACCACAGGCTGCGGCACCGGGTACCACTGGTCACGGATGATCGCATCGGTGTGGCACACCCCGGAGGCGATCATCTTGATCCGCAGTTCATCCGGCCGTGGGGCATCGAGGGTCAGCTCGCGAAACTCCAGGTCTGTCTCGGGGGCGACGGCGACTGCTGCTTGGGTCTTCATGGGTGCTCCTTCGTCGAGGGATGTCAGAACGGTGACGAGTGGTCGAGAAGTTCTGTGACCTGCGGCATCGCGTGTCCCGGGGGACCGCAACGCATGTCTTTCACGCTACTCCCACGCTGATCGGCCCACCGATCGTGCGTGCCCAGAAGTCTGGTCCTTGGGGACTGCGCGGTCTCACGCACCTCTGCAGGCTGGAGGAAGTCTTGGTTCGGCGCAGAACACGCCCACGTCACGGAAAGGTGCTCTGTGTCACGCATGGCAAAGTGGAGAGCACCGGCTGGGGTGACGGGTCCGAGAGCGGCCTGCAGCCGGGCTCCCCACCGAGCGACGGACCAGGACTTCAGAGCAGGAGAACCCCATGACGGCCAAGACCACTGAGCCGATCGACCCCGCTGGCACGGGCACCGACGGCAGAGGCGCCCCCGGCGAGGCAGGCCCGAGCGCCGCCGCGATCGAGGCCGGGCGCCGGGCCTACGAGCTGGACCGCAGCCACGTGTTCCACTCCTGGAGCGCGCAGGAGTCGCTGACCCCGATGACCGTGATCGACGCCGAGGGCTCCTGGATCTGGGACGGCGAGGGAAACAAGCTGCTGGACCTGACCTCCCAGCTGGTCTTCACCAATGCTGGGCACAAGCACCCGAAGATCATCGAGGCGATCAAGGCCCAGGCCGAGAAGCTGTGCACCGTCGCGCCGCAGCACGCCAACGACGCCCGCTCCGAAGCGGCACGGCTGATCACAGAGCTGCTGCCCGATGACATCAACCACGTGTTCTTCACCAACGGCGGCGCCGACGCCAACGAGCACGCGGTGCGGATGGCTCGGCTGCACACCGGTCGGCGCAAGGTGTTCTCCGCCTACCGCTCCTACCACGGGGGCACCCACCTGGCGGTGAACCTGACCGGGGACCCGCGCCGGATCGCCTCCGACGACGACGCCGGCGTCGAGCACTTCCTGCCCGCCTACACCTACCGTTCGTACTTCAACGCCGCCGACGAGGCGCAGGAGGCCGAACGCGCGCTCAATCACCTGCGCGACCTGGTGATGCTCGAAGGCGCAGGGCAGACCGCGGCGATCATCCTGGAGGCCATCCCGGGGACCGCCGGCATCTACCTGCCCCCGCCGGGATACCTGCAGGGGGTGCGGGAGCTCTGCGATGAGCACGGCATCGTCTTGATCATCGATGAGGTGATGTCGGGCTTCGGGCGCGCCGGGAAGTGGTTCGCCCACCAGCATTACGGGATCGAGCCCGATATCGTGACCTTCGCCAAGGGGGTCAACTCCGGCTACGTGCCGATGGGCGGTGTGGCCATGGACGACGCGATCTACGCGACCTTTGCCGAGCGGGCCTACCCGGGAGGACTGACCTACTCCGGCCACCCGCTGGCCGCAGCCGCCGCCGTCGCCGCGATCAGCGCGATGCGCGAAGAGGGCATGGTGGAGAACGCGCTGACGCTCGGCGAGGAGGTGATCGGCCCGCGGCTCGCCGCGCTGAAGGACCGGCACCCCAGCGTCGGGGATGTGCGCGGCGTCGGAATGTTCTGGGCGATCGAACTGGTCAAGGACAAGGAGACCCGCGAGCCGCTGGCGTCCTATGGCCAGACCCCCGCGGTGATGAGTGAGCTGGTCGCCGAAGCCAGACGCCGGGGAGTGCTTCCGTTCATGAACATGAACCGGCTGCACATCTGTCCGCCGCTGAACACCACCGCTGAGGAGCTGATCTTCGGGATCGACGTGCTCGATGCGGTGCTCGACCTTGCCGACGAGTCCATCCGCGGCGGGTGAGCGCGTTTTACCCGCACTGATCGCCGCGAGACCATCGGCGCCCACGGCGCAGACCGATCTCCGGAGGGTCTCTTCCCGATCAGGGCTGTGACGGTGCCCTCACGGAGCCGTGAGAATTCATCTCTCTCCGCGCGGAAGCGTAGAGTCAGAGGCGTGATGGAAGCAGATACCAAGCAGATCTTAGAGGAGGCCTTGTCTCGCCGCACCGTCGCGGTGATCTCGCATCCCGATGCGGGCAAGTCCACGTTGAGTGAGGCGCTGCTGCTTCATTCCAACGCGATCACCGAGGCCGGCGCGGTCCATGGCAAAGCTGGACGCCGCGGCACCGTCTCGGACTGGATGGAGATGGAGAAGGCCCGCGGCATCTCGGTGAGCTCCGCGGTGCTGCAGTTCACCGTCGGTGACGCGATCGTGAACCTGGTGGACACCCCCGGGCACGCCGACTTCTCCGAAGACACCTTCCGGGTGCTCGCCGCCGTGGACGCGGTGATCATGCTCATCGACGCCGCCAAAGGCATGGAAGCCCAGACCATGAAGCTCTTCGAGGTCTGCAAGGCCCGCGGACTGCCGGTCATCACCGTGATCAACAAGTGGGACCGCCCCGGCCAGGCCGCGCTGGAGCTCGTCGATGAGATCCTCACCCGCACCGGAATGCGCTCGATGCCGCGCAACTGGCCGGTCGGAGACTCCGGGCACATGCTGGGCCTGCTGCACCCCGATGAGATGACCATGAACCGCTACACCCGCGCCCCCGGCGGCGCGAAGAAGGTCCTCTCCGAAAAGCTCTCCGGCGAGGTCGCCGAAGCCGAGTACCCCCTCGAGTTCGAGACCGCGGTGGAGGAGTCCTCGCTGCTGGAGATCGACGACCAGTTCTACGACCGCGAGGCCTTCCTCGCCCAGGAGGCCACCCCGCTGTTCTTCGCCTCCGCGGTGCAGAACATCGGCGTCGAAGAGCTGCTGCACTTCATCATGGCGGAGGGCCCGCCGCCACAGGCCCGCCCGGACGCCGAGGGCACCCCTCACGACCTGACCTCTGACTTCAGCGGCTACGTCTTCAAGGTGCAGACCGGCATGGACAAGGCCCACCGCGACCGGATCGCGTTCATGCGCATCTGCTCCGGGGTCTTCGAGCGCGGCATGGTGGCCACCCACGCGCAGTCGGCCAAGCCGTTCCCCACCAAGTACTCGCAGCAGGTCTTCGGCCGGGACCGCACCACCGTGGACACCGCCTGGCCCGGCGACGTCGTCGGTCTGGTCAATGCGTCCATGCTGCGCCCGGGCGACACGCTCTACGCCGGCCAGTCAGTCATGTTCCCCCCGTTCAAGCCGTTCGCCCCCGAGCACTTCCGGGTCGGCAAGACCGGGGACGCCTCCAAGCACAAGCAGTTCCGCAAGGGCATCGAGCAGCTGGACCGCGAAGGCGTCATCCAGGTCTTCTACTCCGAGCGCCGCGGCCAGCAGCGCCCGGTGCTCGGCGCCGTCGGACCGATGCAGTTCGAGGTCGTCTCCGCCCGCATGGAGTCCGACTTCGGCGCCTCGGTGTCCTTCGACGCGCTGGACTATTCGGTGGCCCGCGACATCGACGCCGCGGCCGCCGAGATCCTCAGCAGCCGCCAGGACTGCGAAGTCCTCTACCGCAACGACGGCACACCTGTGGCGTTGTTCAGAGACCCGTGGAGGTTGCGCACCGTCCAGCGCGACCATCCGAACCTGCTCCCGGATCCTCCGGGCAGCATCAACGCATCGGTCTCCGCACGGATGTGACCGATCGCCGAGGGCTGCGGGCACCCCATGCAGAACCCTCTTGGAAGGAACACCATGCACGCTGTCACACGAGTTGAAGTCGTCGAAGCTGTCAAGACCGCATTCACGATCACCGCACAACCGACCGTCCCGCGGGATCTCGTCGAGGCCGCCACGGCCTCAGGCGCCCGTCCCGCAGTGGTCACCGTGCTTGAAGGGCTCGACGATGACCTGCAGTTCCGCAAGCTCCGCGAGCTCTGGGAGTACTTCCCGCACATGCCGGTCAACACCGTCGACGCCGAGTCAGGCCCGGCGCCGGTCGGGGTCCGCCGCCGACCAGGGGCTGGCAGGGTGGAAGCAACCGCGTAGGCTCGAGCCCATGGTCAAGAGGCACAGCACCGCAGCCATCGAACGCACCACCCGGCGCCCCTGGGTGCAATGGGTCACCGCCCTCGACGACGCCGGAGCCGCTGCCCTGCCGCATCGGGAGATCGTAGGAATCGTCTATGACCACATGCCCCTCGACGTGGAGAACCGCGGATGGTGGGCCCAGAGCGTGGCGGTCGCCTACGAACAGCACCGTTCCCTGCGCCGGCCCGGGGAGTCCCGGGACGGGCAGTTCCAGGCCTCGGTCTCCAAGACCTATCCCGGGGACATGGACGCCGCGCTGCAGGCCTGGGTCGATCTGGTCTCCGGGCGCGACTCCTTCGACGGGGTCGCGCTCGACGGGGTTCCCGGGACCTCGGCCACCGAGCGGTGGCGCTACTGGCGCGCCGGGCTGGCCGATGGTTCCCGGGTGGCGGTCACCATCGCGCAGAAGTCCCAGGACAGATCCTCGATCGGGATCGGGCACACCAAGCTGCGCTCGCCCCAAGAGGTCGATCACTGGAAGGCGATCTGGCGCGAGCTGCTGAGCCAGCTCTGAGGCGTTGGGCGAGACCCGTTGGGCGAGACCTGGTGGACTACGGGGTGGCCCCGGCCTGGTATCGGCTCAGCGTCGCATCGCGGAACTCGTAGAAGCGTCCCTGCTCGATGCTGGCCCTGATGTCATCGACCATCTTGATCGTGTAGTGCTCGTTGTGGATCGTGCACAGCGTGTTGTAGAGCATCTCCTTGGCCTTGAAGAGGTGATGCAGGTAGGCCCTGGTGTAGTTCTGGCAGGTGTAGCAGGTGCACTCCTCGTCGATGGGGGAGAAGTCTCGCTTGAAGCGGGCCTGCGGGATGTTGAAGCGCCCATCGGGGTGGTAGACCCGTCCGGTGCGCGCCACCCGCGACGGGGAGACGCAGTCGAAGGTGTCGGCCCCGTTCTCGATCGCGGTGAAGAAGTCTTCGGGCTCGGAGATGCCCAAGAGGTGGCGAGGCTTGTTGTCCGGGAGCTCCTCGGCCATCCAGCCGACGATGGTCCCGAGGTTCTCCTTGTCCAGGGCGCCGCCGATGCCGAAGCCGTCGAAGCTCTGGCCCTCGATCTCCATGGAGCCGAGGTCCTTCGCGGCCTTGCGACGCAGGTCCTCGTACTGGGCTCCCTGCAGCACCCCGAACAGCGCCTGATAGGGCCGGTGGCTGCGTTCGGCGGTGAGGCCGCGGTGCGCCGAGAGGCAGCGCTCGGCCCAGAGCCGGGTGCGTTCCAGGGAGGTCTCCTGGTAGTCCCGAGTGTTGAACAGGGTGGTCAGCTCGTCGAACGCGAAGATGATGTCCGCGCCGATCTCGTGCTGGAGCTTCATCGAGATCTCCGGAGTGAACCGGTGGGTGGTGCCGTCGATATGAGACTTGAAGGTCACGCCGTCGTCGTCCACCAGCGCCAGCCGTACCTTCTTCGGGGCGACGGCGGTGTCGTCGGGGACCACGGAGGCGTCCATGGTGATGACTTTCTTGAACCCGGCGCCCAGGCTCATCACCTGGAATCCGCCGGAGTCGGTGAAGGTCGGCAGCGGCCAGTTCATGAACTTGCCCAGTCCACCGGCGGCGTCGATCACGTCGGTGCCGGGCTGCAGGTTCAGGTGATACGCGTTGGCCAGGGCGGCCTGCGCACCGACCTCGAGCATCTCCTCCGGGCGGACGGTCTTGATCGTGGCCTTGGTGGCCACCGGGATGAAGGCCGGTGTCTTGATGTCGCCATGCGGGGTGCGGATCGTGCCCGTGCGGCCCAGGGCGCCGTCGATCCGGGCCTCGACCTCGAAGCTGAAGGACTCCCGGTCCGCCTGGGGGTGCCGCCCGGCCTCCTGCGGCAGGGGGTTCTGCGGCACGGAGTTCTGGGAGGCGGAGCTCTGCGTGGACGCCTGCGTCGTGGAGTCGGGACGCGCGGCGGACGGGGTCTCGGTGTTCAGCTGATTCGGCACCCGCTCAGTCTAGGTCAGGGTCCTATGCTTATCCGGTGCCTTCCCTCTCCGCCCTGACTGCGACCGTGACCGCGAGACTGGCCCGCCTCTGGGGCCAGACCGCGGAGATCCTGCCCGGCGCGGCACTGGCACTGATCCTCGCGATCGCCGCACACCGGCTGATCGCGGAGCTGATCCCGGTGGTCTCCGGACTGCTGATCGCGGTCCTGGCCGGCATCGTGCTGCGCAGCCTCGGCTGGGTCCCGTTCTGGGGCGAGCGCGGTCTCGAGTGGGCCGCCAAGACGCTGCTCCGGGCGGGCATCGTGCTGCTCGGACTGCAGCTGGCCCTGGGGGACCTGCTCAGCCTGGGCTGGGAGATCCTCGTCGTCGTTGTGCTCACGGTGGGGGTGACCTTCTTCGGCATGCTCGCCCTGGGGCGAATGCTGGGCGCGCCGCGGGGGATGACCACGCTGCTTGCGACCGGCACCGCGATCTGCGGGGCCTCCGCGGTCGCCGCAGCCGCCGCAGCGATCGACCGAGGCGACGGCAGGGACGACGACGGCGCCCCGGTGCAGTCCTCGGCGGCGGCCGCGGTCGCCGTGGTCACCCTCTATGGCACTCTCGCGCTGCTGGTGCTTCCGCCGCTGGGGGTGCTGCTGGGCCTCGGCGAGGAGCAGATGGGTGTCTGGATCGGCGCCAGCGTCCATGAGGTGGGGCAGGTGGTGGCTGCCGGGGGAGTGGTGGGTGCGGTGGCGCTGGCCACCGCGACGCTGGTGAAGCTCGCGCGGGTGGTGCTGCTGGCACCGATGGTGGCGGGGATCAGCCTGGGTCGGCGACGGCGCCGCGCCGGATCTGCTGGGCAGCGGGAAGGCTCCAGGCCGCCGCTGATCCCGCTCTTCGTGCTCGGATTCCTGGCGATGATGACCCTGCGCTCGGTAACCGACCTGCCGGCGTCGACGCTTGATTTCGCTGCGGACGTGACGACCATGCTGCTGACGACCGCGATGGTCGGGGTCGGGGCCTCGGTGGATCTGCGCCGGCTGCTGCGTGAGGGCGGGCCGGCGCTGCTGCTCGGCGCCGGCGGCACGGTGCTGGCGGTGGGCACCGGACTCGGGTCGGTGCTGCTGCTGGTGGGCTGACCTCGACACCCATTCGAAAGTATGTTCGAATGGCTCCATGAGGTGGCAGGGACAGGCAGTGCAGGAGGGTGAGAGCGCGGCTCTCATCCCGCTCAAGGGGCTCATGCGCTCGGTGCGCACCCCGGAGTTCGAAGGCGTGACCTTCCATGAGGTGGCGGCGAAGACCGCGCTCAACAAGGTGCCGGGTCAGTCCAATATGCCGTTCTCCTGGACCGTGAACCCGACCCGCGGATGCCTGCACCAGTGTGTTTACTGCCTGAGTCCGGAAACGCTGATCCTGATGGCCGACGGTCGGCAGAAGCTCCTCCGTGACGTCAAGGTAGGTGACGCCGTCGTCGGCACCGAGCTCAACGGCAGGTATCGCCGGTTCGTTCGGGCAGAGGTCTTGGCCAGATGGGGAACCGAGAAGCCCGCTTTTCGAGTCACCCTCCGCGACGGCACCGAGATCGTGGCCAGCGGAGACCATCGGTTCCTGACCGAGCGCGGGTGGAAATACGTGGCCCGTCCAGAGGACGGGTCCCAGCGCCCGAGTCTGACGCAGAACAACGGGCTCATGGGATTCGGTCTGGGCATGCCTCCCGAGCAGTATGTAGAACCGGAGGACTCGGCGGAGTATCGACGTGGGTACCTCACGGGGATGATTCGTGGCGACGGCATGCTGATCGACAAAACATACGTGCGGGCATCCAACGGGAAGCCGTACCGTGTGACGATATTTCGTCTAGCGCTTATTGATGCTCCCGCCCTGATTCGCAGCAGAAATTTCCTCGCGCGAGTAGGGATCAAGACGGCCCTCAAACCCTTCATTACTGCGGGGCAGCAACGACCGATGCAGGCGATCTACACATCCACGCGGACGAACTACCGCGGTATCAAGCAGATCATCGATTGGCCCGAGGATCCTGGCTCAGACTGGCGACGGGGTTACCTTGCGGGCTTCTTCGATGCAGAAGGTTCCTACTCTCAGGGTGCGCTGCGCTTCTCGAATTCAGACCAAGAGATGCTTTCGCGCGGCCTTTCCGCTCTGCACTCTTTGGGGTTCGATGGAGTCATCGAACCTGCCAACGCTCGCGGTATCGCTGCGCTTCGTGTGCGCGGTGGAAGAACAGCTCACAGACGTTTCTTCCATATGGTCGGTCCTAGTATCGGCCGAAAACTCGCAATTCTAGGGAGCGCGGTGAAGACTTCGAGCGACTTGGGGATTGCGAGCGTCGAAGCGCTGGGGCGCACCGAGTCTCTGATCGACATCACCACCAGCACCGGTGACTTCATCGCCAACGGAGTGGTGAGCCACAATTGCTTCGCGCGGAAGACCCACGAGTATCTCGACCTCGATGCGGGCCGGGACTTCGACACGCAGATCATCGTGAAGACCAACGTGGCCGAGGTGCTTCGCGCGGAACTCAACCGGCCGTCCTGGAAGCGCGAGCACGTTGCGCTGGGAACCAACACCGACCCTTACCAGCGCGCCGAGGGTCGCTATCAGCTGATGCCCGGCATCATCCGGGCGCTCGCAGATTCGGGAACTCCGTTCTCCATCCTGACCAAGGGGCCGCTGCTCAAGCGCGACCTCCCACTGCTCCAGGAGGCTGCCAAACAGGTGCCGGTCTCGGTTGCGGTGTCCTTGGCGGTCATGGACCCGGAGCTACAGCAGAAGGTGGAGCCCGGAACGCCGGATCCGCGGGCCCGGCTGAACCTGATCCGCTCGATCACCGATGCCGGACTGGACTGTTCCGTGTTAGCCATGCCGATCCTGCCGTGGCTCACCGACGGCGACGCGCGCATCGACACCCTGCACGCCGCGCTGGCCGAGGCCGGTGCCAGCTACGTCACCACCGGCGCGCTGCACCTGCGCCCCGGAGCCCGGGAGTGGTTCATGGCGTGGCTGGCCCGTGAGTATCCCGCGCTGGTGGCGAAGTACCGCCGGATCTACGGCGGCGGCTCCTACGCGTCGAAGGAATACCGGCACTGGCTCGCCGACTCCGCACGCGCAGCCCGGCGTCGTCATGGCTTCGACAAGCCTGCCGACCTGATGTGGCGCGAACGCAACGACCCGGACTCGCCGGTGTCGAATCAGGCGGGGTCGAATCAGGTGGCGCTGACCACCGCGGCCGCGGCGCCGATGCAGCCGGCGCTCTTCTGACTCCCGCCATCCCGTAGGCTGGTTTGCAAAAGCAACTAATGCGGCGGGTGGGTGTCCTGCTCGATCGTCGCGCCGACGCCTCAGGAGTGCCCATGACGTTCACCCATGCCGAGACCTTCACCACCAGGCCCACGCTCGAGGGCAGCTTCGGAATGACCGCCTCCACGCACTGGCTCGCCACAGCCTCCTCACAGGCGGTGCTCGAACGCGGAGGCAACGTCTTCGACGCGGCGGTGGCCGGGGCCTTCGTGCTGCATGTGGTGGAGCCCCACCTCAACGGTCCCGGCGGCGACATGGTCGGGATCTTCGCCACGGCCGGGGCACCCGATAAGCCGCAGGTGCTCATGGGTCAGGGGCCCGCGCCCGCCGGGGCGCTGATCCAGCACTACCGGGCGCTCGGGCTCGAGAGCGTTCCGGGCGCCGGGGCCCTGGCTGCGGCCATCCCGGCCGCCGTCGACGCCTGGCTCGTGCTGCTGCGCGACCACGGGACCTGGGGTCTGGCGGCGGTGCTCGATTTCGCCATCGGCTATGCCGAGGACGGCCACGCGATCCTGCCCGGCGCCGTGAGGGCGATCCGCGCCGTCGCCGCGCTGTTCCAAGAGCACTGGCCGACGTCGGCGGCGCTGTGGATGCCCGACGGCAAGATCCCCGAGCCGGGGCAGATCGTGCGCAACCCCGAATACGCGCAGGTCTTGCGCGAACTCATCACAGCCGGGGCGGACGAGACCGGCCGGGTCGCGCAGATCGAAGCCGCCCGGACCGAATGGAAGACCGGACGCGTCGCCCAGTCGGCGGCCGAGTTCGTGCAGACCCCGCACCGCCACTCCGACGGCGGGGACTACGCCGGAGTGATCACCGCCGAGGACTTCGCCTCGCACAGCGCCGGATACGAAGACCCGATCTCGATCGAGTTCCGCGGACACACGATCGCGAAGTCCGGCCCGTGGGGCCAGGGGCCCGCCCTGCTGCAGGCGCTGAAGATCCTCGAGGGGTACCCGGATGAGCAGCTGGATCCGGGCACCGAGATCGGTGCCCACCTGATCCTGGAGGCGCAGAAGCTGGCCCTGGCGGACCGCGACACCTACTACGGCGACGTCCCGGTGAACCTCGAGCACCTGCTCTCCGCGGACTACGCCGCCCAGCGCCGCGGTCAGATCAGCGAGCGCGCCTCCACCGAGTTCCAACCGGGGCAGGTCCCGGGCATGGAGCAGGTGCTGCCCACCCTGGTCGAGGTGTCCGACGCCGTCACCGGAGCCGGCGCGGGAGAGCCGACCGTGTCCAAGGCCGGAGAGACCAAGGGGGACACCTGCCACCTCGACGTGGTGGACCGCTGGGGCAACATCGTCTCCGCCACGCCTTCGGGCGGCTGGCTGCAGTCCTCACCGGTGGTCGAGGGGCTCGGCTTCTGCCTGGGCACCCGGCTGCAGATGACCTGGCTCGATGAGCGCTCACACTCGCGGCTGGAACCGGGCAGGCGCCCGCGCACCACGCTGACCCCGACGCTGGTGCTTAAACACGGCGCACCGCTGATCGCGCTGGGCACCCCAGGCGGGGACCAGCAGGACCAGTGGCAACTGCCGATGCTGCTGCGCATGCTCATCGGCGGACACACCGCCCAGCAGGCCATCGACGCCCCCACCCTGCATACGACGTCGATGCCCGGCTCCTTCTGGCCGCGCGCCTGGGAGCCCGGTGGCGCCGTCGTGGAGGACCGGCTCGGCACTGAGCTCATCGAAGGTCTGCGTCGGCGCGGACACCAGGTGACGACGGCGGGGGACTGGGCGCTGGGGCGGCTCTCCTGCGTCATGCGAGACCCGGAGACCGGACGGCTCAGCGCGGCGGCCAACGCTCGCGGCGCCCAGGGCTACGCGGCGGGGCGATGACGATCACGCGTGCGACGACGTGCATGACGACTGCAGACTGCGTCCTGGTGCAGACGCCGCTGATTTTGGGATGATGATGACATGAGCATCATCAAGATCAACGCCATCACTGTTCCTGCCGACTCCGGAGACGAACTCGGCAAGCGGTTCGCCGCGCGCCGCGACTCCATGGAGGGCACCGAGGGATTCGAAGGGTTCGAGCTGCTGCAGCCCACCGATGAACGCACCACCTGGCTGGTCATCACCCGCTGGGCCAGCGAGCAGGCGTTCGAGAACTGGCGCACCTCGCAGGACTTCCAAAGGTCCCATGCCGGCGGCGGAGCCCCCTCTGAGGAGGCGCCGAAGAAGCCCGTGGGCATGTCCGCGGAGCTGTGGAGCTACACCACCTCGGTGACCGGCTAGGTGGAACCGGGGCGGTGCTGGTAATCTAAATCGGTCAGTTGCTCGAGGAACTCGTTTCCTCGAATTGCACAGCTGGCGGGCCTCCGTAGCTCAGGGGATAGAGCGTTGGTTTCCGGTACCAAAAGTCGTGGGTTCGATTCCCGCCGGGGGCACAGAGTACGGATAGGGTCGCATTCCTCACAGATGAAGGGATGCGACCCTATTTTTGTGCCCACCAGCCGCCATGACATGAGTCACATTATGGCCGTTACTAGACACATTATGAGACACATTCTCAGAATCTTCCCCACGCATCCCCAGCACGCCAGGGGGCATCACATCTCAAGACAGCGCCCCCAACCTCGGGTGAGGTTGGGGGCGCTTTTCGTCGTGAAACGTACATCTTGTACAACTCAACAGCAGTCGGACCTACCAGCACCCGTTATCCTGCATCCACGCCTCAGTCTCAGCCAACTCCTGGTCGTCGATGTCGAGTCCGCCCAGGTCGTCATTCATAAGACCGCCCCAGTGGAAGTCCGCCTCCTCGCAGGAATCAAAGCTGACACCCGACGAGCCGCCATCCGCATCCTGAGGCGCGCTAACCTCACAGCCATAGAGCGACAGCTGTTCCTCCGCGCCCTCGACCGCCCACTCTGCGGTAGTTGAGCCCGTATCCTCCAGGAAGCCCGCTACGGACTCACGGTAGACCTCGTTCAGCTCCTCGCAAGTCGGGTCCGGATCTCTCAAGTCGGCAGGCACAGCTTCCCCAGTGCGCGACTCGAACAGCTCATAAAAGTCAGAGTTGGTCATGGTGTAGTTGGAGCAGCTACCAACCGCCCAACCGCCATCCCTAGCCTCATCGATGTACTCCTGACACATTGCTATGGAGTCCTCGATGCTCGCGGCTTCGACCTCCTCTTGGTACTGCTGCTCGCACTCCTCAACAGACAGCCCCTCATCACACCCCAGCATCTCCCGAGCAAGATCCTCTTCGCTCATGTCGTGGATGGGCGCATCGTCCGGAATATCCTCGAAGGGATCGTCCTGTTCTTGCTCCTCGTCCGCCTGTGGGGCTCCAGTGGCCTCCTGCGCCTGCTCCTGGTCCGGCTCCGCGCTGCTACCACACGCCGCCAATCCAAGGAACACCGCCAACGCCAACCCCGTCACCTGTAAAGCCCTCATAGCCCCTCCAGGATCGCTCGACGCTTATGCTCAAACTCTTCCTCGCTAATCAGGCCCCGTGAATGCAGTTCCGACAGCTCCGCCATCCGCCCCGCCGCACCGACACCCACGGCCCCCTGCTCACCGGCGGGACGCAGCTCCGGGTTTGAGCGCCACACATCCTCCAGCTGGGCCTGCGCCTTACCTGCCTCATGCTCAGCCCTCTCTGCCACCTGGATGAACTTCTTAGCGCCCCACCCGATAGCCTTTGAGTGCGCCTTGCTCGCCTCTGAAAGACGCGCATCTCTCTCCTGTGTCAGCAGCTCCACCCTGCGCTCTGGTGCAGCAAACGCGATCTTGATCTGGCGGAACCCTGAACGGCTATCATTCACACCGCGAGTAATATCCCGCATACCCTTCCTGCTGCCTAACATTCCGCGCCTCCTTTGGGTGTGTGTAGTAGATCCGCACCACCTTTGGGAGTACGGAGAGTTCAACTGCGACCGCTTCCACGCGTTCGTGAATGCGTGTTGCCCGTGACCATTCATCACGCTTGATCAGCATGGTAGCGGCGTACACATCGGCCTCCCACTCCCAGCGCGGATCACAGCCTGTGTGTCCGTAGTAGTGGTGGCCAAGCTCGTGAGCGAGAACGTAGTCCCGCTGGAGTGCCACAAGGTCAGGGTGCAACCGGATGGTGCGCGTGTGGTGGCAGTAGGACCCCCACCGTCTACCTGATGGGGTCTCGCGGATCACCGTCGCACCGAGTGCGTGTGCGATGTCTTCGAGGTCCATACCCGCCGACCCTACTGGCCGGCACGGACATGACTAGGGACTATCGTCGGGGATCTCGTCCATCTCGATTCCCTCTGCGCCCTCGTTGGCTGCTTCCTGATCCAACTCCCAACGAGGAGTCGACTTACGTGTCACCGGACGATCCTCCGGGCGCAACTGCGCCACCTTGTCGTCCGGTCGATTCATGGGGGCCGGATTGTCATTGCCGGTCACCGTCCTTTCGTCCTGGTGCCGCTCTGCGAGCAGATTGATTAGATCGTTGACTAAAACGCGTTCTCTGAAGGTGAGTCGGTTCGCTGCTTCGGGAGGGTTGTAGGTGTCTACTTCCTGCCCTGCTACTAGCGAGTCCAGCTCTGACAGTTTGAATCCGAGCGCATCGGCCACTTGCTGTCTTGCTTCTATGTGCATCTTGCTTCCTTGGTCTAGGTAGCGAGATGCCCGCGAGTTGTTCAGTTCGAGTTCCCGGGGTAGTGCCCTTACTGAGTGCTCGCCGGTCCTCGGGTTCGTAAATCCCGCCTCCAGAAGTGCTTCCTTGATTCGGCTGGGGAGTTCGTCGCCTTCTCTGGCCCACTGTCTCAATAGTTTGGAAACCCAAGAGCGGGACACCCCGGAGGCCCTCGCTGCTTGGGCCTGTGTCATGGTTCCTGAGGACACTGTCTGGATGATCTGCATGCGCGCGCTCATGGATCATCGTCGGCACGTCGGGCCCTTTTCGTGTGCCATACCCTGCGCGCGCTTGGCGAGCCTGAGTAATGACATGTCAGAGCCCCATGACAGTCTCAGTTTCATCAGGGAAGAGGCTGGCGTAGATCGGCTGCATGCACCGCAGGTCCACCGTCGCCTCGACCACGGCCACTCACCAGATTGGACACTCATGGGCCGCAACGAGCATCCCGAGCCGCTTCCCGAGTCAGAAGCCGCGGCAGACCTCATCGCCCAGCTCGCCCACCGGGATCAGGTGGACAAGTCCGGAAAGCCCTACATCGACCATCCTCGCCGCGTGGCGGCGATCGTGCGGGCCAACGGCTACGACCGCCGCTACAGCACCGTGGCGCTGCTGCATGACGTTGTGGAAGACACCGAGGTCACCCAGGACGACCTGCGCGCCGTCTTCGGAGCCGCCATCAGTGACGCCGTCGACCACCTGACCCGCCGCGAGGGTGAGCCGTCTGAGGATTACTATGCGCGGGTGCTCCTGAGTGATCTGTCCCTGGTCGTCAAGCACGCCGACATCATGGACAACACTTCTCCCAGGCGTCTCGCGGCGCTGGATCTGGTCACTCAGGAGCGGTTGAGCGCGAAGTACAACAACGCGATCACGCAGCTTGGTGGCCCGTTGCTGCCCGCTCGGGACTGACTCCCGTCTACGCTGGGATGATGGCTTCCGCATCCCCTTCCACCGATGAAGACGACCGCGGACCTCAATCCAAGCGTCGGCGTACCTCGGCCGCCGCCGGTGAGCTCACCGAGACCGCGAGCGGCCGAGCATCCCAGGAGAGGGCGCGCGAGCTGGAAGAGCGTTGGGAGGACCGGCTGGCCTGGCCCGTGCTGATCGCTGCTGTGATCTCGGTCCCCGCGGTCTTCCTCACCCTGTTGGATGAACCCTTCGAGATGATCGGTCACGTGGGGCTCTGGATCACCAGCGTGGTCCTGATCTTCGAGACCATCGTGCTGTTCCTGGTGTCGCCCAAGAAGATCGACTGGCTGCTCCGCAACTAATGGCTGGTCGGCCTGAGCGTGCTGGTCATCGTGGGTGTGGTCTTCAGCATCGGCCCCATGCAGCTGCTCCGGCTGCTGCGCAGCGTCGGCGCGCTGCGAGTGCTGCGGGCCAAACAGGTCGCCAAGGCGGGTCACTCACTGCAGAAGATCGGATCCTCCCAGTGGTGGCGACACCTCGGCACCATCCTCGCGACCGTGGTGGTCACGGCCTTCGTGGTCGTGGCGCTCATCGATCCAGAGTCTCCGGCGCGCTCATTCCTGGATGACCTGGTAGGTGAGGAGTGGGCGATCGCCGCCGCGATCGTCGCGGGACTGCTGCTTTTCGGCGCGACCTACCTGCTGGTGCGCCAGCCGCGCAGCAAGGAGACGGACGGCGTCGACACTGACGAGGACCGCGACGTCGAGGGTGACGCTGAAGGCGAGGGTGGGGACGTCGAGGGTGACGCTGACGGTGACGGCGGCGTCGCGCAGCCTGACGAGGACCGGGAGCCCTCGGGCGTCACCCGTGATCAGGATGGGACACGCGTCCAGAGTTCTGCGGCGCGCCGCCTCTAGGCTGTATCCACGGCTGAGGACTCGAGTTCGAATCACGTCGCCTACGGCATCGCCTTCGGTATGCCCTTCGGCGCGATCGCCGGCATGGTCTTCCTCGACAATGTGGCCCTGGGTGCGGGACTCGGCCTTGCGGTCGGTCTGGCCATTGCGACTGGCTTCCGCAGGGACAGCAAGAAGACGGACGACGAGAACCCTGAGGGCACGGACCAGTCCGGAAGTTGAGGATGCATCCCGCTAGGAGCGTGGGGTCCAAGTGCTGCATGGACCTGTCGAGCCAACGTGCCCGCCGAAGCGCTCTGTCATGACCTCAGTACCCCACGGCGAAGCGCTGATTCCGGTGCCGGTGCTGCTCCACCTCATCGAGGACCGCGATGGCCAGGTCCGCTCCGGAGAGCTCGGATCGGCCGGCGTCGTCGTACATCAGCACATCCCCGGTGGTGCGGTAGCCACCCGTTCGCTCACCCGGGTGGTTGACGCCGAAACTGGCGGCGGGACTGATGTAGAACCACTGAAGCGTGTCCTCCGCCGCCTCCAGGTCCTCCAGGACCTGGATCATCTCGATCGACTCCGGCTTCCACTCCGCCGGGAAGGCGTCGGTGTCGATCAGTCGCGGTCCGTCCTCGGAGACCTTCAGGGAGCCGGCGCCGCCGAGCACCCCCAGGCGGACGTTGTGCCGGGCTGCCGAGGGGATCAGCTCCGCGGCCACCTCCACGACCCTGCCCCGCATGTCACCGCGGGCGGACAGCGCAAGGATGACCACATCGGTCTTCGCCAATAGATCTTCGAGAAACTCCGGACGAGTCACATCTCCAGTCACATAGCTCACGCCGTCCAGGGGCTCTTTCGGTGCCTGGCGGGCCACGGCGATCACGTGGTGCCCACGCGCCGTCGCTTCGGCGGCGATGTGCTGCCCTGCATAGCCGGTTCCACCGAGCACGGTGATCCTGCTCATGGGTCGCTCCTTGAGGGGTGGAGACGGCGCGGACAACCTGGTGCCGCCGATCGGGCGCTGCTCAGCCGAGGTAGAGCTGCCACGCGTGACCGTCCGGGTCCGCCACGATGGACTCGAAGCCCCAGGGCTGGTGGGTGGGCGGTGTGAGCACCGTGCCCCCGGCCTTGCGCATCGCTTCGGTCACAGCGGTGAGCTGGTCGGCATTCGCGACGGCCCTGCCCAGCAGGCATTCGCTGTGCCCAGCCGGGGAGAGCGGACGTTCGCCAAGCACCCAGCCGAGGCCCTCGGCAGGGATCAGACAGAGGTAGGCCTCCCCGAACAGCCGAAACTGCAGCGGTTCGGGGAGACCGTCCTGGGCCAGTTCACCCACCGGCTCGAGGCCGAGGCCCTCCCGGTAGAAGCTGTGGGAGCGGAACCGGTCGGCGATCGGCAGGCTGATGGTGAACGCCAGTGACATGGAGTGGTTTCCTTCCTCGGGGAGACGCTGGGACATGAACCACATGGACGGGAACTGCGGGATCAGTTCCGGGACGAGGCGGTCAGCACCTGCTCCAGGCGGGCGTAGCTGGTCTCCATCCCGTCGGTCATGCCGGTCTCGAGCACCATGTCCCGGACCTCTGCGCTGGGATAGGTGATGATCAGGGTGAGCAGCGTGCCGCCGGCGATGGGGGTCAGGGTCTGTTCGTTGATATTGGGCGCACCCGGCACGCCCTCCATCGATTCGGTGGTCACCTCCCGGTAGGGCTCGTCCAGCTCGATGAGCTCCCCGTAGAGGGCGAACCCCTCCGAACCGTCCTCCTCCTTCTCCCACGCGAAGCGATAGCGGTCTCCGACCTTGGTCGCGACCTGGCAGTCCGACATCCGCCATCCGTCGGGTCCCAGCAGCCAGCGGCGCAGCAGGTCGGGGTCCCGATGCGCCTCGCGGACCTGGTCGGGGGTGCCGCGGATGATCCGGCTGATCCGCACCTTGGTGTCGGTGAGCACCTGGGTCTGCACCCCGGTGCCGGCGGCGAACGAGGAGAGGTCCTCCAACACCGCGTCCATCTGGCCCATGGCCGAGGTCATGCCTTCCTCCAGGCCCATCTCGAGGAGCTGCTGGTAGTCCTCCTGGGAGTTGAACCAGGTCGTGGTCGTCAGTCTCGACCCCTGTGCGGTCTCGTCGAAGACCAGGCTCATGCGCATCATCGGCATCTCGGGGTTCGGCGTCCCGGCCTCATCGGCAAAGGCATCGGTGACCTCGAAGGACCGCCCGGGCTCCATGGAGAGGTATTCCCAGTAGCCTGCGGCACGGGTGCCGTCTGGTCCGGTCATCCAATAGTGCGAACGGCCCCCTGGGTAGAAGTCGTGCCGCGTGAAGGTGGCCGGCCACTCGACGGGACCCCAGAACTTCTCGAGCTGGCGAGGGTCGGCGTATGCGTCCCAGAGTCGCTGGACCGGGACGGAGAACTCCGAGACCACGGTCATGGTCAATGCATCAGTGTCCTTGGTGACTGAGGTGATGGGCATGGCGAGCCTTCCTGTTGTCAGTGCTGCCCACTGGTGTCTGGTGTGGTGGTGTCCGCCAGGAGAGCATCGAGGCGGGAGATGCGGCCCTGCCAGATGAGCGCGTACTCATCGAGCAGGGCCTGGGCTTCGCGGATGGTGTCGGGGTTGCCGCGGACCAGGCGTTCGCGCCCCTGCTGGCGCTTGGTCACCAGATCTGCGCTTTCCAGGACGCTGACGTGCTTCTGCACGGCAGCGAAGGACATCTCATACAGGGCAGCCAGGGCGGAGACGGTTGCCTCTTCGCCGAGGGTGCGTCGGACGATGTCCCTGCGAGTGGCGTCTGCCAGTGCCCGGAAGATCCGGTCCACCTGGTCGTCACTGGGGGGCGGTGAAGTCTCAGGACGTATAACCATTTGGTTGTACATTAGGACTGCGCCGCGGTCAGGTCAAGGGTTCTGTGCCGAGAGATTTCTCCGATTCTTCGTGCAGCATCTTCAGCGCCGCGGAGACCAGCTCCTCTCCTGCGCGGTCCTGCCGGACATGCGCCACGATCCGGCGCTGGACCGTGGGATTGCGCAGCGCGCGGACCACGGTGCCGCGCGGCAGATCCTGCAGTGCGAGGTGGGGGAGCACGGTGATCCCCAGGCCGGCCGCCACCAGCGAGAGTGCCGCATTGTGATCATCGAGCCGGGCGGCGAACTGTGGCACGAACCCGGCAGCCTGGCAGGCGGTGCGGATCATCCGCCCGTTGGGGCTGTCCTTGATGTCGTGGTCCACCCACATCTGATCGCTGAGCTCGTGGACCTCCACGGACTCCGACTGGGCGAGCGGGTGATCCACCGGCAGGACGACGGCGAAGTCCTCGTGCCGAAGCAGGTGTCGCAGGTAGCCCGAGAAGTGCTCCTCCGGCTCCAACGGCGATTCATTGCGGATATCGATGTCCACCGGGCGTCCGGTCTTCTCCGCATAGGGTTCGTTGAGGCTGATCTGCACGGTCAGCTCGGGATCCTTGGCCCGCAGGGTGGCCACCACCTGAGGCAGCCACTCCTTCGCGGCGGAGGTGAAGCTGGCCAGCGTCAGGTGACTGGACCGCCCGTGGCGCAGTCCCTCCACCAGGCGGTCGAGCTCATCGAGGCTTTGCAGCACGGGGGTGCTTCCCCGTGCCAGGGACAGCGCCGCCGTCGTCGGGCTCAGCCCTCGACCACTGCGGTCGAAGAGCTTCAGTCCGGTCTCCTGCGCCAGGACGCTCATGTGCTGGCTCACCGTGGCGGGGGAGTAGTGCAGGCTGCGTGCGGCACCTTGGATCGATCCGGTGGCGATCACGGATTGCAGCACGCGCAGCCGGTGTGGATTCAACATGGCACCAGTATCGCCCGATTCGTCGATGACGAACAGTCCTCTACTTTTATCTGCTTGTCCTGATCGGTGCGGTGTCTCAGGATGGGTCTGTGACACTTTCCAGCTACCTCGGCCTGCTCGCCGTCTCCGCCGTCCTGGCCATCACCCCGGGCCAGGACACCATGCTGTCCCTGCGCAACGCGCTGCTCTCCCGCCGAGCGGGCCTCGGCGCGGCGACAGGTTCCTCGGTCGCGGCGCTGATCTGGGCGGCGCTCGCCGCCACCGGCCTGGCGGCGCTGTTCCAGGCCTCCCCGGTGGCGTATGAGCTGCTGAGCCTGATCGGCGGCCTCTACGTGATCTTCCTCGGGGTCCGCGCGATGCGCAGCGCCCGGACCACGCTGAAGGCCTACCGACTTGCTCGCGCCGGCGTCCCCGCCCTGGTCGGCGGCCCCTACGATCCGCAGCCCCCTGCGGTCGCCACAGGTCCGGGAGTCGGTTCGGCGGCAGATCAGTCGTCTGCTCCGACGCCAGGCAAGGGCAAGGGCGCTCGCGGATCAGATCGTGAGCCTCAGGGCTCCCCGGGCAGGCGGGCGCGTCGTGACATCACCAGCTTCCGCGGCACGTTCCTGATCGGGCTCGGCAGCTGCATGACCAACCCGAAGGTCGGTCTGTTCTTCCTCGCGCTCTTCCCGCAGTTCACCCCCGTCGGAGCGTCTCCGGCCTTCGCGATCGGGGTGCTCGGCGGCACCGTGGCCGCGAGCATGTGGCTCTACCTGATCGGGGTCGTGCTGCTCGTCGACGCCGCGAACACCTGGCTCTCCAATCCGGTGGTCACCGGTCGGATCGAAATGGGCAGCGGGCTGACCCTCGCCGGACTCGGCATCTACCTGAGCGCCACCGGCGTGCTCGGACTGCTCGGCTGAGCAGATTCGGCGAGACCACCAGCCGGAACGCGCCCCGCGGCGCCCACGGCTCGCCCTCCTCGGGGTGGCCCGCACCGAGTGGGCACTTTGCGGCGTTATACGGCCCCGCGCACGGAGTCATTCCACCGCAAACTGCCCAATCCATGGACGCGGGGAGCGTGGGTAGGTGGCCGCGCGGGGGACACGAGTGGGGGAGGGCCGCCCGCGCGCCGGGACCACCCGCTGGCGACACCGGGCTCGGCGGGCGGACCCCGTAGACTGTCCCGGTGACTCCCGAAGAACTCTCCACCGTTGTCAAGAGCGTGCTCGCCGAGGCTGTCGAAGCCGGTGAGCTGAGCGTCGATCTCCCCGAGAACGTCGTGATCGAGCGCCCCAAGAATCGCGAGCATGGCGACTGGGCCACCACCGTCGCCCTGCAGCTGGCCAAGAAGGCCGGCATGCCCCCGCGTGCCTTCGCCGAGATCCTCGGTGCCCGACTCGAGCAGGTACCCGGCGTCGAGCGCATCGAGATCGCCGGCCCCGGGTTCATCAACATCACGGTGGACTCCGCCGCCGCCGGCGAGCTCGCCCGCACCATCGTCGAAGCCGGGGACACCTTCGGCCACAACGATGCACTGGCTGGCCGGACGGTCAACGTCGAGTTCGTCTCCGCGAACCCCACCGGGCCGCTGCACATCGGCCACACCCGGTGGGCCGCGCTCGGCGACGCCATCGGCCGGCTGCTGCGCGCCTCTGGTGCCACCGTCGCCAACGAGTACTACGTCAACGATGCCGGCAACCAGATGAACGTCTTCGGCCACTCGGTGCTCTCCCGCATCCACGGCGAGGACGTCCCGCAGGGCGGCTACCCCGGCGAGTACGTAATCGACCTCGCCGAAGAGATCCTCGCCGCCCGCCCCGACGTGAAGGACATGCCCCGCGACGAAGCGCTGCCGATCGTGCGCGAACTGGGCTACCAGGCGCAGCTGGGACAGATCAAGGACACCCTGACCGCGTTCGGCGTGCACTTCGACGTCTTCTACTCCGAGCAGTCCCTCCACGCCGAGGGCAAGGTCGCCGCCGCCGTCGAGACGCTGCGCCAGCAGGGCCACATCGAGGACCGCGACGGCGCCGTCTGGCTGCGCACCACCGACTTCGGCGATGACAAGGACCGGGTGCTCTTCAAGGCCGACGGCGAGCCCACCTACTTCGCCGCCGACGCCGCCTACTACCTCTCCAAGCGCGAGCGCGGCTTCACCGAGAAGATCTACCTGCTCGGCGCGGACCACCACGGCTACGTCTCCCGGCTCAAGGCCATCGCCGCCTGTGCCGGTGACGATCCGGAGCGCAACATCGAGGTGCTCATCGGCCAGCTGATGTCGATCCGCGGCGCGAAGCTCTCCAAGCGAGCCGGCAACATCATCGAGCTCACCGACCTCATCGAATGGCTCGGCGCCGACGCGCTGCGCTACACGCTGGCCAGGTTCCCCGCGAACTCGCCGATCGATGTGGACCCGGAGCTGCTGCAATCCCGGACCAACGACAACCCGGTCTTCTACGTGCAGTACGCCCATGCCCGCTCCCGCAACGCCGCGCGCAACGCCGAGGCCGCAGGAGTCGACCGCGAGAGCTTCGACGCCGGGCTGCTCACCCACGAGACCGAGGAGGAGCTGCTCTCTCACCTGGGACGCTTCACCTCCGTGGTGGCCTCCGCCGCCGAGCTGCGCGAACCCCACCGGGTGGCGCGCTACCTGGAGTCCCTGGCAAGCGCGTATCACGGCTGGTACGCCGTATGCCGAGTCGCGCCCAGCGTCAGCCCCGACGGCGTGCAGGATCCGGTCACCGATCTCAACCGCACCCGGCTCTGGCTCAACGACGCCACGGCCCAGGTGCTGCGCAACGGATTGGCGCTGCTCGGCGTCACCGCACCCGAAAGGATGTGAACCGCCATCACCGCGAACAGCCCCACCACCCCAAGCCCGACCACTCCCAGCACATCAGGGCCCAGCTCCTCGGTGCCCAGCGCTCACCCGCTGGCTCCGGCCTGGCTCACCCCCCGACGGGACACCGACGACCTCGAAGCCGCGCTGCTGCCGGCCGACGCGCACCGCGACGCCCAGGGCCGGCTGGTCATCGGCGGGGTCGACGTCGAGACGCTGGCCGCCCAGCACGGCACCCCGCTCTATGTGCTCTCCGAGGCCGATTTCAGGGCCCGCGCCCGCAGCTTCCGTGAGGCCTTCAGCGCCGCCTTCGCCCCCGAGACCGAGGTCGACGTCTTCTACGCCGGCAAGGCCTTCCTGAGCACCCATGTGGCGGGCTGGGCCGTGGAGGAGGGTCTCTGCGTGGACACCGCCTCAGGCGGCGAGCTTGCCCTGGCCCTGGCCGGCGGGGTCCCGCCGAAGCAGATCGGGCTGCACGGGAACAACAAGTCCGACGCCGAGATCCAGCGCGCCCTCGACGCCGGGATCGGGCGCATCATCGCCGACTCGCTCGACGAGCTGGAGCGGATCTCCACCCTCGCCGTCGCCGCAGGCACCCGCGCCCCGGTGATGCTGCGGCTGACCCCCGGCGTGCACGCCTCGACCCACGAGTACATCGCCACTGCGCATGAGGACCAGAAGTTCGGCCTCTCGCTGACCCCGGCCCTCAGCGCCGCCGGCGCCCCCGCAGCAGACTCTGACGGTGCAGTCGCCGCCGGCGCCCCGGCAGCAGACCCCGCCAGCGAGGACACCGCCGCCAACCCCTACCTCGGGTCTCCCGCCTGGACCGCGGCCTCGCGCGCACTTGAGCTGCCCGGCGTCGAGCTGCGCGGACTCCACGCCCACATCGGCTCGCAGATCTTCGAGCCCGCCGGCTTCGAGCTGGCCGCGCAGAAGCTCATCACGTTCCTGGCGCGCCTGCGGGCAGACCACGGCGTGGAGCTGCCCGAGCTCGACCTCGGCGGCGGCCACGGCATCGCCTACACCGAGGCCGACACCCCGCGCGACCCCGAATCGATCGCCGCCGCGCTGGCCGCCACCGTGAAGCAGGCCTGCGCGGAGCACGGACTGCAGGTGCCGCGGATCTCCATCGAGCCCGGCCGGGCCATCGTCGGACCCGCCGGGGTCACGCTCTACCGGGTCGGCGTGCAGAAGGACGTCCAGGTCGACGCCCCCGACGGCAGCACCACCTCGCGGCGCTATGTGGCCGTCGACGGCGGGATGAGCGACAACGCCCGCGGGGTGCTCTACGACGCCGACTACTCAGCGGTGCTCGCCTCGCGCCGGGTGACCGGTGATCACGCGCTGTCTCGCATCGTGGGCAAACACTGCGAGTCCGGCGACATCGTTGTGCGAAACGTATACTTGCCGACGGCGACGGCCCGGGATGATCTCCTTGCCGTTCCCGCCACCGGCGCGTACTGCCACTCGCTCTCGAGCAACTACAACTACCTGACTCGACCCGCAGTGGTCGCCGTCGCAGACGGCGCCTCCCAGGTGCTCATCCGCCGAGAGACCGAGCAGGACATGCTCGGGCGCGACACCGGCTTCGCCGCACGCTGACACACAGCGCGCACGCAGCACCGGGTACTGAACAGGCACAAGGGATTGAGGTCATGATGTCCGCAGCAAGGACCACCGCAGAGCCGCTGAAGATCGGTCTGCTCGGCGCAGGCAATGTCGGCTCCCAGGTCGCACGCACCCTGGTCGAGGAGCGCGCGCTCATCTCCTCGCGGGTCGGCGCCCCGATCAAGCTGATCGGCGTCGCCGTCCGCGACGTCGACGCCCCGCGCGACTGGAAGATCCCCGGCGAGCTGCTCACCACCGACGCCGAAGCGCTGGTGGACGAGGCCGACCTGATCATCGAGCTCATGGGCGGGCTCGAGCCCGCCGGCAGCCTGGTGGAGCGCGCGCTGCGCGCCGGCACCGCCGTGGTGACCGGCAACAAGGCGCTGCTCGCGGTACAGGGCGGCAAGCTCAGCGAGGCCGCCACCGAGTCCGGGGCGCTGCTGCGCTTCGAAGCCGCGGTGGGAGGCGCCATCCCGATCCTGCGCCCGATCCAGGAGTCCCTCTCCGGGGACCGCATCACCAAGGTGATGGGCATCGTCAACGGCACCACCAACTACATCCTGGACCAGATGGACTCCACCGGGGCCGCGTTCTACGACGCCCTGGCCGAGGCCCAGCGGCTCGGCTACGCCGAGTCGGACCCGACCGCCGACGTCGAAGGTCATGACGCCGCCGCCAAGGCCGCGATCCTCGGCGCGCTGGCCTTCCACTCGCCCTTCGACATCCACGACGTCTACTGCGAGGGCATCACCTCCGTCACCTCCGCCGACATCGAGGCAGCCTCCGCCTCCGGCTACGTGATCAAGCTGCTGGCGATCGTCGAGAAGAACGACGACGGCGCGATCCTGCGCGTGCACCCCACCCTGCTGCCCCGCACCCACCCGCTGGCAAGCGTCCGCGGCGCCTTCAACGCGGTCTTCGTAGTCGCCGAGAACGCCGGAGAGCTGATGTTCTACGGCCAGGGCGCCGGCGGGCTCCCCACCTCCTCGGCCATCATGGGCGATGTGGTCTCCGTGGCGCGCCGGCTGCACAGCGGCCCGGACCACCCAGGCACCACCGACACCAACGGCGACTCCCAGACCGTGCGCGCGCTGCCGGTGGATGACGCCCGCACGCAGTACTACATTGATATGGAGGTCGCCGACCGCGAGGGCGTCATCGCCGAAGTCGCCCGCGTGCTGGCAGATCACCACGTCTCCATCGAATCCATGCGCCAGCCCGGCAGCGTCTCGACCGACGGCGAGGTGGACACCGAGGCGGCACGCGAACGCGGCGCCGTCGTGCAGATCGTCACCCACCTGGCCAAGGAGAAGGACCTCTCCGACACGGTCTCCACGCTGCGGGCCCTCGACGTGGTCAAGTCCGTGAACTCGGTGCTGCGCGTCGAGGTCGAGCAGTAACCTCGGGCAGCAGCCCGAACAGCAGTCCCGGGCCCAGCCCCACCAGAGCAGATCCCACCAGCACGACGATGAAGGAGCACCCACCCGTGGCGCACCAATGGCGCGGAGTCATCCGTGAATATGCAGACCGACTCCCCGTGGAGGAGACCACCGAGGTCATCACCCTGGGAGAGGGCGGCACCCCGCTGGTCTACGCCCCGGCGCTCTCCCAGCTGGTCTCCGGCACGGTCTACCTCAAGGTGGAAGGGATGAACCCCACCGGGTCCTTCAAGGACCGCGGCATGACCATGGCGATCACCGCCGCAGTGGCGGAGGGCGCCAAGGCTGTGGTCTGCGCCTCCACCGGCAACACCTCCGCCTCGGCCGCCGCCTACGCCACCCAAGCCGGACTGACCTGCGCGGTCCTGGTCCCGGCCGGCAAGATCGCGATGGGCAAGCTCTCCCAGGCGGTCGCCCACGGAGCAGAGCTGATCCAGGTCGACGGAAACTTCGACGGCTGCCTCGACATCGCCCGGAAGCTCTCCGAGAACTACCCGGTGTTCCTGGTCAACTCCGTGAACCCGGCCCGCATCGAGGGGCAGAAGACCGGGGCCTTCGAGGTTGTGGACGCCCTCGGCGACGCCCCGGACTATCACCTGCTCCCGGTCGGCAACGCCGGCAACATCACCGCGTACTGGAAGGGCTACAAGGAGTACTCCCAGCCCTGGACCAACCCCTACGCGGGCGCCAGCGGCGAGGAGCTCCCCGCGATGGCCAGCCACACCCCGATCATGTGGGGGTTCCAGGCCGCCGGCGCAGCCCCCATCGTCATGGGCCACCCGGTGACCGAGCCCGAGACCGTCGCGACGGCCATCCGGATCGGCAACCCCGCCTCCTGGGAGAAGGCCGAAGCCGCCCGGGACGAGTCGGCAGGCGTCATCGAGGCCGTGACCGACGAGGAGATCCTCGACGCGCACCGCTGGCTCTCCTCCCGAGAGGGTGTGTTCGTGGAGCCCGCCTCGGCCGCCGGCGTCGCCGGACTGATCAAGAAGCACTCCGCCGGCGAGGTCCCGGCGGACAAGACCATCGTCATCACGGTGACCGGGCACGGCCTGAAGGACCCCGACTGGGCGCTGAAGAACGCCGACGGCTCCGACGTCACCCCGACCATGGTCCCGCAGGACGTCGAGACCGTGGCCCGGCAGCTGGGGCTCTGATCCTGATGAGCGGTCAGCCCAGCATGCACAAGCTCGGCCAGGGACTCGCCCCGGACCAGGCGCTGGCCCCTTCGGCCGCGACGCCGCCGACCGCCGCGGGACGCGCCGATCTCGCGCTGCGCGAACCCCTCTCGGCTCCGGTGGCCTTCCACCTCCGAGTCCCGGCCACCTCGGCGAATCTGGGTCCCGGCTACGACACCATGGGCCTGGCGCTGAGCCTCTTCGATGAGATCACCGTCCACGCCGCTCCCCGGCGAGCGGCCACCGCGCAGGTCGAGATCACGGTTCAGGGCGAAGGGTCGGCCACGCTGCCCCGCGATGCTTCCCACCTGGTGGTCACCCTGGTCGAGAAGATCCTCAACGCGAAGGGCTTCAGCCTCCCGGACCTGGAGGTGCGCGCGGTGAACAACATTCCGCACAGCCGCGGACTCGGGTCCTCCGCCGCCGCCGTGGCCTCCGCGGTGATGACCGCCCACGCGCTGCTGCCCGAGGGGCTCAGCCCCGACGAGCAGCTGCAGATCGGGTCCCGGATCGAGGGCCACCCGGACAACTACGTGCCCGCGCTGCGCGGGGGAGTGGCGATCTCCTGGCAGGAGACCGGCCCCGCAGCATCGGCGGCCGAGGCCACGAACGGATCCGCCCAGGAGTCGCTGGCCGGTGCGTTCAGGACCGCACCGCTGATCCCGCACCCGCAGCTGCGCACGGTGGTGGCGGTGCCGAACTTCGAGCAGTCCACCCAGGTGGCTCGAGACCTGCTGCCGGCCCAGGTGGACCACGCCGTCGCCGCACGGAACTCCGCCCGCGCCGCGCTGCTGGTCCATGCACTGACCAGTGCGCCCGAGCTGCTGCTCGAAGCCACCGAGGACGCGCTGCACCAGGAGCAGCGCCGACCCGCATTCCCCGGGTCGATGGCCCTGGTGGATGGACTGCGTGCGGCCGGGTTCGCCGCCGTGATCTCCGGTGCAGGCCCCTCGGTGCTCGTGCTCACCGACTCCGACGCCCAGGCCAGCGCCGCGGCGCAGCACATCTCGGCACTCGGCGGACCCGATGCGCGGGGCCACGTGTTCACGCCCGCAATCCTGCCGATCGCAGGCACTGGTGTTACAGTGGAGGCACATCAGCGTTGATGGCGTGCCCCGCACGCTCCCTCCCCAAGGCCACTGAGCTGGCCCTGAAGAGATCACCGTAATGTTCTTTCGCGCGAGTTGCGCTTCTTTCCTGAACGCGCTGGACGCTGCAGACTCCTCGATCGAGTGATTCAGCAGAGTCCCGCGATGATCCCACTCCCCGCCGGGGAGACGGACCGTGCATGGAGACTCTCCAACGCTGTATGCGCGAAAGAAACTGACATCAGCCAACGGACTTCTGACGCTCCGTTGAAGACATCGCAGGACGGCGCATCCGCCGGGCCTGCCTGACGAGGGGGAAGGAACCTTCGTGACAGAAACCACCGCTGAGACCACTGCGACTCAGAGCGCCGAGAAGGCCGAGTCCGCTGCACCCGAGGCCAAGAGCTCCGGGCTTGCCGGTCTGAAGCTCGCCCAGCTGCAGGCGCTTGCCTCCCAGCTGGGCATCACCGGAAGCTCCCGGATGCGTAAATCCGCCCTGGTGGAGGCCATCTCCTCGCACCAGCGCGGCGGCGCCGTCGCCGACAAGCCGCAGGACCAGTCCTCCGGTGCCGGCCGCGAGAACGACACCGCCAAGAGCGGCAATGACAACCAGGCAGCCGGCGCTCAGGAGCCCGCCGCCAAGCGCCCGAACCGCCGCCGGTCCAAGGCCGAGCCCAAGGCGACCGAGGCAGCCGCAGAGCAGAACGGCGCCAGCGCCGAGACTGCCGAGAACGCCCCGAGCAGCGAGGGCGCGCGTGGCGAGAACAGCCGCGAGGACACTCGCGACAACGGCCGCAACGATCAGCAGGCCAACGACAGCAGCAACGGCAACGACGACGGCGGCGATTCGCAGCCCCGCGGACGCAACCGCAACCGTCGCAGCCGCAACCGCGATGAGAACGCCGCCACGCAGCAGAACGCCGCTCAGGCCGAGGCTCAGCAGTCGAACACCCAGCAGTCCGACGCGCAGCAGTCGAACTCGCAGTCCGGCTCCGACGAGCAGTCTCAGGACCAGGCTCAGGACAACGGCCAGCGCAATGACGGCGAAGGCCGCAACCGGCGCAGCCGCGGCGACAACGGCCGTGACAACAATGGTCGCGACAACAACGGCCGTGACGGTGGCCGCGGAAACCGCGACAACAACCGTACCGAGCGCAACGACGGCAGCCGCAACGATCGCAATGACGGCAGCCGCAACGACCGCAGTGAGGGCGGCCGCAACGACCGCAGTGAGGGCGGCCGGGACGGCGCCCGCAACGACGGCAGCCGCAACGAGCGCAACGACGGCACCCGCAACGAGGGTGGTCGTGACGAGGAGCGCCGCAACCGGCGCAGCCGCAACCGCAACGATCGCAATGACCGCAACGATCGGGGCGATCGCAACGACCGCAATGACCGCAACGACCGGGGCGACCGCAACAACCGCCGCCGCGGCCGCGATCCTGAGGTCGACGACACCGAGGTCACCGAGGACGACGTCCTGGTGCCGGTGGCAGGCATCCTGGACGTGCTCGACAACTACGCCTTCGTGCGCACCTCGGGCTACCTCTCCGGACCCAACGACGTCTACGTCTCCCTCGCCCAGGTCAAGCGGCACAACCTGCGCAAGGGCGACGCCGTCCACGGCCACATCCGCGCTCCCCGCGAGGGCGAGAACCCGCAGAAGCGTGCGAAGTTCAACGCGCTGGTGAAGCTCGACGCCGTCAACGGCCGCCCGCCCGAGGCCAACGCCGAGCGCGTGGAGTTCAGCAAGCTGGTCCCGCTGTACCCGCAGGACCGGCTCCGCCTCGAGGGTGACCCGAAGGACATCGCACCCCGGGTGATCGACCTGATCGCGCCGATCGGCAAGGGCCAGCGCGGCCTGATCGTCTCCCCGCCCAAGGCAGGCAAGACCATCATCCTGCAGGCCCTGGCGAAGTCCATCAAGGCCAACAATCCTGAGGTCCACCTCATGATGGTCCTGGTCGACGAGCGGCCCGAGGAAGTCACCGACATGCAGCGCACGGTCGACGGCGAAGTCATCGCGTCGACCTTCGACCGCCCGGCAGACGACCACACCACCGTTGCCGAGCTGGCCATCGAGCGCGCGAAGCGTCTGGTGGAGCTGGGCAAGGACGTCGTCGTGCTGCTGGACTCCATGACCCGACTGGGACGTGCCTACAACACCGCGGCGCCTGCCTCCGGCCGGATCCTCTCCGGCGGCGTGGACGCCAATGCGCTCTACCCGCCGAAGCGGTTCTTCGGTGCGGCGCGCAACATCGAGAACGGCGGCTCGCTGACCATCCTCGCCACCGCGCTGGTGGAGACCGGGTCCAAGATGGACGAGGTCATCTTCGAGGAGTTCAAGGGCACCGGCAACATGGAGCTGCGTCTGTCCCGCCGCCTCGCGGACAAGCGCATCTTCCCGGCCGTGAACGTGAACGAGTCCTCCACCCGTCGCGAGGAGAACCTCCTCTCGGCGGACGAGGTCAAGATCATGTGGAAGCTGCGCCGCGTGCTCTCCGGACTCGAGCAGGAGCAGGGCCTGGAGCTGCTGATCAACAAGCTCAAGGCGACCCAGTCCAACGTCGAATTCCTGATGCTGGCGTCGAAGACCGCGCTCGGAGACAAAGGCAACTAGCCACCTCACCAGCTGAAGCCCGGGGAGAGCACCGCTCACCCCGGGCTTCGCCTGTACCAGCCCGGTCTGCGGGTGCTGCGTTCCCGCGTCAGCCACGGAAACAAGAGAGAATCCAGTCATGAGCGAAGAGATCAACGCCCGGATGTTCGACTCGGTGTCGACGCTGCTCGCGGAGCACGCCGAACTGCAGGAACAGCTCGCCGACCCCGCGGTCCACGCCGACCAGTCCCTGGCGCGCCGGCTCGGACGCCGCTACGCCCAGCTCAACGGGGTGGCCGAGGCGCACAAGACCTGGAAGCAGCTCAGCGAGGACCTCGCCACCACCGAGGAGCTCGCGCAGGAGGACTCCGAGTTCGCCGCCGAGATTCCCGCGCTCACCGCGCAGCGCGAGGAGGCCGCCGCGAAGCTGCTGCGGATGCTGATCCCGCGCGACGAGAACGACGTCCGCAACGTCATCATCGAGGTCAAGGGCGGCGCCGGCGGTGATGAGGCGGCGCTCTTCGCCGGAGACCTGCTGCGCATGTACACCCGCTACGCAGAGTCCAAGGGCTGGAAGACCGAGGTCATCTCCTCGACCCCCTCGGACCTCGGCGGCTACAAGGACGTCCAGATGGCGATCAAGTCCTCCACCAACGACGCGGCCCAGGGCGTCTACGCCTACCTGAAGTTCGAAGGCGGGGTGCACCGCGTCCAGCGGGTGCCCGAGACCGAGTCCCAAGGCCGCATCCACACCTCGGCCGCCGGCGTGCTGGTGCTGCCCGAGGTCGACGAGCCCGAGGAGCTCGAGCTGAGCCAGAACGATCTCAAGATCGACGTCTACCGCTCCTCCGGGCCCGGGGGGCAGAGCGTGAACACCACCGACTCCGCGGTGCGGATCACCCACCTGCCCACAGGAATCGTGGTGGCCATGCAGAACGAGAAGTCACAGCTGCAGAACAAGGAAGCCGCGATGCGCGTGCTGCGCTCCCGGATCCTGGCCCACCAGCAGGAACAGATCGACGCCGACAACGCCCAGGTGCGCAAGTCCCAGGTCCGCACCATGGACCGCTCCGAACGCATCCGCACGTACAACTACCCGGAGAACCGGATCGTCGATCACCGCAGCGGGTACAAGGCCTACAACCTCGACACCGTGATCAACGGTGACCTGGAAGCCGTGATCCAGTCCTGCGTCGAGCTCGACGAGCAGGAGCGGCTCGCGGCGCTGAACGACACCCAGGGCTGAGCCAGATGCCAGCCGATCAGCTGATCCAGGACGCCGCGGCCCGGCTGCGCGCCGCCGGCGTCCCCAGCCCCCGGGTCGACGCCGAGATCCTCGCCGCGCACGTGCTAGGCGTCTCGCGCGGACGCCTCGCCGCCATGGCCCTGAGCGGCAGCGCCGTCACCGACGCCGACGCGGAACGCTTCACCGACCTGGTGGCCGAACGCGCGGACCGGATTCCGCTGCAGCACCTCACCGGCCTGGCGCCCTTCCGGCACCTCGAGCTGCGCGTAGGCCCCGGGGTCTTCATCCCACGCCCAGAGACCGAGCAGGTCGTCCAGGTGGCGCTGGACCAGCTCGCGTCGATGGCCGCGCAGCGTCCGGCCTCCTGGCGACCCCGCGTGGTGGATCTCGGGACCGGCTCCGGCGCCCTGGCCGCGGCCATCGCCGCAGAGCATCCGCGCGCCGAGGTCCACGCGGTGGAGCTCTCCGCCCAGGCCGTGGCCTGGGCCGAGCTCAACCTCGCCCCGCTCGGGGTCACCCTGCACCAGCAGGACCTGCGCGAGGTGCCCGAGGGCTGGGAGTCCAGCTTCGACGTCGTCGTCTCCAACCCGCCCTATATCCCCGCCGGCATGGTTCCGCGTGAGGAAGAGGTGCGGGTGCATGATCCTGAGATTGCGCTCTACGGCGGGGGAGCAGACGGACTCACCATGCCCCATGCGGTCATCGAGACCGCGAAGCGGCTGCTGGTGCCGGGCGGCTGGTTCATCCTCGAGCACGCCGAGGTCCAGGCCGCGGCGCTGGCCGCGCACTGCCGCGCCGACACCTCCCTGTCGCAGGTCAGCACACACCAGGACCTCACCGGTCGGGACCGCGCCACCAGTGCCGTCGCTGACGCTGAACCCGTCGCGGGCGTGGAAGAATGGCGCGCGTGAGCCAGATAGTCGACTGCACGAACCCCGCCTCCCGCGCCGAGGGCATCTCCCAGGCGCAGGACGCGCTCTCCCGCGGGGAAGCCGTGGTGCTCCCCACCGACACCGTCTACGGCATCGGCGCCGACGCGTTCTCCCCGCAGGCCGTGGCGGTGCTGCTCGCGGCCAAGGGTCGCAGCCGGGCCATGCCCCCGCCGGTGCTGATCGGACGCCCCGAGGTCATGGACGCCCTGGCCATCGACGTCTCTGCGGACGCGCGGGCACTGGCCCAAGCCTTCTGGCCGGGACCGTTGACGCTGATCCTCGAGGCCCAGCCCTCGCTGCGCTGGGATCTGGGTGAGACCCACGGCACCGTGGCGCTGCGCATGCCGGCCGACGAGCTCGCGCTGGATCTGCTCACCGCCACCGGTCCGCTGGCGGTGTCCTCGGCGAACCGCACCGGGATGCCGGCGGCGACCAACGTCACCGAGGCGCAGCAGATGCTCGCCGAGTCCGTCTCGGTCTACCTCGATGACGGGGACCGCAGCTCCAGCACCGCCTCGACCATCATCGACGCCACGGTGACGCCGCCCCGGGTGGTGCGCTCCGGCGCGCTGCCGCTGGCCGAGCTGCAGGCCGTCGTCGCCGGCGTGGAGCCCGAGGCCGATGCACCCAAGTCCGTGAAGCCCGAGACAGAGGCCCCCGACTCCCACTCATGATCTATTTCCTGGCCGTCCTCGCCGTCTCGATGGTGGTGACCTATCTGCTCACTCCGACGGTGCGTGCCATCGCGCTGAAGCTGCGCATCTACACCCCGATCCGGGACCGCGATGTGCACCACCAGATCAAGCCCCGCTGGGGCGGGGTGGCGATGTTCCTCGGCATGGTCGTGGGCCTGGCCGCGGCCTCCACGATTCCCTACCTGGGTGGCATCTTCGCCGATCTCACCCCGGTGCGCGGGGTCTTCGCCGCGATGGTGGTGATCCTGCTGGTCGGCATGGCCGACGACGCCTGGGACATCCCCTGGATGGTCAAGCTCGGCGGCCAGGTGGGCGCCGCGGCCATCCTGGTGCTCCACGGGATCCAGCTCGAGGTGATGCCGGTGGGCTGGCTCGGGGTGGGCGGACCGCTGGTGCAGGCGATGCTCACCGTGTTCGTCGTGGTGCTGACCATCAACGCCTTCAACTTCATCGACGGGCTCGACGGCCTCGCCGCCGGCGTCGCGGCGCTCGGCGGCGCCGCCTTCTTCATCTACAGCTACCTGCTGACCCTCTCGATCAACGCCTTCGACGCCTCGAATCTGGTGACGCTGCTGATGGCGGTGCTGGTCGGCTCCTGCCTGGGCTTCCTGCCGCACAACTTCTACCCCTCGAAGATCATCATGGGCGACACCGGGGCCATGCTGCTGGGCCTGGTCATGGCCGCCGGGGCGCTGGCGGTGACCGCCGACGTCGGCCAGCTCGCCGAGGGCTTCAGATTCCGTAACATCCCGGCGTACATGCCCATCCTGCTGCCGCTGGCCGTGACCCTGCTCCCACTGCTTGACCTGGCGCTGGCCGTGGCCCGGCGCACCGCGCGCGGGGCCTCGCCGTTCAGCCCGGACCGCGGTCACCTGCACCACAAGCTGGTCGACGGCGGCTACTCCCACCCGCAGGCGGTGCTGCTGCTCTACCTCTGGTCCGCGCTGTTCGCCTTCGGAGCGGTCTCGTTCAACTTCCTGCCCTGGTGGCTGGTGACCCTGGGCATGGTGCTGACCCTGGGCGCCGCGCTGGTGCTGACGCTGGGACCCTGGCTGCGTCGTCGGGCGCTGCGGGTGAACCGGGCCGCGGCCCAGCGCGCCCTGCGGCACAGACTCGAGCGCTGACACCGGCGGAACCGCTCGGCACATGGGTCCAGAGTGTCCCTCCGGTGTGGCCCGGCAGAGTCGCAGGTCGTTGTTCTGGTAGGCTTTCGGTGATTCCCCACGCGTGATCTGTGTTCTCCAACACTGCGCGGGGGAGTTGCCCGTGGACCGTCATTCGGGAGTCTCTTTATAGACTGGCGGCCCATATTCAAGGCGAGACGGAGTTGATCCGGCTTCCGATGCCCGGGGTTTGAACCCACTGACGGACACCGCAGAGAGGACCAGCGTTGCATTCGCTTGCGCCCATGGCCACCAATGAAGGTGGATTCCAGCCGCCCACGATTTCTGAGACGCATCTTCCGGAGATCTTTCCCTGGATGGCGGAGTGGGGGACTGGCTTCGGCAAGAACATGCTGATGGTCATCCTCTCGGTCATCGTCATCTCATGGTTCTTCATGTGGGCGATCCGGAAGCAGTCCCTCGTCCCGTCCCGGGCCCAGTTCGCCGCCGAGGCCGGCTACGGCTTCGTCCGGCACACCCTGGGGCGCGACATCCTGGGCGAGAAGCACTTCCGCAAGTGGATCCCGCTGCTGTTCGCGGTCTTCTTCTTCGTGCTGGTCAACAACATCTTCGGCGCGATCCCGGGACTTCAGCTCCCCACCTTCTCCCACGCCGGCCCCGCCTACGCGCTGGCCGCGATCATCTGGATCACCTGGATCACGCTGGGCTTCAAGACCCACGGCCCCAAGTTCATGAAGCTCATGACGGTGCCCTCGGGTGTGCCGAAGTGGCTGCTGCCGCTGCTGGTGGTCCTGGAATTCCTCTCCAACTTCATCATCCGCCCGCTGACGCACTCGCTGCGACTCATGGCCGTGATGCTCGCCGGGCACATCATCGTGATGCTCGCCGGCTCCGGCGTCGAGTTCCTCGTCGCCCAGCAGGGCGGCCTCGACGGCTACGGCCTCGGCGCGCTGATCCTGGTCGGCTCCATCCCGCTCTACTTCCTGGAGCTGGTGATGATGGTCCTCCAGGCCTTCGTCTTCGCGCTCCTGACGGCCATCTACATCCAGGGCTCCATCGAGGCTGACGCCCACTGATTTTCCTCTATGCGGTTCGGATGACCTGAGATGGCCACCGAGGCGCAGCGGCGGACCGGCAGACGCCGGGAGGCCTGACATTGAACCGTCCGCGTGGTACGCACGACGGACTCGTACAGAAAGTGAGCAACACATATGGACGGCACTCTGAACATGGTCGGTAT
Source organism: Nesterenkonia sandarakina (assembly GCF_003003175.1). GTDB lineage: Bacteria > Actinomycetota > Actinomycetes > Actinomycetales > Micrococcaceae > Nesterenkonia > Nesterenkonia sandarakina_A. Next base: position 314,320 of record NZ_PVTY01000001.1, on the reverse strand, counting down.
GGGTCTCGCAGGCTTCGGCGCTGCACTGGCCATCGGCATGATCTTCTCGGCCTACCTCAACGGTGTGGCCCGCCAGCCTGAGGCGCAGCGCGTGCTTCAGCCCATCGCCATCCTCGGCTTCGCGCTGGCAGAGGCGGTCTTCATCCTCGCCATCGTCTTCGCCTTCGTGCTCTGACGCTGGTCCGATTCTTCTGGGACGGACACGGGTATTCCGGGTCCTCTGAGATCGTCAGACTACTGAAAAAAGGGTGAACACATGATCAGTGCATCTCTGATCCAGGCAGCAGAAGGCGACGCCAACCCATTGCTTCCCAACTTCTGGGAATTCCTGGTCGTGGCTCTTGGCTTCGTGGTGCTGCTCTACGTGGTCAAGAAATGGATCGCACCGGCCTTCGAGAAGGCCTATCAGGCCCGCGTCGAGGCCATCGAAGGCGGCCTCAACGAGGCGGAGAAGGCCAAGGCCGAAGCCGCAGCGATGAAGGCTGAGTACGAGCAGAACCTCGGCGATGCTCGTGCCGAGGCGAGCCGGATGCGCGAGGAAGCTCGCGCCGAAGGTGCGCAGATCGTCGCCGAGCACAAGGAGAAGGCCGCCGCTGAGGCGGCCCGCATCACCGAGCAGGCCCAGCAGCAGATCGCCGCAGAACGGGCATCAGCTGCATACTCGCTCCAGGCTGAGGTCGGCACGCTGGCCACGCAGCTTGCGAGCCGGATCGTCGGCGAGGCGCTCGAGGACGACAGCCGCTCCCAGCGAGTGGTCGATCGCTTCCTCGCGGATCTCGACGCTGATCAGGCAGCCCAGGCTGGCCAGACAGGAGCAGCACAGTAATGGCAGCGGTGACCACCGAATCCCTCGCATCCGTGCAGAAGGAGCTCGCGCCGACGTTGGCCCAGGCCGACCTCGAAGTCGCTCGTGAGCTCTTCGCCGTGCTGGATGTGCTCGATTCCTCGGCAGGACTGCGACGCAGCCTCACCGACCCCTCCCGCGAAGCGGGCGACCGGGTCGCGATGGTGCGCAGCCTCTTCGGCGGCAAGGTCAAGGCAACGACGATGGAAATCCTCGATGCCCTGGTCTCCCGACGCTGGAGCAAGGAGCGCGACCTCGGCGACGCCGTGGAGACCCTCGCCGTCGTCGTGGTGGTCGTACAGGCCGAGCGCGAAGGCCTGGCCGGACTCGAGAAGCTGGAGTCGGCGCTGCTGGACTTCCGGCGGACCGTGGCCTCCTCACACGAGGTGCAGCGCGCGCTGACCGACGCCCAGGCGACGCCTGAGGCGAAGCAGAAGCTCGCCGCGCAGCTCTCACCGGAGGCCGGCGCCGAGGCGCGACTGCTCATCGATCGCGCTGTGACCTCGCCGCGAGGGCTTCGGCCCGCGCAGCTGATCGAGCGCTTCATCGAGCAGATCGCGGCACGCCAGCAGCGCTGGATCGCACTGGTCACCGTCGCCAAGGAGCTGGACCCCAGCTCTGTGCAGCGGCTCGGGGCAAGCCTTGACCGGTACTTCGGTCGAGAGCTGAAGCTCGACGTCGTCGTCGACCCTGCTGTGGTCGGCGGCATCCGCGTCCAGGTCGGTGATGAGGTGGTCGACTCCACGATGGTCACCAAGCTCAATGATCTGAACCGGAGACTGGCCAGCTAGTCTTCTTCAGACTGGCTCAACACATACGTGAATCTTTGAACCACCCGGCCGCACACTGCGGCCATGACTGAGGAGAGCAGGGACTGCAGATGGCCGACTTGACCATCAACGCCGACGACGTCCGCAACGCCTTGAACGATTTCGCCGCATCCTACGATCCCGGCAGCGCAGAGCGCGTCGAGGTCGGACGCGTGATCTCCGCGGCTGACGGCATCGCTCGTGTCGAGGGACTTCCCTCGACCATGGCAAACGAACTTCTTCGCTTCGAAGACGGCACCCTGGGCCTGGCCCAGAACTTGGACACCCGAGAGATCGGCGTCGTGATCCTCGGCGAGTTCTCCAGCATCCAGGAAGGCCAGGAGGTCACCCGCACCGGCGAGGTCCTCTCGGTCCCCGTCGGAGACGAATTCCTGGGTCGCGTGGTCGACCCGCTGGGCACGCCCATCGACGACAAGGGTGCGATCACCCCGGAGGGTCGCCGTCCGATGGAGCTTCAGGCTCCCTCGGTGGTGCAGCGCAAATCCGTGCACGAGCCGCTCCAGACCGGCATCAAGGCCATCGACGCCATGATCCCGATCGGCCGCGGCCAGCGCCAGCTGATCATCGGTGACCGCCAGACCGGCAAGACCGCGATCGCGATCGACGCCATCCTGAACCAGAAGGCGAACTGGGAGTCCGGCGACGTCACCAAGCAGGTCCGCTGCGTCTACGTTGCTGTGGGCCAGAAGGCCTCCACCATCGCAGCCGTTCGCCAGACCCTGGAAGAGCGCGGCGCGCTGGAGTACACCACCATCGTGGCCTCCCCGGCATCGGACCCGGCAGGCTATAAGTACCTGGCGCCGTTCGCCGGCTCGGCCATCGGCCAGCACTGGATGTACGGCGGCAAGCACGTGCTGATCGTGTTCGATGACCTCTCCAAGCAGGCTGAGGCCTACCGCGCCGTGTCGCTGCTGCTGCGTCGCCCACCGGGCCGCGAAGCCTACCCCGGCGACGTGTTCTACCTCCACTCCCGTCTGCTCGAGCGTTGTGCCAAGCTCTCCGACGAGCTGGGCGCCGGTTCGATGACCGGACTTCCGCTGGTGGAGACCAAGGCCAACGACGTCTCGGCGTACATCCCGACCAACGTCATCTCGATCACCGACGGTCAGATCTTCCTGCAGTCGGACCTGTTCAACGCCAACCAGCGTCCGGCAGTCGACGTGGGCATCTCGGTGTCCCGCGTCGGTGGTGCCGCCCAGCTCAAGGCCATGAAGAAGGTCTCCGGCACGCTGAAGCTCGACCTGGCGCAGTACCGCGACATGCAGGCCTTCGCGATGTTCGCCTCGGACCTCGACCCCGCCACCCGCCAGCAGCTGGTGCGCGGCGAGCGACAGACCGAGCTGCTCAAGCAGGCCCAGTACACCCCGTACCCGATCGAGGACCAGGTCGCATCGATCTGGACCGGCTCCCAGGGTCACCTGGACGATGTCGAGACCGCTGACATCAAGCGCTTCGAGACGGACTGGCTGGACTACCTGCGTCGCAAGACCAACGTGCTGACCAACATCGCCTCCTCCGGCAAGCTCGAGGACGACACGGTCAGCGCGCTCAAGGAAGCCATGGTCGCGTTCAAGAAGGAATTCCACGCCGAGGGTGCCGAGTCCATCGTGGGCAACGAGCAGACCGACGCGATGTCCGCCGACGAGATCAGCCAGGAAGAGATTCCCGCACGCAGCTGAGGGTCACCCCTCCGCTGAGCAGAATCACTTGCTGGACGACATCAGGGAAGGACAAGCATGGGAGCCCAGATTCGGGTCTACCGCCAGAAGATCGCATCGACCTCGTCGATGAAGAAGATCTTCAAGGCGATGGAGCTGATCGCGACGTCTCGCATCGGCAAAGCACGCAGCCGTGCGCGGGCAGCCTCGCCATACGCAGATGCCATCACACGAGCGGTCTCCGCCGTGGCCTCGCAGAACGACATCGATCACGTGCTGACCACGAAGGTGGAGAACCCCACCCGCGCGGCAGTGCTGATCCTCACCAGCGACCGCGGACTCGCCGGCGCCTACTCCACGAACGTGCTCAAGCGGGGCGAAGCCCTGACCAAGCGTCTTCGGGAGGACGGCAAGGAGATCCGCCCCTACCTCTATGGACGCAAGGCACAGGCGTTCTACGACTTCCGCGAGCGGGAGTACGACCAGGTATGGACGGGCAACACCGACGCCCCCGAGGTGGACCGCGCTCAGGAGATCGGCCGCACGCTGGTCGATCGCTTCCTGCAGCCCACCGAAGAGGGCGGTGTGGATGAGCTGTATCTCGTCTACACCGAGTTCCAGTCCATGGTGAAGCAGGAGCCGGTGGTGCGACGTCTGTTGCCGCTGGCCTTCGTGGAGAAGGATGCGGACGCCAAGCACGAGCCCACGGCGCTGTACGACTTCGAGCCCGCCGCCGAAGAGGTCCTCGATGCGCTGCTTCCGCGGTACATCGAGTCCAAGATCTTCGCGGCGATGCTGGAAGCCTCGGCGTCGGAGCTCGCAGCTCGCCAGCGGGCGATGAAGTCTGCTGCCGACAACGCGGACGACCTCATCAAGAAGTACACCCTGTTGCGCAACAACGCTCGCCAGGCCGAGATCACCCAGGAGCTCAGCGAGCTCATCGCGGGTGCCGACGCTCTGGCCGCGAGCTAGCCCACGGGTACTCCCGCAGGCCAACAACAGACGTTTTGACATCATCCAAGATCAAGTGAAGTGAGAGAGATGACTGCCACTACTGCAGAGCAGAGCTCCGGAGGAGCCGGTCAGCCGGGTGCGACAGGTCGCATCGCCCGGGTGATCGGTCCGGTCGTGGACATTGAGTTCCCCGCCGACTCCATCCCATCCATGTACAACGCGCTCAACTCCGAGGTCACCCTCGGCGGCGCGACCCGCAAGATCACCTTCGAGGTCGCCGCCCACCTGGGCGACAACCTCATCCGTGCGATCTCCCTGCAGGCCACTGACGGCCTGGTGCGCGGCACTCCCGTGCACGACACCGGATCTGCGATCTCGGTGCCGGTGGGTGAGTCCGTGAAGGGACACATCTTCAACGTCCTGGGCGAGACCCTGGACATGCCGATCTCGGAGCTCGACGTGCAGGATCGCTGGCCGATCCACCGCCCGGCCCCGAACTTCGCCGCGCTCGAAGGCTCCACCGAGATGCTGGAGACCGGCATCAAGGTGATCGACCTGCTGACCCCCTACATCCAGGGCGGCAAGATCGGCCTGTTCGGCGGCGCCGGCGTGGGCAAGACGGTGCTGATCCAGGAGATGATCACCCGTGTGGCCCGCAACTTCGGCGGCACCTCGGTGTTCGCCGGTGTCGGTGAGCGCACCCGTGAGGGCAACGACCTCTGGGTCGAGATGGAAGAGGCCAACGTCCTCAAAGACACCGCCCTGGTGTTCGGCCAGATGGACGAGCCGCCAGGCACGCGTCTCCGCGTGGCACTGAGCGCGCTGACCATGGCGGAATACTTCCGCGATGTGCAGAACCAGGATGTGCTGCTCTTCATCGACAACATCTTCCGCTTCTCCCAGGCCGGCTCCGAGGTCTCCACGCTGCTGGGGCGCATGCCCTCTGCTGTGGGCTACCAGCCGAACCTTGCGGACGAGATGGGTGTGCTCCAGGAGCGCATCACCTCGACCCGCGGCCACTCGATCACCTCGATGCAGGCCGTCTACGTCCCGGCCGATGACTACACCGACCCGGCGCCGGCGAACGTGTTCGCCCACCTGGATGCGACCACGGAGCTCTCCCGTGCGATCGCCTCGCGTGGTCTGTACCCGGCCGTGGATCCGCTGAGCTCGACCTCGCGCATCCTTGACCCGCAGTACGTGGGTCAGGAGCACTACGACACCGCGACGCGAGTCAAGCAGATCCTGCAGAAGAACAAGGAGCTCCAGGACATCATCGCGATCCTGGGCATCGATGAGCTCGGCGAGGAAGACAAGATCGTGGTCTCCCGCGCCCGTCGCATCGAGCAGTTCCTGTCACAGAACACCTACACCGCCAAGCAGTTCACCGGCGTCGACGGTTCCACTGTGGCGATCAAGGACACCATCGAAGGCTTCAACGCCATCGCCAACGGCGATCTCGACCACATCCCGGAGCAGGCGTTCTACAACGTCGGCGGCCTCGATGACGTCGAGCGTCTCTACGCCGAGATCAAGAAGAGGTCCTGATCATGGCCGAACTCGACGTCCAGGTGGTCGCCAGCGACCACGCCGTCTGGTCCGGTGCCGCGAAGTCGGTGCGCGGGCGCACGGTGGAAGGTGACATCGGCATCCTGCCGGGCCACACTCCGGTGCTCTCGCTGCTGGCCGAAGGTGAGCTGGTCATCAACCCCGTCGAGGGCGCTCCTGTGAAGGCGAAGGTCAGCGGTGGCTTCTTCTCGGTGGACTCCGATCAGGTGACCATCGTCGCGGACGAGGCCGAGCTTCAGGGCTGAACTCCTCCATCGATTGATCGACTGCACCACCACCAGGCGGGCCCCCGGACTCCTCACGGAGACCGGGGGCCCGCCTGTCTGTACACCCACACCGGCTGTGGGACTTCTGCGGTGCGGTAGATTGTCCCGATCGGTACCCCGAGACCTGTCCGGTGCACGCCCGGGAGGCTCTGGGCGTGACGGGCCCACCTCGGCGCTTCGACACCGTGCTGATGGGGCGGCGCACGCACCAGCCTGCGGTGGACGCCGGGCTGGTCGGCGGGGCGTACCCGCATCTGCGACAGATCGTGGCGGCGCATCGGGCGCTGCCGGAGGCGCCGGGTCTCGAGGTGATCGACGGTGATCTCGGCGGGAAGGTGCGTGCGCTCAAGGCCGGATCCGGCCGGGACATCTGGCTCTGCGGCGGCGCTGAGCTGGCCGGTCAGCTCATCGGGGAGATCGACGAGATCCAGCTGAAGATCAATCCATTGGTGCTGGGCGCCGGCATCCCGCTGTTCCGCTCAGAGGCGCGGCCACGCGCCTTCCACCCGGTGGGTCTTGAGCCGCTGCCGGGCGGCGTGAGCCTGGCGAGGTTCCGGGCGGCAGAGCCTGCCGGCTAGAACAGGCGAGAGTCGGCGTCGTCGACGCCGCGCATCGCGTCATAGTCCAGCACCAGGCAGCGGATGCCGCGATCTTCGGCGAGGGTGCGTGCCTGGGGCTTGATCTGCTGGGCGGCGAAGACCCCCTGCACCGGGGCGAGCAGCGGGTCGCGGTTGAGCAGCTCGAGGTAGCGGGTGAGCTGTTCGACGCCGTCGATGTCGCCGCGACGCTTGAGCTCTACGGCCACACTTCCCTGAGGGCCGCGGGCCAGGATGTCCACCGGGCCGATCGGGGTCGGGTGCTCTCGGCGGATCAGCCGGTGCCCGGCGCCCAGCAGTTCGATCTGCTCCGCGAGCAGCCGCTGGAGATCGGACTCCACGCCATCCTTGACCAGGCCCGGGTCCACGCCGAGGTCATGGGAGACGTCCTCGTGGACCTCGCTGATCAGGATTCGCAGCGTTTCGTCGCTCTTGGTGGCCGAGACGGTCCAGACCTCGGTGATTCCGGCCTCGCGCTGCTGCGCGTCGGGCGCGGTGACCCGCATCGTCGCCGGCGGGGACATCCAGTTGAGCGGCTTATAGGAGCCGCCGTCGGAGTGGATGAGCACGCCGCCGTCGGCCTTCACCATGAGCAGACGCGTGGCCTGGGCCAGGTGGGCATTGAGCCGGCCGGAGTAGGACACTGAACAGGTCGCAATTACCAATCGCACGGTGCCTGATCCTACCCGCTCCCGGGGTGAGCGCCGCACCGGCGGCGACGCGTGAAGCAGAGACCTGGAACAATGGACCCATGGCCAAGTCAGCGAAGGGACCCGGAAGGCGCGCGTCGAAGTGGCAGCGCGAGCACCGGCCGCTGTCCACCGGCGTCTTCGGCCAGGGCGCGTTCTCCACCGGGACGGTGCGACGCCGGGACGGGGAGTACCACGTGCGGCATATCTCCGCCTCAGCGGCGCAGAAGATCTACACCTGCCCGGGATGTCATCTCCCGGTGCCCGCGGGGACCGCGCACGTGGTGGCCTGGCGCGCAGACTCGATCTTCGGCGACGAGCACGCGGCCGCAGAGCGCCGGCACTGGCACACCCACTGCTGGCGGATGGGCTGACTGCACGCCGGCCGAGAGATCTGAGGTCACCGATGTCCGCGGAGCGGGTCGCGCTCGGCAGCCGGAGGCGGCTAGCGCGCGTCCTGCCGGCGGATCAGCACTTCTCGGGTCAGCAGCATCACTGCGGCGGCCGTCGGGATCGCCATGAGGGCGCCGAGGACTCCGAGCAGGGTGCCGCCGGCGATCACCGAGATGACGACGACGGCGGCCGGGATCCGCACCGCGCGCGCCATGATGCGCGGGGAGACCAGATACGCCTCGACCTGCAGATACACGAAGTAGATGGCGGCGAAGGTCACCGCGGTCTGCCAGTCCACGGTCAGCGCCACCAGGGTGACGATCGTGCCTCCGGTCACCGGTCCGACCAGCGGGATGAACGCCAGCACTCCGGCCACGACGGCGAAGAGCACTCCGAAGGGCACGCCGGCGATGCTGATCGCGATGAAGGCCACGAGCCCGTTGAGCACCGCGACACAGGCCTGGCCGATCACATAGTGCCCGATCCCGTCGAGGATCCGGTCTCCGAGATGCTGGACCCGGTCCCGGTTCGAGCGGGGGGCCAGCCGGTAGGCCCATGCGGTCATCACCGGCAGCGAGGACAGGAAGTAGATGGCGAGCACGAAGACCACCAGCGCGCCCAGTCCGGTGGTCAGGATGGCTGTGCCGACGCCGAAGAGCCCGCCGAGGGCGTTGGTGATGTTCGTCGGATCCGAGATGAACCGGTTGACCTCGGTGTCGATGATCTCCTGGATCTCGAAGTCGGACTCGATGCTCTGGAACCACTCGGAGCTGGAGATGTCATTGACCAGCACCGGCAGTGAGCGGACGAAGGTGGAGGTCTGCTCGGTGACCATCGGGGCCAGGGCTGCGATGAACGTCGCCACGATGCCGAGGAAGGCGGTGATCGTGGCGGCCACCCCGGCCGGCCGGGGGAGCCCGGCCCGCTCGAGGCTGCGCACCACGGGGTCGAGGCCGATGGCGATGAACAGGGCTGCCGCGATCCAGACCAGCAGCTGCGTGTTCGCCTGGGCCACGTAGAACACCAGCAGCGCGAGTCCGACGCCCAGGGCCAGCATGAATCCGGTGTAGACGGGGCGGCTGGCGTAGGAGGCGGCCTTCTCGATGCGCTCGGCGGAGACCGGCGGCAGCCCGTACTCGTCATACTCCGGCAGCGCCGCCGCGGATCGGCGCGCCCGGGCCGTCCTGATGCCGCGAACCCCGCTGCGGACGCCGCTGCGAAAGGCTCGCAGGCGTCCGGGAGTCGGTCCGGAGCGGAACCGTCGCCGGCGGGCGGAGACAGGTGCGCGCTGCTCGTCGACGCCGGGCCCGACGTGCGGGCCCTGCTGCTGCGGATGCTGCTCGGACTCTGTCACGAGGTCAGCTTAGCCACGCGCCGTCGGCCGGACACCATTCGCACCCGGAGATTCTTCCAGCGGACACCCAGACTGTGATCTTATTGTTATCTTCGGTAGTCTAGAGGGCTGAACCATCGCCTCCCCCGATCAAGGACATCCCACACGTGCGTTTTCCCGCTTCCATCATCGCCTTCATCCTGGGTCTGCTCATGGCAGGAATCGGAGTCGGGCTGCTCACCGTCTGGGCCTCCGACGAGATCCCGACCGCCCAGAGCCAGGAGGTGCAGGACGCGCCGCTGACCGTGATCAGCGATGAGATCGTCGATCCGGACGCTGAGCGCGACGAGTTCATCATCTCCGCTGAGGGCGAATACACCCTCGCCCTGGCACGGACCCAGGACATCGAAGCCTGGGTGGGCGACGCCGCGCACGTCACCATCGGAGCGGTGCAGGAGGGCGAAGACGACGCCCCGGCCACGATCGAGACGCAGTTCACCGAGGGCGAGGCCACCGTGCCCGACCCCAGCGACTCCGACCTCTGGGCGGTCAGTGAGACCACCGAGGGCGATCTGCGCTACCGCTGGAGCGCCCCCGACGACAGCGGCGAGTGGAGCCTGCTGATCTTCCGCGACGGCGAGGAGCCCGCCCCCAGCGCGGTCACCGTGGAGCTGCCGGAGGAAGAGGACAGCCTGCTCGGCACTATCCTGATCGTGCTCGGCTCGCTGCTGATCCTGGTGGCCATCTTCCTGCTCTACCGCGCGCTGGTCGCACGCCGCCGCGGCGTCGTGACCCATGAGGGCGACGTTCAGGACAGCGGCGCCAGCGCCGCGACGACGCCGCGCGGCCGCGGGTCGGTCGACGCCGCGTCCGGCTCGACCACTGCCGCCACCGACTCCGCTGCCGCTCCTGCTGCTGCGACCGGAGCTGCCGCCACGACGGGAACCGCCGCTGCCGCCGGAACCGCCGCTGCGACCGAAACCAGCCACACCACCGCCGAGGACGAGATGACCCAGACCGACGGGCAGCCCGAGCACGCTGACCAGCAGGATCCCCAGCACGACCGTGAGGATCCGCAGCACATCGATCCCGCCGAGGAAGAGCTGACCGGGACCCTCGGTTCGATCTCCAGCACCGAGAGCACCCAGGATCCGCATGACCCCGACGCCACCGGGATCATCGACCCGGTGCGCCCCGAGGAGGACGGTCCCGAGCAGGGTCGCACCTGGCGCAGCCGCTCGGTGGCGAGCGCCGCGGCGCTCGCGCTGGCGCTGAGCCCGGCCGTGCTCATGGCCGACGCCGAGAACCCCGCTGAGGACCCTGCCGAGGACGACTCCGCGCAGACCGAAGACGTGGAGGCTGAGGAGGTCGAGGCTGAGCAGGATGAGGACGCCGGCTACTCGGTGCTGCTGGAATCCCAGCTGCAGGGAATCATCGAGGACATCGCCGAGACCACTGCGGCCGCGGACGCCGAGTTCGATGCAGAGCTGCTCTCCCCGCGGGTCTCCGGAAACGCCGAGCAGGTCCGTGAGCTCACCTACCGCAATCACGAGATCGATGAGGATGTCACCCCGGATGCCATCGGTACCGAGATCCTCAGCGCGGCCGTCACCTCGGACAGCGAGTTCCCTCGCCAGGCTGTCGTCATCACCCAGGACACCGACGCCGAGATCCCGCAGGTGCTGGTCATCGAGCAGGAGTCCCCGCGAGAGAACTATGAGCTCACCCAGGCCGTCCTGATGGTCCCGGGGACTGAGTTCCCGGCCATCGCCGCCGAGGACGGCGGCGTGGGGCCGGTCGACCCCGACAACGAGGACGCACGCTTCGCCGCCAACCACGCCATGGAGCGCGTCGCGGTCTTCCTGAACAACCGGGAGTACTACTTCGGGATGAACGTTGAGGACAACGCCTACATCGAGGACCTCCAGGCGTATCAGGAAGAGCTCAGCGAGAGCGCCCAGGACCTCAGCATCTCCTACACCCGTCCCATCATCGGAGAGGGCAGCACGGCGATGCGCCTTCCCGACGGCTCGGTGATCGCGGTGGGAAGCTTCGACTCCACCACACAGCTTCGCCCCGAGGACGGCGCCTCGATCAACCTCTCCGGAGTGACCGCTGAGCTGGCCGGCACCGAGTCGACCACCGAGGACGTGGACATCGTCAACCGGGAATCGATGATCCTGCACATTCCGGCGGAGGACGACGAGAAGGTCGTCGTGCTCGGAGTCCACGATATTGTGAACGAGGTCAACATACTCGACTGATCTCCGCTCCCCGGAGATCGATCCGCAGAACCGCCACAACGGACGCCGACGTGCAAGGAGCGCTGCAGTGACAGATTCCGCCCAGGAACCCCAGTCCCGACGGGTCGACGCCAGGGGAGCGGTGGACCTCTCCGGCTTCGCCGCTGCGCCCGGCGCATCCGCACCGGCCGGCCAGGCTCCTTCAGCCCCGGCAGCCCAGCGTCCCAGTGCGCCAGCAGCAGCGGGAGCACCCAACAGCTGGGCCATCGCGGTGCAGCCGCAGCAGCTGCAGCAGGTCGTGGAGCTCTCCGCGCAGGCCCCGGTGATCGTGCTCATCCACGGCGCCGATGCCGCCTCGGCGACCATGAAGTCCACCCTGGAGGACCTCGTCGACGCGCAGCAGGGCCGCCTGCTGCTCGCCGAGATCGACGCCTCCGCGCATCCCGAGCTGGCCCAGAGTGCCGATCAGGTCCCGGTCGCCACGGCCTTCATCGGTGGACGCCCGGTCGGCGAGTTCGACGCGGCGGTGCCCGCCGACCAGCTCTCCCAGCTCGTGACGCAGATGGTGCAGATGGCCACGCAGAACGGCATGACGCAGAAGCTGCCCGCGCAGTCCACCCGAGTCGTGGAGGGCCAGGGGCCCGCCGCCGAGCCGGAGCTTCCGCCGCTGCACCAGGAGGCGCTGGATGCGCTGGAGAACAGCGACTACGCCGCCGCCGCGAAGGCCTATGAGCAGGCCATCAAGGAGAAGCCGGACGACGAGGATGCCAAGATCGGGCTGGCCCAGGTGGGTCTGCTCCAGCGGACCACCGGCGCCGATCTCGCCGCCGCCCGACAGGCAGCGGCGGAGAACCCCGACGACGTCGGCGCGCAGATCGCCGTCGCGGACCTCGATGTGCTCGGAGGCCACGTGGAAGACGGCTTCTCCCGCCTGGTCCGCTTCATCCAGACGCATTTCGGCGATGACCGTGAGACCGCCCGCGCCCACCTGGTCGAGCTCTACTCGATCACCGGGGACACCGATCCCCGGGTCTCCGCCTCACGCAAGCAGCTGGCTCGCGCGCTCTTCTAGGAGGCCCGGCCTCTCCAGGGCGTCTCGAGGAGACCAGCCCCCAGAGGATCCGCCGCCGATCCTTCCTGGGTCTCGGCGCATGTCCTTCTCAGGGGTGACGCGCCGCTGAGCTGGACTCGATAGTCTCGGGGCATGGATCCAGTCAGCGTGAATCCGACCGCCCTGATGCCGCCGGCCCTGAGGCTTCGCGGCCTGACCAAGCGATTCGGACAGACCCCCGCCGTGCAGGACCTCGACCTGGAGGTGCCGCGCGGCTCCTTCTACGGGTTCGTCGGCCCCAACGGTGCCGGCAAGACCACCACGCTGTCGATGGCCACCGGTCTCATGCGACCAGACGCCGGCACTGCCGAGGTGGTGGGCATCGACGTCTGGGCCCAGCCGAGCGAGGCCAAGCGCTCCATGGGCGTGCTCGCCGACGGCGTCCTGCTCTTCAACAAGCTCACCGGCGCTCAGCTGGTCACCTACGCCGGGCTGCTGCGTGGGATGGACCGGGAGACCGTCGAGTCCCGCACTGCTGACCTGCTCCGGGTGCTCGGCCTCGAGGAGGCGAAGGGGAAGCTGGTCCAGGACTATTCCGCGGGAATGACCAAGAAGATCGCGCTGGCCTCGGCGATGGTCCATGCTCCCGAGCTTCTGGTGCTCGACGAGCCCTTCGAGGCCGTGGACCCGGTCTCGGCGCGCACCATCCGCGGCCTGCTGGAGTCCTATGTCGGCTCCGGAGGCACTGTGATCCTCTCCAGCCACGTGATGGATCTGGTCCAGCGGATGTGCTCCCATGTCGGGATCATCGCGGAAGGGCGGCTGCTGGCCTCCGGCACGCTCGAGGAGGTCCGGGGCGGGTCTGACCTCGAGACTCGCTTCGTCGAGCTGGTAGGACTCGAGGGTGGAGATCAGGAGCTCGCATGGTTGCAACTCTGATCCGGCTCAAGCGGGACCTCACCTTCAACGGCTTCAACCAGTCGGTCTGGCACATCCTGGGCACGATCTTCGCCGGTCTCTACGGACTGGGCATCGTCGGGATGATCTTCTCCCTGCAGGTCATGGAGGGAGGCGCCGCGGTGATCGACGCAGAGTTCGTCCGCACCGCCAGCGTCCTGATGGGTTCGGCGATCTTCCTGCTCTGGCTGATCATCCCGGTGTTCGTCTCCGGGGCGGACACGGCGATGAACCCGCGCCAGTTCATCACCTACGGCATCCCGCGTCGCGGACTCATCCTCGGCCTGGCGCTGACCGGGCTGATCTCGATCGGGGCGGTGCTCACAGTGATCTGGCTGATCGGACAGGTGCTGCACTGGCGCTGGGACGCTGCTGCCGCGGCGACGGCGGTGACCACGCTGCCCCTGCTGCTGATCACGTTCAGCCTGGTCTCCCAGGCGGTGACCACGTCGATCAGCGCCTGGCTCAGCGGTCGCCGGTCCCGGGACTTCCTGGCCATCCTGGCGCTGGGCCTGATGGTTCTGCTCTACCCGATCATGATCGGTCTTGAGAGTGCCTTCTCCTCCCTGGCCGACGCCGTGCCCACGGTGGTCGACATCCTCGCGCTCACCCCGCTGGGCGCCGGGGCCGCGCTGCCGGCTGATGCCGCGGCCGGTGACTGGGGCATGTTCATGATCCGGCTGGCGATCCTGGCAGCCACGGCTGCCCTCGCCGTCGTCGTCATCCGGGCCGCGCTGGTGAAGATCACCGAGCGGCCCACCGTGCAGAGCTCCTCGGGCTCCAAGAGCGACCAGGGGCTGGGGCTGTTCGCCCGCTTCCCGGCCACGCCCTGGGGCGCGGTGGCCGCGCGGGCCAGCACCTACTGGCTCAAGGACAGCCGCTACGGCGGCACCCTGGTGCTCCTGCCGGCGTTCGTGGTCCTTGCGGTGGTCATGTACTCCCAGCTGGATGCGCCGTGGGTCCTGCTCGCCCTGGGGCCCGTCTTCGGCTGGATGCTGGGCTTCGCGATCTCCGCGGACATCTCCTATGACCATTCAGCCTTCGCGCTGCACATCACCAGCGGCGTCTCCGGCACGGCTGACCGGGTCGGTCGCCTGGTCGGACTGCTGAGCTTCGGGCTGCCCATCACGCTGCTCAGCGCTCTGATCCCCGCGGTGATGTTCACCGGACCGGCCACCACTGCCGCCCTGGTGGGCGCGAGCGTGGGTCTGCTGCTGAGCACGGCAGGATTCTCCTGCCTGGTCTCGGCACGCTTCACCTACCCCGTCCCCAAGCCGGGGGACGGGCCGCTGAGCCAGCCATCCGGCTCCACGGGACGCCTGATGATCGTCCAGCTCGGCATGCTGGTCGCCACCGTGGCGCTGATGCTGCCGGAGGTGATCTTGGTCATCGTCTGGCTGATCAGCGGTGACTCCTGGCTGGGCTGGGCGCTCGGGATCGCCGCGGTGCTCAAGGGGCTCGGTCTGGTCTGGATCGGAGTCACGCTGGGGGCCCGGGTCTTCGAACGCAGCCAGCCGGAGCTCTTCCAGACGGTGAGCCAGTACTGAGAACGAGCCGACGAGTCCTCGGCCGGGCACTCCCCAGGTCCAGACACGTTGCCCACACGGGGATGATGTCCTCGCCGAGGCTCGCTAGACTAGGGCCCATGATGGTCATCGAGAATGGACTCCAGCCCGCTGACGCCCGCTTCGGCACGCAGACCCCCCTCCAGGGTGGGCCGGCACATCTGCACACCGCTGATCCGGCCGCCGCGCCGGCGCCCGGCGGAGCGGCGACCATCGAGCGCGAGCACCAGGAGCAGCTCTCCGAGCCCGGAGATCACGAGCGATTCGCCCACTACGTGAACAAGAACCGCATCATGGAGTCCGCCCTCGAGGGCGGCGCCGTGGTGGCTCTGTGCGGCAAGGTCTGGATCCCATCACGGGACCCCAAGAAGTTCCCGGTCTGCCCGGAGTGCAAAGAGATCTATGAAGAGATGATGGGCGGCGACGGCGACGGCAAGTCCGGCGGAGACTCCGGCGGCAAGCGCGGCTTCTTCGGCTTCGGCCGCAGCTGAACCTGCGCTGAGCCCAGAACACAGTGGAGCAGTCTGAGACGCTTTTCGACGTCGGCACCGATGTCGGCCGATCCCTACCCCCGGTCTATCCGCACCGCGCCGCCCACGGCACCGCAGGCACGCTGCGCCAGTGGCAGCAGGAGGCCCTGGACCTCTACATCCAGAAGCGGCCGAAGGACTTCCTCGCCGTGGCGACCCCCGGCGCGGGCAAGACCACCTTCGCGCTGCGTGTGGCGAAGCTGCTGGTGGAGTCCGGGGAGGTCAACCGGATCTACGTGGTCGCCCCGACCGAGCACCTGAAGCGCCAGTGGGCCGACGCGGCAGGTCGGGTGGGTCTCGCCCTGGACCCGAACTTCAAGAACTCCGACGGCCGCCACGGGCGCCAGTACATCGGAGTTGTGGTGACCTATGCGCAGGTCGCGAACAAGCCTGCGCTGCACCGGAACAAGACCGAGGCCGCGCGCACCCTGGTGATCTTCGACGAGATCCACCACGCCGGTGACGCGCTGTCCTGGGGCGACGGTGTGCGTGAGGCCTTCGACCCCGCCGTGCGTCGGCTTGCGCTGACCGGGACCCCGTTCCGCTCCGACACCTCGCCGATCCCCTTCGTGGAGTACGTGGAGGACGGCGCCGGGGTGCGCCGGTCCAAGGCCGACTACGCCTACAACTATGGTCCGGCGCTGAAGGACCGCGTGGTGCGTCCAGTGGTCTTCATGGCCTACTCCGGCAATATGCGCTGGCGGACCTCCGCCGGCGAGGAGATGGAGGCCCAGCTCGGGGCCGCCGCCACCAAGGACATCACCAACCACGCCTGGCGCACCGCGCTGAACCCGGAGGGGGAGTGGATCCCCTCGGTGCTGCGGGCAGCGCACCAGCGGCTGCTCAAGGTGCGCGACAAGATCGACGACGCCGGCGGACTGGTCATCGCGACCGACCATGAGACCGCGCGCGCCTACGCCGCCCAGCTCGACGAGCTCACCGGACAGAAGACCACCGTCGTGCTCTCCGACGACAAGGGCGCGTCGAACCAGATCGAGAAGTTCTCTGACGACCCCTCGAGGCTGTGGATGGTCGCGGTCCGGATGGTCTCAGAGGGCGTGGACGTGCCGCGGCTCTGCGTGGGCGTCTATGCCACCTCCACCTCGACCCCGCTGTTCTTCGCCCAGGCCGTGGGTCGTTTCGTGCGGCTGCGCAAGAAGGCCGAGGTCGCCTCGGTCTTCCTGCCCTCGGTCCCGGTGCTGACCACGCTGGCCAATGAGATGGAGCAGGAGCGCGACCACGCCCTGGACGTCCCGCGCTCGGCGATCGAGAACGCCGAGGAGGGCCTCGACGACGAGCTGCTCGATGCGGCCAACAAGGAGGAGCGCGGCTCGGATCAGCTCGAGCGCGGCGAGTTCGCCGCGCTGCATTCCAACGCCTCCTTCGACAAGGTCCTCTTCGACGGCGCGGAGTTCGGCCTCGGCGGCGCCATGGGCTCCGAGGAGGAGCTGGACTTCCTCGGCATCCCCGGGCTGCTCGAGCCGGAGCAGGTCTCCACGCTGCTGCGTCAGCACCAGGCAGACCAGCTGCGCCGCAAGCCGGCCTCGGCCGCGCCGGCGGAGCCGGTGATCGACCACCGGCAGCTCAAGACGCTGCGGGCCACGCTGAACAAGTCGGTCTCGGCCTATGCGGCGAAGACCGGGATGCACCAGGGCAGCATCCACACCAAGCTCCGCGACGTCTGCGGTGGCCCGGCGGTGGGTCAGGCCACGCAGACCCAGCTCGAGGAGCGGCTGAAGACGATCCAGATGTGGTTCGTCGGGCGCAAGTAGCCTGAGCCGCGGAGAGCCTCGCGGTCTGAGCCCAAGGCGCAGAGCTCAGTGCGCAGGGCTGGATGCGCCGGGCCGGGGCATTCAGCCCTGCGGCTCAGAGATCTTCGAGGCTGAGGACCTCGACCTCGGCGGCGTCGAACTCCTCGTAGGCCTCCGCCACGGAGTCCTCGCTGACCCCGACCGTGAGCTCGCGGATCACCCGGACCCGGAAGTCGTTCTCCACCGCATCCAGCACGGTGGCCCGCACGCAGTGATCGGTGGCGATGCCGACGATGGTCACGGCGTCGATGTCCTGGGCGCGCAGCCAGGTGTGCAGGTCCGCCGAGCCCTCGGTGATCGCCGCGGCCGGCCCGACCTTGGTGCCGTTCTCGCCCTCGAGGCTGCCGACCTTCTCCGGGTCACCCTCGAGACCTTCGAAGCCGGAGTAGCCGTCGGAGTACAGCCCCTTGAGGAAGCGTGCATCCACATGCTCGGTGTCGAGATTCGGGTGCAGCTCGGCCCCGGGGGTGCCGGCCACGCAGTGCTCCGGCCAGCTCACCTTGAAATCCGGGGTGGCGGAGAAGTGTGGACCGGGGTCGATGTGCCAGTCCTGCGTGGTGAGGATCGCGTCGAACTCGGCGTAGCTGTCCTCGAGGAACTCACTGATCTCGCTGGCGACCTGCGCGCCGCCGGCGACCGCCAGCGCCCCGCCCTCACAGAAGTCCTGCTGCACATCCACAATGATCAGCGCCTGGGCCACTACGTCCTCCTGGTCGGAAAGCTCCGGGTATGGGTGTGCGGCGCGAGGGCATCGCAGCCGCACACCCACCACGTTACTGGTTCTTACCGGCCTCGGCGAGGTCGAACTCCTCCATGACCAGCGCGCCGTTGGCGGCCGCTCCGGCGAAGCTCCCCATCCCCGTGGAGACCGGCACGGTCGCCATCGGAGACGCGATGTTTCCCGCCGCCCAGATCCGCTCGTGCGAGGTCTGACCCGCGGCGTCGACCTTCAAGAAGCTGCCCACCACGGTGTCCTCGCGCTCAAGCCGGAGATCGCGCAGGTACCCGTCGCGCGGGGCGAGGCTGCCGCCGGTGAAGATGGCGTCGACCTCGACGGTGCGCGAGTCCTGAAGGACGACGCCGGTCACGTGGGTGCCGTCGCCGAGCACCTCCGTGACCGGGGTCGGCTCGAGGACCACCCCGCGTGCGCGCAGCCGTGCGGCCGTCTCCGCGGTCAGCTCGCCGGCGCCGGCATGGAAGTAGGTCAGCCGGTCGCTCCACTGGCGCAGCAGCTGCGCCTGGTGCAGCTGCATCGGACTGGTGGCGAGCACCGCCAGACGCCGTCCGCGGACCTCCCAGCCGTGGCAGTACGGACAGTGCAGCACGCTGGAGCCCCAGTTCTCGGCCAGCCCCGGAATGGGCGGCAGCACGTCGGTCACACCTGAGGCGGCGATGACCGTGCGGGTGAAGAGCTGGACCCCGGAGTCCAGGGTCACGACGAGTTCGCGCGGTCCGGTCTTGTCGGTGGAGTCGGCACGGGTGGAGTCGCTGACCCGGTGCACCCCCGCGGTGAGGTGCTCGACGCCGTAGCGCTGCGCCTCGGCCCGCCCGGCGGCCAGCAGCTCGGCGGGAGAGGCGCCGTCGTGGCCCAGGATGTTGTGCATCTGCGCGGCGAAGCGGTTGCGGGGTTCACCGGCATCGAGGATCAGCGTCCGGCGCAGCGCGCGGCCCAGCGACTGGGCGGCGCTGAGTCCGGCGGCGCCTCCGCCGATGATGATCGCGTCGAAGGGTTCTGCTTCTGCTGTGGAGTTCATGGCTCCAGCATGCGCCGCTGGATGCCGCCGTGAAAGACGTCTTGCTGAAATGGCAAGAAGTCGGCAGACTGTCTCCTATGGAAGAACTCGCCCAGCTGGGGCTGCGCCTGCGATCCGCGCGCACCGCCCGGGGATGGACGCTGGATCGACTCGCCCGCGGCGCCGGGATCTCGCCGAGCACGCTGTCCCGGCTGGAGTCGGGGAAGCGTCAGGCGAGCCTGGAGCTGCTGCTGCCGATCACCCGCTGCCTGGGCATCACCGTGGACGAGCTGCTCGTGTCCTCGAGCCCGGATCCGCGGGTGCAGCGCGACGCCTGGGAGCGCAACGGCATGCTGGTGCAGCCGCTCTCCCCGGAGAGCTCACCGGTGCACACCTACAAGATCAGATATGTGCCGCGCCCGCCGATCACCGAACTCGGCAGCCACGACGGATACGAGTGGCTCTATGTGCTCTCCGGCCGCCTGCGGCTGCAGCTCGGCGAGGAGGAGATCCTGCTCCAGGCGGGGGAGGCCGCCGAGTTCGACACGCTGCGTCCGCACGGTCTCAGCGCGGTCGGCCCGGAGGACGCCGAGGTGATCTGCATCCTCGACGACGCCGCCGTGAACACCCACGCCGAAGACCACGCGGCAGTGCACGCGGCCTACCGAGTCGACCAGGCCGAGGACGGCTGAGCGGGCCAGGAAGAGGACCGCGGAGCAGACGAGGCGGCGGACCGGGCGGGCCGATTCGCTGAGTCCGAGCGGGAGATCAGCTGAAGATCGTGGGCAGCACCGGGTCGCCGTCCTGCAGCCGCTTGGCCGCCGGAGGAAGCTCGGCGAGCGAGGCCGCATGACGGCGGCGGGCATTGGCCACGCCGACCTCCCCGACATGCTCCTCCGCGACCACGCCTCCCCGGACCAGCGGCACCATCAGCTCGCGGGTGCGCTGGCCGTTGGTCTGCGGGGCGGCCCCGACTCCGATCAGCTCCGCCATGGCCCGCCCGGACCCATCCAGGCTGCGCAGCGGATGCTTCACCCCGCCGACGCTGGACTTGCCCGGGGCGTTCTTCGCCACGGCGACGGTGGCGCCGTCGTCGTCGGTGCGCTGGACCAGCTTGTAGACCATCGCCGCAGTCGGGGAGCCGCTGCCGGTGACCAGCTTCGTGCCCACGCCGTAGGAGTCCACCGGGGCCGACTGCAGCCGAGCGATGGCGTGCTCATCGAGGTCCGAGGAGACGATGATCCTGGTGCCGGTGTTGCCCAGCGAATCCAGCAGCGCGCGCACCTCGCCGGCCTGCTCCACCAGGTCCCCGGAGTCGAGCCGGACCGCGCCGAGCTCCGGTCCGGCGATCGCGGCGGCTCGGCGCACGGCCGTCTCCACGTCGTAGGTGTCCACCAGCAGGGTGGTGCCCGGCCCGAAGGCTCTGACCTGCGCTTGGAACGCCTCTTCCTCCGAATCGTGGAGCAGCGTGAAGGCGTGGGCCGCGGTGCCCAGGGTGGGCAGTCCCCAGCGGCGTCCCGCTTCCAGGTTTGAGGTGGCGGTGAAGCCGGCGACGGCGGCGGCCCGGGCCGAGGCCACGGCGCTGAACTCCTGGGTGCGGCGAGACCCCATCTCCACGCAGGGCCGGTCGCCGGCGGCCACGGTCATCCGCGAGGCCGCGGAGGCGATGGCGGAGTCGTGGTTGAGCACCGAGAGCACATAGGTCTCCAGCAGACAGGCCTCGGCGAAGCTCGCCTCTACCCGCAGCACAGGAGAGTCGGGCATGAAGATCTCTCCCTCCGCGTAGCCGTGGATGTCACCGGAGAAGCGGTAGTCGGCGAGAAACTCCAGCGTGGGCTCGTCGACGATGCCGCGAGAGCGCAGCCAGCCGATCTCGGCTGCGCCGAAGCGGAATGCGGCAAGGCCCTCAAGCAGGCGACCGGTGCCGGCCACCACGCCGTAGCGCCGCCCGGCGGGAAGATGGCGGGTGAAGACCTCGAAGACGCAGCGCCGCCCGGCGGCCCCGGAGGCCAGAGCCGCCTGGACCATCGTGAGCTCATATTGATCGGTCAGCAGCGCGGTGGAGGGCGACGGCGCATGCGCGGCCGATTCGGCGGAGGAGGCGGCAGCGGCGGGGGAGGTGGCGCGCGCAGCGTGGGCCTGGGCAGAGGCAGATTGAGGAGTCACAGCCCCAGCGTAGAATACCGAGCATGAGTTCAGCCGAAGGATCCACGCTCAGCCGTGAGGGGACTGACCTCGATTCCGAGTTCTCCCAGCTCCTCTCCGCGGCCCGCCCCTATCAGGTGGTCGTCTGGAATGACCCGGTCAATCTGATGACCTACGTGAGCTGGGTCTTCCGCAGCTACTTCGGTCATTCCAAGGCCCGGGCCGAGCAGCTGATGATGCAGGTCCATGAGCAGGGCCGCGCCGTGGTCGCCCACGGCCCGCGGGAGAAGGCCGAGCAGGACGTGACGGCCATGCACCAGTACGGCCTGCAGGCGACCCTGGAAGAGGCCGAGTAACCCGTGGCGACAGCTTTCCGCGCCACCACCAGGGGATACCGCGCCGATCTGGAGCAGCATGAGCGTCGGCTGCTCAGCTCGCTCTGCGCCGACGTGATCGAGCTCCTCGAGAGCCGTGAAGACGACGCAGCGTCGAACGACGCCGGGTCGAGGAACGCGGCCGAGGATCCGGCGTTCGCGCACTTCCGCGCGGAGCTCGCCGGACTCGGCGGAGAGGAGCCCCTGGAGCCGCCCGAAGATGACGTGCTGCGTCGGCTGCTGCCCGACGCCTCCACCGACCCGGAGGAGGCCGGCCATTTCCGTCGGCTCAGTGAGAACTCGCTGCGCGGCGCGAAGATCGCGGACCTGCGCACCGCGCGGATGCTGCTCGAGAGCACCCCGGTCACCATGGATGAGGAGCTCGCCCCGGTCTTCGGCAGGGCGCTGAATGATCTGCGGCTGACCCTGGCGAGCCGGCTCCAGCTGAACACCGCCGAGGACGCCGAACGGGTGCACAAGCTCGCCGTCGGCGCGAGCGCGAAGGACACCGACTCCTTCATGGCGGAGATCTACACCTTCATGACCTGGCTCCAAGAGACCCTGTTCAGCGCGATGACCGAGTTCCTCCCGGAGCACGGCACCGCCGCCGAGGGCGCTGATTCGAACGGCCCTGATTCGCACGGCACGGATGCCGACACGGCGTCTGGCGATGCAGGGCCTGGTGATTCAGGTCCCCGCGATGCAGGTCCCGAGTCGAGTGGCGGTGCCGGGACATCGTCTCGATGAACGCCGCCGCTCCGGTCGGGATCTTCGACTCCGGGGTCGGCGGGCTCACCGTGGCCCGCGCCGTCCTGGACCAGCTGCCCGGAGAGCTGATCACCTATCTCGGTGACACGGCCCACGGACCCTATGGGCCGCTGCCCATCGCCCGGGTCCGCGCCCACGCCCTGGGGGTGATGGACGAACTCGTCGACTCCGGCGTCAAGGCCCTGGTCATCGCGTGCAACTCCGCCTCCGCCGCCGTGCTGCGCGACGCCCGCGAACGCTATACCGATCGCCACGGCATCCCGGTGATCGAAGTCATCCAGCCCGCGGTGCGCCGCGCCGTCTCGGCCACCCGCAACGGTCGCATCGGGGTCATCGGCACCTCGGCGACCGTGAGCTCGGGCGCCTACGAGGACACCTTCGCCGCCGCGCCCGCCCTGCAGATCACCACCGCCGCCTGTCCCCGGTTCGTCGAGTTCGTCGAACGCGGAGTCACCACCGGTGCGGAGCTGCTCGGCGCCGCCGAGGAGTATCTGGCGCCGCTGAAGGCAGCCGGCGTGGACACCCTCGTGCTCGGCTGCACGCACTACCCACTGCTCACCGGCGTGATCTCCTTCGTGATGGGTGAGGAGGTCACGCTCGTGTCCTCTGCCGAGGAGACCGCCAAGGATCTCTACCGCGCGCTGACCCGCCAGGACCTCCAGCGCCCGCACGCCGTCGACCTTCCCGGGACCCTGGAACCGGCGGGTCATACCTTCCTCTCCACCGGTGACGCCGAGGCGTTCGCGCAGCTCGCCCGGCGCTTCCTCGGCCCCGAGGTGGTCGCGGTGCGTCAGGTGGATCATGTGCGGGAGACCTATCCCACCGGCGTGATCCGACGCATCTCTCCCGCTATGCTGGCCGGAGCGCAGGATGACTGAAGGGGAGCAACGCACCATATGAAACTCACCATCATCGGGTGCAGCGGGTCCTTCCCCGGCCCGGAGTCCCCGGCGTCGTGCTACCTGCTGACCGCCCGATACCAGGGCCGGACCTGGCGCGTCGTCGTGGATCTGGGCAATGGCGCCCTGGGCAAGCTGCAACAGCATCTCGCGCTGGAGGACATCGACGCCGTGTGCCTCTCCCACCTGCACCCGGACCACTACATGGACCTCTGCGGACTCCACGTGGCCATCCGCTGGCGGCCCGGCGGCTGGCCCGGCCAGCACGTGCCCGTCTACGGACCCTCCACCGCCGACCAACGGATCGCCAGCGCCTACGGGATGGACCCCAACCCCGGGATGCACCCGGACTTCGACTTCAAGACCTGGCAGCCTCGGCAGTCCGAGACCATCGGACCGTTCACGATCACCCCGGTGCCGGTGCGCCACCCGATCGAGGAGGCCTACGCGCTGCGCATCGACATCGCCGCCGAGGCCTCGGCCGACGGCAAGCCGCACACGCTGACCTATTCCGGGGACACCGACGCCTGCGACGGGCTCATCGAAGCCGCCCAGGACGCCGACGTCTTCCTCTGCGAGGCCGCGTTCGAGGACGGTCGCGACGACCACATCGAGGGCGTGCACCTCAACGGCCACCGCGCCGGGGTCATGGCGCGATCCGCGGGGGTGGGACGGCTGCTGCTGACCCACATCCCGGTCTGGACCTCCCAGCGGGTCCTGCTCGCCAAGGCGCGAGAACAGTACGCAGGCGACCTCGCGGTCGCCGTCGCCGGTGTCACCTATGAGATCGGCGCCAGCACGACCAACCACCACGGAGAGAGTGAGCAGTGACCACCACCACCCTGCGGACCGACGGACGCGCAGCCGATGAGCTGCGCCCGGTCACCATCACTCGGAACTGGAACGCCCACGCCGAAGGATCGGCGCTGATCGAGTTCGGCGGCACCCGGGTGCTGTGCACGGCCTCCTTCGAATCCAACGTGCCGCGCTGGCTCAAGGGCCGGGGCGAAGGCTGGGTCACCGCCGAGTACGCGATGCTGCCCCGCGCCACGAACACCCGCTCCGGACGCGAATCCGTGAAGGGGAAGATCGGCGGGCGCACCCACGAGATCTCCCGGCTCATCGGCCGCTCGCTGCGGGCGGTCGTGGACACCAAGGCCCTGGGCGAGAACATGATCACCCTGGACTGCGACGTGCTCCAGGCCGACGGCGGCACCCGCACCGCCGCGATCACCGGCGCCTTCGTGGCGCTGGCCGACGCGGTGGAATGGGCGCGCCGGCAGGGCCATGTGGCCAAGCGCGCCGAAGTGCTCAAGGACTCCGTCGCGGCGATCTCGGTCGGGGTGCTCCCGAACGGCGAAGCTGTGCTGGATCTGCCCTACTCGGAGGACTCGACCGCCGGGACCGATATGAACGTCGTGGTCACCGGCGCCGGGGACTTCGTGGAGATCCAGGGCACCGCCGAGGGATCCCCGTTCAACCGCGCGGAGCTGGACCGCCTGCTCGATCTCGCGCTGGGCGGGACCAACACGCTGGCTCAGCTGCAGCGGGAGGCGCTGGCCCAGTGACCCCGAAGATCGTTCTGGCCACCCGCAATCCGGGCAAGCTCCGCGAATTCCGGGCCCTGCTCGGCTCCAGCCCGGAGCTGCGCGACCTCGATCTCGAGACCGCGGTGATCGACGCGGCGACGGCGGGGTGCGCCGAGGTCCCGGAGACGGGCCTCACCTTCGAGGAGAACTCGCTGATCAAGGCACGCGCGGTGGCCGCTGAGACCGGACTGCCCGCCGTGGCCGATGACTCCGGGCTCGCCGTGGACGTCCTGGGCGGGGCGCCGGGCATCTTCTCCGCCCGCTGGGCCGGCGCTCGAGCCTCCGACGAGGCGAATCTGTCGCTGCTGCTGGAACAGCTCGCCGACATCGCCCCGGCGCACCGGGGTGCGGCCTTCGTCTGCGTGGCCTCCCTGGTGATCCCCGACGCCGATGGCCGATCGATCCACGAGGCCACCACCACCGGACGCCTCCAGGGCACGCTGCTGCGCGAGCCGCAGGGGCTCGGCGGCTTCGGCTACGACCCGATCCTGCAGCCGGTGGGGGAGACCCGCAGCACCGCGGAGCTCTCGATGCAGGAGAAGAACGCGATCTCCCACCGCGGCCAGGCGTTCGCGGCCCTGCGTGGGCACGTCGTGGAGGCGCTGGCGACGTGAAGGGCCTGAACTTCACGGTCGTGGACTTCGAGACCGCCAACGGGTTCCGCGGCTCACCCTGCGCCATCGGGCTGGTCAAGGTCCGCGACGGCGAAGAGGTCGACACCTACTACTCGGCGATGCGGCCCCCGGAGGGCTTCGACCGGTTCGATCCGCACAACGTCGCCATCCATGGGATCACCGCTGAGGCGGTGGCGCAGGCGCCGCGCTTCGGGGAGCTCTTCGCGGAGATCCACCGCTTCATCGGCGACGACGTGCTCGTGGCGCACAACGCCGGCTTCGACATCGAGGTCTTCGAATCCGCGCTGGAGGTCAGCGGGCTCGACTCCCCGGGGCTGAGCTGCCTGTGCTCGGTGCGGCTCTCGCGAGCGAACTATCAGCTTCCCTCGCATGCGCTGCCCAAGGCTGCCGCTGAGGCCGGCTACAACCTCACCCAGCACCACTACGCCCTCGATGATGCTCGCGCCTCGGCCGCCGTGGTCTGCGACATCGCCGCCCGACGCGCCGTGGGACCCACCCAGCGGCTGTTCCAGGAGAGCGGGATCGCGCCGCGCACCATGGAGTCCTGGCAGGCTCCGCGGACCAGGGAGTCGCGGGCGACCCGCCAGGTGCGCACCATGGCCCACCTCTTCGACGCCCGACTTCCCGCGCCGGAGCCGCGGCACATGCCGGATCTCATGCGCTGGCAGGACGAGGGCAAGAACCTTCCGCCGTCGTCCGTGGCCGACCCGTCGCATCCGCTCTTCGCCCAGCAGCTGGCCTTCACCGGGAATCTCTCGATCCCGCGCGCCGAGGCCAAGGAGCTGGTCGCCGCCCTGGGCGCCGGCACGGCCTCCCGGGTCACGGCAGGCACGACGCTGCTGGTGGTGGGGGACGGATTCGAACCCTGGGAGCTCAGCGAGCCGGAGCAGTCCTTCCCGCTGCGCAGCAGCAAGGCGCGCGACGCGCTGCGCCGGCAGCGCGAGGGCCAGCCACTGCGACTCATCGCCGAGGAGGAGTTCCGCGCCCTGCTCGGCTCCCGCTGGCCGGTCAGCGGCCCGGCCGCGGCCGGATCCGGGGAGGCGCCGCCGCTCAGCGCGCGCGGGTGACCTCTTCCCAGTCCTGGGCCAGCGCGCCGATCACGCCATAGACGCGTCGGCTCTCCCGCCCGGAGTCGGCGGCGGGGCCGCTCGAGGGCGCGGGCTGGGGAGCGGGCGAGGCTCCTGCCGCGGCGCGCAGCTGTCGGTCCAGGATCGCGGCGACGTCGTCGTCGAGCCCGGTGGTGATCCGCTCCTGCTGCGCGAGCGCCGCCTCGGGCAGCGCATCTGCGGGTGCGCCGCTGGCGAGCAGGTGCACGAGGTCAGCGAGGTCCTCGGCCTTCTGGCTCAGGTCCGCGTGCCCGTGCGTGAGCGCCATGGTCTGGCGGGCCCAGGCTCGCCGCATCGAGGCGTCGATATAAGGGGCCAGGCCGACCGGCACCGCGCGGAGCAGCGCCGCGGCATCGGTGGACTCTGGCTGCGCGGGGGCGCTGGGATATGACATCTGCCCCTGGCTGAGTCCACGCAGGCTCGTCGCGCCGGTTCCGACCTGCACCGCGAGCCCGCCGTCGCGGCTCAGCCGCTGAAGCTGCTCATCGAGTCGGCGAGCGGGCGGCTGCGGCGCATTCTCCGGGTAGGACCCGGTGATGAGCCGGTACCAGCGCAGCGAGCCGAGCCACATGCAGGCCAGCGGGTCGGCGCCGAGGCCCTGGCGGCTCCAGTCCAGGAGCTCCATCAGGCCATCCGCGGTGCACAGCTGGTGCAGCACCTCGGCGTGCACCACCACCGGTTCCACGGCTGCCGGCGGAGCCGCGGGATCCGCGGGGGCGGCCGGGCCGTCCGGGGTCGAGGGTTCCACGGCGGCGGCCAGCACCGGGCCGAAGCGACTGATCAGTATCTCGGCGGTTTCCACACCTTCAGAATAGTCGCCTGCGGGGTGGTGCTCGGGCCATGTCCGTGCCACCCGATAGCGTGGTGGCATGCGCTGGCTACACACTTCGGACTGGCACCTCGGTCGCGGCTTCCATGGACATTCCCTGCGCACCGAGCAGGAGCAGATGCTGGAGACGGTCTGCGCCGCCGTGATCGAGCACCAGGTGGACGTGGTGCTGATCGCCGGAGACGTCTATGACCGCGCGCTTCCCCCCGAATGGGCCGTCGCGGCCCTGGAGGAGACGCTGCAGCGCATGACCGATGCCGGAGCCCAGGTGATCATCACGCCGGGCAACCACGATTCCGCCCAGCGGCTGGGCTTCGGGCGTGGCCTGATGCGCGGCTCCGGGGTGCACATCCGCAGCGCGCTGAGCGACGCGTGGACCCCGGTGGAGGTCTCGGAGCCTGACGGCTCCACCACCCTGGTCTACGGCATCCCCTACCTGGAGCCCCAGCTGTTCGCGCCCACGCTCGGGCTCGACCGCGGCCACCATACCGGGGTCACCGCAGAAGTGATCGCCCGGATCTGGGAGGACGTGGCGCAGCGCCGCCAGGGCGTTCCGGAGCCCACGGTGGTGCTGATGGCGCATCTGTTCGCCGCTGCGGGGGCCGCCTCGGACTCCGAGCGCAACATCGGCGTCGACGTCGGTGCCGGAGACCAGCCGGAGCACCACGAGGACAGCATCGGCGGCCTCGCCGTGGTGCCCCTGGACCTCTTCGAGGGCTTCGACTACGTGGCGCTGGGTCACCTGCATGGACGGCAGCGGCTCTCCGAGACCGTCCGCTACAGCGGATCCCCGCTGCGGCTGTCCTTCTCCGAGACCCGCCAGGCCAAGGGGGCATGGCTCTGGGACTCGCGCTCGGAGGAGCCGGCTCAGGCGCTGGACTGGAGCATCGGGCGGACGCTGGCGCAGCTGGAATCGACCCTCGAGGAGCTGCTCAGCCCGGCGACGGTTCAGCGGCATCGGGAGTCCTACGTCCAGGTCAAGCTCACCGACCCGATCCGGCCCGCCCGTGCATTCCAGCGGCTCCAGGAGGTCTACCCCTATATGGCCTCGTTCTCCCACATCGGGCGCCAGGAGACTCCGCACCGCACCTACTCGGCGAAGGTGGAGCAGGCCCGGACCGACACCGAGGTCATCGAGGCGTTCCTGGAACACGTGCGCGGCGGTCGCGGACCCAGCGCCGAAGAGACCCACCTGATCACGCAGAGCCTGCAGGCGGTGCGGCCATGAAGCTCCACCAGCTCACCCTGCACGCCTTCGGCCCCTTCGCCGGCACCGAACTGATCGACTTCGACCGACTCGGCGCCGACGGGCTGTTCCTGCTGCGCGGGCGCACCGGCGCCGGCAAGACCTCGATCCTGGACGCGGTCAGCTTCGCGCTCTACGGCGATGTGCCGGGCCAGCGAGACAAGACCCAGCTCAAGAGCACCCACGCTCCCGCCGAGAGCGAGCCCTACGTGCAGCTCGAGTTCACCCAGGGCGGGCGCCGCTGCCGGGTCTGGCGCTCACCACATCACGGACGGCCGCAGAAGCGCGATGCCAGCCGGCAGCGCGAGGTCGGCCAGCGCGTCGTCGTGGAGTTCCTCCAGGACGGCACCTGGGAGCCCTACACCTCCGGCATCCAGGCCGCCAACGACGAGATGCAGCGCATGCTCGGGCTCGACCTGCACCAGTTCACCAAGGTCATCCTGCTCCCGCAGGGAGCCTTCGCGCACTTCCTGCACGCCAGCAGCAAGGACAAGCAGGACCTCCTCGAGCGGCTCTTCGACACCGACCGGTTCACCCTGCTGGAGAAGCACCTGCGCGAACTCGCCCGAGAAGCCGAACAGCAGCTCAAGGACAGCGACACCCGCATCCAGACCCACCGCGAGAACCTCACCCAGGCTGCGCTGGTCATGTTCCCGGCAGCTTCCGAGGCTGGACCCGACGAGGCGCAGGACACCGAGGCGCCGAGTACCGAGGCGCTGAGTCCGCAGGCGCCGAGCACGGAGGCGCCGACGGATCCCGACGCTCCGACGACGCTGAGCGAGGCGGAGCTGGCCGGGCTCACCGAGGCCGAGCTGACCCAACGGGTCACGCTGGCCATCGACGCCCAGCGCGCCCGGCTGCGCGCGGGATCAGCGGCGGCGGAGTCCGCCGCGCAGGACGCGGCCTCCGCCCAGGACGAACTCCGCCAGCGCGAGGACGCGCTGCGCAGGTTCGCGGAGCACACCGAACGGCTCGCAGCCCACAAGGAGCAGGAGCCGCAGGTCAGTGCCCTGCGAGCCCAGCTGCATCGGCATGAGGCCGCCCAGGGCATCCAGACCTGGTTCACCACCGCCGCCGACGCCGCCAAGGAGCACGACGCCGCCGTCGCTGCCGCCGTGGCCGCCACGAAGCAGGCCGAATCAACCCTGGACGGCTTCGCGGCACGCCAGCCCGAGGAGATCACCGCCCGCGGCCTGCTCGCCGAGCCGTCAGGCGGCCGGCAGCCAGAAGCTCAGCAGCCAGACGCCCAGCTCTCAGACGCCCAGCGCCCGCCCGAACCGGAGCCCGCCGCGCTGACTGCCGCCATCGAGGAGCTGATCGCGCTGCGCGCCAGGCTCTCCGGGTCAGATGCCGGTCAGCTCGAGACCCGGCTGACCGAGCTTCTCCAGCAGACGTCTCGCACCGAGCAGCAGCTCGCCCAGACGGAGGCCGAGACGGTGCGCCTGTCCGGCCAGCACGAGGCCCTCGATGCCACGCATCGCGACCTCCAGGCGCAGCTGGAGGATCCCGAGCAGCTTGAGGCCGCCCGGGACGCCGCCCGCACCACCGCCGAGACGCTCACCGGACGGGTGCAGACCCAGCGCACCCGCGATGAGCTCGCCGTCCGGTGTGGGAACTGGCGCGTCCGGCAGGCCGAGCGCGAGCAGGCCCACGCGGAGCTGAAGGAGCAGCACCAGCGGCGCCTGCAGAGCTACCTGCGCAATATCGCGCTGCAGCTGGCGGGAGAGCTCGAAGACGGCATGCCCTGCCTGGTGTGCGGATCCACCGAGCATCCACATCCAGCAGTGGATGATGACCCCTCCATCACCCAGGAGGAGGTCGAGCAGACCCAGCTGCAGCTGCAGGACGCCCGGGATGAGCTGAGCGAGGCCCAGATCCAGCTGCGCAGCGTCACCGACCAGCACGACGCGCTGCTCGCCGAGCTGGGCGAGCACGCCGAGGTCGAGATCATGCGCACCGAGGCCGACCTGGCCCAGGCGCGAGAGGCTCTCCGGCTCGCCGAACAGCACAGGTCCCTCCAGCGCGAGCTGCGCGAGCAGCTCGACGCCAACGCCGCCGAGCGGCAGCGCACCCAGACGCGACTGGTCGAGGCGCAGCATGGTGCCGAACGGGACCAGGCCGCACTGCTGCAGCAGCGCACCCAGGCCGGTGAGCTCGAAGCGGCGCTGAGCGGGCTGCGCGGAAGCTACGATTCGGTGGCCCGACGCCGAGAGGACCTCGAGCGTGTGCTGGACGAGCTGCGAGTCGCCCAGGCCCGGATCGAAGCGGCAGCTGTTCAACGAGCCCATCGGGACCGTGCACACGCATCTGCCGCGACCCGGCTCGAGGACTCGGAGTTCGCCGACCAGTCGGATCTGGAGGCCTCGCTGCTGACCGGGGAGACTCTGCAGAGCAGCCGCAGCGCCGTCGAGACCTGGGACGAGCTGAAGCGAGCGCTCGACTACGAGTCCGAGCAGGAGCTGATCCAGGCCGGCCAGCGCCGCCACCGTGAGGGTCAGGCCCGACCGGGGGCCGAGGAGCTGGATCGGGCTGCAGAGCTCACCGTGGCCGCCTCGCAGGCCGCCCGGGACGCGACGGCCAGGCTGCTTCGCTTCGACGCCCAGGGCGAAGCGATCGAAGGTCACAGCGCCAAGCTCGTGGCGGCGCTGCGCCATCGAGACTCGGCACTCGGCGAGCAGCGCCGCAGGAGCGAGCTGGCGGCCACGCTCAACGGCGCCGGGCCCGAGAACGCGCTGAAGATGACGCTGACCACCTTCGTCCTGGCCGCCCGGCTCGAGCGCGTCGCCGAAGCGGCCACCCGGCACCTGGCCACCATGTCTGAGGGCCGGTACCGGCTCCACCACAGCGACGAGGCCGGCGGACGCGGACTGCGCGGGCTGGAGCTGAAGGTCCACGATGACCACAGCGACGTCGAGCGGCCCACCTCCTCGCTCTCCGGCGGCGAGACCTTCATGGCCTCGCTCTCGATGGCGCTGGGGCTCGCCGAGGTGGTCCAGTCCGAGTCCGGCGGGATCGGCATGGAGTCCCTGTTCATCGATGAGGGGTTCGGCTCACTGGATGAGGACACGCTGGAACATGTGATGAGCGCGCTGCACCGGCTCCAGGGCGAGGGCCGCCGGGTGGGACTCGTCAGCCACGTCACCGAGATGCACCGCGCGATCCCGACCCAGCTGCGCATCCACCGGCATCGGGCCGGATCCACCACCGAGATGGTCATCCCATGAGCGGCCCGACCACTCTGGCCCGTGCGGTGTCACTGGCCGCTCGGATGCCGGGACCGTTGCTGCCGATGGGGGTCATGGCAGCGGCCGCCGCCAGCACCGGGTCGATGTTCACCACCGCAACGCTCACCGCGGCCGCCCTGGTGGGGATCTCGATCTCTGCCCCGGCAGCCAGCGCGAGCGCCGAGCGGTTCGGCGCCCGCAACGTCCTGCTGGTCAGCGCCATCGCCCATGTGCTGATGCTGGTGCTGATGGTGAGCAGCGTCGATCGGCTCACCCGCGGCGACACGCTGACCGCCGATGCCACGATCTATACGCTGCTGCTGCTCTTCACCCTGATCGCCGGTCTGAGCGTCCCTGCGGTGGCCACGTTCAGCCGCGCCGACACCTGGACCCGGAAGCAGGGCGTCTCGGTGTGGCACGGACTGCGGGTGGAGGGTCGGCTCGACGATGCCGCCCTCATCGCCGCGCCCCTGCTGCTGGCCGGACTGAGCTTCAGCTTCGGACCCACCGTGGGCCTGCTCAGCTCCGCGGTGCTCACCGCGGTGGCGGTGCCGCTCTACGCGGTGGAGCGCACGGATCCGCTCGAGGTTCCCACCGAGACCGCGCGGCTGCCCCTGGGCGGCGCCGAGCACGCCCAGCAGCAGCTGCTGGAACATCGACGGCTCGCACCCGCACAGGCCCCAGCCTGGGCCCGCGGGATCAGCGCGGCGATCGCCTTGGCCGGCGCGCTGGGCCTGGTGCTGGGCGGTCTCTGGATCTCGGTGCTGGGTGCTGCGCAGGCGCTGGCCCGACCCAGCCTGTTCGCCCTGACGCTCGGTCTGCTGGCCGCCGCGGCGGTGCTCGGTGCCCGTTGGAAGCCATCCCGCTTCACCGAGCCGCTGGTCCTGCGGCGCAGGCGGCTTCACGTCGTCGCGCTGCTCGGGCTGAGCCTGCTGCTGGTGCTGCTGGCCGTGGTGATTCCCGTGGGCCTGGTGTCGCTGCTGGTGATCAGCGGGATCGCGGTGCTGCAGTCGGCCGTGCTGGGGCGACTGGTCCTGGGACTCTATGCGGGTCTGGCCCTCGGTGTGCCGACGCGCCGGCTCCCCGTCGCGATGCCCGCCGTCGCCGGGGGAGTGTTGCTGGGCATCGCCCTGGGCCTCACCCTGGCCGGGATCGGCGCGGATGAGATCGGTCTCGGTGCGTCAGCCGCAGTGGCCCTGGCCGGGAGCCTGCTGGCTGGCGTCGTCGTCTTCTCGGGTCAGCTCTGGGGGAGCCCCGAGCGCCGGGTCGACCACCCCGTGCCCGTTCCGGACGGTGACTGAGCCGCAGCTCAGGAGGTCTGCAGGAAGCTCACCACGGCTGACTTATAGTCCCTCGAGGTCACCGCGTTGATGTGATTGCGCTCGGGAATCTGGACGAACGCCGCGACGGCGCCCTTCGCGGTGACCAGCGGCACCAGGGAGGCGGCCTCGGCTGCGATGTCATCCTCGGCGCCGGCGACCACCAGGGTGGGCACCGGCGGGACGGCCGCGGCGGGGTCGTAGGGGTCCACCGAGAGGCTCAGCAGCAGCTCCACGGTGTGGGGCACGTTCGCGTCGGGCAGCGCGCCGGCGAGGGTCACGAGGTTGCGCGTCAGGTCATCGACCGGGCGCACGCCCTCCTGGACCCAGAGCCGGGCCTGCTTGGCCTTGAGCGCACCGAGACGATCATCGGTGGGGGAGCCGCCCATGATCAGGTGCGTCACCATCTCGGGGTGCGCCGCACTGAACTCCCAGGCAAGCCGCGAGCCCAGCGAGTATCCGTGCACGGCGACGCTGTCGTGGCCCTGCTGGCGCAGGTGCTCGCTGAGGTCGGCGAGGATGTCCCGGACCCGGACCCGGACGGGATTGAGATCCTGGGACTCACCGTGACCGGGAAGGTCGACGGCGATGATGCTGCGCCCGGTCTTCGCCAGCGGGTCGAGCCAGCCGGTCTTCACCCAGTTGTAGAGCGTGCTGCTCGCGAAGCCGTGGATGAGCAGCACCGGAGGCCCGGTGGGATCCTGATGCGTCCAGGTGTGCAGGGTCAGACCCGACGGGGTGCGGACAGACTCCGGGGCAGGGAACTCCAAGCGAGCCATGGATCAGGGCTGCAGCTGCAGGGTTGCGACGGTCTCGGCGGTGACCTCGGAGAGCAGTGCAGGGTCGTCGTTGAGTGCCCGACCGAAGGAGGGGACCATCTGTTCCAGCTTCGGACGCCAGCGGTCCATCTGCGCGCCGAAGCAGCGCTCGAGCAGCGAGAACATGATCGACGGCGCCGTGGAGGCGCCGGGGGAGGCGCCGAGCAGTCCGGCGATGGAACCGTCCCGGGCGGAGATCAGCTCGGTGCCGAACTGCAGCACGCCCTTGCCCTTCTCGTTCTTCTTCATCACCTGCACCCGCTGTCCGGCGGTGATCATCTCCCAGGCATCGGATCCGGCGCTGGGGAAGAACGCATGCAGCTCGTCGAACTTCGAGCGCGAAGACTTGGTGACCTCCTTGACCAGGTAGGTCACCAGGTCGGTGTTGTCCTTGCCCACCTGCAGCATCGGCACCAGGTTGTGCGGGCGGACCGAGAGCGGAAGGTCCATGAAGGAGCCGCTCTTGAGGAAGTTGGTGGAGAACCCGGCGTAGGGGCCGAACATCAGCGTGCGCCGTCCTTCGACGAACCGGGTGTCCAGGTGCGGAACCGACATCGGCGGTGCGCCCACCGAAGCCAGGCCGTAGACCTTCGCGTGGTGCTGCTCGGCGACTGCTGGATCGGTGCTGCGCAGGAACTTCCCTGAGACGGGGAAGCCGCCGAAGCCCTTGATCTCGTCGATGCCTGTACCCTGGAGCAGGCCCAGGGCGCCGCCGCCGGCGCCGACGAAGACGAAGCGGGCGCTGGCCACGCTGCGGTCTCCGGTGGACTTGTCCTTGACCTTGATGTCCCAGCGACCGTCCACGCCGCGCTTGATCGACTGGACCTCGTGGCCGTAGCGCAGGTCCACGCCGTTGCTGTCCAGGTGGGTCGCGAGCTGACGGGTGAGCGAGCCGAAGTCGACGTCGGTGCCGCTGTCGAACTTCGAGGCGGCGATCCGCTGGGAGGGATCGCGTCCCTCGATCAACAGCGGGGCCCATTCGGCGATCTCGGCGTGATCCTCGGTGTGCACGATGTCGGAGAAGAGCGGCTGGGCCTTCATCGCCTCGTAGCGGTCTTTCAGGTACTGCGCGTTCTTATCCCCCCAGACGAAGCTGATGTGCGGCAGGCCGTTGATGAAGGTGCGCGGGGAGCCGATCGTGCCGGCCTTGACCCAGTGCGAGTAGAGCTGCTTGGAGACGGTGAACTGCTCGTTGATGCCCTGCGCCTTGGCGGTGGAGACTTTGCCGTCGGCGCCGCGGGGGGTGTAGTTGAGCTCACACAGCGCCGCGTGACCGGTGCCGGCGTTGTTCCAGGGATCGGAGGACTCTTGGCCCGCCTGGTCCAGAGCTTCGAACAGTCCGATGGACCAGTTCGGCTCCAGCTCCTTGAGCATGGCGCCGAGGGTGGTGGACATGATTCCGGCGCCGATGAGCACGACGTCGAACTTCTGCCCTTCACTGGACTGCTGAGCGCTGGTCGACGATGACTTGGCCACAGAATTCTCCTTGAGTGTTCCCCCTGATGAGACCCGGGGGTGGTACGTGATGTCCGAGAATCGACTCTACCCGCGCCCGCGCGGGCCCGGGAAATCCACCATCGGCCAGGGGCGGGGGCTAATCCGCCGGGATGATGTCCTTGAAGAGCTCGTGCAGCACCGGGGACATCGGATAATCCGCGACGCCCCGGCCCAGCGCCACGCCGGAGATCGGATGCACCAGCGGCAGCGCCGGGAGATCCTCGGCGACCAGGTCGGCGATCTCCCGGTATATGTCATTGCGTGACTGCTCACCGTTCTCGCTGCGGGCGCTGCGGATCAGCTCGCGGACCTCGGGGGAGTCGTAGTTGAACTCGGTGGTCTGGTGCGAGAACAGCGGACCGAAGAACGAGTGCGGCGAGCGGTAGCCGCCGTTGCGTCCCAGCAGATGCATCGCCCGCTGATCGTCGTCGAGCAGCGAATCCACATACCCGTCGTCCCAGGACACCGGGCGGGGCACGATGTTGAAGCCGACGGCGGTCAGGTCGCGGGCGATCGAGGCGAACACCGCCTCCGGACGCGGGAAATAGCTGCGAGTGGCGTTCATCGGGTAGTAGAAGCGCAGCGGTTCACCGTCGTAGCCGGTCTCTGCAAGCAGCTCCTGCGCCTCCTCGACGTTGTAGCCGTAGCGGGCGGACTCCTCGGAATGCACGCCCAACGCCGCCGGAGTGAACTGGTAGGCGGGTCGGCTGCCCTCCAGGAAGTAGGACTCCACCAGGGTGGTGAGATTGATCGCCCGGGCGGCCGCCTCACGCACCTCCGGGTCTCCCATCACGGGGTGATCCAGGTTGAACCCGAGGTAGAGGACCGAGAACGGGTCGCGCTGCAGGATCAGCCGACCCGACTGCACCAGGGAGCGCAGATTGTCCGCCGTGATGTAGTCATAGACGTCGATCCCGCCGCGCTGCAGCTCCCGGAGCCGATCGAAGGAGCGCGGCAGGGTGCGCACCACTGCGCGTTCGGCCGGAGGTTCTCCGCCCCAGTAGTCCTCGAACGCCTCGAGCACCACCTCGTCGGCACTGACGCTGACCAGTCGGTAGGCGCCGGTGCCCCGCGGTTCGCGGGCGAGGAGCCCCGGGTCGCTGTCGGAGAGCACCTCCGCGGAGGCGATCCCGAAGGCCGGCATCGCCAGCGCCTGGGGCAGGAAGACCAGCGGCTCGGACAGGGTCAGCTCCACCGTGAACTCCGCTGGAGCCTCGATGGATTGCAGCAGGCAGTCCTCGTCGTCGAAGAATCCTCCGAAGAGCGACTCGAAGGCCAGCGTGGTGCGGGCGGGAGCTCCGCCGCCGAGCAGCTCGTTCATCCGACCCCAGCGCTGGAAGTTCGCGACCACCACCTCGGCGGTCAGCTCGCTGCCGTCGTGGAATTGAACGTCCTCGCGCAGCGTGAAGGTATAGGTCAGTCCGTCCCGGCTGGCCTCCCAATCGGTGGCCAGCAGCGGGGCGGTGGCACCTGTTTCGCCGTCGATCCCGACCAGAGTCTCGAAGACCTGCCGGCAGACCCGCTCGGTCTCGGTGTCCACCGACAGGGCCGGGTCCATCGACGTCACCGCGGAGACCGCCGAGAGGACGACGCCGCGCGGCTCGGCCTCTCCCGGGGACGCAGCGGCGCCGGTCTGGACGGCGGAGCCGGGGGTGAGGGGCGAACTGGGCCAGTGCAGGGCGCCGGCGGTGCTGGCAAGCCCCATGGCACCGAGAAAGCGACGGCGCTGCATGGGTGACCGCATCTCGCGTCCTTTCGATCGGGGCAGGACCGGCAGGAATCCCGCACCCTGCTGGTCGCGGTTCAGACTACCTGAGCCCCTTCCGGGGAACCCGTCTGAGCGCGTCGAGTGACCTATGGACCGGCATCCGGGTCATCTGGTGTTCCGGGACTGTGCAGAGGGATAATCCTGGCATGGACCCGCATCGAGTCATCGCGCCCCAGGTCACCGCGGCCCCCACTGTCAAAGGTCCGGCCTCGTACTTTCCGAGCATCGAAGAGAAGTATGGGCAGCCCATGCAGCATTGGATCGATCTGGTGGTGCAGTCGTTCGATGCCGGAAGCACCCATATGGACATCGTCCGAGGACTGAAGGCGGACCACGGGCTCGGACATGGCCACGCCAATGCGATCGTCGCCTACGTCAAGGCTGAACTCGCCCGGTGACGGGTGGATCAGGTGCGCCCGGTCGTGCGCCTCCGGCGCCCGGGGACTCGGCGGCTGGTTTCAGCCTTCCGATGGTGCGGGCGGGGGGACTTGAACCCCCACGTCTAAGACACTGGAACCTAAATCCAGCGCGTCTACCAATTCCGCCACGCCCGCAGCGTTCGCCGGGAAGCGTCTGGGCTTCCCGCAGCGACGCCTCAGTCTACAGGAGCGTCGGTCCCCAGCCCGGGTTCGGTGAGCCCTCAGCGAGGGGTCGACACCAGATGCCGGCGCTGCCTCACCTGATGACCCGTGCGATGAGTCAGGCTGAAACTCGGGCTGGGGATCTACGGGGTGGTTCAGGCGGCGAGCTTCTCGCGCAGGCGCGCCACGTGGCCGGTGGCCTTCACGTTGTACTGCGCGAGGGAGACCTTGCCGTCCTCGTCGAGCACGATGGTGGAACGGATGAGTCCCTCCACGACGCGGCCGTAGTTCTTCTTCTCGCCCCAGGCGCCGTAGGACTCGGCCACGGCATGGTCCTCATCGGAGAGCAGCGGGAAGCTCAGGGACTGCTCCTCGGTGAAGGAGTCCAGAGCCGACACCGGGTCCGGGGAGATCCCCAGCACCGTGTAGCCGGACGCGGCGAGGGAGTCCAGGGAGTCCCGGAAGTCGCAGGCCTGGGTCGTGCATCCGGGAGTGGAGGCCTTGGGATAGAAGTACAGAATGACCTTCTTGCCCCGCAGCTCGTCCAGGCTCACCGAGTCGCCGCCGGCGGCCGGCAGCGTGAAGGTGGGAGCGACGTCGCCGGTCTCAAGTCGAATGCTCATTGAAGTCCTTTCAACGGTGTGGCTGATGCGCCGGAACAAGCCTATCCGTAGAATAGGTCGACCCAGCCCCCGCGAGAGTCGAGGCACCCATGGTCATCGTCACCGAGCGCAGCGAGCCGGAACAGCACCTGGTGGACGCCCTGCGTGCAAGCTTCGACGCCTCCGTGATGAACTTCGGCTCCTACAACATCCTCTGCACGGTGGACCGGCTGGGCGACCCCGCGAGGAGCGGAGCCGCCCGGGCCTGGGGTGGATCCCTCCTTCTGGTCGGCTACCGCCGCGAGCCGGTCGAGATCGTGCTCTGCCCGGTCGACCTCGATGACGCGCTGGACAGGGTGCACGCGCTGCGCCAGGGTGAGGAACCAGGCCCCGCTGCGGCGGCAATTCCCACCCTGGTGAACCTCACGAACCTCGCCGGAATGGCATCTGAGGACAACTTCGTCGAGCTGACCCTCTCCACCGGGCGCCGGATGAAGCTGGATCTGCACGAGCAGGTGCGCTTCGACGAGTTCCCGGAGGTCGAGCTGCATCAGCGCCGCGACGTGAACGACTTCTATGACTTCATCGACTACTTCATGGACATCGTCGAGCGGATGAACGCCGCCTGAGCAGTCCGCAGGCAGCATCTTGTGATCTGGCAGCCAGAGGCGGACCGGATCCGGACATGAAAAAGGCCGCCGGTCCACGATTGAATCGTGATCCGGCGGCCTGATCCTCAGACAGCGCCTGCCCGTTGATAGTGGGCCCCTCGGGACTTGAACCCGAAACCTGCAGATTAAGAGTCTGATGCTCTACCAATTGAGCTAGAGGCCCTTATTCACAAGCGCTGTACCGATGATCGCTGCTCTGCATCTCAGCAGGGCAACGACATAGAACTCTAGCACCAGGTCGGCGGGTGCGCCAATTGAGAATGGGTGACCGTCGTCTCACTCCCGGTGTCACCGGATCTGCCGCTCCCAACGGCTCCTTGAGCAGCTCACCTGGGCGCAAGGCTCAGGATTCGCCGCCTTGGGGGAGGACACGGTACTGTGGACCGGTCCGCCTGAAGTCCTCACGGAGGTCCGCCGTGCACACGGTCAGACCGCACGATCAGGATGGGCGGTCAATCGGGGTGTAGCTCAGCTTGGTAGAGCGCGCGCTTTGGGAGCGTGAGGCCGCAGGTTCAAATCCTGTCACCCCGACAGCAGACGATTCACCAGTCATCGATCAGGAGCCCCA
This sequence comes from Nesterenkonia sandarakina, assembly GCF_003003175.1. GTDB lineage: Bacteria > Actinomycetota > Actinomycetes > Actinomycetales > Micrococcaceae > Nesterenkonia > Nesterenkonia sandarakina_A. The sequence goes on along the minus strand of NZ_PVTY01000001.1, from coordinate 274,659 downwards.
CACGTGGTCAAGAGCACCGTAGAGAATCTGAACCCGACCCGCGTCAAGCTCACCGTCGAGGTGACTTCCGAGGAGCTGGAACCAAAGATCAAGGCGGCGTACAAGAGCATCGCCGAGCAGGTCCAGGTTCCAGGCTTCCGCAAGGGCAAGGTGCCGGCTCCGATCATCGACCAGCGCGTCGGTCGCGAGTACGTCATCCAGCAGGCCATCAACGATGGCCTCAACGACTTCTACCAGCAGGGTCTGGCCGAGGCCGACCTCGCCCCGCTGTCGCGTCCTGAGGTGGAGATCGAGGAGATCCCCGACGTCAAGACCAACGAAGGCGTGCTGAAGTTCACCGGCGAGCTGGACATCAAGCCAGTCATCGAGCTGCCCGACTACTCCGGCCTCGAGGTCGAGGTCGAGTCACGCTCCGCAGACGACGCAGCAGTCCAGGAGCAGCTCGACGAGCTCCGCGGCCGCTTCGGCACGCTCAAGGACGTCGAGCGCCCCGCCGCGAACGACGACTTCGTCACCATCGACCTCATCGCCACCGTCGGTGAGGAAGAGGTCGACACCGCCTCCGGCCTCTCCTACCAGGTGGGCGCAGGCACCATGCTCCAGGGCATCGATGAGGCCCTCGAGGGTCTCTCCGCCGGCGAGGACGCCACGTTCGAGACCACTCTGGCCGGCGGCGACCACTCAGGTGAGACCGCATCGGTCAAGGTCACCCTGCAGGCCGTCAAGGAGCGCGAGCTTCCCGAGGCCGACGACGAGTTCGCTCAGCTCGCCTCGGAGTTCGACACCATCGAGGAGCTTCGCGCAGACCTGAAGTCCAAGGCCGAGGAGAACCTCGTCGTGGAGCAGGGCGTGGAAGCACGCGACAAGGTCCTGGAGAAGCTCATGGAGCTCATCGAGGTGCCGGTGCCCGAGTCCGTGGTCGCCGAGCAGGTCGAGCAGCACTTCTCCTCCCAGGGCCACCAGCCCGGCGACGATCACGACACCGAGGAGCACCGCGAGGAGCTCTCCAAGCAGACCGCTGAGGCCTTCCGCAACGAGCTCGTCCTCGACGAGATCGCGCAGAAGGAAGAGATCGGCGTGGAGCAGAGCGAGGTCATCGAGTACATCGTCTCGACCGCCTCGCAGTACGGCATGGAGCCGAACCAGTTCGCGCAGATGCTCGATCAGGCCGGCCAGGTCCCGATGATCATGGGCGAGGTTCGCCGTCGCAAGGCGCTTGCCAAGGTGCTCGAGCTCGCCGTCGTCAAGGACACCGAGGGCAACCTCGTGGACCTGACCGACTTCGTGACCCCTGCCGGGGACGAGGATGAGGTCGAGGCCCCAGAGGCTGAGACCCCAGAGACCGAGAACACCGAGGCTGAGGCTTCCGAGGACACCAAGCAGAGCTGATCCAGCTCGCGACAGCAGGAGGGCCTCACCGCACAGGTGGGGCCCTTCTCTGCATCCAGGTGTTCTCTCCCAGTTGAAACCGTGTGCCAACAGCGAACAGTCCCATGCCGGGGGCTCACCCGGGGCGGGAGAACCAGTATTGTTCTTGCCGAGGGCACTGCCAGTGCCGACCCCAGCTTGACCCACCAGTGGAGGATGAGTCCATGACCCAGAGCCTGCCGAGCATGTCCAGCGTGGACCCCGCGTCCCGCGACGACTACATCTACAACCGTCTGCTCAAAGAGCGGATCATCTGGCTCGGTTCAGAGGTCCGCGACGACAACGCCAACGCCATCTGTTCCCAGCTGCTCCTTCTGTCCGCCGAGGACACCGAGAAGGACATCTACCTCTACATCAACTCTCCAGGTGGCTCCGTCACCGCGGGCATGGCGATCTACGACACGATGAAGTTCATCCCGAACGACATCGTCACCGTCGCCACCGGCCTCGCCGCCTCGATGGGGCAGTTCCTGCTCTCCTCGGGCACCCCGGGCAAGCGGTTCGCGACCCCGCACGCCCGTATCCTGATGCACCAGCCTTCCGGCGGCATCGGGGGCACCGAGTCCGACGTCCGGATCCAGGCGCAGCTGATCCAGCACATGAAGCAGGTCATGGCTGAGCTCACCGCGGAGCAGACCGGCCAGAGCCTCGAGACGATCTTGCGGGACAACGCCCGTGACAAGTGGTTCACCGCTGAGGACGGCCTCGAGTACGGCTTCTTCGACAAGATCGCCCAGCGGTCTTCCACCGTCTCCGGCGGCGGGGGAGTCTGAGCCCTCACGGGAGCAGGCCAGCCTCAGCCCACGATTCGCACCAGGACCACAGGAGCACATCTGACATGAACCCACTTGATCCTTCGGCACCAGGCCGCCCCTCGGCACAGCCCAGCGGCCCCTCGATGCCGGACTCACGCTACATCCTCCCCTCCTTCGAGGAGCGGACCCCCTACGGCTTCAAGCGCCAGGACCCCTACGCGAAGCTCTTCGAAGATCGCATCGTCTTCCTGGGCAGCCAGGTCGACGACGCCTCCGCCGATGACATCATGGCGCAGCTGCTGGTCCTCGAGTCGATGGACTCCGAGCGTGACATCACGCTCTACATCAACTCGCCCGGCGGCTCGTTCACGGCCATGACCGCCATCTACGACACGATGCAGTTCGTCCGCCCGCACATCCAGACGGTCTGCCTCGGACAGGCGGCCTCTGCCGCCGCCGTGCTGCTGGCCGCCGGCACGCCTGGCAAGCGCCTGGCACTGCCGAACGCGCGCGTGCTGATCCACCAGCCCGCCGTGGGCGGCACCCGCGGCACCGCCACGGATCTGCAGATCCAGGCCGATGAGGTGCGCCGGATTCGCACCTGGATGGAAGACGTGCTCGGAGACCTCACCAAGAAGTCCCCGGATGAGATCGCCGAAGACATCGACCGGGACAAGTTCCTCTCCGCCGCCGGCGCGAAGGACTACGGCCTGGTGGACGAGGTTCTCGCCTCCCGCAAGCTTCCGCTCTGAGGCTTTCTCAGCCGCAGCTCGACCCGTTCGGGGACGTTCCATCGGAACGTCCCCGAACGTGTCAGTGCCCTGAAGTACGCTATAGCCGGTAAGCACATCAGTTCTTAAGGGGATCCAACGTCCATGGCACGCATCGGTGAGAGCGCAGATCTGCTCAAGTGCTCGTTCTGCGGCAAGAGCCAGAAGCAGGTCCGGTACAAGCTGATCGCCGGGCCCGGCGTCTACATCTGCGACGAGTGCATCGAGCTCTGCAACGAGATCATCGAGGAATACCTCAACGAGGTCCAGGAGCCCGATGACTTCGAGCTGCCCAAACCGCGAGAGATCTACGCGTTCCTCGATGAGTACGTCGTCGGCCAGGACAAGGCCAAGCGCACCCTCTCCGTGGCCGTGCACAACCACTACAAGCGGATCCAGGCCACGGGCTCGGCGAAGAAGACCACCTCCCTGGAGAAGGGCCCGCTGGACGACGTCGAGATCGGCAAGTCCAACATCATGATGGTCGGCCCCACCGGCTCCGGAAAGACGTACCTGGCACAGTCGCTGGCCCGCAAGCTCCAGGTGCCCTTCATCGTCGCCGACGCGACCAGCCTCACCGAGGCCGGCTATGTCGGGGAAGACGTGGAGAACATCCTGCTGAAGCTGATCCAGGCCGCTGACGGGGACGTCAAGAAGGCCGAGCAGGGCATCATCTACATCGACGAGATCGACAAGATCTCGCGAAAGTCAGAGAACCCCTCCATCACTCGCGACGTCTCCGGCGAAGGGGTCCAGCAGGCGCTGCTGAAGATCCTCGAGGGGACCGTCGCATCGGTGGCCCCGCAGGGCGGGCGCAAGCACCCCCAGCAGGAGTTCATCCAGATCGACACCTCGAACATCCTGTTCATCGTCGCCGGCGCCTTCGCCGGACTGGAGGAGCTCATCGAGTCCCGCGCGGGCCGCAAGGGGATCGGCTTCGGTGCACCGCTGTCGACGATCACCAAGAGCGAGGCCAGCTACGGCGACGTCGAACCCGAGGACCTGCACAAGTTCGGTCTGATCCCCGAACTCATCGGTCGGCTGCCGGTGATCGCGACCGTCGAACAGCTCGACGCCGCCGCCCTCACCGACATCCTCACCAAGCCCCGCAATGCGCTGGTCAAGCAGTACCAGAAGATCTTCTCCATCGACGGCATCGACCTCGAGTTCACCCCCGAGGCGCTCGGCGCCGTGGTGGAGCAGGCCGAGCTGCGCGGCACCGGTGCACGCGGTCTGCGCTCGATCCTGGAGAACGTGCTGGGTCCCGTGATGTTCGAGCTGCCCTCCCGGGACGACATCGCGTCGGTGACCATCACCGCGGCCGTGGTCCGCGAGGGCGCCGAGGCAGAGCTGGTCACCCTGTCCGAAGCCAAGAAGTTCCGCAAGAAGTCCGCCTGACCTGCCGCTTTCACCCTTTTCAGAGCCTGTCTATTTGCTGGGCGCAAGCTGAGGTGTAGGCTCGATCACACGCAAGTGGCCTAGGCCACATCAAGTGATCGGGCCTTCGCGCCGGGTGACGAGAGGTGGAAGATTCATGGGTGAATCCCAAGGCTCCCCGCGGAGGGGACGGACGGTTCGCGCAGCCGGCACCGCACTCGCGGCAGCCATCCTGCTGAGCGGCTGTTCAGACAGTGAGGGCCCGCCCGTCCTCACCTGGTACATCAACCCGGACGACGGCGGGCAGGCGGCGCTCGCGCAGCTCTGCACCGAAGAGTCCGAGGGTGCCTATTCGATCCAGACCTCGCTGCTCCCGGCTGATGCCCCCTCCCAACGTGAACAGCTGGCCCGGCGCCTTGCGGCGAACGACGCATCGCTGGACATCATGTCGCTGGACCCCCCGTTCATCCCCGAACTGGCAGAGCCGGGATTCCTCGCACCGGTCCCGGACGAGGTCGCTGAACGCACCACCGAAGACACCCTCGAAGGTGCCCTCGCCGGGGCGATGTGGAATGACGAACTGGTCACCGTCCCGTTCTGGGCCAACACCCAGCTGCTCTGGTATCGCGAATCCGTGGTCGAGGAGGCTGGCCTCGACATGGACGAGCCGATCACCTGGGAGCAGGTCATCGACACCGCCCTGGAGCAGGAGAAGCTGCTGGGCGTCCAGGGGATCCGCGCAGAATCCATGACCGTCTGGCTCAACGCGCTGGTCGAGTCGCAGGACGAGTCCATCCTGGCCAATCCCGAGGCGCCCGCCGCCGAGCTTCAGACCAACCTCGATTCGGAGGTGGGAAGCCGCGCCGCCGAGGTCATCTCGATGATCGGCAGCGAGGGACTGGCCGGTCCAGGTGTCGCCTCGATGGACGAGAACCAGTCGATGCTGCTCTTCCAGGGGGATGAGGGCTCCTTCATGGTGAATTGGCCCTTCGTCTGGGCCGCCACCAACGCCTCCGCCGAAGAGGGCGTGGTCGACGCGGGACTCGTCGACGACATCGGCTGGGCACAGTACCCCCGGGTCGATGCGGACACCGCCTCAGCGCCTCCGCTGGGCGGCATCAACCTCGGAGTGGGTGCCGACTCGGAGAACCAGGAGCTCGCCTTCGAGGCGATCGAGTGCATCGTGGCTCCGGAGAACCAGACCGAGTACTTCATCACCAACGGCAACCCGCCGTCCTCGGAGGCCGCCTACGATGATCCGGCCCTGGAAGACGACTACCCGATGGCCGACGCGATCCGCGAGGCGCTCGACAACGCCGCCCCGCGACCGCAGACCCCCTTCTACAACGAGATCTCTACCGCGATCCAGCAGGAGTTCACCCCCATCTCAGGGGTCAGTGCCGAACAGACTCCTACACAGACCGATGCCTTCATCGTTGAAGTGCTCAGAGGGGAGCGTCTCCTGTGACAACCGCACCAGAGACCTCGCGGCGGCAGAAGCGCGAAGCCGCCGAGGCGTCAAACAACAAGAGCAGCGCTCGTAGGAACGGCAACGGCACGAAGCGGACCAACCGCGCCAAGTCAGAGGCGCGACTGGGCTGGCTGATCGCCGGACCTGCGTTCTTCATCATGCTGGCGGTCACCGCCTATCCCATCGCTCAGGCGATCTACGACTCGCTGTTCTCCTTCCGGCTCACCTCCCCGGATGACCGCTCCTTCGTATTCCTGCAGAACTACATGACCATCCTCTCCGACACGGAGGTCTTCTGGTCCGCCCTCGGTGTCACGGTGCTGGTCACCGTGGTGACCGTGGCCGTGGAGCTGGTGCTCGGCTTCGGGCTGGCGCTGGTCATGCACAAGGCGCTGCTGCGGATCCGCGGGGCGCTGCGCACCGCGATCCTGGTGCCCTATGGCATCATCACGGTGGTCTCCGCCTTCGCCTGGTACTACATGTTCGACATCAACTCCGGCTTCGTGAACAACTGGTTCGGCTGGGTTCCCGGCATCGACAGCGACCTCGACTGGTTCGCCAACTTCGGCACCGCGATCACGGTGATCATGGCCTCGGAGATCTGGAAGACCACGCCGTTCATCGCGCTGCTGCTTCTGGCCGGACTCGCCCAGGTCCCCGATGAGCTGGTCGAAGCCGCCAAGGTCGACGGCGCCAGCTGGCGTCAGCAGATGACCCGGGTGATCCTGCCCAATATGAAGGCCGCCATCATGGTCGCGGTGCTCTTCCGCGCACTGGATGCCTTCCGAATATTCGACAACGTCTTCATCATGACCAATGGCGCCGCGGGCACCGAGGTGCTCTCGCTGCTGGCCTATCGGACCTCCATCGGACGGCTCGAGATCGGATTGGGCTCCGCGGTCTCGGTGATCCTCTTCATCTGCGTGCTGCTGATCTGTTTGATCGCGATCAAGTTCTTCAAGGTCGATCTCGCCAGCGGCACCGATGCAAAGGGAGGTAAGTAGAGATGGCCTCCAACGGCAAGCTCACCGGGAAGCAGCGCCTGGGATGGACGGTGCTCACCGTCGTCGTCCTGCTCTATGCGCTCTTCCCCGTGGCAGCGATCCTCGCGACCAGCTTCAAGACCCAGGCGGACCTCGGCAATGCGGCCTTCCTGCCGTCGAACTGGACCTGGGCGAACTACGAGATGATCCTGGTCGGCGACGCCCAGGAGCTGTTCCTCACCGCCTTCCGCAACTCGATCGGCATCACGCTGATCGCCACGTTCATCGCGGTGGTGCTGGCCACGCTGTGTGCCTACGCCATCGCCCGGCTGAACTTCCCGGGCAAGAGGATCATCCTGGGCACCGCGCTGGCGGTCTCGATCTTCCCGGTCATCTCGGTGGTGACCCCGCTGTTCAACCTGTGGCGCAACATCGGGCTCTATGATACCTGGCTCGGTCTGATCATCCCGTATCTGTCACTGACCCTGCCGATCTCCATCTGGACCCTCGCGGCGTTCTTCCGCCAGATCCCCTGGGACCTGGAGCAGGCGGCGCAGGTGGACGGTGCCACCCAGTGGCAGGCCTTCCGCCGGGCGATCGTCCCGCTGGCGATGCCCGGCGTGTTCACCACCGCGATCATCGCGTTCTTCATCGCCTGGAACGACTTCGTCTATGGGATATCGCTGACCTCCACCGAAGCCGCCAGACCCGTTCCGGCCGCACTGGCCTTCTTCACCGGCGCCTCACAGTTCGAGGAACCCACCGGCGCGATCTCCGCGGCCGCCATCATCGTGACCATCCCCGTCGTCGTCCTGGTGCTGCTGTTCCAGCGCCAGATCGTCTCCGGACTGACCCAGGGCGCCGTCAAGGGCTGAGTAGATAAGGACTCCACTGCAATGTCATCCATCACGCTTCAGAATCTCGTCAAGAAATACGACGACGGCTTCCCCGCCGTCAATGACATCTCCATCGACATCGAAGACGGCGAGTTCATCATCCTGGTCGGACCCTCCGGCTGCGGCAAGTCCACGCTGCTGCGGATGATCGTGGGGCTCGAGGACATCACCGAGGGTGATCTGCTCATCGGTGGTGAGCGGGTGAACGAGAAGGCCCCGCGCGAGCGCAACCTCGCCATGGTCTTCCAGAGCTACGCGCTCTACCCGCACCTGACGGTCTACGAGAACATCGCCTTCCCGATGCGACTGACCAAGGGCAAGTTCACCAAGGAGGAGATCGACGAGAAGGTCCGCCATGCCGCGACCATGCTCGAGCTCACCGAGCACCTCGATCGGAAGCCGGCGAACCTCTCCGGCGGTCAGCGGCAGCGGGTCGCCATGGGCCGGGCCATCGTCCGCGAGGCCGACGCCTTCCTCTTCGACGAGCCGCTCTCGAACCTCGACGCCAAGCTGCGCGGCCAGATGCGCGCGGAGATCGCCAGGCTCCAGCGTGAGCTCAACACCACCAGCGTCTACGTCACGCACGATCAGACCGAGGCGATGACGCTGGGGGACCGGGTGGCGGTGCTGAAGAAGGGCCTGCTCCAGCAGATCGCGTCCCCGCGCGAGCTCTATGAGCAGCCGGCCAACCTCTTCGTCGCGGGATTCATCGGCTCGCCCTCGATGAACTTCCTTCCCGGCACCGTGGAGGGCAATGTCTTCTCCACCCCGCTGGGCAAGATCGAGATCCCGGACCGCGCGGCGAAGGCCGGCGCGGGACGCGAGATCGTGCTTGCCGGCATCCGTCCGGAGTTCTTCGACGACGCCTCCCAGCTCAGCGAGGCGCAGCTCTCCAAAGGCACCACCTTCACGGCCGAGATCAGCCACAGCGAGTGGATGGGCAACGAGCAGTACGCCTACGTCTCCTACGAGACCGACGAACGGGTGCAGGACACGCTGCGCAACCTCGCCGAGGAGATGGATGCCGATGAGCTGCGCACCCAGCTCGTGGTCGAGGTCGACGCGACGTCCCGGTTCCGCAGCGGCGACACCGCCGAGCTCTGGCTCGACACCCGCAGGATGCACCTCTTCGACCCGGCCACCGGCGAGAACCTGACCCGGGACGCGGAAGCCGGCGCGGAGCTGACCCGCGAAGCCCGGGAGGACCGCAAGCGCGACGCCGAACGGTTCGTCTCCCGGCAGAGCTGAGCCGCGGTCGATCCAGGTGTCACCGCCGCAGCCACCGCCCAGACAGACCGCAGCGGTCATATCCCCAGGCCAGCCTGGGGTGCTAAGTTATTCGCAGACAGACCTGACGCTCAGCAGGCCAGCCCGCCGCAAGGTGGCTGGCCGCTGTGCAGTCAACACCAGGCCTAAGAGTGGAGCGCAATCATGAGCACCGTCCCCGAAGAGTTCAAGTACAGTGCCGAGCACGAATGGATCGGCACCACCGACGACGCTCTCGTGGTGCGCGTAGGCATCACCGATTTCGCCCAGGACGCCCTCGGCGAGGTCGTCTACGTGGAGCACCCCGAGGTCGGCTCCACCGTCACCTCCGGTGATGTGGTCGGCGAGGTCGAATCCACCAAGTCGGTCTCTGACATCTTCGCTCCGGTGGGCGGCGAGATCGTCGCGGTCAACACGGAGCTCGACGAGAATCCGGGAGCCGTGAACTCCGCGCCCTACGGAGCGGGGTGGCTCTTCGAGATCAAGCTCGCAGAGACCTCGGCGGTGGACTCGCTGCTCTCTGCCGAGGATTACAAAAAGCAAGTAGGCTGAAAGCCGCCAGCAGACAGGCCGGCGAGAGGAGGCGACGTGGAAAGCACGCGAGAACATGACAACGGTCAGAGTGCGGCGGAGACGACGAGCATTTCGTTGCCGCCCGCTGACGCGCACCCCGGGGAGCCTCATCTCTCAGAGGATGACAAGCAGGCCATTGCAGCGCTGCCGAGGAACTCGGCTCTGCTCATCGCGCACAGCGGCGCGAATCAGGGAGCCCGCTTCCTGCTGGATCAGGACCTGACCACCGTGGGTCGGCACCCAGAGGCGGGAATCTTCCTCGATGACGTGACCGTGTCCCGGCGCCACGTCGAGCTGACCCGCGAAGGCCGAGGCTTCCAGATCCGAGATCTCGGCAGCCTCAACGGCACGTATGTGAACCACGACCGGGTGGATGAGTACGCGCTGAAGCCCGGCGACGAGGTCCAGATCGGCAAGTTCCGGCTCACCTTCTATGCCGGGTCAAGAGAATCCGACTGACCGGTGAGACGAGATCCCCGGGCGGACCGGACGGGAACGCTATCCTGAGGGTGAGTTCGTTCCCTCCCGCCAGCCTGAAAGAGGACACGCAGTGAGTGCTTCACCAGCGCCGAAGCCAAGGCCGAAACCGGCCGAGACCTCGACCGAGCGTGCCGCCACACACGTGTTCACCATCTCCGAAGTGCTGCGCGAGCTGCAGAACGAGTTCCCCGACCTGACCGCGTCCAAGCTGCGTTTCCTCGAGGAGCGCGACCTGGTCGAGCCGGCCCGCACCGCGTCGGGCTACCGCAAGTACTGCGCGGCCGACGTCGAGCGCCTCCGATTCATTCTCGCGCTGCAGCGGGACCGCTACATGCCGCTGGACGTCATCAAGCAGACGATGGACGCCATCGACTCGGGGGAGACCCCGGAGGCGCTCCCGCAGGCCGCGCCTGTGGGTCCCCGCGAGGTCACCGATGAGATGGCCGCACAGATCACCGGGCGCATCCGTCCGATGTCGCGCAAGGAGCTGCGCGCCCACTCCGGCGCCACCCGGGGGATGCTCGACACCCTGGAGAAGTTCCGCATCATCCAGGCGGACGCCGAGGGCAACTACAGCCACCACGATCTGAAGGCCGTCAAGGCGGTCCGCGTGCTCGCGCGCTACGGGCTCGAACCGAAACACCTGGTCAACATTCGACGCTCGGCAGACAACGAGCTGGATCTGATCTCACGGGCCATGGCTCCGCACGCGGCCCGCAAGGACACCGCGGCCCGGGCGCGAGTGGCAGAGTCCTCCAAAGAGATGTTGCAGTGCCTCAAAGAACTCCGTGCCTCAATCATGGACACATCGGTCGAGCAGTTGGACAAAAACTGACTTAGACTTGATCCATGGAGAGCCAGCTGGTGCCGCTGGATGTCGTGGGAGTTCGGATCGAGCTTCCCTCGAAGCAGCCTGTAGTGGTGCTCCGCGGTGCCGAACCTGGACTGGAGAACCTTCACGTGGCCGTCCTGGTCGGACCTGCGGAGGCCAACGCGGTCGCGATGGCCATGGAGAAGAAGTTCCCGCCCCGACCGATGACCCACGACCTGCTCGCCGAAGTCATGACCCGGCTGGGCTCCGGAGTCCGCTCCGTGGAGATCGGCATGCTGGACTCCTCGACCTACCGCGGCACCATCACCTTGGGCAGCGGTCGCAGCTTCGACGCGAGAGCCTCTGACGCGATCGCGGTCGCCGTGCGGGTGCAGTGCCTGGTCACGATGGACCGCGAGATGCTCACCCGGGTCGGGATCACCCCGCGCACCGCGGCCACCGGACAGCGTCCGATCTCCGAGGATGAGATCAAGGAGTTTCGCCGATTGCTGGACAATGCCGAGCCGGAGGATTTCGAGTGAACCGCCCAGGATGCGGTCTCGCGACTAGTGCAATCCCACGACACGCCGTAGAGTAAATTTCAAATGTCTTTGACCCGGCGCGGCTGCGGCAATACCGTCTAGGGACAAGGCCTTCGCATGCACCTTCCTCGTCGCTCTCGCGGCGCAGGGATGCGCTTCCCCAGCGGAGTCCAGCACTTCAGGAGGCTACCAGGTGGGTCCAGAATCGCACGCGGACTTCGAGCGTGTACGGCCAGGGCAGGCAGCTGCCCAGCAGCCCCTGTTCAGCGACGGCCTGCCCGAGCTGGACGAAGAGCTCGGATATCGCGGTCCGGTCGCCTGCGCGGCGGCAGGGATCACCTACCGTCAGCTCGACTACTGGGCTCGCACGAAGCTGGTCCAGCCCTCCATGCGCAATGCCGCCGGCTCCGGCTCGGCCCGACTCTATTCCTTCCGGGACGTCCTGGTGCTCAAGGTGGTCAAGCGGCTGCTGGACACCGGCGTCTCGCTGCAGCAGATCCGCACCGCCATCGAGCACCTGCGTGAACGCGGCGTCGACGATCTGGCACAGATCACCCTGATGTCCGACGGCGCCTCGGTCTATGAATGCACCTCCGCGGACGAGGTCATCGACCTCGTGCAGGGCGGACAGGGCGTCTTCGGCATCGCGGTGGGTCGTGTCTGGCGCGAGGTTGAGGCCAGCCTGGTCGAGCTGCCGCGCGAGCGCACAGAGCCCGAGACGGTGCCCGGCCTCGAGGTCCTCGACTCCTCCGCCGGGGATGAGCTGGCTCAGCTCAGGGCCCGCCGCTCCCAGGCCTCCTGAGGCCTCGTCCCGGCACGGTGACATAGCGGAAGGACCGCCCCTCGAGGAGGAGCGGTCCTTCCGCTATGTGCTGCTGCCTTGCTCTGCGCCCAGAAGCTGCTTCCTCAGACGAGCTGCTTGAGCAGCTGGTCGAAGGACTTCGCCAGGTCCCTGACCTGATCGCCGGGCCATTGGTGCACCGGGTATGCCGCGCCCTGGATCTGCTGCCAGAAGGGGTTCTCCTCCAGCACCGGAAGCATCAGCTTGTCCTTGTAGAGCCGCTCCATCTCGAGCAGCCGGTATTCATGCTCGGTGGAGTCGGCGCGTGCCCGGTTGACCACGACCCCGGCCGACTTCAGCTGCGGGGCGTACTCATTGGAAAACATCCGGATGGCGCGCATCGTGCGCTCGGTTCCGGCCACGGAGAACAGGCTCGGCTCTGCCACCAGCAGCACCCCGGCGGAGGCCGCCCAACCGATGCGGGTCAGTCCGGCCAGTGACGGCGGGCAGTCGATGAGCACCAGGTCGTAGCCGGTGACCCGGTCCAGGAGCAGCTTCAGCCGGCGCATATCGCGGGGCCGGATGTCTGGACGATCAAACGCAGCGGAGAGCGCCGAGCCGACGACGACGTCGAGCTTCGCCTTGGCGCGCTGCTCCTTGGGGAGCAGGTCCACCCAGCCGGAGCGCACCAAATGGTCGTTGATGTCGGCGCGCTTGGCGTCGCGCAGCAGCTGCCCGGCCTCGGTGCCGGTGCCGCGGGTGACGGCGAGACCGGTGGTGGAGTCCGCATGGGGGTCGAGGTCGACGACGAGGGTCCGCACCCCCTGGTGGAGGGCGGCCGAGGCAAGGCCCATGGTGACCGAGGTCTTACCGACCCCGCCTTTCAAACTGGAAACGCTCAAGATCTGCACGCTACCCATCATAGGGATGATCTGGAGTGTTCCTTGCCCCGGCGCTCCGCGCAGTGAAAGTCGGCTCAGCCGATCTTCATCTCACCCATCTCTTCCCAGCCATCACCCTCGACCTGGCGAGAGATGATCTTCGGGGTCGAGACCAGCGCCTGCGCCATGGCCCCGTCCGAGCTGACCGCCTTCTGGAAGTGCGCCGACTCCACGTGCGGGCCTGCGGCGTCGTCGTCGAACGCCTCGATCAGCACGTACTCGTTGGGGTCCTCCACACTGCGCGACCAGTCGAACCACTTGTTGCCGGGCTCGGCGCGGGTGGCCTGCGTGAACTCAGCCGTGATGGCGGGCCACTGATCGGCGAGCTCCGGCTTGACCTGGAATTTCACGACGATGAGAATCATGGGCTGCTCCTTGAGGTGGGGTCGGTGATGTGAGTCTGACGAGCGGACCCGCGCAGACAGGTGATTCCTCCACGACAACCCAGACGAGCGTCCAGGGATTCCCGCAGAGACGTCGAGACGTCGCCGGGAAGAACGACCCGACGGGGGAGTCTAGGATTGCCGCATGGCCCACTACGACCTCTCCATCATCGGCTCCGGCTCCGGAAACTCCCTGATCACCCCCTTCTGGGACGACAAGCGCGTCGTCCTGGCGGACAAGGGCTCAGGCAGCACGGAAGCCTTCGGCGGCACCTGCCTCAACGTCGGATGCATCCCCACCAAGATGTTCGTCCGCCCGGCCGCCCTGGCCCGCGGGCCCGTGGAAGCGGCCCGGCTCAATGTCACCCAGGCGACCACCGACGTGGACTTCCCCGCCATGCGGGACCGGATCTTCTCGCGCATCGACGCCATCTCGGCCGGTGGTCGGCACTACCGCGCGGTGGAGCAGGAGTTCGTCGATCTCGTGTCCGAGAAGGTGACGCTGACCGGTGACTTCAGCCAGCCCCCCTTCGCCTTCGTCTCCGACTCCGGCGTCCACGCCGAGGCCGACCAGATGGTCATCGCCGCCGGATCCCGCCCCGCGCTGCCGCAGGTCCCCGGCATCCACCTGCCCGGCGTCCACACCTCGGACAGCATCATGCGCATCGAGGCGCGGCCGGAGAAGCTGCTGATCATCGGCGGCGGATACATCGCCTGTGAGTTCGCCGGGGTCTTCTCCGCCTTCGGCACCGAGGTCATCCAGGTCAACCGCAGCCGCGGACTGATGACCGCCATGGACGCCGACATCTCAGCCGCCTTCACCGCCGAGGCGCATAATAACTGGACGGTGCATCTGGAGCGCGCCGTGACCAACATCAGCGAGCAGGACGGCGGACTGCGGGTCGAGCTGGTCACCTCCGACGGCAGCGTGGAGCGCCACGACGTGGACACGGTCCTGGTGGCGATCGGCCGCACCCCGAACACCGACCTGATCGGCGCCCGCGAGGCCGGCCTGGACGTCCACCCCGACGGTCGCCTCGCGGTGGACGCCTGCCAGCGGGTGCTCATCCAGGGCGAACCGGTGGAGGGCCTCTACGCGCTCGGGGACATCAGCTCGCCGGCGATGCTCAAGCACGTGGCGAACCAGGAGGCCCGGGTGGTGGCGCACAACCTGGAACACCCCGACCGGATCCGCCCCTCCCGGCAGGAGGCCATCCCGGCGGCGATCTTCTCCTTCCCCGAGATGGCTCAGGTCGGACTCACCGAGACCCAGGCGGCGGAAGCCATCGGCGCCGAGCACCTCACCACCAAGATCCAGAACTACGGCGACACCGCCTACGGCTGGGCGATGGAGGACGGCGAGGGCATCTTCAAGGTGATCGCCGACCGTCGCAGCGGTCAGATCCTCGGCGCCCACGTCATGGGCTATCAGGCGTCGAACCTGATCCAGCCGATCATCCAGGCGATGAGCTTCGGCCAGGACGCCTATACGACGGCTCGCGGCCAGTACTGGATCCATCCGGCGCTGATGGAGGTCACCGAGAACGCGCTGCTGGGCCTGGAGGTCCCGATCCCGGAGGACGCCCCGCTCTGAGCAGGAATGGATCCCGCGCCGTCCCGGTTGGGACGAGAAGAAGCACCAGCTGCACCCGGGCGAAGCCCGATACGCGCTGGAGCTGAACCCAACGAACACTAAAACCGTGCGCGGCGGCTGATCGCCCCGCGCCGAGAGGAGCTCCTCATGGCTGAACGCGTCGATTTCTGGTTTGACCCGCTGTGCCCCTTCGCCTGGGTGACATCACGCTGGATCCTGGAGGCGGAGAAGGTCCGTGACATCGAGGTGCACTGGAACGTGATGAGCCTCGGCGTGCTCAACGAGGACAAGAACCCCTCACCCGCCGAGGACCCCGAGCAGCTCTCCCGCTGGATCCCCGCCCGCACCGCCACCGCCGTCGCGCTGAAGCACGGCGAGGCCAAGGTCGGCGAGTTCTACACCGCCGCCGGCACCGAGATCCACAACAACGGCAACAAGGACTTTGAGGCCGCCACGCTCAACGCGCTGCGCGCCGTGGGCCTGGAGGAGGACCTCCTCGCCGAGGCCAAGACCGATGAGAACGACGTCGAGATGCGCGCCTCCCACGACAAGGGCATCTCCCTGGTCGGCCAGGACGTCGGCACCCCGATCGTCGCCTTCCAGGGCACGGCGTTCTTCGGCCCGGTGCTGACCCGGATCCCGCGCGGCGAGGATGCCGGCAAGGTCTTCGACGGCGCTGTGGCCCTGGCCCAGTTCCCGTACTTCTTCGAGCTCAAGCGCTCCCGCACGGAGTCCCCAGCCTTCGACTGATCGGGACTCGCAAGACATAGCAGCACCACACGACGACGCCGGCGCGGGCTTGAGGGCCCGCGCCGGCGTCGTCGTCTGTTCGCTCAGGTCAGAGCCGGGATCACTCCTCGCGGATCACCTTGTGCTGCGCGGCCTGGGCCACCGGGCGGACCACGACCTGGTCGAGGTTCACATGGTGCGGCAGCTTCACCGCGGCGGCGATCACCTCGGCGATGTCTTCGGCCACCAGCGGACGCTTGACCCCGCGGTAGACGGCCTCGGCGGCGGCCACATCGCCGCGCAGCCGCTTGGCGGTGAACTCCTCGGTCGCCACCATCCCCGGCAGCACCTCGATCACGCGGATGTTGTGCTCGGCCTCCTCCAGACGCAGCGCCCCAGTGAGCGCGTGCTCGCCGAACTTCGCCGCGTTGTAGCCGGCCCCACCCTCGTAGGGGGCGAGCGCGGCGGTGGAGGTCACGGTGAGGATCGTGCCCTCGCCATGCTCACGCAGCATCGGGACGAAGGCCTTGATCATGTTCAAGGCGCCCAGCACGTTGACGTCGAACATCCAGCGCCAGTCCTCGGGTCGCCCCTCGGCCACCGAGTCCATGCCCAGCGCGCCGCCGGCGTTGTTGATCAGCGTGTCGATCCCGCCGGCCGCGGTGACCTCTTCCAACGCGGCGGCCACCTGCTCAGGGTCGGTGACGTCGCAGATGATCGGGATGATCCCTTCCTGCTCAGCCAGGCTTTCGAGCTTCTCGGCACGCCGGGCGACGGCGAAGACCCGCCAGCCCTCGGTGGTGAGTCGGTGCGCGGTGGCCGCGCCGATCCCGGAGGAGGCGCCGGTGACCAGGGCGCTGCGAGTGGAGACATCAGTCTGGATCATGGAGACAGCCTAGTGAGCAGGGTGCCTGCGGAGAACCGGGGGTTCAGTATGTGACACTCCCACCGTGAGAGAATGGCCAGCATGGCTGATCAGACTCCGGGCACAGACGCGCCCGCCACCGAGACCCTTTCCGCAGACTCCTCCCACGGCACCGCCGAGACCAGGACCCCCGTGGTCCCGGACCGCCCGGCGCTGGAGGGCCTCGAGGAGAAGCTCCACGCCGCCTGGCAGGCGGAGGAGATCTACCACTTCAACGAGGACACCGAGCGCGCCCAGGTGTACTCCATCGACACCCCGCCGCCGACGGCCTCCGGGTCCCTGCACGTGGGGCACATGTTCTCCTACACCCAGACCGACGTGATGGCACGCTTCATGCGGATGTCCGGCAAGAACGTGTTCTACCCGTTGGGCTGGGACGACAATGGGCTGCCCACCGAGCGTCGGGTGCAGAACTACTACGGGGTGCGCTGTGACCCGGCACAGCCCTACAACCCGGACTACACCCCGCCGGAGAAGCCCGCGAAGAACCAGCGCGACTGGGACGCGATCAGCCGGCAGAACTTCATCGAGCTCTGCGAGACCCTCACCGTGGAGGATGAGAAGATCTTCGAGGATCTCTTCTCCCGGCTGGGCCTCTCGGTGGACTGGCGCCAGACCTACCGCACCATCGACGACGACTCCCGCGCGGCCTCCCAGCGTGCCTTCCTGCGCGACGTCCACGCGGGCAACGCCTACACCGCGCAGGCGCCGACGCTGTGGGACATCACCTTCCGCACCGCGGTGGCCCAGGCCGAGCTCGAGGCCAAGGACCACCCCGGGGCGTACCACCGGTACCCCTTCACGGTGAAGGACACCGGGGAGCAGGTCTTCATCGAGACCACACGGCCTGAGCTGCTGCCCTCCTGCGTGGCCCTGGTCGCGCACCCCGACGACGAGCGCTACCAGCACCTCTTCGGCAAGACCGTGATCTCCCCGCTCTTCGACGTCGAGGTCGAGGTCAAGGCGCACGGTCTCGCGCAGCCGGACAAGGGCTCCGGCGCCGCGATGATCTGCACCTTCGGCGACATGACCGACGTGACCTGGTGGCGGGAGCTGCAGCTGCCCACCCGCGCACTGATCGGCCGCGACGGCCGGTTCTCCCGCGAGACCCCGGAGTGGATCAGCTCCGAGCAGGGACGGACCAACTACGACCAGCTCGCCGGCAAGACCGTGCACTCGGCCAAGGAGGCCGTGGTGGAGCTGCTCAAGGCCGCAGACCTGCTCGACGGCGAGCCCAAGAAGATCACCCACGCGGTGCACTTCTACGAGAAGGGCGACAAGCCGCTGGAGGTCGTGACCTCCCGGCAGTGGTACATCCGCAACGGCGGCCGCGACGCCGTCCGCCGGGACAAGATGGTCGCCCGCGGCAGGGAGATCTCCTGGCACCCCGCCTTCATGCGGTCCCGCTACGAGAACTGGGTGGAGGGACTCAACGGGGACTGGCTGGTCTCCCGGCAGCGCTTCTTCGGCGTGCCGATCCCGGTCTGGTACCCGCTCAACGCCGACGCCGAGCCCGACTACGACAACCCGCTGCTGCCCGACGAGGCGCTGCTGCCGGTGGATCCCGCCTCGCAGGTCCCCGCAGGGTACGAGGAGTCCCAGCGCGGCGCCGCCGGCGGCTTCGTCGGTGAGGCCGACGTCCTGGACACCTGGGCCACCTCGGCGATCACTCCGCACATCGCGGGCCGCTGGGAGAAGGACAACGACTTCTTCAACAAGGTCTTCCCGTTCGACCTGCGTCCGCAGGGCCACGACATCATCCGGACCTGGCTCTTCGCCTCCGCGGTCCGCGCGAACTCGCTCAACGACTCCGTGCCGTGGACCAACACCGCAATCTCCGGCTGGATCCTGGACCCGGACCGGAAGAAGATGTCCAAGTCCAAGGGCAACGTGGTCGTGCCCACCGAGCCGTTGGAGCAGTTCGGCTCCGACGCGGTGCGCTACTGGGCGGCCTCGGCCAAGCTCGGTGCGGACACCGCCTATGAGGTCGCGCAGATGAAGATCGGGCGCCGCCTGGCGATCAAGCTGCTCAACGCCTCGAAGTTCGCGCTGAACCTCGGGGTGACCGAGGGTCACATCATCACCGACGACGCCGGCGCCCAGGTCCTCACCGAGGCGCTGGACCGCGCCCTGATCGCCGAGCTGCGCACCGTGGTGGACCAGGCGACCAAGCACTTCGCCGACTATGACTACGCTCGGGCGCTGCAGCTGGTGGAGTCCTTCTTCTGGTCCTTCACCGACGACTACGTGGAGCTGGTCAAGGACCGGGCCTACGGCTCACGCGGCGAGCAGGCACAGAACTCGGTGCTCGCAGCCCTGGCCACCACGCTGGATTCGCTGCTGCGGCTCTTCGCCCCGGTGCTGCCCTTCGTCACCGACGAGGTCTGGCGCTGGTGGCGACAGGGGTCGGTCCACTCCACCCAGTGGCCCACCACCGCCGGGCTCGAGTCCGTGCAGGGCTCCGCCGGGATGCTGGACTCCGTGGCGCAGGTGCTCTCCGGGCTGCGCAAGGTCAAGTCCGAGGCCAAGGTGAAGCAGCGCACGGAAGTGGTCACCGCGACGGTCTCCGCGCCGGAGCGCACGCTGGCCCACATCGACGCCGCCATCGCGGACGTCCAGGCCGCCACCCGATCGCGTGCGCTGGAGCTGCGCCCGCAGACCGACGGCACCCAGGCCGTGGTGGTCACGCAGGTGGAGCTCGCCGAGGAAGAACAGCCCGCCCAGGTCTGACCTCCCCGACGCGTCAAAAAATCGTAGAGCTGCAGCCGATCGTAGGGCTGCAGCTCTACGATTTTTCCGCAGCTCTACGACAATTTTCGCTGTGTCCCCTGAAGCAGCACCTGTATTCTGTGTACAGGTATTGCCAAGACTTCATAGTGGGAGTAATCAGTTTGAAGCGACCCCTTCTCGTGCCAGCGGTTCTCATCGGGTTACTCGGTAGCGGGGGTTGCGCGCCCGCTTCCTCGCTTACGAGTGACAGTTCAGTTGATGCAGTGGTGGTCGATGTCATTGACGGCGACACCATCCGCGTCGAACATGCCGGTGATACTCACAGCGTTCGGCTTCTCAATATCGACACTCCAGAGACGAAGCATCCTGATCGAGGAGTGGAGTGCTTGGGGCCGGAGGCTTCACAGTTCCTAGAAGAGTTGCTCGCGCCCGGCGACGCCGTTCGCCTCGAGTTCGACGAGGAGCGCACCGATCAGTACGACCGACTGCTTGCCGGCGTGTTCAAAGATGACGATCTCATCAACGCTGCTGTCGCACGGGCCGGTTTTGGGATCGCTGTTTACTACGAACCGAATGAACGATTCCTACCGCCGGTCGAGGAAGCGCAGAAGGAAGCCGAGTCTGCCGGCCGGGGCCTATTCGACGACTCTCTGCCTTGCACGGTTCCGGGGCAGGTCCAGGACGCCCTCGACGCGGTGGACGACCTGCCCACGGACGGGCCTCAGGGGTACGAGGAGCTCGAGGAATCTGCCGCGGCCGCTGTTGCCGCCGTCGTGCTGGCGGATGAAGCCCGAGACCTCGTGCTCTCCCTGGACCCAGAGGAGTCAGGGGTGCATCACCGTGCCCACGGCTCTTACCTGAATGCCTACGAGCGAAGCCTCGATCAGGCGATCACGAAGGGCGAACGACGAGCCTCGGAAGACCAAGCCGAGATTGAGCGTGTCGACGCGGTGCGAGAGGCGCAGGAGGCGGCCGCAGATCAAGCCGAAGCGGATCGTGAGGCAGAGCAACGCCAGGCAGAGCTCGAGCGCGAAAGAGAGACGGCCGCACCTCAACCCGCCCCTGCTCCGCAGCCGGCACCTGCGCCAGCCCCGGCACCTGCGCCAGCCCCAGCCCCAGCACCTGCACCTGCCCCAGCTCCGGCGCCTGCGCCTGCGCCAGCCCCTGCACCCGCCCCTGCCCCAGCTCCGGCGCCTTCCCCCACCAACGGATCTTCCGGGGGAGGTGGTGGAACTCCGAACCTTGGACCGTCCGACCGACCCGCTGGCTATACCCACCGTGATGAACCGACAAGCTACACAGGACCGAGGTGCTTCCTGCCCGGTGGCAATTGGTGGAAGCCATGCTGAGTATGGGTATGGGACCTGAACGGACAGTTTCCTTCTCAGCCTGAACGAATCGTGGAGATGATCGTAGAGCTGCAGCCGATCGTAGGGCTGCAGCTCTACGATTTTTCCGCAGCTCTACGATTTTTTGACCCCGGGGAGGCGGCTGGCTCAGTCGT
Source organism: Nesterenkonia sandarakina (assembly GCF_003003175.1). Taxonomy (GTDB): domain Bacteria; phylum Actinomycetota; class Actinomycetes; order Actinomycetales; family Micrococcaceae; genus Nesterenkonia; species Nesterenkonia sandarakina_A. The sequence goes on along the minus strand of NZ_PVTY01000001.1, from coordinate 253,720 downwards.
TCTCTTCGGTGACGGTGCGGATCTCCAGGACGCCGTCGAGCTCCTGGAGTGCTTCGAAGAGATGCTCGCGGCCCACACGCTGGGTGCGGGTGAAGGTCATCGTGGCGTCCACCGCGAATCCGTCGCCGACCTCGAGCCGGCGGGTGCGCACCAGACGAGTCTCGTACCCCCATTGCGAGGCGGCCCCGAGGATCTCGCGCAGGACCCCGTGCCCGTCCGCGTAGCGCACGATGTAGCGCTCGGACCGGTCATGTCGGGGGAGTCGGCGGACCAGGTTCGTCACTACGGTCACCGAGAGCAGATAGAAGACCACCGTGAGTCCGGCGATCACCGGCATCCCGGCGCCACAGGCCATGCCGACCGCGGCCGTCACCCAGATCGACGCGGCGGTGGTCAATCCGGAGACCGCGTTCTGCCGCACGAAGATCACCCCGGCGCCGATGAAGCCGATCCCGCTGACGATCTGCGCCGCGATCCGTGACGGGTCGAGGACCACGTCTCCACCGATCAGGTGGGAGAACCCGTAGGCGGAGACCAGGGTGAACAACGCCGAGCCCATGCCGACCAGGATGTGGGTGCGCGCCCCGGCGGACTTCTGCCGGAGGTCACGCTCGATCCCGATGGCCGCCGACATCAGGAACGCGAGGGTCAGAAGCAGAATCTGCGTCGGGGCCGTCTCCGGCCAGACATCGATGGTCACCACGGTCTCCTCTCGAGATCCCACATCACCCTATAGCGACCCCGCCGCGGGGGACAGCGCCGCAGCACCTCCGGACAGCGCCGCAGCACTCCCGGACATGCCCGCGGCACCGGCCCCGTATGGCTACCCGCCCGCGGACCCAGTAGACTTGGGCCCAGCAGCTTCGACCCGGCCATCACCGGTGAGCTTCCGGAAGAACCGGCTCCGCGGCATGACCGTCGCGGCGCCTCAGTAGAGCCGGACGGGTAAGCCCGTCACAGCAGTCATGGAGAGGCCCGACGGCGGCGTCCCCACCTCGTCCACGGGGCTGGGGCGGCAGACGGAGGGCAAGCAAGGTGGTACCGCGCCCGGCAGGCGTCCTTGTGAGTGCATCAGACCATCGCTCAGCACCACTGCAGGACGGACCTCCATGACCGAGAACAACTCTCCCGTGTATCCCCGCGCCTCCGCCGCCGACTCCGGTGCCCGCCGGATCCCCGCCTCCCCGCGCTTCCCGAAGATCGAAGAGCGCGTGCTCGCGGAGTGGGAGAAGGACGGCACCTTCCAGGCCTCCATCGACAACCGGCCCGCCGTGGATGCCTCCGGTCAGGGCAATGAGTTCGTCTTCTACGACGGCCCGCCCTTCGCCAACGGTCTGCCGCACTACGGGCACCTGCTCACCGGCTACGTGAAGGACCTCGTGGCCCGCTACCAGACCCAGCGCGGCTCCCGGGTGGAGCGCCGCTTCGGCTGGGACACCCACGGACTGCCCGCCGAGCTGACCGCGATGAAGGAACTCGGCATGACGGACAAGGCCGAGATCGAGGCCTTCGGCGTGGACAAGTTCAACGACGCCTGCCGCGCCTCGGTGCTGAAGTACACCGGCGAGTGGAAGTCCTACGTGCACCGCCAGGCGCGCTGGGTGGACTTCGAGAACGACTACAAGACGCTCAACGTGGACTACATGGAGTCCGTGATCTGGGCGTTCAAGCAGCTGCACGAGAAGGGCCTGACCTACCAGGGCTTCCGCGTGCTGCCGTACTGCTGGAAGGACGAGACCCCGCTGTCCAACCACGAGCTGCGCATGGACGACGACGTCTACAAGGACCGTCAGGACCCCTCGGTCACGGTGGCCTTCCCGATCACCGGAGGCGGCACGCACGGCGATGCCCTCGCCGGGGTCAACCTGCTCGCCTGGACCACCACCCCCTGGACGCTGCCCACCAACTTCTCCGTGGCCGTGGGACCCGAGGTGGAATACGTGGTCGTCGAGGCCCCGGCAGCCTCGGAGCTGCCCGGCCGCCACCTGATCGCCGCCGAGCTGCTCGGTGCCTACGCCAAGGACCTGGGCTTCACCGACGCTGAAACCACCGACGCTGAAACCCCCGACGCCGACGGCGAGGCGGCGCCGAGCACCGCCGCCGAGGCCGCGGCCGCCGCCGTCGTCGCCCGCTACCAGGGCGCCGAGCTGGCCGGCATCAAGTACGCGCCGCTCTGGGACTACTACACCGACACCGAGACCTGGGGCACCGAGCATGCCTTCCAGGTGCTGGTGGAGGACTACGTGACCACCACCGACGGCACGGGACTGGTCCACCAGGCCTCGGCCTATGGTGAAGAGGATCAGCGCTCCTCCGAGGAGGCCGGGATCCCGGTGATCCTCTCGGTGGACGAGGGCGCCCGCTTCCTGCCGATGTTCGCCCAGCCCACGCCCACGGGTGCGGCCCCGCTGGCCGCGATCGCCGGAGTTCAGGTCTTCGAGGCGAACCGCACCATCATCAACGAGCTCAAGGCCTCCGGCCGCCTGATCCGCGAGGCGTCGTATGTGCACTCCTATCCGCACTGCTGGCGCTGCCGCACGCCGCTGATCTACAAGGCGGTGACCTCCTGGTATGTCGCGGTCACCCAGGTCAAGGAGCGGATGCTCGAGCTCAACGAGCAGATCAACTGGATCCCTGGCAACGTCAAGCACGGCCAGTTCGGCAAATGGCTGGAGAACGCCCGCGACTGGTCGATCTCCCGCAACCGCTACTGGGGCAGCCCGCTGCCGGTCTGGGTCTCGGACGACCCGGAATACCCGCGCACCGAGGTCTACGGCTCGCTGGAGGAGCTCAAGGAGGCCTTCGGCGACTACCCGCGCAATGCCCAGGGTGAGCCTGACCTGCACCGGCCCTGGATCGACGAGCTGACCCGCCCGAACCCCGACGACCCCACGGGCGCCTCCACGATGCGCCGGGTCGAGGACGTCCTCGACGTCTGGTTCGACTCCGGGTCGATGCAGTTCGCCCAGGTCCACTACCCCTTCGAGAACGCACAGTGGTTCGCCGATCATCACCCGGCCGACTTCATCGTGGAGTACATCGGGCAGACCCGCGGCTGGTTCTACACCATGCACGTGCTGGCCACCGCGCTCTTCGACCGCCCGGCCTTCACCAACGTGATCAGCCACGGGATCGTGCTGGGCTCCGACGGGCAGAAGATGTCCAAGTCGCTGCAGAACTACCCGGATGTCTCCGAGGTCCTGGACCGTGACGGCTCCGACGCGATGCGCTGGTTCCTGATGTCCTCGCCGATCCTGCGCGGCGGCAACCTCGTGGTCACCGAGGAGGGCATCCGCGAGAGCGTGCGCCAGGTGCTGCTGCCGATGTGGAACGCCTGGCACTTCTTCGGCCTCTACGCCAACACCGCCAACCAGGGCGCCGGCTATCAGGCGAAGTCCGTGGGCGCCGACGACGTCGCCAGCCCGCTCGACCGCTACATCCTCGCCGCCACCGGTGATCTGGTCCGCGAGGTCACCTCCGCGCTGGACGCCTACGACGTCTCCGCCGCCTGTGAGTCGCTGCGCCGGTTCTCCGACACGCTGACGAACTGGTACATCCGACGCTCCCGCGCGCGGTTCTACGCCGAGGACTTCGCCGCCTACGATGTGCTCTACACGGTGCTGGAGACCTTCGCCCGGGTCTCTGCCCCGCTGCTGCCGCTGATCAGCGAGGAGATCTGGCGCGGCCTGACCGGCGGCCGCTCGGTGCACCTGGCCGACTGGCCCGACCCCGAGGACTACCTGAGCGATGAGCGCGCCGTGGAGCTGATGGAGCTCACCCGAATGGTCAGCTCTGCCGGTTCCTCGCTGCGCAAGCAGGCGAACCTCCGGGTGCGTCAGCCTCTGGCCAAGCTCAGCGTGGTCGTGCCGCAGGCTCTGGCGCTGGAGGGGACCTATCAGCAGATCATCGCCGATGAGCTGAACCTCAAGGAGGTCCAGCTGCTCGACGCCGCGGTGACCGACGCCGCGGACTGGGGGATCGGGCAGCAGCTGGTGGTCAACGCCCGCGCCGTCGGCCCCCGGCTGGGCAAGCAGGTCCAGCAGGCGATCAAGGGCGCGAAGTCCGGTGACTGGTCGGTCGCAGACGGCGTGGTCACCGCCGGAGGCCTCGAGCTCTTCGAGGGCGAGTACACGCTGAGCACCACGGTCTCGGAACAGCTCGGCGAGAAGGCCGTCACGGTCCTGGACTCTACGGGAGGATTCCTGGTGCTCGACACCGAGCTCAGCGATGAGCTGGTCATGGAGGGCACCGCCCGGGACCTGATCCGCAGCATCCAGCAGGCCCGCAAGGACGCCGACCTCCGGGTCTCGGACCGGATCGAGACCACGGTCACCGCGTCCCCGAGCGTCGTCGCGGCGCTTCAGGCCCACCGGCAGCTCGTCTGCGAGGAGACACTCACGGTGGATCTGCACCCGGTTCCCTGCGAGACTGCCACCGAACCGAGCATCCATGTGTCCGTCGTCGAAGGAGCTCGAGCATGAATCAGGAACTGGACCAGTTCTCCGTGGCCAGCGTCTACGCAGAGCTGCTCTCCCGCGCGCCGGAGAACAAGATGGAACCGCGGATGCAGCCCATGGTCGAGGTCATGGACCTGCTGGGGGAGCCGAACCGGACCGCGCCGGTCATCCACATCACCGGCACCAACGGCAAGACCTCCACGGCACGGATGATCGAGGCCGGACTGCTGGCCCACGACCTCCGCGTCGGCCGCTACACGTCCCCGCATCTCTCCTCGGTGACCGAACGCATCTGCCTCGACGGGCAGCCGGTGGACGATGGCACCTTCGTGCGGATCTGGGACGAGGTGCGCCCCTTCATCAGCCTGGTCGACGACAAGCTCGCCGAGCGCGGGGAGGTGCCGCTGACCTACTTCGAGTGCGTCACGATCCTGGCCTTCGCGGTCTTCGCCGACGCCCCGGTGGATGTGATGGTGCTCGAGGTCGGGCTCGGCGGCATCACCGACGCCACCAACGTGGCCGATGGTTCGGTCAGCGTGATCACCCCGATCAGCCTGGACCACACCGATCTGCTCGGCGACGACGAACGCGACATCGCCCTGGAGAAGGCCGGCATCATCAAGACCGACGGGTTCCTGATCTCCGCGGCGCAGGTCCCGGCGGCGGCCGACGTGCTGCTCGCCGAGGCGCGGGCCAAGAACGTGCCCTACCGCTTCGAAGGCGTGGAGTTCGGCGTCGAGTCCCGGGTCCCCGGGGTGGGCGGCCAGCAGCTGACCGTCTCCGGACTGGCCGGGCGCTACCCGGACATCCTGCTTCCCCTGCACGGAGCCCATCAGGCGCAGAACTTCGCGGTGGCGGTGGCCGCCCTGGAGGCATTCATCGGTGGAGGAGAGCAGGAGCTCAACATCGACAATCTGCGCCTGGCCGCGGAGAACATCAGCGCCCCGGGTCGTCTGGAGACGCTGCGCACCGGGCCGAGCATCGTCGTGGACGCCGCGCACAACCCCGCCGGGATCACCGCCAGCGCCCAGGCGCTCAAGGAGAGCTTCGGGCTCTCTCGACTGGTGCTTGTCGTGGGGATCCTGCAGGACAAGGACGCCCGCGAGATGCTCACCGCACTGTTCAAGGAGTACGAGGGGCTGGTCGATGACATCTGCTTCACCCAGTCCACCTCGCCGCGCGCCATCCCGGCCGGTGTGCTGGGAAGTCTCGCCCTCGACGTCGGCTACGCGGAGCAGGACATCTACGTCACCGAACGCCTGGACGACGCCATCGACTGGGCGGTCGGACGTGCCGACGAGGCCGACCCCGGCCTGATCGGCGGCGTGCTGATCACCGGATCGATCACCCTGGTGGGGGAGGCCCGGACGCTGCTGGGCGCCCCTGAGGGGTCATGAGCCCGACCGGCGAGCCGAACCGCGAACCACAACCACCTCAGGAATCAGAGCCGCAGCCAGCACGCGGCACGAGGCAGGAGCAGAGGATGCCCAGACAGACCCGCGCACAGCGCGAATGGCGCCCCGGACAGGTCAAGCCGCCACGGTCGGTGAAGACGCTGTTCGCCTCCACCGTGCTGTGCCTGGAGGGCGTGCTGATGTTCTTCTTCAGCCTGATGGCCTGGGGGCTGAACCAGAACGAGTCCTACGCCTGGTGGCTGTTCGGCGGCTCGATCGCCCTGGCCGTCATCCTGGTGCTCACCTGTGCGATCCTGCAGCGCCCCGGAGGCTACATCGTCGGCTGGGTGCTGCAGTTCGTGATGCTCTTCGGCTTCATCGGGGTGGCCCTGGTGACCAGCGAAGGCTTGATCGTGCCGCTGGCGGCGATCCCCGGTGTGGCCTTCATGGCCTGCTGGTGGTACGCGCTGAACAAGGGCGACCAGCTCGACGACGAGAAGCTCGACAGATTCCGGGCCGAAGAGGCCCTGGCAGAGAACCCGACAAGTGAGGAGAACACGAATGACTGAACGTACCCTGATCCTGGTCAAGCCCGACGGTGTTGAACGAGGGCTGACCGGTGAGATCCTGCGCCGCGTGGAGGCCAAGGGCTATCGCATCGCCGCGCTGCAGCAGTTCAGCGCGACCACCGAGCAGCTGGCCCAGCACTACGCCGAGCACGAGGGCAAGCCGTTCTACCAGCCGCTGGTGGACTTCATGCTCTCCGGCCCGGTCGTGGCCGCGGTGCTGGAGGGTGAGCGAGTCATCGAAGGCTTCCGTTCCCTGGCCGGCACCACCGAGCCGACGACGGCGGCGCCGGGCACCATCCGCGGAGACCTCGGCCGGGACTGGGGCGAGAAGGTGCAGAAGAACCTGGTCCACGGCTCCGACTCGGTGGAGTCCGCCGAGCGTGAGATCGGCATCTGGTTCGGCTGAACCGGGTCAGACGCACGCTCGGACTGATCCGCTGAGCGTGTGAGCAGACACAGGAACGGCGGTCCCGGGATGCTGACCCTGGGACCGCCGTTCCTGTGTGCTCAGCGGCTCCGGCCGGAGCCGGCCTTCTTGGGGCGCGATTCGCTGGTGAAGTCGATCTTGACCGGATCCAGCTGGAGCCGGGTGCGTTCATAGACCACCTGGGCGGCTCTCTTTCGGCCATTGGACTTGTGCGAGGTGTACTCCTCGTATTGCGAGCAGACCCACTGCGGATCACCGTCAGCGAGCATCTCGCCCTGCTCGATCCAGATCACCCGGGTGCACATCTGCTTGATGGTGCCCAGGGAGTGCGAGACCAGGAAGACCGCGCCGGCGTTGGCCCGCACCTCATCGAGGCGCTCCTTGGTGCGCTGCCGGAACTGCGCGTCACCGGTGTTCAGCGCCTCATCGATGAGCAGGATGTCTGGGTCGACCGAGGTCGCGATCGCGAACTGCAGTCGCGAGGACATGCCCGAGGAGTAGGTCTTCAGGGGCATCTCCAGAGCGTCGGAGAGCCCGGAGATCTCGACGATCTGGTCATATTTCGCGGCGGTCTGTTCCGGGGAGAGTCCCATGGCCAGGCAGCCGAGGCGGATGTTCTCCCTGCCGGAGATCTCCTTCACGAGCGCGGCGTTGACCCCGAGCATCACCGGGGTCGAAGTGGCGTAGACCTCCCCACTGGTCGGACGGACCTTCCCGGTGAGCAGCTTCATGAGGGTGGATTTTCCCGAACCGTTGGTGCCGATCACCCCGACGGATTCACCACGGCTCACGATGAAGCTCAGGTTAGACAGAGCGGGGACCTCGGCCCAGCCGGACCCAGTGATCCGCTTGATGACGCGAGAGACGCGCCCTGAGGACTCGTGCTTGTCAGTTCCGGAACGGACCCTGTAAGTCATCGATGCGTCGTCGACGACCATGCAGATGTTCTTCTGGTCCACCGGCTGCACCACCGGCGTCTGCTGTGTGAACGGACTGTCGTCCCAGGAGTCCACGGGCTCTCCATTGCGGTCATCGAACTCGATGGCCAGGTCTTCAGCGATCAGATCGGCATCCGAGTTTTTGTTCCGACGCGGAGCCTGAGGCGTGGAGGTGCTCATCGTTCCTTCCCGTAGCTCTCTTCACCGTGCCAGAAGATCAGGAATCCAACGACGACAGAGCCAACAGCCCAGGAACCGAGCACGATCCAGCGGGCCGGGTCGGCGAAGCCGTCATAGATCCAGGCATGGCGAATGATGTCCAGAACACAGAACAACGGGTTGAGGTTCATCACCGTGACCAGCCAATCCTGTCCAGCGTTTGTCCAGCGCTCGGTCCCGAAGAAGACGGCGGAGGTGTAGAAGAGGATTCGGGTGCCGAAGCTGATCAGGTGCTTGACGTCGTTATGCGCGTTGACCGCGCGTGCCAGCGCCAGCGACCAGCCCAGCATGACCATCAGGGCCAGTGCGATGCACGGGAAGAACAGCAGCCAGTGCCAGGTCAGGGAGATGGGCATGTCCGCGGCATCACCGAGCTGCGTATCTCCGACCGTCAACACCAGAAGTGCCATGACGAAGAACATCGGGATGCTGGAGAACAGTTCGCGGACGGTGGTGGAGATGACCAGGCAGGCTCGGGGGAAGTTGAAGGCCTGGACGACACGTTGATTGCCGGCGATGGCATTGGCGCCGCCAGACACCGCAGTGGTGAAGAACCGGAATGTGAACACGCCGATGATCAGATAGCCCAGGAAGTTGTCCACGCCGCGGCCGGTCTGCAGGAGCACCCCGAAGACGAAGAAGTAAGCAGTTCCGAAGAGAATCGGGTTCAAGATCATCCATACGCGACCCAGCGAGTCATAGCTGTTGGCCGAGGAGACGCGTGAATGTGAGTCGTAGTACAGGAAGTGGCGGAAGGACCAGATCTCTCGGATATACCTGAACAGCCCGGGGCGAGCGCCCACGCGGATGAGGTTGCTGCCATCAAGCTGGGCGACCCGGCGAGCTTCCCCGGGCTCTGGTGCGTCATCGGCGCGCTCTAGAACAGGTGCGGCCATGGCTGACTTCCTTCCTGATGCCTCGAATCGGCAGGTGTGCCGTCTCGTGCTCTGTGCCAAAGCTCCTCGTCCTGCCGCTTAGCGGAGGTGAGACTCAGGACCGGCCGAGCGCGAGCCAGTCTATCAGCGTGGCTCATCCGCCCCTGGTCAACTTGCCTGGGTTGCGAAGAGGTCCGGAAGCGCCTGTTGGAGCTCCCGCTCGAGGTGGGGAACCATGGTCTCGACGTATTCGTTGGTCAGGTGGTGGCTGTCTCGGTAGACCAGGACATTGCCGATGATCGCAGAGCACTTCTCTTCGGGGCAGAAGTGTTCGGTGAGATCAAGGCTGTAGGTGTTCTCTGGAAGCTCGATCTGGCTCAGTGGATCGGTGTCGGCGAACTTCCCGAACTCCGGGGCGCAGACCAGCTCATCTCCGCCATCCGCCAAGCAGTCCGGGATGTTCTCTTCGGTGCGCGGAGTGCCGCGCATGAGCAGCAGATCACTTCCGGTGTCGGTGATCTCCTCCCAACGTTCCGGCGCGCCGTCGTGGATCTCCTCATCCCCGTCTTCCTGAGGAATCGCCGTGCCGGGCGTGACCACGAGGTCAGATTCACGTTCGGCCAGCACCTCTGGGAACTGGTCGTTCCATTCGTCGCAGGTCGATGGCTCCGCAGGGTCATTGGCGCGGAAGACGCAACCGCCCTTCGTCGACACCAGCACTTCCCAGTTGTGCTTCTCGGCCAGGACGATCCACGCGTTGTGCCAGTGTCCCGCGTGAGAACCGCCTGCGAGCATGATCGTCTTGGCGGGGTCCTCCGGCTGTGCGGCATCCTCGCAGACCAGGACCTCGCCTGTACCGGGCTGATCGCCGGTGGGTTGGTGACAGTCGGTCCTGGCATACTCGGGCACCCGGCGGGAGATGCCGCCGAGCTCGGGATAGAACTCGACGTCGCGGGCTGAGTCGTCAGCATGGATGATGTCAGCACCCGGATAGAGCATGCGGTCCACCCCCGCCATCGCCATCCCATCCTCCTGCGGAGCGGTGGTCATCTGCACGTAGGTCGTGCTGGCGACCCCGCCGATGACCATGGTTCCAGCGGCGAGGGAAAGCGTCACGAGTCCCGCCGTGCGGGCCGGTCGCTCCGGGGAGCGCCCCGCGCGTGCAAGCGGCTGTTCTACGAAGCGGAAAGTCAGCCAGCCCAGCAGGAGCGAGACGGCGAGCACTAGCCAAGCGTCCGGGAGGGAGAGTCCGGGGGCGTCCCGGAATTCCAAGGTGAAGATCAACAGCGGCCAGTGCCACAGGAACAGGCCGTAGCCGATATCGCCCAGCCTGGTGAAGGGGGCCCTGGCCAGCAGGCCGGCGGCCGTGCCGACCTGCGCCGGGTTCCGGTCCGACACTCCGGGCGATGCCGAGGCGAGGATCAGCGCCATGCCTGCCAACGGCCAGAGCGCCCACGGACCGGGGAAGAGCGCGGCTCCGTCCAGGACGAACCCGCAGCTGATCACGAGCGCGAGCCCCATCCATCCCGCGAGAGTGCGCAGTCGAGCAGGCAGCACGAGCCTGGCTCCGAGAAGCGCGAGGAGGCCGCCGAATCCAAGCTCCCAGAGGCGTGTCTGGGTCAGCAGATAAGCCTCCGCCTGGTCCTGCTGCTGGACCACGATGGCCGTCGTGAAGGAGGCCACCATGAGCAGGCCGATCAGTGAGCCCATGGTGACGGTGGGGGAGAACCTGGTCCGGCGTGCGAGCCAGACGGCGAGCAGCGCCACCACGGGCCAGACGAAGTAGAACTGGCCCTGCACGGAGAGGGACCAGAAGTGTTGAAAGGGGCTCGTCCCGGCTCCGGCAGCTTCGTAGGAGAGCTGCGAGTGGATGAGCTCAAAGTTCTCGAAGTACAGCAGCGATGCTCGAGCCTCGGTGAGCAGCTGTGCGTGCTGGGTGAGCGGCAGCAGCACCAGCCCGGCCAGGGTGGTGACGGTGATGACCAGCGCCGCGGGAGCCAGAATTCGTCGGGCCAGCCGCGCAAGGTATCGGATGAGGTCGATGCGCCCGGTGGTGCCCGCCTCGCGCAGCAACATGGCGGTGAAGAGAAAGCCCGAGACGGCGAGAAAGATGTCGATGCCACCGGAGACCCGGCCCGCGCCGAAGAGGTGAAACAGCACCACGCCGGCGATGGCGAGCCCGCGCAGGCCGTGCAGCTCGGGCCGGTAGCGGCGTTCCGGCAGGGCCCAGCCGGCAGGCCGAAGAGTCGATCCGCTCTGGGACCGGCGCAGCGCCTGCGCAGAGGGATGTGTCGAGGGCATAGTGTCCTAGGCTACGGGAGTGTCCCCGGATCAACCGGCGCGACTTGGCCTATACTGAATCGCGGTTTCTTCAATAGACCAATATCTGAGATTAAGGAACAATTCATCGTGAGTCGTGCCCGCAAGTCATCCCGAAGAACCCCCAGTCTGACCAGGATGCAGTGGGCGGCCTTGGGACTGTTCGGTGTGACCGCAGTCGCCGCAGTCATCGCGGCGGCGCTCGGCTGGTGGGCCTTCGCGGTGTTGGCGCTGGTCTCAGTCCTCGCGATCCTCCTGGGCGTCCAGATGTTCGGCTTCAGGCAGCTGACTCGGCGCATCCAGACCCGCCTGGACCGAGTGGCCCAGACGTCAGACGCTCAGTCCATGCGTCCGAGTGCCCCGGTCATCACCAAGTCCGGAGATGAGTGGCAGGCAGAGCTCATGGCCCAGGACGTCCTCGAGCAGTGGGCGAAGTCGCTGCGCGAGCGACCCGGGCGTCTGAACTGGTTCATCATGCTCGCCCGAGAGACACGTTCGCGTGGTTCCCGTGACGTGCTGGCGCTGTGCGCGACACGAGGCGCATTCCGTTACCGGGATCTGGTGAAGGTCGCGGACCAGACGCGTCTCCATCCGAAGTCGAGCGACGAGCTTGCCAAGCTGGGCCGGGTCCTCTGGCGTCCAGGCTTCTTCGCACTGGCCCGCGTCCTCTACAGCCAGCGGTCAAGCGAGTGGGACCTGCGCAACTGCCTGACGTTCTACGAACTCGCAGATCGTCTCTACGGACTGGACGGGGTCTTCGAGGGCGTCGACCGCTCGCTGTATTCGGACCTGCTCACCTGGGACGGTCAGTACTCCCGCGCCGATGAGCTGCTCGACTATGACGAGGACAACGAGTCGCGAGCCGATTCTCAGCGCTTTCTGCAGTTCAACGCCGTGAACCCCAACGTCACCGGTGCCGCCTACAAGCAGGGCGAATGGCTGGCGCGACTGAACGCCCGCCTCGCCGAGAGCGGCCTCGCACCGCTTGAGTTCCCCGAGGGTGAGACTCCCTCCTTCTTCAACATCAAGACCACGGTTCCCGTCCTGCAGGCCGAGGACCTCCCGCTGGTGTCGATCATCATGCCGATCTACGAGCCGGATGAGGCGACCGACGTCGCGATCGCTTCCCTGCTTAACCAGAGCTGGACCAATATCGAAGTCCTCATCATGGACGATGCCTCGCCCAAGACGTTCCCGGACGGGACTCCGACGCCCTATCGTGAGCAGCTTGAATCATGGGCAGCCCGCGACAGCCGGATCCGGCTTACCCTGTGCGAGGAGAACCGCGGCGCCTACGCGGTGCGCAACGATGCGTTCGAGTCCGCCCGTGGTGAGTTCGTCACCGTCGCGGACAAGGATGACTGGCACCACCCCCAGAAGATCGAGCGCCAGGCCCGTGAACTGATCCAGAAGTCCGAGAAGAACGCCAACATCGTGAACTGGGTCCGTGTGGATGAGGATCTGAAGTTCCTCGTCCGCTGGGGCCCCGACCGAGTCGTGCACCCGAGCTTCGCGTCCATCATGTACCGGCGCAAGGTGATCCAAGAGGAACTCGGCTACTGGGATGCGGTGCGCAAATCGGCGGACGGGGAATACCGAACTCGATACGAGATCACCTACGGCGAGAAGCTCGTCGCCGAAGACCTGGTTCCGCTCGCCTTTTCGCTCCTGGGAGACGGCAATCTGACCAGCAATGACTTCGGACTGGGCTACCGACACCCGGATCGGGAGATCTACCAGGACGCCTACACCGCGTGGCACGAGAACGTGCAGCTCGGCACCTCGGCATACCTGCCCAAGAACAGTGCCGAGCGCAGGTGGATCGGGCCACCCTCGTTCCTGCCCGAGCGAGATGGCAGCCACGTCCCGCACTACGACGTCATCTACCTTTCGGAATTCGGACTGTGGGGCGGGAACTCTCTGACGCTGCTGCAGGAGATCGAGACGGCCCTTTCGGGAGGCCTCAAGGTCGGCATCATTCCGCTGCAGAACGGCCTGGTCCCGGCAGCGGCTCGTCGACGAATGGTGCCAGAGCTCAGGCGCCTGTTCCTGGAAGGCCGCGTCGACCGGCTCCACCTTCACCGCGACGTCACCACGGATCTTGTCGTGATCCACTGGCCTGCGATCATGCAGCTGCTCCCCAGCGAGCTCTCCACGATCGAAGCAGCTCACGTCGTCACCGTCGCCAATGAGATCCCCTCGGTCCTCAGCGATGTCTACAACGGCTACGACGTCCACGACGTCTCCGAGAACTGCTTCCAGACCTTCGGGCAGCGTCCTCACTGGGCAGCTCAGAGCAGCATCATGCGCGAGCACCTCGCGAAGCTCATCCCGGCCCAGGAGATGGTGCCGCACCTCTGGACCGGAGCCGGCACCCCGATTCGGCGCCCGCTGTCCAAGACCTTCTCCGATTCCAGGGTTCCGGTCGTCGGCAGGCCGTGGGACGAGGACGAGCTCAACTGGCCGTCCTCCCGCCGGAAGCGAGATCTGCTGTTTCCCCGCGACGGCTCTCTCACGGTATCGATGCGATCCCAGGTCAATGCCCTGCAGCGGCAGGGCCACGTCAGCGGAGGCGAGGTGCCGGAAGGCTGGATCGTGCAGGATCACTCGATCAACACCTTCCAGGAGTACCTGGACGAGATCGATTTCCTGCTGGTCTACCCTGCGGACTCATGGGACCAGTCCATCGAGCCCAGTGTCGTGGAAGCTCTTCGGGTGGGCACCGTGTGCATCGCTTCGCCCCACCTGGAGCCGGTCTACGGAGACGCGCTGGTCTACGCGAAGCCCGAGGAGCTTCGGGAGACCGTGGAGGCCCACTGGGATGAGGCCGCTTATGAGGCACAGCGCGAGCGCGGCTTCGGCTTCCTGACCGAGAAGCGCTCGGCCGAAGACTATCTGGGGGTGTTGCAGTCCTATGGAAAGGTTGCTCCCTAGCCGTGAGCCTGCGCGTCAGCACGTCTGCGAACAGGTGAGGGACCTGCGTCCATGACTGGATCCCTCTCCGGAATCGACGTCCGATGAGCCGCACCCTTGTGTCGTTCCCCCACGCCGGTCTCAATCCATACAGCAACATGCTGTACCTGCACCCACGGGCCGCCGGGTGGAAGGTGATCGAGTCGAGCCAGCTGCAGCGACTCCTGGGGCATCTTCGCCGCCTGACGGCCGGAGACGTGTTCCACGTGCAGTGGAGCTGGCCGCTGTTCCGGAGCACCGGGACGACCGCTGACGCGGCGGCCGCCGTCGACGCATTCTGCGGGGCGGTCGAGAGCTGTCGCGAGCGAGGAGTTCAGCTCCTCTGGACGGTGCACAATATGGCATCACACGATTCCCAGTTCATGGAGCTGGAGTCTCGATTCAACAATTTCATGGGGCGCAGCGCCGACGTGATCATTCAGCTCAACGACTACACAGAACAGGTGTGCCGGGAGGACTTCAGCATCGGGGATGCCCAGTTCGTCACGATCCCTCACTCCTCGTATCAGGGGGTCTACTCCGACGAAGTGTCCGCCTCTGAGGCACGCAGCGCGCTCGGCGTGGAGCCCAACGATGCCGTCATCGGCTTTTTGGGACAGGTTCGACCGTATAAGGGAGTCGAGCGTCTGATCGAGGTTGCCGCGGACCTCCAGAAGGCGGGCCGTTCGATCACGGTGCTCATTGCGGGTCGACCTCAAGGCGGGGTCGACAAGAAGATCCTCGAGCTGGTCGCCGAGCATGATGTCCGCTGCGTGAGCAGCTTCGAGTTCATCGATGATGAGGATCTGCAGCTGTGGTTCCGCGCGTCCGACGTCATGGTCTTCCCCTACCGCAAGGTCTTGAACTCCGGCAGCGCGTATCTCGCGGCAAGCTTCGGAACGCCCTGTGTGCTTCCCCGTGAACCTCAGTTCGAGGAGCTGTTCCACGACGAGGAGTGGGTGGGTCTCTTCGATCCAGACGATGAAGATGACCTGAGATCGGTCCTCCAGGGCATGCTCGATTCGCCTGGACCCCTGGGTGCCTCGGCCGCGCAGTTCTCCCGGACACACCTGCCATGGACCATGTCCGCTCAGTTCCTCGAGATTCTTCGGGGCCATCCGTCGAAGGCTGAAACCAGATGAGCACGTTGCGACGACCCCTCGGTGCGCCACAAGTCACGGTCCTTGCCGTCGTCGGTGATGACGGCGCCTGGATGGACGAGTCGATCCTCTCCGTCCTCTCCCAGCGAGGGTGCGAGGTGGAGCTGGTCCTGCTCGACGGCGGAGCCTCGCCCTCGGTCTGGGACAGGTGTCTGTCACACGCCGATGCGGATCCCCGAGTGAGCTGCGTAGCGGCCGCGGCGACCGTGGGGTCGACCGCGGATCAGTGGCGGGTCGGCAGAGATGCCTCCCACGGAGAGTTCCTGCTGTTCCTCACGCTGCGGGACCTTCTGGCACCCGATGCCTTGGTCGTGCTCTACGCCGCGGCAGTCCGGGAAGCCGCTCAATGCGCCGTCGGTCGCCATCTGGTGACCACGTCCCAGGCGACCACAAGCATGGACATCGCATGGAAGCACGTGCCTGTGAACGACTCACACGGTGCGACCAACGCCGTGCACGAGCCCGGTCTGCTCGGTGTTCGTCGGACCCGCGCCGCGCTCCTGAAGGCCGAGACGGTGGAGCAGCTGGATCTGATTCCGGGAGAAGGTCTCCTCGACGCCCACGGAACGGTGACGGTCTCGCTGCTGCTGCAGCTCTCACGAGTGGCTGCCCTCGACGCGGTTACATCTATCAGGCGCTCCAACGCGTCCGATTCCTGGGAGGACCAGGTCACCACGCTGCTTGAATCGGAGAACGCGACCGCAGACCTGCTCTTGGACACTGGGTCTGTGGAACTCTGGAAGGGGTTCTGGCGCGGCTCCCTCGATGCCCACCTCCGCCCGGTTCTGACCGACGTCGTGACAAGAGCTGCCGGGGCGACCGTGTCTCCTGAGCTGAGGCGGCAGATTCGGAACTTCCTGCTGCGGCGAGATGCTGACGAATGGCAGCGGCTGCAGCCGCGCCTCCGCGCGGCGTTCTCCCTTCTGGCGGAAGGAGACGCAGACCTGGTACCGGTGGTCTGGCGGCTCTGGGACGCTCGCGAGGGGGAGAACTCCGTCCAGGACCTCGTCCGGCGTGCCCGGCTTCTTGATCGATTGGCCCGCTCCCGTTTTGTGGACGAGCTCGCCCTGTCCCGCTACTACGCGGAGCTCCTGATCAGACCAGCGGCGCAGCTGGATCTTGATGACCCGACGATCCTTGAGCTGGCGGATGCGCTGCGGGTGCAGCGCAATGGAGATCGGCTGTCCGTAGAGATACGAGACCCGTCATCGCGGGAGCTGGCCCTGCATGAGGCGCTGATCTGCAGCGATCCGACTCTGTTCAACCCGCCGTTCCCACTTCCCGAGACACTGACCTGCTACAGTGTGATGCCCGTCCAAGGGCGCCTCGAGCTGCTGCTCCTGGTTCCCGCCGGGGTGGTCCTGGACGCCGACGTCGTCTTCGCCGCAGAAGAGTCCACGGACGTCCACGGATCGGTCACTCGCCGACCTGAGTCCGGCCACTGGGTCCTGGCCTCCGCGATCGAAGACTTCGAACCTGACGCCGACTACTCGGTGTCGGTCCAGATCTCTGGGCCAAAGGCACGCGGTGTGGCGAGCCTCGAGCTGATCCACGGAGCCGAGCGGTCCATCCAGACGGATGCCGAGCACCTCACGATCGCAGCAGACCAGGCTTCGCGTTCCTTGACGGTGCGTCGTCGAGTCATGGAGAAGCGTCGAATGCTCAGCAAGAAACCGCGGCTCAGCGTCCCTGAAGCCGACGGACGAGGCGCCCGAGACGCTGCCTGAGCGAAACGTTCTTGGGCTCATCGGCCTTCATCGGCAGCGCGGCCTCCAGGGCCTCGAGATCGATGTCCAGTTCGGGCAGCGAACACCGACGTGCGACGGCTGCGAGGTCGAGGTCCGCGAGCCCCTCAAGGGTGACATCGACCTGCGCGGGAGTGGCTCCTCGAAGCGTCGAGAAGAAGTCTCGGAACTTGAAGTCACCGCCGCCCAGCTCCGCATCGGTGATGTTGAGCCAGACCCACGGGACGCCGTAGGTCTGCGCCACGATCAGACCATGCAACGACGTGGATACGCAGGCGGTCGAGTTGGCGATCGCATCCACGACGAGTGTGAGGTCATCGCGCACATCGACGACGTCGAACACATCATCGTCGATTGTCTTGAACCTCGGCCGATGCGACATGTGCGGCACGAAGGCGATCTTCGGCTCAGCGTGACGGCTGGGGCGGGGCGTGTAGTGGCGTGCCAGCAGCAGCGCAGGGTCCCCAAGCACCTCGGGGACGTCCCAGCCCAGTTTCGTCTGAAGCTCGTGCCGGGTCAGATGCCCACGAACCGCGTGGACCCGGATCCCGGTGAACTTCCGCAGCGGCGACTTCGCACTGAGCGGGCGCATCAGGCCTGCACCCCAGATGTCCATGTCCTCACGGTTGATCATGTGGATGATCGAACCCACCAATGCAGTGGCGCGTCCCTGTACCGGTATCGGATTCTCCTTCGTCGGACGCACATTGACGACATCGCGCTTGGTCAGTGCGGCCGCCAGCCATGGACCCACAGCATCGCCGAAGTTCGCCTTCCGGTCCCACCAGAAGGCCTGCAGAGGCGCCTCCCCGGCAACCGGTTGACCGTTCTCGATCGCCTGAGCGGCGTCGATGTCGGTCTGGATGCTCCTCACCCATGAATGAACGACCTTCAGCGTCCGGTCGGCGCGACCGCGCATGGGCACCGTCTCGTCCAACACGTGGTGCTCATGAGGTGTCGCTCTCAGCAGGGCCTTGGTGACCAGGACGTTGCGCAGCAGACGCCGGAGATTCTCGGTCTCACCCGTTGCCGTCAAACGGCCCGTCTCCCGGAGGTGGACACTGACGAGCCCATACGCTGTGGGGACGTCCCAGGTCAGAAGTTCATCGCCGAGCTCGGAGTTGGCGACAACTTCAGGGTCGTTCGTCCACGCGGCAGCGCGCGATGCGTCGTAGAGTGCGGCAAGGACGGTCGGGGTAGGCATTGTTTCGCAGAACCTTCTTGGTGTCGGGGCGTCAGGCGAGGCGGTAGGAGCGCAGTGACTTCAATTCCAGCGGATCCGTGGAGCTGAATCGAACACTGGTGACAGTGCTGCCGTCTGGGGTTTCCAGCACCAGGTGGCCGTACTCAGAGTGCCTGCCGAAAGTCAAGGACCCACGGTACAGGTCCGGCCCCACGCGGTGCAGACCGGCGGCCTCCAGATAGGTCTTGACCGAGGTGTCCGAGAGGCCTTCGTCACGGGCCACCGTCAGCTCCACCGAGACAGTCGGCGAGGGGAGATCCTCCCCGGAGATCTCCGCGAGGAGCAGCTGAGCGTGGTCAGACTGCAGGTTCACGGTGACTTCGGCATCAGGTCCCAACGCGGTGGCTCCATCGAGCTCCAGGACGTCTGAACGCTGGGCCAGGTCACGGCGGATCCTTCTGCTCACGAAGGGGAAGTACTCGTCGAGGAGCTCGACCGAGACGGGTTCCTTCTTGGCCGCGGAGGGGATGAGCTCGCCGAAGAAGGGCGATGCGCCGTCTCCCAGGGTGCTGTCCTGACTCACGTGGCGGGCTTGGAAGAATCCGGGCTCGCGGGAATCCAGAACCGTGGGGTAGGCGGTGTCGAGCTTCATGTGCCCCTTGCTGAGGGAACTGTCGTGCATTCCCAGGAAAGTGCCCTCGGCAGTCTTCTGATGGATCGAGAGCAGCCCCGCAGCCGCCTTAGGGAAGTATCGGCGCCAAGGAAGGATGTACTCGGACCTGGTCCTGATCGCAGTCAGGGACTCGGGGAACGAGATGCGCCACCCCACGTGCTCCTCCACCAGATAGGGGTTCATCCGCTCGAAGAAGTTGATCGGCAGCACGTCGTCGTCATCGAGTCGATAGATCCCGAACACCCCGTCTTCGGGCAGGCGACCGCGCAGGACCGTGTTGAGGACCTTCTTATTGGGCGCACTGGGAGCAACGAGCCCGGGAGCTTCGTTCAGGTGCAGGAAGGGGTACTTCTCTGCAGCCTGTCGGAGGATGTCCTGGTACTTCTGCGGCAGGCTTGAGGAGTAGTGGACGATGTGGACCACGTCGCACACATCGGCCGAGGCTGCCAGCTGCGGCAGGCTCTCCTCGATGAAGATCTCTGTCCTCGGGCCGAGCCGCGCCTCGTCGTAGAGCCACGCGGTGTACTCCTCTTCGGTGAAGAGGCCAGCATCTCCCTGACGGGTGGCCTTGAAGCTGCCCGACTTGTACTGGTGAACGCTGAAACGAGTGTGCCCGATGAAAAGTTTGCTCATGAGTTCTTCCTGTTGCTGGGAGCCTGGGAGCCGAGTCGGTGCTGCAGCTGTGACTGATAGAGGTTCTTCGGGGTGGGCTGATTGTCCAGGGTCTCAATCATCGTATGCAGATCTCCAGTGAACTCCGGGTCCTGCTGCGATGGTTTATTGGTGCCCTGAACCCCGACCATGGCGCTGAAAGGCGCGTGGTTCTCCAACCTGATCGCGTAGGACCGTCCATTGGTGACCTTGATGTTCCAGTGGCAGAACCTCGCGCCCCAGTGTGGACCGGCTTTTCGGGCTCCACCCACCACGCCCTTGTTCTTCACCGTGATCTCGGTCCTCACGTTCTCGAAGGGGAATCGGCGATGCGAGTCGAAGGTTCCCACCATGTGACCGTCTGACCAGACGTTCCCCGCCGAATAGCCCTCGATGTTGAGGCCATGGGTGAGTGCCGCGGCAGGGAGGTCGGTGGTCGGTTCTGAGATGGTGAATCTCTGGACCAGGTTGTCATGCGACTGCTCACGGCAGATGAAGGGGTGGTGGCGGGCCCGACCTTCCACCGTGACGTCTGTGAGCGTGACGCCTTTCGAGCCGGTGATGCCGAATCCGTTGTCGCTGTCGCGGACGACGACGTTGCGCGCCCAACAGTTCAAGGCCGCTTGGAAGTGCGGTCCGTTGAAGCCGTGGTCCTGGTTGTGTGGACGCGGTTCCACGAGGCGCATGTCGATGCGGAGGTCCTCGATCCCGGACTCTTCGATCCGCGGTCCCAGGGTTTCGAAGCGGGGGTTCCACTGCGGCCTGAGATCGAGCCTGCTCGGCTGGGCCAGCACGATGGCCCTGCGCTGGACAGACTTGACCTGAACCGGATAGCGGAATCTCTGGTAGTTGGGCTGTCGGTGCAGCGAGGAGTCTTCCACGCCCCAGGGGTAGCTCTCCTGAGGCATATCGCCGCTCATGTGTCTGAGCAGCGAGCTGTCGGGGATGTTGTCCATGACGAGCAGCACCTGATCTCCGGCTCTGAAGCGCCGAGCATCAACCACGGGTATGCGGGTCTGTCCGCGCTTGACCTGGCCTCTGACTCCAGAGAGCGGTTCATTGTCCAGCCACCCCTCGTTGCTTCCCCAGCCCCACTGGGAATGTTCGAGCTCCCGGCGGAGCGGGAGCGGGATGAACCAGACCAGCCCGCCGGTCCAGGACCATTCGCCCTTCTCCGGTGCTCGGTATGCGGTTTCTAGCGGCTCCTGGAAGGTCAGTGAGGTCAGCTCAGGTCCCGCGCCGCGCAGCACGACTCCAGAGTGGTGGATCCATAGCACCCCGGTGATCAGATATTGACCGGGTGGCGCGAAGACGACGCCCCCGCCATGCTCACCGGCTGCCTCGATCGCCGTGGTGAACGCCTCCGTGTCGTCGGCGGCGCCGTCGCCGACTGCGCCGTAGCTGCGGACGTCGAACTCTGGGCCTCCGGTTCTGGGCAGCGCCCGCTCGCCGCGGTGGTACCCGGCATAGGAGACGTTCGGAATCTGGGGATGGGTGTCGGGACCCTGCTGGTACTGCTCCCAAGCGCTGGCGGCTTGGTCGAGGACCACGTCGGGTCGACCGAGAAGTCGGGCGAGGCGCTTCATGGAACCCTCAGCCGCCCCGGACTTCACGCATTTTTTCGATCAACGCGTTGGCCACCGGGCGACGCTCACCGATCCAGGGATAGTGGTGGGTCGTGAAGCCGGTCTGGACGTCCACGTGCAGGACCTTGGCCCCTGCCGACGTCGACGTCTCCGGGACGATGAGATCAACTCCGGCAGCCTTGCTTCCCGGAACGGACCATGCCGCGGCGACCGCGAGATCAATGACCGAGGTGCCGAGCAGGTCAGTGACGTCGACCGTCACACCGCCTGTGCGCATGTTGATCCCGGGAGCCAGCTGAAACAGGTCTCCCGAGGAGGGGATGCGCCCGAGCGGGTGTCCGGCCGCTCGAGCATAGCTCTCGGCGTCGTGGTCGAACTTGCCCAGGAGCGGATGCGCGGCTCGCAGGGCGTTGAGCTCCTCGATCTGATCCCCGAGAGTTCTGACACCGTCTGCTATGCAGAAGAGCGGCACCCGCGCCACGGCGGCGACGACCTTTTCACCGACCACGAAGGCTCGCACATCGAGTCCCCGGACCTCTTCCTCGACCATGAGGCGGGTGTCCGCTCCGACCTCCGTGGGACGCCGCCCGCTGGCAGACTGCCACGCGTCGAGGAACTCCTCGCGAGTGGTGATTCCGGTGTGCACTCCGGCGCCCCGGGACGGTGATGCGGGCTTGACGACGGCCGCAGCCGAGAGCCCGTCGAAGAAGGACAGTGCCTCGTCGATGTCCTCCGGAAGGAACTGCGCACCCATCGGTACGGGAAGCCCATCAAGTTCCAGGTACCGTTTGGCCAGAGGCATCGACAGGGAGGCACGTACCGACTCTGAACTCGGCAGGCTGGTCACGTGCACCGCGAAGCCGCCGACGACGCGGCGCCCACCGGTCACCACGTAGTGGTTGTTCCTAGCCTTCGTGACCCTAAGCTTGTTCCGTCGAGCGGCCCGGCTGAGCAGGGCGGAGGGGGCATCTGCTCGTCGTCCTCCGAAGTTCATCGGCCGTCTCGGGCCCAAAGACTGGAGGAAGGCCCTCACGTGGTCATTCATCTGGCGTCCTTCGTTGCCGGGCTGGGCTTCTCGATGCGTCAGACTCGCCGGGCCGGCAGCGGGTAGGCAGTGACCGAGTCAAGATCGACCTGGTCCTTCCTGCTGGTGATCAGAGTGATCTTAGAGACCGACACACCCTTGGGCGGCTCGATGGGCAGGACATGTCCGAAGCCTGAGGTCTTGTGCGGCATGTAGGTCCAATAGGTGCCGTCGCGTTCTGAGTGGCGGAATCGTCCCTGGGCGAAGAACTTCGATGTTTCCTCGTCCTCGGAGGTCTCCGTCACGGTGAGGCGCACCTGGACCTGGTTGGAATTGACGCGACCCCCTTCAGCAGGAATGAGCACCAGGGAGAGAGGTCCTTCGTGCGGCCAGTCGAAGGTGACGGCCTCACGGCTGAGCGAGAGCGGTGCTGCGGAGAGCGTGACCCCCGACTCCGGGGCGCCCGGTTCATGGGCAGCCAGCCCGTCGAGCACGGGAAAGAGCTCTGCGGCCTGAGTCAGGTCTGCAGGTCCCTCGCCGAGGATGCGACTCATCGCCTCGGGGTAGAACGGCGCGATCGAGCCCTTGACCGTGCTGTCCTGACTTTCGTGGCGGATGTGGAAGTAGGCGGGCTCGCGTGAGTCCAGGATCGTGGGATTGAACTTGTCCATCACCGTGTGCTTCGGGGCGCTCAGATTCTCGATCTCGCCGTCCTGATCGACGGCCGCAATGGCCATCGGCCCGAAGGCGCTCTTGGGGTAGTAGAGCTCACGCGTGTAGGCGTACTTGCCATCGACGCGGATCGCGGAGAACCCGGTGCCCAATGAGACCCACCAGCCTACGTGTCGGGGAGTCACGTACGGCGCCATCTGGTCGAAGTACCTCACCGAGAGGAGATCGTCGTCGTCCAGGCGGTAGACGCCGAAGGGACGTGAGCCGAGGTCACGCTCTGCAAGCGCCTGCTCGACGAGTTTGCGCGAAGGCGTGGAGTTCACCGGTTTGGTCGTCTCGTTCAGGCGCAGAAACGGATGCTTCTGCGCAGCTTCCTTCAACGCCTGCTGATGGTGGGCTGGCAGGGAGGGGGAGTAGGAGACGAAATGGACCACGTCGTGGTCCCGCGCGGCGAGGGCGAGCTGGGGCAGGCTCAGAGTCGTGAAGATCTCGGTGCGAGGTGCCAGACGTGTCTCGGAGTAGAGCCACGAGGTGTACTCGTCCTCGGTGAAGCCCGCACCAGCATCAGCATCGCGAGTCGCGTTGAAATACCCGGATCCGTGCTGGTGCACGCTGAACCGGGTATGTCCGATGAACAGGGTTCGCGGCTTTCCGGACTCCACGACAGGGGAGGTCTCCTGCGCCGGCCCTTTCGAGGCAGCGGTCGTGGAGGGTTCACTCCGCCGTAACTTCCGGAAGATATTGACCATGAAGGAGCCCTTTCGGTACTGAATGGCGGAGCCTGTCGAGAATCTGGCACGTATGCGCGTCTCCGAGGCGCTTTGGCATCCGGGCGAGTATAACAATGGACTGAGCTCCTCCCCGTGATTGACGATCCGTGGGCGAGCGTCGTCCGACCGAATGCGCCGCACGTCTACCAGAGCTCGGGCCTGCCAAGCAGGAACGCCGGGATCAGATCGAAGAAGCAGGTGTCCCACGGGTGGATAGGATGGTCGGATGAAGCGAATCATGCCCATCTATGGGACGCGGCCGGAGGCCATCAAGATGGCGCCGATCGTCAAGGCGCTGCAGGCCAGCGATCTCTTCGAGTGCGAGGTCACCGTGACCGGACAGCACCGGGAGATGCTGGACCAGGTCAACGAGCTCTTCGGCATCGAGCCGGACCATGACCTCAACATCATCCAGCCTCGGCAGACGCTCAACGGCGTGCTCACCCGCACCGTGACCGGCCTGGACGCGATCTTCGCGCAGCACAAGCCGGACGCCGTCGTCGTCCAGGGCGACACCACGACCACCACGGCTGGCGCGATGGCCGCGTTCTACTCCGGCATCCCGGTGATCCACGCCGAGGCCGGGCTGCGCTCCTTCAACCTCTACTCGCCGTTCCCTGAAGAGGCGAACCGCAAGATGACCAGCCAGATCACCGCGCTGCACCTGGCGCCCACCTCACAGTCCCGGGACAACCTGCTGCGTGAGGCGCTGCCGGCGCAGGACATCGTGGTCACCGGCAACACCGTGATCGATGCGCTGCTGGAGGTGGCAAGCAAGCACGTGCCCTTCTCCGACGCGCAGCTTGAGGACGCTGCGGCCTCCGGCCGCGAGGTGCTGCTGGTGACCACCCACCGGCGGGAGAACCAGGGTTCCGCCATGGAGGGCGTGGGCCGAGCACTGGCCCGCCTCGCCGAGCGCTACCCGGAGAAGCTGATCGTGCTCCCGGCGCACCGCAATCCGGTGGTCCGCGAAGCGATTCTTCCCGCGCTGGCCGGTCACGAGAACGTGATCGTCACCGAGCCGCTGCCCTATGGCGAGTTCACCCGCCTGATGAACCTGGCCACCGTGGTGCTCACCGACTCCGGCGGCGTGCAGGAAGAGGCTCCCTCACTCGGCAAACCGGTGCTGGTGATGCGGGAGAACACCGAACGCCCCGAGGCCGTCGACGCCGGCACCGTCCGGCTCATCGGCACCGCCGAGGACCGCGTGGTCGAGGAGGTCGCGACGCTCTTCGACGACCCGTCCGCCTACGCGGCGATGGCGAACGCGGTGAACCCCTATGGCGATGGCCACGCGGCGAAGCGCACCGTGGCGGCGATCGCAGCGATGTTCGGCCTCGGTGACCGGCTCGCGGACTTCCACCCGCTTCCAGGGCTCGCCGAGTCCAGCGGAGCGTGAGTCCGCGCCCGTGCATCTGAAGACCCTCACGGTCCGGGGATTCAAGTCCTTCGCCTCGGCCACCACCTTTGAGTTCGAGCCAGGCGTCACCGCCGTGGTCGGCCCCAACGGTTCGGGCAAGTCCAATGTGGTCGACGCGCTGGCCTGGGTCATGGGCGAACAGGGCGCCAAGTCCTTGCGCGGCGGCACCATGGAGGACGTCATCTTCGCCGGCACCACCGAGCGGCAGCCGCTGGGCCGCGCCTCGGTGTCGCTGACCATCGACAACTCCGACGGCGCGCTGCCGATCGAATACTCCGAGGTCACCATCTCCCGGACGATGTTCCGCGCCGGGGGCAGCGACTACACGATCAACGGGGCCAAATGCCGGCTGCTCGACATCCAGGAGCTGCTCTCGGACTCCGGGCTGGGCCGGGAGATGCACGTGATCGTGGGGCAGGGGCAGCTGGATCAGATCCTGCAGGCCACGCCGGAGCAGCGGCGCGGCTTCATCGAGGAGGCCGCCGGAGTCCTCAAGCACCGCCGCCGCCGTGAACGCAGCGTGCGCAAGCTCGAATCCATGCAGACCAACCTCTCCCGGCTCGAAGACCTGATCAGTGAGATCTCCCGGCAGCTCGCCCCGCTGGGTCGCCAGGCCCGGGTGGCCCGTCGCGCCCAGCGCATCCAGCACGATCTCCGCGACTCGCTCTCCCGGCTGATCGCCGATGACCTGGTCCGAGCCGCCACCGCGCTGAACGAATCCAGCCAGGGTGAGGCGGAAGACCGGGAGCAGGCTGAGCAGCTGCGCGCCTGGCTGGCAGCCCAGGACGCGGAGATCACCCAGCTGGAGCAGCAGGCGGCGGATCAGCGCGCCCATGCGGAGAAGCTTCTCGCAGGCCACCACCGGCTCGAGCAGGTCCAGGAGCGGCTCCGCTCGGTGGCCTCCCTGGCCGAGGAGCGCGCCCGCAGCCTGCACGCCTCAGCGGTCGTCCAGCAGACCGGCCGTGACCCGGAGGCACTCCGCGCCCAGGCCCAGAGCGTGGCCGAGCAGGCCGCAGAGCTCGACGCCGAGGTCACCGCGGCCCGGGACCGGCTCGAGCGGTCCTCCGCCGAACGCGCCGCTGCCGAAGATGCGCTCAAGCTCGAGGAGACCCGCCTGACCGAGCAGCTCCGCGCCGTCGCGGACCGGCGCGCCGGGCTGGCCACGCTGCGCGGCCGGGTGGACACCGCGCAGGGACGCATCGACGCCGCCGAATCGCGCCGACGTCGGGCGCAGGAACAGGGCGACGCCGCCCGAACGGCGCAACAGCGAGCGCGCGGGGAGTTCGCGGAGCTCGAACAGCGCGTCGCCGGCGTCGAGACCGGCGAGGAGGACCTGGACGTCGCCTACGAGGCCGCGCACCAGCGACTCGAGGCGCTGCGCAGCGCCTATGACGAGCAGCGCACCCAGCAGCAGCGTCTGCGGACGGCCATCAGCGAGCACCGCGCGCGGCTCTCCGGTCTCTCCGCCGCCCGGACACCTCGTGACGGGGCGGCGGCGCTGCTCCGCGACCGGGCCGCCGACGTCGAGGCACCGCTGGCGCAGCGGCTGCGGGTCACCCGGGGGTGGGAGACCGCGATCGCCGCCTGTCTGGGCAGCCTCGACGCAGCGCTCATCGTCAAGGATGCCGAGACCGCGGCGCAGGCATTGGACTGGCTGGCCGCGCAAGACGCCGGCCGCGCGCACCTGATCCACCCGGTGGCAGCCGAGTCCGCGCCGACGCGCCAGCAGACCGCCTCCGAGCACGCCGCCCCTGCACCATCTGCCCCTGAGTCGTCAGCCCGAGCACAGCCGGCCGGTGAACTGCCGGACGGGGCGATGTGGGCCCAACTGGTCGTCAGCGTCACCGAGGACGTCGAAGTCCCCGTCCACGCAGCTCTGACCGGCGTCGTGCTCTGCGCCGACCAGCACCAGGCCGCAGCACTGCTGGAACGTCCCGAGGTGCGCTGCGTGGTGACCGCTGACGGCGTCGTGCTGCGCGCCGGAGAGCAGATCGGCGGCACGGTGCTGGAGAACTCCGATGTGGCGATCACCGCGCAGATCACCGAGCTCACCGAGACCCTGCGGCAGGCCGAGCTGGAGCTCCATGAACTGACCGCCGTGGCGGCGGCTGATGAGTCCGAGGTCAACGCCGCGGAGCTCAAGGTCGAAGAGACCCTCCAGGCCCTGCACGCGAACGACGCCGAGATGCACGCCACCACCGAACAGCTCGGCCGGCTCCATGCTGAGCTGGAGCGCTCGGCCGAACGGATCGAACA
This sequence comes from Nesterenkonia sandarakina, assembly GCF_003003175.1. Taxonomy (GTDB): domain Bacteria; phylum Actinomycetota; class Actinomycetes; order Actinomycetales; family Micrococcaceae; genus Nesterenkonia; species Nesterenkonia sandarakina_A. Next base: position 226,430 of record NZ_PVTY01000001.1, on the reverse strand, counting down.
CTCCGATCAGGAGATCCGCGAGGCGCAGGAGTCCGCGGTCGAGGCGCAGCACCTCCTGGAGGAAGCGCAGTCCCGCCTGCAGGCGGCGCAGAGCGAGGACATCGAGGAAGAGCCCTCCAGCGTCGACCGGGACCGGCTCTCGGCCGCCGCGACCGCCCAGCGTCGCGAAGAGGTGGACGCCCGGCTGGAGCTGCGTGCCGCTGAAGAGCAGCACAAGCAGATGCTCGAACGCGCCGCGGCGCTGCGCCGCAGCGCCGCCGCTGAAGAGGCTCGCAGAGAAGAGGCCCGGAAGGTGGCGCAGGCGCGGAGCTCCCGGGCCGCCCAGGCCGAGGCTGTGCAGGCCGAGGCCGAGACCGCCGTCCACGCCTTGACCGCGGTGCTGGACCGCTCGCAGCGCACCCGTGCCGCCGCGGAGACCGCCGGGACAGCGACCGGCGAGCGGGTCCGCACCCTGCGTGCCGCCCGCAAGACCGAGGCCGCCGAGCTCGAGGCGCTGACTGCGGCGCTGCATCAGGCCGAGCTGACCCGCACCGAGCTGCGACTGAGCCTGGAGGCCGCCGAGGCCCGCGGGCTTGAGGAGCTCAGCCTCACCCCGGAGTATCTGATCGAGCACTACGGTCCGGACCAGCTGGTGCCGGATGCCGAGACCGTGAGGAGCGTGGAGCGCCCCGATCCAGCAGAGCCCGCCGCCTCAGCGGAGTCTGGTGAGGCTGGTGAGCCTGGTGTGTCTGACGATGCAGCCTTCACCACCGATACCGCCGACGCCCCCGAGTCCGGGGTTCCCTTCGACCGCTCGGAGCAGGAGAAGCGGCTCGCCCAGGCCCGCCGGGACCTCAAGGCACTGGGCAAGGTCAACCCGCTGGCACTGGAGGAGCATTCGGCCCTCGCGGAGCGCCACACCTACCTGCAGGACCAGCTCGCCGACCTCAAGAAGTCCCGGCAGGACCTGCTCGACATCATCGCCGACGTGGATGCCACCGTGGAGAAGGTCTTCACCGAAGCCTGGCTCGACACCAAGGTGCAGTTCGAACGGGTCTTCGCCCGGCTCTTCCCCGGCGGCGAAGGTCGGCTGGAGCTGACGAACCCGGAGGACATGCTCAACACCGGCATCGAGGTGCAGGCAAGGCCACCGGGCAAACGGATCCGTCGGCTCTCGCTGCTCTCCGGAGGAGAACGCTCGCTGACCGCCGTCGCGCTGCTGGTCGCGATCTTCAAGGCACGGCCGAGCCCGTTCTACGTGATGGACGAGGTGGAGGCCGCCCTCGATGACACGAACCTCTCCCGGCTGCTGGTGATCTTCGAGGAACTCCGCGAGTCCTCCCAGCTGATCATCATCACGCACCAGAAGCGCACCATGGAGATCGCCGACGCGCTCTATGGGGTCTCCATGCGGCAGGACGGCTCCACCCGGGTGGTCTCCCAGCGACTGGCGGCGACGCAGGAGCTGACCACAGCTGAGCTCACCACCCCGTGACTCACTATCCGGTAACTCACCACCCGGCGAGTCACTACCCAGTGACCCTCCGATAGGAGTCGGCGATGATCTCCTCCAGCACGCTGAGATCCGCCTGCTCCAGACGCGGCACGTACAGGCAGCCCACCCCGGTGCTGTGCTCGCCGAGCCGGGACGGCCGCTCGGCATGGGCGTCGACCCCCTCCGGGAGGTAGATGGTGGTCACCGCCCGACGGGGAGCGAATCCGGCGGCGGGGGCGTCCCCCTCGCGGCCCGACTCGTAGCGGTCCATGAGACCGCCTCTCGTGATGGTGTGCTCCCATGGTGGCACGGTGAGGTTTCTGCAGGGCAGGGCAGGGAATGGGTCCCGGGTTCGTTGCGTTGAGCAACGAGGACGACCGGTGGCGCAATGACAGGAGTGGCTCAATGGCACGTGGCACGGAGATCGGGATCCCTCCTGAGCTGAAGGTGATGATCGCCTCCGCCTTCGTGATCGCGATCGGCTTCGGCATCGTGGCGCCGATCCTTCCGCAGTACGCCTCCGACTTCGGAGTCTCCGCGATGGCGGTCTCCGCCGTGGTCTCGGCCTTCGGACTCTTCCGGCTGCTCTTCGCGCCGGCCTCGGGCAAGCTCACCCAGTGGCTGGGGGAGACCCCCGTGTATGTGATCGGGCTGCTCATCGTGGCGGCGTCCATGATCGCCACCGCATACGCCCCCAGCTATGAGCTGCTGCTGCTCTTCCGGGCGCTCGGCGGCATCGGGTCGACCTTCTTCACCGTCTCGGCCATGACGTTCCTGGCGCGCAAGTCCCCGCCCACGATCCGCGGCCGCGTCTCCGGGGCCTACGCCTCGGCGTTCCTGATCGGCAGCGTCGCTGGTCCACTGGTGGGATCGGGGCTGCTGGTCTTCGGTCCCCGGGTGCCCTTCCTGGTCTACGGAGGAGCGCTGGTGGTGGCGGCGGCGATCGTGTTCGTCATGCTGCGCCAGTCCCGGCTGGAAGACCGCGGTCGCAAGGAGGAGCGTGAGAACGCCACCTTGGCTGAAGCCTGGCAGCACCGCGGGTACCGCGCGGCGCTGACCGCGGGCTTCGCGAACGGATGGGCGACCTTCGGGCTCCGCAACTCCGTGGTGCCGCTCTTCGCCGCCACCGCCTTCGTCGGCTCCGGATGGGTGCTGGACTCCAGCCAGCTGGCCGGGGTCGCGCTGGCCACCTTCGCCGCGGGCAACGTGGCGGCCGTGCTGCTGTTCTCGCGCCGCTCGGATCGCTACGGACGACGACGCCCCATCATCATCGGGCTCATCATCTCTGCACTGGCCACAGGACTGCTCGGTCTGGCGCCGAGCCCGCTCTGGCTGCTGCTGCTCAGTGTGATCGCCGGGGTGGGCACAGGGCTGATGAACCCCGCTCAGCAGGCCGCCATCGCGGACATCGTCGGCTCGGGCCGCAACGGCGGGTCCGTGGTCTCCACCTTCCAGATGACCCAGGATCTGGGGTCGATCGTCGGCCCGCTCCTGGCCGGATTCCTGGTGGACCAGCTCGGCTATGCCTGGGCCTTCGGTGTCACCGGGGTGATCCTGATGTTCGGCGCGCTGGCCTGGACTCGAGCTCCGGAGACCCTGGAGCCTGCGGAGGAGCAGGCTGCGCCCGCACGGCCCTGACACACGGCTCTGACGTACCGAGGAAACCCTGGGACGCCGAAGAGACCCTGACGCACCGAAGAAGCCGTGGGGCACAGACAAAGCCCGGGTCCGGTCCATCGAGCGGGATGCTCGATGGACCGGACCCGGGCTTCTTCTGTGCTGCGGAGCGGACCTAGGAGGTGGTCACTCGCGTGGTGCTCCTGCTGAGGTCTTGCTGGCACCGTTGACCGTCTCGAAGATGTAGGCATCCTCGTCGTGCTCGGAACGGTCGATGCCCACGGTCTCGACATCGGAGGTGACGCGGAAGCCGATGGTGGCGTGGATGGCGTAGGCGATGATCGCGGTCATCACCACGGTGAAGACCAGGGTCACCAGGACTGCGACGACCTGCGAGCCCATCAGGCCCAGACCGCCGCCGTAGAACAGGCCGGCGCGTTCGCCGTCGATCAGCTCGGCGCGGCCCAGCAGGCCGATGGCCACGGTGCCCCAGAGGCCGGCGACGAAGTGAAGGCCGACGACGTCGAGCGTGTCATCGAAGCCGAGCTTGTACTTCAGGCCGACTGCCAGGTAGCAGATGAAGCCGGAGATGGCGCCGATGATGATGGCACCGACCGGGTCCACGTGGGCACAGGCGGGGGTGATGGCCACGAGGCCGGCGACGATGCCCGATGCGGCACCGAGCGCGGTCGGCTTCTCGCCACGGACCCGCTGGGTGATGAGCCAGACGACCAGCGCGGCAGCCGGTGCGAGCAGGGTGTTGACCCAGATCAGGCCAGCTTCGCCAGCTTCGGCAGCGGCGCCGCCGTTGAAGCCGAACCAGCCGAACCAGAGGAGTGAGGCGCCCAGCAGCACGAACGGGGTGTTGTGGGGGCGGTGCGAGGAGCGTTCGGTGAAGTTGCGACGCTTGCCCAGGATCAGTGCAAGGACCAGGGCGGCGAGGCCGGCGCACATGTGGACGACAAGGCCACCGGCGTAGTCGACTGCCTCACCGACAGCGTCGCCGACGGCGCCGCCCTCGCCGAGGAGTCCACCATCGCCCCAGACCATGAAGGCCAGCGGGCAGTAGACCAGGGTGACCCAGATGGGAACGAAGACCATCCAGGCGGAGAACTTGGCGCGGTCAGCGATCGCGCCGGAGATGAGTGCAGTGGTGATGATGGCGAAGGTGGCGCCGAAGCCGATGCCGATCAGACCCTCAGGTGCTTCGTTGAGGGTGCTGTAGAGGCCGAAGTCGGTCGCGGGGTTGCCGAACAGGCCGCCGATCGACTCTCCACCTGCGATGGCGGAGCCCCAGAGAGCCCAGACCACGGCGACGAGGCCCATGGCCGCGAAGCTCATCATCATCATGTTGATGGCGGACTTGGCCTGAGACAGACCGCCGTAGAAGAAGGCCAGGCCAGGCGTCATGAGCAGGACAAGCGCGCTTGCCACAAGCATCCAGACGTCAAGAGATCCAAGTTCCATGTGTCCCTCCAGGAAACATCAGGTCATCGGTGAATCTCACCGATGCGAGCTGAGTTCTATGGTGGCTGGCTCGTGTTTCACCGGACGCGCCGTGATGTTTCGGGAACGTTAAACCTTTCCCCAGGTCTTGATATTGCGCCCCGGGGGAGCGACGCAGACTCAGAACGGTGTGACATAGGCGCCAGAGATGCCGCCGTCGACCAGGAAGGTGGAGGCCGTCATGAAGGACGAATCATCGCTGGCGAGGAACGCCACGGCGGCCGCGAGCTCCTCGGGCTCCGCGAACCGGCCCAGCGGGACGTGGACCAGTCGGCGGGCCGCCTTCTCCAGGTCCGTGGCGAAGAGCTCCTTGAGCAGCGGCGTGTTCACCGGTCCCGGGCACAGGGCGTTGACCCGGATGCCCTGCCGGGCGAACTCCACACCGAGCTCCCGACTCATCGAGAGCACGCCCCCCTTCGAGGCGCTGTAGGAGATCTGCGAGGTCGCGGCCCCCATCACGGCCACGAAGGAGGCGGTGTTGATGATCGATCCCTTGCCCTGATGCTGCATATAGGGGATCGCGTATTTGCAGCAGTAGTAGACCGAGGTGAGGTTGACGTCCTGGACCCTGCGCCAGGCATCGATGTCGGTGTCCAGGATGGACGCATCCTCCGGTGGGGCGATGCCGGCATTGTTGAAGGCGATGTCCACGCTGCCGAACTCGCTGTGGGTCCGTGCGTAGAGGTCCTCGACCTCCTCCGGGTTGGTGACGTCGACCTTGACGAACAGTCCTGAAAGTTCGGCGGCGACTCGCTCGCCGGCGACCGCGTCGAGGTCGGCGATGACGACGCGGGCACCTTCGGCGGCCATCCGACGAGCGCTGGCCAGACCGATGCCGCTGGCACCTCCGGTGATGACGGCGCTGCGGTCGACGAGACGGCGGGCATTGATCTGCATGGAGCTCCTTGATCGAGGGATGGCGGTCGGGATGTTCTGCACGGCTTCTCAGCTGCTGGAGATGAAGACGTTCTTGGTCTCGGTGAAGGCCTCTGCCGCGTCCGGGCCCAGCTCGCGGCCGAAGCCGGACTGTTTGAACCCGCCGAAGGGGGTCCAGTAGCGCACCGAGGCGTGGGTGTTCACCGAGAGGTTCCCGGCGTCGACCCCTCGGGAGACCCGCAGCGCGCGACCCACGTCACGGGTCCAGATGGAGCCGGACAGCCCGTAGTCAGTGTCATTGGCCAAACGGATCGCGTCGGCCTCGTCCTCGAAGGGGACCACGGCGATGATCGGTCCGAAGATCTCCTCGTGGAAGGCCCGAGAATCAGGCGACGGGGTGAGCACGGTCGCCGGGAACCAGAACCCCGGCCCGCTGGGCGCGGATCCCTGAAAAGCGATCGGTGCGTCGTCGTCGAGGTAGGCGGCGACCGAGTCCCGGTGCGTGGCGGAGACCAGCGGGCCCATGTCGGTCTGCTCCAGGCGCGGGTCCCCGCAGTGGAAGTCGCGCACCGCAGGTTCCAGCAGCTCCAGATAACGGTCCAGGACCGAGCGCTGCACGAGCACCCTGGATCGGGCGCAGCAGTCCTGGCCAGCGTTGTCGAAGGCACCTCCGGGGGTGGAGGCGGCCGCCTGCTCCAGGTCGGCGTCGGCGAAGATGATGTTGGAGTTCTTTCCGCCCAGTTCCAGGGTGAGCCGCTTGATCTGGTCCGCGCAGCCGGCCATGATGCGCTTCCCCACGGCGGTGGAGCCGGTGAAGACGATCTTGCGCACCCCCGGGTGGGTCACGAAGCGCTCGCCGACCACCGAGCCCTTGCCGGGGAGCACGGTGAACACCCCTTCGGGCAGGCCCGCCTGCAGTGCCAGCTCGCCCAGCCGGATGGCGGTGAGCGGGGTGATCTCCGCCGGCTTGAGCACCACGGTGTTCCCCGCCGCCAGGGCCGGAGCGAAGCCCCATCCGGCGATCGGCATCGGGAAGTTCCAGGGCACGATCACCCCGATCACTCCCAGCGGCTCGTGGAAGGTCAGATTCGCCCCTCCCGGGGCGGGGATCTGCCGACCGGAGAGCCGCTCCGGGGTCCCGGAGTAATAGTTGAGCACGTCCCGGACATTGCCGGCCTCCCAGCGGGCATTGCCGATCGTGTGCCCGGCGTTGCGCACCTCCAGGGCGGCGAGATGCTCCAGGTCCGCATCCACCGCCTCGGCGAAGCGTCGCAGCAGCCGGGCGCGATCCGCGGGGTCCACGGTGCGCCAGGTCGAGAACGCACGCTGGGCCCGGGCGATGGCGGCGTCGGTCTCCTGAAGCGAGGCCAGCTCGATGGTCTCGATGATCTCCTCGGTGGCGGGGTCCAGGATCTCGGTCACGGTCATGGGTGCAGTGCGTCCTCTCGGTCGTGCTGGGGCTGCCGCTCGGCGCCCCGGTGGTCGTCGTGGTGGTCTCGTTCCGCGGCGAATCGCCGGGCGACGTCGATGAATCCCTCGAAGAGCCGCGCGTCCTTGCGGTTCTCCTCGGGGTGGAACTGGACTCCCAGGGTCCAGGCGCCGGTGGTGGTCTCCACCGCCTCGATGGTGCCGTCCGCGGCACGGGCGGTGACGATGAGGCCTTCGGCGACCTCATCCAATGCCTGGTGGTGATAACAGGGGGACTCCGCGCTCTCACCGAGCAGACTGGCGCAGCGGCTGCCGGGTACGGTGCTGAACTGGACCTTTCCATAGCGACCCGGGCCGGGCTGGTACTGCCCGGCGTTCGGGTTGACGTCGGGAAGGTGCTGGATGAGGGTGCCGCCCAGCGCAACATTCAGGATCTGGGCGCCCCGGCAGATCGCAAACAGCGGCACACCCATCTCCAGGGCCGCGCGGGTCAGCGCGATGTCGTGTAAGTCCCGGCTCGGCTGGGAGGAGGTCAGTTCGTGCCGGTCGGCGCCGTAGAAGCGCGGATCCACGTCGACCCCGCCGATCACGATCAGCCCGTCGACGAGCTCCAGCACCGAGGGATCGGTTCCCACCGGGGGCAGCAGCAGCGGGGTGCCCCCGGCCGCCGCGATGCCCTCCACGTAGGCGCCCGGCACGATCGCGGCCACCGAGCTCCAGTCTCCCCACGACCCTTCCTGGTAATAGGTGGTCAGTGCGATGCGGGGACGGCGGCTCAGGCTCGTCCCCGAATTCTCAGAGCCGCTCAAACCCACGGTGCAGCTCCCAGTCGGTGACGGCAGACTCGAAGGCCTCCAGCTCCACATCGGCGTAGTGGACGTAGTGCTCCACGACCTCCTCGCCGAACACCTCACGGGCCAGTGCCGAGCCCTCGAGCAGGTCGCGGGCCTCGCGCATGGCCTTGGGCACGACCTGGGCGTCGGACTCGTAGGCGTTGCCCTCCATCATGGGTTCCAGCTCCAGCTGATGCTCGATGCCGTAGAGACCCGAGGCGAGCATGGCCGAGAGCGCGAGGTAGGGGTTCACGTCGCCTCCGGGAAGCCGGTTCTCCATCCGGGCGGACTGACCGCTGCCGACCAGGCGCACCGCGCAGGAGCGGTTGTCGATGCCCCAGGCCACGGCGGTCGGCGCGAAGCTGCCCTTCGCGAAGCGCTTATAGGAGTTGATGTTCGGCGCGTAGAAGATCGAGAGCTCCCGCATGCCCTTGAGCACCCCGGCGATGAAGAAGTCATAGGTGGCGCTGCGGGCGTTCTTCTCCTCGTCCCAGAAGCTCAGCTCGCCGTCGAGCCCGCGCAGGGACATGTGGATGTGACACGAGCTGCCTTCACGCTCATTGGGCTTGGCCATGAAGGTGATGGACTTGCCCTGCTGCTGGGCGATCTGCTTCGAGGCCAGCTTGTAGACCACATGGTTGTCGGCGGTGACCAGCCCCTCATCGAAGCGGAACGCGATCTCATGCTGGCCGAAGTTGCATTCGCCCTTGGCGCTCTCCACGGTCATCCCGGCGGTGTACATCGCGTTGCGGATCTCGCGCAGCAGCGGTTCGACGCGCTGGGATCCCAGGATGTTGTAGTCCACGTTGTACCGGTTCGCCGGGACCAGGCTCTGATAGTTGGAGTCCCAGGCATCCTCGTAGCTGGTGTTGTAGACGCAGAACTCGAGCTCGGTCCCGGTGAGCATCCGATACCCCATCTCTCGGGCGCGCTCGAGCTGCCGGGTCAGCATGGCCCGCGGCGACATCGGGATCAGCTGACCGTCATGGGCGGTGAGGTCGCACTGGATCATCACCTGTCCGGGGTTGTGCGGCATCAGCCGGATCGTGTCCAGGTCCATGGCGAAGCTCATGTCCCCATAGCCGGCCTCCCAGCTGCTGATCGCGTAGCCGCCGGGAGTGTTCATCTCGGTGTCCACCGCGAGCAGGTAGTTGCACCCCTCGGCGCCCTCCTCGAGCATCGAGTCCAGGAAGAACTGCGCATGGCAGAGCTTGCCCTGCAGTCGACCCTGCATATCGGTGAAGGCGAGGACCACGGTGTCTATGCGTCCCTCGGTGATCTCCTGGCGCAGCTCGGGCACGGTGAGCATACGATCGTTGCGGGGGTGTGCAGATGATGTCGTCACGGGATCCGATCCTTGGGTAACAGGGGTGGGGCGGAGGTTCTGCGCCGCGCGGGGCGGGGAGCCGCGCGGCGCCTTGGGGGCGGGTTCAGTGCAGGGTGGTGTCGGCGTCGTCGAGCATCGCGAACTCCTCCTCGGGGGCGTTGGCGACGAGGTGATGTCGGCTGTAGAACCAGAAGTAGGCCAGGAAGAGCAGGAACACCCCGGCGGTGATCGAGGCCGCGAGCACATCGACCAGGAAGGTCGCGATCACCGCGACCACTGCCAGCACCAGGGCGATGCCGGTGGTGACCACTCCGCCGGGGGTGCGATAGGCGCGCGGCAGATCGGGTTCGCGGATCCGGAGCACGATGTGTGAGAGGTTCAGCAGCACATAGGACACGGTGGCGCCGAACACTGCGATGTTGATCAGGAGTCCGCCGTCGCCGGTGGCCGCCGCGAGCACGAAGCCGATGGTGCCGGGCACGATCAGCGCCACCCAGGGGGTCCGGCGTCCACCGGTCAGCGAGAGCCAGCGCGGCAGATACCCGGCGCGGGAGAGCGCGAAGAGCTGGCGTGAATAGGCGTAGATGATGGAGAAGAAGCTCGCGATCAGTCCGGCGAGCCCGGCGTAGTTCACGATGCTCGCCACGACGCTGCCGGAGCCGTCGACGGCGCGGATCGCCTCGGGCAGCGGGTTGTCGGAGGTGCTCATCGCCTCAGAGCCGGCCGCCCCGGGGACCAGGACCAGCATGAGTGCTCCGGTGACGAGCAGGATCAGCATGCCCACGATGATTCCGCGCGGCATGTCGCGTGCCGGATCGGTGGTCTCTTCGGCGGCCAGCGGCACGCCTTCGATCGCGAGGAAGAACCAGATGCCGTACACGAGCGCGGCCATCGCCCCGGCGTAGCCCATGGGCAGGAACGCGCTGGCGCCCACGGCGTCGTCCGGCACGATGTCGAAGAGGTTGGCGACGTCGAAGTGCGGGATCAGCGCGAAGACCGTGACCACGAGCGCGAGCAGCGCGACCACCGTGATGCCGAACATCAGCCGAAGCGCCTCACCGACCCCATAGAGGTGGATGCCGACGAACACCGCATAGGTCACCAGATAGACCGGCCAGGAGTTGGTCATGCCGAACAGGCCCAGCGCCTCGATGTAGCCGCCGATGAAGGTGGCGATCGCGGCGGGGGCCACTGCGTACTCGATGAGCACCGCGACCCCGGTGGCGAACCCGCCGAGGGGTCCCAGTGCGCGCCGGGCGAAGCCATAGCCCGCCCCCGGCGGTGGGCAGCGAGGAGGACATCTCGGCGAGGCCGAAGACCATGCAGGTGTACATCAGGCCCATGAGGATGAACGCGATCAGCAGACCGCCCCACCCGCCCTCGGCCAGACCGATGTTCCATCCGGCGAAGTCGCCGGAGATGACGTAGGAGACGCCCAGACCGGCCAGCAGGATCCAGCCTGCGGCCCCGGCCTTGAGCCGACGATGTTCGTGGTAGCTGGAATCAGCGGCCGATGCTGTGGTCTTGTTGTGCGGCATGGCAGTCCACCCCTGTGGATTTGAACCGGCTAGAACACCTCCAATGGACTGTTTTCAGTCCATGGTGTTGTGCGGAAGCCTGACAGCTGGACCCAGGACCGTCAAGAGGTTGTCGACCGCAGCGCGTTGACCGGGGGGTCTGGAGCGGGGCAGCCCGTAGGCTGGGGCCGAGGCGGGCGGGGATGTCAGTCCTGGGCGGTGAACCAGGGCGCGAGTCGGAACGGAGGCAGAAGATGACGGCGGCAGAGTACGGCGACCCTTATGCGGTGCTGCGTCCGGTGCGTTCGGGCAACACGTTCGAAGAGACGATCGAGCATCTGCTGCAGGCGATCCGGGTCGGGCTCTTCCCTCCGGGGCAGAAGCTGCCCGCTGAGCGTGAACTGGCCGAGCATCTCGGGGTCTCCCGCGCGACGCTGCGGGAGGCGCTCGCGGAGCTGCAGCAGGCCGGCTTTCTTGACATCCGGCGAGGACGCCATGGCGGGACCTACGTGCTGGAGGCCCGCGATGCCGGGCGGCAGGGGAGCGTGCCGCTGGAGCCGGCCCAGCGCCAGGACGTGCTGGTGTTCCGGGAGGTGCTCGAGCCCGCGGCGGCCGAGCTTGCCGCCCAGGCGCAGCTGAGCACCTCGGCGCGGGAGCACCTGTTGGCCTGTCTGGCAGACCTGGAGAGCGCCGATCGGGGCAGCTATCGGGCCCGGGACTCTCGGTTCCATATCGCGATCGCGGAGCTGAGCGGGTCACAGTCGCTGATCACAGCGGTGACCGACACCCGGGCGAGGGTGAGCGCGCTCCTGGACGAGATCCCGCTGCTGCCGGCGAATCTCGAGCATTCCAACGAACAGCACCTCGCGATCACCGAGGCGATCCTCGACGGAGACGGGGCCCGCGCGAAGTCACTCATGATCGATCATCTTCAGGGCACGGCCTCGTTGCTGCGCGGCTTCCTGACGTAGGCCGCCCTTGGGGGTGGACAGAGCTGCTCGGTCTCCTTGCGGGAGGCCGAGCCCGGCTCAGCGGTCTTCGAGCAGCGCGGCGACGAACTCGGCGGCGTCGAAGGGCGCGAGATCGTCGGGCCCCTCGCCGAGGCCGATGAGCTTCACCGGGACGCCCAGCTGGCGCTGGATCGCGACCACGATGCCGCCGCGGGCGGTGCCGTCGAGCTTGGTCAGCACGATGCCGGTGACGTTGACGACCTCGGCGAAGACCTTGGCCTGGTTCAGCCCGTTCTGTCCGGTGGTCGCGTCCAGGACCAGCAGGACCTCGTCGACGGCGGACTTCTTCTCCACGACGCGCTTGACCTTGCCGAGCTCGTCCATCAGGTTCGACTTGTTCTGCAGCCGGCCGGCGGTGTCGATCATGACCACATCGACCTCGAGCTCGATGCCGCGGTCCACGGCTTCGTAGGCCACCGAGGCCGGGTCTGCGCCTTCGACGTCGGACTTCACGGTCGGGACTCCGACCCGGTGGCCCCAGGTGCTCAGCTGCTCTGCAGCGGCGGCCCGGAAGGTGTCGGCCGCACCGAGCAGGACGTCCTTGTCCTCGGCGACCAGCATCCGGGCCAGCTTGCCCACGGTGGTGGTCTTGCCGACGCCGTTGACCCCGACGACCATGACGACGGCCGGGCGGCCCTCGGCCGTGACGGTCAGGCGACGGTCCAGGGTGGGATCGACCAGGGCGGTGAGCTCTTCGGTGAGCATCGCCTTGACCACGGCGGGGTCCTTGGTTCCTTCGACCTTGACGCGTTCGCGGAGCCGGTCGACGAGCTCCATGGTGGGGTCGGTGCCGAGGTCTGCCATCAGCAGGACCTCTTCGATCTCTTCCCAGACGTCCTCGTCGATCTCGTCTCGGGAGAGCAGGGCGAGCAGTGACTTGCCGAAGATGTTGTTCGACTTGATCAGCCGGGCGCGAAGCCGCGCCAGCCGGCCCGCCACCGGCTCCGGTGTCTCGACGGTCGGCTCAAGGACCGTCGGCTCCTCGACCAGGTCGACGCCGTCGCCGAGGGTCGGCTCAGCGGTCCCCGGGCGGTCCTCGGTGGGGGCCTCGAGGGTGTCCACGCCGCCGGAGGGGAGGTCATCCGGGTCGCGCTGGGTCAGGTATTGCTCACGCTTGTCCTTGGGCAGCAGCTTGCCACCCTGCACCAGGAAGAATCCCAGGGTGCCGAGCAGAGTCACAGCAAGAACGATGAACAGAATAAGTACGTCAAAATCCACGGGCCCAGTCTGTCACAGACCTGCCGAGCCGGAGGCCAGGGCCACGAGGATTCCCGCCTCCCGCGAACCACCAGGACGCTGGAGTAAGGTGCGGCATCGGACTCTTCGGCGACCATCCAGGTTGCAGACCGATCCTCGATGGACGTGAACCCAGCGGCGCCCCGGCGGCGATGATCAGACAAGGCGGAAGGCTCATATGAGCGTGACTTCGACTTCTTCGGCGGAGGCGACGGCCTCAGGACGGCCCTATCCGGCCGCTGGCGGAGCCCCGACCCGCTTCCAGCCCGAGATCCAGGGGCTGCGTGCGCTGGCGGTGCTGGTCGTGCTACTCTATCACTTCTGGCCCGACCGCCTCACGGGTGGATATGTCGGCGTCGATGTGTTCTTCGTGATCTCGGGCTACCTGATCACCGCGCATCTGTTCAAGGAGGCGGTGAAGACCGGGGGAGTGCGGCTGGGGCAGTTCTGGGCCCGCCGCATCCGTCGGCTGCTCCCGCTGAGCCTGTTGGTGCTGCTGCTGACCGCGATCTCCGCCGTGCTGATCCTCCCGAGCACCGCGTGGCAGGCCACGCTGCGCCAGATCATCGCCTCCACGCTCTACGTGCAGAACTGGATCCTGGCGGCCGACGCCGTGGAGTACTCCAAGGCGGACGAGCGGGCCACAGCCGTCCAGCATTTCTGGACGCTCTCGGTCGAGGAGCAGTTCTATATCCTGTGGCCGGTCCTGCTGGCGCTGACGCTGATGGTCCTGGCGTTCCGGCAGCGCCGCTCCGGCGCCCCCGCTCTCGAGCGCCGCCAGATCCGGGCTGCCTTCCTGTGGGTGGTGGGGCTGCTCGGGGCGTCCTCACTCGCGTTCTCCATCTACTACACCGCCGCCGCACCCGCGCAGGCCTACTTCGTGACCCCGACACGGATCTGGGAGTTCACCCTGGGGGCGATCGCGGCACTGGTGCTGGGATCCCGGCAGTTCAGCGGCCGGTGGGGCAATCTCCTGGGCTGGACGGGGTTCCTGATGATCGCCGCCGCGGCCGTCTTCTACACCGATGCCACCCCGTTCCCCGGATGGACCGCGCTGGTGCCGACCCTGGGCACCGTCCTGGTGCTGGCCTGTGGGGGCCGCGAACCCGGGACGGGAGTCCACTGGTGGCTCTCGCTGCGACCCGCCACGGCCATCGGTGACTGGTCCTACGCGATCTACCTCTGGCACTGGCCGGTGGTGATCTTCTCGCCCTACATCAGCGACGCCGCAAGATTCTGGTACGTGAAGGTCCTGCTGATCCTGGGCATCATCGGCCTCTCGGCGCTCAGCACCCGATTCTTCGAGACCCCGATACGTCGCGCGAAGATCCTGCTGCCCACCTGGCGGACAATGGTCGCCGCCGGTGCCGGAATGGTGCTGGTCATCGTCTCCGGGATCGCTGCGGTCTCCACCATGCAGTCCGGCGCCGCCGACTCCACACTGACCGAAGACCACCCGTGCTATGGCTACCAGGCGCTGGCGAACCCCGAGGAGTGCGGCGCCCCGTTCGAAGGGGAGCTCGGGCTGTTTCCGTCGCCCGCGGTGGTGACCGAGCAGTACCAGGAAGAGGCGTTCCCCGGCTGCCAGGCCGAGGAGGACGCCCCCGGCGTGCAGGAGTGCTGGCTCGGGGCGCAGGAGTCTGAGGCCGACGGCACGATCGCGGTCTTCGGCGACTCCCACGCCACGATGTGGCTCCCGGCTCTCGACGAGATCGCCCAGGAGCAGGAGAAGCAGCTGTTGGTGCTCACGCGTTCAGCCTGCACGCCGCGAGGCGGAGAGGTGGGGGACGACTCCAGCGAGTGTCTCAAGGCCAATGCCGAGATCATCGATCAGCTCTCTGAGGATGAGAGCGTCGACACGGTGGTTATTGCGGCCAGCCAGCGGCACTTCGAGTTCGGTGGGCCCAGCCGCGACCTCGGCCTGGACGCCGAGGAATACGACCTCGACGATTCGGCCCTGGCGATGTACGAGCCGATCCAGCGCTGGCTCGAGGCGGACAAGGACGTCGTGGTCTTCGGCGAGGTCCCCCGGATGAGCAACGACGAGCAGGAGGAGACCCTGCCGGAGTGCGTGGCGCTCAACGAGGATGACCTCTCTGCCTGCAATGAGACGCTCGAGGACACGCGGGTGGGGGACCGCTGGCTCACCCGTTCCGCTGAGGTCTTCGCAGATGCGGAGGACTACCACTTCGTGCCCACCGAGGATCTGGTGTGCCGCGAGGATACCTGCTACGCCGTGCTCGGCGGTGCCATCACCTACTCGGACAACAGCCACCTCGCCCGGACGTTCGTGCGCTCCACGACGGCCGAGCTCACCGACCGGATGGAGCCGGCGCTGTCCGGCAGCCTGGCCGGGAACTCCCAGTGAGCCTCAGCGCCAGATGCCGCGGGTGTCGATCACCGTCGCGTCGTCCAGGCGGGAGACGGGGAGCTCCTTGAACACCTGATGATCGACCAGCAGCACGACGACGTCGGCACGGTCCAGGGCCTCCTCGAGTCCGCTCAGCGTGACGTTGCCGAACCCGGTGAGTGAGGCGGGAAGCGCCTCGATATGCGGCTCCACTGCGAGCAGCTGCGCATCGGGGGCGCGCCGGGCGAGCTGCTCGGCGATGTGCAGCGACGGGGACTCGCGCAGATCATCGATGTTCGCCTTGAAGGCCAGTCCCAGCAGCGCCACCGTGGCTCCGGCCCCTGCAGATTCCAGCGCCTGTTCTATCCTGCCCAGAACCCATTCGGGCTTGGCATCGTTGGTCTGACGCGCGGTGCGGATGAGGTTTGCATCCTGCGGAGCGGCGTCGACGATGAACCACGGATCCACCGCGATGCAGTGACCCCCGACTCCGGGACCGGGCTGGAGGATGTTGACCCGCGGGTGGTGGTTGGCGAGCTCGATCAACTCCCAGACATCGATCCCGAGCTTGTGGCTGATGACCGAGAGCTCGTTGGCGAACGCGATGTTGACGTCGCGGAAGCTGTTCTCCGTGAGCTTCGCCATCTCTGCGGTGCGGGCGTCGGTGAGCAGGAACTCACCCTTGCAGAAGGCCGCGTAGAGATCACGGGCGGCCTCCGCAGCCTCCGGCGTCAAGCCACCGATGATCCGGTCATTGGTGATCATCTCTTCCATGATCTTCCCCGGCAGCACGCGTTCAGGGCAGTGGGCGACCAGGATGTCGTCGGCGCTGAGATCGGGGCGGGCGGACAGGATGCGCTGCGCGAGATGTTCGGTTGCGCCGGGCGGAGAGGTCGATTCAAGGATGACCAGCTCCCCACCGGTGAGCTTCGCGGCGATCCCGTCTGCGGCAGCCTCGATATAGGACAGGTCAGCCGAGTGGGTCTCGGTGAAGGGAGTGGGGACCGCGACGATATAGGCATCGGCCTCCGGCGTCTGCGTGGTGGCGCTCAGCGTGCCGCTGGTGACCGCGCGCTGCAGGACCTCACGAAGCCCGGGCTCCACGAAGGGCACCTCACCCCTGTTGATCGCCGCGACATTGCGCTCGGAGACGTCCATGCCGATGGTGGTGACGCCATGGTCCGCGAGGATGGCGGCGGTGGGCAGACCGATGTAGCCGAGGCCGATGACAGCGACGCGCGAGAGGTTCCTGGGCAAGGTGGATCACTTTCTTAGGCGACACGGTGGAGCTGGCAGCCCGAGGGGCTGACAGCACGCGAGTCTATCCCAGCGGGTTCATGCGGTCACTACCTGATTCGAGCTCCAGAATCCGGGGTCCGGTGTGGGGTCGGGGATTCTCAGAAAACGGCGATATCTTAGTTCGGTTGCAATCGAGCGTCGAAGGAATCCAAGAACCGTCTATGTCCACACGCGCTGAGCCCACCTCCGCCTTGCCGGTCGCTTCGCCGACCGTGCCGGAGGCCGGCGGACGGACCTCGCGCAGCGGACGATTCCAGCCGGAGATCCAGGGCCTGCGCGCGCTGGCGGTGCTGCTCGTCGTCGCCTATCACTTCTGGCCGGAGCATCTGACCGGCGGATATGTGGGCGTGGACGTCTTCTTCGTGATCTCCGGCTACCTGATCACGGCCCACCTGTTCAAGGAGGCGGCAAGGACCGGCCGGATACGGCTGGGACGGTTCTGGGCGCGCAGGATTCGGCGCCTGCTGCCACTGAGCCTGCTGGTGCTCGGGCTCACCGCAATCGCGGCGGTGATGGTCCTGCCCAGCACCGAATGGCAGAGCACCCGCCGGCAGATCATGGCCTCGGCGCTGTATGTGCAGAACTGGGTCCTGGCTGATGATGCGATCGACTATTCCAAGGCCGACGAGCGCGCCACCGCGGTGCAGCACTTCTGGTCGCTCTCCGTGGAAGAACAGTTCTACGTCCTGTGGCCGGTGCTGCTGGCCGTCGTCCTGGGCATCGCTCTCCTGGCTCGGCGCGGCCGGCCTGCTGCCGATGGAGAGGCGGTGCCGCGCAACTACACTCGAAGGATCTTCCTCTGGGTGATCGGACTTCTCGGCGCGAGCTCCCTGGCTTTCTCGATCTATTACACCGCCGATTCCTCAGCCCAGGCGTACTTCATCACGCCCACCAGGATCTGGGAGTTCGCGCTGGGCGCTCTGCTCGCCCTGGTCCTCGGTGCCAGCCAGTTCACCGGACGGTGGGGAAACCTGCTGGGCTGGGCTGGATTCGCAATGATCCTGGGTTCGGCGTACGCCTACAGCGAGATGACGCCCTTCCCCGGCTGGACGGCACTGATCCCGACCGTCGGAGCGACCCTGCTGATGGCCTGCGGCGGCAAAGCGCGTTGGACCGGGATCCACTGGTGGCTCTCGCTGCGACCCGCCACCGCGATCGGCGACTGGTCCTACGCGATCTACCTCTGGCACTGGCCGGTGGTGATCTTCGCGCCCTACCTGCTGGAGACCGCCGAGCAGTGGGAGGTCAAGGTCGCACTGATCCTCGGGGTAGTCGTGATCTCCGCGCTGAGCACCAGATTCTACGAGACTCCGCTGCGCCGGGCGAGGGTCCTGCTGCCCACCTGGCGCACTATGGTCGCCGCCGGCGCAGGGATGGCACTGGTGGTGGGCATCGCCCACTACTCGGTGGAGGTCGTGGAGCAGGAGTTCACCGCCTCGGAGCTCTCTGAGGACCACCCCTGCTATGGCTACCGGGCGCTGGCGAATCCCGATCAGTGTGGGGACCCGTTCGAAGGCACGCTGGGGCTCGCGCCCTCGGCGGCCGAGGTCGCCGAGCAGCCACGGGCGCCGGTGTATCCCGGGTGCCAGGCCGAAGCTGAGGACCCGGGGGTCCCCGAGTGCTGGCTCGGCGCCGACGAGTCCGAGGCCGACGGCACCATCGCGGTGTTCGGTGATTCCCACGCCACCATGTGGCTGCCGGCCCTCGACGAGATCGCTCAGGAGGCCGGCAAACAGCTGCTCGTGCTGACCCGTTCCAGCTGCACCCCGCGAGCCGCGACCTACGCCGAAGCAGAGGATCCCTGCGGAGAGGCCAACCTGGAGATCCTCGACATGCTCGCCGAGGATGACCAGGTGGAGACCGTCGTGGTGGCCGGGAGTCAGATGACCAGTGGCTTCGCGGGCCCCGACGTCGAGGTGGACCTGCCGGACTCCGAGGTGGAGCTCACCGCTCCGGCGCGCAGCATGCTGACTCCCATCCAGTTCTGGCTCGACGCCGAGAAGGAGGTCGTCGTCCTGGGCGAGATCCCTCGGCTCAACGTCGAACGCAATGACGAGGAGACGCTGCCAGAGTGCGTGGCGCTGAACGAGGACGACCCGTCAGCCTGCAACGACGACCTCGAGGACACCAGGGTGACTGAGCGCTGGCTGACCCAGTCCGAGACGGTCTTCGCCGAAGCGGAGAACTACCACTTCGTACCGACGGAGGATCTGCTCTGCTCAGAGGAGGAGGCCACCTGCTACGCGGTGCTGGGCGGGGCGATCACCTATAACGACAACAGCCACGTCTCACAGAACTTCGTCCGCTCGGTCACCGCGGAGCTGGACGAACGGATGGAGCCCGCGCTGCAGGAATGATCGGCGCGGGCATCATCTACGTGTTCAGCCGCGACGCGCCTTTGCCAGATGGTCCCAGAACTCTATCGCCGCGGGAGTGGTCCACTGGTGATCCCCGTAGTAGCCCAGGATGTCTGCCAGGGTCTCGGCTGCGAAGAGCCAGCTCGCCGGATCTGACTCGAGCCGGCGCAGCTTCGGGAGCATCCAGCTCACGAAGAACGGCTCCAGACGCAGGGCCCTGTAGTCCTCCAGCTTGCCCACCTCGCGCAGCCAGTCGGCGCGTGCGGCGTCGAGCGGACGGTACTTCTCGAAGTAGCCCGGGTTGATGGTGTTCACCGTGGAGTCACTGACCACGGCGTAATAGGTATGCACCCCGATGTCCTGCACCCGGATGCGGCGGGCGCAGTAGAGCATCTGCTGGAAGAAGTAGCTGTCCTGGCCCACTGCCCCCACGGGCTGCTCGAGTCCGCAGCCCTTGAGCCACTCGGTGCGCGCAATGACGGTCTGGATCCCCATGGGCCGAAAGCGCAGTCGCTCGAGGGCATCGCGGGGCACGGTGATCGTGCCCGAGGCATCCTGGTGTTCAGCAAGGGCCTCCCTCAGCAGCTGGCTGTAGCGCAGCCTGCCGAACCGACTGGCCCACTGGGTCATATCGCCCAGCACGAAGTCGACGTCCTCGTGCGATGACAGGTCTGACAGCAGGCTCGCGAAGCCGTCCTCCACCGCCTCATTATCGGGATCCAGGTAGGTGACGAAGGGAGTGTGGGTCAGCTCGAGGCCGGTGTTGCGCGGTCGGGAGGCAGAGCCTGAGCCGCCCCCGCCGTGGTGGTAGACCGTCACGTTGGAGTACTCGTGGGCCAGCTCCTCCACGGTGTCCACCGTGACCGGGTCGGTGGACCCGTCGTTGACCAGCAGCACGTGCATCTTCTCGAACACCGAAGATCGGCGCAGTGAGGCGAAGGCCTTGTGTCGAAGATGGTCGCCGTTGTTGTAGACCGGCACGATCACCGTCAGCTGCAGATCCAGCGCGTCCGCGGTGGCGGCGATGAGCGCTGAGCTTGCCGCGCGATCCTCATCGACCAGCAGCTCGGGGCGATCTCGACGCGCCGAGGCGCCGGACCGACGGGCATGATGACCGAGGTGATCACCGAAGAAGGTCCGCTCGCCTCGGGCATGGGCTCGCAGCGCCGCAGCGCTGGCGGTCGCGGAGACGGCGGGATGCCACCAGGCCGTGAGGTCTAGGCACAGAGTCTCGGTCGCTTCCGGAGACAGCGTCTCGTGGCGCAGCGCCGAGTGATCGGTCTGCTCGGCAGTTCCGTCCAGCTTCGAGACGATGCCGGCGCTCTGATAGCGGAACGCGGTGACCATGTCTGCCGCGTAGGTGGGGGAGTAGTGGCGCTCAACGGAGACCGGCAGCAGGATGTCATAGCTGCCGTGGCGGGCCGGCACCTGGTCCCAGGAGACCAGAGGAACCTCCGCGTGGGTCTGCGACGCCATCTCTGCGCTCAGCACCGGGTCCAGCTGGTCCTGGTGCCCAGTCCGCCCGCTCTGCTCGACGACCGCGAGCACCCGTTCTGGAGGTGGCGCTGGGGAGAAGCCCACCGCCGCACAGATGATCGCGAGCACGTCCGAGACGTGGTGGTTGCTGAAGGCGGTGCGGATCCCGTCCCCCTGGACGCGTCGGAGCTCTCCGAGGGTCAGCGAGGCGAGGGCATCGGAGACGTCCACCGCTGATTGCGGGACCCTCACGTGCGGGAGGTAAGAGTTGACACCCTGGTTATAGCCGCTGAGCACCAGGGAACCGGCGGCCTGCAGCTCGATGATGCGCCGGTCATAGAGTGTCTGGGAGCGGAGCACGTCATTGAGCACGATGCCGATGTCGGTGACCCGGTCGATGGCCGCGATCGCGGCGGATCCCGGGCTGTTGACGAGCAGCGGCCAATGACGTGCCGCGAAGCCGGCCCCGATCCCTGCTGGGAAGGTGTCCGCCTCACCCCGGCGCAGCAGGGCGGCGGGGAGACCAAGGGCGCTGACGCCGTCGAGGATCCAGTCCGCCATCATCCGCAGGTCCTCGGGGTTCTGGTCGACCTGGGCGTCGCCGAAGGTGATCACGGCGGAGCTGGCGCCGCGGGTGCCCAGCGGCGTGTTCTGCAGCGGATTGACCACCATCGGCACGCGGAGGACCTCAGTCTCGTCCCTCCGCGTGGCGGCATAGCGGCGGGCGGCCTCGTCTGAGACCGCGAAGACCCTGTCGCAGGCGTTGGCCAGGTCGCGGCCGGTGGCGGTGGTGCTGCGCGTCGTACGGTCCCAGAAGACCACGGGGACGTCTCGGCGGCGGCAGCCGGGTATCACCTCGGTCAGCAGCAGCTTCACCCAGGCCTGGCGCTGGTCCTCGGTGCCCTCCACGGTTCCCTCCGGCGGGACGCTGTATCGCGCGCCGATGCTGACCGGGGTCAGGATCACCAGATCGACCCCGTCGAGCGCTGAGGGTTCCTGCCTGAGTCGCGTCGCAGGGAAGCCGGTGACGTCAGCGGCCCCGCGCAGCACCTGCTGGGTCTGCTCGTCGTCGATGACTGCTATTCGCAGCGCCAGGCGCGGCCTCGAGACCCCGGGCTCTGGGTCCGGCAGCGCGCCCATCGCCGGAGCCAGCTGGTCGAGCAGGTCCGAGGCGTCTGTCCTGCCGCGAGAGAACGGGCTTCCGGGAGTCGGGCCCAGAAGCGCCATCGTCCCATTTTCGTGCAGCGCGCGCAGCGGGTCGGGTGCGGCCAGGAGCTCAGCGATCCGCGCGGCACCTGCCTCCAAGCGGTCCCCGCGCAGGGTCGGACCGGTCCGGCCCGGCTGCGGTGTCACCGGTTGAACCCTGCTCTGCGGGCCACCCGTTCGAACGGTCTCGAGAGCTTGCGTCCGGCGGCCCGCGCAGCCTTGTCTGGGTGTTGCAGGGTGAACTCCACGCGCTTGCGCATCTTCGAGGACCCCGCCGCGGACGCCGCCCGTGAGTCCTTTCCGCCGGGGCGATGGTCTTCGAGCTCCGAGACGCGCTGTTTGAGCGCGGCGATGTCGACCTCTTGGACGCGTTCGAGCTGACCGTAGGCCCAGTGAAGCTCGGCGAGCAGCGCCTGGTGCTGCTTGAGCAGCTCGACCACGACCTCACGAGCATTCTCGCTGAGGTCGGTCCCGGCGGTGCGCGCGTCCTCGGTCCGCGCCGCGGCGGTGCTGCTCGTCTGCTCGGTCTCAGTCATCGCCTTCACTGTCCTTCACATCGATGGTGCCCGGCCGGTTCCGGCCCTGCTGCGATCTTCGGTCCTGCCACCGCGTCTGAAGCTGTCCGGCTGTCTCATCGGGGCGCCCCTGGGAGCTGCGGAAGAAGCTTCGTCCGCGCGGGTCTCGCCAGCGCACGTCTCCGTACGCGGCGATGAGCTCGCGGAGCACGCCTGCCGCCTCTTCCCTTTCGTGTGGCAACACATGCTTGAACTTCTGCAGGTACCAGGACACGAAGAAGGATTCGAAACGCTGCTCGAGGTAGACCTCGAGCAGTCCCACCTCGCGCAGCCACGCCGCACGATCCTGCTCCAGGATCAGGTACTTTCGGAAGTAGTTCGGGGAGATCACGTTCACGATGGAGGTCTCCACCGCTCCGTAGTAGGTATACACCGGTCGGTACACCGGAACATAGGCCCGGGTGTGGAAGAACATCTGCTGGAAGAAGTAGGTGTCCTGTCCGACCGCGCCCACGGGCTGCACGAGGCCGAGGCTCTGGAGCCAGGCGGTGCGCGCGACCAGTGCCTCGATGGAGGCCGGCCGGAAGTTCAGTGCGACCAGGGCTTCAGGCTTGGGCCAGTCCAGACCGTCCCGGTGCTCGACGCCGGCCTGGAACCGCTCGTGGTAGTCGTGAACCGCGTAGTTGCGGGTCCAGACGGCCATGGTGCCCAGCGCATAGTCGGCCGCGGGCGCCTCACGCAGCCGTTCCAGCAGCTCCCAGTAGCCGTCTTCGAGCTCCTCGTCATCGGGGTCGAGGTAGGTGACGAACTCGGTGAAGCTCAGCGCCAGCCCGGTGTTGCGCGGACGGGAGGCTGATCCGGACCCGCCCAGGGAGTGATGGAACGCCGAGACGTTGGGCCAGGCGTGTGCGAGCTCCTCGATGGTCTCCACCGTGGAAGCGTCGGTGGAGCCGTCGTTGATCAGCAGGATGTGCATCTTCTCGAAGATCGATGAACGGCGCAGCGAGGCGAAGGCCTTGTGCCGCAGGTGGTCCCCGTTGTTGTAGATCGGTACGACGACGGCGAGCTCAAGTCCCTGCTCCTCGACGGTCCGGCGGAACTCCTCCCGGGCCTCGGCGATGTCGGTGCCCTGCTCGCGATCGATGTCGCGCCTGGCTCCGACGGGCCGGTGTCCCAGGTGGTCCAGGGCGTAGACCGGCATGGTGGAGCTCGAGGCACCCTGGCCAGCTTCCAGGGTCTTCAGCAGCGCATCGGGGGACCGCAGGGCCGCGAATGCAGGCCGCCACCAGGCGGAGAGGCCCAGGTCGGTCACGCCGGCCCGACGCTGGTGGGCGGCGTCGTCGGTGCTGGCGGCGTCGCCGTCGAGCTTCGTGGTCACTGAAGCTCCCTGGTACCGGAACGCGGCCACGTGGTCGGCGAGGTACTCCGGGCTGTAGCGCCGGGTGGGGTCCAACGGCACCAGAATCTCGAAGCCGCCTGTCGGCGGGGTACCAGCGGCGAGCTCGGCCCAGCTGGTGGTCTCGACCCTGGGGTGGGTCTGAGACGCGATGTCCGCTCGCAGGGCATCGGTGAGGTCATCGACCACCACCAGGACTCGATCCTGGGCTGCTTCGACGGCGCACCCGGCGGTGCGGGCGATCCGGGTCAGCACGTCGCTGCCGTGGTGATCGGTGAAGATCCTCCTGATGCCGTCGCCCTGGACCCGGCGGAGCTCATCGAGCGACATCGTCTCGAGCGTCTTGGAGACGTCCTCCGCGGAGTTCGCGATGTGGACCTGGGGGTAATAGGAGTTCACGCCCTGGTTGTAGGTCGAGAAGACCATGGTGCCGCATGCCTGCAGCTGCAGGATCTGCGGATCGAACACCGCCTGGGAGTCCTTCACGGCATTGACCGCCAGCCCGACGTCCATCGCCCGCTGCATCCGCGCCGATTCCGCGGCGGTTCCCAGCAGGGCAGCTTCTGCGCGGGTCAGGGTCCACGGCGCATAGTCGGCCGGGATGGCCCAGTGATACGGCTGGGGCTCGCGGGAGGCCGGCGGTGAGGCCAGTGGTGACCGGCGCTTCGGGGAGGGATCCGACGCCGGCCGAGGTGTCGGCGCCGACGTCGCCTGGAAGCCAGGGGTTAGATGAGGGGGGAGCAGCGCCGTCGGTCGGCCGGAGCCCAGCACCCCGTCGAACAGCGGGGGGATGAATTGGGGCTCGTCGAGGTGCGGCGCGGGGCGCAGCTGTTCGATGCCCAGCAGCGCGATGAGCCGGGTCGGCGCCGGGCGGGTCCCCAGCGGGGAGTGCAGCATCGGGCTGACCGGATGCGGAATGACCTCGACCGGAGTGTTCTCGGGGCAGTGGCTGCGCAGCAGGGTGGCAGCCTCCGGGTCGGTGGCGAAGACGTGCGTGCAGCTCTCGGCGATGACCGACCAGGGTCCCAGCCGAGGTCCGGAGGTCACGACCAGAGCCACGCTCAGTCCCTGGGCGCGGGCTGCGGGGATCAGGGTCTCGGTCAGGAATTCGCGGGAGTCCTCTGCCTCGGAGCCGATCAACACCAGGTCGAGGTTCTCGAGCTGCGTCTCCCAGTTTTCTGAGGTGAGGTCACGAAATTCGGCGAGGCCGAAGAACCCGGCGTGGAGTCGCGGCCCGGCGACCAGACCCACGCGCAGATCCAGGTGCGGCCTGGACACCCCGGCCTCGGCGGGGGGCAGCTGCGTCGCAGCGCTGAGCGCCTTCCGCCACGCGAGGGTGGGTGATTCCAGCTGGTCTGCGCCCGCGAGCGTGGCGGGAGAACCGGTCTCGGAGAGTGCGTCGGCGCGGCTGAGGTGCGCGGATGCGTGCCGTTGATGAAGACTCGTCGCCATGGAGTCCTGCGCGAGTCCCGACCAGGACTTCGCGGCTGCCCGGTGCGCCTGGGCGGCGGAGGCGAGGGCGGTCTGATGCGCGACCCGGGCGGCGCTGAGCACGTCGGCGTCGGTGGCAGCGTCCCGCTCCGCGACGGTGGTTGTCTCGGAGGCGGCGTCACTGGGGTGAAGGTCTATCCATCGCACATTGATACTCTAGAGCCTCGGTACATCCACTGCGCGGTGGACGCACTCTGCTTCGCGCTGCGCAGCCACCACCCACGACCCAAGGGACATCCCAGACGTGTTCAACTCCCTCTCCGATCGCCTGAGCGCCACCTTCAAGAACCTCCGCGGCAAGGGGAGGCTCTCCGAGGCCGACATCGACGGCACCGCGCGAGAGATCCGCCGAGCGCTGCTCGATGCCGACGTCGCGGTGCCGGTGGTCCGCGAGTTCATCGCCAAGGTCAAGGCGCGCGCGCTCGGGTCCGAGGTGGCCCAGGCGCTGAACCCGGGCCAGCAGGTCGTGAAGATCGTCAACGAGGAGCTCGTCGGGATCCTCGGCGGGCAGACCCGCGAGCTCACGTTCGCCAAGAACCCGCCCACGGTGATCATGCTCGCCGGCCTCCAGGGCGCGGGAAAGACCACGCTCGCCGGGAAGCTGGCGCATCACCTGAAGAATCAGGGGCACACCCCGATGCTGGTCGCCTGTGACCTTCAGCGTCCCAACGCGGTGACCCAGCTGCAGGTCGGCGGCAGGCGCGCCGGGGTCCCGGTCTACGCGCCGCACCCTGGCGTCTCCTCCGAGTTCGAGTCCGCCACTGGCGATCCGGTCAAGGTGGCCACGGATGGTCTGGCCGAGGCGCGCGGCAAGCTCCACGACGTCGTCATCATCGACACGGCCGGCCGCCTCGGCGTCGACGCTGAGCTGATGCGTCAGGCCGCCGACATCAAGGCCGCCGTGGGCGCCCACGAGACCCTCTTCGTGATCGACGCGATGATCGGTCAGGACGCGGTCACCACCGCCCAGGCGTTCAACGAAGGCGTGAACTTCACCGGCGTGGTGCTGACCAAGCTCGACGGCGACGCCCGCGGCGGTGCCGCGCTGTCGGTCGCCTCGGTCACCGGCAAGCCCGTCATGTACGCCTCCACCGGTGAAGGGCTGAAGGACTTCGAGGTCTTCCACCCGGACCGGATGGCGCGCCGGATCCTCGACATGGGCGACATCCTGTCCCTGGTCGAGCAGGCCGAGGCCAACTGGGACCGCGGCGAGGCCGAGAAGATGGCGCAGAAGTTCGCCGACCAGGAGGACTTCACGCTCGAGGACTTCCTGGGTCAGATGCAGCAGCTCAAGAAGATGGGCTCGATGAAGAAGCTGCTGGGCATGATGCCCGGCGCCCAGGGGATGCGTCAGCAGCTGGAGCAGTTCGACGAATCCTCCATCGGCCGGGTCGAGGCCATCATCTATTCGATGACCCCGTATGAGCGCAACGTCCCGAAGGTCATCAACGGCTCTCGACGCGCGCGCATCGCCAAGGGCTCCGGCGTGCACGTCTCCGAGGTCAATCAGCTCCTGGAACGCTTCACCCAGGCGCAGAAGATGATGAAGAAGATGGCCGGCGGCGGGGGCATGCCCCAGATGCCCGGCGGCGGCGGCATGCCAGGGATGGGCGGCATGCCCGGAATGGGCGGCGGCGGAGGCGCCTCGAAGAAGCGCAAGCCGCAGCCCAAGCCCAAGAAGAAGTCCGGAAACCCGGCGAAGGCCGCCCAGGAGGCCCGCGAGGCCGAGCTCAGGCGCACCCAGGGTGCCGCCAAGCGGATGGACGGCTCCAGCTTCGGAGCCGGCACCAAGGATCTCAAGCCCGAGGACCTGAACCTGCCCAAGGGATTCGAGAAGTACCTGCGCTGAGCGGGGCAGTTCCGGCCCGACCTGCGCTGATCAGGACGGACAAGGCCTCAGATCGCGTGTTCGGCCGATCTCTGGCACAATAGGCAGGTACTTTGTTCGACGGAGGGCACCCTCTAAACCCGCCGTAGGGACAATGTTCTGAAGTGGTCGCATCGATTGTGCAGCACGTCCCCACGCAATCAGATGCCTGACCGCGCCCCTGAAACAAGAAACAGGAGTGGACCACTCAAGTGGCAGTTAAAATTCGTCTGAAGCGCATGGGCAAGATCCGTGCACCGTTCTACCGCGTCGTCGTCGCCGACTCCCGCACCAAGCGGGATGGCGCCGCCATCGAGCAGATCGGCAAGTACGACCCGACGCAGGAGCCCTCGCTGATCGAGATCGATTCCGAGCGCGCTCAGTACTGGCTCTCCGTGGGCGCACAGCCCACCGAGCAGGTCAATGCACTGCTGAAGGTCACCGGTGACTGGCAGAAGTTCAAGGGCCTTGAAGGCTCCGAGGGTACTCTGCGGATCAAGGCCCCGAAGGAGGAGTTCGTCGCTCCTAACAAGGGTTCAGTCATCCAGGAGAAGAAGACCAAGGCTCCGGCTCCTGCCGACGATGCAGCTGAGTCTGCTTCGCAGGAGAACGCAGAGTAATCATGGGAGCTGATGCAGTGCTGAGTGACGCGCTCGAACACCTGGTCCGCGGAATCGTGGACGCACCCGATGACGTCGATGTCCGCCGTAAGGGCGGGCGTCGCTACGACGTGCTTCAGGTGCGAGTTCATCCGGATGATCTCGGTCGAGTGATCGGCCGGGCCGGGCGCACCGCCAAGGCACTGCGCACTGTGGTCTCCGCCCTCCCTGGTGGGGGCGATGTCCGCGTGGACGTGGTCGATACCGACCGCAGCCGCTGACGGATCTGAGGACTGCACCATGACTGCTGGCGCCCAAGGCCAGGAAGCACATGAGACCGACCCGCAGGCACTGCCAGATTCGGCAGAGCGCCTGCGGGTCGCTCGCATCGGCAAGCCCCACGGCATCCGTGGCGAGGTCACTGCCCAACTCTTCACCGATGAGCCGGAGGAGCGACTGGCTCCCGGATCGGTGATCATCCGCATCGCCGGAGACCAGACGGTGGATCGGATCACCACGCTGCTCACCGTCACCCGGCAGCGCTGGAACAAGAGCGTCGCGCTGCTGAGCTTCCGCGAGATCAACGACCGCGACAGCGCAGAGGCGCTGCGCGGCTCCACGCTCTACGTCGAGGTTCCGATGGAGGAAGACTCCGACGACGACGGCTGGTACAGCCACGAGCTCGCCGGCTTCGCCTGTGTGGACTCCGCAGGTGAGCCCCTGGGCACGCTGAAGGAGCTCATCACCGGCAGCGCGCAGGATCTGCTCGTGGTCACCGCGACCAGCGGCGAGGACGTGATGGTGCCCTTCGTCGAAGAGATCGTGCCCGAGGTGGATGTGGAGAACCAGCGCATCGTGCTGACCCCGCCGCCCGGCCTCTTCTGAGGCGGAGGCGCGCCATGCGGATCGACCTCATCTCGATCTTCCCCGAATTCTTCGACGTCCTCGACCTATCCCTGATCGGGAAGGCCCAGCGCGACGAGCTGCTCACCGTGCATCGGCACCAGCTGCGCGACTTCAGCTTCGACAAGCACCGCAGCGTCGATGACACCCCCACCGGCGGCGGCGCCGGCATGGTCATGAAGCCCGAGCCGTGGGCGCTGGCGCTGGAGCATGTGCTCACCCAGCGCGAGACCCCGACGGCGGCGGAACCACCGATCCTGATCATTCCCACCCCCGCGGGGGAGGTGCTCACCCAGCGGACCGCCCAGCAGCTCGCCCAGGCAGAGCACCTGGTCTTCGCGCCGGGACGCTTCGAGGGGATCGATCAGCGACTGATGGACTGGGCGCCGGAGCACTTCCAGGTGCGCCCCATGTCCATCGGGGACTACGTGCTCAACGGCGGCGAGTCCGCCGTCGTCGTCATGGTCGAAGCGATCACCCGGCTGATCCCCGGCGTGCTGGGCAACCCGGAGTCGCTCGCGGAGGAGTCCCACGCCCACGGCCTCCTGGAGTACCCCGTGTACACCAAGCCCGCACGCTGGCGCGGCCTCGACGTGCCGGAGATCCTGCTCTCCGGCGATCACGCCAAGATCGCTGCCTGGCGCGCGCAGCAGCAGGACCTGCGCACCCGGAAGCTGCGCCCCGATCTGTGGGCCAGACACGTGGTCGCACAGGAACAGAATCTGGCATAGAATTGACCACCGTGCCTGCTGGGCGGCTTCATCTGCCATAGGGGATGACCGTCAACAGACAGGCCGCCGGAGAGGGAAGTCCTCCCGATCCGGATCTCCACGCTTTGACCTGCGCCGGATTCCGGCGTGATCGGCGCCTTGCGCGTCGATCCGAAGAGGTCGCAACCCGGATGAATGACCTGTGGCAGTCGTCCAAGGAGAAGCATATGCATAAGCTTGATTTCATCGATTCAGCCAGCCTGCGCACCGACATCCCGGAGTTCGGCCCCGGCGACACCGTCAGCGTGCACGTGAACATCGTCGAGGGCAAGAACACCCGTGTTCAGGTCTTCAAGGGCTACGTCCTGGGTCGCCAGGGCCACGGCGTCGGTGAGACCTTCACGGTCCGCAAGGTCTCCTTCGGCGTCGGCGTGGAGCGCACCTTCCCGGTGCACTCCCCGGTGACCGAGAAGATCGAGGTCCTCGCTCGCGGTGACGTCCGTCGCGCCAAGCTGTACTACATGCGCGATCGCCATGGCAAGGCTGCACGCATCAAGGAAAAGCGTGAGTCCACCATTGCTCGCCAGCAGGGCGAGAAGGTCGAAGAGGTCACCGAGGCCTGATCTGCGGATCAGCCTCGGCGCACCGCTGAGAACCTGTACGTCTTATGAATAGCGCAGAGAACCCCGAGCCGTCCGAGTCTGACTCGACGGCGCGGGGTTCTCGGCGTCTGAAGGACTCTTCTCATCACCGCGGCTTCCGTCCCTGGGTGGCGGTGCTCGTGACCGCCGTCATCGCGGTGCTCGTCGCCACCGGACTGCGACTGTTCGTGGTCGATGTCTACACGGTCTCCCAGGTCTCCATGGCGCCGACCCTGGCCGACGCCGAGCGCATCGTGGTCGAGAAGGACTACCCCCGAGGATCAGGCGTCCAGCGCGGGGACGTGATCGTGTTCGACGGCGAAGGCTCCTTCACCCCCTATGAGGGCGGCAGCTCGACCTTGGAGCAGCTCGGCGCGCGGGTCGGGCACTGGTTCGGCCTGGCCACACCGCCTGCGACCTATGTCAAACGGGTGCTCGGCACCGGCGGCGACGTCGTGGCCTGCTGCACAGACTCCGGGCAGCTCACCGTCAACGGTGAACCCGTGGAAGAGTCATATCTGGGCCGCGAGGTCACCGCGGAGACGCCCGCCTCGGAGCTGAGCTTCGAGGCTGAGGTGCCGACCGGTCGGCTCTGGGTCATGGGCGACAACCGCGACCGTTCCCTGGATTCTCGGGCGCTGCTGGGTGCCCCCGGCGGGGGTATGATCAGCGAAGACCGCATCCTGGGTCGCGTCACCGGCGTGTTCTGGCCCTGGAATGAACGACGTGAGCTCCCGGAGGCCGATCATCAGCAGCAGTGACACGCCTCCGGCGCCGCAGCCCCAGAGCCGACGCGAGCGACGTCGCCAGGCCCGAGAGGCCCGACACCCGGTGGCGGCCTTCCTGATTGAGATCGCCACCGTCCTGGTGTTCGCGCTGGTCATCTCCTTCGTGGTCAAGACCTTCCTGTTCCGCGCCTTCTACATCCCCTCGGAGTCCATGGAGCCCACGCTGCAGGTCGATGACCGGATCATCGTGAATCTGCTGGCGCCGGAGGTCATGGAGGTGGAGCGCGGCGACGTCGTCGTCTTCGAAGACACCCGTCAGTGGTGGGGCGCCGGCACCCAGATCGAGACGAACACCTTCCAGGACGCGATGATCTTCTTCGGACTGATGCCCGACACCTCCTCGCACTACGTGGTCAAGCGAGTCGTCGGCGTCGGCGGAGATGAGGTCGAGTGCTGCGATGACCAGGGACGGATCCTGGTCAACGGCGAACCCATCGATGAGCCCTACATCTTCCCCGGCGACGTCCCCAGCGAGGGCGAGTTCGCGGTGACCGTGCCGGAGGACAACGTCTGGCTGCTTGGCGATCACCGCGGGAACTCCGCCGACTCACGGTCCCACGTGGATGAGCCCGATATGGGAGCCGTCCCGCTGGACGACGTCATCGGTCGATCCAGCGCTGTGATCTGGCCGCTCGAGCACTTCGGCGACGGCGGGACCGAGCGCGACCCGTTCGAATCGGTCCCTGCGCCGTGAGCACCCGTTCCGCCGCAGTCACGCGCTGATGCCTGAGAACGCCACGCTGCTGCCCGAGCTGGCCATCGCCGCGCAGCGCAACGTCCGCTACATCGCCGGCATCGACGAGGTCGGCCGGGGTGCCCTGGCCGGTCCGGTCAGCATCGGAGTGGTGGTCTTCGACCTCGCCGCCCCGGTGTTCGCCCAGACGCCGAAGGCCAGCGGAGTCTGCTCCCAGCTCGACGGCGTGCGGGACTCCAAGCTGCTCAGCGCCAAGGCGCGACAGCGTTGGCACCCGCACATCTGCGAACATGCCGCCGCCTTCAGCGTCCAACACCGGGCCCCTCGGGAGATCGACTCCCTGGGGATCAACGGGGCGCTGCGCGCTGCAGGACTGGCTGGGCTCAACGCGGTGGAGGTGCAGCTCGGGCGGCCCTTGGACGCCGTGATCCTGGACGGGTCCTACGACTGGCTGACCCACGGGGCCTCACCCCGCGTGCAGACCATGGTCAAGGCCGACATCAAGGCGCTCACGGTCGCCTGCGCCTCGGTGCTCGCGAAGCTGGAGCGGGACCGGCTGATGGAGGAGCTCGCCGCAGAGCACCCCGGGTACGGCTGGGACTCCAACCGCGGCTACGGCTCCCAGGGCCACCGCAGCGCCCTGCTGGAGCTCGGAGTCACCGCCCAGCACCGGCTCAGCTGGAACCTGGGCGTCTGAACCAGCTTCCATCGCCTGAACCAACTTCCGACGTCTGACCCAGCGACGGGCGCCTGACACGATGTCGGGCGCCTGATTCCGTGCTCGCCGTCTGATGCCACTTCGGGCGCCTGATGCGGTCCCGAGTGCCGGGTCCAGGCGTGGGCGGGTCACCTGGACCAGTTTGCCTCAGCTGAGTTCCGCCGTTCCTCTCCACGCTGGTTCTCCACAGCACACCGGACTCCCGGTTGCGACCTCGCAACGTGCCCGATGCTGGTGCTTCCACGAGAGGAGCGCAGATGCGAGCCAAGGACGTCACGGGCATCGTCGGAGAAGAGATCGCGGCCGAGTATCTGTCCCGGCAGGGGCATCAGGTCCTGGAACGCCGCTGGCGCGGAGCGCGCGGTGAGCTGGATCTGATCACCAGGGACGGCGCCCAGCTGGTGGCGGTGGAGGTCAAGACCCGTCGGGGCACCGGCTACGGCCACCCGTTCGAGGCGATCACGGGACCCAAGCTCGCCCGGCTGCATCGACTGCTGCTCGAGTACTGCGCCGCCGAGCACCGGATGCACGACCAGCGCCGGGTGGACGTGGTCGCCGTGGTGCTGAGCGGTTCCTCCGCGGCCCACTCTGCGGAGCATCTGATCCGCGGCCTGGAACATCTGAAGGATGTCGGCTGATGAGCATGGGTCGAGCCCGTGGGGTGGTCCTCTTCGGCATGGATGGGCATCTGATCGACGTGGAGGCCGACATCGGCCGGGCTCTGCCCGCGTTCATCCTGCTGGGCCTCCCCGACGCCTCCCTGCGCGAGAGCCAGGACCGCATCCGTTCCGCCGCCAAGAACACCGGATTCGATCTCCCTGCCCGGAGGCTCACCGTCAATCTGCTCCCGGCGTCGCTGCCGAAGTCCGGCTCGGTGCTGGACCTCGCGATCCTGATGAGCGCCTGGGCGGCCGATGGAAAGGTCCGCGGCACCGCTGAGGTCGTGTTCCTCGCGGAGCTGGGTCTGGACGGCCGACTCCGCCCGGTCCGCGGCGTCCTGCCCTCGGTGGCCGCCGCCCAGGCAGCCGGCGCGCAGACCGTGGTGGTCGCCCGAGAGAATGCCCAGGAGGCCGCCCTGGTGCCGGGTATGGAGGTTCTCGCCGCATCGCATGTGGGACAGGTCGTGACGTCCTTCGCCGCTGCAGCGCTGGAACCGTTGGCGCGTGATTCGCCCGGGGTCGAGCACTGGTCGGCAGGCCGATCCGAACCGGGCTCTGCACAGGACCTCACTGACCGATCGTGTAGTGCACAGGACCGGACCGGCACGCCCCAGACACAGGACGCCGGGGACTTCACCCCACACGTCGCCGGCCCAGACCTCGCTGAGGTGCGCGGCCAGGAGGAAGCCCGGTTCGCGCTGGAGCTCGCGGCGGCCGGTGGCCATCATCTTCTGCTCATCGGCGCTCCGGGAGCGGGCAAGACCATGCTCGCCGAGCGCATGTCCGGGATCCTGCCACCGCTGGATGACCAGGCCGCGATGGAGGCCACCGCGATCGAGTCGATCTCGGCAGATCCGCGCACCGTGACCAGGCTGCGCCGGACGCCTCCGTTCCAGGCGCCGCACCACAGCGCCTCGATGGCGGCGATCGTCGGGGGCGGGTCCCGGATCGCACGGCCCGGCGCCGTCACTCGTGCGCACCGGGGAGTGCTCTTCCTCGACGAGGCTCCAGAGTTTCCGCGTCACGCGCTGGATGCCCTGCGTCAGCCGCTGGAGACCGGAAGGATCTCGCTGCACCGCTCGGCCGGCAGCGTGACCTACCCCGCCCGATTCCAGCTCGTCCTGGCGGCGAATCCGTGTCCCTGTGGCCTCAACGTCGGCTCCGGGACTCGCTGTCGCTGTTCGGTGGCCCAGCGGCGCAACTACATGGCGAGGCTCTCTGGACCGCTGCTTGACCGCATCGACCTGCAGATCCAGGTGGACCGGCCCCGCTCAGCCGCTGCGGCCCTCGGGCCGCCGGGGGAGAGCTCCGCGGCGGTCCGTGCCCGGGTCCTCGCCGCCCGCGCGACACAGGCCCAGCGCCTGCAGACGTGGGGACTGAGGACCAATGCGCAGGCTCCGCTGCAGCTGCTGACCGGGGAGCTGAGGCTGCCTGCCGGGGCCACCCGAGACATCGACGCCGCACTGGATCGTGCCTCGATCTCGCTGCGCGGCTACCTGCGTGTGCTCAGGCTGGCCTGGACCATCGCTGACCTCATGGACCAAGACCGGCCCGGCGTCGACGAGGTCGATGCCGCCCTGCAGCTGCGGCAGAGGTCGCAGATCCACTGAATTCAGGAGGACCGATGACATCAGATCTACCCCAGGCACCGTCGATCTGCGCACCCGTGCCGCACCGGCAACGGATCATCCGCGCTGACCTGTCGCGACTGATCGAACCGGGCGACCTGCTGGCCGGGCTCGCGCTGGAGTGCTTCGGCCCAGCCCATCTGCACGCATTGATCACCTCGGAGCAGGCTCCCTCCGCCTCGGAGCAGCAGAGCCTCGCCGAGACCGCGGAGTCAGCGGGACTGGGACCGCGACAGCGCGATCTTCGGGTCGGGCTCGCTCGCTGGCGCACTCGCTGTGGGCAGCTCCACGGCGCGGCAGACATCGCGGCGATGAGCAGACTCGGCGGGGGCGTGCTGACACCCGAGGATTCTGCCTGGCCGCAGTCGCTCCAGGATCTCGGACCGCTGGCGCCCGTGGCGCTGTGGTTCCGCGGGGCCGCGGGGGAATCCGGGCGGGTGTCGCTGGCACGGATCCCCGGGCCGCACCGGACCGTGGCCATCGTCGGATCCAGGGAGATCACCGACTACGGCATTCGAATCACGGCGGAGATCACCGAAGATCTGGTGCGCGCCGGACTCTGCGTGGTCTCCGGCGGCGCCTATGGCGTCGACGCAGCAGCACACCGAGCGGCCCTGCGCGCAGGCCTGGAATGCGACCCGCGCCCGGTGCCGGGGCCGGCATCAGCCGCTCCCACACCGGCGTCCTCCGCGGAGATCGCCCATGCCGCGCCCACGCTCGCCGTCATGGCCGGGGGACTGGATCGGTTCTACCCGGCCGGCAACGAGAGTCTGCTCCGCGACGTGGCGTCGAACGGTGTGCTGCTCAGTGAGATGGCACCCGGGTCGGCGCCTACGCGGCATCGGTTCCTGCAGCGGAACCGCCTCATCGCGGCTCTGGGCATGGTCACAGTGGTCACCGAGGCGCGCTGGCGCAGCGGGGCGCAGTCCACGGCTCATCATGCGCTCACACTGGGCAGGGAGGTCGGCGTGGTCCCGGGAAGCGTCTTCTCGGCGTCCTCGGCCGGCTGTCACCGGCTGCTGCGTGAGACCCCGGCCCAGCTGGTGCGTGACGCGACCGACGTCTTGAGTCTGGTCACCGGCAGCCCGCCGGGAGGGACCTCCGAGGAGCACAGACCCGGCGGCTCGTCATCGAACGGCCTTTCGCTTCCCGCGGTCTCTGCGGGTATGTCCCGAGACGCAGCCTCATCCGATCTCACTCTGCCGGCAGAGCGGGAGCACCCTCAGGACGGACTCGATGAGGCGCAGCGACTGCTCTTCGATGCCCTTCCCCGACGCGGCTTGAGCGCCCCCGGCAAGCTCTCAGCGGTCTCGGGCCTCCCGCTGCCCAAGGTCCTCGCCGAGCTCACTCGACTTCAGCGCTCCGGCCACGCCCGAGACGTCAACGGACACTGGGGACGCGCATGAGATCCCTACAGAGCCACGAGCGGGCCACCGCGGCCGTAGACTTTCGCCATGGCCCCCGGACAGGATCGATCAGCAGACCCCGCTGCGTCAGCGGAACCCGAGCTGATCACGGCGTTCATCGATCATCTCCGCCACGAGCGCGGCCTCTCCGCCCAGACGATCCGCGCGTACCGCGGCGATCTGGTTCAGCTCGCCAAACGCCGCGGCCCGCTGGAGCAGATCAGCCTGGCCGGCATCCGCAGCTGGCTGGGGGAGCTGCACGAAGCAGGACTCTCCCGGAACACCCTGAACCGGAAGACCGCCTCCGTGCGGGCCTTCACCGCCTGGGCGCATCGCCGCGGCCACCTGCCCGAGGACCCATCCGCCCGGCTGCGGACCGCCCGGCGCAGCAACCACCTCCCGGATGTGCTGCAGCACCAGCACGTGGAACAGCTCACCAGCCACTTGGCCTCGGCCGCGCAGGAGGCCGCCCATGCGGCCGAACCCGATCCGGCGGCGCAGGCGATGAGCCTGCGCGACGCCGCGATGGTGGAGCTGCTCTACGCCACCGGCATGCGCGTCTCCGAGTTGAGCGGACTGGACCTGTCCTCCTTCGAGACGGGCCGCCGGATGGTGCGGCTGCTCGGCAAGGGCAACAAGGAGCGAATCGTTCCCTACGGCGTGCCGGCAGAGACAGCGCTGAGCCGCTGGCTCGCAGAGGGACGCCCCGTGCTGGCTGCACCCGCCTCGGGAAGTGCCTGCTTCCTGGGTCGCCGCGGAGGTCGGATCGATGTGCGCACAGTCCGCCGCGTCGTCGACGAGGGACTCTCCCGGCTCGGAACCACCGCAGCGCGCGGGCCTCACGCGCTGCGACACACGGCCGCGACCCATCTGCTGGAGGGCGGTGCGGATCTGCGCACGGTCCAGGAGCTGCTGGGCCACGCCTCCTTGAGCACCACCCAGCTCTATACCCATGTCACCATCGACTCGCTTCGCGACGCCTATGGGCAGGCTCATCCTCGTGCCTGACAAGGCGATCTGACCTGGATCTGTTAACATCAGTAGTGTTGCTCGGCGCACGAGGTGTTAACCTTGGCAGAGCATCACAACCATCAGCCACCTGGCTGCTGTCTGGTCGTAGGGGAAGACGTACCAACAGCACAGTGGAGGATGGATATGTCGCAAAATATGGCCCGAGGTGTGCTTCACATCCATTCGGCGCCTGCCGCGCTCTGCCCGCATGTCGAATGGGCAGTGTCCTCGGCAGTCGACGCCCGCGTGGATTTCACATGGCACCCTCAGCCCGCCGCGCCCGGAGACTTCCGGGCGGAGCTCTCCTGGGAGGGTCCAGCCGGTCTGGGCGCGACCCTGGCCTCAGCGCTGCGCGCCGTGAGTCATCTGCGTTTCGAGGTGACCGAGGACCCCTCGCCCGGCTGCGACGGCGGGCGCTGGTCGCACACGCCCGAGCTTGGCATCTTCCACGCCACCACTGACGTCCACGGCAACATCGTGGTGTCCGAGGACCGGATCCGCTACGCCTATGAGATGGGCGCCGGCGACCCCTCGGTGGTCTACCAGGAGCTCTCCCTCGCGCTGGGTGAGGCCTGGGACGAGGAGCTTGAATCCTTCCGCCACGCAGCAGAGGGCGCCCCCGTCCATTGGCTTCACCAGGTGGTCAGCTGAGCCGAGGCTGACCGGCCGAGCGTCCTCCACCGCCCGGCATCAGCCAGCAGCTCGGCCCCCGCCAGAAGCTGGGCCGCCACCGCCCACAGCCGCACAACAAGACTTGCCGCACAGAGCCCGCTTCCAGCGGGCCATCGCTTCCCAGCGCGGCAGCTTCTCCGTGAAGCAGCAAAGACCCCCGGCCGGGATCCTTCAGGATCCTGACCGGGGGTCTTTTTCTGTGCTCGCAGCCGGGGCGTGCCCGGGCAGGGACGCTCAGTACGTGCGGAAGGCCGCCACGGCGTTGTGCCCGCCGAAGCCGAAGGAGTTGCACAGCGCCACCTGCTGCTTGTCTCCGAGGTCGCGCGGGGATCCGGTCACCACGTCGAGCGGCATCTCCGGATCCTGATTGTCCAGGTTGATGGTGACCGGGGCCCGGCGCTCATGCAGCGCCTTGACGGTCAGCACCGACTCCACGGCACCCGCGGCACCGAGCAGGTGTCCGGTCTGGGACTTGGTGGCGGAGATGCACACGTTCTCGAGGTGATCCCCGAACACCGACTTCAGCGCCGCATACTCGGGCTTGTCCCCGACCGGGGTGGAGGTGGCGTGGGCGTTGACGTGGGTCACGTCGCTGAGCTCAGCGCCGGCCGATTCCAGCGCGCGGCGCAGTGCGCGGGAGGCGCCCAGTGCCTCCGGATCCGGTGCCGTGATGTGGTGGGCGTCGGAGGTGATCGCCGATCCGGCGAGCTCCGCGTAGATCGTCGCGCCACGAGCCTTGGCGTGCTCCTCGGTCTCGACCACCAGCGCGCCCGCGCCCTCGCCCATGACGAAGCCGTCGCGGTCCAGGTCATAGGGCCGGGACGCCGAGGCGGGGTCGTCGTTGCGCTTCGAGAGGGCCTGCAGGGAGGCGAACGCCGCCATGGGCAGGGGGTGGATGGCCGCCTCGGTGCCGCCGGCGAGGACGACGTCGGCGTCGCCCTTGCGCAGCATCTCCAGGGCCACGTCCAGGGCCTCGACGCCGGAGGCGCAGGCGGAGACCGCGGTGCGCGCCCCGCCCTGGGCGCCCAGGTCGAGGCTGATCGCCCCGGCG
Source organism: Nesterenkonia sandarakina (assembly GCF_003003175.1). GTDB lineage: Bacteria > Actinomycetota > Actinomycetes > Actinomycetales > Micrococcaceae > Nesterenkonia > Nesterenkonia sandarakina_A. Next base: position 188,169 of record NZ_PVTY01000001.1, on the reverse strand, counting down.
GCGCCGTTGGGCATCAGCATCGGCACGGTCATCGGCATCACGCGGCGCGGGCCGCGCTCGCGCAGGGTGTCCCAGCTGTCGATCAGCGTCCACACGCCGCCGATGCCGGTGGCGAAGGAGACCGCGACACGCTCGGGGTCCAGGTCATAGCCCTCGTCGCCGGGGCGGCTGAGTCCGGCGTCGTCCCAGGCCTGCCGGGCCGCAACCATGCCCAGCTGGGTGGAGCGGTCCATCCGGCGCGTCTCGGGTCGCGCAAGCACCTCGGCCGGTTCGATGGCGACCTCGGCCGCGAAGGTGACGGGCAGCTGGTACTTCTCGACCCAGTCGTGCTCGAGGGTCTTGGCCCCTGGCGTGCCGGCCAGTGCGTTGGTCCAGAGCGTCTGCACGTCGCCGCCGATGGGGGTGGTGGCGCCGAGACCAGTGATGACAAGACGACGTGTCATGGATCTACCTCAATGAAAGTGGGACAGCAGGTGGGGGAGTGGAAGGGAGGGCTCGGCGGTGCGCCGGAGCCCTCCCGTCCGATGCGGGGCTGAATCAGCCCTGTGCGTTGGCGATGAAGTCGACGGCGTCGCCGACGGTGGCGAGGTTCTTGACCTCCTCGTCGGGGATCTTCACGTCGAACTTCTCTTCGGCGTTGACCACGATGGTCATCATCGAGATCGAGTCGATGTCCAGGTCCTCGGTGAAGGACTTGTCCGTTTGGACCTCTTCGACCTCGAGGCCGGTCTCTTCGTTCACGATCTCTGCCAGGCCTGCGAGGATCTCGTTCTTGTCAGCCATATCGGCGACTCCTTTTCTGTGGGTGGATCTTGGGGTTCGTGGTGAATCTGTCCCGGACCTGCGTCGCAGTCCCGGGCCCGGGGCTACGGCAGCCGGATGACCTGCGTGCCGTAGACCAGTCCGGCTCCGAAGCCGATCTGCAGAGCGAGACCGCCGGAGAGTTCTGGGTTCTCCTTGAGCAGGCGATGCATGGCCAGCGGGATCGAGGCGGCGGAGGTGTTGCCCGCGTCTGCGATGTCTCGCCCGACCTTGACGTGCTCAGGAAGCTTCAACTGTTTGACCATCTCGTCGATGATGCGCATGTTCGCCTGGTGCGGGACGAAAGCCACGAGGTCATCGGCGGTGACTCCTGCGGCGTCCAGCGCCTGCTGGGCGACCTTCGCCATCTCCCAGACGGCCCAGCGGAAGACGGTGGGGCCGTCCTGGCGCAGCGTGGGCCAGTAGCGGTTCTCCGCGTCGAGCAGCTCGGTGGCGTCCTGGGTCTCGCGGGCGCGGGCCAGTGCGTCACGGAAGTTCAGCAGCGTGCTGTCCATGGCCACGGCCTCCCACTTCTCGCCGTTGGAGCCGAGGATCGACGGGGAGATGCCGGGAACCTCGGAGGGGCCGATGATCGCGGCCCCGGCGCCGTCGCCGAGGAGGAAGGAGATGGTGCGCTCATGGTTGTCGATGAAGTCGGAGAGCTTCTCCACCCCGACCACCAAGACGTAGGGGGACAGCCCGGAGCGGACCATGGCATCGGCCTGGCCGATGCCGTAGCAGTAGCCGGCGCAGGCCGCGGAGATGTCGAAGGCCGCGGCGGGGGTGGCGCCCAGGCGGTGCGCCAGATCGGCGGCTGCCGAAGGTGTGGCGAACGGGTGGGTGACGGTCGCGACGATGACTCCCCCGAGCTGATCACCGGAGATCCCTGCGTGCTCCAGCGCCTCGCGGGCGGCCCCTTCGGCCATGTCGACCACAGAGACGTCGCGCGGCGCACGATGGCGGGTCTTGATGCCGGTGCGCTGCTGGATCCACTCGTCGGAGGAATCGATCCACTGGCAGATCTGCTCGTTGTCGATCACGAGCTCAGGACGGTAGGCGCCCAGTCCCATGACGCGGGTGCCCGCCACGGCGGTGGGCTGATTCAATGCGACAGTCACGTCAGGCACGTCCTTTGTGGATCATTGGGGATAGCTGCGCGGCGGTCTCGCCTGCGCAGAAGGTGTCTGGGGCCTTCACAGCGGGCCCCTCGGCTCAACCTGCATGCTCGGCGATGAATTCCTGGGCGGCGGCGATGTCTGCGGGAGTCTTGACGGCCAGAGACTTCACACCCTTGAGCCCGCGCTTGGCCAGACCGGTCAGTGTGCCTCCGGGCAGCAGCTCCAGGACCCCGGTGACCCCGGCCTGCGCCATGGTCTCCATGCACAGGTCCCAGCGGACCGGACGGGTCACCTGGTCCACCAGGCGCTGCAGCACTTCGGCCCCGTCAGCGACATAGTCGCCGTCGCGGTTGGAGATCAGCCGATGGCGTGGATCCGTCACCTCGAAGCTGGCCGCGGCCGCGCCGAGCGCCTGTTGGGCCGAGGCCATGAACTCGGTGTGGAACGCGCCGGCCACGGTCAGCGGGATCACCCGGGCCCGTGCGGGCGGATTGGCTTCCAGGGTCGCAAGCTTGTCGGGCTCTCCGGCGGCGACGATCTGTCCTGGGCCGTTGGCGTTGGCGGGGGTCAGTCCGGCGTCGGCGATCGCTTGGCGGACCTCCTCCTCGACGCCGCCGACGACGGCGGCCATGGAGGTGGGCACGGCGGCCGCCGCGGCGGCCATGGAGGTTGCGCGGACCTTGATGAACTCCAGCGCCTGCGCACTGGTGAGCACTCCGGCCAGCACGGCGGCGGGGACCTCGCCCACGGAGTGGCCGGCGTAGAGCACCCGAGCGGGATCGAGGCTCGAGAGGTCCAGAGCGGATGCGCTGAGCAGCGATGCCGCCACGATGAGCGGCTGGGCGACGGCGGTGTCCCGGATCGTCTCGGTGTCAGAGACCGTTCCGTGGGTGATCAGGTCGGTCCCTGAGTGCCGGGAATAGGTATCGAGAGTGGCGCGGGAGGCCTCGTCGCTGATCCATTCCGCGAGGAAGCCTTGGGTCTGGGACCCCTGTCCGGGGCAAACTATGGCAAGCACAACTCCAACTTCCCATATTGCGGGTGGTTTTCACGGGGTATGGGCTCACCAAGCTCCACCGTGGCCTTTGTAGGTACCCTACAACGCGGGTTCACAGCCGTCCGACGGCCAGCGCGGTCTGCAGCACGTAGGCGTCGCGCGGGACCACGGGGTCCCAGCCGGTGATGTCGGTGACCCGGCGCAGCCGGTAGCGCACGGTGTTGGTGTGGACGAAGAGTTCCCGTGCCGTGGCCTCCAGCGAATGTCCGGCCTCGAGATAGGCGGTCACGGTGTCGAGCAGCCCGTTGCCCGCTGCGCTGAGCACCTCGAAGATGCTCTCGCGCAGCACCGACTTTGCGGTCTCGTCCCCGCAGAGGGCGCGTTCCGGAAGCAGGTCCGCGGCGGCCACCGGGCGGGGGGCGGTGGTCCAGGCGCCGGCGGCGGTGAATCCGGTGAAGGCCGACTGTGCGCTGCCGTGGGACTGGCTGATCGATCCTTCGAAGCTGGAGAAGACCACCTGGCCTGGTCCGAAGCGGGGGAGGATCCGTTCGAGCCCCTCGGCGAGCTCGCTGACCCGGCCCAGCAGCAGGATCAGCCGGTCCCCGTGGACGCCGACCACCGCGTCGGCGGAGAAGCGGATGCACTGGCGTCGCAGCTGGGACATGAACACGGCGTCGGCCTGTTCCGGCGCCTCTCCGACGACGACGACCACTCCCTCGTGGCTGCGCCACCCGACGGCTGCGGCGCGGGAGGCGATCTGTTCGGCGGGCTCCCCGCGCAGCACCGCATCCACCAGCAGCGCCTCCAGGCGGGAGTCCCAGGCGCCGCGGGACTCTGCGGCGCGGGCGTAGACGTCGGCGATCGCGAAGGCGACCTCACGGGAGTAGCGCAGCACGGCTTCCAGCATCAGCTGCTGGTCCTGCGCCGGCACCAGCCCTGGCAGCCGCTGCTCCACCGCCTCGACGATGCTGCGGATGAGCTGCAGCGCACGCTGCAGCGAGATGGTGCGCATCAGATCCGTGGGGGCGTTGCCGAGCAGCTCGTTGACCAGCGGGAGCGAGCGCGAGGTCGGGTTCTCTAACCAGGTGATCAGGCCTCCGATGCCGCGCTGGGCGATCAGCCGCAGCGACGCCCGTTCATCGGTGCTCAGGTGGCGGTACCAGGTGAGGGTCTCCTCCAGGTGGCAGTTGACCTCGTGGGTGAGGTTGCCCGCGTCGGAGCGGAGCACCTCCAGGGCCTCCCAGGAGACCGGTACGGGCCCGGGCGTCGTCGGAGCAGATGCAGTCATGCTCTGGAGCCTAGAGCGTGTGGGGTTCCCCCGCCAGTTGTGTGATCCCTACAAACCTCGCCGACGGGAAAGTCCCTGGTGTGCAGCGTGGATTCAGACCCAGCGGGGGCCCGGAGCTGATGCTCCGGGCCCCCGCTGGGTGTTCATCGTGGATGCCCCGCACTTGGGGCGTCGAGTGTCAGGCGTCGCCGCCGGCCTCACCGGAGGTGCCGGCCCGGACGTTGCCGAGATCGTACTTCTTCATCGCGTCGACCGGAGCCGAGGCGTCGACGGCGCCCTCGTCGGCGAGCATCTGCAGAGCGCGCACCACCATCGAGTGGGCGTCGATCTTGAAGTGCCGACGTGCCGCTGCGCGGGTGTCCGAGAAGCCGAAGTTGTCGGCGCCCAGGGTCGCGAAGCGGTTGGGCAGGAACTGGCGGATCTGGTCCGGGACCTGGGTGGCGAAGTCGGTGGTCGCGATGATCGGACCCTCGGCTCCTTCCATCTGCTGGGTCACGAAGGGAACCTCGGGCTCGCGCTCGGGGTCCAGCATCGCCGACTGCTCCACGTGCAGCGCCTGGCGGCGCAGCTCGTTCCAGGAGGTCACCGACCAGACATCGGCCGAGACGCCCCACTCGTCAGCGAGGATCTCTGCGGCCTCCTTGGCCCACGGCACGCCGACGCCCGATGCCAGCAGCTGGACCTTGGGGCCGTCCTGCTCGGAGCTGGAGAGCTTGTAGATGCCGCGCTTGACGCCTTCGATGTCCAGGCCCTCGGGCTCGGGAAGGTGCTGGACCGGCTCGTTGTAGACGGTGAGGTAGTACATCACGTTGTGGTCACCGTCGTGATCGCCGTACATCTCGAACAGGCCGTTCTCCATGATGTGGGCGATCTCGTAGCCGAAGGCCGGATCGAAGTGCTTCACCGCGGGGTTGGTCGCCGCCAGCAGCGGGGAGTGACCGTCGAGGTGCTGCAGACCCTCACCGGCGAGCGTGGTGCGCCCGGCGGTCGCGCCGATGATGAATCCGCGCGCCAGCTGATCGGCGGCGGCCCAGAAGGAGTCACCGGTGCGCTGGAAGCCGAACATGGAGTAGAAGATGTAGAACGGGATCATCGTCTCGCCGTGCGTGGCGTAGGAGGTGCCGGCGGCGGTGAAGGCCGCGGTGGCACCTGCCTCGTTGATGCCCGGGTGGATCATCTGACCCTGTGGGGACTCCTTGTACGCCAGCATCAGCTCGCGGTCCACGGAGATGTAGTTCTGTCCCTTGGGGTTGTAGATCTTCGCGGTCGGGAAGAACGAGTCCATGCCGAAGGTGCGCGCCTCATCCGGGATGATCGGCACGATCCGGTGACCGATGTTCTTGTCCCGCATCAGGTCCTTGAGCAGCCGGACCAGCGCCATGGTGGTGGCGGCCTTCTGCTTGCCGGAGCCCTTCTTCGCCTGGGCGTAGGTCTTGGCCTCGGGGAGGATCAGCCCCTCGCCGGCGGTCCGACGCTCGGGCACGGCCCCGCCGAGGTGCGACCGACGCTCAAGCGTGTACTTGACCTCGTCGGAGTCCTTGCCCGGGTGGTAGTAGGGGACGTTGTAGGGATCGGCTTCGATCTCCTCGTCGCTGACCGGGATCCGCAGGGTGTCGCGGAAGCGCTTGAGGTCATCGACGGTGAGCTTCTTCATCTGGTGGGTCGCGTTGCGGCCCTCGAAGCTCGGTCCCAGACCGTAGCCCTTGACCGTCTGGGCCAGGATCACGGTGGGCTTGCCGGAGAACTCGGTGGCGGCCTTGTACGCGGAATAGACCTTCTTATAGTCGTGTCCGCCGCGCTTGAGGTTCCAGATGTCGTCGTCGGACATGTCCGCGACGAGCTCCTTGGTCTTGGCGGAGCGCCCGAAGAAGTGCTCGCGGACGAACGCGCCGGACTCGGCCTTATAGGTCTGGTAGTCACCGTCGAGGGTCTCGTTCATGACCCGGACCAGCTCGCCGTCGTCGTCCTGATCCAGCAGCTCGTCCCATTCACGGCCCCAGAGGACCTTGATGACGTTCCAGCCGGCGCCGCGGAAGAACGCTTCCAGCTCCTGGACGATCTTGCCGTTGCCGCGCACCGGACCGTCGAGGCGCTGCAGGTTGCAGTTCACCACGAAGTTCAGGTTGTCGAGCTTCTCGTTGGCCGCGAGCTGCAGCAGACCGCGGGACTCGGGCTCGTCCATCTCGCCGTCGCCGAGGAACGCCCAGACCTGCTGGTCCGAGGTGTCCTTGATGCCGCGGTTGTGCAGGTAGCGGTTGAACTGCGCCTGGTAGATGGCGTTCATCGGACCGATGCCCATGGACACGGTCGGGAACTGCCAGAACTCCGGCATCAGCCGCGGGTGCGGGTAGGAGCTCAGGCCGTCGGGGGCCTTGGACATCTCCTGGCGGAAGCCGTTGAGCTGCTCCTCGGTGAGGCGCCCCTCGAGGTAGGCGCGGGAGTAGTTGCCGGGGGAGGAGTGGCCCTGGAAGAAGACCTGGTCTCCGCCGCCCGGGTGGTCGGCGCCGCGGAAGAAGTGGTTCATGCCCACCTCGTAGAGGGTGGCCACGCCGGCATAGGAGGAGATGTGTCCGCCCACGGAGATGTCGCCGCGCTGGGCGCGGTGCACCATGATCGCGGCGTTCCAGCGCAGGATGCGGCGCACGCGGCGCTCCATCTCCTCGTCGCCGGGGAAGTCGGGCTCCTGATCCACCGGGATGGTGTTCACGTAGTCCGTGGTGGTGACCATCGGGACCTCGATGGACTTCGCGCCGGCTCGCTGGAGCAGCGAGCGGACGATGTACTCCGCGCGCTCAGTGCCGTGGAATTCCACGAGCTGGTCAAAAGACTCCAGCCATTCCTGGGTCTCCTCCGGATCCAGGTCCGGAAGTTGGTTCGTCAGTCCGCTGCGGATATGGGAGTTCTCTTCACCAGCGCTCACGGGTCACCTCTCAAGGGGTAAGGGGTCTGGGCCATGCGGTCCGCGGACAGGGATGTTCCACGAGCGGGACCCACGAGGTCATCTGCCACAGGTTGTTCAGCGGCCGATTTTCAGCTCAACTCTACCCGCTCGGGTGGTGTCGTACTTCCCGAACCGACAGGGGTCCGCGTAACGTTGCTGGTGGCAGCCCCATCCTCGGGTGGGAGCTGCGCTTCAGACGTTCATGAATGGGAAGGGAACCTCAGGTGAGTCAGGCTTCTGCAGCCGAGGATCCGTCGAGCATCTCGACGGACCACAAGAACGACGCCGGAACCAATGTTGTCTCGCTCGGCGACCTGCTCCAGGAGCTCGGGCTCAAGCCCGACTCCCTGGTCCAGGAGATCGGTGTGGATGAGGATGTCGACGACGACTTCCGCGACCGTCTGGAGGACCTTCTCGATGAGGACCTGCTCGACGAGGACGTCCAGGAGGTCGTCGACGCCGTGCTGGTCTGGTTCCGAGACGGCGACGACGATCTCACGGATGCGCTCGTGGATGCCCTGGGCACCCTCGACGAGGGCGGCGTGCTGTGGCTGCTGACCCCGCGCTCAGGCCGCGAGGGCTACGTGGCGCCGGTGGAGATCCAGGACGCGGCACCCAACGCCGGACTGCATGTGACCTCCTCCGCCGGAGTGAGCACCCACTGGGCCGCGACCCGACTGATGGGGCGCAAGAAGCAGTGACCGTCCCGCCGCTCCCGGTGACAGGGGAGCAGGCGCCGGGCTTCTCCGGGCGCACCCATCATGGCGAGGTGATCGAGCTCGCCCGGCTCGCCGGGACGCCGGTGCTGCTGATGTTCTACCCCTTTGCCTTCAGCCGGGTCTGCGGCTCCGAGCTGCAGGCCCTGGTGGCGCACCGGGACCAGGTCCGCGCCTCAGGCGCGAGAGTGCTGGCGATCAGCTGCGATCCGGTGCACAGCCTGCGCGCCTACGCCCAGCTGCTCGCGGCTGGTTCCACCAGGGACTCCACCGCCGACCCCACCGCGAACTCCACCGACCCCACCGTGGCGGAGTCGGGTGAGCTGCCCTTCGACCTGGTCAGCGATTTCTGGCCGCACGGGGAGATTGCGCAGCGTTACGGCGCCTTCGACGCGATCAAGGGCGCGGCGCAGCGAAGAAGCTTCCTGCTGGACTCCGCACTGCGGATCGCACATGTCCAGGCGGTGCCGGCCGCCGAGGCCCGAGACCTCGACGAGGCGCTGCTCCTGCTGGGTCGGCTGCGCTGAGCGCCGACCGGTTCAGGAGGTCGGCGCCGGCTCCGGCCGCGGCGCGACCGCCGGAGCCGCCAGGCTGCTCAGTCCCCGGGTGACGTACCGGGCGCGGTAGCTGTCGAAGACCGCGGTGGCGGTGACCACCAGCAGGGCAGAGCCGAGCATGTGCAGTCCGACCAGGAGGACCGGCAGCCCGGTGAAGTGCTGGACGTAGCCGATGACCCCCTGCGCGATGACGACCGCGATCAGCCCCCAGGCGGAGCGGCGCTGGTTCGGCGCCGTGTCGATCCGGTACTGGCGCACCACGAGCGCGATCGCCGCGAAGCACAGCACGTAGACCGGGACCACGTGCATCCGGGTCACCAGATCCGGGTCGAAGAGGTGCCGCGGCGAACCAGGGTCCCCGGCGTGGGGACCGGTGCCGGTCACCACCGTGCCGAGGAACACCGAGACCCAGGTCGCGACGAGGATCACCGGGGCCATGGCGGAAGTCACCGCGTCGGAGCCGCCATGGCTCATCCGGACCCCGGCCACGCCGTCGGACTGCGCCCGGCGCCGGGAAGAGTCAGGTGAGGAGCCCTGGTCAGAGCTCGGCAAGGCATCCCCGGCGGCATCGGCGGAGGCGTCCTTCGCGGATCGCAGCTCGAGCCGGATCCGATTCAGCAGCATGGTGGCGATCATGACCAGCGCCGCCGAGAGCAGGAAGTGCAGCGCCACGATCCAGGGGTTCAGGTTCGTCCACACCGTGATGCCCCCGATGACCGCCTGCAACGGGATCCCGGCGAGGATCACCAGGCTCATCCGGAACAGCGCACGGTGGCTGCGGCGCAGACGCAGCAGGGCGAAGAACATCAGCGCACAGATCAGCACCAGCACATAGGTGAGCAGCCGGTTTCCGAACTCGATGGCGCCGTGCAGGCCCATCTCCTGGGTCGCGACCCAGGACTCGGGCGTGCAGCGCGGCCACTCCGGGCAGCCGAGACCCGAGGCGGTCAGCCGAACCGCACCACCGGTGAGGATGATGCCGATGTTGCTGATCAGCGTCGCCCAGGCGGCCACCTTCGTGGCCCGGGTGATCCGGGTGGGCAGGTTGGTGCGGAAGGCTTCGATCACATTCATCGGGAACTTCATCGCCAGTTGAACCACCTTCGTGCGGCCAGGACGGCCAGCGCGGCCCACCCAGCCAGAATCAGAGCTTCGAGAACAGGGAACGATCCCTCCAGTGCGGCGGTGCGCAGGCCTTCGCCCAGCGCCGCGGAGGGGAGGAGCAGCAGCAGCGCGCCGGCGCCGTCGTGGTCGAGCGGGAACACCGAGCCGCCCGCGGCGCCGAGCAGCACCCAGATGACGTTGGTCAGCGCCAGCGTCGCCTCGGCGCGCACGGTGCCTGCCAGCAGCAGTCCCAGCGCGGTGAACGCGGTGGCACCCAGGACGACGACGACGCCCAGCCACAAGAGGCCCACCGGGTCCGGGTTCCACCCGAGGACCAGACCGGCGGTGCCGATCACCAGCACCTGCACGGCGACGACCGCCAGTACGGCGATGGCCTTGCCAAGGATCAGCCCCGTCGCCCCCAGCGGAGTCGTGGCCAGATACGCCAGCACTCCGTACTGACGCTCGAAGCCGGTGGCGATGCCCTGGCCGGTGAAGGCGGAGGCCATCACCGCGAGTGCAAGCACGCCGGGGGTGATGACGTCGATGCTGGGAGTGGCGGCCGAGGTGATCAGCTCCAGGCGGTGGGCGCCGAAGAGCACCAGCAGCGGCAGGATCAACGAGACCAGCAGCTGCTCGCCGTTGCGCAGCACGTTGCGGGTCTCGTAGATCCCGTGCGAGAGGATCCGGCGTACCGCCGGACGCGGGGCCGGGGCCAGCGGGGCGTGGAGGGCAGTCATGAGACGGAGACCTCCCAGAAGACGTCTTCCAGCGTGCGGGCTTCCATCCGGACCTCCACGGGCATCATGTCGATCAGTTCCCACCAGGCGGCCAGCTCGCGCAGCTGGCCCGGACCGGACAGTCTCGGGGTCATCCAGGTCGCGCCCGGAGCGTTGTCGGCGCCGCCGTCGAGCTCGATGCTCACCGGGGCGCTGCCGATCTCCGCCCGGGTCAGCGTCCGCGATGCGGTGAAGACCATGCGCCGGGCGGCGCCGTCTGCTGACGCTGCGCCTGCAGCGGCCGCGCCGGTGAGCTCCGCCACGGATCCGTGCCGCACCACTTCGCCGTCCTTGAGGATGAAGACCGAATCGGCGAGCTTCTGCGCCTCCTCGAGCAGGTGCGTGGTCAGGATGATCCCCATCCCCATCTCGCGCAGCTCATCGATGAGCCCGAAGACGGTCTGCCGGGACTGCGGGTCCAGCCCGGCGGTGGGCTCGTCGAGGAACACCACTTCGGGTCGGCCGAGCAGGCTGGCAGCCAGGGCGACGCGCTGCTTCTGCCCGCCGGAGAGCCGGCGGATGGAGGTGCGCATGAAGTCGCCCATGTCGAGGCGGGAGACCAGATCATCCACGGGCCAGGGGTCCTGATGCAGCGAGGCCACATGCTTGAGCAGCGCGCGGGGCTGGACCGACTGGGGCATGCCGCCGTCCTGGAGCATCACCCCGACCCGGGCGCGGAGCTCGGCGCCCGCACGGAAGGGATCCTGACCCAGCAGCGCGACGCTTCCCTGAGAGGGGTGCAGCAGGCCCTGGGCGCAGCTCAGTGTGGTGGTCTTGCCCGCGCCGTTGGGTCCGAGAAGCACGGTGACCTCGCCGGATCGGGCGGTGAGGTCCACGCCCCGCAGGATCTCTTTGAGTCCCTGGGGGCTGCGAGCTGAGCCGACGGCATAGCGCACATGGCGCAGGGTCAGACAGGGTGGATGCTGGGGCACTGCACCAGTCTACATTTCTACACCGCGTAGAAGATTGCAGCGACGGCATGCGAAGCAGACCATGCGTCCAGACATGCCTCCAGCAGGGCAGGAGAGGCGGGGGAGCGGCGGGCAAAGGGGCGGTGTCAGCGGAGGCAGTGGGGAAGGTCTCCGCCGACTTAGGTCCACCTTGCTGGCGGCTTTGTTCTGAATAGGTCAGAATAGGGTCATGTATTCCACCGCTTCCGAGTCTGCCTCCGCAGATGCTCAGTCACGCGATGTGGACACCCCTGACTCGATTGCACCCGGCGAGATGATCCGTGAGGCGGAGAGCACCACCCGCCAGCGGGTCCTGCAGCTGGTGGTCGAGGAAGGCCCGATCAGCGCCGCCGCTCTGGGCAGCGAGCTGCAGCTCACCGCCGCGGCCGTGCGCCGTCACCTCGACGCGATGACCGAGCAGGGCATTCTCGAGGTCAAGAACGTCACCACCCGGCGTCGCGGCGCCGGACGTCCCTCCCGCCGCTACGTCGTCTCCCAGCGCGGACAGCGCACCATGGGCGACGACTACCTCGGGCTGGTCAAGACAGCGCTGGCGCTGCTCCAGGACGGCAGCGCCTCCCAGACCGTGCAGGACGGCGGCGTCTCCCAGGGCGAGGGCGCTGCTCCCGAGGCGGCCGCCGGGCTGGCCCGCGAGTACTTCGCCGGATTCGAGCAGCGCTGGGAGGCGGAGCTGGCGCAGATCGAAGACCTCGATGCGCGCACCGACCGACTCTCGGAGCTCTTCAACGAGGAGGGCTTCGCCGGCTTCACCCGGCTGGTGGGCCGGGACAACCCGCTTCTGGCCATGCAGTCCACGCAGCTGTGTCAGGGTCACTGCCCGATCCGGGAAATAGCCGCGGCCCATCCGGTGTTCTGTGAGGAGGAGACCGATATGATCTCCCGCTTGCTCGACGTCGATGTCAGGCGGCTCTCCACCCAGGCGGCCGGTGCCCATGTCTGCACCACCCACGTCCCTGTGGGTCGCGAGAAGCTCGCCGCCGAGCAGCGGGCCCGCGCCGCGGCACATGCCGAGGCGGAACTACAGATCAGCGCCGAAGACGGTGCGACACATCAGTCGCGCAAGGTCAGCGGCGGACGAAAGCGAATCGTCATCTCCCCCCGTCAACAAGAGAGGTTGTCATGACCGAGCAGATCCAGCGCGAAAAGGACCAGGGGGTCACCTCCGACATCTTGGAGCGCAACCCCGAGCTCCAGGGCATCGGTTCCTACGAATACGGCTGGTCGGACTCCGACACCGCCGGAGCCAACGCCAAGCGTGGCATCGATGAGTCGGTCGTGGAGGACATCTCCTCCAAGAAGAGCGAACCCGAGTGGATGCTCAAGCTGCGCAAGAAGGGCCTGAAGTACTTCCAGCGCAAGCCCATGCCCATGTGGGGCGCAGACCTCTCCGGCATCGACTTCGACAACATCAAGTACTTCGTGCGCTCCACCGAGAAGCAGGCGAAGACCTGGGAAGACCTTCCCGAGGACATCCGCAACACCTACGAGCGGCTCGGAATCCCCGAGGCCGAGCGTGAGCGTCTGGTCTCCGGCGTCGCAGCCCAGTACGAGTCCGAGGTGGTCTACCACCAGATCCGCGAGGATCTCGAGGAGCAGGGTGTCATCTTCATGGACACCGACACCGCGCTGAAGGAGCACCCCGAGTTCTTCGAGGAGTACTTCGGCTCGGTCATCCCCGTGGGCGACAACAAGTTCGCCGCACTGAACACCTCGGTGTGGTCCGGCGGCTCCTTTGTCTACGTGCCGAAGGGCGTGCACGTGGAGATCCCGCTCCAGGCCTACTTCCGCATCAACACCGAGAACATGGGTCAGTTCGAGCGGACCCTGATCATCGCGGACGAGGACTCCTACGTCCACTACATCGAAGGCTGCACCGCGCCGATCTACGACTCTGACTCGCTGCACTCCGCAGTGGTTGAGATCGTGGTGAAGAAGAACGCACGCGTTCGCTACACCACCATCCAGAACTGGTCCACCAACGTCTACAACCTGGTGACCAAGCGCGCCGTGGTCGACGCCGGCGGCACCATGGAGTGGATCGACGGCAACATCGGATCCAAGGTCACCATGAAGTACCCGGCCGTCTACCTCACCGGTGAGCACGCCAAGGGCGAGACGCTCTCGGTGGCCTTCGCCGGCGAAGGTCAGCACCAGGACACCGGCTCCAAGATGGTCCACATGGCGCCTAACACCTCCTCGACCATCGTGTCGAAGTCGGTGGCCCGCAACGGCGGCCGCGCCGCCTATCGCGGTCTGGTCCAGATCAACGAGGGAGCCAAGAACTCCGCGAACTCGGTGGTCTGTGATGCGCTGCTGGTGGACACGATCTCCCGGTCTGACACGTACCCGTACATCGACATCCGCGAGGACGATGTCACGCTGGGCCACGAGGCCACGGTCTCCAAGGTCTCCGAGGATCAGCTCTTCTACCTGATGGCCCGCGGACTCGCCGAAGACGAGGCCATGGCCATGATCGTGCGCGGCTTCATCGAGCCGATCGCCCGGGAGCTGCCCATGGAGTACGCCCTGGAGCTCAACCGCCTCATCGAGCTGCAGATGGAAGGCTCCGTCGGCTGATCAGCCCTCGCTGAGGCAGTCCACCCAGCCGCCCGGGGTCACGCACTCCGGGCGGCTGGGGGCCTGCCGCCCATGGAGCAGCCTCCGTTGAACCGCGCATCGCAGACACGCGCATGAAGAAACAAGGGAAGAGAAACACATGACGAATTCCGCGTCCGCCGATCAGGCGGAACAGGTCGCAGGAGTCGAGGTCGGCGAAGCCCGCATCTCGATCCCAGGCATGAGCGAGCAGGGCGAGAACCTCGCCACCGCCCACGAAGAGACCGAACACACCCACGGCGGCCTCGGCGAGTCCACCACCAAGGCCAAGTCCGGCGGCTCCCGCGCCGACCGCACCACCAGCCTGAACGTGGCCGACTTCGCCGTGCCCACCGGGCGCGAGGAGGAATGGCGCTTCTCCCCGCTGAAGAAGCTCGGCCGCGTCCTCTCCGACGCCGCCACCCAGACCCCGGTCACGCTGAAGGTGCGAAACCTCGCCGCCGGCGTCACCCAGGCTGAGCTCGCCCAGGCCCAGTCCCCGCGCGGCACCGTGTTCTCCGCGGCCGACCGCGCCGCCGTCGTCGGCTACAGCCAGACCGCGAAGGCCGACTACGTCTCCGTCGCCGCCGACACCGAGCTCAGCGAGCCGGTGTTCCTCGACATCACCGGTGAGGCCGCAGGCCACCGCGCCAACGGCCACCTGGTGCTCGAAGCCGGAACCCACTCCAAGGTGGTCTTCGTGATGGAGCACCGCGGCTCCGCCGATGCGAACCTCAACGTGGAGGTCATCGTGCGCGACGGCGCCGATGTCACCGTGGTCTCCCTGCAGCGCTGGGACGACGACGCCATCCACGTGGGCCAGCAGGACGCCGAGGTCGGCCGCGACGCCAAGTACAAGCACGTCTCGGTCACCCTGGGCGGCGAGGTCGTGCGGCTGAACTCCAACGTGCGCTACTCCGCCGAAGGCGCAGAGGCGGCCATGTACGGCCTCTACTTCGCCGATGCCGGACAGCACCTGGAACACCGCAGCTTCGTGGACCACAACTCCCCGCGCAACACCTCCAACGTGCTCTACAAGGGCGCGCTGCAGGGCCAGGACGCGCGCACCGTCTGGGTCGGCGACGTGCTGATCCGCAAGGCCGCCGAGGGCACCGACTCCTACGAGAAGAACCAGAACCTGATCCTGACCGACGGCGCCCGCGCCGACTCGATCCCGAACCTGGAGATCGAGACCGGACTGATCGAGGGAGCCGGACACGCCTCCTCCACCGGACGCTTCGACGAGAACCACCTGTTCTACCTGATGGCGCGCGGCATCCCGGAGAAGGAGGCCCGCCAGCTCGTGGTGCGCGGCTTCCTCAACGAGATCGTCCAGGCCATCGGCGTGGAGTCGATCGAGGACACCATCCAGCAGGACCTGGAGAACGAGCTGAAGATCGCCGGCTTCTAGGCGCTCCCGCAGCCTCACAGGCACCGGCCGCCGGAAACCCGGCCGGCCGCCGCGACTCGCTCGCTCCACCACCAGCAGCACTTACGAACCAAGCAAAGGACACGCAAAGAATGTCTACTCTCGAGATCAAGGACCTGCACGTCTCCATCGAGACCGAGCAGGGCACCAAAGAGATCCTCAAAGGCGTCACCCTGACCATCAAGTCCGGTGAGATCCACGCCATCATGGGTCCCAACGGCTCCGGCAAGTCCACCCTGGCGTCCACCATCGCCGGGCACCCCCGCTACAAGGTCACCTCCGGCAGCATCACGCTCGACGACGTCGACGTGCTGGAGATGTCCGTGGACGAGCGCGCCCGCGCCGGCCTGTTCCTGGCCATGCAGTACCCGGTCGAGGTCCCCGGTGTGACCATGACCAACTTCCTGCGCACCGCCAAGACCGCCATCGACGGCGAGGCTCCCAAGCTGCGCACCTGGGCCAAGGACGTCCGCGGCGCCATGGAGAAGCTCAAGATCGACGCCGACTTCGCCAACCGCAACGTCAACGAAGGCTTCTCCGGCGGTGAGAAGAAGCGCGTGGAGATCCTGCAGATGGAGCTGTTCAAGCCCAAGTTCGCAGTCCTCGACGAGACCGACTCCGGCCTGGACATCGACGCTCTGCGCGTCGTCTCCGACGGCGTGAACCGTGCGCACTCCGAGAACGACATGGGCACGCTGCTGATCACGCACTACACGCGGATCCTGAACTACATCACCCCGCAGTTCGTCCACGTGTTCGTCGACGGCCGCGTCGCCGAGCAGGGTGGACCCGAGCTGGCCGACGAGCTCGAGGCCAACGGCTACGACCGCTTCCTGGCACCGGTCCAGGCCTGAGCGAATCATGCTGAATCCAGACACCGTCCGGGCTGACTTCCCGCTGCTGGGCCGCACGGTCCGCGGCGGGAAGCCCCTGGTGTACCTGGACTCCGGGGCCACCGCGCAGAAGCCGCAGCAGGTCATCGACGCAGAGTCGGCGTTCTACGCGCAGACCAATGCGGCGGTGCACCGCGGGGCGCACCAGATCGCCGAGGAGGCCACCGAGGCCTACGAGAGCTCCCGCACGGTGGTGGCCGAGTTCGTCGGTGCCGACGTCGACGAGATCGTCTGGACCAAGAACGCCACCGAGGCGCTGAACCTGGTCGCGTACGGGTTCCTCAACGCCAGCCTCGCCGCAGCGGCCGCTCCTGGCAGCCCCGCCGCCGAGGCCGTCTCGCCCGAGGCACGGACGCGCTACGCGCTGGTCCCCGGTGACGAGATCGTGGTCAGCGAGGCCGAGCATCACGCCAACCTGGTGCCCTGGCAGCAGCTGGCGGCCAAGACCGGCGCCACGCTGCGCTGGATCGGCGTCACGGCGGAGGGTCGGCTGGACCCCGAGACCTACTCGGTGATCGGGGATCGGACCCGGGTCCTGGCCATCACCCACGCCTCCAACGTCACCGGGGCCATCACCGATGTCGCCGCCCTGGTGTCCCGGGCGCGGGCCGTCGGAGCCTATGTGGTGCTCGACGCCTGCCAGACCGCCGCGCACATGCCGGTGGACCTCCACGCGCTCGACGTCGACTTCGCGGCGTTCTCGGCCCACAAGATGGTCGGCCCCACCGGGGTCGGCGCGCTCTACGGACGTCGAGAGCTGCTCGAGGATCTGCCGCCCTTCCTCACCGGAGGCTCGATGGTCGAGGTCGTCACGATGGAGGCCACCAGCTTCATGCCTCCGCCGCAGCGCTTCGAGGCCGGGACGCAGATGGTGGCTCAGGTCGTCGGCTTCCGAGCCGCCGTCGAGTACCTGCGCGAGCTGGGCATGGAGCAGGTCGCGGCCCACGAGGCCGCGATGACCCAGCTGCTGCTCGAGGGCATCGCCGCGGTGCCCGGCGTCCGCGTGCTGGGCCCGCAGGATGCCGCCGACCGGCTCGCCGTCGTCGCCTTCGAGGTCGACGGGGTGCACCCCCACGACGTCGGCCAGGTCCTCGACAATGCCGGGGTGGCCGTACGGGTGGGGCACCACTGCGCCCAGCCGATCCACCGTCGGCTCGGGGTCCATGCCTCCGCGCGGGCCTCGGCAGGGGTCTATACCACCATCGCCGACATCGAGGCGTTCATCGAGGGCCTGCACGAGGTCGTGCGGTTCTTCGCCACGCCGGAGACGCCCACCATGCAGGCCTCGACGGTCGAGTCCGGAAAGGGGCGAGTCTGATGGCCGATGCGATGGAGCAGCTCTACCAGCAGGTCATCCTCGACCACGCCCGGGTGCGCCAGGGCGAGGGCGAGCTGGCCGACTACGGAGGCGAGTCCTTCCAGATCAACCCCACCTGCGGAGACCAGGTCACCCTGCGGGTCCAGCTGGATCCGGCGGGGGAGAAGATCCAGGCCCTCGGCTGGACAGGGCAGGGCTGCTCGATCTCCCAGGCCTCGCTCTCGGTGATGCACGAACTCGTCATCGATCAGCCGGTCAGCCGTGCTGAGGAGCTCGGAGGCTACTTCCGCGAGCTTATGGCGGCACGGGGCAAGGAGCTCGAGGGCACACGCCTGGAGGCGCTGGAAGATGCCTCCGCCTTCACCGGTGTGGCACGCTATCCGGTACGGATCAAGTGTGCTCTGCTGGGATGGATGGCACTGCGCGATGCACTCGTGCAGGCCCGCGGCAGGGCATAGACCCTTGACTTCCGATGTTGCACCGCACAGATGATCGAAACAGACCACCGCACGTATGCAGAACTTCGAAGGAAAGGAGAGCGCCATGAGTGACGCTGTCACCGCGGCTCAGACGCCGCTTGAAGATGTCGAGGAAGCCCTCAAGGACGTCATCGACCCCGAGCTCGGGATCAACATCGTCGACCTGGGCCTGCTCTACGGCCTCCACTACGCGGAGGACGGTGCGCTTCTCATCGACATGACGCTGACCACCGCCGCCTGCCCGCTGACCGATGTGCTCGAAGAGCAGGTCGGACAGCACATCGGCACCCTGGTCGACGAATGGCGACTCAACTGGGTCTGGATGCCGCCGTGGGGCCCCGAGAAGATCACCGACGACGGCCGCGAGCAGATGCGCGCCCTCGGGTTCAATATTTAAATTTGAACAAAGGTTCTTGCCAGGTCTTTTGCTGGGAAGAACCATGACATAAGCTGTCCCGAAGCAGGTGGCATCCATGTTTGTACCCTGAAGCAAACAGGATGCCACCTGTGCCAGGGAGCATTCATGTCACGAAGTAACGCTTTTCTGGGCCGGGAATCACAGCTTGAAACCATCGTGGCGACTGCGGAGACCGTTCACACCTCCTCCGAGCCGCGATTCATCTTGATCGAAGGCCCACCAGGTGTCGGCAAGACCACCTTGCTCAACGAGGCCATGTCTCGACTCGCCGGGTGGTCGCGAGCGAACGTCTATCTCGATGCCGCCGACCAGGAGACGCCGGGCTATGCCGCCGCGCACCTGCTGCGCAAGCCGCTGCGCTATCGAGCGCCCACCGAGGCGCGGGAGCTGGCCGCTCTGGTCCAGGAGCAGGCCGACCGGATCAGGGAACCTGTCGTGCTGGTCATCGAGGACCTCCAGTGGACCGACCCGGTCTCCGCGGCGGTGATCTATCAGACGATCCGGGAGCTCGAAGACGTCCCGGTGCTCTGCCTGGTGACCGGTCGACCCACCACGCGTCCCGAGCTGCAGCGTCTGACCCGGTACACCGCGACGGCTGGTGAGGCGCTGCGGATCGTGCTGGAACCCTTCACCCAGACCGAGGTCCGGGAGCTGATCCAGCAGGAGACGGGGCTGCCGATCAGCAGCAACGTCGCCGCCCGCATCCACGATGCCACCGGCGGCTTCCCGGCGTTCCTGGACTACGTGATCGAGAAGCTCACCGTGCCCGACGAGGTGATCTCCGCCGCCGCCCTCGACTCGGCGCTGCAGGATCTCGACCGGGGGGAGGGCCCCGCCGAGACCCAGCGGCTGCTCATCCGACAGATCTTCGAGGAGACCTCTGCGGACGTCCAAGAGGTGCTGGCGCTGCTGGCCCTGGCGCGCTACCCGCTGGCGGTCCATGAGATTCGCGACCTGCTGGGAGTCGAATCCGTCGACGTCGAGGCGCTGCGGAACTCCAGCCTGGTCCAGGAATCGATGCGATCCGGGCGATTCTGGCTCCAGCACCGGATGTTCCAGCGCTGCCTCATCGCTGATCTGCCCCGCGAGCAGCGGGTGGACCTGCACATGCGCCTGGCCCGGCTGGAGGGCGGCCCCGGCGCCGTGCGACACCGGGCGCAGGCCGCGCTGCTGGACCCTTCGGTCGGGGATCGGACTGGAATCGTCGAGGCGCTCACCGACGCGGCCCGCACCGCCAGCCGCACCGGGGACACCGGCGAGAGCCTGGAGCTGAGCCGGCTCGCCTTCGAGGTGGAACGGTCTGGGGCCACGCTGGAGACGCTCTCCTTCGTCGCGATGCGCGCGGGCACCAGGATCGACATCGAATCGACGATCAGCTGGGCGCACCGCCACGACGACGTGCCCGAGGTGCTGCGCCGCGGCATCCTGGCCCGTGACCGGCTGGACTGCGGCGATCTGGAAGGAACTCTGCGCTTCCTGGCCGGGGGCGAGGATCTGGCTGACGCGTCTCCCAAGTCGCTGCTGTGCTACGCCGACACCGTGCTGCAGGCCTCGCGCACCACCGGGCTGCGCGGCTCCTACTGGCACCTGTTCAAGATCGCAGAACGTACCGTCGAGGTGCTGCGCCACCTCGAATCCAAGCTCGAAGCCGACGACCCATCCGTGCGCACCCGGATCGCCACGCCCGAGCAGCTGCTGGCCGAGACCCGCGGCCTGCGGGTGAGCCTGCAGCTCTGGCGGCTCCTGGAAGGCATGGTCGACGCCGAGCCGTCGTCCTTCTCCGCGGAGGTGCAGAAGCTCCTCGACGAAGTCCGCAGCGTGCCCGGCACCGAATCTGCGCAGATGGTGCTCCTGGTGGCCCGAGGCGCGCTGCTCCGCACCGCGGGCCATCTCACCGACGCCTACGCGGACCTGATCACCGCAATCGAGAACTGGCCCGGACGCAATCGCCGGGCGCTGGCCCATGCGGAGATTCACGTCACCTACCTGCTCTTCGAGGCCGGGCTCTGGAGCGAGGCACAGGCCTTCGCCGAGTCGGCCGCCGCCGAGGTGCTCGACATCCGTGAGGACAATGTCGCCCCGGTGGCCTTCAACGCAGCCCACCTGGTGCCCACCGCCCGCGGGCCGGTGCAGGCCATGGCGTTCGACCTGCGGGCGCAGACCCGGCGGATGACCGGCACCAGCCTGGGCCGCGCCGGGCGAGGCTTCGTCGAAGCCTGGGGTGCGACCTCCGTCCAGGACCACGAGCGCGTCGTCAGCAGCGTCCTGGGTCTGCAGGTCGAACTGAACATCTGGTCCCGCGCGATCACCCCGGTGGTGCTGCTGGGCCGGTCCCTGTTCCACAGCGGCAAGGCTCAGGCGCTCCCGGCGCTGATCAACAAGGTCCGCGCCGATGAGCACTCAGCGCCCCCGCAGCGGGAGTACGTGCTGCGGCACCTGCGTGGGCTGGCATCCATGGGGACCGGCAAGCACGTCGCGGCGCATGAGCACCTCAGCGCCGCGATGGCGACGATCTCGGCCACCCCGTCGCTGAAGTCACCCCACGTGCCCGGCGACGGGGGTGCGCTGAGCATCTACCGCGGGCTCCTGGCCCTGGACCTCGGGCACTGCGTCGTAGAAGGCAGGGACGCCCTGCAGGACAAGGTGGAGCAGGCCTCCGAGTGGGTGCTCTGGGCCGCCTCGATGTTCCAGGGCTGTGGTGCCGAGGGGCTCTTCCATCAGGCCGACGAGATCTTCAGGACCCTGCACAGGCCGGGACCCGCAGCGGACAGCAGCGAGCGCATCCGGATGATCGACCTGCCCGAAGGGCTCAGCTCCAAGGCGCGGTTCGCGCTGACCGGGCTGACCAGCCGCGAGCGCGAGATCGCGCTGATGGTGGGTCAGGGTCTGTCGAACAAGGATGTGGCCGAAGAGCTGGTCCTCTCGGTGCGCACCGTGGAGTACCACGTCGCCAACGCCCTGGGGAAGCTCACGCTCGAATCGCGTCACGCCCTGCGCCGCATGCTCCAGGATGAGGACGACGGCGACCTGCGCAGCGCCTGATCTTGATGGTCCGTCGAGCCTGGGGATCACCGCACCGAAGCTCCTGATCCGGGTTTCCTGACCGCGACTCCCGGAGCCTGGCATCCGAAGCCGCTGAGGTGCACCGGCGCGCACAGGGTGGGCTGCGGAGCTCCTGACCACGGGGAATCACGGGGGTTCCCCCGTAATCCCTGCGGGGGTTCGCTCAGCACCGTGATGAAGCGCACCCCTCCCGGCCTAGCGTGGGCAACGCACCGTGACAGGCGCCCCTCCGTTCCCGGGGCGTCTGCACGGTGACCACTGACCTTGCACCGGGAAGTTGTCACCTATGACCTTGCACAACCACGTGCGCATCTGCCGCCGGCGATGGGCGTCGATCCTGCTCCCGACGGTGTTCGCCGTGGTCGTGGCGGCGGTGTTCTTCATCGCACAGCCGACCATCTACACCGCCACCACCACGATCTACGTCTCCTCCGGGTCCGGCGAGAACCTCGATGAGCTTCCCCAGGGCAGCATGGTCGCCGGACAGCGAGTCCAGACCTACGCCGACCTCGTCACCACCCCCGCCGTGCTGGATCCCGTGATCGAAGATCTCGGACTCGCCCTGCCTCGGGCCGAGCTCGCCGAGGACATCGTCGCGCAGGTGCCTCGCGACACCCTGCTGCTGGAGATCACCGCGAGCGCCGGTGAGCCCCAGGCGGCGACGGACCTCGCCAATGCGACGGTGGCCAGCCTGCAGAATCTGGTGAACGAGATCGAGACTCCGGGAGGCGCCCCTGTGGCTGCCGGGGATGAGCTCGTCGAGCTGTCGGTGGTCCGGGAGGCGGAGCTGCCCGCTCGCCCGCACAGCCCGAGGCCGGAGCTCATCTTCGGCACCGGCCTCGGCGTCGGACTTCTCTTCGGACTCATCCTGGCCTACCTGCGTGAAGCCCGCGACACCTCGATCCGCACCCCCCGAGACCTCAAGGATCTCACCGCCGCCCCGCTGATCGGGGTCAGCAGGCGCGCACACAGGACTCCCAGCGAGAAGGACGGCACCCACCCGCGTCCCGTGGACTCGGTGGCCTCGTTCCGGGAGATGCGCATCCGGCTGATGTCCAACAAGTCCCCGGACTCGCCGAGCTCCTATGTGATCACCAGTTCCGTGGAGCGGGAGGGGCGCACCACCGTCGCGGTGAATCTCGCGCGATCCCTGGTCGAGGGTGAGCGTCGCACATTGCTGATCGGTGCAGACTTCGGGAACCCCGACATCGTGGACTGGTTCCGCGCGGGAGCGCAGAGCCGAGGTCAGGTGACCGACCTCACCCCGGCGGGCCTGAGCGAGGTGCTGGCCGGTCGGGCGTATCTCGAGGATGTGATCATCACCGATGCGGAACCGGGACTCGACGTCCTGCCCGCCGGCCGGGGGCAGGACCACGGCCTGGAGGCCTCCAGCATGGACGCCATGGCCGCCCTGCTCGAAGGCTGCGCCGAGACCTACGACGTCACCATCGTCGACGCTCCCGCGCTGCTGAGCCGATCCGCCGCTGCGCTCTTGGCCCAGATCACCACCGGCGTCATCGTGGTGGTCCGCTACGGCGAGGTCACGCGGGTGCAGCTGGGCACCGGACTCGATCTGCTGACCCGAGCACGTGCCCGACTCGTCGGAGTGGTGCTCTCCGGGGCTCCGCTGCGCGGACCCGACAGCCTCCGGGACCTCCGCGCTCCCGGTGCACGTCGGCGGCGTCCGGATGACGGCACGGGCAGAGCCGACGGCGACACCGGACAGCGGCTCAGCGCCAGGGCCGCCGGACTCTCCTCGGCACGGCGGCGTCGGCTCCCCGACGGCACCCTGGCGCTGTCCGAGGGCGCCCCGGCCCCCGCCCGGATCTTCCGGCTTCCACAGGACAGGACGTGATCTCCTGCCATGCCGACCCCCACCCTGAGCTCACCCCTCGCCCCTCGCCCCCACGTCACGTCACCTGCACCGTCGATCCATTCCTGAGGAGAGCTGAGATGACTGTCATCCCGTCCCTGAATGTTCCACTGCTCAACGTCGATGTCACTCCGCTGCGCCGCGAGGAGCTGCTCGCCCACATCCGAGACGCCGCCCGCGAACACCGGCGGATGCTCGTCGCCGGACACAATCTGCACTCGGTCTACCTCTGGTACAGCCTGCCGGAGTTCCGCGACTTCTATGATCGTGCCGGCGCCGTCGTCGTCGACGGCATGCCGCTGCTGGCGCTGATGCGGATCGGGCTGAAGGTGCCGCTGCGCACCGAGCATCGCATCGGCTCCACCGACTGGGTGGAGGGCCTGGCGGATCTGGAGGGCATCGACCGGGTGACCCTGCTCGGCGGCACCCCGGCCGCAAGCGACGCGGTGCTCAAGCACCTGCGCTCACTCGGCGGGCAGGTGGACTGGCAGGCGATCCCCGGAGACCCGTGGCGCGCGGAGAACATCGAAGAGATCGCCGGCTCCATCCGGGACCACGACCCGCAGGTGCTGCTGATCGGCATGGGCATGCCGCTGCAGGAGCGCATCGCCGACCAGCTGGCCTCCCGCCTCGACGTCCCGGTGATCGCCACCGTGGGCGGCGCGCTGGATCAGCTCGGAGGCACCCAGTCGCTGGCTCCCCGTCGCCTCGGGGCGATGGGTCTTGAGTGGGCGTGGCGACTGGCCAA
Source organism: Nesterenkonia sandarakina (assembly GCF_003003175.1). Lineage (GTDB taxonomy): Bacteria > Actinomycetota > Actinomycetes > Actinomycetales > Micrococcaceae > Nesterenkonia > Nesterenkonia sandarakina_A. The sequence goes on along the minus strand of NZ_PVTY01000001.1, from coordinate 164,081 downwards.
CGATCCGCGACGGCTCGCCGGTCGCTACCTGCTGGAGCCCATGAAGCTCGCAGCCCTGCTGATGTTGAGGCCATGATGAGCATCGACACCCCCTCCCGGGTCGACACCGGGAACACCGTGCCGCTGCGCACCGAGCTCGAAGCACGCTTCGCCGCTGCACATGCCCGCTCACTGACCGCCATCATCCCCACCGTGGGCCGCCGGTCGCTCAAGCGCGCCGTGCGTTCGGTGCTGCGCCAGTCCTGGCAGACCACGGCGCTGGTGGTCCTGGACCGTCCCGAGAACGCCGCCAGCGTGGAGCGGCTGCTCGCCGGGCTGCCGCACATCATGGTGGTCACCCCGGGGGGTCTCGGGGGAGCCGGTGCCCGCAACCTCGGGGTGCGCAGCGCCAGCACGACGCATGTGGCGTTCCTCGACGACGACGACGAGTGGGTCTCTGAGAAGGCCGCGCTGCAGATGGCCGTGGTCGATGATGACACCGTCGTCAGCTCGCGGTCGCTGCTCGTGGGATCGTCGAGCCGCGTGGTCCCCGAACGGCTGTATCAGTCTGAGGATGCGCAGCCGGTGGTGGACTACATCCTCGACCGTTCCACGCTGCGACTGCGTCGAACCTTCATGCAGACCTCCTCGCTGCTGTGCAGCAGAGCCACCGCACTGGAGGTCCCCTGGAACGACGCGCTGACTCGACACCAGGACTGGGACTGGCTCGCCCGGCTCGAAGCTGCCGGCAAGACGCTGACCATGCTGCCCGAGGTGCTGGTCCGGGTGCACCAGGCCAGCGACGGCTCCATCTCGCGCAGCGCAGACTGGCAGGCCAGTTCACGCTGGATCGACTCGATCGACGCGGCGGGAACCGAGATCTCGCCACGCTCCCGCGCCGACTTCCGAGCCTCGGTGGTGGCGCGGGACGCCTTCGCCTCCGGGGCCTGGAATCAGGGGATCCGCCAGCTGGCGAAATGTCTGCGGGCTCGTCCGCATGCGGCGGCCGTGGTGGTCGCGATGTCCGGAATGCTGCAGGTCGGTGGTCATGGCTGACTCTCCGGCAGCCGGGGTCACGCCGACTCCCGGGCCGCACCGAAGCTGGACCGCGGTGTTCATGCGCACCGCGGGTCTGCGGATCGCCGTGCTCCCGATCAGTGCGATCTGCGCTCTCACGACGGCGGGGCTCACCGTGCACTACGCGGGGGTGCTCGCCTTCGGCTTCATCACCCTGGTCGCGCAGCTGCAGCTTGCGCTGCCGTTCGCCGATCTCGGGATGGGAGCGGCTGTCGCTCGAGCAGTGGCCCGGGCCGACGGATCGGCGAAGTCGCTGGAGGAGGTGCGCATTCTGATCCGGCGCACCGCGCTGCTGCTGACCGTGGTGGGACTTCTCGGGGCGCTGGCCTCCGCACTGAGCGGGGTATACGGCTTCTGGTCCAGGGTGTTCGACGTGCCTGCCGCGCTGGCGCCGCAGATCGACCTGGTGATGAGCCTGGTGCTGGTGATCTTCTTCCTGAGCCTCCCCCTGGGGATCGCGGAGCGCGTGCTGGTGGGTCGAGATCGTGCGGATGTCCTGGTCGTGCTGGGGCTGCTGCCCTCGGTCGGAAACCTGCTGGTGGTGCTGGTCCTGGGGCAGCTGGGCATCTCCGTGGCCTGGTTGGCGCTGGGACTGCCGCTGAGCACGCTGGGCTTCCTCGGCGTCTGCGGCTATCTCGCCTTCCTGCACCCGCGCATCGGCATCCGGGGGATCGCCGCCGCAGCCGTGCCGCTCTCCGCCGAACGCGGTGACCGCCGGAGGCGGGCGGCCGAAGGGACCTCGATCAAGCTGATCCTGCTCGGCGGGCTGCCGGTCCTGCTGGCCACCGCGGGGACGGTGCTCTCCGAGCAGCACGGCCGGATCGTGCTGGCCAGCGCGGCCACAGCGCTGGATCTGAGTGAGTACGCCATCGCCCTGCAGCTCTACATGCCGATCTACTCGGTCCTGTACATGGCAGCCACGGTGCTCTGGCCCCGCTTCGCCGTGGACCCGGGCCCTGACCTCTGGCGCCGCGCCAACCTCATGCTCACCGGTCTCGGCGGCGCCGCCGCCCTTGGGTATGTCGTCTTCGCACGGCCCGTGGCGGATCTCGTCACCGGCGGCAGCCTCGTGCCCTCCTGGGGCGTCGTGCTCGGGCTCGGTGCGGCCCTCGTCGCCCAGTCGGCGCATCTGACCCAGACGAACCTCTTCACCGACCGCCGAGGATTCTGGCTCCAGGCCGCGATGTCACTGGTTCTGCTCCTCGTCGTGGTGCCCGGCACGCTGCTCGGCATCCAGCTGGGACTGGGCCCGGCGGCGCCGGGAGTCTCCATGGCCATCGGGGTGACGCTGGCTCAGGTGATCCCAGGGCTCCTCCTGGCCTCCCGTCTGGTCCGCCGGCCGGACATCGGACCGACCGCTGCCGCCGAGGCCGACCTCTTTGCACCATCCCCGACGCCGGCCCCGCAGGCCGCTTCCCTAGAAAGGTGATCATCATGCACCCGTCATTTCGCAGGCTGCTGACTCCCGTCCCCGATCCGCTCCTCCGCCGGATCATGTACCGGCGCAAGTACGGCCGGTGGGGCAACTTCAGCTCACCCTCGCGGTTCACCGAGTTCCTGACCCAGCGGATGCTCGAGGACCGCAGCCCCGAGATCGCCTGGACCTGCGACAAGCGGGCGATGAAGGCCTACGCCGCGGAGCGGGCCCCGTGGATCAACGTGCCCGACACGCTGTGGCACGGCACCGACCTGAATGAGCTGGACCCCTCCACCCTGCCCGATCACTGGGTGATCAAACCGAACCATCGCAGCAAAGCGGTCTACTTCGGGGACCGCAGCACCACGATCGAGGACCTCCGCCGGGTGACGAAGGGGTGGCTGCTCCCGTATGACCGGATCGCGGTCGGTGAGTGGGCCTACGGGCAGGCACGGCGGGAGCTGATCATCGAGCCCCGCACCGGTGACGGAGCCCCGCTGCGGGAGCTCAACATCTTCGTCTTCCACGGCGAGTTCAAGATCCTGCACACCGATATGGGCCGCTTCCGGCAGTACTTCGCCGAGGTGTTCTATGACCGGGACTGGGAGCCGCTGGACATCAGCAACGGCGGGCCCCGAGGAGCCGTGGAACCACGGCCGAAGAACTTCGACGACATGGTGCGCGCGGCCGAAGCCCTCGCCGCGGGCTACGAGTTCATGCGCGTGGACCTGGCCAACGTCGACGGGGAGCTGTGGTTCGGGGAGCTCACGCCCTACCCCTCCGGCGGGATGGACCCCTTCACCCCGGAGTCGGTGGATATCCAGATGGGCGCCTGGTGGGCTGGATTCGACGATGTGAAGGACTACCCGGCAGAGCTGCGAGACCTGACTGATCAGACCCCGTCGAGCGCTGCGACGCCCCCGCCAGCTGTGGAACCGGTCGTGCGCAGAGCGCGCCGCGCACCCTCCTCGAGGCCTGTGCCGCAGGCCGTTCCTCTTGAAAGGTAGTCACCATGCACACCTCATTTCGCAGGCTGCTGGGCCCCGTCCCGGATCCGCTGCTGCGCCGGATCATGTACCGGCGCAGGTTCGGCCGGTGGGGGAACTTCGAGACCCCTTCGCGGTTCACCGAGTTCCTGAGCAAGCGGATGCTCGAAGATCGCAGTCCCGAGATCGCCTGGACCTGCGACAAGCGGGCGATGAAGGACTACGCCGCCGAGCGGGCCCCGTGGATCAACGTGCCGGAGACGCTGTGGCACGGCACCGACCTGGACGAGCTGGACCTCTCCACCCTGCCCGATCACTGGGTGATCAAGCCGAACCACCGATGCAAGGCCGTGCACTTCGGGGATCGCAGCACCACGATCGAGGAGCTGCGCCGGGTCACCAGGGGATGGCTGCGTCCCTATGACCGGATCGCGGTCGGGGAGTGGGCCTACACGCAGGCGCGGCGTGAACTCATCGTCGAGCCGAGGATCGGAAACGGGCGCCCGCTCATCGATTTCAAGACCTACGTCTTCTGCGGACGCATGCGGATCCTGCACACCGACGCGGGACGATTCACCGAGGACTTCCATGAGCTGTTCTACACCCGCGAGTGGGAGCCGCTGGACCTCATCAATGAGGCTCCCCGTGGGCCGGTCGCCCCTCGCCCGAAGAACTTCGATCAGATGGTGCGCGCCGCGGAGGCTCTGGGCGCCAGGTATGACTTCATGCGGGTGGACCTGTACAACCTCGACGGTGAGCTGTGGTTCGGGGAACTGACGCCGTACCCCTCTGGGGGAATGGACCCCTTCACACCTGATTCGGCGGACTTCCAGCTGGGCGCCTGGTGGGCGGGACGCGACACCGCGCAGGAGTGTCCGGACGGGCTGCCGCGGCTGATGGACGCCGCAGCCGACTCAGCGAGTCGCTCGATCCGGAAGGATGCGGTCGCTTCGGAGGACACCGTGGGTCCAGAGATCACCCTGGGGTCGGAGAACCTCGCCCTGGAAGACCTCGTCGAGCTGAACAGCACGGTGGTGCTGCAGGATGCGCTCGCCCGGACTGACACCATCGTCATCGAGCCTCCCACCGAGCGTGCCGTCCTGGCTGCCGCTGAGCGGCTCCGTCGCCAGGCGCAGAACGAGGAGTCGCTTCCATGACCAGTCAGCCTTCGATGGTGGACATCGCCAGCGTCGCGCCGAGCCTGGACTGGATGGGCTCTCCGGCGGGTCCGGCCACGGCCCGGCGCTGGCAGCGAGGCTATGCCAGGTGGCTGGTGGTCACCGATCTCGGGGTCATCGGCGGGGTCCTCGCCGTGGTCCATCAGCTGGCCCTGCCTGCGGCTCCGGCGGCGACCACTGCCGTCCTCGGCGTGCTCTGGATGACTGCGCTGAGCGTGAGTCGGTCTCGGGACTGGCGCCATATCGGGGCTGATGTGACGGAGTACCGCCGGGTGCTGGTGGCCACCTGCGCGAGCTTCGGGCTGCTGTTCACCGCGCTGGTCGCCTTCGACCTTGCCGTCCCGCGCGAACACCTACTCTGGTCGCTGCCGATCGGAGCGAGCGCGGTGCTGGCGGGGCGGTGGCTGTGGCGCCGGGTGCTGCATGCCCAGTGGCGTCGAGGGAGGTGGACCCACCGTGCCGTGGTGGTGGGACATCCCGCGAAGGTCCGCCACGTGGTCTCGGCGGTGCAGGGATCCAAGTCCGTGACCGGCACGAGCGTCACAGCGATCCACGAGGTGCGCGGCGATCACGCCGTCGATGACGTCGAGACTCGAGAGCGCGTCGTCGCGCAGGTCGTTGACGTCGTGACCCGCGGTGCCGCGGATCTGGTGCTCCTGACCGAGACGGATCTGTTCTCTGCCCAGGGGGTACGGGAGCTGGGCTGGGCGCTTGACGCGTTGGATGTGAACCTGGTCGTGGTGCCCTCCATCACGGAGACGGCCGGCTCGCGGATCACCTCCAACATGGTCGCAGGGGTTCCGCTGCTGCATGTGGCCTACCCGCGACTGACCGGCACAGCGCGGCTGACCAAGCGCACCTTCGACATCCTCTTCTCCGCGCTGGCACTGCTGATGCTGGCCCCGCTGCTGATCACGCTCGCGCTCTGGGTCCGGTGGGACAGCCCCGGGCCGGCGCTCTTCCGGCAGGAGCGCGTCGGGATCAACCATTCACGCTTCTCGATGCTGAAGTTCCGCTCGATGGTGGTCGACGCCGAAGACCGGCTCGCGACGCTCAGAGCCCAGTCTGAAGGCAATGCGGTGCTCTTCAAGATGCACCGGGATCCGCGGGTCACGCGCATCGGCGCGGTGCTGCGCAGGCTGAGCCTGGATGAGCTGCCTCAGTTCTACAACGTGCTGCGCGGGGAGATGTCGGTGGTGGGGCCGCGCCCGCCGCTGCCGCATGAGGTGGACGCCTACGACGACCACACGCACCGGCGGCTGCTGGTGAAACCCGGGATCACCGGGCTGTGGCAGGTGACCGGCCGTTCGGACCTCTCCTGGCAGGAGAGCGTCAGGCTTGACCTCTATTACGTGGAGAACTGGACGCTGCTCGGAGACATCCAGATCGTGGCTCGCACCGCGCGTGCGGTCTTCGGCGGGGCCGGGGCCTACTGACGCGGCCCGTTCGAGCTCTGCAGGGCAGGGCAGGCAGGTCAGGCAGCGCCGGCGACCTCGCGGTAGCGGGCGATCGCCGGGCCAGGCGCGCCGTCGGCGATGAGCCGGCCCGCCTCGAAGACCAGCACCCGGTCCGCGCGCGCGGCGAGCTGAAGGTCGTGGGTGGCCACGATCATCGGGGCCTCGAGACCCATCAGCAGCTCGGTGAACTCCACGGTGCTGCGCAGATCCAGCAGGGTGGTCGGCTCATCGGCTAGGACCAGCTCGGGCTCTGCGGCGAGCACACCGGCCAGGGCGACCTTCTGCCGTTCCCCGGAGGACAGGTCATAGATGCTCGAGTTCTCCCGGTCCCCGAGGCCCATGGTGTCCAAGATCTCACGACTGCGCTCCCGGCGTCCCTTGGGGGAGCTGATGCTGCGGCGCAGCGAGAACGCGATGTCCTCACCGACGACCGGCATGATCAGCTGCGCCTGCGGATTCGCGAAGATGAACCCAGGACGCACACCCGCGGGTCTGAGCTGGAGCGACCCTTCCGTGGGCGTCACCAGTCCCGCGATCAGGCGCAGCAGCGTGGACTTCCCAGAGCCGTTGGCGCCGATCACGGCGATCCGATGCTCGCGCAGCGTGAGGGTCAGCGGATGCAGGATCCGCCGCCGCGCACCCTCGGCCGTATCGACCTCGAATGCGACGGCATCGAGCGTCGTCGTTACACTAGAGAGGTTGTCCACCAAACCACCGATCTGAAACTGTCAGGCCGCCGCACTCTGTTCGGCCCGAAGGGAAGCTGCACCGTTGATCAGCGTATCCAATCTTGAACTCCGCGCCGGCGCGCGCCTGCTGATGGACGAGGTCAACTTCCGGATCGACTCCGGCGACAAGGTCGGGCTCGTCGGTCGCAATGGTGCGGGCAAGACGACGATGACCAAGGTGCTGGCTGGGCTGACCCAGCCCGCCGCCGGTCAGGTGGAGCGCCGGGGAAGCATCGGCTACCTGCCGCAGGACCCGAAGATCGACGACATGGAGCAGCTCTCCCGCGACCGGATCCTCTCCGCCCGTGAGCTCGACGTGATCACCGCGAAGCTGCGCAGCGCCGAGCAGGACATGATGAGCACCGACGACGACGTGCGCGACAAGGCCATGGTCCAGTACGGCAAGATCCAGACCCGGTTCGACGCCGCCGGAGGCTACTCCGCCGAGGCCGAGGCCGCGATGATCTGCAACAACCTGGACCTGCCCGAGCGGATCCTCACCCAGCCGCTGAAGACCCTCTCCGGTGGTCAGCGCCGCCGCGTGGAGCTCGCTCGGATCCTCTTCTCCGACGCCGACACGCTGCTCCTGGATGAGCCCACCAACCACCTCGACGCCGACTCCATCGTCTGGCTGCGCGATCACCTGCAGAGCTACGCCGGGGGAGTGCTGATGATCTCCCACGACGTGGAGCTCATCGAGTCCACCGTGAACAAGGTGTTCTACCTCGACGGCAACCGCACCACGCTCGACGTCTACAACATGGGCTGGAAGAAGTACCTGGTCCAGCGCGATCAGGACGCCGCCCGGCGCAAGCGCGAGTACGCCAACGCGGAGAAGAAGGCTTCCACGCTGCGCTTCCAGGCCGAGAAGATGCGCGCCAAGGCCACCAAGGCCGTGGCCGCGCAGTCCATGCTCAAGCGCGCCGACCGGATGATGGCCGGGCTCGAAGGTGAGCGCGCCGCCGAGCGGGTCGCGAACATCCGCTTCCCCGCCCCGGCCTCCTGCGGCAAGACTCCGCTCATGGCCGAGGGACTCTCGAAGTCCTATGGCTCGCTGGAGATCTTCACCGGGCTCGACCTGGCGATCGACCGCGGATCCCGCGTGGTCATCCTGGGCTACAACGGTGCCGGCAAGACGACCCTGCTGCGCCTGCTCGCCGGAGCCGCCGAGGCCGACTCCGGCCGGGTCATCAGCGGTCACGGGCTCAAGCTCGGCTACTTCGCCCAGGAGCACGACACCCTGGACACCGAGAGCTCGGTGCTGGAGAACATGAAGACCGCCGCACCGTTCCTCAACGACACCGATCAGCGCAAGATCCTCGGATCCTTCCTGTTCTCCGGCGACGACGTCAGCAAGCCGGCCTCGGTGCTCTCCGGCGGTGAGAAGACCCGCCTGGCGCTGGCCTCGCTGGTCGCCTCCAGCGCGAACGTGCTGCTGCTCGATGAGCCCACGAACAACCTGGACCCGGCCAGCCGCGAGGAGATCCTCGCCGCGCTGCGCACCTACGAGGGCGCCGTCGTCCTGGTCAGCCACGACCCCGGCGCCGTCGAGGCGCTGAGCCCGGACCGGGTGCTCCTGCTTCCCGACGGCGAGGAAGACCTCTACACCAAGGACTACGAAGACCTGATCACGCTGGCCTGAGCCAGGGGTGCCGGGTGGAGCCCTGCGCGCAGGACGAGTCCCCGCCCGCGGGGTGGGCCTCAGCGGTGCAGCCGCTGGTCCACCCAGGCGTCCTCGAGGTCCTCGTCGGAGAGCTTGCCGGTCTTGATCCGCTGTCGACGCCTGGCCTCGCGGACCCGATCCTGCGCCGGTGCCGAGGAGGCGGCGTGCACCGGGGCGCCGTCGGCACCCTCGGCGTGATGGGGCGCGTCCGAGATCAGCGCCTCGGCCTCCTCATAGTCCCGATTGCGGGCGTGGATCCGGGCGGCATAGCCCCAGCCGATGAAGCCGAGCAGCCCGAAGGTGATCCACTGCATCGAATAGGACAGGTGCGGGCCCTCGTCCTGGGAGGGGCGGATCAGCTGTCGCGGCGCGACCTCGGGCGCCGGTGACTCCTCGGCCATGAGTCCATAGCCGCCGGTCAGCAGATCGTAGTCCAGCTGATCCTGGTATCCCTCCAGATCGATGGAGGCCAGCTGACCCTCCGGTGCGCCACGGTTGATCTCCGGCTCGGCCGGGCGGATCCTGGCGACCAGGTCCACCTCGCCCTCCGGGGGAGCAGGATTCAGCGCCGGCTGGGAGCCGTCGGTGCTGTCGGTGGGCAGCCAGCCGCGATCGATGACGACGACGTCGTCGGTGCCGGCCACCGCGAACGGGACCACCGACTCGTAGCCCACCGAGCCGCTGTGTCCGCGGTTGCGGACCAGCCGGGAGTCTTCGGTCAGGTACTCGCCGCGCAGCTCGACCACGGTCCATTCGTCCTGCTCATCGGCCGCGTCGAAGAGCTCGCGGGCCTCGGCGTAGGCGATCGGGTCCTGGTCGTAGTTGTCCACGATCCGGTTGATCTCCTCCAGCGCGATCTCGCGGCGATCGATCTGCCATTGACCGAGGAACACGCAGGCCACGGCGAAGAGCACGCAGATGCCCAGCCAGCCCAGCCAAGTGGGGGTGAGCAGGAACCGGTAGCGGTTCACAGGTCGCTCCGCGGTGACTCATCGGCGGCACCGGTCTCCAGCGGCTCGGTGCTGCGCCAGAAGAGCCGCTGGGTGAGGTAGTTCTCGAGCCATGGGCAGTGCTCGTCGCAGGCGAGCCAGATCTTGCGCCGCTCCGGGGTGTGGACCTTGGGGTTGTTCCAGAGCACCTGCCAGATCGCGTCCTGCCGGCAGTCCTTGCGCGAGCACTGGGGAGTCTGCGGTCCGGGCTGCGCGCCGGCGCCGCCCAGGGTGTTCAGTAGGTCCATCAGCGGTGCGTGTCCTGATCATCGAGGGGCTGGGTCGATCGGTCCTGCGGCCCGTCATCACGGGGATCCTGGGCATCCACCGGCTCTGCTGAGCCGTTCTGGACCGCCGAGCCGTTCTGTGACTCGGGCGGCTCGTGATCCTCGGACTCGACGAGCTCCCCGGGGATCACCTCGGACTCGGCGACGCCGTTGGCGAAGCCGTTCTCGGAGGTGGGCTCGTCCTGCTCCCACCACTGCTGGTCTGCCTCCGGCTCACCCTCTTCATGCGTGGTGGTCAACAGGGCGGGGGCGTCCAGGTCCTCGGACTGTCGGCGGCCCATATACCGGTCGGCCCCGACATTGGCGGTGGTGACGGCGACGTAGGGCAGGATCACCGCGGCGGCCAGCAGGACCCAGGTCATCCAGTTCTGCAGGATCACCGCAAGGATGAAACACACCATACGGATGCCCATCGACACCGCATAGCGCACCAATCTCGAGTGCTGCTCGTCACTGTGCTTCTGAGGAGCATCAGTGATCGAGTGGACCTGGTCGCTCACCGGTCCATTCTAGGTGCCCAACCTGGTCGGCGACGGCGATGTGACGCGACGGTCACATACCGGCTGGCATAGGCTGTGCCGAGACGACCATCCGTGCCGTCGGCCCCGCATCCACGCGGGCGCGTCTTCGGACCCAGACCCGTAACAAGGAGACTCATGAGCGCACGCAGCGTTTTGATCACCGGAGGAAACCGCGGCATAGGCCGCGCCATCGCCGAGGCGTTCATCGCCAACGGGGACAAGGTCGCCGTCACCACGCGCAACGGAGACGCCCCTGAGGGAGCGCTCGGCGTGGCCGCCGACGTCACCGACGCCGCCTCCGTGGACGCCGCCTTCACCGAGGTGGAGCAGGCACACGGCCCGGTCGAGATCCTGGTCGCCAACGCCGGGATCACCCGTGACACCCTGCTGATGCGGATGAGCGAGGACGATTTCACCGATGTGCTCGACACCAACCTCACCGGAGCCTTCCGGGTGCTCAAGCGGGCCTCCAAGGGCATGATCCGGATGAAGAAGGGACGGGTCGTGCTGATCTCCTCGGTGGTCGGGCTCTACGGCTCCCCGGGGCAGATCAACTACGCCGCCTCGAAGTCAGGCCTGGTGGGCATGGCCCGCTCGCTGACCCGCGAACTCGGCAGCCGCGGCATCACCGCCAACGTCGTGTCCCCGGGCTTCGTGCGATCGGACATGACCGACGAGCTCGACGACGCCACGCAGGCCAAGTACCTGCAGAACATCCCGGCAGGTCGCTTCGCGGAGCCCACCGAGGTCGCCTCGGTGGTGCGCTGGCTCGCCTCCGAGGAGGCCGGCTACATCTCCGGCGCGGTCATCCCGGTCGACGGCGGCTTGGGCATGGGCCACTGAGCCGGACCTTCCGAACACCAGCAGCACCAGCATTCGAGCAGCACAAGAATTCCAGCACGCATCAGCACGAGCAGAACTGAGGACACAGTCATGACAGAGCAGGATCTCGCCGGCATCGGCGCCATCATCACCGGGTCATCGCGCGGCATCGGTGCCGCCACCGCGGCCCTGATCGGGGCGCGCGGCGCCGGCGTCGTCGTCAACTACCGGCAGAAGGCGCCCCGGGCGAAGAAGGTCGTGGCCGGCATCGAGGCCGAGGGCGGCCGCGCCGTCGCCGTGGGTGCGGACCTCACCGAGGCCGCAGGCGCCCGGGCGCTGGTCGACGCCGCGGTGGAGAACTTCGGTGCGCTGAACCTGCTGGTGCTCAACGCCTCCGGCGGCATGGAGTCCGGCCGCGGCGAGGACTATGCGCTGAAGCTCAACCGCGACGCTCAGGTGCAGATGGCGCGCACCGCGATCGAGGTGATGCCCTCGGGCTCACAGATCGTGTTCGTCACCAGCCACCAGGCGCACTTCATCGAGCAGACCGCCACCATGGACGCCTACGAGCCGGTGGCGCGCTCCAAGCGGGCCGGCGAGGACGCGCTGCTCGAGCTCATCCCGGAGCTCGACGCGAAGGGCATCACGCTCACCGTGGTCTCCGGGGACATGATCGAGGGCACCATCACCGCGACGCTGCTGGAGCGCGCCGAGCCCGGCGCCCTGGAGACCCGTCGCGAGGCCGCCGGCAGGCTCTACAGCGTGGAGGAGTTCGCCGCAGAGATCGCCGCACTCATCGGACGCAAGGATCTTCAGCAGGGGCACACGGAGCTCGTCGGCGGCGCCGAGGACTTCCTGGCCGCCAACGGCTGAGCCGCTCGTCCCGGGCGATCCGCGCGTGGAAGACCTCGGACTAGGGTCCGAACAGCAGGGAGGCGGTCGGGATCAGGATCAGGGCCGCCACCATCGCGACGATCCCGGCCAGCGCCGGGGTGCCCAGCGGTTCCGGCGGGATCAGCAGCCGGCTCAGCCTGGCGGTGGTGATCAGCGTCGACCGGTCCCGCCCTGGGGCATCTGTGGCCGAGGTCAGCTCTGCCGCCCCGCCACCGGGCTGAGCGTCGACGCCTGATCCCTCACGACGTACATCGCTGTGGTCCTGCCCGGCCGCGCTCAGCGCCAGCGCGCGCACCAGATCCTCCCTGTGGTGGGCGCGCAGAGCGCCGTCGTCGGCGAGCATCTCGGTGAGCTCGGTGACCGCGGCGCGTCCGTGCCGGGTGGTGGGCAGCCACGGCAGCGCCCGGTACCAGGCCTCGAAGGCCATGGTGAGGAAATGGTGCCGCTGCTGCAGATGGGTCTTCTCGTGAGCGACGACGGCGGCAAGCTCCGCCTCCGAGAGCTGGTCCAGCAGCCCCCGCGAGAGCACCGTGACCGAGCCGGAATGGGTCCGGCCGGGCAGGCAATAGGCCAGCGGCGCGTCGTGTTCAAGCACATGGGCGTGCAGCAGCTCGGGGGAGAGGTTCTGATGCCGCCCCAGCGCCGCGGCCTGGTTGCCGTCCACCGGGGTGGAGAGCAGCCGCACCACGTCGCGGTGCCGGCGTCGCTGACCCAGGACCCGCACATAGGTCAGCAGCAGCGTCAGCAGCAGGTGAGCGCCCAGCAGCACGCCGAGGCAGAGCGCGAAGATGTGGCCCGGATGGACGTGCAGCGCCGTCAGCGCGGCGAAGTCAGCGGCCGCCGAGAGGCGCAGCACGTGGACCGCGGCCTCGGGCACCGAGTCGCCGAAGGGCCCGAGCCCGTAGACGATCGGGGCGCCCACCATGGAGAGCCCCCCGGCCAGCGCGATCGCCTGCCAGAGCAGCATCGCCGCCCAGGGCGAGCGGACCCTGAACTTCGCGTGGCTCAGCACCCGGGGCACGGGGATGGCCAGCGCGAGGGCCAGCGCGGCGAGGCAGACGGCGAGAATGGTCACCGGACCAGTTTAATCTCCGGAGCAGGCGCGGATTCCGCGGCTGACCGGCTATTTCTGCAGCAGGCGACGCAGCGCGGCGGCCTCTGAATCAGGGATGCCCCCGATGAACCGGGCGAGCACGGCTTCGCGGTCCCCGGCGGTGCCCAGCACCTCGTTGAGCATCTCCACCGTGTGCTCCTCGCGGGAGGCGACGGCGGAGTAGCGGTGCGGGCGGGTGGAGCGTTCCCGCCGGACCATGTCCTTGCGCTCCAGTCGAGAGAGCACGGTCAGCACGGTGGTCACGGCGAGATCCTCGCCGAGCCGATCGCGAACGTCGTTCGCGCTGAGCGATTCGGCGCTGTCCCAGAGCAGGCTCATGACTGAGCGCTCAAGTCCTCCGAGAGTGGCCATCGTGATTGGGTTCCTTAGTGCGGTGACACGTCGACAATGCTGCTGAGAGCGTTCATCAGAGCGGCATCTCGGTCAGTTGATGTCAAAAGGATACTCCTGCCGACGCTCCGATTTCTACACGCTGTAGTAATCGTGTGTCATGTTGCGGCGACCGCTGCGGCGGCCGCTGCGGCGGCCAGCGCCTCGGGGCTCGGAGCGACGGCGTCGACCCCGCGTTCCAGCGGGATGCCCGACCCGTCGCGGCGCACCATCTCGGAGGGCAGATTCCGAGCCACGCCGTTGCGCGCGGCCCCGAGCGCCGGACCGATCCCGGCCCAGCCGAGCCGCAGATGGTCCTCCCCGCGCATGAAGCGGTGGGCCCGGACCCCTGCGGTGCCGCGACCCTTGGCGGGGAACTCGGAGAAGTCGGTGAGCTTGATGCTGCCGGCCTCGAAGCCCTCCAGCGGGGTGTCCCCGGCGGCGAGGGTCACGACCAGCGCGCCGGCGATTCCCTGGTCCTCGACGCGTCCCTGATCCGCCGCGTCGTCCTGCGCCCCCGCGGCGGGGACCACCGAGAACGCGATGACAGCGTCTTCGGGTGCCAGCTTGATCCCGAGCATCCCGGCCGCGGTGCGGCCCTGGGCCCGGACCAGCGCCGCCTCGAAGCGCAGCAGCTGCGCGCCGGCGGTGATGAAGCAGAGCTGATCGGCGTCGTCGGCGGCCACGGCTGCCCCGATGACCCGGTCCTGGGCGCGACCCTCGCCCTTGAGCGAGATCACCTCCCAGTCGTCGCGGTTCAGCGGGTAGTCGGGATTGACCCGCTTCACCCGGCCCTGGGCGGTGCCCAGCGCGATGACGGCATCCAGCGGGACGAAGGCGAGCAGCTCCTCGTTCTTCTCCAGGTGCAGGAACTCCTTGGCCTTCACGCCCTGGTTGAGATTGACCATTCCGGAGGACATCTCCACGGCGGGCATGTCCACCACCGGGACCCGGATCATCCGGCCGGCCGTGGTGACCGCGCCGATCTCGCCGCGGGCGCTGGTGGGCACCACGGAGATCAGCGCGTCGTGGCGGGCGCGCCGGGTCGGGTGCACCAGGGAGGAGCGGTTGGTGGTGCGGGCGAGCTGTCCTGAGCTGGAGAGCACCGCCCAGCAGGGGGCGTCGGGGATCTGCAGGCTGGTTCCGGCGGCGGGCGCAGCAGGGTCCGCCTGCGCGGAGACGGCGGGTGCGGCCTCGGCGTCGAGCAGCTCGGTGCGTCGGTCATCGCCGTACTTCGCGGCCACCTCGTCGAGCTCGTCGGCAACCAGGCCGCGCAGCCGTGCCTCGGAGCCCAGGATCGCCTGGAGCTCGGCGATCTCGGCCTCCAGGCGCTCCTTCTCCTGCTCGAGCTCCAGCGCGGAGTACCGTGTGAGCTGGCGCAGGCGCAGCTCCAGGATGTGATCGGCCTGGGCCTGGCTGAGATCGAAGATCGTCATCAGCCGGGTCCGGGCCGCGGCGGTGTCCTCGGCGGCGCGGATGATCTGGATGACCTCATCGATGTCGAGGATCGCGACGAGCAGCCCCTCGACCAGGTGCAGCCGGGCCTGGCGCCTGCGCAGCCGGTAGGCGCTGCGTCGGCGGACCACGTTGAGCCGGTGGTCCACATAGACCTGCAGCATCTCCAGCAGACCCAGCGTGCGCGGCTGGCCGTTGACCAGCGCGACGTTGTTGATCCCGAAGGAGTCCTCCAGCGGGGTGTGCCGGTAGAGCTGGGCCAGGACCGCCTGCGGGTTGAAGCCCGCCTTGAGCTCGATGATCATGCGCAGCCCGTGCTTGCGGTCGGTGAGGTCCAGGACGTCGGAGATGCCGGTGAGCTTCTTCGCCTGCACCGCATCCTTGATCTTCTCGATGACCTTCTCGGGCCCGACCATATAGGGCAGCTGGGTCACCACGATCCCGGTCTTGCGGGCCGAGACCTGCTCGATGGAGACCTTCGCGCGGGTCTTGAACGAGCCGCGGCCGGTGCGGTAGGCGTCGCGGATGCCCTCAAGCCCCACGATCCGTCCGCCGGAGGGCAGGTCGGGGCCGGGGATGTGCTGGATCAGGTCCTCGAGCGTGGACTCCGGGTGCAGGATCAGGTGCTTGGCGCCGTTGATGACCTCGCGCATGTTGTGCGGAGGCATGTTCGTCGCCATGCCCACCGCGATGCCGGAGGCCCCGTTGACCAGCAGGTTCGGGAAGGCGCTGGGCAGCACCCCGGGCTGGGTGAGCTGATTGTCATAGTTGGGCTCGAAGTCGACGACGTCCTCGTCGAGGTCGGCGGTCATCGACAGCGCCGCGGCGGTCATCCGCGCCTCGGTGTAGCGCGGGGCGGCGGGCCCGTCGTCGAGCGAGCCGAAGTTTCCGTGGCCGTCGACCAGCGGCAGGCGCAGCGCGAAGGACTGCGCCATCCGCACCAGCGCGTCGTAGATCGCGGCGTCGCCGTGCGGGTGCAGCTTGCCCATCACCTCGCCCACGACGCGGGCGGACTTCACATGGCCCTTCTCCGGGCGCAGGCCCATGTCGGCCATCATGTAGAGGATCCGGCGCTGCACCGGCTTCAGGCCGTCCCGGGCGTCAGGCAGGGCGCGGGAATAGATCACCGAATACGCGTACTCCAGGAAGGAGGTCTCCATCTCCGCGGAGACGTCGATGTCGATGATGTTCTCCTCCGGTGTGACCGGGGGAGTGTCGGCGCTCTTGGAACGGCGGGCCATAGCGGGTGTGCTGGTCCTGTATCTCTCGGTGGGCAGGTGCAGTCCCCGGCTGCCGGGCAGCCGAGAGGCCCGGAGGCTGTCAGGGGCTGGGTATCTATCTCCGGGCGGAGGTGGTTAGTCTTGATCCTATGGGTGAGACACCCCGAACCGGCGGATATCCGGCGCACTGGGAAGCAGATGTCGTGCTGCGCGATGGGGCTGCGGCCCATCTGCGCCCGATCAGCCCGGAGGATGCGGAGCGGCTGCAGCGCCTGCACTCCTCCCAGTCCGAGTCCTCGATCTATCTGCGCTATTTCACCTTCAAGTCGGCGCTGACCGAAAAGGAGCTCGCCCGGTTCACCCGGGTGGACCACGTGGACCGGGTCGCGATGGTGATCCTGCTCGACGAGGAGATCATCGGGGTCGGCGGCTACGACCGGATCGAGGGCACCAAAGAGGCCGAGGTCTCGTTCAACATCTCCGACCGGCATCAGGGCCGCGGACTCGGCTCGGTGCTGCTCGAGCACCTCGCAGCCGCCGGACGCGAGCGCGGACTGGAGCGCTTCTCCGCCGAGGTGCTCCCGGAGAACCGCAAGATGCTCGGGGTGTTCTCCGAGGCCGGCTATGAGACCCAGCGCAGCTTCGAGGACGGCGTGGTGATGGTGGAGTTTCCCATCGACCCGACCGAGAAGTCCCGGGCGGTGATGGAGGCCCGTGAGCATCGCGCCGAGTCCAGCAGCGTCGCGGAGCTGCTGGCCCCGGAACAGGTCGCCGTCATCGGGGCCTCCCGGGAATACGGCTCGGTGGGCTATCACCTGGTCCAGAACCTGATCGAGGGCCACTTCACCGGCGGCGTGCACTCGGTGAACCCGGAGGCCTTCGAGGTGGGCGGGGTGGAGGCCTACGCCTCGCTGGCGCACATCAAGCAGCAGGTGGACCTCGCCGTCGTCGCCGTGCCGGCCGAGCACCTGCCGGAGGTGATCGCCGACTGCGGCCGCAACGGGGTCAAGGGGATCCTGGTGATCACCGCCCCGGACCTGGGCCGGGAC
Organism: Nesterenkonia sandarakina; assembly: GCF_003003175.1. GTDB lineage: Bacteria > Actinomycetota > Actinomycetes > Actinomycetales > Micrococcaceae > Nesterenkonia > Nesterenkonia sandarakina_A. Next base: position 146,876 of record NZ_PVTY01000001.1, on the reverse strand, counting down.
ACTGACGAGGAGGACACCCGACGGCTGGACCAGCGGGAGCTGGTCAGGCTGGCCCGACGCTGGGGGATGCGGGTGATCGGTCCGGCGTCGGTCGGGCTGCTCAACACCGACCCGGACGTCTCGCTGAACGCCTCGCTGTCTCCGACGATGCCGCTGCGCGGGGGCGTGGGCCTGTTCAGCCAGTCCGCCTCGATCGGGGTCTCGCTCTTCGCGCAGGCCAATCGGCGCGAGCTCGGACTCTCCTCGGTGATCTCCGCGGGCAACCGGGCGGACCTCTCCGGCAATGACGCGATGCAGTACTTCGAGGACGACGACTCCACCCGCGCCGTCGGGGTCTATCTGGAGAGCTTCGGCAATCCGCGCAAGTTCTCCCGGATCGCTCGTCGGCTCTCGCGCACCAAACCGGTGGTCGTGGCGAAGTCCGATGTGATGGGACGCAGCCTGCCCCCGGGCCATGAGGTGCGCACCACCCGGGCGCCGATGGGAGCGGTGGACTCGATGCTGGAGCATTCCGGGGTGATCCAGGTGGGCAACCACGATTCGCTCATGGACGTGCTCCAGGTGCTCGCCACCCAGCCGCTGCCCGGCGGCGGACGCGTCGGGATCCTCTCGAACTCGCCGTCGATGAGCCGGATCCTCGCCGACACCGCCGGCACCCTGGACCTGACCGCGACCCGCGTCGTCGGGGACCTCGACCTTGATCTTCCCCGCGCCGAGGCCGACGCCGCGCTGGCCGGGGCCCTGGAGGCGCTCTTCACCGCAGAGGACGTGGACGCGGTGGCGCTGTGCCTGCAGCCCGCGGTCACCGGGGAGCACTATGACCACAGCCGGCTGATCTCGCAGACGGCGCGCCAGCACACCAAGCCGATGGTCGCGTCCTGGATCGGGGTGCTCGACACCAGCGTGCCGCTGAACCACATCGGCAATGCCGCGCCGGTGATCGAGAAGGGGTCGCTGCAGCAGGGCTTCCCAGTGTTCTCCTCCCCGGAGCGGTCGCTGACCGCGCTGGCGAAGATCGTGCGCTACCAGCGCTGGCGCTCCCAGGGCATCGGTGAGCCCTATGTGCCTGCCGGGCTCGAGGGCACCACGGTGGCCCGGCGCGGGGACGAGCTGCTCGACGGCTGGCTCGAAGAGGTCTCCGGCGCGCAGGTGCGGCAGCTCGAGCCGGAGCGCTGCGCGGAGCTGCTGGAGGCCTATGGGCTCTCGCTGCTGCGTTCGGTGGCGTTCTCCACCGAGGAGGAGGCGCTGGCCGCAGCCGAGACCCTCGGCTATCCGGTGGCGGTGAAGTCCACGAACTCCTACCTGCGTCACCGCCTGGACCTGGGCGGGGTGCAGCTGAACATCGAGGACCCCGAGGCGCTGCGCCGAGCCATCGCAGAGATGCGCCGGGTGCTGGCCGACTACGGGGCGGCGGGCCTGGAGCTGCAGTCCATGGCGCCGGCCGGTCAGGGCTGCGTGATCCGCGCGATCGAGGATCCGCTGATGGGTCCGGTGGTCTCCTTCGGGCTCTCCGGCGATGCGGTGGAGCTGCTGGACGACTGGGCGCACGCGGTGCCGCCGCTGACCGACCAGGACGTGCGCGGCCTGGTGAAGAGTCCCCGCGCGGCGAAGCGGCTCTTCGGCTATAAGGGCGTGCCCGCGGTGGACATCCCCGCCCTGGAGGACACGTTGCAGCGCGTGGCCACGCTGAAGGACAACCACCCTCAGGTGGCGTCTTTGGAGCTGACTCCGGTGCTGGCGTCCCCGGAGGGGGTCCAGGTGCTGCACGCCGCGATCGAGATCGCGAACCCCGAACAGCGCACCGACTCGGCCCGCCGCGCGATCAGCCGCTACTGACCCCCTCTTCCTGGGTGGTTGCGTTTTCCGGTCCTGACGTTCGGACCGGAAAACGCAACCACCCAGGATGGGGGGCGGGACGGACCCGGGGGACTCCGGCTTGGAGCAGCTTCGCCGCCAGCGCCTCCGGGTGGCTGAGATCGGTCCAGTCCCAGCGGATCAGCCCGCGTCCGGTGCGCCGGATCGCGTCCTCGCGCAGCTTCTCCGCGTAGTGCACCTCCTTGGCGGAGCGTCCCTGGAGCAGGGCCTCATCGAAGTACTTCCCGAGCCCGTCGAACTCCCCGACGATCCGCCGGCGGGATGATCCGGTCCGGGAGCCGTGCTCCACGATCCATTCGAAGTCCACGCGCTCGTCTCCGACGTCGGTGCCGATCCACACCTGGAGATTCGGGGCGGCGAAGCCCAGCTGGTGGATCACCGCCCGCGAGACTGATTCGCCGGGGGACTCGGCGCGAGCATCGGCGAAAGACAGCGCGGTCCTCCAGCGCTTGCTGAGCCGCGGCGACAGGAAGGTATCTCCCCAGGTCAGCGGATCTGTGCTCACCCCCGGCGGCGCCGCCAGCTGGTCCTGGGTCCGCTGCGCGAGGAACGCGTCGACCACCGCCACGGCCTCGGGGAAGTCCAGCCGCGAGACGGCGTCGGGCAGGGCGAGCTCCAGCGGCTCCACCCAGTATCCCGTCTCGGGTCCGGTCACGGCGGGCAGCACCGACGCCGGCAGCCGCATCTGCGCCTGGCGAAGCTCGCCGCACCGCTGCGCCTCCCGGGCGGCGCCGCGGGTCATCCCACGCGGCAGCACCGTCTCGAAGCGCCGGGTCGGCACGTTCAGCAGCGCGGCCGGCGTCGGGCCGTCGTGCGGATATCTGGTCTCGTAGGCGGTGAGCCAGCGTTCCGCGCTGGTGGTCCCGGTCATGGGCTCGCGCCTGCCGATCCCGACCAGGCTGGGGTCCTGCGTGCGCAGGGTCACGTGCGGCGGCGGCGTCGTCAGCGGGAGCCCATGGAGCAGCAGCGCGGATTCACGGCAGAACAGCGAGTTCGGCCGGCGGTGCGCCATGGCGGCCACGGCGATCTGCGCGCGAATCCACGGCGGCGAGCTCACCCACGCGTCGGCGTCGACATAGATGCCGCGGCGCACCCGCAGCAGCTCCGCGGCGGCCACGCGGGCGGAGAGCCGGGTGGCGCTGTGCAGGTCATCGGGCTGCCAGGCGGAGCGGATCAGCCGGATCGGCTCGGGGACGTCGAGATCGGTGGAAGCATTGCGCGTCATCGCTCCACCGTGCCGCAGGCCGGACCCACCGACCAGAGCGACCACTGAGCTGTGGAGAACCCCACCCCTCCTGGGCAGTTGCAGATTCCGGTGGATACGTTGCTACCGGAATCTGCAACTGCCCAGGAGGGGTTAGAGGACTTTGCCGGTGGTCTGGATGTGCTCGCGCAGCAGCGCCAGGCCCTGGTCCAGGCTGACCTTGGGGGTCCAGTCCAGCGCCTGCCGGGTGGTGCGCTGGTCGAACCAGTGCGCGGTGGAGAGCTGCTCGGCGAGGAACTTCGTCATCGGGGGCTCGTCGGCGCGCGGGCCGGCGAGCTTCTCGCTCAGTGCCCAGACGCGTTCGACGACGGCGCCCAGTCCCTTGGCGAGCCCGGGGGCCAGGCGCAGCCGGGGTGCCGGGGCGCCGCCTGCCGCGGCGATGCCGGTGATCAGCTCCGCGATCGGGCGGGGCTCGCCGTTGGTGAGGACCAGCCGCTGTCCGGCGATCTGCGGGAGCCGGCGCAGTCCGGCGAGGAAGGCGTCCACGGCGTTGTCGATGTAGAGCATGTCCACCAGCGCGGCCCCGGAGCCGAGGATCGGCATCCGTCCGGAGCGGGCGCGGTCGATGATCCGGCTGGTCAGCTGCCCGTCGCCGGGGCCCCAGACCAGATGCGGACGCAGGATCAGCACATTGAGATCGCTCGCCCCGCGGGCCTCGGCGATGAGCTCGGCCTGGGCCTTGGTCTGCGCGTAGCTGCCCACGGCGTGCTGCGGATCGGCCGGGCCGGCCACCGCGCCGATGAGCGAGGCTCCGGCGTGGGCCACCGAGGGGGAGGAGACATGCAGGAAGTCGGTCACGCCGGCGGTCACCGCGGCGTCGAGCATCCGCTGGGTGCCGCGCACGTTGACCTCCACGAAGTCCTCGTGCCGACCGGAGACCGAGACCTTGGCGGCCATGTGGATCACGGCGTCCTGGCCGGCGGCGGCGCGGGCGACGGCGGCGGGATCGCTGAGCGAGCCGCGCACCTCGTGCACCCCGGCCAGTCCGGAGGCGCCGCGCTGCAGCACCGTGACCCGATAGCCCTCCTCGACGAGTCGCTGGGCCACGCTGCGGCCGAGCAGCCCGGAGGCGCCGGTGACCAGAACCGAGGCACCGGGCTCGATCAGCCGGCTCACGGAGCCCCGACCTTCTCGCCGGCGAGCACCTTCTCGGCCCAGCGGGCCAGCCGGGTGCGATCGATCTTGGAGTTGTGCCGCACATCGGTGGGCAGCTCCTCGAGCACCAGCACCGCGGCCACCGGCACCGAGCCCGCGGCCTCGCGGACCCGGGCGGCGAAGCTGGTCTCGGCCACCGGCGAGCGGCCGGTGCGCAGGCTGCGGTCGGAGCCCGGCTCCACGATCACGACGACGGCCTGGGTGCCCTGCGGACCCACCGGCACGGCGGCGCTGCGGGCCACCTCCTCGAGCGCGTCGACCGGGGTCTCCACGGTCCCGGGGCCGAGCGGCCCGGCGGGGGTGGTGAGCACATGCTGCAGCCGACCCTCGATCCAGAGCCGGTTCTCGGCGTCGAAATGTCCGATGTCGTTGGTCCGGTGCCAGATCAGCCCGTCCAACGTGTCCCGGCTGGAGTCCCGCTCGGTCTGCCAGAGCCGGTCGTAGCCGGCCTTCAGGTGCGCGGCGGAGACCACGATCTCGCCCAGCCTGCCGACGGCCTGGCTGGGATCCAGCAGCTCCTCGGAGGGTCGGCCCAGTCCGTCCAGCGGAGCCAGTGCGAAGCGCACGCCCGCGACCGGGGTGCCCACGCAGACGCCGGACTGGCCGGTGGCGATCGCCTCGATCACCTGCCGGCGCTCGATGTCCGCCTGCAGCAGACCCTCGGTCATGCCATAGGGGGTGTGGATCTCGGCGTTCGGGAAGATCTCCTGGACCGCGTCGAGCAGGTCCGGGTGCACCGGCGCTCCGGCGGAGAGGACCAGCTTGATGTCGGAGAGTCCGCGGTGCTGCAGCGCGCTGAGCTCGCCGGCGGTGGCGACGACGTTGCGCAGCGCCGCGGGGGAGCCGAAGAACATCGTGGCGTCCCCGGCCAGGGCGGCGTCCGCCACGGCCTGGGCGGTCAGCGTGGACGGACGGGTCACCGACATGTCGGGCGTCACCGAGGTGGCGCCGATGGCGGGGCCCAGCAGCGCGAACGGCGCAAAGCCGGCGATCAGCGAGGCTCCGGGGCTGATGTTCAGGTGCTCGACCAGCAGCGCCACCAGCGCGCCGAGCCGACCGTGGGTGTACATGACGCCCTTGGCCGGTCCGGTGGAGCCGGAGGTGAACAGGATCGCCACGGGATCCTCAGCGTCAGGGGTGGGCAGCTGGTCCGGGGTGGCGCCCTCGTGGCGGCGCAGCAGGGCCTCCACGGAGGTCACGGTGCCCAGCAGGCGCGCGCGGCGGGAGGAGAGGTTCTGCACGCTGATCCGCTTGCCGGGCCAGCCGAGGCTGCGCGCCAGGGTCAGGCCGGGCAGCTCGCCGATGACCCAGTCGGGGCGTGCGGCCCGGACGGCGCGGGTCATCCCGCGCACTCCCAGGCCGGCGTCGGCGACCACGGCCACGGCGCCGATGCGCATGCAGGCGTAGAGGATCACGGTCAGGGAGGCGCCGGGCTGGACCAGCAGCGAGACCCGGTCGCCGTGGCGGACACCGGTATGGGTCAGGCCCACGGCCAGCGCGTCCACCTGAGCGTGCAGTTCGGCCCAGCTCAGCGCACGGTCACCGGTGGCGGCGTCCTCGGCGCTGCTCCAGGCTTCAGGCTCGGCCGTCATGTCGACGACGGCGGGGCTCATCCGGCGCTCGGAGCGGGCCAGCTCGGTCATCTGCTCGTGCAGCCCGAGCACCTTCCGCGCCGGGGCGGGAGACCTCAGCGCGGCGCGGACTTCTCTGCCGGCGCCGAAGTGGTCATCGAGCCAGGTGAAGATGGGGGTGCTCAGGTCGCGGTCCTCGGCGAGCATGTGCCCGGCACCTTCGAAGCGGTGCAGGTCGGCGTGCGGCACCCGGGACTGCAGATCGGCGAGATAGCGGTCCTGGAACACCGGGTCCTTGGGTCCCCAGAGCAGCAGCGTGGGCTTGTTCCACTCGCGCAGGCCGGAGGAGACTCCGGTGAGCGCGGCGCGGGAGACGTGGGAGTTCTCCGCGGGGATGTCGGCGACGAACCCGCCGATGCCGCCGCGTCCGTTCCGGGACGTGTAGGGGGCCCGGTAGGCGTCGCGGACCTCGTCCGGCAGGGTCTGCTCGGCCAGTCCGAGAGTGACCTTCAGAAATCCTTCGCTGGTGACCGTCGCGGCGGGCAGCACCGCTGGGGCCATCGCGGCGCGCAGCGCGGCGGGCACCTGATCGGCCTCGGGGTGGTCCACGGCGGTGTTCAGCGTGATGGCGGCGTCGACCTGGCCGCGCTGACGGACGGCCCAGCCCAGCGAGATGATGCCGCCCCAGTCGTGTCCGAGCGTGACCAGCCGGGAGCTGGTGTCCACGTCCAGGGCGTCCATGAGGGCGTCGAGGTCGCCCAGCCGGGTCGCGAGCCGGCGGTAGCTGACCGCGTCGGCGGCCGGGGGGACCGGGTGGGAGAGCCGGTCGGAGAAGCCCATGTCCAGCTGGTCGGGGGCGATCACCCGCCAGGCGGCGCCGTTCTGCGCGCGCTCCAGGGATCCGGCGATCACCTTGCGCCACAGGTAGGACCAGGTGGGGTTGCCGTGCACCGCGAGGATCGTGCCGGTGGGGGTGATCCCGCGGGCGGCCAGCGCCGGTCCGGTGTCCAGCACGTGGAAGGTCCGGGCGCCGTCGTCGGTCTTGGCGGTCACCAGGCGGGACCATGCAGGGTCCAGGCCCGGGAACCGAGTCCCGGGGGCGTGGTCGGCGGGCAGCCGCGCCGGGGCGGCGGGAATCGGCGTGAAGCGCGGGTTCAGGCTCACCATTCGATCTCCAGCATCGCAGTGTTGAGTCCGGAGCCGACGCCCATGCAGAGCACGCGGTCTCCGGGTTGGAGCCGCTCGGTCTCCCGGGCAAGGGTGATCGGCAGCGAGGCCGGTCCGACGTTGCCCAGCTCCGGGTAGGTGATCGGGACCCGCTTCTTGTCCAGCTTGGCGGCCTTCACGATCGAGGAGGTGTGCAGCTGGGAGACCTGGTGCGTGATGTAGGAGTCCATCGAATCCCAGTCGAAGTGCTCGCGGGCCTCGTTGAACGCGTCCATGACCAGCTCCAGGCCGCCGTCGAGCAGGCCGCGGGCATCGGTGAACATGCCGTTGTGGTCACCCACGCAGAGACCATGGTGCTGCGTCGCCGCCCGGGTGACGCCGCCGACGATCCGGTGACCCTCCGAGTGCTGATCCGCGGGCCCGATCACTGCCGCGGCAGCCCCGCAGCCCAGGGTGAGCGAGGCGAACTCCGCCATGAAGTCCTCCCGGGAGGCCATCTTCTCGAGCGAGTTGATCCGCTTGATCGTGGCGTCCTGGACCTTCCGGGTGTCCTCCCCGTTGACGATCAGCACGTATTTGGCCTGGCCGGCGTCGATCATCGAGCTGGCCAGGGTGATCGCGTTGACGAAGCCCAGGCAGGCGTTGGTGATGTCGAAGTTCATCGCCGAGGTGGGCAGCCCGAGGTCATGGTGGATCCCCACGGCCACGGAGGGCTCCAGATGCTCGCGGGACACCGAGGTGTTGATCATCATGGAGACGTCCTCGGGTGCGATCCCGGCGGCGGCCAGCGCCCGGCGCCCGGCCTCTGCGGTGCCGGCACGCACATCACCGGGTCCTGACCAGTGGCGGCGCGTCTTCACCCCCGCGACCCGTTGGAGCAGCCCGGTGGGCAGCTTGAGACGTTTGAGCGCATCCGCCAGGCGCCGATCGAGGTCCTTCGATGTGAGGACCTCCGGGGCCAGCACCTCCGTCACGGAGAGGAGGGCGGCGTTGCGGTGATGAAAAGTAGCGTTTCCTGACACCGGACCAGTATCCCGTATGTGGGGCGCACCGGCGAATCCCGCCACCGGATAGCATGGAAACCATGACGTTCAGCCAGCACGGGTCCGGGGAGCAGGGCAGCCCCGCTTCGACCTCAAGCCTCAAGGAAGCAGTCGAGCGCGGCGGCTTCTATCCATCTCTGGTGCTGCATACGCTCGATGAGGCGCTCGACGAGCGTGAGGCAAGCCATCAGATCGTGCATGTGGACACCCATTTCGACATGGAGGAGGTCCACCGACACATCACGGTGCTCGCCCTGGCCGAGGACATCATCGTGGTCGCGCATCTCGATGACCACGACCTCGAGGCCGACGACGGGCCCGCCTTCGGCCACGGAGACTCCCCACATCCGCGGCGCGCCGACACCGTGGCGCGGATCTCCACCGAGGTGGTCCCGGTCAGCCGGATCCGTTCGCTGATCCTCTCCGAGGTGCACAGGACTCCGGAGAACTTCACCCCTGAGCGGTCACTGGCTGAGGTCTCGCTGAACCTGACCTGGACCGGGGGCGCGCGGTTCGACACCTACCCCGCCGAATGCGGGAACCCTGAGTGCGTGGCCGACCACGGTGACACCGGCAACTGGGTGCCCGAGGACATCGCGCTGCGCATCGCGGCCACCGCCGAAGGTGACACTGCCGTGGACGAGGCCCGCGGGTTCGTCCGCGCGCTGCGTCGTGCCTGCATCAAACACGCGCGCTGAGCCGCGCGCCGCGATGACACCTGAGAACCGCCGGTCCCGCCCGCTGCCGCCCGCCCCGGACTACGACGGCGCGCACCTGCGTCACGTGCTGACCTCGGCCGCCGCGTCGCTGGGCCTCGAGGGTTTCGAGAATCGGCTGGGCCTGCCCGAGGCCACCGCCACCGTGGTGCTGATGGTCGACGGGCTCGGCGATGCGCTGCTCGCCCGCTACTCCGGCCACGCCCGCTTCCTGGCGTCGGCCTGGCGAAGCTCCAGCGCGCAGATCCTCGACGTCGGGGTGCCGACGACGACGGCGGCCTCCCTGGGCTCGCTGGGCACCGGGACCACGCCGGGCGAACACGGACTCGTGGGCTACGACATCCTGGCTCCCCAGCTGGACCGGATGGTCAACATGCTCGGCGGCTGGGACCCCGAGGTCGACCCGGCGCAGTGGCAGCCGCACCCCTCCGTGCTGGCCCGCGCCGCCGCGGCCGGCGCGGGTGTGCTCACCGCCTCCCGGCCGAAGTTTGTGGACTCCGGACTCACCCAGGCTGTGCTGCGCGGCGGTGAGTTCCGCGGCGCGGCTCGGATGGACGCCCGCTTCCGGCTCACCGCGGAGTGGATCCAGGCTCAGCGACCCGCCAAGGGCGCGGTCCGCCAGGGGCCCGCTCCGCGCCAGCTGGTGTATCTCTACGTGGACGAGCTGGACAAGACCGGCCACCGCTACGGGGTGGACTCCCCGCAGTGGCTGGAGATGCTCGAGATGCTCGACGCCGAGGCGGAGCGGTTCACGACGGATCTGCGCCGCCGCTACGGGGACCAGGTCTCGGTGCTGCTCACGGCAGACCACGGCATGGTCGACATCTCTGCGGAGAACCGCCTGGACTTCTCTGCCCAGCCGCAGCTCCTCGAAGGGGTCCGGCACACCGGAGGCGAGCCGCGCCTGGTGCAGCTCTACGCGGAGCCGGGCACCGAGCCCGAGACCATCGCCGTCGCCTGGGAGCAGGAGTATGGGGAGCGGGCCTGGATCCTCACCCGGGACCAGGCGCGCACCGCGGGCTGGTTCGGGACCGTGGAGGATCGCGTCGCTGCGCGCATCGGCGACGTGCTGGTGGCCACGCACAGCGATATCGCGCTCTATCACTGCGACCGGGTCGGCCAGGCCCCGATGGAGATGGTGGGCCAGCATGGCTCGCTCACCGAGGCCGAACGCCGCGTGCCGCTGCTGCGTCTGGGCGGCTAGAGCGCTCGACGCTGCGCCGAAGGCCGCGACCAGGATGCGGAGCTCCTGGCCGCGAATCTCAGCGGTCCGACTGCCTTCAGTCGTTCTTGGAGCCGAACAGGATGTCGTCCCATTTCGGCATGCTGGCCCGCCGCGCCGGGGCTCGCTTCCGCGGCTTCTCCGTGGTGGTCTCAGGCTCGGTCGGTTCTGCGTTCTCGGAGCCCGACGGCGCGGTCTGTCCCGTCGCGCCGGCGCGCTCCTCGGGCTCACCCTCGTAGGCGAAGCCCCAGGCGTCGAGCCGGCCATCGCCTGCTCCGGTGCTGGATTCCGTCGCGCTCGAGCCTGACCCTGACTCAGCGGCGTCCGAGCCTCCGCCGTCCTCGGCGGGGGTGAGGGTCGCGGCATCCTTCGCATCCGATGGGCCGGAGACGCCCGCGTCGTCCTGAGCTGTCGGACGGTTCTTGACCGGCCGGAGTCGGGGGAGCGGAACGGTGGAGTGTTCGTCGTCGTCCTGGTCAGCAGCTCCAAAGGCCCCCGACGTCTCGGAGCTGACCGGAGTCGCTGCGGTCCCTGCGGAGCTGTCGCGGTCCTGCGGGTCCTGCCGGTTGAGCATCAGCGCGAGCCGATCGTCGGCCTCGGCGTCGGCGCCCAGACGCTGGCCGCGGCGGGCGCGCAGGACGTCGAGCAGGTCCTCATGCTCGCGCCCCTCACCGCGGGGGCCGGCCTCGGGGCGAGCCGGTGACCCGTTCCCCGGCGCCGCGGTGCGAGCACTGCGCGGGCTCGCCTCGGGCTGCCGGTGCCCGGCAGACTCGGAGGCCGCGCCGGGCGCGGGTGTCGCGGGGGCCTGCGCGGGCACTGAGCCCCCGCGCCGATCCGCGGCGTTCTCCACGTCGAAGACCGAGTCCACGGCACTGAGTCGCCTGCGGGCGCCTGACGCAGCGGTCTGCGTCTCCCCGCCGTGTGAGGAGGTCGGGGCGGGCGCGGTGAGCGCGCTGAGCGATTCCGCCCAGCGGTTGACCGCGCGCAGGTGCGAGGTCTCCGGCTGGAAGGTCCACTCCGCCGGAGGCCTGAGACCGATGCCGGCGCCGTGGGTGGAGGAGGAGTCGACGTCGAAGACGCAGGTGATCTGCCACAGGCCGTCTTCACGTCGCCAGGAGTCCCAGGTGAGGCTGGTGAGGTCGACGTCCATCATGCGCAGCCGCACCTTGACCATGGCGTCGAGGCTGGCCGGATCGTCGCCGAAGGCCGCCCGGTGGGCCTCGGCGGAGGAGGCCGGTGCGACCTGGGTGGCGCGGGCGCGCTGGGCCATGTAGGCCCGTTCGGCGTGCACCGGTCCGGCGTAGCGGTCCACGTGGGCGGTGGTCAGCCCGGAGGCTGCGACCACCTGGTCCACGGTGGCCCCGGCGCGGAGCCGCGCCTGGATCTCCCGCGGCGTCAGCGGACTTGAGGCATGGCTGGACTGGGACGGACGGACAGGGGGGCGGGTCGCGGCGTGACGCAGGGCCTCATCCATCGGCAGCGCAAACTCCCGCCCTGATTCGTCGGAGAGGATGAGCTGCGCCATGTTCTCCTCGTCATTGACCCCGACGATGCGCAGGTGCTGCATTTGGGCTTCCTCCGAAGAACGAGCTGGTGGTTATTCGGGCCACTGTATCGCGGGCAGGTTCAAAATCCGGCGTGGTGCTCAACCACTCCTGGAAGGATTGCTCAATCGGGCCTCTCGTGACATTCTTTGGTCCTCATCCCGCCTACCAGCTGTGTGGTGAGACCCCCGTGTCAGCCCAGGGCTCAACGGTTCGCCAGGATTTGGTCCTGTGATCCGGATAGGACACAATCTGTCCGACCTGAATTTCCCACGTGTTCTGCGGAACGGGCAGCAGCCCGGACCGGCAGGGGGCTACGCACAGGGAAATCGCGCTCAATCAGCTTCAACCCGAAGCCGGTCAACGAGCGCTTCGATCTCAAGAATTCGGAGTGTGGAGCACCTCTTATGGCAACCGATTACGACGCCCCGCGGAAGAACGACGACGAAAGCAGCGAAGATTCGATCGAGGAGCTGAAGAACCGGAACACGTCACGGCAGTCCTCTGTGGTCGATGAGGACGAGACCGAGGCCGCTGAAGGGTTCGAACTCCCCGGTGCCGATCTCTCCGAGGAGGAGCTGCAGGTTCGCGTGCTGCCCGCTCAGTCGGATGAGTTCACCTGCTCCTCCTGCTTCCTGGTGCGTCATCGCTCCCAGGTGGCTCGCGAGGCGAACGGCATGTTCTTCTGCAAGGACTGCGAGGGCTGAACGCCTCGCGACAGACAGACGCGGAAGCCCTCAGCCAGTGAAGGCCTGAGGGCGCCCGCGTCACTCGAAACTCACATCACTCGAAACTGACGCCGTGCTCCTGCACGGGTTCCACGGAGCCCAACGCGGAGAGCACGGCGTTTGGCTTTCTGGTGGAGAAGAGCCAGTACGGGGTGGCGTCCCTGGGGTCGACGATCTGCGCGGTGATGACCGGCCCGATCCAGCCACGGATGCACTGGTAGGAGCTCGCATCGAAGCCGGGTCCCAGCTGTTCCCGGGCGGCGTCTCCGCTGTGCGCCACGATCCGGCCCAGGTGCACCGTCTGGATCCGGGCACGTCCCACCCGCAGCCACCCGTCAGTGACCTCGATGGTCGGGGTGGTGATGACCAGCCCGAAGATCACCAGGCCGATTCCGATGAACATCGTCAGCACCCCGAAGGTGACGCTGATCGGGAAGAAGATCAGCGAGATCGAAGCGCCCACCATGACCCCGGCGACCCACAGCCACCAGGCCGGCCACAGCTTCTCGCTGTAGATCGGTGCGGCGTCGCGCGCGGCGCCGGGGGATGCAGCTTCAGCACTCTTGGCACTCTCGTCACTCATGTCTCTATCGTCGCATGTCCGGCTGAGAGTGGGGTTGAGCACGACGGTAGACTCGGGGCTGTGAATCGCATCTCAGTACCACTCAAGCAGCTGGATCAGGGCCTCGACCTGCCGCGCTACGCCCATCCCGGTGATGCCGGGGCCGACCTGCTCACCGCCGAGGAGTTCACGCTCGAGCCGGGGGAGCGCCGGCTGGTCCCGACCGGGGTCGCGCTGGCAGTTCCCCAGGGCTGGGTGGGTCTGGTGCATCCGCGCAGCGGACTCGCGGTGCGCCACGGGATCACCGTGGTCAATGCCCCAGGGACGGTGGACGCTGGGTATCGTGGGGAGATCAAGGTGTGCCTGCTAAACACGGACCGCCACGAGGCGGTCCACTTCGCCCGTGGAGACCGGATCGCTCAGCTGCTTCTGCAGAAGGTGGAGCAGGCTGACTTCACCCTGGTGGACGAGCTCGAGACGAGCGACCGGGGTGCAGGCGGTTTCGGCTCCACCGGGCGATAGGACAGCAGCAGGACCGACCAGGAGGACAGGCATGCTCTTCGGCAAGAAGAAGACCCCAGCGAAGCAGACACCGGAGACAGACGCGGCCCCGGCAGCAGCTCCGCAGGCAGAACCAGAACAGACCCAGACCGGGCAGAGCCAGACAGCTCAGAACGGAACCGCCCAAGACGAGGCTGCCCCGACCCAGGCGCCGGGGACCGACGACGCTGTCGTCGCCAGCTCGTCGGTGACCTCCGTCGCGCAGCCGGTCACCGAGTCCACACCCTTGGCCGTGCCGCGGGACTCCCGCGAGCTCGAGTCCAAGAAGGGCTACCTCGACTTCGGTGCGCTGCTGATCCCCACGGCGAAGAACCAGCAGGTCCGGCTGGACATCGATCAGAAGACCAAGCGCGTGGTCGCGCTGACCATCATGGTCGACCAGGCCAGCATCCAGGTCCAGCCCTTCTCCGCCCCGAAGTCCGGCGGCACCTGGAACGAGGTGCTCGAGCAGATCGAAGAGTCGGTCATCAAGCAGGAGGGCAAGGTCAAACGGGTCGACGGACGCTTCGGCAAGGAGCTGGCCGCCCGCGTGCCCACCGTGCTCAAGGACGGACGCAAAGGCTGGCGCGTGGCCCGCTTCATCGGCTACGAGGGCCCGCGCTGGTTCCTGCGCGGAGTCGTCGGCGGCCGCGGCGCGATCGACGCCACGGCGGCACGTGCCGTGGAAGACCTCTTCGCCAAGATCGTGGTCGTCCGAGGCGACGACCCGCTGCCGCCGCGCGAGCTGCTCCGACTGCAGCCCCCCGAGGGCGCGAAGCGAGTGGTGGTCCCGCGCAACCGGGCCCAGCGCCGCGACGACACCCCCAGTCCCAACCCCGCGGCCGCCCCGGTGAGCGATGACCGCTGACCCAGGCCAGCCGCGCCACGAGCCGCACTCCGCGCCCGATCCGGCGGCCCAGTTCTCCACGGCCGCCGCCTCCCGGGTGCGCACCGGGGATGACGGCTCCATCGACGTGCTGGCCTCGGTCGGCGGAGTGCGTGGACTCGTGGAGTCCTCGCTGCCCGCCGCGGCCTTCCTGATCGCGTTCCTGGTCACCGAGGAGCTGATGACCGCTCTGATCATCTCGGTGGTGATCGGTCTCGGGTTCGCCGTCGCGCGGCTGGTGCAGAAGGGCTCCCTGGTGCAGTCCCTGGCCGGACTCGCCGGGATCCTGATCTGCGCCCTGGTGGCCTACCGGACCGGAGACGCCCGGGACTTCTACGCCTGGGGCTTCCTGATCAACGCCGGCTACCTGGTGGCCTTCCTGGTCTCGATCCTGATCAAGTGGCCGTTCCTCGGTCTGCTCTTCGGCGTGGTCCGCGGCGAGGGCCTGGACTGGCGCAAGGATCCGGAGCGTCGGCGTCGGTATTCCCTGGCCACCTGGCTGCTGCTCGCGGTCCCGGCGCTGCGCCTGATCATCCAGGTCCCGCTCTACCTGGCCGACGACGTGGCCGGACTCGGCACCGCCCGCCTGGTCATGGGGATCCCGCTCTACGCGCTCGCGCTCTGGGTGGGCTGGCTGATCTCGCGCCCGCCGCAGAGCCCGCTCGAGGCGGGCGCACACGAGGCCACTCACCCGGCCGAACAAGACAAGAGAGGGTGATTCCGCGATGACGCAGACCCTGACGCTGGACATCGGTCCGATGGCCCACGGGGGCCACTGCGTGGCCCGCTACGAGGGTCGCGTCGTCTTCGTGCGCCACGCCATCCCGGGGGAGACCGTGCGCGCCCGGGTCACCGAGGGCGGCCCCGGGGCCAAATACTGGCGGGCCGACGTCGTCGAGGTGCTCAACGCCTCCGACTACCGCCGCCGGCACATCTGGAAGCTCGCCGACTCGCTGCGCGCCCACGAGAACGACCGGCTCCCGGTGGGCGGCGCCGAGTTCGGCCACATCACCGATCAGCACCAGCGCCGGCTCAAGGGCCAGGTCTTCCGCGACACCATGCAGCGGATCGGCGGATTCTCGATCCACGACCAGCGTCTGCCGCTGGCCTCCGGCGACGGGGAGGTCCACGTCCAGGACGTGCTCTCCGACGGCCCCTATCACGGTCTGCACTGGCGGACCCGGGCGAGCTTCGCTGTCAGCGCCGAGGGGGTGCTGAGCATGAAGCCGCACCGCAGCAACGAGCTCATCGAGCTGCGCGGGATGCCGCTGGCCGTCTCATCGATCCACGAGAGTGGGATCTTCGGCTTCTGCTTCAAGGGTGCCGATCGAGTGGACGCCGTGGCCGCCGGGGCCGGACCGCAGGTCACCCTGGTCGTGCACGCGCGGACCGGTCTCGAGGAGCCCGAGCGCGAGGAGCTCATCGAACGGCTGCTGGTGCTGCACCGCCGGGAGCCGGACATCGCCAACATCGTGCTCGGCACCTCGCAGCCGGAACGGGCACCCAGCCGGAGTCGCGGCGGCGCGCGCGGTGCCGGACGCCGTGGTCGCGGAGAGCGTCCCGGCCCCGGAGCCCGCGCAGAGAGCCGGTCGACGGCGCCGCGCCCGGAGCGGATCAGCTACGTCGTGGTCGCCGGCAGCCGGACCATCACCGAGCCGCTTCCACTGCCTCTGCCGTCGAGCCCCAGCCCGGGCCCGGACGTCAATGCGCCTCAGCCGGCGCTCTCCACGGTGGAGATCCAGCCCGAGGACTTCTGGCAGATCCATCGCAACGCCCCCAGCTGCCTGGTCAAGGCCGTGGACGCGATGGCCCAGGTGCCCGAGGGTGCCTCCGTGGCCGACCTCTACGCCGGAGCCGGACTCTTCACCGCCTGGGCCGCGCAGCTCGCAGGCCCCGGCGGCTCGGTGCTCAGCGTCGAGGGTGCACCCGGTTCCAGCGCCAGCGCGGCACAGCTGTTCTCCGGCTCGCCCCAGGTGGAGGTGCTGCAGGCGCCGGTGGAGGCGGTTCTGGACAAGCTGGCGCAGCGTGAGCTGATCGTGCTGGATCCGCCGCGCACCGGGGCCGGCGAGCGGGTGATCGCCGGGATCGACGCCTCCGGTGCCCGCGAGGTCGTCTACGTCTCCTGCGAACCCTCCTCCTTCGCCCGGGACGCCAAGTCCCTGATGAGCCGCGGCTGGGAGCTCGCAGACCTGGAGGTCTTCGACCTCTACCCCAACACCCACCACATGGAATCAGTGGCGCTGTTCCGCGCACCTCATCGCAGGTGAACGGCGCGCCAGGGGCCCTATGACGGGCGTCTCATGAAATCTGAAAGAGTAGACTGGACATCGATCCATCAGTCCCGTGACTCATCAGCGCGGGCTGGCACGACTGGCAACTAATAAGGAGTCCCGAGTGAATAATGCGGACAGCTATGGGGCCAAAGGCGTCCTCAACGTCGACGGCACCGACTACGAAATCTTCCGACTCAACGCAGTGGAGGGATATGACTCCCTCCCGTACAGCCTGAAGGTCCTGCTCGAGAACCTCCTGCGCACCGAAGACGGTGCCAACGTCACTGCCGAGCACATCAAGGCTCTGGCGCAGTGGGATGAGAACGCGCAGCCCGACACCGAGATCCAGTTCACTCCCGCCCGAGTCCTGATGCAGGACTTCACCGGAGTGCCCTGCGTGGTGGACCTGGCGACCATGCGTGAGGCCGTCAAGGAGCTCGGCGGCAAGCCCGAGCAGATCAACCCGCTGGCACCCGCCGAGATGGTGATCGATCACTCCGTCCAGATCGACTCCTTCGGCAACTCCGACGCCATGGAACGCAACATGGACATGGAGTACCAGCGCAACGGTGAGCGCTACCAGTTCCTGCGCTGGGGCCAGACCGCGTTCGACGACTTCAAGGTCGTCCCCCCGGGCATGGGCATCGTCCACCAGGTCAACATCGAGAACCTGGCCCGCACCGTGATGACCCGCGAGGTCGACGGCACGCTGCGCGCCTACCCCGACACCTGTGTCGGCACCGACTCGCACACCACCATGGAGAACGGCCTGGGCGTGCTCGGCTGGGGCGTGGGCGGCATCGAGGCCGAGGCCGCGATGCTCGGCCAGCCGATCTCCATGCTGATCCCGCGCGTGGTCGGCTTCAAGCTCAGCGGGTCCATCCCCGCCGGCGCCACCGCCACCGACGTCGTGCTCACCATCACCCAGATGCTGCGTGAACACGGCGTGGTCGGCAAGTTCGTGGAGTTCTACGGCGAAGGTGTGGCGGCAGTGCCGCTGGCCAACCGCGCCACCATCGGCAACATGTCCCCGGAGTTCGGCTCCACCGCGGCGATGTTCCCGATCGACGAGGTCACCATGGGCTACCTGCGGCTCACCGGGCGCACCGAGGAGCAGCTGAAGCTCATCGAGGCCTACGCCAAGGAACAGGGCATGTGGCACGACCCGTCCCGCGAGCTGCGCTTCTCGGAGTTCCTCGAGCTGGACCTCTCCACCGTGGTGCCCTCCATCGCCGGCCCGAAGCGTCCCCAGGATCGGATCGAGCTGACCGACGCCAAGGAGCAGTTCCGCAAGGACATCCACAACTACGCCAAGGACGGCTCGGTCACCAACGGAGCCGTCGACGACGCCTCCGAGGAGTCCTTCCCGGCCTCTGACGCGCCGTCCCACGATGCGACCGACGAGCAGACCGAGGCCGACAAGCCCCGCGACACCTCGGGCGCCCCGGTCGATGGCCGTCCCTCGAACCCGACTCCGGTCTCCATGCCGGATGGTCGCGAGTTCCACCTGGATCACGGCGCAGTCTCCATCGCCTCGATCACCTCCTGCACCAACACCTCGAACCCGAACGTGATGATGGCCGCCGGCGTGCTGGCTCGCAACGCCTCGGAGAAGGGGCTCAAGAGCAAGCCGTGGGTCAAGACCTCGCTGGCCCCGGGCTCGAAGGTCGTCACCGACTACTACGAGAAGTCCGGCCTGACCGAGTACCTCGAGAACATCGGCTTCTACCTGGTCGGCTACGGCTGCACCACCTGCATCGGCAACTCCGGTCCGCTGGAGGAGGAGATCTCGCAGAAGATCCAGGAGCAGGACCTCGCCGTGACCTCGGTGCTCTCGGGCAACCGTAACTTCGAAGGCCGGATCAACCCGGACGTGAAGATGAACTACCTGGCCTCCCCGCCGCTGGTGGTCGCCTACGCCCTGGCCGGATCCATGGACTTCGACTTCGAGAACGAGCCGCTGGGCCACGACGAGTCCGGCAAGGCCATCTTCCTGGCCGACATCTGGCCGGACCCGGTGGAGGTCCAGGAGATCATCGACGCGTCCATCGACACCGAGATGTTCACCTCCAAGTACGCCACCGTCTTCGACGGCGATCACCGCTGGCAGGAGCTGGAGACCCCCGAGGGCTCCACCTTCGCCTGGGACGAGAACTCCACCTACGTGCGGAAGCCCCCGTACTTCGAGGGCATGGAGCTCGAGCCCTCCGCGGTCACCGACATCGAGGGCGCCCGCGTGCTGCTCAAGCTCGGCGATTCGGTCACCACCGACCACATCTCCCCGGCCGGCTCCTTCAAGTCGGACACCCCGGCCGGTCGGTACCTGCTGGAGAACGGCGTGGCCCGCAAGGACTTCAACTCCTACGGCTCCCGCCGTGGCAACCACGAAGTCATGATCCGCGGCACCTTCGCGAACATCCGGATCAAGAACGAGCTGCTCGACGGCGTGGAGGGCGGCTACACCCGCGACTTCACCCAGGAAGGCGCTCCGCAGGCTGCGGTCTACGATGCCGCGGTCAACTACCAGGAGGCCGGCATCCCGCTGGTGGTCCTCGGCGGCAAGGAATACGGCTCCGGCTCCTCGCGCGACTGGGCCGCCAAAGGCACCAGCCTGCTCGGCGTCCGCGCGGTCATCACGCAGTCCTTCGAGCGGATCCACCGGTCGAACCTGATCGGCATGGGCGTGCTGCCGCTGCAGTTCCCCGAGGGCGAATCGGCCGACACCCTTGGCCTGACCGGCGTCGAGACCTTCTCCATCTCGGGGGTGACCGAGCTGAACAACGGCACCACCCCGAAGACGCTCAAGGTCACCGCGGTGAAGGAGGACGGCACCGAGGTCAGCTTCGACGCCGTGCTGCGCATCGACACCCCGGGCGAGGCCGACTACTACCGCAACGGCGGCATCCTGCAGTACGTGCTGCGTTCGCTGGTGAAGAAGTAGACGGTCTGATCCCAGACTGCTGAGCAGCTGAGCTGTTGAGCCGCTTCGGGCGGCTCACCCGATCAGGGGCGCCTCGATCTTCGGATCGGGGCGCCCCTGCTGCGTATCGGTGAACCTGCCGGGCATCTGCCTCGCCCGTGTGCGTCGGTGAACGTGTCTTCACGACGCGTCAAGGTCCCGCCGCGCAGGGCGCGAGAGGTAGACTGCGGCAATGAGTATTCTGCAGACAATCACGTCTCCGCAGGAGCTGTCCAAGCTCAGCGACGAGCAGATGGAGAAGCTGTCGGCAGAGATCCGAGAGTTCCTCATCGCCAACGTCTCCAAGACCGGCGGACATATGGGACCCAACCTCGGGGTGGTCGAACTGACCCTGGCGATCCACCGGGTCTTCGACTCCCCGCGCGATTCCATCATCTTCGACACCGGCCACCAGTCCTACGTGCACAAGCTGGTCACCGGGCGTCAGGACTTCTCCACGCTGCGCCAGGCCGGCGGCATCGCCGGGTACCCGGATCGGGCCGAGTCCGTGCATGACATCGTGGAGTCCTCCCACGCCTCCTCCTCGCTCTCCTGGGCCGACGGCATCTCGAAGGCCCGGGGGCTCGCCGGGGAGTCCGAGCGCTGCGTCATTCCGGTGATCGGCGACGGCGCACTCACCGGCGGCATGGCCTGGGAGGCGCTGAACAACATCGCCGCGGACAAAGACCGCCGCGTCATCATCGTGGTCAACGACAACGGCCGCTCCTACGCGCCCACCGTCGGGGGACTGGCCGACCAGCTGGGCCGGCTGCGCCGGAACTTCCTGGACAAGGTCCGCACCCACCGCACCTACGAGAACATCATGGACGGCACCAAGCAGAAGCTGCAGAACGGCGGACCGATGGGCCAGATGGTCTACCGCAGCCTGCATGCCGCGAAGAAGGGCGCCAAAGACTTCTGGGCCCCGCAGGGACTCTTCGAAGACCTCGGCATGAAGTACATCGGACCGGTGGACGGCCACGACCAGCGCGCGCTGGAAGAGGCCCTCACCGACGCCAGGAACTACGGCGGTCCGGTCATCGTCCACGCGCTCACCGAGAAGGGCAAGGGCTACGCCCCGGCCCGCGCGGATGAGAACGACCAGTTCCACGCCGTCGGGGTCATCGACCCGGAGACCGGCGAGCCGGTGCACCGCGGCGGATCGCGCTCCTGGACCTCGGTGTTCGAGGAAGAGATCACCTCCATCGCCGATGAGCGCGAGGACATCGTCGCGCTCACCGGAGCGATGATGATCCCGGTGGGACTGCGCAGCTTCGCGCAGAAGCACCCCGAGCGGGTCTTCGACGTCGGCATCGCCGAACAGCACGCGCTGACCTCCGCCGCCGGGCTCGCCTTCGGCGGACTGCACCCGGTGGTCGCGATCTACGCGACCTTCCTGAACCGCGCGTTCGACCAGCTGCTGATGGACGTCGCGCTGCACAAGGCCGGCGTCACCGTGGTCCTCGACCGGGCCGGCGTCACCGGACCTGACGGTCCCAGCCATCACGGCATGTGGGACCTCTCGCTGCTGCAGATCGTCCCGGGGCTGCGGATCGCGGCGCCGCGAGACTCCACCCGGCTGCGCGAGGAGCTGCGCGAAGCGGTGGCCGTGGACGACGCCCCGACCGTGCTGCGCTTCTCCAAGGGCTCGGTCAACGGCGAGATCGACGCGCTAGAGCGGCTGGAGGACGGAGTCGACGTGCTCTGGCGCACGGCCGCCAGCCCGGAGACGACGGCGGAGACCAAGAAGCCCTACGCCCACGATGTGCTCATCGTCTCCGTGGGCACCATGGCCGAGCTCTCCCTCGACGTCGCCCAGCGGCTCGCCGATCAGGGCATCAGCGCCACCGTGGTGGACCCGCGCTGGGTCCTGCCCGTCCCGGACTCGGTGGTCTCCCTGGCCGCTCGGCACCGCACCGTCATCTGCATCGAGGACGGCGTCAAGGCCGGCGGCGTCGGCTCACGCATCCGGCAGAGCATGCGTGAGGCAGGCGTGGACACCGGCCTCAACGAGGTCGGACTCCCCGTGGAGTTCCTAGCCCACGGCACCCGCGGCGAGGTCCTCGAACGCGTGGGCCTCACCGCCCAGAAGATCACCCAGGACGCTGTCGGACAGGTCCTCGGCACGAAGGTGCCCTACGCACGCCCGCTGCCCGGCGAACCGTTCCCCACCGGCCAGATCCCCAGTCTCCGTACCCGAAAGGCCTGACATTGATCACTCTCTACCGCCGCGACGAGCAGGCCTGGAACTACCGCGAAGCCTGGCACGACGAAGCGGCCGGAGAGTTCGTCATCCACCACGGCGTCCTCGGCGCCAACGGCAAGCTGACCTCCGAGAAGGCCGCTGCCGAGGAGGCCGAGCAGCTGCTCGAGAGCTTCATCGCCCAGTGCCGGGCCGACGGCTACACCGAACCCCCGGCCGAGTCGCAGATCCAGCTGCGGCTGCTCTACCCGCTCAAGGGCGAGACGCCCAGCGCCTCCGAGGAGCGCAACATCGGTGCCGTGCATCGTGACGTGCTGGCCATCCTGGCCTGGCGCGGCCTGGGACTGCTCAGCGATCCAGTGATCGAAGCCCACGACGGCGGGCATGCCTCGGTCATGCAGATCACGACGCTGCACCAGGGCAAGGCCCGGGAAGCCGTGAAGGCCGCCATGCGCGGCGGCGACGTGCCTGCCTCGAAGATCGAGCTGCGCGTTGGCTGAGCCGACATCCAGGCCGAGCCGAGCATCCAGGCTGAGCCGCCAGGCAGTCGCGCCTAGGCCTGGACCCGGATGGTGTCCCCGCTGATCTCGGCGGGGTAGCGGGTCAACGGATCGCTCGCCGGACCGCCCTCGGCGGCACCGGTCTCGAGGTTGAAGATCGAGCCGTGGCAGGGGCAGGCGAAGCGCTCCGGCTCTGTGCCGACGGCGCACCCCTGATGGGTGCAGACCGCGGAGAACGCGTGGATCGTGGACTCGTCGCTGCGGTGCAGCAGGAGCTGGGTCTCGCCGACCTCAGCTGTGCTGCTCGCCCCGACCTCCAGCTCATCGAGCGGCATGACCTCGGTCCAGGTGCCGCCCTCGGCGAGGGTCGGAGTCGCCGACTCGGGGGTCCCGTCGACGCCGCATGCGGTCAGCAGCGCCGCCGAGCCTGCGGTCAGTGCAGAGGCGTGCAGGAATCGACGGCGGTCACAGCATGGCGAGGTCATGGTGCCCATTCTACGAGTGATCGGTCCGGGCCCAGGCTCTGTGTCGGCGCGCTGACCTGCGCCTGCACCATCTCCTGGACCCGGCCCCGCAGCGGCTCAGTCGCGCGTGCTGAACGCGCGACCGTTGACGCGTTCGCTGGCGCCCACCTGATCCAGGTACGGGGTGATCCCGCCGCGGTGCAGCGGCCAGCCGGCCCCGAGGATCATGCACAGGTCCACGTCCTGGCGGGAGGCGACGACGCCCTCATCGAGCATCATCCCGATCTCCTCGGCGAGAGCATCCTGGACCGTGGTGAGCAGCTCCTCGGCGGTGCGCGGCGAGCTCCCGAAGCTCATCAGATCCGTGGTGCTGTCCTTGATATAAGGCTGACCAGCGACATTGGGCCGGCCGTCGTCGTCGGTGCTCCAGATCTCGGTGACCCCGGCATCGATGAGCCGCTGCAGGTTGGCCGAGACGTGGAAGCGATCCCCGAAGCTTGCGTGCAGCGACTCGGTGACGTGCTGCGCCACCGGAATGCCGACCATCGCGAGCAGCGTGAACGGGCTCATCGGCAGCCCGATGGGCTTCAGCGCGGCGTCGGCCGTGGCGGGGTCGGTGCCCTCGTCGAAGGCCTTCTGCACCTCGGCCATCAGTCGCAGCAGCACCCGGTTGACCACGAACGCCGTGGAATCGCTGGTCAGCACCGGGGTCTTGCGCAGTCCGGCGGCGAGGGCGAAGGCGGTCGCGATGGGCTCATCGGCGGTCTGCGGCGCCCGGGCGATCTCCACCAGCGGCATGGCGGCCACCGGGTTGAAGAAGTGGAACCCGATCACCCGCTCGGGGTGCGCCAGGTCGGCCGCCATCTCGGTGACCGAGAGCGATGAGGTGTTCGTCGCGAGGATGGTCTCGGCGGGCACGATCTGCTCCAGCTCGGCGAAGACCTGCTTCTTGACGCTGATCTCCTCGAAGACCGCCTCGATGACGAAGTCGGCGTCGGCGTAGACGGACTTGTCCGTGGAGCCGGTGATCAGTCCGCGCAGCCCGGCGGCCTGTTCGACGCTGAGCCGACCCTTCTTGGCCTGCTTCTCGAGCTGGGCCGCGATATGCTCCAGGCCCTTGTCCACGCGGGCCTGGTCGATGTCGGTGAGCACCACCGGGACCCGCAGCTGCGCGGCGAAGACCATCGCGAGCTGCGAGGCCATGAGCCCTGCACCGACGACTCCGACCTTGGTGATGCTGCGCGGCGGGACCTCGGGCACCCCCGCGGGACGCTTGGCGCGCTTCTGCAGCAGGTTCAGGAACGCATACACGGTGTTGCGGAACTCATCGGTGAGCATCAGATCACCCAGCGCCTCGCATTCGGCCTCACGGCTCTGCTCCCGGGTGCGGGACGGGACCTGGGTGAACAGATCCAGGGCACGGCGCGGTGCGGGGGCGGAGGGGCCCAGCTTGGTCGCCACCGTCCGCTCGGCGGACGCGATCGCGCGGGTCCAGGCCTCGGGGGAGTCGTCGTGGCTGCGCTGGGCGGCCAGCTGCTGCGCAGCGTCCGCGTCCCCGGTGATGATCCGGGCGGCGTAGGCGAGGCTCTCGGCCTCGAAGCTCTCGGCGTCGAAGAGCGCATCGGCGATGCCCAGCGCGTGGACCTTCTGCCCGGTCAGGGTGCGGTTGTTGTTCAGCGCGTTGGTGAAGATGACCTCGGCGGCGGCCTCCGGGCCGATCAGGTGCGGCAGCCGGTAGATCCCGCCCCACCCGGGGACCAGCCCCAGGAAGGCCTCGGGCAGTCCGATGCCCTTCGCGGCGGTGGAGACGGTGCGGTGCTGGGCGGCCAGCGCGATCTCGAGCCCGCCGCCCAGCGCGGTGCCGTTGATGAACACGAAGCTCGGGACCGGGAAGTCTTCCAGCAGCCGGTAGGCGTGGTGGCCCAGGTCGGCCATCGCGGTGGAGTGGTCCCGGGAGTCCACCCGCTCGGCGGCACCCAGGTCGGCTCCGGCGGCGAGCACCCCCGGCTTGCCGATCACGGCGATGCCGGAGATCTCTCCGGCGCGGGCCCGCGGCAGCTGGGCGGCGAGGACCTGGCCGAACTGGATCAGGCTGCTCGGGCCCAGCGTGGAGGGGCGCTTGGGGTGATCGTTGTCCAGGCGGATCAGGACCAGCGTGCCGGCGCCGTCGGGCAGCACCACGTCCTCGGCCCGGGAGTGGGTGATGACCTCGTCGCTGAAGGCCGCCGCGAGGTCGCTGAACCCGGAGAAGTCCAGGGCCTCCGCGGGGATCTCCGGTGAGTGCGCTGCTGTCATGTGGGGCCTCCGTGGCGTCGGGTCGGCGCGGGTGGACCGCGCCTGAGGATGAGTCTCAGCTCACATCCTACCCATGAGTAACCACGGGGGAAACCATCCCGGCGAGCCTCAGAAGCTCTCCAGCGGCTCCGGGTCCAACATCGCGACGGTGACGATGGCGGCGCACTGCTCGATCTGCCAGGGCCGTGCCCCGAGGTCGCGCAGCGCGGCGCTGACACCGTCGAGGTCCAGGACCTCCGGCGGCGTCCAGCAGAGCTGCTTGAGCACGGCAGGGGTCAGCAGGGTCTCGGGCATGAGCTCGAGCTCATCGGCGCGGTGGTTCAGCCAGTCCCGGGCGGTGCGGTAGCGCCGGAAGGCCAGCGGATTGCGGTCCTTCCAGGTGCGCGGCGGCGGCGGCCCGACGGCGCGGCGCTTCGGATCCGGCGCCTGGGTGTTCTTGGTCCCGGATTCGATCGCACGCAGCCATTTCGGCGCCTCGCGCTTGGCGGCCCGGCCGTAGAACCCCTTGATCGAGAGCAGCTGGGGCACCGTGCGCGGCACCTCGTCCGCGGCGGCCACCAGGGCAGAGTCGGGAAGGATGTGTCCGGGGGCGATGTCCTTGGTCTCGGCCATGTTCTCCCGGGCCGCCCAGAGCTCGCGCAGCACCGCGAGCTTGCGCGGGGACTTCAGCCGGTTGACCCCGCTGGCCTTGCGCCAGCGTTCGCTGCGCGGGATGGTGACGGGACGGTGCGTGCGCAGGTGCTCGAACTCCTGTTCGGCCCAGTCCAGCTTGTCCTGGTCGCGCAGCAGCTGGGTGAGGCTCTCGCGCAGCGGGATCAGCAGCTCGACGTCGAGCGCCGCATAGCGCAGCCAGTCCTGCGGGAGCGGACGCTTGGACCAGTCGGCCGCGGAGTGTTCCTTCGCGAGGCGGACGCCCAGCAGCGATTCCACCACGGCGCCGAGGCTGACCCGGGGGAGCCCGGCCAGGCGTGCGGCGAGCTCGGTGTCGAAGAGGCTGTGCGGGTGCATGCCCAGCTCCGCGAGGCAGGGAAGATCCTGGCTGGCGGCGTGCAGGATCCACTCGACGCCGTCGAGGGCCTCCTGCACCGGGGCCAGGGTGGTGAACGGTTCGGGGTCGATGAGCCACAGCCCGGAGCCCTCCCGCTTGAGCTGGACCAGGAACGCGCGCTGACCATAGCGGAAGCCGGAGGCCCGCTCGGCGTCCACGGCCACGGGGCCGGTGCCGGCGGCCAGGGCGTCGGCGCAGCGCTGCAGTCCTCGAGCGGTGTCGATGACGAAGGGAACCCCATCCTCGGGTTCGGTCAGCAGCGGCGGCGGCCCCTCCTCGGGGGAGTCCATCGAGGTCTCCGGCACTGCGTCAGCTCCTCCTGATATGTGGCAGGGCGATCACTCCATCGGGCAAAGGCGGCAGTCCCGCGAAGGAACAGACCATATCGGCCCATGCCTGCAGGTGGGAGCCGAAACCGATGCCGGTGGGGCTCCACGAGGCGCGAAGCTCCACATCGTTGCTCGGCAGCCGGTTCTCCATGCTCCCGAAGCTCTCGGAGAGGATCCGGGTGGCCGTGCCGCCCGCATGACTGTACTCCACCCCATGCTGGGCCAGGGAATCACAGAGCCAGGTCCACGCCACCGAGCCCAGCAGCGGATCGTTGCCCATATCGGCATCGAGCTCCGCGCGGATATAGATCACGACCCGGAAGGTACCGCCCCAGGCCTGCTGCCCGGCGGGATCGTGGAGCAGGATGAACCGTCCGGTGGCCAGGACCTCGGTGTCCTCCGGCGCCGGGCGCAGCCGGGTGACCGGATGCGCCCCCAGGACCATCCCACCGTTGGTGTGCACCTCGGCGCGCAGCGCCACCGCGAAGGGGGCCAGCTTGGAGGGGGCCGGAACCTCCTGGACCGACGCCTCCGGACGCGGGGCGGCCTGGCGCAGGCTGCTCAGGGCGCGCAGGAAGGAGTCAGGGAGCCCCTCGATGCCGGTGGCACCGTGGGGCGGCCCGGGCGCGACGCGCCCTGCGCCCTGCTGGTCGGGTCCGCCGAGGGGACCGAAAGCTGTCACGGCACCAGATTAGGAACAACTCTCAGGTTGACGTGCTAGGCGCGCCGCGCGACGTCCACCAGCTCCTGGATCTGCGCGTCGGTGGTCTGGAAGGAGCACATGATGCGCAGCACCGGATTGCCGCTGGCAGCGGTGTCCCAGACATGGACCAGGTACCGGTCCCGGATCGCGTCGGCGATCTTCGTCGGGACCTCCGGGAACGTCGCGTTGACCTCGGTGGGCCGTGACAGCGTCACCCCGGGGATCTCGGCGAGGGCGGCTCCGAGCTTGGCCGCCTGGTCGTTGGCCTGGGTGGCGTTGCGCCGCCAGAGGTCGGTGCCGAAGAGCTCCAGCAGCTGGGCGGAGACGAAGCGCTGCTTCGACGCCAGCTGCATCGAGAACTTTTGGATGAAGTCGGTGCCGGCGACGCGGTCCGGGTTGATCACCACCACGGCCTCCGCGGCCATGGCCCCGTTCTTGGTGCCGCCGAGGCTGAGCACGTCGACGCCGGCCTCAGCGGTGATCTCACCCAGCGAGCAGCCCAGCGCTGCGGCCGCGTTGGAGATCCGCGCGCCGTCGAGGTGGACCCCGAGCCCGTGGGCGTGGGTGGCCTCGGCCACCTCGGCGATCTCCTGTGCGGTGTAGACGGTGCCCAGCTCGGTGGACTGGGTGAGCGTGACGGCCAGCGGCTGGGCGGCGTGGACGAAGCCCAGGGCCTTCAGCTCCGCGTGGACGTCGACCGGCGTCAGCTTCCCGGCCGCGGTCGGGCGGGGCAGCAGCTTGACTCCGCCGAGGCGCTCCGGGGCGGCGCCCTCGTCGTTGTTCACGTGGGCCTGGGCCGAGCAGATCGCGGCCCCCCAGCGCGGCAGCAGCGCCTGCAGCGCCACCACATTGGCGCCGGTGCCGTTGAAGACCGGCAGGATCTCCGCGCGCGCCCCGAAGGTCTCCTTGATCACATCGCGCAGCTGGGCGGTCACCGGGTCGGCGCCGTAGGGCAGCGCGGCGTCCACATTGACCTGGCTCAGCGCCTGCAGGATCTCGGGTGAGACTCCGGCGACGTTGTCTGAGGCGAAGGACGCGTCGAGCAGCCGCGGCTGCGTCTCGGTGGCCGTCACCGCTCAGCTCTCGGTGGCTTCGTGGAAGTCCATCGAGATGGAGTTGATGCAGTACCGCTGGTCGGTGGGGGTGTTGAAGCCCTCCCCGGTGAACAGGTGTCCCAGGTGGGAGTCGCAGGAGCCGCAGCGCACCTCGGTGCGCTCCATCCCCATGGAGGTGTCGGTGAGGTAGCGGATGTTCGCGTCGGCGGCGGGTTCGAAGAAGCTGGGCCAGCCGCAGCGTGAATCGAACTTCTCGGTGGAGGTGAACAGCGCCGCGCCGCAGGCTCGGCAGGAATAGGTGCCGGCGGCCTTGTTGTCCCAGTACTCGCCGGTGTAGGCGCGTTCGGTGCCGCCCTGGCGCAGCACCTGGTACTCCTGCGGGCTGAGCTTCTCGCGCCACTGATCGGCGCCGGTTGCGGGGTTCTGGTTCTGGCTCATCGCTCTATCTCATCACGTTCCGCGCGCCCGCGTAAGCTGTGCTCCATGACGTCCACGATGAGCGAACCCGGGGCCGCAGCGGCCCGGGCGAATGCCTCTGTCCGGCGCGCAGCACACCGCTGGACCACCCGGTTCCGACGCCGGTCCGCGGCGCACACCTCGGCGCACACCCCCTGGATCCGCGCCACCACCCTGGGCGTGGGCACCGGACTCGCCGCCGGGATGACGCTGGCGGCGGCGGCCTCCGGGCTGGCCGGATATTTCGCGCGCGCCGTGGTCACCCCGGTGCGCGAACGTGCCGAGGATCTCGAGATCCTCGCCGTCACCCGAGGACCCGACGGGGACGAGGTGATCCTGCCGATCACCGCCGAGACCGTGGTCGACGGCACCTATGGCTTGTTCTTCCACGGCGGACGCTCGCTGGCGCGGATCGGGCCGATCTCCGCGCTGGAGCCCAAGGGAGGCACCGTCACGCGTCCGGTGGAGAAGGTCTATGGCGGTGACCTGCGCACCGCGGTGCGCGGCTGGTGGACCTCGGTGGTCTACCTGAACCCCGCCGACGCCGGATTCGCCAGTGACGAGGTCGTCATCACCCTGCCCGGCGGGCCCTCCCCGGCCTGGTACGTCGCCCCGCAGCCAGCCGTGGCCGGTCTGCCCGCGGAGCATCAGGGCCCGCTGGCCGGGCGCAACGTCTGGGCGATCGCCGTCCACGGCCGGGGGAGCAACCGCACCGAGGGGATCCGGGCGCTGGCGGCCACCTCGGCGCTGGGCGCTGAGACGCTGCTGATCTCCTACCGCAACGACGGCGAGGCCCCCGCCGCCGTGGACGGCCGCTACGGCCTCGGAGTCACCGAGTGGGAGGACGTGGAGGCGGCCATCGAGTACGCCCTGGGGCGCGGCGCCCAGGACATCATCCTCTTCGGCTGGTCCATGGGTGGAGCGATCAGCCTGCAGACCGCCGACCGCTCACGCTACGCGGAGTACATCCGCGGCCTCGTGCTCACCGGCCCGGTGATCGACTGGATGGACGTGCTCGCCCACCAGGCCAAGGCCAACCGGATCCCCGACGTCGTCGGCCGGCTGGGCCAGTGGTTCATCTCCAACCCGGGCGGACGCCGGGTCACCGGGCTGGCCGCCCCGGTGGACCTGCAGGCGATGAACTGGATCGACCGAGCCGATCAGCTCCGCGACCACGTGCTGATCATGCACAGCGTCGACGACAACATCGTGCCCTACGGGGCCTCCCGGGATCTCGCCCGGAAGAACCCGAAGGTCACCTATGTCAGCTTCGCCCAGGCACGCCACGTCAAGGAGTGGAACCACGATCCGCAGCGCTGGGACTCCTCCGTGATCGACTGGGTCACCGACCTGTTCAGCCGGCCTGCGCCGGGGCAGACTCGGCCAGGTGAGCCCGGATATTACGCTTGATCCGGCCCAGCATCGCCGTCATCCCACGCAGCCGCAGCGGAGTGATCGCCTTGGACAGGCCGAGGCGCTCGGAGAGGTCTTCGGGCACCGCGAGGATCTCCTCGTAGCGCAGACCGCTCAGCCCCTCATGCAGGATCGCCGCGAAGCCCCGGGTGGTCGGCGCCTCCGGGGGCGCGGCGAAGAAGATCGCGGCGGTCCCGGCGTCGTCGTCGTACTCCAGGGTCAGGAACAGCGGTGACTGGCACTCCACCACTTCTTCCATCTGGTCATAGCTGTTGAGGTAGCGCTCGGGGAGCTCCGGCAGCTCGCGGGAGAACTCGAGCAGCAGCTCCAGCTTCTCCCGGTCTGACAGCTCGGAGAACTCCTCGATGACCTCGGCAAGCTGCTCCGGGAGCTGCGGGTTCGGGGTCTGGCTCATGTCCCGGGCACCTCGCCGGGCTGCTCGCCGGTGGCGATCGGCAGCCGCACCGCGTTGCCCCACTCGGTCCATGAGCCGTCGTAGTTGCGGACGTTGTCGTAGCCGAGCAGGTGCTGCAGCACGAACCAGGTGTGCGAGGAGCGTTCACCGATCCGGCAGTAGGCGATGACCTCTTCGGCGGACCCCAGGCCCGCCTGCTCGGTGTAGATCGCCTCCAGCTCGGCGCGCGAGCGGAATGTCCCGTCCTCGTTGGCGGCCTTGGCCCACGGGACGGAGGCGGCGGAGGGGATGTGGCCGCCGCGCAGCGCGCCCTCCTGCTCGTAGCCCTCCATATGGGTGCGCTCACCGGAGTACTCCAGAGGGGAGCGCACGTCGATCATGGGCTTGCCGAAGTGGGCGAGCACATCCTCGCGGAATGCGCGGAAGGTCGAGTCGTCGCGCTGCGCCGGCGCCGGGTAGGTCGTCGCGGCAGGGGTCTGCACCTCGGTGACCAGCTCGCGGCCCTCGGCGGCCCACTTCTGCCGGCCGCCGTCCATCAGGCGCAGGTCGGCGTGGCCGAACAGGGTGAAGACCCAGAGGGCGTAGGCCGCCCACCAGTTCGACTTGTCCCCGTAGAACACCACCGTGGTCTCCGGGGTGATGCCCTTGGCCGCGGCGAAGGCGGCGAACTGCTCCGGGCCCAGGAAGTCCCGGGTGACCGGGTCGTTGAGGTCGGTGTGCCAATCGATCTTCTGGGCTCCGGGGATGTGGCCGGTCTCGTAGAGGAGCACGTCCTCATTGGATTCCAGCAGCACGACGGAGGGGTCGTCCTTGTGCTGGGCCACCCACTCGGTGGAGACCAGGGCATCGGGATGGGCGTACTGGGAGAAGTCTTTTTCTTCGGTCATGATGTACAGAACCTTCCGTCGTCACTGGGTCACCTTCCAGGATAGGGAATCAGCCGGGGAAACACGCAGTCGTGGGTAGAGTGGTCATATGCCGTCAAACGCCACTCCGCTGAGCCAGCGGACCCCTCAGCTCGGAGTCGGTCAGCTCTTGGAGGGCCTGCGGCCGTCCTTCCGCTTCGCCGAGGTCTCCTTCGACTCCTATATCCCGGATCCCGCGCACCCGTCGCAGGAGAAGGCGGTCACCGCGCTGCGTGAGTTCTCCGCCTCGGTGGGCGCCAGCCAGGGCGGCGGCGGCTTCTTCGGCAAGCTCTTCGGCCGCGCCCCGGCCCGCCCCCAGGTGCCGGCCGGGATCTACCTCGACGGCGGCTTCGGCGTGGGCAAGACCCACCTGCTCGCCTCGCTCTACCATTCGGTCGAGGGCCAGCGGGCGTTCGGCACCTTCGTGGAGTACACCAACCTCGTCGGCGCGCTGTCCTTCCGGCGCACCGTGGACGTGCTGAGCGACTACTCGCTGGTCTGCATCGATGAGTTCGAGCTCGACGACCCGGGCGACACCGTGCTGATGTCCCGGCTGATGCGGGAACTGGCCGACGCGGGGGTCAAGCTCGCCGCGACGTCGAACACCATCCCCGGATCCCTGGGGGAGGGTCGCTTCGCCGCGGCAGACTTCCAGCGCGAGATCCAGGTGCTCGCGGACCAGTTCACCGTGATCAAGGTCGACGGCGAGGACTACCGCCACCGCGGCCTGCCGGAGGCGCCGGCACCGCTGAGCTCCGAGGAGATCGAAGACTTCGCCGTCAAGGAGTACCCCGAGGCGCGGATCGCCGTGGATGACTTCGGCGCAGTCTGCGAGCACATGACCGGAGTCCACCCCAGCCGCTACCGGCAGCTGGTCTCCGACATCGACGTGCTGGTGCTCAAGGATGTGGAGACCATCGAGGCCCAGTCGCTGGCGCTGCGCTTCGTGGTGCTCGCCGACCGGCTCTATGACCAGGACATCAAGATCGTCGCCTCCGGGAAGCCCTTCGACCAGCTCTTCACCGAAGAGATGATGTCCGGCGGCTATATGAAGAAATATCACCGCACGGTCTCCCGTCTGACCGCGCTCGCGCGCGCCGGGCAGATGGGTGAGCAGGCGCTCTGAGCAGCCGCGGCCCGGCACGGGCTTCCAGATCGGGCCGAGACGGTCAACAATGTGTTCATGGACATCTGATGAGCTGGCAGCAGCCGCATCTCGAGAAAGGCTGATCTGATGAATGACCCGATCTTCCAGGTCGATGGCACCGCGCGCAAGAACCTTCGTGAGTTCATCGACGAGCTCCGCGAGGGCGGCTACACGGTGCTCGACGGTCACACCCCTGACCCGGACCTGATCGACCCGCAGGGCCGCGCGGTCGAGACCTGGCACGAGAACTACCCGTATGAGAACCGGCTCTCCCGCGACGTCTACGAGATCGAGAAGTACCACCTGCAGGTGGAGCTGCTGAAGTTCCAGTACTGGGCCGAGGACTACGGGCTCAAGCATGTGATCGTCTTCGAGGGCCGCGACGCCGCCGGCAAGGGCGGCACGATCAAGCGCTTTACCGAGCATCTGAATCCGCGGACCGCCCGCGTGGTCGCCCTGAACCGGCCCTCGGACCGCGAGCAGGGCCAGTGGTACTTCCAGCGCTACGTCGATCACCTGCCCACCGCCGGGGAGATGGTGCTCTTCGACCGGTCCTGGTACAACCGGGCCGGGGTGGAGCGGGTGATGGGGTTCTGCTCGGATCAGGAGTATGAACTCTTCATGCGTCAGGCGCCGCAGTTCGAGCAGATGCTGGTCGACGCCGGGATCCACCTGACCAAGTTCTGGTTCTCCGTCACCCAGCAGGAGCAGCGCACCCGCTTCGCGATCCGGCAGATCGATCCGGTCCGGCAGTGGAAGCTCTCACCCATGGACCTGGAGTCCCTGGACCGCTGGGAGGCCTACACCGAGGCCAAGGAAGAGATGTTCCTGCGCACCGACACCGACCACGCGCCCTGGATGACGATCAAGTCCAATGACAAGAAGCGCGCCAGGCTCAACGCGATGAAGAGCTTCCTGGCGCAGTTCGAGTACGAGGGCAAGGACCACGAGATCGTCGGAGAGCCTGACCCGCTGATCGTGCGTCGCGGCCGCGACGCCGTCGGTGACTGAGCCACGATCTGCACCGCACCGGCAGACCTGGGCCTGCGCGCATGCCGAAGCGGTAGAGTTGCAGTGCTCGCCTCGGGGACACCGAGGTTCACGACGGCGGGATCCCATGTCAGTTCTCCAGCGCGCCTGCCGCGCGCACGGTGCCCGGGACCCGTATCACTGCGGCCCGCGCCTGCGGGCAGGGAACACGCTGCGCTGTGAGAATGTCTGACTGACCTCGACGAAGGAGAATGCATGAGTGCCCATATCGGAGTGACCGGCCTGGCCGTCATGGGAGCCAATCTGGCTCGCAACCTGGCCCGCAACGGCTACACCGTCGCACTGCACAACCGCTCGGTCGCCCGCACGGACGCCCTGCTGCAGGCCCACGGCGGCGACGGCGACTTCGTCCGCACCGAGACCCTGGCCGAGCTGGTGGACTCCCTCGAGCGCCCCCGGCGCGTGCTGATCATGGTCCAGGCCGGAGCGCCGGTCGACTCGGTCATCGCTGACCTGGTGCCCCTGCTCGACGAGGGCGACATCATCATCGACGGCGGCAACTCCTTCTACGAGGAGACCCGGCGCCGCGAGGAGAGCCTGCGCGCGAAGAACCTGCACTTCGTCGGCGTCGGCGTCTCCGGCGGTGAAGAGGGCGCGCTCAACGGCCCCTCGATCATGCCCGGCGGCTCCAAGGAGTCCTATGACTCCCTCGGCCCGATGCTGGAGAAGATCTCCGCGAAGTACAACGGCGAGCCCTGCTGCGCCTGGGTCGGCACCGACGGCGCCGGCCACTACGTCAAGATGGTCCACAACGGCATCGAGTACGCCGACATGCAGGTCATCGGTGAAGCCTTCGACCTGATGCGCTCCCTCGCCGGGATCGAACCCCGCGAACAGGCCGGCGTGTTCCGCGAATGGAACACCACCGACCTGGCCTCCTACCTGATCGAGATCACCTCCGAGGTGCTCGAGCAGGAGGACGAGACCACCGGCCGCCCGCTGGTGGACGTGGTTGTGGACTCCGCCGGCCAGAAGGGCACCGGACGCTGGACCGCGATCTCCGGCCTGGAGGTGGGCTCACCGGTCACCGCGATCGCCGAGTCGGTCTTCGCCCGCTCGATCTCCTCCCAGCGCGAGCTGCGCGCCGTCACCAACGCCACCTTCAGCGCCGGGGTCGACGAGACCCTCTCGGCGACGGAGAAGTACGGCAGCGCCGAGGACCGCCAGGACTTCGTCGAAGACGTGCGCAAGGCGCTCTACGCCTCGAAGCTCGTCGCCTACGCCCAGGGACTGGACATGCTCGTCGCCGCCGGCGAGGAGTACGGCTGGGAGCTGGACCTGAAGGCCATCGCCTCGCTCTGGCGCGCCGGCTGCATCATCCGGGCCGACCTGCTGGACACCATCATGAAGGCCTACGACGCGCCCCGCGATCAGCAGCCCAAGAACCTGCTGCTGGCACCGGAGTTCAACGAGGCCATCAACGAGTGCCTCCCGGCCTGGCGCCGCGTGGTCGCGGCCGCCGCGACCTACGGCGTGCCCGCGCCGGTGTTCTCCTCCTCGCTGTCCTACTACGACAGCCTGCGCCGGGAACGCCTGCCCGCCGCGCTGACCCAGGGTCTGCGCGACTACTTCGGCGCGCACACCTATAAGCGCGTGGACAAGGAAGGCACCTTCCACACGCAGTGGTCCGGTGACCGCAGCGAGATCGACGCCTGATCCGGTCGGATCAGCGTTCCACGCTGAGCTCACGGAGCTGAAGCTATGAGCATCAGGACGGCCGGTCTGCTGGCCACCTCGGGCGCCACCATTCCAGTGGTGGCAGCCCCGATGGCCGGCGGACCGAGCCGTCCTGAGTTCGTTTCAGCGGCCGCCGAAGCAGGCGGCATCGGCTTCCTCGCGGCCGGATACAAGAAGCCCGAGGACCTCGCCGCACAGATCCACCAGGTCCAGCGCTCCACGCCGCGCTTCGGAGTCAACCTCTTCGTGCCCAACCCGGTCCCGATCAGCACGGCAGATCTCACCCGGCATCGCGACGCCGTGCGGGGGTGGCTGGGTGATCACGCCCGAGACGGCGCGCACTGGGCGGCCGCCGTGGAGCTGCCGGAGCTGACCAGCTTGGACGGGGTCGGGTCCTCAGAAGGGGCCTCCGCCGATGACCCTGCTGACCTCTGGGACGACTTCTGGGAGCAGAAGCTCGCCGTCCTCGAAGCCCACCCGGTCCCGCTGATCAGCCTCACCTTCGGGCTGCCCGGCGTCGCAGACATCGCCCGGCTGCAGGCCACCGGGGCAAAGGTGCTCCAGACGGTCACCTCCACCCGGGAGGCCCTGGCCGCTGCCACCGCCGGGGTCGACGCGCTGATCGTCCAGGCATCCTCTGCCGGCGGGCACTCCGGAAGCTGGACGCCGCAGCGGGTTCCCGAGCACACCGAGCTTCTTGAGCTGCTGGGCGCGATCGCCCGGATCACCTCATTGCCGCTCTGGGCCGCCGGCGGCATCGCCGACTCGGAAGGGGTCAGTGCGGCTCTCGCGGCGGGCGCCGAGGCCGCGGTCCTGGGCACCGCGCTGCTGCGCAGCCCCGAGAGCGGGGCGCATGCGCAGCATCAGCAGGCGTTGGCGGCACCGCCGGGGGAGCCGGAGACCGTCATCACCACTGCGTTCTCCGGACGTCCGGCGCGGGCGCTGCGCAACAGCTTCACCGACGCGCTGACCGGGTCCTCGCCGTCGGGCTTTCCCGCCCTGCATCAGCTCAGCGGCGGGCTGCGCCGTGCCGCGGGTGTGGCGGGGGACGCCCATGGGCTGAACCTCTGGGCGGGCACCGGGTTCGCGTCCGCGACCTCGGAGCCGGCCGCGGTGATCATGCGCCGGCTGGCCGGCAGCCACCGGCTCTAGCCGAGGAGCCTGCTGAGTCGACGGCCGTCTGAGCCGCCGTCTCTGGACAGACAGCCGCTGGGCGGACCAGTCGCTAGATGAAGAGCGCCGGGTCCAGGGCGTACTCGGCGGGATCCACGTGCGGCTTGCGCTCGGCGACGCCGCGCTCCCGGGCCTTGGCGGGAATGCCGGTCAGGATTGAGTTGGGCGGCGAGGACTTCACGACGACGGCGTTGGCGCCCACCGCCGAGCCGGCGCCGATCTCCACCGGGCCGATGACCTTGGCACCGGCGCCGACGACGACGCCGTCGCGCAGGGTCGGGTGCCGCTTGGTCTGTTCCAGCGAGCGTCCGCCGAGGGTCACGCCCTGGTAGAGCATGCAGTCGTCGCCGACCTCGGCGGTCTCACCGATGACCACGCCCATGCCGTGGTCGATGAAGAAGCGCCGGCCGATCTGCGCACCGGGATGGATCTCGATGCCGGTGAGTCCGCGGGTCAGCTGGGACAGTGCGCGGGCTGGGGTCTTCAGCGGGGCGTGCTGCCACATCCGGTGGGCGATGCGGTGCGACCAGACCGCGTGCAGCCCAGAGTAGACCAGCACCACCTCGGCGGTGCTGCGCGCGGCGGGGTCGTGTTCACGCGCGGCTTTGATGTCCTCGCGCAGACGCTTCAGAGGGCCCAAGGGGGAGTCAACCTTTCACAGGGATCGTACGTGTCGGCTCATGCTGTACGCGTCGCCACGCGTCCGCGCGGGGCGGAGAGGTGGCGACGCGCACAGCGGAGCTGTGCAGCTGGTTCTTCGCGGCGGGACGGACCCGCCGGGCGGCATCAGCCGCGGATGTCTTCGTAGAGCAGCGTGGAGATGTAGCGCTCTCCGAAGTCACAGGCGAAGGTCACGATGAGCTTGTCACGGTTCTCCTCGCGGGACGCCAGCTCCAGGGCTGCCGCGACGTTCGCGCCGGTGGAGATGCCGCCGAGGATGCCTTCCTGGGTGCCCAGATCGCGAGCGCAGCTCACGGCCTTCTCGAGGTTGGCCTGGTAGACCTCGTCGTAGATCTCCTGGTCCAGGATGTCGGGGATGAAGTTCGGACCGATGCCCTGGATCTTGTGCGGACCGGCGGTGCCGCCGGAGAGGATCGGGGAGTCTTCGGGCTCCACGGCGACCAGGTGGATGCTGGGCTTGTACTCCTTGAGTCGGCGGCCGGCGCCGGTGATGGTGCCGCCGGTGCCGATGCCGGCGATGAAGATGTCGACCTCGCCGTCGGTGTCGCGCCAGATCTCTTCACCGGTGGTCCGGTAGTGGGTGGCGGGGTTGGCCTCGTTGGCGAACTGGCGGGCCCAGATGGAGTTCTCGGTGTCGGCGACGATGGCCTTGGCCCGCTCCACGGCGCCGCGCATGCCCTCTGCGCCGGGGGTCAGCACGATCTCGGCGCCATAGGCGCGCAGCATCACGCGACGTTCGGTGGACATGGTCTCCGGCATGGTGAGCACCACGCGGTAGCCGCGGGCGGCGCCGACCATGGCCAGCGCGATCCCGGTGTTGCCCGAGGTGCCCTCCACGATGGTCCCGCCGGGCTTGAGCATGCCCGAGGCCTCTGCGGCGTCGACGATGGCCGCACCGATGCGGTCCTTGATCGAGCTGGCGGGGGAGTAGAACTCCAGCTTCATCGCGATGTTGCCCGGAAGGCCTGCACCCAGCCGGTTCAGCCGCACCAGGGGGGTGTTGCCGACCGCCTGCGTGATGTTGTCAAGAATCTTGGCCATATCAGTGTGTGGACCTTTCTTCCTCGGGTTTCAACCATGAAGCATAGTCTCTGCGGAGCTTCGAGACCTTGGGATCGATGATGACCTGACAGTATCCGACATCTGGACGCCGGGCGTGGAAGTCCTGGTGGACCTCCTCGGCTTCGAAGACCCGGCCCAGCGGCTCCAGGGTGGTCACGATGGGCCGGTCGAAGGAGCTCTGCGCCTGCTGGATCGCGGCGGCGAACGCATCGTGCTCGGCCTCATCGGTGTAGAACATCGCCGAGCGGTACTGGGTGCCGACGTCGTAGCCCTGCCGGTTCAGCGTGGTGGGGTCGTGGCTGGAGAAGAACACGTCGTAGAGCACTTGGTCCGGGAGCACGCTCGGGTCATAGGTGATCTCCACGGCTTCGGCGTGGCCGGTACCGCCGGAGGCCACGGCCTCGTAGATGGCCGGACCGGAGCCTCCGGTGTAGACGCTGCGCACGTGATGCACGCCGCGGAGTCGACGTGCCAGGGAATCCAGGCACCAGAAGCAGCCGGCGGCGAGCACCACGGTCTTATGAGAGTTGTCCATGACCAGCACAACCGTCCGTGTCCCGGGCTCTATTCCTGAACTGGAGCCTGTAGAAAAGAGACATGTCGCTCAGCCCTGCTCCGCGCCCAGATGATACGACCACCGATTCCCAGGTGCCGACCCTCGATGAGGTGCTCGACGCCGCCGAGGAGCTCTGGCCGCGCTCGTTGGCGGAGTCCTGGGACGCCGTCGGTCTGGTGACCGGCCGGCGGGACGCGCTGGTGCGGCGGATCAACTTCGCCGTGGACCCGGTGCGGGCGGTCATCGAGGAGGCCGCGAGCTCCGGGACCGACCTGCTGATCACCCACCACCCGCTGCTGCTGCGCGGGGTCACCTCGGTGGAGGCCGGGCAGTTCAAAGGGGAGATGGTCCACCGGCTGATCGAATCCGGCTGTGCCCTGTTGACGGCTCATACCAATGGGGACTCGGCGATCGGCGGGGTCAACGATGTCCTCGCCGAAGCGCTGGGACTCGAAGACACGGCACCGCTGGCGCCCGCCGAGGACGGCCTGGCCGCCGAGGGACTCGGCCGGATCGGCACGCTGCCCGAGCCGCTGACGCTCGGAGAGTTCGCTGCCCGAGTGTTCTCGGTGCTGCCGGCCGTGGCAGGCGGGGTGCGGGCGGCCGGTGATCGTGACGGTCTGGTCCTGCGGGTGGCGCTGTGCGGCGGGGCGGGGGACTCGCTGCTGGGCGCGGCCGCCGAGGAGGGGGCCGATGTCTTCCTGACCGCGGATCTGCGTCACCATCCGGCCTCGGAGGCCCGTGAAGCCGCAGCGGAGGGGCGCCCCTACCTGATCGATGTCTCGCACTTCGCCTCGGAGTGGCTCTGGCTGCCCACCGCCGCGCAGGCCCTCCACCGCGCGCTGACCGATCGCGGCTACGATGTGGAGGTTGCCGTCAGCGGCATCAACACCGACCCCTGGGACTTCGTGCTCACACCCGGCCACTGAGCTGCCCGCGTGCCTGAGGCGCCCCACATACAAGACCTGAACTGACCTGAAGGTGCGTGAGCCATGACCACTCTGTTCGTCGAGGCCGACGGCGGAAGCCGCGGCAATCCTGGAATCGCCGGCTCCGGCGCCCTGGTCCGCAACGAGGCGGGTCAGATCCTCGCCACCAAGGCCACCCCGCTGGGGAAGGCGAGCAACAACGTCGCTGAATACACCGGACTGATCGAGGGTCTGCGGCTGGCCCGCGACCTGGACCCGGAGGCGTTCGTGGAGGTCAAACTGGACTCCAAGCTGGTGGTCGAGCAGATGAGCGGGCGCTGGAAGATCAAGCACGAGGACATGAAGCGTCTCGCCGCGGAGGCCGCCACCATCCTGCCCCCGATGCAGGTCCGCTACACCTGGATCCCGCGCAAGGAGAACGGCGACGCCGACGCACTGAGCAACGAGGCGATGGACGCCTGCGCCGCCGGGACCCAATGGGATCCGAGCCGCAGCCGGATCCGCCCGGTGGGCTGATCGCCCCTGCCTGGGGTGGAGCCCAAACGTGCACAGACACGCCTATGGACATGACCAGCGTGTGGTGGGTCCGCGCTTTTTGGCGCTGCGGCAAACATCGACGGATGTATTTCTTCAGCGTCTCGCGCAGTTCCTGGGCGCGGTCGTCGCTGAGGTCGATCTCGTAGAAGCTCGGCCGGCGTCCCGATCGAGCTCGAGCAGCACCGATACGACCACTGGGAACTCTTGCGCTCAAGGCCGACCAACCGACCGCTGGGCAGGCCAACCACTCCAAGAATCCCAGGGCGGTTCGAGAATCATGATGTGTTACGCTTCACATTCAATCGCTGGTGGATCACGTCCAGGCGCCTGACGCGCACGCTCAAGAACACAAGTAGGAGAGCGCGATGCCGTTCTACAACACTCGTGAGACCTTGGTGCCCGAGATGCTGTCGGCCATGACGCAGACTCTTGCACTAGAAGAACTCGAGACTTCTGAAGGCACGACAGTTCTTGTTGGAGCTGCGTCAGAGCGAGACCCATCTCGAGTCGCCGTCATCTCGGGTGGTGGGTCAGGTCACGAGCCTGCGCATGCGGGATATATCGGCGAGGGCATGTTGGATGCGGCCATACCTGGCGCAATCTTTTCCTCTCCCTCGGTCACCTCTGTGCTTGAGGCTATTCGACATGTTTCCGGTCCGGCAGGGTGCCTGCTGGTGATCAAGAACTACACCGGTGATCGACTGAGCTTCGGACTTGCTGCTGAGCGCGCGCGTCAAGAGGGCTACGACGTCGAAACCGTCCTGGTGGCAGACGATGTCGCACTCCCTGGCTTCGAGCAGCCGCGCGGGCTGGCCGGCACGGTACTGGTGCACAAAGTGGCGGGAGCCGCCGCCTCGAGGGGTAAGGGTCTCACCGAAGTAGCAGAAGCTGCGCGCCACGCGGCGGGGTCGATCCGCACCATTGGACTGGCGCTTGGACCGGTTCAGTTGCCAGGTGATGCACCTGATCTCGAGCGTGGAACCGAACTGGGCATGGGGATCCACAACGAACCCGGGGCGAAGACCATCTCTATCGACACTGCTGCCGACGCGGTCGCACGGGTCGTCGAGTCTCTGGAGCTCGACGCTGAGCCCCAGGCGATGGTGATCATGCTCAACGACCTCGGAGGATGTTCAGTACAGGAGGGCCTTGTTCTCACTCACGAACTGATTCGCCAGATCGGTCCGACCCGCATCGCACGCTTCATCGGCCCGGTGAGGGCCATGACATCTCTTGGAATGCACGGTTTCTCCGTCACGGCCATGACTGCGGACGATGCCTTGCTAGCTGCATTGGCCAGTCCGACGACTGCTCCTGCCTGGATGGCTCCAAAGCAGGTCAAAGAATCGCCTCGGCGAACAGAAATCCGGAACAATGAGCAACAAGACACACCGATGGGGTCCTCCTCTGGAAACCACATTGAAGAAAGGGTTAGACAGGGGTGCTTGACCCTTATCGACCTGAAAGCTGTACTCGACGACCTTGACAGGTCCACCGGAGACGGCGACGCAGGAACGACGTTCCGCGCTGGCGCCGAAGCTGTACTAGCGGAACTCGACGCGGGCACGCTGGGCTTCGCCGACCCTGCCGCAGGCATGAACCGCGTGGCAACAATCCTAGAAACACGAATGGGCGGCTCCTCGGGAGTTCTTCTTGCGATACTCACGACCACTATGTCAGAGGTGTTATCCCGAGACGCCAACTGGGCAGACGCCTTAGGTGCTGGACTCAACGCGATGATGCACCATGGCGGCGCCGAAGAAGGACACTCAACCATGGTGGACGCTCTTGCCCCTGCGTCCAGGGCCCTGTACGCGGGCGGCAGCCTGGTTGAAGCTGCCCGAGACGCGGAATCAGGTGCCCGTGGAACGGCTGAACTTGTAGCCCGTGCTGGTCGAGCCGCCTATGTTCCCGATGCTGCCTCTTCCGTCGTTGAAGACCCAGGAGCCAAGGCAGTTGCCGCATTCCTCACCGCTATCAGCAGAAACTGAATCGGCTCGTCATCGTCACACCTGAGCTTGGAGTTCTGCTGGAGGGCGGACTTGGGGCATCGGTGTGTCTGTTGAAAGCTCCGGCTCAGGTCGTGTGATCGGCAGTTGGTCTGATTGCGGCAGCACCGCCCGGTCCGCTTGACCTGTTTGATGGACGTTCTTGGTCTGCGAGTGCACAGCGTAGGACCGCACAATCGCTTCTTCTCCGCTGGTCAACCACCCGAAGACAAGCGCCGGCCAGTGCAGCCTCCATGGACTCGGCATCAGTACGCCTCGAGTCAGGAAATCCGGGTCCGGATGTTCCATCAGAGTCAGGGTGCCTCCCAGACCAGTAAGACGAGGACGGCGACCACCCCGGCGGGGAGGGGTCGCCGTCGTCGTCTTCAGGTCCAGACGTGTGCGGGTCCGGTGTTCAGCGCGCCGGCGCAGCGGCGCCGTTGTTCGCCGCGGCCTCGCGCGGCTCCACCTTGGGGT
The DNA here is from genome assembly GCF_003003175.1 of Nesterenkonia sandarakina. GTDB lineage: Bacteria > Actinomycetota > Actinomycetes > Actinomycetales > Micrococcaceae > Nesterenkonia > Nesterenkonia sandarakina_A. The sequence goes on along the minus strand of NZ_PVTY01000001.1, from coordinate 104,308 downwards.
ACTTCACGGGTGCGCTGCCGGTCATGTGCTCGAGCACGCGGACCACCTGGGCGGAGTAGCCGAACTCGTTGTCGTACCAGACGTAGAGGATCGCCTGCCTGCCGTTGACGATGGTCGCCAGACCATCCACGATCCCCGCGGCCCGGGTGCCCACGAAGTCGGTGGAGACCACCTCCGCGGAGTCGATGTAGTCGACCTGCTTATGCAGCGGGCCTTCGAGGGATTCACGGCGCAGGAACCGGTTGAGCTCCTCCTTGGTGGTCTCGCGGTTCAGCTCCAGGTTCAGGATCGCCATCGAGACGTCCGGGGTGGGGACGCGGATGGCGTTGCCGGAGAGCTTCCCGGTCAGCTGGGGCAGCGCCTTGGCGACCGCCTTCGCGGCACCGGTCTCGCTGATCACCATGTTCAGCGCCGCCGAGCGGCCGCGCCGCTCACCGGGGTGGAAGTTATCGATCAGGTTCTGATCATTGGTGTAGGAGTGCACCGTCTCCACGTGGCCGTGGTCGATCCCGTAGGCCTCATCCATCAGCTTCGCCACCGGGGTGATGGCGTTGGTGGTGCAGGATGCCGCGGAGATGATCGTGTCCTCGTCGGTGATCTGGTCCTGGTTCACGCCGAAGACGACGTTCTTCAGGTCTCCCTTGCCCGGAGCGGTCAGCAGCACCCGAGAGACGCCCTTGGCCTTCAGGTGCTGGCTGAGTCCCTCCTCATCGCGCCAGCGACCGGTGTTGTCCACCACCACGGCGTTGCTGATCCCATGGGCGGTGTAATCGATCGCGGCCGGGTCGGAGGCGTAGATGACCTTGATGAAGGTGCCGTTGGCGATGATCGCCTGGTTCTCTTGATCCACCCGGATGGAGCCTTCGAAGGGGCCGTGGACCGAGTCGCGGCGCAGCAGCGAGGCGCGCTTGGCAAGGTCGTCCTCGGCTCCCTGGCGCACCACGATGGCGCGCAGCCGAAGTCCCGAAGCCGAAGAGGCGTTGCCGACGATGATCCGGGCCAGCAGCCGGCCGATCCGGCCGAAGCCGTAGAGCACCACATCGCGGGGCTCGCTCATGCCTTCGCCGCCGCGGCCGATGACTTCGGCCAGCTCCTCACGCAGGAAGCCGTCCATGTCCCCGGAGGCCGCGTACGCAGAAGACTGGTAGCGGGAGTTCAGTCGGGCGACGTCGATGCTGGCGGCACCGAGATCCAGTTCGGTAAGCGCCTGGACCAGAGGCAGGGTCTGAGAGACGGGAAGTTCGGTCTCGTCGACCTGGCGGGCGAAGCGGTGCGCCTTGAGGATCTCGATGGCGGACCGATTGACCAGTCGGCGACCGTAGATCCCGGTGACCACATTGTTCTCACGGTAGAGCTTGCCCAGCAGAGGGATCATGGCCTCGGCCTGGGACTCTCGGTCGATCCAGCTGCGCAGTTGTTCGTCTGCTTCAGTGGTCATTATTGGACGTGTCCTCACTCGTCTAGACGTCATTGTCTACGTGGACCCATCGGGTGCTCAGTTCATGGCGAACACCGCGATGTGTCCGTAAGCGAGTCTAGCCGAACCTGGACGCCCCGGACGGAGGGCACGGGGGAGCGGGTGGGGGACGGGTCGGTCGATAAGCCGGGTTCTGTCGCCGCGGTGATTGCTCACCGAGACGGACCATCATCCATCTGGGCCTCGTGTTGCCACGGACCTCAAGCGATCAACCCGGATGCTCGGGCGGGCAGCCCTCAAACACATCCTGTTCGACCTTGCACCGGATGGGGTTTGCCTAGCCGCCCCAGTCACCTGGGGCGCTGGTGGTCTCTTACACCACCGTTTCACCCTTACCTGCGACGGCGAGCGCCGCCGGCGGTCTGTTTTCTGTGGCACTGGCCTGCGGGTCACCCCGAGTGGGCGTTACCCACCATCCTGCCCTGTGGAGCCCGGACTTTCCTCGACCCGAGGCAGTTATCCGCCGTCTCCGGCGGGCCTCAGTCTCGAGCCGCGATGGTCTGACCGACCCGTCCCGGCTCACCATGGTACGGGATCTCCACACCGCCACCTGGCACTCAGCCCACCCACCGCTTGCTAGCCTTGCTCGGTGCTGATCTTCCTGCCGCCCTCCGAGGGCAAGACACCTCCGACCGATCCCGGTGCGCCGCCCGTGGATCTGCGTAAACTCACCCTGCCGGAGCTCGACCAGGCGCGCGCCTCCGTGATGGACGCGCTGATCCAAGTCAGCGGCGAGGACCAGGCCCAGCAGATCCTCAACGTGGGCAAGACCGTGATGCCCCAGGTGCGCGCGAATGCGCAGCTGGCCAGCGCCCCGACCGCGCCGGCACATGAGGTCTACACGGGAGTGCTCTTCGAGGCCCTGAACCCCGCGGGGCTGACTCCCGAGCAGCTGGACCGCGCCTCGCGGCAGGTGCTGATCTTCTCCGGGCTCTTCGGCGTGACCTCCCTGACCGATCGGATCCCGGCATACCGGCTCTCCATGGGCGTGACTCTCAGCGCCCCGGGCAGCGGCCAGGGGCCGGGGGCAGCTCCGGCACATCCCGCCCCGGGACGGCTGGGCAGCTTCTGGAAGGCCGCCCTGGGTGAACCGCTGGCCGAGCGCATCGGGGATCAGCTGGTGGTCGACTGCCGCTCCAGCTCCTACGCCCAGGCGCACCGGCCGGCACCCGAACGGACCCTGATGGTCAGCAGCTTCACCGAGCGCGACGGCAAGCGGAAAGTCGTCACCCACTTCGCCAAGCATGCTCGTGGCCTGCTCACCGGCATGCTGCTGCGTGCGCAGGGTCCGGAGCCCGAGACGGTCGACGACGTCGCGGAGCTCGCCTCCCAGCGGTGGCGGGTGGAGCTGCGCCCAGCCACCAGGAGCACCCCGCACCAGCTGGACCTCATCGACTGAGCTGAAGCGAGCCTGCCCCAGCAGCCGGTCCATTAGCAGATTCTCCGCCCCGCCGACTAGCCTGGGGACCATGGCAGAGTTTATTTACACCATGATCAGCGCCCGCAAAAAAGTGGGCGACAAGGTCATCCTCGATGACGTCACTATGTCCTTCTACCCCGGTGCCAAGATCGGCGTGGTCGGACCCAACGGTTCGGGCAAGTCCACGATCCTCAAGATCATGGCGGGGCTCGATGAGCCCTCCAACGGCGAGGCACGTCTGTCCCCGGGATACTCCGTCGGCATCCTGATGCAGGAGCCCGCGCTCAACGAGGACAAGACGGTGCTCGGCAACGTCCAGGAGGGCGTGGGCGAGATCTACGAGAAGCTGCAGCGGTTCAACCAGATCTCCGAGGAGATGGCGAACCCTGACGCAGACTTCGACGCCCTGATGGCCGAGATGGGCACCCTGCAGGAGGCCATCGACGCCGCCAACGCCTGGGACCTCGACTCCCAGCTGGAGCAGGCCATGGACGCGCTGCGCTGCCCGCCCCCGGAGGCCGACGTCAGCGTGCTCTCCGGCGGTGAACGCCGACGCGTGGCGCTGTGCAAGCTGCTGCTCTCCAAGCCGGACCTGCTGCTGCTCGATGAGCCCACGAACCACCTCGACGCCGAGTCCGTGCTCTGGCTCGAGCAGCACCTGGCCGCCTATGAGGGCGCCGTGCTGGCCGTGACGCACGATCGCTACTTCCTCGATCACGTCGCCCAGTGGATCTGTGAGGTCGACCGCGGTCGGCTCTACCCCTACGAGGGCAACTACTCCACCTACCTGGAGAAGAAGCAGGCCCGACTGAAGGTCCAGGGCAAGAAAGACGTCAAGATGGCCAAGCGCCTCTCCGAGGAGCTCGACTGGGTGCGGTCCAACGCCAAGGGGCGCCAGACCAAGTCCAAGGCCCGTCTGAACCGCTACGAGGAGATGGCCGCCGAGGCCGAGCGCACCAAGAAGCTCGACATGGACGAGATCCAGATCCCGCCGGGCCCGCGCCTGGGCACCCAGGTCATCGAGGCCGAGAACCTTCAGAAGGGCTTCGGCGACCGCCAGCTCATCGACGGTCTCTCCTTCTCGCTGCCGCGCAACGGCATCGTCGGAGTCATCGGCCCGAACGGCGTCGGCAAGTCCACGCTGTTCAAGACCATCGTGGGCATGGAAGAGCTCGACGGCGGCAAGCTCGCCGTCGGCGACTCCGTGAAGCTCTCCTATGTCGACCAGTCGCGCGCCGGCATCGATTCGGAGAAGAGCCTCTGGGAGGTCGTCTCCGACGGACTCGACTTCATCCATGTGGGTGCCGTGGAGATGTCTTCGCGCGCCTATGTCTCAGCCTTCGGCTTCAAGGGACCTGATCAGCAGAAGAAGGCCGGTGTCCTCTCCGGCGGTGAGCGCAACCGGCTGAACCTCGCGCTGACGCTGAAGCAGGGCGGCAACCTGTTGCTGCTCGATGAGCCCACGAACGACCTCGACGTGGAGACCCTCGGCTCCCTGGAGAACGCGCTGCTGGACTTCCCCGGCTGCGCCGTGGTCATCTCGCACGATCGCTGGTTCCTCGACCGGGTGGCCACCCACATCCTGGCCTGGGAGGGCACGGATGATAACCCCGCCGCCTGGTACTGGTTCGAGGGCAACTTCGAGTCCTACGAGCAGAACAAGATCGAGCGCCTCGGCGCCGATGCGGCACGTCCGCACCGTGTGACCCACCGCAGGCTCACCCGCGACTGATCTGCCCGCCCAGTCATCGACTGAGCTGTGCGAACAGCACGCACGTGAGCACGCGACGCTGATCCGGCCCGCCCGCGACACCCTCTGGTGATCGTGGGCGGGCCGAGTCATGTGCCCACCCCTTGTCGCCCCGCTGGCGGCCCGTTGGCAGTCCCGCGACGTCCTGCCGCTCAGAAGGGGGCCGCCTCCTTCTCCTGGGACTGGTCCTGGGCCTGCTCTTGCGTCTGACCCTGGGCGTCGTCAGCGTCTGTGCCCCAGACCGAGTCAGCGGCGGAACTGGGGGAGTCGCTCGAGGACCCCGCGGGGGACTCCGCCCCGGCGCGGGGGTTGTCCTCCCCGGACCCCGCGCCGCCGAGTCGGGTGAAGGACCCGGAGCCGAAGGTCAGGTCGTGGCCGATGGCCTCCGCGTCGATCTCCACGGAGGTGCCGCGCTGACCCTTGTCGTTCTCCCACTGCCGGACCCGCAGCCGTCCGGTCACCAGCACCGGGTCGCCCTTGTGCAGGCTGCTCTTCACGTTCTGGGCCAGCTGGCGGAACGCGGAGACGGTGTACCAGTTGGTGTCCCCGTTGACCCACCGTTCGGTCTTGCGGTCATAGCGCCGCGGAGTGCACCCGAGCCTGAAGTTCGAGATCGGCAACCCCTGGGGCGTGATGAACTCCTCCACCTCGCCGCCGAGGAATCCGCGGACGGTGATCGTTTCGCTCATTGCTCTCCTCCATCTCTGTCACGGCCGTTGAGTCTCGGCACGGCGTGCCCGGCCCCGCCGCAGGCCGTGGCAGTCGGACGGGGTGCTCCCAGTGTTCGCGGCGTCGAACCCGGTGCGTTGATCGTCCCCGATGGGTGTGGATGACCAGCGCGGACGCGGCGTGTCGACGCGGGCTGGGGAAGACCAGGGCGGTGCCGAGCAGGTAGACTCTCTGCCTGGACCTGCTCAGGATGCTGAGACTCTGCGTGTCCAAGCCTCGGTAGCTCAGGGGATAGAGCAGCGGCCTTCTAATCCGCCGGTCGGGGGTTCGAATCCCTCCCGGGGCACTTGTCCATATCGCATAGACTCCAGCTGGCCGCCGTCATGACGGCGGCCGCTCTGCTGTATCTCACGCACTCGCTGCTGCGCTTCCGCAACTTCGAGGCCAAGGGCTACGACCTCGGCATCTTCGACCAGGCGGTGCGGCAGTACTCGCTGTTCAAGGCCCCGATCGTGCCGATCAAGGGGGAGGACTTCCACCTCCTGGGAGATCACTTCCACCCGATCATCGCCGCCTTCGCCCCGCTCTACTGGATCTGGGACGACCCGCGGGTGCTCAACATCGGCATGATCGCGCTGCTGGTCTCCACCGCGATCCCGGTCTACCTGGTGGTGCGCGGCTGGTTCAGCCACCTGCCGGCCCTGCTCGCCGCCGTCGGACTGCTGCTCTTCTGGCCCTTCCAGGCGCTGGTGAACTGGGACTTCCACGAGATCGCCTTCGGCGTCCCGCTGGTGGCCTGGATCATCTGGGCCATCGAACGGGGTCGGATGTGGCTGGCCGTGGGACTCGGCGCGGTGCTGCTGCTGGTCCGCGAGGACATGGGCGTCACGCTGATCGCGCTGAGCTTGGTCTTCGCGTTCAAACGGGCCTGGCTGCCCGCACTGGTCACCGCGGTCCTGGGAGTCTTCGGCTACTGGTTCGCGGTGGAGCTGGTGATCCCGCACTTCTCCGCCGCAGGCGAGTTCGGCTACTGGGAATTCACCGCGCTGGGGTCCAGCGCGGGCGCCGCCATCGTCTTCCTGCTGACCCAGCCCTGGAACGCGATCGTGATCCTCTTCGACCACCCCACCAAGGTGGGCCTCTGGGCGCTGCACTTCCTGCCGCTGCTGCTGCTGCCCTTCGCCTCGCCCTATGTGATCCTCGGCGCCCCGATCCTGCTCTCCAGGCTGTTCAACGACCGCGAGAACGTCTGGTCCGTGATCTACCAGTACGACGCGATCCTCGCCCCGATCTTCCTGCTCGCCGGCTTCGACGTGGCCCGCCGGCTCATCGCGCGGTGGCCCCGACTCAGGCCGCTCGCCGTCGGGCTGCCCGGGGCGGTCATCGCCGTCGGCCTGGTCGGGACCCTCGCGTTCCCCGGGGTCTTCCCGCTGCAGCGCACCGTGACCGGGGACAACTGGAGCATGGGGGAGCGGGCGCTGGCCCACCAAGAGGTCACCGACGCCGTGCCCGATGATGTCTGCGTCGAAGCCGCCGACACCGCGGTGCCGCACCTGGTGGACCGCACCTCGGTGGGGCTCAACGGCACCACCGATGAGGACGCGCTGACCTGGATCATCATCGACGACACCGCAGAGGAGCTCGGCGGGTCGAACCCGTTGACCCCTGAGCAGGCCTTCGCCCGCGCCGAACGGCTGGGCTTCGAACCGGTGATCGAGGATGCCGAGGGACTCTGGCTGCTGAGCCGAGACACCGCCGGGGACCCCGCGGCGGCCGCCGACTGCGCGGAATACCTGCGGCGATGACCTCGCTGTAGCATAAGGATCGAACCACCCCCACCCCTCAGCCGCGTCGCGATGCCGCGCGGCGTCATGGAGAGCCACATGTCCACCGACTGCGTCCCCGCGGGAGTCTGCGGCACCCCGCAGACCGAGGCGGACTCGGCGCGCGTGGTCATGGTCAGCCTGCACACCTCTCCGCTGGCCCAGGCCGGCAACCGGGACGCCGGAGGACTCAACGTGTACGTCAATGCGCTCAGCAGCGCACTGGCCCAGGCGGGGCTCACCGTGGACATCGTCACCACCGACGTCGACGCCGAGACCCCGGCCCCGGCGGACGACGTCACGTTCCTCGAAGACGGTCGACGGATCCACACCCTCGCCGTGGGGGAGCCGGCCCGGGCCGAGAAGTCGCTGCTGCCCGCGCAGGTCGACGCCCTGGCCGCCCGCGCGCTGCGCAGCCTGGAGTCCGTGGACGAGAGTCAGGTCACCACCGTGCACTCGCACTACTGGATCTCCGGCCTGGCCGGGATCCAGCTGGCCCAGGCCCTGTCGGCGCCGCTGGTGCACACCATGCACACGATCGCGGCGGTGAAGCAGGAGCTCGACCCGACCACACCGGAGAGTCCCCGGCGCAGCGTCGCCGAAGCCATGATCGCGCGCACCGCGGATCTGGTGACCGCCAACACCGAGCATGAGATCGCCGATCTCAAACGACTCTTCGGCCTGCACGACGCCTCGCTCGCGCTGGTCCGGCCCGGCGTCGACCTCGAGATCTTCCACCCGCCGGTCGGGACCGACCCACGCTCCGGTCCGCTGGCGGGACGTCCGCTGCGCCTGGCCTTCGCCGGTCGGCTGCAGCCGCACAAGGGACCGCAGGTCGCCGTCGAAGCCCTCGGTGAGCTGCGCCGGATGATGCCCGAGGTGCCGGTCCAGCTCGTGGTCGCCGGAAGCCAGAGCGGCGACGATGTGCTGGATCTCAACGCCCTGGCCGAACAGGCAGGGGTCGCGGACGCGGTCCACGCGCTGCCCCCGATGCCGCACGGTGAGCTCGCCGAGCTCTTCCGCGGCAGCGATGCGGTCCTGGTGCCCTCGTTCAGCGAATCCTTCGGGCTGGTGGCCCTGGAGGCGATGGCCTGCGGCACCCCGGTGATCGCCCACGACGTCGGCGGCCTCTCGTCCCTGATCACCCACCGCCGCAGCGGCCGGCTGATCCCGAGCCTGGACCCGGCGCTGTGGGCCGAGCAGCTGCGCTGGCTGGTGCTGCACCGCCGCGCCTGGAGCCGCTACAGCACGACGGCGGCGACGCTCGCCCGGTTCTATTCCTGGGACGCGACGGCGGCCGCGACCCTGCAGGCTTACCGCAGCGTGAGCCTGATCAACAGCCGCTGAGTCCAGGCCCACCGATTCCGCAGACCTAGGCGAACGGGCAGCCGGTCTGGATCAGGCGCGCCCCGGCACCCCGCCTTGGCAACCGAGGACCGCCGACTCAGGTCTCCAGGTAGCGCGAGGTCCAGGTCTGGGCGTACTTCTTGTTGATGCTCCGGGTGGCCCGGGAGCTGTTCACCAGGGTCTGCTGCATCTTCTCGGAGAGCTTCGGCCGCAGACCCTCGGGTGGTCGCACCATGCCCTCCTGGGCCACCGAGGCGACCAGGGCGCCGTTGCGGCTGTAGATCGAGCCCTGGGCGAGGCCGCGGGCGTTCTGCGCGCTCGGGCTCTGCTGGACGTAGAGCAGCCATTCATCGGCCCGGGCGTCGCGGTGCCACCACATGGCGTGATCCAGCGAGGCGACCTTCATCTCGGGCTTGGCCCAGTACAGGCCGTGGCGACGCAGCACCGGTTCCAGCAGCGTGTAGTCCGAGGCGTAGAGGATCGCCGCGCGGTGGATGTTGGGGTCATCGGGCAGCGCGGCCTTGGTCTTGAGCCACACGGCGCTGGTCGCATGCGGGTCCTGATCGGCCTCGAGGTAGATCGGGCGGTCCACGTGCCGGATGTCGAAGGGACGTCCGTGGGCCCATTCATGCACGATCGGGTGCTTCACATGTCCCACCAGCTCCTGAGGGGGTGCCAGATCCTCTGGGTCCGGGACCCCCTCAGGCATCCGACGCTGATGTGCCACCCCGGCGGAGGGGCGCTGGAACGAGGCGATCATGGACAGGATCGGCGTCCCGTCCTGGTAGGCCTGGCTGCGCCGCGCCGAGAAGGAGCCGCCGTCGCGCAGCCGCTCCACGGAGACCTGGATCGGTTTGTTCGCGTCTCCGGGGCGCAGGAAGTAGCCGTGCACCGAGTGGATCAGCCGGTCGGGCTCCACCGTGGCCATCGCGGCGGTGGCGGCCTGGGCCAGCACCTGCCCGCCGAAGACCCGCCAGTAGGCCTGCTTGAACACCGGCCCGAGGAAGTGATCCTCACCGCCGCGTCCCGCCGCGGCTTCGGCGTCACTGGGGTCCAGGTGCTTCAGCTGCAGCATGTCCACGAGCTGCTGCACCGACTCGGCGGCGGCGGGCACCTCATAACGGCGATCAGGCATGCGACGTCCTTTCGGGCGCGGACAAGGTCAGGTGCCCCCACTCTATCGGCCCCTCGGCCGCAGAGCGGGGGAGCCCGATCAGATCAGCGTGGCCACCCCGAACACGGCCCAGGCGAGCAGGAACGCCATGATGCCGATGAGGGTCTCCAGCACGGTCCAGGTCTTCAGCGTGGTCTTCACGTCCATGCCGAAGAACTTCGAGATCAGCCAGAATCCGGAGTCGTTCACGTGGGACGCGATCACCGAGCCGGCGGCCACGGAGATGACCATGGCGGCGAGCTGGAGCTCGTTGTAGTCCGCGGCGGCGACGCCGGTGGCCAGCAGCCCGGCCGCGGTGGTCAGCGCGACGGTGGCGGAGCCCTGCGCGATCCGCAGCACGCCGGCGATGACGAAGCCGGCGACGATCAGCGGGATCCCGACGCCGGAGAGCGAGTCGGAGAGCGCCTCGCCGATGCCTGACTCGCGCAGCACGCCGCCGAACATGCCGCCGGCGCCGGTGATCAGGATGACCGCGCAGACCGGGGCCAGCGCCTGGTCCATGATGTCCTGGGCGCCGCTCATGCCGCGGCCGCCCTGGGTGCCCATGGTCGCCAGGGCGACGAAGAGCGTGATGAGCAGGGCCACCGGCGTCTGGCCGAGGGTGATCAGGATGCCGTACCAGGCGGATTCGGTCTGGTCTGCGGAGACCACACCGGCGGTGGCCAGCGTGCTCAGTCCGGTGTTGAGGAAGATCAGCAGCATCGGCAGCAGCAGAACCATCACCACGGTGCCGAACTTCGGCGGGTTCTTCTCGGCGGCCTCATCGGCCTGGCCCAGCAGCATCGGGATCGGCAGCTCCCAGCGACGTCCGGCCCACTTGCCGAAGAGGTAGCTGGTGACATACCAGGTGAGCACGGCGATCGGCAGCGCGACCAGCAGCAGGATGCCGACGTTGGCCTCGAAGAACTCGCTGGCGGCCACGGGGCCGGGGTGCGGAGGCACGAAGACGTGCATGACGGAGAATGCGCCGGCCACGGGAAGGCCGTAGAGCAGCACCGAGCCGCCGAGGCGGCGGCCCACGGCGAAGACCACGGGCAGCATCACGATGAGTCCGGCGTCGAAGAAGATCGGGAAGCCGAAGAGCAGCGAGGCCACGCCGAGGGCGAGCGGTGCGCGCTTCTCCCCGAACCTGTTGACCAGCCGGTCGGCGAGCACCTTCGCGCCGCCGGAGACCTCCACGAGACGACCGAGCATCGCGCCGAGGCCGACGAGCAGGGCCACCGAGGCCAGGGTGGAGCCGAACCCGGAGGTGAGCACCGGGACGATCTCGGAGGTGGGGATCCCGGCCACGGCCGCAGTGAGCAGCGAGACCAGGATCAGGGCCACGAAGGCGTGGACCTTGAAGCGGATGATCAGTACGAGCAGCACCGCGATGGAGCCGGCCGCGATGGCCAGCAGCGGTCCGGTGCCGAGGGTCTGTTCCCAGCCTTCGATGGTCATGAGTGATTCCGTTCTTCGCTGTGGTCGGTAGGTGCGTTCTGGGTGCGGAGCCAGGTCCGCGCCGCCTCGAGGAGGTCGTCGACGGTGGTGTCGTTGGGGAGCACCACGCCGTCCTCGTCCGGGTCGAGGGCCTCCAGGGTGGCCAGCTGGGACTCCAGGAGCGCGGGCGGCATGAAGTGTCCGCTGCGGTGGGCCAGCCGGGTGTTCAGCCGGGGGATCTCCACATCGACATGGAGGAAGACCACCCGACCGGTGGCCGTGCGCAGCACGTCGCGATAGCTGCGACGCAGTGCGGAGCAGGTGATCACGCTGCCGGTCTCGGCCTGGGTGGACATCCAGTCGCGCAGGGCGTCGAGCCAGGGCCAGCGATCTTCGTCGGTGAGCGGGGTCTGGGACGCCATCTTCGCGATGTTCTCCGGGGGATGGAACTCATCCGCCTCGGCCATCGGCAGGTTGAGCTCGGTGGCCAGTGCGGCCGCCAGAGTGGACTTCCCGGAGCCTGAGACCCCCATCACCACGAGGTGACAAGGGGGAGCCGGTTCGCCCGGGCTACGCTGAGGTGGGGGATTCGTCATCGAATTCCTTTGAGCTTGGGATTGGTCTCGGTCTCCTGTGACGGGGACCACGTGCCAGCTAAGATAGCACCTTTCAGGCCGAAAGGTGTGATGTTTATTTCTGCGTTGATGAAGGAGGCTCGGTGGCGCACTCTTCCGTAGCGCGTGTGGGCAGGGATGCGATCTCCGAGACCCTCGGGCGCGAGATCGTCGATGGGGCGCACCGACCGGGGGCTGTGCTGACCCTGGAGTCGCTGCAGCAGCGGTTCGGCGTCTCGCGCACCGTGGCCCGAGACAGCGTCAAGGTGCTGGAATCTCATGGGCTGCTCTACTCGAAGCGACGCATCGGGCTGGTGGTGACCGCCGCAGAGCACTGGGACGTGATGTCCCCGTCGGTGATCGGCTGGCGCCTGGCCTCCGCCGACGCGCGCGGCGCCTTCATCGAGCTGACCCAGCTGCGCATCGCGGTGGAGACCGAGGCCGCGGCTCTGGCCGCCGCGCGGCGGACCGAGGTCCAGGCCCAGCAGATGCTGGATCTGGCCGCGACCATGCGCCGGCTCGGCGAGTCCGAACAGCTCACCGAATTCATCACGGCAGACATCGCGTTCCACCGACTGATGCTCGAGGCCGGGGGCAACTCGATGTTCGCCGCGCTGGCCGACGTCGTCGCCGAGGTCCTCACCGGACGCACCAAGCACGGCCTGATGCCGACCCGCCCGATGCCCGAGGCACTGGACGCCCACGACGGCGTCGCCCGGGCGATCGCAGACAAGGACCCGCGCGAGGCCCGACGCTATATGGAGATCCTGGTCGATGAGGTGCGCTCTGCTCTGGAACAATGAGCCCCATGACTGACTCGCTGCGATTCGCTGAAGCCGTCTCGCTCCAGGACCTCTCCACCTACATCAAGCGCGCCCGCCGGATCCAGGAGCAGGGCATCCGGCTCCAGGCCGTGGGCCAGGTGCTGGCCGCCTGGGTTCCCGTGATGACCCCGGGGTCGCTGCTGAGCCAGCTGCCGGCGGTGCTCGGACTGCGCACCGTCGCCCTGGCCGAGGAGTCTCGGGCAGACGTCACCACGGAGCTGAGCTCGATCAGCGAGCGGATCGCCCGGATGAACCCGGCCGAGACCGAGCTCTCGCTGCCGCCGAGCCGGCTCAGCGTGCCCTGGGCCGCGGTCACGCCTCCGCGCTCGGGCTGGGAGTCGCTGGGACGCCTGTCCGACGACCACCTGCGCTCCCAGGCGGCCGCAGGCATCGCCCAGATCACGCAGGCCGTGCCGACCACGGCGGGCGCCGCCGTCGTCGAGCAGGTCCGGGAACAGGTCTGGGGCCGGGACCTGGAGACGGAGAACGCCGTCCCGGCCGAGGGCGCAGACGCCGCAGAAGCGCAGCCGCTGCGCGATGCCGCCATCCCGGCGGGCGCGGCCTTCGGAGCGCACGCGCTGAACTTCCTCGCCGCCGAGGGCGCCGGGGGATCCACCGCGGTGCACCGCCGGGGCCGCTGGGTCCGGCTCAGCTCCCAGGGCGGCTACATCCTCTGCCGCAGCACCCGGGAGCCTGCGAGCCTCTGAAAGATGCGACGGCTGTGAACCCAGCCGCTGAGCCGCTGAAGAACCCAGCGTCTGATGTAACCAGCCGCTGAGGCTCAGCTGTTGACCATCGAGTGCGCGGCGCGCTCCAGGTAGTCCCACAGGATCTGTTCGTGCAGCGGGGAGAGATCGGCGGCGTCGACGCCGGCGCGCATGAAGCGCAGCCACTTGTCGCGAGCCTCGGCGTCCACCGCGAAGGGCATGTGCCGCATCCGCAGCCGGGGGTGTCCGCGCTGCTCCTGGTAGGTGCGCGGGCCGCCCCAGTACTGCTCCAGGAACGTGAGCAGCCGCTCCTTGGCCGGTTCCAGGTCCGCCTCGGGGTACATCGCCCGGAAGTCCTCGTCCTCGGCGACATGGCTGTAGAAGACCTCGACGATGGTCTCGAAGGTCTTGCGTCCACCGACCGCGTCGTAGAAGCTCTGCTGCTCGGCCCCCGACTGCTCGACGTTCGGCTGCCCGGTGCTCGGCTGCCCGGGATGCGGCAGCGCGGGGCTGAGCGGAATCGCGTCGGCCGGGCTCGGCCGGTCGCCGGCGGAGGGTGCCGGCTGGTCCGCGGCAGGGCGGCCGGGCAGACCCGAGACCTGGGACGGAGGCCGACCCACGGGGCGCACGGTGGCGATCGGCGCCCCCAGGCGGTTCGAGAACTTCGGGAGCTCACGGGCGGGCTGGGACTCTTCGTCAGACATGTTCCTCCTCTTGCGCTGTGCAGGGTGCAACGATACTCGCTCGGGCCCTGTTCCCGTCGGCCGCCTGGGCCACTCCGGACCCGGCCCGCGCCACGTAGGATTGACCCGGCCCCCGGGCCACCAGCGTCCTCGCCCCGAAAGGTCTGAGAAGAGATCATGGTAGACAGCATGGAAGTCCACATCGCCACCGATCACGCCGGGATGGAGCTCTCCGCCCACCTGGTGGATCACCTGCGCGGCCTCGGTCACACCCTGATCGACCACGGACCCCAGGAGTATGACGCGCTGGACGACTACCCGGCCTTCTGCATCCGCGCCGCCGAAGCCGTGGTCGCGGCCCGCAGCGCCGGGAGGAACGCGCTGGCGATCGTGCTGGGCGGGTCCGGCAACGGCGAGCAGATCGCCGCGAACAAGGTCGCCGGCGTCCGCGCCGCGCTGGCCTGGAACCACGACACCGCGGTCCTCGCCCGGGAGCACAACGACGCCAACGTCGTCGCCCTCGGCGGCCGCCAGCACAGCCTCGAGGAGGCCACCACGATCGTCGAGGCATTCCTGGGCGCCGATTTCACCGGGGACGAGCGCCACGCCCGCCGGATCGGGAAGATCTCCCACTACGAGCTCACCGGCGAGATCCTCGACTGATCCATGCCTGAAGGCCATACCCTCCACCGGCTCGCCGCGCAGATCAACACGGTCTTCGCCGGTCATCCGTGGCGGGTCAGCTCCCCGCAGGGACGGTTCAGCGCGGGCGCGGAACGGCTGGACGGACAGGTGCCGCAGCACGCCGAAGCCTGGGGCAAGCACCTGTTCGTGCACCTCGGACCCGCGGTCTGGCAGGTCCACCTGGGGCTCTACGGCGCGTTCAGCTTCCGCGGCGACGCGGACTTCGCCGCTGAGGCCACCATCGGTGCGCCCCGGGCCGCCGCGGTGACCTTCGAGCCGACCTACGACGACGACGGCTGGCTCATCCCCGAACCCCCGAAGGGGGCGGTGCGCGCCCGGGTCAGCGCGCGGCACGGCTGGGCGGATCTCCGCGGACCCACCACCTGCGCGGTGCTCGACCCCACGGAGTACCAGGCAGTCATCGACCGGCTCGGTCCGGACCCGCTGCGCCAGGTGATGCCCGGTCAGGGAGAGTCCGGTCCTCAGCTGCCGGCACAGACCGACGCCGAGCTGCGCGCGACGTTCCTGCACAACCTCAGCCGACGCCGGATCAGCATCGCCGCGGCGCTCATGGACCAGGCGGTCATCGCCGGGGTGGGAAACATCTACCGCGCCGAATCGCTCTTCCTCGAGCGCCTCGACCCGTACACCCCCAGCAACCAGCTGGACCCGGAACGGGCCGCCGCGCTCTGGGACCGGCTCACCGAGCAGCTGCGCGACGGCGTCGACGAGGGTCGGATCCGCACCGTGCGCACCCGCGGCCCGCGTCGCCACTGGGTCTATAAGCACCAGGGCACACCGTGCCAGCGCTGCGGTGCCGTCATCGAAGCGGCCGAGCTGGTGGGCCGGCGGCTCTACTGGTGCCCGGGGTGCCA
The DNA here is from genome assembly GCF_003003175.1 of Nesterenkonia sandarakina. GTDB lineage: Bacteria > Actinomycetota > Actinomycetes > Actinomycetales > Micrococcaceae > Nesterenkonia > Nesterenkonia sandarakina_A. The sequence goes on along the minus strand of NZ_PVTY01000001.1, from coordinate 88,842 downwards.
GCGCGACTGAGCCCGCACCAGTTCCGCCGGGGTTCCCGTAGAATCACCTGGGTCCGCAGAACATCCATGAGGAGTACATCCCAAGTGTCCGAAAACGCAGCATCGGAAGCCCCGTCCCAGGCCGCAGCGCCGGCTGAATCCATCAGCATCACCCGCGACGGCGAGACGGCGAGCATCGAGCGCGGCACCACCGGCACCACGCTCTTCGCCGCGGACAAGACCACCGTGGTCATGCGGGTCGACGGCGAGCTCTGGGACCTCTCCCGGGAGATCCCGGCCGGCGCCGTCGTCGAGGCTGTGGACATCTCCAGCCCCGACGGGCTCAACGTGCTGCGCCACTCCACCGCCCATGTCATGGCCCAGGCGGTCCAGCAGCTCTACCCCGAGGCCAAGCTCGGCATCGGCCCCTACATCACCGACGGGTTCTACTTCGACTTCGACGTCGCCGAGCCCTTCACACCTGATGATCTGAAGAAGATCGAGAAGGCCATGCAGAAGCTGATCAACCAGACCCAGCAGTTCGAGCGCGAGGTGGTCAGTGAAGACCAGGCGAAGGTCGCGATGGCAGACGAGCCGTACAAGCTCGAGCTGCTCGGCGTCGCCAGCGATGCCACCAGCGCAGGCGGCGCGGCCGAGGCCGCCGAGGGCGCCAGCATCGAGGTCGGCGGCGGGGAGATCACGATCTACCACAACGTCGATCGCCACGGCGAGCGGATCTGGTCCGACCTCTGCCGCGGACCGCACCTGCCCAACACCAAGCTGATCGCCAACGCCTACGCCGTGATGCGCTCGGCCGCCGCCTACTGGCGCGGCAAGGAGTCCAACCCGCAGCTGCAGCGCCTCTACGGCACCGCGTGGCCGACCAAGGAAGATCTGAAGGCCTACAAGGAGCGTCTGGCCGAGGCCGAGCGCCGCGACCACCGCCGCCTGGGCTCGGAGCTGGACCTGTTCAGCTTCCCCGACGAGCTGGGCTCCGGGCTGCCGCTGTTCCATCCCAAGGGCGGCATCATCAAGCGCGAGATGGAGGACTACGTCCGGACCCGGCACATCGAGGCCGGATTCCAGTACGTGGGCACCCCGCACATCTCCAAGGACGGCCTGTTCCACACCTCGGGACACCTGCCCTACTACGCCGACACCATGTTCCCGCCGCTGCATGTGGATGAAGAGCGCGACGCCGAGGGCAACATCACCAAGCAGGGCCAGGACTACCGGCTCAAGGCGATGAACTGCCCGATGCACAACCTCATCTACCGCTCCCGCGGACGCTCCTACCGCGAGCTGCCGATGCGGCTCTTCGAGTTCGGCTCGGTCTACCGCTACGAGAAGTCCGGCGTGATCCACGGGCTGACCCGCGTGCGGGGCTTCGCCCAGGACGACTCCCACTCCTACGTCACCAAGGAGCAGGCTCCCGACGAGGTCCGCCACCTGCTGAGCTTCGTGCTCTCGCTGCTGCGCGACTTCGGCCTGGATGACTTCTACCTGGAGCTCTCCACCCGGGACGAGGATTCGGAGAAGTTCATCGGCAGCGCCGAGCAGTGGGAAGAGGCCACCAAGGTGCTCGAAGACGTCGCCAAGGAGACCGGCCTGGAGCTGGTCGCCGATCCCGGCGGCGCGGCATACTACGGACCGAAGATCTCCGTTCAGGCCCGCGACGCCATCGGCCGGACCTGGCAGATGTCCACCGTGCAGTACGACTTCAACCAGCCCGAGCGCTTCGGCCTGGAGTACCAGGCCGCCGACGGCACCCGCCAGGAGCCGGTGATGATCCACGCGGCGAAGTTCGGCTCCATCGAACGCTTCCTCGGCGTGCTCACCGAGCACTACGCCGGTGCGTTCCCGGTCTGGCTCTCCCCGGTCCAGGTCCGCGCGATCCCCGTGGCGGAGCCGTTCAACGGCTACCTCACCGAGGTCGTGGACAAGCTCAAGGCCGCCGGAGTGCGCGCCGAGCTCGAGGACAGCAGCGACCGCTTCCCGAAGAAGATCCGCACGGCCTCGAAGGATAAGATCCCGTTCGTGCTGATCGCCGGAGGCGACGACGTCGACGCCGGCGCGGTCTCCTTCCGGTTCCGTGACGGCAGCCAGGACAACCAGGTGCCCGTGGATGAGGCCGTTGCCCGGATCCTCGCGGCCATCGAATCCAAGGAAGGCTGAGCCGGCGTGGGGTCCGGCGACGAGTTCGAACTGGCAGGCGTTCCCGACGCCTTCCAGCGCCTCTGGACCCCACATCGTGCCGCCTATCAGAACCGCGGCCAGGACCAGGTCAGCGGGGCGGACGACTGCCCCTTCTGCCAGGGACCGCGGCGCAGCGACGAGGAGTCGCTGATCGTCCACCGAGGCGAGCGGTGCTTCGTGCTGCTGAACCTCTACCCGTACAACCCCGGTCACCTGATGGTCTGCCCCTACCGGCACGTGCCTGACCTCACCGACCTCGACGCCGAAGAGTCAGCGGAGTTCATCACCCTGACCCAGCAGTGCATGCGAGTGCTGCGCGCGACGGCGAATCCGGGCGGCTTCAACCTCGGGGTGAACCAGGGGAAGGTCGGGGGAGCCGGCATCGCCTCGCACCTGCACCAGCACGTGATCCCGCGCTGGAACGGGGACACCAACTTCATGCCGATCATCGCGCAGACCAAGAACCTCTCCCAGACGCTGGGGGAGACCCGCGCCCTGGTGGCCGAGGCCTGGGAGGCGAACCGCTAGATGCTCAATCGCTACGCGCGCGCCTTCTTCGGCGGACTGTTCACCCCGATCGCCAAGGCTCTGATCGGGCTGGGCATGACCCCGAACATGGTGACCGTGATCGGGACGATCGGCGTGTGCCTGGGCGCCCTGGTCTTCTACCCGATGGGGGAGCTGTTCTGGGGCACGGTGTTCATCACCGTCTTCGTCTTCTCCGACCTCGTCGACGGGCTGATGGCCCGGATCAGCGGAAAGAGCTCCGTGCTGGGCGGATTCCTGGACTCCTGCCTGGACCGGGTCCAGGACGGCGCAGTGTTCCTCGGCCTGCTGATCTGGTTCTTCACCGGCGGAGACCACGTCTGGCTGGGCATCGCCTCGGCCTTCTGCCTGCTGGCGGGCAACCTGGTCTCCTATGTGCGGGCCAAGGCCGAGGCGCTGGGCTACACCGCCGACGTCGGCATCGCCGAACGCTCCGAGCGGATGGTGCTGACCCTGGTCTTCACCGGCTTCACCGGACTGGGTCTGCACTCCTCGGTGCTGCTGGTGGTGCTGATCCTGCTCGGCATCGCGTCGGTGGTCACCATCGTCCAGCGCTTCCGCACCGTGATCGCCCAGACCGCCGCCGCGACCGACTGAGCTGCACCGGAGTGGGACCGGAGCTCTCGTAGATCCGCAGGATTCGGTAGCGTCATGGTCATGAGCCCCGTCTCGATGAACCTCCTCCCGATGCGCACCGCCGGAGTCGATCTGGCCGCCGAGAACAAGGGGACAGCCCTCGCAGTCATCGAGTGGACCGACCGAGAGGCCCGGTTGGAGCAGCTGACTCTCGAGGTCGGCGATGTAGAGATCACCGAGGCCGCGGCCGGTGTGGCCAAGATCGGCATCGACTGCGCCTTCGGCTGGCCCGATGAGTTCGTCGCCTTCGTCGCGGACCACAGTGATCTGTCCCGGGCCCACACGCCGGACGGACGCATGGAGTGGCGTCGGACGCTCGCCTATCGCGAGACCGACAGGCAGGTGCGGGAGACGCTCGGTCGGTGGCCGCTCAGCGTCTCGACCGACCGGATCGGTCTCACAGCGATGCGCTGCGCGGGCCTCCTCGGGCGACTCACCGCCAGCGGACTTCTCGTCGACCGCTCGGGCCGCGACGGCGTCGTCGTGGAGGTGTACCCGGGCGCCACGCTGCGACTGTGGGAGTGGGAGATCCGGGGATACCGGTCCGATCCCGAGGTGCGCGGCCGCCTGGTGGCGCAGATGCAGCGCGACACGCCCTGGCTGGATCTCGGGGCGCACACGGAGCTGATGGTGACGTCCACCGACGCCTTCGATGCGGTGGTGGCGGCCCTTGCCGCGCGGGCTGCCGCCCTGGGTCGGTATGAACCGCCGCCGCCCGAGCACCAGGCCCGAGCCGAACGCGAGGGTTGGATCGTGCTTCCCAGCTGTCGGCTCGACGAGCTGTTGTCGGCGGACTCATGAAGCTGCGCCAGAATCAGGCCTTCACATGTTTCTGGATCGCCTCCACAGTCTCGGACTTCGGCACCTATGTCACCACGGTGGCACTCTCCGTCCTGGTCATGCTGTCCCCGGATCTTGGGGCACAACCCACTAACGATCCAGGTCAGGGGTTGGTGCGCTGGAGATGACTCTGCCTACGGTGGAGTAACCACCTGTGACCCCGGAGCCCTCTGGAGGCAGAATTCATGACCCGCCGTCCCGCTCTTCTCACTGCAGCGCTCGCTGTGGGTGCACTGACCATCACCGGCTGCGGTTCCGCCGAGGAAGACCCCGAGGCCGGTGCCACCCCGACGGATCAGGCCACCCAGCAACAAGACGCACCAGAGGCGACGCCCGAACCTGAGGCCGCCGAGGAGTCCGCCACGCCCTCTGCAGATGGCGACGACGCCGATGAGGCAGATCAGACCGAGGATGACTCTGAGTCGCCGTCTTCAGAGAACCAGGCCAGCCCGGAGGGGGAAGAGACCGGCCCGCCCGAGGGTCCGCCGGCAGGGGGTGCGCCGCAGGCCGAGGAGGGCGATCTGCCCGGAGAAGACCCGAGCGTGAGCTACTTCGGCCAAGCCCCAGCCGAGGTGGTCGCGGAGCTGCATCCCACCGACGCCGTCGATCTCGCAGGACGAGAACGGAACCTCAACGCCTCCGGGGACGAAGGGCAAAGCCTCTGGACCGAGGTGCAGCTCGCCGACGGCTACGGCTGGGCCGAGGTATCCCATTTCCTCTATTTGAGTGCCACCGAAGATGTCACGGAGGACTACATCGAGGACGTCCCACCGACGCAGGAGCCTCGCGCCCTGGCCGAATCGGTGGGTGAGCGCGCCACCGGCGGTGACCCCGGCGAGGAAGACGCAGATGCGGATGACTATGGGCCGCGCTGGGTCGTGATCACAGAACCGGAGGACTTCGGAGAGGAGTTCTACCGGGTGGACGTCACGGGGGCGATGAGCGACTCCGGGGCCGGTCATCGATACTTCGTCCACGTAGAGCAGCACGCAGATGGGTATCAGCTCACCGAGGTCCGAGCGACCGCTTTCTGCTATCGCGGCGTGGGCGACAGCGGTCTCTGCAGCTGAGCCGCATCCCGTGCGGATGCTCGTCGAGAAGAACGACTCCACGTGACCAAATGTGAGGCAGCGTCATCAATATATGGCTCACCCTCGCTGGGGCAGCTGGCGTCTTGATGGGGATATCCGGACTCCCCAGCTACAAGCGGGTGCACCGCCTGATGTTCGGACCGGAAGACCCTGATGGAGAGGTTCTCGCCGATGGGCCGCCGGAATTCTCGATCCTGCGCATGATCGGGGCGGTCATACTCGGCGGGCTCGCCATGTTCTCTGGTCTGTTCGACTGACTGCCCATGCCATTCGATGACGCGTTGATCGGGAGGATGCTTCCCAGACGCCGAGCTCGTCGCCTCAGAGTCCCAGCTGGCGCAGCAGGGCATCCATCTCAGGATCCCGGCCGAAGCTGATCCGGTAGGACTCCAGCGGATCCCGGGTGTTTCCCCGCGCCAGCAGCTCGCGGCGCACGTGTGCCCCCGCTGTGGCCAGCGCCTCGTCGTCCCGCGCGGGGCTGCCCGACTTGGCCGATGCGTCGGCCGGACCAGAGTCGTGCCGCTGTCCCAGCTGCTCGCGGTACCACTGTGAGGCGTCGGCGGCGAGCACCTGTGCCCACAGGTAGGAGTAGTACCCGGCGGCATAGCCGGAGCCGGCGAAGATGTGTTTGAAGAATCCGGTCCCGTACCGCGGCGGCACCAACGGGTGATCCAGCCCCCAGGCGACCAGCGCCGCGGCGGAGAACGCCTCGGGATCCTCTGCGGCAGCCTCGGCCTCCTCCACCGAGAGCGTGTGCCAGGCGAGGTCCAGGACGACGGCGGCCACGTGTTCGAAGGTGCTGAGCCCCTTGCCCCAGAGGTCCACCGGGGCGGGCTGCTGTCCGGCGTCGGCGAGGCCACCGCCGTAGAGCTCCTGGAAGATCTCGTTGACCTGGGACGGGAACTCGACGTTGTCCCGCGGAACCGCCGTGCCGGAGAGCTCCTCGAACTCGGCCTCGGCGAGCAGGCCGTGGAGGGCGTGGCCGAATTCGTGGAAGAGCGTGCGCATCGCCGAAGGCGTCAGCGCCGCTGTTGCTCCGGGGGCGGGGGCGGCGATGTTCAACGCGTTGATGACCACCGGTGAGGATCCGGTCAGGGTCGAGGCCACCGAGAAGGAGTTCATCCAGGCCCCGCCGGACTTGCTCGGTCGGGCGTAGAGGTCCAGGAGGAACAGTCCGATGCCCGCTCCCGGGCGCTGCTCGGCGGAGCGTTCGAAGACCTCGAAGCTGCGCGCCCCGGGGGCGAAGCTGGGAAGGTCGTCGCGTTCCACCACGGTGATCCCGTAGAGCCGGGATGCGGCGTCGAAGACCTGGCGCAGCGCCTCATCCACGGGCACGTCTCCACCCGACGTCGCGTCCGCGGGCTGCGCGGGGTTGGTCGAGGAGTCCGAGGCCTGCTGCTTCGCCACGGCGGCGAAGCCGAAGCTGATGTCCCAGGGCTCGAGCTCGGTGGTGCGGTCCGCTCGGGCATCGTCAGACCGGGCGCCCTGCAATGCCTCCGCGTCCAGCACTCCCGCCTCGCGCAGGGTCTGGAGCTCAGCGTCGAGCCGGGCCAGCGCGCCGTCGGCGATGGGGCGCAGCATCGCCTCGATGCTGGCCCGGTCCTGCGCGGTGCGCGCGGGCAGGACGCTGTCCAGGTGGTGCTCGAAGCCCAGCATCCGGGCACGCCGGGCGCGCAGCACGGCGATCTGCGCCCCGATCTGACTCGTCGTCCGGCCCTGTGCGTCGGTCAGGGTGCCCCGGGCGATGGAGGCCTGGTGCAGCCGGCGGCGGGCGGAGCGTCGGGTCATCTTCTCCAGGGGGCTCTGCTGCACCGGCAGGTTCAGCGGCAGCAGGGCTCCGCTGCTGTGTCCTGCCTCCTGCGCGGCCGCCTCGGCTGCGGCCAGCTCCTGCGGCGTGAGTCCGGCCAGCTCTGCGAGGTCGGGGAAGTAGGCGGCGTGGGCGGTGGCCTCGTGCCGCTGCAGCTGCTCATAGGCGGTCTCGGCGGTGGTGAGCTCGAGATTGATCGCGCGCAGCTGCTGCTGGGTGGCGTCGTCGAGTCCGGCGCCGGCGGCCCGGGCCTCGTCGAGCGTCTTCTCCAGCATGCGGTGCTGCTCCGGGGTGGCGCTGGTCTCATCCTGCGCCAGCGGGGATTCCAGAGCGGAGAGCCGGCGGAAGAGACCTGGATGGAGTGTGAGCCAGTCCCGGTGCCCGGCCAGCTGCTGCGCCAGTTCCTGCTGGACCACTTGACGTTCAGGCGTCGCGTGGACCGAGAACATGCAGGAGAAGGCCCGCTCCACCCGGGAGAGCAGCCGGTGGGAGAGCCCCAGCGGGTGCAGCACGGTGGCGACCGTCGCGGGGACGTTCCGGGCGGCGATGGCCTCCACGGCCTCGCGCTGGGCGGCGATGCCGGCCTCCAGGGCGGGCAGCCAGTGCTCGTCCCGGATCCGGGAGAGGTCAGTCAGCCCATAGTCGAGGGTGCTCTCTGCGAGCAGCGGATTCTCGGGGCTAGGCTGGCTCGTCGTCGTGCCGTCTGTGACGTCCGGGCGGTCGATGTGCTCCATGAGACTCAACGTCCTCTCCGATAGGCTGGTGGCAAGACTATATGACGGTTGCTTCGGGCAACTGTTGATTGTGATCATTTGGACGTCATTCACGAGGAGAACCATGGCCGGCCATTCGAAATGGGCCAACACCAAGCACCGCAAGGCTGCTGTGGATGCCAAGCGCGCCAAGCTCAACGGGCGCTACATCAAACAGATCGAGGTGGCGGCCCGCAACGGCGGCCCCGACCTCGCCGGCAACCCCGGGCTCGAGCTCGCAGTCTCCAAGGCGAAGAAGAACTCCGTGCCCAACGACAACATCGACCGGGCCATCAAGCGCGGCGCCGGCCTCTCCGGCGACAGCGTGGAATACGAGGAGATCACCTATGAGGTGCGCGGCCCGCAGGGCTCGGCGCTCCTGGTGGAGTGCCTCACCGACAACCGCAACCGGGCAGCCTCGGAGGTGCGCATCGCGGTGACCCGCTCCGGCGGAACCGTCGCCGATCCCGGCTCGGTGGCCTATATGTTCCAGCGCAAGGCCGTGGTCCAGCTGCCCAAGGCGGAGCACAGTGAGGACGACGTCCTGGCTGCCGTGCTCGAGGCCGGCGTCGAGGATCTGATCGAACACGACACCAGCTTCGAGATCCGCGCCGAGCCGCAGGACCTGCACGCAGTGCTCAAGGGCCTCGAGGAGGCCGGCATGAGCTGGGACAGCGACGAGGTCGAATTCGTCTCGGATGTCACGGTGGACCTCGACGTCGACGCGGCCAAGAAGTTCTTCAAGCTCCACGACGCCCTGGAGGACCTCGACGACGTGCAGAACGTGCACACCAACGCCGACCTCAGCCCTGAGACGCTCGCCGCGCTCGAGGCCGAGGACTGAGGCAGCCGTGATGAGCCCGGCCGGAGTCGTCTCGGGCACGGCCGGGACCTCGCGGACCGCGCAGCGGATCCTCGGGGTGGACCCGGGGCTGACCCGCTGCGGGTTCGCCGTGGTGGAGATGAACCTGAACCGCACCGGGGAGTCCCTGCACGTGGAGGTCACCGGCACCAAGGCGGCGCAGGACCTCGCCGAGCGGATCCTGGCGATCCAGCGCGCCGCCGAGGCGCTGCTGGACCGGTTCGCCCCTGACGTGCTGGCCATCGAACGGGTCTTCGCGCAGAACAACGCGCCCACCGTGGTGGCCACGGCCCAGGCCTCCGGAGTGATCATCGCGGCGGCCGCCGCCCGCGGGATCCCGGTCGCCTGGCACACTCCCTCGGAGGTCAAGGCCGCCGTGACCGACGACGGCAACGCCGACAAGCAGGCGGTCGCGAGGATGGTGCAGCGGATCCTGAAGCTCCCCGGGCTGCCCACCCCGGTGGACGCCACCGACGCCTACGCAGTGGCCATCTGCCACGGCTGGCGCTCCGGGATCGGCGCCCGGTTCAACATGTCAGGCTCCACGCAGACCCATCAGGGCGCCACCACGGCGCTGCAGCGCGCTCAGCAGGCGGCCGGCTCGACACCGCGAGGCTCAGCGCCGGTCGCGGCCGGGTCTGGCGACGCGCTGACTCCCGCACAGCGCGCCTGGATGGAAGCCGCGAAGCGAGCGCGCTAGAGTGTTCGAATACATGTTCTAATGGCGCCGGGGTCACCCCCTGGTCCGTGACCAGTCGCCGGCGGCGACGGTGAGGTGAGAAATGATCTCTTCCATCCGTGGCGACGTGCTCCACGTCGGCATCGACCACGCGGTGGTCGAGGTCTCCGGCTTCGGCCTGCACGTCTCGGCCACCCCGCGGACCCTGGGAGAGCTCCACCGCGGCACCGAGGCGCGGCTGCACACCAGCTTCGTGCCCCGCCAGGACGACGCGCCGCTGCTCTTCGGCTTCTCCGAGCTCTCCGAGCGGGTCATCTTCACCACCCTGGTCGCGATCTCCGGCATCGGCCCGAAGATGGCGCTGGCCGTGCTGGCCGTGCACACCCCGCGCGAGGTCCATCAGGCCATCGCCGAGTCCGACACCGACGCGTTCACCAAGGTCCCGGGCATCGGGAAGAAGACCGCACAGCGGATCCTGCTCGAGCTGGCCGGCAAGCTCGTGATCGACCCGCCGGCTCCGACCGCCGCGGCAGCGGAGGAGCCCGAGGTCGCCATGCAGGTCCGGGAGGCGCTGGTCTCCCTGGGCTGGACCGAGAAGGACGCCCGGACCGCGGTGGAGAAGCTGCTGGCCGCGCAGCCGGAGCTGATCACCGCTGATGTCTCCACCGTGCTGCGCCAGGCGCTGCGCAGCCTCGGGGGTGCCCGGTGAGCGAGGCTCCCCGCGAACTCGTGGGCGGGAACTCGATGACCGAGGAGCGCGCCATGGAGGCCGCGCTGCGCCCGAAGGCGCTCAGCGACTTCGTCGGCCAGCAGACGGTCCGCCGTCAGCTCTCCCTGGTGCTGGAGTCCTCCCGGATCCGCGGCACCGCCTCGGACCACGTGCTGCTCTCCGGGCCGCCCGGCCTGGGCAAGACCACACTGGCGATGATCATCGCCGCCGAGATGAACGCCCCGCTGCGGATCAGCTCCGGACCCGCCATCCAGCATGCCGGCGACCTCGCCGCGATCCTGTCCTCGCTGACCGAGGGCGAGGTGCTCTTCGTCGACGAGATCCACCGGATGTCCCGTCCGGCGGAGGAGCTGCTCTACATGGCGATGGAGGATTTCCGGGTCGATGTGATCGTCGGCAAGGGCGCCGGGGCGACCTCGATCCCGCTGGAGCTGCCGCCCTTCACCCTGGTGGGCGCGACGACCCGTGCTGGCCTGCTGCCCGGGCCGCTGCGCGACCGGTTCGGCTTCACCGCTCAGCTCGAGTTCTACAGCACCGCGGAGCTCGAACTGGTGCTGCGCCGCTCATCGGCGATGCTCGACATGAACGTCGCCGGTCAGGGCTTCGCGGAGATCGCGGCCCGTTCTCGCGGCACCCCGCGCATCGCCAACCGGCTGCTCCGCCGGGTGCGGGACTGGGCGCTGGTCCATCAGGTGCACGAGGTCGATCGGGCCACCGCCGCAGAGGCGCTGGAGATGTACGAGGTCGACGAGCGCGGCCTGGACCGGCTGGACCGCTCGGTGCTCGAGGCGCTGTGCCTGAAGTTCAACGGCGGCCCGGTCGGGCTCTCCACGCTGGCGGTGCTGGTGGGGGAGGAGACCGAGACCGTGGAGACGGTCGCCGAGCCCTACCTGGTCCGGGAGGGGCTGCTCGCCCGGACCCCGCGCGGGCGCGTCGCGACTGACCAGGCCTGGCGGCATCTGGGGCTGACTCCGCCGGAGCGTCACCCTGATAGTCTGTCGGGTTGAATGCCCGGCCAGCTCCCAGGGGTTGAACATCCGCCCGCTGGCCGAGAACATCCCGCGACGAGAGATTGGCCCAATCTGTGAACGCTTCGCTCTACTACGCCCAGCTGTCAGCCGCTGAAGGCGGCGGGGATGCTCCCGCCCTGGACCCGTTCCTGCTGATCATGATCGCCATCCTGGCGATCTTCATGTTCCTGACCTTCCGTCGCGGGAAGAAGATGCGCGACGAGCAGAACAAGGCCCGCGGCGGCGCCGTGGTGGGCGCCCAGGTGGTCACCGCCGGCGGCATCGTCGGGACTGTGGTGTCCCGTGATGAGGAGGCCCAGCGGGTCACCCTGGAGTTCAGCTCCGGTGACCGCGTGGACTTCCTGATCGGCGCCATCCAGCAGGTGGTTGACCCCGCCGTCACCACAGAGGACTGATCCGCCTCCTATGGCTCCACGCACCCCCGTCGCGAGTGCCCGCGGCGCCCTGATCGCCCTGCTCGTGCTGCTTCTCGGCATGGGCGGACTTCTTGCCTTCGCCGTCCAGGACGGCCGCGCCCAATGGGCGCCGCTGCTCGCCCTGGACCTTGAAGGCGGCACCCAGATGGTCCTCTCGCCCCAGGTCGAGGGCGGAGAAGAGATCGACGCCGAGCAGCTTGACCAGGCCGTGGAGATCATCCGCCAGCGCGTCGACGGCTCCGGTGTGACCGAGTCCGAGATCGCCACCCAGGGCGCGGAGAACGTCGTGGTGGGCATGCCCGGCGTGCCCGACCAGGAGACCCGAGAGCTGATCCAGGCCTCGGCGAACATGGAGTTCCGTCCAGTCCTCCAGGTGGAGCAGGATCTGGACTTCCTCCAGCAGACGCTGCTCGAGGATGAGGACCTCACCGAGGAAGAGGCCGAGGCGCTCGAAGAGGAGCTCGCGGCCACGGAGGAGGAGGGCGACGACGAGCCCGCCGCCCAGCCCGAGGACTTCGAAGAGCCCACGGCGGAGCCGGAGAACGGCTCCGACCCGAACTGGATCACCCCCGAGGTGGCCGCGGACTTCGCAAACTTCACCTGCAGCACCGAGATCAGCCTTGAGGAGCGCGCCGAGGCGGCCGACGACGAGCCGCTGAGCGCCTGCGACCCCACCAGCGGTGTGAAGTACCTGCTGGGTCCGGTGGAGGTGCCCGGCACCAGCATCGCCGATTCCAGCTTTGGCATGGAGCAGTCGCCCAGCGGGCAGTCCACCGGACGCTGGGCCGTGACCATCAACTTCGACGCCGACGGCACCGAGGCCTTCCGCGACACCACCACCCGCCTGGTCAACCTCGAGCCCCCGCGCAACCAGTTCGCCATCATGCTCGACGGACAGGTGATCTCGGCCCCGACCACGCAGGCAGCGATCGTGGACGGGCGCCCGCAGATCACCGGTGACTTCACCGAGGAGGAGGCCCGCGGGCTCTCCGAGCAGCTGCGCTACGGCTCGCTGCCGATCAGCTTCGAGATCGAGTCCGAGCAGCAGATCTCCGCCACCCTGGGTGACGAGCAGCTGCGGCTCGGTCTGCTGGCCGGCATCATCGGCCTGGTGCTCGTCGCCGGCTACGCGCTGTTCCAGTACCGCGCGCTGGGCCTGGTCACGATCGCCTCCCTGGTGGTCGCCGGCGTCATGACCTGGTGGGCCATCGCCCTGCTGGGCTGGAGCGACGGCTATCGCCTCTCGCTGGCCGGCATCGCGGGCCTGATCGTGTCGATCGGTCTGACAGCTGACTCGTTTATCGTGTACTTCGAACGCATCAAGGACGAGCTGCGCGAGGGAAGATCCCTGCCCGGAGCGGTGGAAGCCGGCTGGGCCCGTGCCCGCCGGACCATCCTGGCGTCCAAGGCCGTGAACATCATCGCCTCCGTGGTGCTCTACCTCGTCGCGGTGGGCAACGTCCGCGGCTTCGCTTTCACCCTCGGCCTGACCGCGATCATCGACATCATCCTGGTGTTCCTCTTCACCCACCCGCTCATGCAGCTCATCGCCCGGAGGAAGTTCTTCGCGGCGGGCAAGCGCTTCTCGGGCCTCTCCGAGAAGGAGCTCGGGGTGGATGTCCTCTACCGCGGCCGCGGCCGCTTCGCGCGCAGCAACGTGGTCTCCGCCGGCCCTGCGGGGCCGATGACCCCGAGGGACTCCACCGCGGACCCCGGCGAGGAGGGTCCCCCGAGCACTCCGCTGCCTCGTTCGGCGATAAGTCCCGACGATGCGAAGCAGGCGCGGATCCAGGAGCTGCCGGAGATCTCGGAACTCGAGTGGAGCCGGATGACCATCGCGGAACGGCGCCGCGCCCGCGCCGAGGCCGCGCGCCAGCGCAGCTCCGCACCCGAAGTCGGCGAGTCAGCGGCTGACACCGAGACCTCGGATGAGCGCACGGGATCCCGTGAGGCGCATTCATCCCGAGGGACTTCCACATCGAGAGAGACCGAGGAGGACCGCTGATGGCTGCAGGATTCGCCAAGACCGGCAACCAGCTCTACACCGGTGAACGGTCCTACCCGTTCATCCAGCGATCGAACCTCTGGTTCCTGCTCGCCGGGATCCTGGTGCTCGCCTCCATCGCGGTGCCCTTCTTCCGGGGCGGCTTCAACCTCGGCATCGAGTTCACCGGCGGTTCCGAGTTCACGGTCTCGCAGACCGACAACACCGACATCGCCATCGGTGAGGACGCGGTGTCGGACATCTCCGGCCAGGAGGCAGTGGTCACAAACGTCGCGCCCAACACGGTGCGCGTGCAGACCGCTGAACTCTCCGACACCGAGACCCTCGAGGTCGCCGACGCGCTCCAGCAGGGGTACGGCGTCTCCGATGAGCAGGTCAGCTCCACCTTCATCGGTCCGGTCTGGGGTGAGCAGATCTCCCAACAGATGCTGCTGGGCCTGGTGATCTTCGTGGTGCTCGTGGCGCTCTACATGGCTTTCTACTTCCGCACCTGGACCATGTCCCTGGCGGCCATGGTAGGACTCGGGTTCGTGGTGGTCACCACGGTCGGCATCTACGCGCTGACCGGGTTCGAGGTCACCCCCAGCGCGATCATCGGGTTCTTGACGATCTTGTCCTATGCGCTCTACGACACCATGGTGGTCTTCGACAAGATCCGCGAGAACGTCGAAGGGCTGCACGCGCAGAAGGACCAGACGTTCACCGAGAGAGTCAACCTGGCGGTGAACCAGACCCTGGTCCGGTCGCTGAACACCTCCGTGGTCGGCATCCTTCCGGTCGGGTCGATCCTGTTCATCGGGGCGTTCCTGCTCGGCGCGGGCACGCTGCGCGACATCTCGCTCTCACTCTTCGTGGGCATCATCGTGGGCACCTTCGCCACGATCTTCGTCCAGGCTCCGCTCTATGCGCGGATGCGCCGCAACGACCCCGAGATCAAGGCCCACACCGAAGAGGTGCTGCGGCTGCGCGAGCTCCGAGGCGTCTACGCGGTCACCTGGTCCGGCACCGCGCTGGATGAGACCGGCTCTCCGGTGAAGTTCCCGCCGCTTCCCGAGCCGGAACCCGAGGAGGATCTGGAGTCTGAGGATGACTACCAGGTCGTCATTCAGGCTCCGCACGAGCACTGAGTCTCAGCAGCCGCTGAAATGGGGCTACAATTGCCGACACGCCGTCTTCAGCATCCCGACTCAGCCCTAGGGAAAGCAGGTCCGCACTGGTGAACGAGGAACGCCCGGCAGCAAAGGGCAACACGCAGCTCGCAGCAGCGAGCGCAGCCTCACCGCCCGTGGTCCGGCGCGCTCGCGCCGTCGGAATGGTCAGTGATGAGGCCTCATCCTCGCCGTTGCTCGAGCCGCTTCTGCGCGCCATGCGGGCCAATGATTCTCAGCAGGACTTCCCGCTGGTCCAGCGCGCCTTCGACGTCGCGAATCACCATCACCGCGACCAGAAGCGCAAGAGCGGGGACCCGTACATCACCCACCCGGTGGCGGTGGCCACGATTCTCGCCGAGCTCGGACTGACCGGCTCCACCCTGGCCGCGGCGCTGCTGCACGACACGGTCGAAGACACCGCCTATTCGCTGGATCAGCTCAACGAGGAGTTCGGTCCCGAGATCGCGCTGCTGGTCGACGGGGTCACCAAGCTGGACAAGCTGAAGTTCGGCGACGCCGCGCAGGCTGAGACCGTGCGCAAGATGGTCCTGGCCATGGCCAAGGACATCCGCGTGCTGATGATCAAGCTCGCCGACCGGCTGCACAACGCGCGGACCTGGCGCTATGTGGCGGCAGAGTCCAGCGCCCGCAAGGCCAAGGAAACCCTGGAGATCTTCTCCCCGCTGGCTCACAGGCTGGGCATGAACACGATCAAATGGGAGCTCGAGGACCTCTCCTTCGCCGCCCTGTACCCCAAGGTCTACGAAGAGATCGTCCGGCTTGTGGGGGACCGCACCCCGCAGCGCGAGAAGTTCCTCTCCGAGGTGCGCGAGACCATCGCCGATGACCTCAACGAGGCCTCCATCTCGGCCACCATCACCGGCCGGCCCAAGCACTACTACTCGATCTATCAGAAGATGATCGTGCGCGGAAAAGAGTTCGACGACATCCACGACCTCATGGGTGTCCGGGTGCTCGTGGACACCATCCGGGACTGTTACGCGGTGCTCGGTGCTCTGCACGCACGCTGGAACCCGCTGCCCGGGCGGTTCAAGGATTACATCGCGATGCCGAAGTACAACATGTACCAGTCGCTGCACACCACCGTGCTGGGCCCGGCGGGCAAGCCGGTGGAGATCCAGATCCGCACCCACGAGATGCACCGCCGCGCCGAGTACGGCGTGGCCGCCCACTGGAAGTACAAGCAGGACTTCTCATCCACCGCGCCGCACTCTCCGGCCAACCAGCCGGCCGGCGGGTCCCTGGCCGGGACCGCGACCCAGCAGTCCCAGGCCACCGAGGACATCGGCTGGCTCCGGTCCCTGGTGGACTGGCAGTCCGAGACCAAGGACCCCGACGAGTTCCTGGACTCGCTGCGCTTCGAGATCAACGCCAAGGAAGTCTTCGTCTACA
Organism: Nesterenkonia sandarakina; assembly: GCF_003003175.1. Classification (GTDB taxonomy): domain Bacteria; phylum Actinomycetota; class Actinomycetes; order Actinomycetales; family Micrococcaceae; genus Nesterenkonia; species Nesterenkonia sandarakina_A. The sequence goes on along the minus strand of NZ_PVTY01000001.1, from coordinate 72,708 downwards.
CCCCCAAGGGTGAGGTCATGGCTCTCCCGGCGGGCTCCACTCCGGTGGACTTCGCCTACGCGATCCACACCGACGTCGGGCACAAGACCATCGGCGCCCGGGTCAACGGCAAGCTGGTGCCGCTGAACTCCGAGCTGCAGCATGGTGACTGGGTCGAGATCTTCACCTCCAAGTCCGAGACGGCCGGGCCCAGCAACGACTGGCTGCAGTTCGTCCAGAGCCCCCGCGCCCGGAACAAGATCCGGCACTGGTTCTCCAAGGAGCGCCGCGAGGAGTCCATCGAACGCGGCAAGGAGAGCCTGACCAAGGCGATCCGTAAGTCCCAGCTGCCGCTGCAGAAGGTGATGAACCCCGAGGTGCTCGACACCGTCGCCAAGCAGCTGCACTACACGGAGGTCGCCGGCCTCTACGCCGGTGTGGGCGAGGAGCACGTCTCCACCCAGAACGTCATCGAGCACCTGACCGCCCTCTTCGAGCCGGAGGAGGAAGAGTCTGAGGAGCACGACACCACCCCGATCACCTCCCCAGGCACCCCGGCGAACCAGTATTCCGACGCCGGAGTCATCGTCAAGGGCGCGGGCAACGTGTTGGTGAAGCTGGCCCGCTGCTGCACCCCGGTGCCCCCGGATGAGATCGAGGGATTCGTCACCCGGGGCCAGGGCGTCTCGGTGCACCGGGCAGACTGCCGCAACGTCCAGCAGCTGCGCGAACAGCCAGGCCGCCTGGTCGAGGTGGAATGGGCCCCGACCAAGTCGTCGGTGTTCCTGGTCGAGATCCAGGTCGAGGCGCTGGACCGGAAGTCGTTGCTCTCCGACGTGACGCGGATCCTCGCCGAATCCCAGGTCAACATCCTCTCGGCCAGCGTGCAGACCTCCCGGGATCGGGTGGCGCTGTCGCGGTTCTCCTTCGAGATGGGAGACCCGCGCTACCTCAACCACGTGTTGAACTCGGTGCGCCGGATCGACGGGGTCTACGACGTCTACCGGACGGTGGGCAAACGCCGGGAACACTGATCCCGGAACGTTGACCCCGGAACACTGATCTCGACACCGGGGGAGCGGATCGCACCGAGTCGCTCAGCCGTGGAACACGCGGGTGCTGAGCAGCGCCTCGATCCGGTCCAGACGTCGGTTCGTGGCGCCTGCCTCCCGGGGGCGCCGCTCCAGCTGCGCCGTGATCTGCCGCAGGAGGGCCTTCAGCTGGAGCTGCTCGGGATTCGCCAGGCGGAGCCGACGGATCGCCGCCCAGCGCTGAGCGGAGCTGTCACGGCTGAGCCCTGCTGGACCCGCCTCCGGGCCGGCTGCTGGATCGGCAGCCGGAACGATTGCTGGATCGGCTGCTGACTGGGCGGCTGCACCGGCCGTGCGCGCAGCGGTGGCTCGCGGCGCATCCAGGGCTCGGCGGCTCTCCACGGTGCCGATGCCCAGAAAGAGATCTGCTGCCGTGCGCAGCGGGGTGGTCACCGGCACTCCCTGCAGCTCTGACTGCTCCTCCGCGCCCAGCGGGACCTGATGGACCTGCCAGGGGAGCGGACCCGCCGTGCGTCGTCGATACACCCCCGCGGTGATCACGGTGATCCGTGTCGGGGCGTTCCCGGCGCCCAGATGCACCCAGGCGGCGGACTCGCCACAGAGCACTGCATGTGCCCGCAGCCCGGCACCGAGCAGGGTCTGGCACGCCAGAGCACGGGGGCCCGGCGCATCCGGCAGAGCGCTGCAGATGTAGAGGTCGCCCAGCAGCGGGCGCACCGCCCCCTCGTGGTCCATCACCTGCAGCTCAGCGGCGGAGAACCGGGAGCCCGGGCGGTAGAACCCCGGGGGAAGACTCGGCGCGAGGCTGGTTGGCATGGTTACAGCCTGGCGCACCGGGAGGCCAGGTCCCAGGGGCCGGGCAGGGCTGTGGAGGACACCAGCGCGCAGACCCGCTCCGGCCTGACTGTGGACGGCGGCGCCGCCGGGTCAGGTCGCGGAGACCGGTGAGCCGGGCTCCCGGCCCCAGGACTGACGCAGGTCCAAGGCGTGGGTGAGGATCTCCACGGCAGCGGCCTGGTCGATGCGCGTGCGCTGATCCTTCGATGCGACGCCGGAGGCGCGCATCTTGGTCGCGGCCGAGACCGTGGAGAGCCGCTCGTCGATGAGATAGACCTCGGTGGGCAGCTCAGCGGCCGCGATCATCCCGGCCAGCTGACCGGCATAGTCGCGGGCCTTCTTCGTGGAGAGGGTCTCGCTGCCGGAGAGCGAGATCGGCAGACCCACGTAGACCGCGCGGACCTGCCGATCTCTGATGATCGTGATCAGCATGGTCAGGTCCGAGGATCGGTTGGGGTCCCGGCGCAGCGTCATCACCGGGGTGGCGATCAGCGCGTCGGGGTCCGAGGCAGCGAGCCCGACCCGAGCATCGCCGACGTCGATTCCCAGCCGCACCCCGGCCCTGGGCTTCGGCCCGGCAGAGTCGGGGCCGGCGGCGTCGTGTTCGGGGTGATCAGCCACGCTGGCCCACCGCGGAGGTGACTTCCTGGAGCGCGGCCGGGATCTTGGAAGCATCCTGGCCGCCGCCCTGGGCGAGGTCGGCCTTGCCGCCGCCTCCGCCGCCGAGCACCGCGCAGGCGCGCTTGACCAGCTCACCGGCGGAGACGCCCTGCTCACGGGCGGCCTCGGTGGTGGCCACCACGATCACCGGCCGGCCCTTGGACTCGCCGGCGACGGCGACGGCTGCTGCGCGGGAGCCGAAGCGTCCGCGCAGGTCCAGCGCGAGGGCGCGCAGATCATCGGCCCCGGCCACGGCGCCGGCGTTGTGTGCGAGCACATCGACTCCACCGGCATCCACAGCCTGGGAGAGCAGCTCGCCGGCCTTGGCGCGCAGCTGGGCGCTGCGCAGCTTCTCCAGCTCGCGCTCCACGTCCTTGAGCTTGGCCAGGGTCGCGGCGATCCGGTCCGGGACCTGGTCGGCGGGGACCTTGAGCATCTCGGTGAGCTGGTTGACCAGGGTGCGTTCCGCGGCGAAGTGGTGGAAGGCGTCGAGGCCGACCAGCGCTTCGACGCGGCGGTTGCCCGAGCCGACGGAGGCCTCCGACAGCAGGGCCAGGGTGCCGATCTCGGCGGTGGTGTCCACGTGGGTGCCGCCGCAGAGCTCGCGTGACCAGGCGCCGTTGATCTCGACCATCCGGACCTCGTTGCCGTACTTCTCGCCGAAGAGCATCATCGCGCCCTGCGCCTGGGCCTCCTCCAGGGAGGTGACCCGGGTCTGCACCGAGTAGTTGTCGCGGATTGCCAGGTTCGCGGCGGCTTCGAGCTCCTGCCGGGCGGCGCTGCTCATGGCGGCCTCGGAGGTGAAGTCGAAGCGCAGGTAGCCCTCCTTGTTGAAGGAGCCGGCCTGCACCGCCTCGGGTCCCAGCACGTCGTGCAGGGCAGCGTGGATGAGGTGGGTGCCGGTGTGGGCCTTCTCGGCGTCCAGCCGGCGGCGCACATCGATGGCGCCCAGGGCTTCGGCGCCCACGGGCACCTCACCGGAGAGCACCCGGGCGCGGTGCACCGAGAGCCCCTTGATCGGGGACTGCACGTCGAGGACCTCGAGCTCGAACCCGTCGCCGGTGATCCGCCCGGTGTCCGGGGCCTGGCCGCCGGCTTCGGCGTAGAAGGGGGTCGCGTCGAGGACCAGTTCGATGTCTTCCCCGGCGGAGGCGCTGCTGCGCGTCTCCCCGCCCACCAGCAGGCCGCGGATCCGCGACTCGGTGGTGTGCTCGGTGTAGCCGGTGAAGCGGGTGGGGGAGTCGGCGCGCAGCTCCTGGTACACCTGGGTGTCGGCGTGCCCGGACTTCTTGCCCTTGGCGTCGGCCCGGGCCCGTTCGCGCTGTTCGGTCATCAGCTCGCGGAAGCGGGTCTCGTCCACCCCGACTCCGGCCTCGGCGGCCATCTCCAGGGTCAGGTCGATGGGGAAGCCGTAGGTGTCGTGCAGCGCGAAGGCGTCGGCGCCGGTGACGGCTGCTCCGGCGGTCTGCGCGGAGCTCACGGCGGATTGCAGCTTCGCGGTTCCGGCGGAGATGGTCCGCAGGAAGGCCTGCTCCTCCTTGACCGCGGTCTGGTGGATCTTCTCGAAGCCGGTCTCGACCTCGGGGTAGGTGCCCTTCATCGCGTCCTTGGACACTCCGACCAGTTCACCGAACACCGGCTGTTCCACACCCATGAGCCGCATCGCGAGGATCACGCGGCGGATCAGACGGCGCAGCACGAAGCCGCCGCCTTCGTTGGAGGGGCGAACGCCGTCGGAGATCAGCATCAGCGAGCTGCGCACGTGGTCGGCGATCATCCGCAGTCGCACGTCATTGGCGTGGTGCGGGTCGGCCGGGTCCTCGGTGGAGGTGTACTCGATGCTGGCGAGCTCGGCGGCGCGGTCGAGGACCGGGCGGACCTGGTCGGTCTCGTACATGTTCTCCACGCCCTGGAGGACCATGGCGAGGCGCTCGAGGCCCAGGCCGGTGTCGATGCTCTTGTTCTGCAGCGGGCCGGCCACCTCGAACTCGGTCTTCGAATGCACCGCGGAGAGCCGGTACTGCATGAAGACCAGATTCCAGATCTCGACGTAGCGGGTCTCGTCGGCGGCGGGGCCGCCCTCGACGCCGTAGGCGGGGCCTCGGTCGTAGTAGATCTCGGAGCAGGGGCCGCCCGGGCCGGGCTGACCGGTGTTCCAGTAGTTGTCCTCCGGGCCGAAGCGCTGGATCCGGGCTTCAGGCACGCCCACCTGATCGCGCCAGATGGCATAGGCCTCGTCGTCGTCCTGGTAGACGGTGATCCAGAGCCGCTCGGGGTCGAGCCCGTAGCCGCGCAGGCCCGTCGTCGGATCCGTCTCGCGGGGGTGGGTCAGCAGCTCCCAGGCCATCGGGATGGCGGTCTCTTTGAAGTAGTCGCCGAAGGAGAAGTTGCCGCACATCTGGAAGAAGGTGCCGTGGCGCGCGGTCTTGCCGACCTCTTCGATGTCGGCGGTGCGGATGCACTTCTGCACGGAGACGGCGCGGGAGTAGGGGGGCTTCTCGGTGCCCATGAAGTACGGGATGAACGGCACCATCCCGGCGATGGTGAACAGCACCGAGGGATCTGGAGAGATCAGCGATGCTGAGGGGACGCGCTCATGCCCCTTGGCGGCGAAGTAGTCGTACCACGTCCGGGCGATGTCCTCGGTCTTCATGAGTTTCTCGGGTCCTCCTGCTGATGGTCGCTGCGAGTCGGCCGTGGAGGTCTCATGTCTGTGACCACCGACGGATCTGCGCCGGGACCAGCTTAGTGGAAACACAGAGCCCGCTGCGGCCTCCGGTGAGGGAGGGCAGCGGGCTCTGTGGGTTTCAGAACGATGTTCTGAGCGATCCGATGCGGATCAGCGTGCGTAGAACTCGACCACGAGCTGCTCTTCGCAGGTGACCGGGACCTCTTCGCGCTTGGGCTTGCGGGAAAGAGTCGCCTGGAGCTTCTCGATCTCGACGGTGAGGTAGCCGGGGACCGTGGGCAGCGCATCCTGGTGGGTGCCTGCGGCGGCCACCTGGAAGGGCTCGAAGACCTCGGAGCGCTCGTGCACGTGGATCATCTGACCCGGCTTCACGCGGAAGGACGGGCGGTCCACGCGCTTGCCGTTGACCAGGATGTGGCGGTGCACCACGAACTGGCGTGCCTGGGCGATGGTGCGGGCGAAGCCCGAACGCAGGACCAGGGCGTCAAGCCGGGACTCGAGCAGCTCGACCAGGTTCTCACCGGTCAGGCCCTCGTGCATGCGCTTGGCCTCTTCGTAGTAACGCAGCATCTGCGCCTCGCGGATGCCGTACTGGGCGCGGAGACGCTGCTTCTCCTTCAGACGCACCGCGTAGTCCGAGTCGGTGCGACGACGGGTACGGCCGTGCTGGCCGGGGCCGTAGGGGCGGCGATCCAGGTACTTCTGGGCCTTGGGGGTCAGCGCGATGCCAAGGGCTCGCGATGCCTTCACAGTACGACGACTGCGCAATGGTGATGTGGGCATTGAATGCCTTCCTGTCTTGTCGGCGAATGATGTTTATTCCTGATCGCGACAAACGATCAGGTACCTGGCCTCCGAGATCCGTGGTTCGGAGAGTGTGAGCCGCCGAAGGCTCACGGCACTGCGACGTCGCACCGGCACACGGGAACCCCATCAGGATGAACCGGAGGGGGAGCCTGTGTGCAGGGGATCTTCGGTTAAGATGCGAAGCCTGCCAGACAGCACAACAGCCTAGCACCGGGGATGACAGAACCCCAATCATCAGCTGGATGATCGGGGTTCTGTGAGGTGCAGATCAGACGGGGCTGGAGCTATCCGCGCAACGCCTTGCGATCGGGGCGGGTGCGGTAGGGGTCCACGCCCTTGGGGATCGGGGGCCGAGAGATCGGCAGCGCGGTGAGCCGGCGGTCCACCGCGTTGACCTCGTGCTTGGTGAGCTTCTTGTCGAGCTTCTTGATCGTCTTGGCCAGCTTCTGCAGCGATACCTGCTGGTCGCCGCGTCCGGACTGGATGACGTGGATCGGCACACCGGTGTCACGGAGGATCGGGCTGAACCGCTTGCGGGTCTTCTCCACGAGCTTGTTCACCCGCCCGGCGGGGCCTTCGGTGACCAGCACCAGACCGGGCTTGCCCAGGACTCGGAAGATCGCGTCCTGGGTCTTCGGGTCCATCGCGACCGGCTCTTCGGTGACGATCCAGCCGCGCTTGAGCGTGCTCAGCGCCGCGGCGGCGGCACCGGGGCGGCCTTCGATCCGGGAGAACGCGGCCTTCTCGGCTCTGCGGTTCATGATGATCATCGCGGCCAGCAGGCCGAAGGGCAGACCGATCAGCAGACCGGTCACCCAGTTGAGCGTCAACGTGAAGATCAGGAAGAACACGCCGAAGGTGACGAAGAAGGCCAGCGCCATCCACCATCCGATGTTCGGATCGTAGGAGCGGGTCATGGTGAAGACCTGCTTGATCCGCGCGAAGAAGCCCTCCTGCTTATTGGCCTTCTTGCGGGCCTTGCGGTCCCGCTGTTCGGCCTTCTGCTCGGCCTTGAGGTTCTTGAGCGCGGCCTTTGCCTCTGCCTTGGAGGAAGCCTTGGGAGGAGTGGAGTCTGCTGGTGCCATAGTGATCTCAGTCTACCGCAGGCTCAGTACCCTGCGGCGACCAGCGTGGATGCTTCCTGCTTGGTGGCTCCGGAGGGCTCGATGTGCGCCAGCGCGGCGGGGATCTCCCAGCCCTTCTTCTGCATGGCCTTGGCCCAGAGGGATCCGGCACGGTAGGAGGAGCGGACCAGGGGCCCGGACATCACGCCGAGGAAGCCGATCTCCTCGGCCTCCTGGGAGATGTCGAGGAACTCCTGGGGCTTGACCCAGCGGTCCACCGGCAGGTGCCGCGGGGTGGGCCGCAGGTACTGGGTGATGGTGAGCAGGTCGCAGCCGGCGTCGTGCAGGTCGCGCAGCGCCTCGGAGACCTCTTCGCGGGTCTCGCCCATGCCGAGGATCAGGTTGGACTTGGTGATCATCCCGTGGCGGCGGCCCTGGGTCAGCACGTCCAGGGAGCGCTCGTAGCGGAAGGCCGGGCGGATGCGCCGGAAGATCCGGGGAACCGTCTCGACGTTGTGCGCGAACACCTCGGGGGCGGCCTCGCAGATCCCGGCGATGTTCTCCTCGCGCCCGGAGAAGTCCGGGATCAGGATCTCCACGCCGGTGCCGGGGTTGAGCTCGTGGATCTTGCGGATGGTCTCGGCGTAGAGCCAGACCCCCTCATCGGGGAGGTCATCGCGGGCGACGCCGGTGACGGTGGCGTAGCGCAGCTGCATCTCCTGGACGGACTGCGCCACCTGCAGCGGCTCGGACTCGTCCACGGCGCCGGGGCGGCCGGTGTCGATCTCGCAGAAGTCACAGCGTCGGGTGCAGGCGGAGCCGCCGATGAGGAAGGTGGCCTCGCGGTCCTCCCAGCACTCGAAGATGTTCGGACACCCGGCTTCCTCGCAGACCGTGTGCAGGCCCTTCTCGCCCACTCGCTTCTTCATCTCGGTGAACTCGGTGCCGATCTTGACCTTGGTGCGCATCCACTCGGGTTTGCGCTCCACGGGGATCGAGGCGTTGCGTGCTTCGACGCGCAGCATGCGTCGGCCTTCGGGTGCCACAGTCACTGTGGTGCTCCTTCTGTTGTTCGGGACATCACACAGGTGTCCTGGTCTGCGCCGAGGCCGGGGGATCCGGCAAGGACGGGCGCGTCGTCGTCGTGCAGCAGCGGAGGCAGCGCATGGCGCAGCTCCTCGGTGACCCGGTCGGCCACCTGTTCTGGGGTGACCTGCCGGCCCAGCTCGGCGCTGATGCTGGTGGTCTTCGCGTCAGTGATCCCGCAGGCGATGATGTTCTCGAACGGGGCGAGGTCGTTGGAGCAGTTCAGCGCGAACCCGTGCATGGTGACCGAGCGGTGCACCCGCAGTCCGATGGCGGCGATCTTCCGGTCCGGGCCGTCTCCGGTGATCCAGACCCCGGAGCGTCCCGCCACCTGGGTGCCGGTGATGCCGAAGTCGGTGGCCAGGATGCGGATCAGGGTCTTCTCCAGCACGCAGACGTAGTCCTTGACCAGTGACCGGTCGCGCAGATGCAGGATCGGATAGCCGACGAGCTGTCCGCGGCCGTGCCAGGTGATCTTCCCGCCGCGATCCACGTCCACCACGGGGGTCCCGTCTTCGGGCAGATCAGCCGGTTCGGTGCGCCGACCTGCGGTGTAGACGTCGGCATGTTCGAGCAGCAGCACGGTGGAGGGCGCCGAGCCTTCCTGCACCGCCGTGTGCAGACGCCGCTGGAGGGCGAGCGTCTCGGAGTAGTCGAGAAGCGCAGGATCGAACCCCAGCCTCGTGAAAGTGAGCTCCATGACACCAGACTAGACCGAACCGACCACGCGGCGGGAACCTGATGCAGAGATGACCTGTGGATAACCCGCAGACCGGCTCTGCGTCCGGTGAGAATGGATGTCATGAACGGTGACATCACCGGGCGCCTCCTGGGGCGCCGCACCTCGCATCGCACTGCTGGCAGCCCCGAGCAGGCCGCACCGCTGGAGCGGATGCGGCGGACCTTCGACGACTCCGTCACCCGCGGCTGGGACCCTCCGTCGGCCCCGGGCATCACCGTGGAGCGACTTCTCGGCGCCGGCGGGAACGCCCTGGTCTGGCTGGTCTGGTGGGACTCTCCCGATGAGCCGGACTGGCAGCTGGTCGACGGCTGCCCGCCGGCGGCCTTCGCGTTGAAGGTTCCCCGAGCTCAGCGAGCAGGCCAGGAGGTCGGCGGGGGAGCGGGCGAGACGGCCGGGCGGCGGCGCCGGGAGCCGGTGGAGCGAGTCGCCGCGGAGCTTCAGGCGCTGGACATGCTCCGTCATGAGCATCTGGTGCGGGCCTATGGCGCCCTGGAGACCTCCCAGGGACTCGGACTGATGCTTGAGCCCTATAACACCGGGTCGCTGGGTCAGCTCCTGCGCAGCGTCGGCAGGCTCAGCCTGGGGGAGGTGGTCACCGTGCTGACTCCGATCGCGACCGCCCTGGGGGCGCTGCATCTCGGCGGTGTGGCCCACGGAGACGTCTCGCCGGGCAACATCCTGCTCGCCGCGGACGGCAAGCCGGCCCTGGGGGACCTGGCCGACGCCGCGATCCTGGGCACCGCGCGCTCGGCGTCCGGGACTCCCGGGTTCGCGGCACCGGAGCGTGAGCTGGAGGGACGACTGCCGCCAGGGGCCGATTCAGCCACGCGGCGTGAGGCTCGCTCCGGACTGTCCCCGGAAGCCGATGTGTACTCTCTCGGGGCGGTCGCCTGGTTCTCGCTGACCGGCTCGGTTCCGGCTCGGAGCAGCCAGCGGGCGCCGCTGCCGAGCCTGCGCCCGGAGCTGCCGGACACCATCGCGCTGCTGCTGGAATCGGCCCTGCAGGAGGATCCTGGTCTGCGGCCCAGCGCGCAGGACTTCGCCGTCGAGCTGTTCCGCTGCTCCGCCCCGGCCGCGCTGGACCTGACGCCGCATGTGCACGAGGAGGTGGTGCCGGAGCTGCCGACCCGGCCCGGAGCAGAGACCAGCGCGCGACGGCGGGCGCCCCGGCTCAGCGCCCTGGCTCTGGGTGCGCTGGGGTTCCTCGGGCTCTGGTTCGCGGCCGGGCTCGTCACCCCCACCCCGACGACGACGTTCGCGCCGATCGCACAGACAGCACCGCCCGAGACCGAGACCACGGAGCAGCGCAGCGCGGATGGTCCGCGCAGCCCCGAGGATCCTCGCCCGCGCGCCCCGGATCCTGCCGGGCTCAGTCCCGCGGAGCTGCTGGGTCACCCCGACGCAGAGCGCGCGGTGGAGGGCATCGCGGCGCTGCGGACCCAGGCGCTCCGCGAGGCGTCTGTGGAGCAGGTGCGGGGCTACACCGTGGCGGAGGCCCCGGCTCGGGCGGCCGATGTGCGCCTGGTGCGAGACTTCGCCGAGGCCGGGCTGAGCTATCGGGGGGAGCCCCTGGTGATCAGCGTCGGGGACGAGCAGCCGGACCTGGACCAGCAGTCTGATCAGGACACCGGCCCGGTTGAGAGCGAGGTTGAGAGCCGGGATGAGAGCCGGGAGGGCGGGGAGGCCGACGGCTGGAGCGCCGGTGACGCGGAGGGTGATCGGGGGAGGGTCGCCGAGCTGCGGGCCACGGTGACGGCCACCGGTATGGGCAGCGGCGCGCCCGAATCCCAGGAGGTGGTGCTGGTGCTGCAGCGGCAGGAAGGCCGGTGGCTGCTGCACACCGTCCGCGAGGTGGACCCTGCGACGGCGGGCGGGTCCGCCTCGGCGGCTGAGGACGGCTGAGCGGGACTGAGACCGGATGAGCGGGGTGTGGTCGGCTGAGACGCAGAACAGGGCCCGTCCGGATGGACGAGCCCTGTTCGCTGCGGTGAACTTGGAGGCGCAGGAGCCTCCGCCACCTGACGCCCAGACGTTCGGACGCTGACTCCGCTGAAGTCAGCGTCCGAACGTCTGGCGGCGGCTACAGACCCAGCTGGGCCTCGAAGTTGCCTTCTTCCAGACGTGCCTTCAGCGTCTGCATGAAGCGGCCCGCGTCGGCGCCGTCGACCAGTCGGTGATCGTAGGTCAGTGAGAGGTACATCATGTGGCGGATGCCGATGGACTCGTTGCCGTCGCCGTCGGTCACGACCATCGGACGCTTCACGATCGTGCCGGTGCCCAGGATCGCGACCTGGGGCTGGTTGATGATCGGCGTGTCGAAGAGCGCCCCGACCGAACCGAAGTTCGTGATCGTGAAGGTGCCTCCGGAGAGCTCACCCGGACCGATCTTGGACTGGCGGGTCCGCTCCGCCACATCGGCGATCTTCTTGGACAGTCCGGCGATGCTGAGATCTCCGGCGTCGTTGATGACCGGCACGAGGAGGCCCTTTTCAGTGTCCACGGCCAGTGCGAGGTGCTCGCTGTCGTGGTACGTGATCTGCTGGTTGGCCTCGTCGTATTCGGCGTTCAGCTTGGGGTGCTGCTTCAGGGCCTCGGTGACCGCGGTGCCGATGAAGGGCAGGTAGGTGAGGTTCACACCGTTCTGCGCCTTGAAGGACGCCTTGGCCTTGGCCCGCAGGTTCACGATCCGGGTCATGTCGACCTCGTGGACCTGGGTCAGCTGCGCGGCGATGTCCAGGGACTCGTTCATCCGCTGGGCGATCACCTGGCGGATGCGTGGTGCCTTCTCGGTGGTCCCGCGCTTGGTGGTGTCCACCTCGACCTTGGGTGCGGACTTCGCGGCGGCAGGAGCCTCGGCGGGAGCCTCGGGCTGTGCCTGAGACTTGCTCGCCTCGGCGGCGTCGACCACGTCCTGCTTGCGGATGCGACCTCCGACCCCGGTGCCCTTGACGTCGGCGAGGTCCACGCCCTCGTTCTTGGCCAGGCGGCGCACCAGCGGCGTGACGTAGCCCTCCGCGGAGGAGTCCGAGGTGTCGCTCTTCTGCTCGCTCTTGGCCGGGGACTCCTGCTTGGTCCGCTCCTCGGGAGCGGGCTCCTGCTCGGGCTCAGTCTTCTCGGGCTCAGTCTTCTCATCCTGTGACTGCTTCGGGGCCGATTCCTCGGTGGCTGGCTCTGCGGCCTTCTCCTCGGCGTCGGCGTCCTGCTCGGCATCGGCGGAATCGGTGGAGCCGCCCGCGCTTGAGCCAGAACCGGAACCTGAGCCCGACCCGATCAGGGCGAGCACGGCGCCGACCTCGATGGTCTCGTCCTCGGAGACCTTGATCTCCTGGATGGTGCCTGCCACGGGGGATGGAACCTCGGTGTCCACCTTGTCCGTGGAGACCTCCAGCAGCGGCTGGTCGACCTCCACAGTGTCGCCGACCTCGACGAGCCAGCGGGTCACGGTGCCCTCGGTGACCGACTCACCCAGTGCGGGGAGCGTGATCTCCTGGCTCTCGCCGCCCTCGGAGGAGTCCGAGGAGGACTCGTCGGAGGTGTTCTCCTCGGCGGCCTCCTCGGTGGCCTCGGGCTGTGCCGCCTCGGTGGCGGCATCTTCGATGTCTTCTGCGTCGTCGCTGGACTGCTCGGACTCGGCCGGTTCCGACTCGGCGGACTCCTCCGCGGAGTCATCGGAGGAGCCGGAGTCATCGGAGCCGGACCCGTCGCCGATCCTTACCAGCGGGGCGCCCACTTCGATGGTCTCGTCCTCGGCGACGAGGAGCTCCTCGATCGTGCCGGCAGCCGGGGAGGGAACCTCGGTGTCGACCTTGTCGGTGGAGACCTCCAGCAGCGGCTGGTCGACCTCGACGGTGTCACCGACCTCGACGAGCCAGCGGGTTACGGTGCCCTCGGTGACTGACTCACCTAGGGCTGGAAGGTTAACGGTTTCAGACATGGTGTCCGACTCCTACTCTCAAAGTTCGACACAGCCTCACGGCTGGAACATTTATCTCTACGGGCGGTTCTGGGCGGGCCCCGGAGCTGGTCCGGGAAGTGCGGGCGGTGCCGATCAGCCGTGCAGCGGGTGGCCGAAGAGCGCCATCGCAGCCTCGCCCATGGCTTCGTTCTGCGTGGGGTGTGCGTGGAGCAGGGTCGCGACGTCCTCGGGGTAGGCCTCCCAGTTCACGATCAGCTGGGCCTCGCCCACCTGCTCGCTGATGCGGGTGCCGATGCCGTGGACTCCGACGATCGGGCCGTTCTTGACCCCGACCATCTTGATCAGGCCGCCGGTGCCCAGGATGGAGGACTTGCCGTTGCCCGCGAGGTTGTACTCGGTGATCTCGATCTTGTCCTTGCCGTACTTCTCCTCGGCGGCGGGCTGGGTGTAGCCCACGGACATGATCTCCGGCTCGCAGTAGGTGACCTTCGGGATGTTGATGTCCTCGACGATCATCGGCTTGTTTCCGGCGATCTCCTCGGCCACGAAGATGCCCTGCTGGTAGCCCCGGTGGGCCAGCTGCAGACCCGGGACGATGTCGCCGATCGCGTAGATGCTGCCGACGCCGGTGTGCAGCCGCTCGTCGGTGATCACGAAGCCGCGGTCCAGGGTGATGCCTGCGTCCTCGAAGCCGAAGCCCTCGGTGACGGGTCCGCGGCCGACCGCGACGAGGCAGATCTCAGCCTCGAAGGTCTTGCCGTCTTCGAGGGTGACCGTGACGCCGTCGTCGGTCTCCTTGACCTCGTTGAAGAAGGTGCCGGTGTTGAAGGTGATGCCGCGCTTCTTGAAGCTGCGCTCGAGCTGCTTGACGATCGAGGGATCCTCGTTGGGCACCAGCGAGGGCAGGCCCTCGATGATGGTGACCTCGGTGCCGAAGGAGGTCCAGGCGGAGGCGAGCTCGCAGCCGATCACGCCGCCGCCGAGCACGATGGCCGACTTCGGGGTGTAGTCGAGCTCGAGGGCCTCGGTGGAGGTGATGATCTTCTTGCTCAGCGGCAGACCGAAGGTCTTCGACGTCGAGCCGGTGGCCAGCACGATGTTCTTGCCGGTGTAGCGGGTGCCGTCGACCTCGATCTCGTTCTCCGAGACCAGCTTGCCCTCGCCGGAGATCACGGTGACCTTGCGCATCTTGAGCAGACCGGTCAGGCCCTTGAACTTCCCGGCGACGATGCCGTCCTTGTACTCGCGGACCTTGGCCATGTCCACGCCTTCGAAGTTCATCTTCACGCCGTACTTCTCCGAATTGCGCGCCTCGTCGGCGAGCTCAGCGGAGTGCAGGTACGCCTTGGTCGGGATGCAGCCCCAGTGCAGGCAGGTCCCGCCCAGCTTGTCCTTCTCGATGAGGCCCACGGTGAGTCCGTGCTGGACTGAGCGAAGCGCGGCCGCATAGCCTGCGCTGCCTCCTCCGAGGACGAGTACGTCGAATTCCTGAGGCTGGTCGGCCACGGTCATTGCTCCCTTGCATTGAGTGAGACGTGAAGATCATTGTTCGGTCTGGAAGAGCCCCTCGGCAGGCGCTGAGGCCCGCCGAGGAGCCTCTCCCAGGTGTTCACTGGATTCAGCCTATCGCTTGTGCGCAGGCATCAGCCACTGGATCAGCGGCTCAGGCCCTCGAGGTAGCTGATCAGTGTGCGGACCATCACGCCGGTGCCCGACTTCGGGGTGTAGCCGTAGGCGCCCTTCTCGTTGAACGCCGGACCTGCGATGTCCAGGTGGGCCCAGGGGATGCGGGTGGTCTCGGGGTCCAGCGGGTCGGTGGGCGCGCCGGTGCGGTCTCCGACGAACTCGCGCAGGAAGGCCGCGGCGTTCATCATGCCGCCGAAGCGATCGCCGAGGTTCGTGAGATCCGCCACCTCGGAGTCGAAGCCGGAGCGGGCCTCCTCCGGGATCGGCATCGGCCAGACGCTCTCGCCGGCCTCCTTCGAGGCCATGACCAGGGCTTCACGCAGGTCCTCGTTGCCCATGACGCCGGTGGTGCGCACTCCCAGGGCGATCATCTGCGCGCCGGTGAGCGTGGCGACGTCGATGATGGCGTCGGGCTGCTCGGCGGAGGCGGCGACGATTCCATCCGCCAGGACCAGACGGCCCTCGGCGTCGGTGTTGAGCACCTCCACGGTCTTGCCGCCGTGGATGGTGATGACGTCCTCAGGGCGCTGCGCGGTGTCCGAGGGCATGTTCTCGGCCAGGCAGAGCCAGCCGGTGACCTTGACCGGCAGGTTCAGGTCCGCGGCCGCCCGGACGACGGCGGCGACCGTGGCGGCGCCGCCCATGTCGAGCTTCATGGTGGTCATCGCCGCGGCAGGCTTCAGCGAGAGCCCGCCGGAGTCGAAGGTGATGCCCTTGCCGACCAGCGCGATGTGCGCGACCGGCTTGGCGGGGGAGTGCTCCATCCGGACCAGGCGCGGCTTGCGCGAGGACCCTCCGCCGACGCCGAGGATGCCGCCGAAGCCGTCGCGGGCCAGCTCCTTCTCACCCCAGACCTTGATCTTGAGCTTGGCGGCCCGGGCAGTGCCGCCCTGCTGGGCCGGGGCCTTGGTCCGGTCACCGAGCTCTGCGACGATGTCGGCGAAGCTCTCCGGGTAGAGGTGGCTCGGCGGGGTGTTGACCAGGTCACGGGTGGCGCGCACCGCGGAGCCGACGACGGCGGCCCGGTCGATGGCCGGACGGGTCGCCTTGTCCTTGAGCTCGGTCAGCACCTGGATGTCGCTGACCGGGGTGGCCGTGCGGGCCTCCTCGGAGCTGCGGAAGTGGTTGAAGGAGTAGGCACCGATGGCGGCTCCCTCGGCGATGGCGCCGACCTGCTCCACCGAGGCCGAGGGCAGGGCCAGGGCGACGGAGCCGATGCTTCCGAGCTGCCGCACGGCGGATCCGGCGGCCCGGCGCAGCGCCTCGAGGGTGATGCCGCCGGTGGCCTCACCGGTCAGCGGCCCCACACCGATGAGCACCAGGGTCTCGGACTTGAAGCCGTCCATGCCGGGGAGGCGGAGCAGCTGGTCTGCCGCTCCGGTGGCGCCCAGCGCCTTCAGCGAGTCCGCGACGCCCTTCGCGGCGTCATCGGCGAGCGGGTTGGGGAGCAGGATCGGTCCCTGCGGCCCTTTGGCGACGCCGAGCACCAGGGCGTCGGTGTCGGTCTTCTCCACGGGGGTGGAGACGGCTGAGAGGCGGGGCTGGAAATCGTGGATCACAGTGGTCCTGTCTGATTCCGTCGGTGGTGGAATCGGGGTATGTCGTCTTGGTTGCTCTTGATAATCGATCCTAACCACTTTCACCACGGGAATGCCTGCAGGTGGCATCCTGTTGTATATACGACTCACCGAGATGTTGGCGCGGCCGAAGGGCCTGCGGCGCAGCTCGGACCCCATATCGGAAAGAGGACCCCTCAGGTGAAGGACCCCCTGGATCTGCTGCATGTCCATCCCGCAGCCGATGGAAGCGACGAGTCGGACGCCTCCATCAACCTCGGCGCCCAGGACGGGCACGAGTCCAGCGTGAGCGCCGAAGGCGGTGCCCTGGTGCTGCGCGGCGACCAGTCGCCCGCGGATCGGTTGAGCCTGCTGGTCTCCTGGTCAGGCCACACCGATGCCGGCAGCCTCAGCGAGCAGCTCTCCGAGTCGCTGCTCGGCGCGCTGCCGCACCGACGGCTCGCGAGCTTCGACGTCGACGAGCTCTTCGACTACCGGTCCCGCCGCCCGCAGATCACCTTCACCGACAACCGGTTCAGCAACTTCGAGGCGCCCTCGCTGGAGCTCTACGAGGTGCGCGACGCCCTGGGACGCCCGTTCCTCTTCCTGACCGGGGATGAGCCCGACTACCAGTGGGAACGTGTGTCCTCCGCGGTGCTGCAGCTGGTGGACCGGCTCGACGTGAAGCTGGTCGTGCTGGTGGACGCGCTGGGCCTGCCCACCCCGCACACCCGGCCCATCGGGGTCACCGCGCACGGCAACCGGCAGGACCTGATCGAAGGAATCTCCACCTGGGGCCCCAGCGCCCAGATCGAGGCCGGCCTGAGCCAGTTCCTGGAGCTGCGGGTCGCCGAGGCCGATCGGGACGTGGTGGGCTACACGCTGCACGTCCCGCACTACCTCGCCGGGGGACGCTTCCCGCACGTGGCGGTGTCCGCGCTCGAGTACGCCGGTGCCGCGCTGGAGCTGATGCTGCCCACCGATGAGCTGCGCGAGTCCTCCCGGATGGTGGAGCAGGACATCACCCGACAGGTGGCGCAGAACTCCGAGATCCAGGGCATGGTCGACCGGCTGGAACGCAACTTCGACGAGTACGCCACCCCGCAGCAGCGTTCGCTGCTGGTCAAGGACGACGACGCCGTGCCCGACGCCGAAGAGCTCGGTGCCGCCGTGGAGGCCTACCTGCGCCATCATGATCCGGCGGCCGACGCCGAGGCGGCCCGCACCGGAGCGATTCAGGACCTGCTCGGAGATGCGCTGAAGGACCCCGCAGGGGAGTCAGACCCTGCTGATCCGGACCCCGCCGCGGCGCCCGGATCAGAACCCGAGGCCACAGCACCCGAGGGCGAGGTCCATGACGGACCCGAGGACGCTCCGACGGATGTTCCGAGGTCCCAGGAGCACCCGGAGTCTGACCCAGAGGGGCACGACCGCCCCGAGTAGCGCGCCCCCGCTCAGTCTTCCCCAGAAGCCGCCGACTGGATCCCGGCCGGCGGCTTCTCCACAGTGCGGGTTCCCAGCGTCGAACTGCCCATCGAGTCCCGCAGTCTGGCTCCATGGACGCTCACACTCCCGTCACGCAGGGCCCGCTCTCGGTCCAGGATCCCGGCCACTGCATGGCCCTGGTGCGGCACACCTTCGGACGCCTGCCGCAGGAGTCGCTCATCGTCATCGGCCTGCTCCGGGGCTACACCGGCGGGCACATGCGCATCGACCTGCCACCGGCACTGCAGGATCCGTTCACCTCCGCCCGGCTCGTCGCGGACTGCCTGGCAGGGGAGGGCTCCGCTCCGACGCCTGAGGCGGCGCTCGTGGTGCTCATCGGCGAGGGTCCCGTCACGCCCGAGCAGGACGACGTGTGGCGTGCCTGTCTGGATGCGCTGACCATGATGCTCGACTCCGAGTACTGCGTTCGGATCGTCCAGACCTGGTTCGTCTCGGGAGACCACGTCCGTGACCCGCTCTGCACAGACCCCGGCTGCTGCAACCTTCCGGGCCGCCGCCTCTCGGATCTGACCCTCCCGCACCTGGGCGGGCCCCTGGGTGCCGGGCCAGGCCGTGAGACCCAGCCGCTGGACCGCGCGGCCGACGCGTTTCTCGACGGTGCACCCGGCGCCGACCCGACGCTCACCGCGTACCTCGCTGAACTCCGCCGAGGCCATCCGGAGGGGCGGGACCAGCACACCCCGCGGCGCCGGCTGTACGCCTGGGATCTTGCCCTGCGGGAGCAGCTGGACTCCGCGCGGAAGTCCGGCAATCAGCGGAAGTCCGGCAGTCAGCTGATGGACCCGGCAGCCCGGGCCGAGCGGCTCACCGAGCTCCTCGGGCAGCTGCGCAGCGGGTCCGGTCGGGACCTGCTGATTCCACTGGCCGCCCTGAGCCTCGACCATGCGCTGCTCGGGCTGCACCTCGATCATCGGGCGCGCGAGGTTCCTGCGGTGATTCCAGGGGATGCCGCCGAGGAAGCGATGCTGCAGGACTGTGCGAAGTCGTTCTTCGGCGAGACGGGGAGCCGCCCCGACTGGCGGCGCGTGGACGCGCTGGAATCGGTGCTGCGCGAACTGGTGCCCTACGCCCGCGGTCCCGAGCGGGAGAACCTGCTGTGTCTGATGGGATGGATCGAATGGGTGAGGGGCCGCGGCAGCGCGGCAGGCTCCTACGTCGACCGGTGCCTGACGGAGTTCCCGCAGAACCAGTTCTGCCAGGTCATCGAATCGCTGATGCAGTTCAAAGGGGTATGCCTCTGGGCGCGGGTCAAGCAGCACAGCTGGTCCTGGTCCAGGAACTCTATGGCGGATCCGGATTAGCCGAATAAAATCGCTCAGATTGGGAATGCGGGCGGAACACGCTATGTTGTCAAGCATTGAGACCCTGCAACCATCGAGGGATCACACCCAACCGGGGAGCTGTTGACAGCTCCTCAGCCGAGTGCGATTTCCGAAATGGCCTTGACAGGGTCATAGGTGTGTTGACCGACAAGTTCATCGCATCTGCATCACATGTCTAAGTCGGAAGGTCACCGTGCCCACTACTGCGTCCAAGTCCACCGAAGAGAACGCGGCCGCTGCAGAGGCTGAGAAGAAGACGCCCGCCAAGAAGAGCACTGCAGCTCGCAGCACCGCCGCGAAGTCCACCGCAGCGAAGAAGAGCCCCGCCTCTTCCACCGCCAAGGCGCCCGCCAAGAAGGCCCCGGCCGCCAAGACCACCGCGGCCAAGTCGACGGCCGCCAAGACCACTGCGGCGAAGACCGCGGCAGAGAAGAAGGCGGCCGCCGCGTCCACCGACAAGGTGCCCGCGAAGAAGACCGGTGGCCGCAAGAAGGCCGCCGATCCGGTCGACGAGGTCCTCGCCGAAGTCGATGCCGAGGAGAAGGCCGCACCCACCGCGGCGCTGGAGAAGGCTGTGGCGAAGGCCGTGGCCGACGGTGAAGACCCCGAAGCCATCACCGAGGAGTCGGTCAAGGCCAAGGAGGGTGAGGAAGAAGAGTCCAAGGGGCGCGGCTTCGTCATCTCCAACGCCGATGAGGATGACGCCCCGGCGATCCAGGTGGTCTCCGCCGGCGCCACCGCTGACCCGGTCAAGGACTACCTCAAGCAGATCGGCAAGGTCGCGCTGCTCAACGCCGAACAAGAGGTCGACCTCGCGCTGCGCATCGAGGCCGGGCTCTTCGCCGAGCACAAGCTCAACAACCAGAAGATCACCGATCGGCGGCTGCGCCGTGACCTCGAGCTCGTGGTCGCAGACGGCAAGCGGGCCAAGAACCACCTGCTGGAGGCCAACCTGCGCCTAGTCGTCTCGCTGGCCAAGCGGTACACCGGTCGCGGGATGCTCTTCCTGGACCTGATCCAGGAGGGCAACCTCGGACTGATCCGCGCGGTGGAGAAGTTCGACTACACCAAGGGCTTCAAGTTCTCGACCTACGCCACCTGGTGGATCCGCCAGGCGATCACCCGCGCCATGGCCGACCAGGCTCGCACCATCCGCATCCCCGTGCACATGGTGGAGGTCATCAACAAGCTCGCCCGTGTGCAGCGCCAGATGCTCCAGGACCTGGGCCGCGAGCCCACCCCGGAGGAGCTGGCGCAGGAACTCGACATGACTCCGGAGAAGGTCGTCGAGGTGCAGAAGTACGGCCGCGAGCCGATCTCGCTGCACACCCCGCTCGGCGAGGACGGCGACTCCGAGTTCGGTGACCTCATCGAAGACTCCGAGGCCGTCGTGCCCTCCGACGCAGTGAGCTTCACGCTTCTGCAGGAACAGCTGCACTCGGTCCTGGACACCCTCGCCGAGCGCGAAGCCGGTGTGGTGGCCATGCGATTCGGCCTCACCGACGGTCAGCCGAAGACTCTCGACGAGATCGGCAAGGTCTATGGCGTGACGCGCGAGCGGATTCGGCAGATCGAGTCCAAGACCATGTCGAAGCTGCGCCACCCGAGCCGCTCACAGGTGCTGCGCGACTACCTCGACTGAGTCCCTGCTCCACTGAGGACCCCTGTCCGCCGAAGCTCAGCTGAGCTTCGGCGGACACAGAAGAAGGGTGCGGCCCGGATTTCTCCGGGCCGCACCCTTCTTCGTCTGCTTCCGCGCTAC
The DNA here is from genome assembly GCF_003003175.1 of Nesterenkonia sandarakina. GTDB lineage: Bacteria > Actinomycetota > Actinomycetes > Actinomycetales > Micrococcaceae > Nesterenkonia > Nesterenkonia sandarakina_A. The sequence continues at coordinate 52,044 of NZ_PVTY01000001.1, read as the reverse complement.
TTGGCGGTCACGAGGCGATCTGATTCATCGATCCACTCGATGGTCTTGGGTCGCAGTGAATCTTCGACCTGCCGGCCGTGATGATTGCAGAAGAGCAGAACGCCGGATGAGAGCGCCGCTCGCACGTAAGCCTGCGCGCCGCAGCGGTCGCAACGGTCAAGGGCAGTCAAGGTAGTGGGCTGGTTTTCCACGGTGCCAGTTGTGCCGGTCATGCTCTTCGCCTCCTCAGGTCAATTCTCCAGAGCTCTTGCAGCCGGGACGGCCCGACCGAAGATCTCTTGGTGTTCCATAGAACCACGAACCGGGCGGTTTCATTCGCAGCGGCCGCGTGAAAACGCCACGCTTTCGCTGTGCGCGTACCGACTGCGGCGCTTCTGCGGGGCCCCGGTGCCTCACCCCACTACGATGACATTGATTCACCCCCACCACAGGAGGACACTGCGTGGCCAAGCGCTCGGAGTATGACGCCCGGCATCTGTCGGTGCTCGAAGGTCTCGAAGCCGTCCGCAAACGTCCCGGGATGTATATCGGTTCCACCGACTCCCGCGGACTCATGCACTGCCTCTGGGAGATCATCGACAACTCCGTGGACGAGGCCCTCGCCGGCCACGCCTCCACCATCAACATCACCCTGTATCCCGATGATTCGGTCGAGGTCAGCGACGATGGTCGCGGCATTCCGGTGGACATCGAACCCCGGACCGGGCTCTCCGGCCTTGAGGTGGTCTTCACCAAGCTTCACGCGGGCGGAAAGTTCGGCGGCGGCTCCTACAACGCCGTGGGCGGACTCCACGGCGTCGGCGCCTCGGTGGTCAACGCGCTCTCGGCCCGGCTCGACGCCCAGGTGACCCGCGGCGGAAAGGTTCATCAGCTCTCCTTCCGCCGAGGCGAGCCCGGGGTCTTCTCCGGCTCCCGGCCCGACCCGGAGGCGCAGTTCACCCCCGCCCTGGACGGTTCACCGCTGGACATCATCGGCAAGGCCAAGCGCGGGGTCACCGGCACCACCATCCGCTACTGGTCCGACCGGCAGATCTTCACCTCCGACGCCGGCTTCAACGACGTCGAGATCGCCAACCGCGCCCGGCAGACCGCGTTCCTCGTCCCGGGGCTGCGCATCACGGTGCGTGACGAGCGGGGCGCCGAGCCGCTGGAGGAGGTGTTCCAGTACGACGGCGGCATCAGCGAGTTCGCCGACCATCTCTCCGCCGACGCCTCGGTCACCGACATCTGGCGGATCCAGGGACACGGGAAGTTCACCGAGCGTATTCCGGTGCTCGCCGCCGACGGCCGCAGCCACATGGAGGACGTGGAACGCGACTGCGAGGTGGACATCGCGCTGCGCTGGGGGATCGGCTATGACACCACCGTGCGCAGCTTCGTGAACATCATCGCCACCCCCAAGGGCGGCACCCATCTGACCGGCTTCGAACAGGCCCTGCTGAAGTCTCTGCGCAAGACGGTGGAGTCCAACGCGCGCAAGCTCAAGGCCGGCAGCGACAAGCTTGAGAAGGACGACGTGCTGGCCGGGCTCACCGCCGTGGTGACCGTGCGCATAGCCGAACCTCAGTTCGAAGGACAGACCAAGGAGATCCTCGGCACCCCCGCGGCCCGCCAGATCGTCTCCAAGGTGGTCAGCAAGGAGCTCGAGACCCGGTTGAGCTCGACCAAGCGCGGCGACAAGCAGCAGGCGACCGCGGTCCTGGAGAAGGTCGTCGCCGAGATGAAGTCCCGCATCTCGGCCCGGATGCACAAGGAGACCCAGCGCCGGAAGAATGCCCTGGAGACCTCCTCGATGCCGGCGAAGCTGGTCGAGTGTCGGTCCAAGGGTGTGGCGGAGACGGAGCTGTTCATCGTCGAGGGCGACTCCGCCCTGGGCACCGCGAAGCTCGCCCGCTCCTCCGACTTCCAGGCGCTGCTGCCGATCCGCGGCAAGATCCTCAATGTCCAGAAGGCCTCCGTGGCGGACATGCTCTCGAACACCGAGTGCGCCGCCCTGCTGCAGGTCATCGGCGCCGGCTCGGGCCGCTCCTTCGACATCGAGGCCGCCCGGTACGGCAAGGTGGTGCTGATGACCGACGCCGACGTCGACGGCGCCCATATCCGGACCCTGCTGCTGACGCTGTTCTTCCGCTACATGCGCCCCATGATCGAAGCCGGGCGCGTCTTCGCGGCGGTGCCCCCGCTGCACCGCGTCGAGGTCATCCACCAGGGGCGCAAGGCCAACGAGGTCAAATACACCTACTCGGAGGCGGAGCTGAATCGACTGCTGGGGCAGCTGGAGCAGGAGGGGCTGAACTATAAGGAGCCGATCCAGCGCTATAAGGGACTCGGCGAGATGGACGCCGATCAGCTCTCCGAGACGACCATGGATCCGCAGCATCGCGCGCTGCGCCGCATCCGGGTCCAGGACGCCGAGGCCGCCGAACGGGTGTTCGACCTGCTCATGGGCTCCGTGGTGGCCCCGCGCAAGGACTTCATCATCGAAGGGTCCCAGGCGCTGGACCGCGACCGCATCGACGCCTGACCCTGAGGGCCCGGTCCACGACCAGCTATTTCTACCTCGTGTAGAAATAATTCGTCGAACAGGCCGGTCGGCCCTCATGACCCCTTTGACGACCGGTACACTGAACGACGACGACGAGTGCACCTCGACCCCCTGTGAGCTGAGACGTGACCCAACAGACTTCTGTCGCCCCGACCGGCGATTCCGCAGCCCGTGCGGCTTCCGCTGCCCAAGGCGCGGAGACGGCGCAGCCTCGATGGCGACGCAAGGCGGCCGCGTACTGGTCGCTGACCAAGCCTCGCGTCATCGAGCTGCTTCTGGTCACCACCCTGCCCACGATGTTCTTCGCGCAGCAGGGCGTCCCGGACTTCTGGCTCGCACTCGCCACACTGGTCGGCGGCGCCATGGCCGCAGGGTCCGCCGGAGCGTTCAACTGTTATATCGATCGCGATATGGACAAGCTGATGAACCGGACCAAGAAGCGTCCGCTGGTCACCGGCGAGCTCAGCCCGCGCGAGGCCTTGATCTTCGCCTCGGTGCTGGGTGCCGCCGCGATCGCGGTCCTCTGGTTCGGCACCAACCCGCTGGCTGCCGGTCTCGGCGCGGCCGCGATCTTCTTCTACGTCGTGGTCTACACGATGATCCTCAAGCGCCGCACCGAGCAGAACATCATCTGGGGCGGCATCGCCGGCTGCTTCCCGGTGGTCATCGCCTGGGCCGCGGTCCGCGAGACGCTGGAATGGCCCGCCGTGGTGCTCTTCGTGATCATCTTCCTGTGGACCCCGCCGCACTACTGGCCGCTGTCGATGAAGTACCGGACGGACTACCAGACCGCGGATGTGCCGATGCTCGGCGCCGTCGCGACCGCGCGGACCGTCTCAGTCCAGGTGGTGCTCTACGCCTGGGCCACCGTCATGTGCTCGCTGCTGCTGATCCCGATGGGCTGGGCGGGCATCACCTACACCGCCTTCGCGCTGGCCTCGGGGGCATGGTTCATCTACGAGGCCCACGTGCTGCACCGGCAGGCCGAGAACGGGACCCTCACGGACAAGAAGGCCATGAAGGTCTTCCACCTCTCGATCCTCTACCTCACCCTGCTCTTCATCGGGCTCTGGATCGATCCCTTCATCGGGTCTCCCCTGATGGGCTGATCCTGCCGGCCCTGATCGACTGGTGCTCACGACGCCATGCGCTGATGCACTCGGGAAGCAGGATCCCTGCCGGCTGGTCCTCATCCAGGACGAGCAGCGGTCGTGAGAAGTCGAGCGCCGAGCTGACCAGCAGCTCCCGGATGGGGGTGCTGCGCTGGACCGTGTGATCATCCGTCCGGGCCAGGGCCACGCAGCGGCGCTTCGCCCACCCCTGCGGGTCCTGCTGCTGCACCGCGTGCAGATCTGCCCGGGTGATGAGTCCCACGGCCCGGTAGGACAGGTTCAGCACCACTGCCGGGTCGGACTCCTCGAGTACCTGGGCGGCATCGGCCAGCGACCGTGTGCCCAGGATGGTGGCACCTAGCGGCGCCATGATGTCTGCGATGTCGGTCATGGCCACACTCCTCCGGGGGTAGTGGCGTACCGTCTCTGACCCCGATGCGACCGGCGTGTCGAGAGTGTTCGATGCGGAAGCCGCGAAGTCGTGCGGCGCGCCTAGCAGTGGGCGGATCATGTCTGCTCCTGGGGAGTGATGAGGTGAGCCCACTGCTGAACTCGTTTCCCAGTGTAGCCACAGAGCAGAGACCCGGGAACCCGTCGAGGATCTGTGACAGCAATCGCAATGCGCGGCGTCGCTCAATCCTCGGCCACCGGCGGGAAGGTGTAGTTCATGAAGCACAGCGCCGCCAGTGCGGTTCCGTAGGCCTTGGTGGGGACGATCGTCTCGACGATATAGCGGATGTCCCGCAGCTCAAGGTGCTCGTAGCCGTTGAAGTAGAGCTCGTCGAGCATGTCGCGCAGGTGCGGCCTGACGTCCTCCTCGGCCATGCCCCCGCCGAACTCGCACACCAGGCCGCCCTGCTTCTCGCCGTTCTCATCGTGGAGCAGACCGTAGATGATCCCCGCGGTCGCCCGTTCACCGGGGCCGCAGGAGAACTGGGCCACGATGGACTCCATCACCTCGCCGTGGGCGATCGCGTCGCGGCCAGGGTACTCCTTCATGACCGCGCTCTTGGGGAGGATCGAGCTGTACGTCATGATGTTGGCCATCTCGATCCCGGCATCGTGGAGTGCCAGGTGGAAGGACCCCGCGTGGATCGTCACATCGCTCTCACCCTTCCCCTTCGTCTCGAAGTAGTCACAGGGGATGCGGTTGCCAAATTTCATAGATCTGCTCCAAAGGTCGGGTCCGTCGGTCGCGGGGGACGGTGATCGCCGGTCGGCGCTGCAGCTCCCCGAGGTCCGCCATCGCTGATGTCCAGGGGCGCCCCTGGAACGGCAGGGGCGCCTTGTTACGGTGCGTTGACCACGCTAGGCGGGGAGTCGGGCCCGGCGTCACAGTGGTGGGCGAACCCCCGCAGGGACTACGGGGGAACCCCCGTGATTCCCCGTGGTGAGGTCTTGGACGACCCCGGCCGCGCGGCGCCGGAACCACGCAGGCGGGGCCATCGGACCAGGTCAGCGTGTGCCGGCAACAGCTTCCTCGGCGTCTCGGCCCCGCGCCTGGGCATCCCACGGACGTCTCGGAGCGTTTCAAGTAAACTTGGGGCGTCGCTGAGGGCGGCGCCCACCTCGGAGCGGAGATCACCTATGAGCACAGAGCCCAAGCTGACCGAGCAGTACCTGGACACCGACAACGTCGACGACGCCGTGCTGGACGCCGTCGACACGGAGGCCGCGACCCGTGACGTCTCGGCCGATCTGCAGGGGCTGCTCCAGCAGGACAGCGACATCTCGAGCTTCCTTCAGGGGCTGGCCCAGGTCTCGGCGGAGCGCTTCAGCGGGAACCAGCCCGTACTGTGCAGCATCATCCTGGACCGGTCCAAGCGCAATGTCGTGGTGGCCGCGAGCAGCCCGGAGGCCGCCCGCCTGGACGAGGTGCAGGCAGGATTCGATGAGGGGCCCTGCCTGGAGGCGCAGCGGACCAATACCGTGATCAGCGTGGCCGATGTGCGCTCGGAGCGGCGCTGGCCGGGCTACATGGCGGCGGTGCGGGAGTTCGGCATGCGCAGCGTGCTCGCCCTGCCGCTGACTCTGCAGTCTGAGGCCGCGGCGGCGATGAACCTCTACACCAGCACGCCGGAGGCGTTCGGTCCGGCAGAGATCGAGGCGGCTCGGCGCTATGCGGAACTCGCCTCCAAGGTCGGCGTGATCGCGCTGCGCCTGGCCGCGTACTCGGAGAACGTTGAGCACCTCCAGGCCGCGATGGAGTCGCGCACGGCGATCGACATCGCCATCGGGGTGGTCATGGGGCAGAACCGCTGCAGCCAGGAGGAGGCCTTCGCCATTTTGCGCAAGGCGTCGAGCCACCGCAATGTGAAGCTGCGCGTGCTGGCCGAGGAGCTGGTGGCCTCGGTCGGACGCCAGTCGGCCTCCACCGTGTTCGACACCTGAGCCCATCCGGGCCCAGCCTAGCCAGTCCGAGCCCTTCTGAGCGGTCGCTCAGTGCTGGGCCCCGCGGCCCTTCACCGGATCCGACTCTGGTCCACCCAGCGCTGTCCGGCGGCCTCCGGGGTCACCGATCCGGCACTGAGCGCCGCGATTCTGCGGTGCAGGTCGGCAAGGTCCACCTCGGTGTCGGGCACCGAGAGCCGGATCCTCGCCTGGGTGCCGTCCTCGCTGTAGTCGGTCGCGGACACCGCCGTGCCGGCGGCGCGAAGCTCGTTCTCCCAGCGGCCCGCCTCGGTGATGGGGGCCGGCACGTCGAAGAGTCGCATATGAGCTCGTCTCCGCAGCTGACCCTGCTCGCGGGCCCTGGTCAGCGCCCCGGTCACCGAATCTGAGTAGGCGCTGACCAGCCCACCCGGTCCCAGCAGTGTGCCGCCGAACCAGCGCAGCACCACGGCGGTGACATCGCTGAGGTCGGCATCGCCGCCGGGCATCTCGGTCTTCAGCAGCGCGGCGAGGATCGGCGCGCCCGCGGTGCCGGAGGGCTCGCCGTCGTCGTGGGCGCGTTGGATCCGCCGGTCGGCACCGATGACCCAGCCGCTGCAATGATGCCGCGCATCGGGGCTTCCCCGGCGCAGCTGCTCGACCCAGGACTGCGCCTGCTCCTCGGTCTCGGCGCGGAACAGGTGGGTGCGGAACCGCGAGCGGCGACGTTCGATCTCATGGGTGATCTCGGCGCGGGGATCCAGCACTGTGTAGGGCCGGGCGTGGCCCGGGAGGTCGCCCGATGCGGGCCCGGCGGAGAATGCGGACATGACTGAGGAGTCTACGACCCCGCGTACGGGCTTCGCGCACGAGGGGGAGTTCCTAGAGCGTGCTTCGGGCCACCAGCGCCGCCCGGCGCGGGCTCTCTGACGGCAGCACCCTCAGCGCGGTCCTGATCGCCTCCTGGTCATCGGCGGCATCGGGCAGCTGCAGGTAGCGCCACAGATCCTCGGCGGAGCCGTCGGAGAGCACCGCCTCACGCAGCAGTGCCGAGAGTTCGCGCTGGACTCGCAGGACCCCGGGTGCCTCGCTGCCCGGCAGCAGCTGGCCGCGGTAGAGGTCGAGCGCGCGCCCTCGGTCCCCGGTGGTGAGTGCCTCGTAGGCCTCCCGCGCGTCGAGTCGCACGGGGGCGCTGAGTCGATAGGGGCGGGAGAGCAGGTCGATGCCGAGGGAGTGGTGCCTGGTCAGCAGACGGCGCAGTCGGACCAGCTCGGCCCGGACCGCGACCTCGTGGTGGGCCTCGCCGTAGAGCAGCTCGGACAGCTCCTCCGCGCTGAGCCCGCGGTCGGCACCGCGCTCGGCCTGCCATCCGAGCAGGAACAGGATCTCCGCATGGCGCAGGCTCAGCTGCTGCTGAGCTCCGGAGCCGGCGAGGACTGCCGCGCCCGCCCCGAGCGTGGTCAGCGCTGGCGGCGTCGCCTGGATGCTGAACCCGGGGTGAAGCTTCAGCTCCGTCTCCGCGGCGGAGACCGCGGCGAGCAGCAGCGGCAGCGAATGCACCGCCACCGCCTGGGCATCTCCGGTCAGGTCCACCACGCCCAAGAGTCGACCCGTGGACGGGTCGCGCACCGGGACCGCGGAGCAGGAGAACCGATGTGCTGTGTAGGAGAAGTGCTGCTCGCGGTGCACCTGGGCACCGCGCCCGGTCGCCAGTGCCAGGCCGGGGGCGGAGGTGCCGATCGCCGTCTCGGACCAGTTCGCTCCAGGTTGGAACGCCGAACGCTCCGCCTGGCGAAGCGTCTCCCGGGCGCCTTCGACCCAGAGGAGTCGGCCTTCGGCGTCGCCGATGGCCACGATCAGCCCCGCCTCGGTCGCCGGTTCGATCAGCAGCCGCTGCAGCACCGGGCGCACCAGTCGCAGCGGGTGGCTCCTGCGGTACTCGCGCAGCGCGGCGTCGTCGAACTCGATGGGCGGCAGGGCGCGCAACGGGTCCCGCACTCCTCCGGCGGAGCGAAGCCACGATTCGCGCAGCGCATCAGGAAGCGCTGTCCAGGTCTTCGGCTCGGTGGGCAGAGCCTCCATCGACACTCCTTCGACGCTCCCTCGGATAAGAGGTGGCCAGTTCGGCGCACAACGGGTGGGTGTGCGCTGGCTCACAGTCTATCCATGCAACGGCCGTGCAACCTCGCCAGTTCTACTGTGGATATATGTGAGACAGATCACAGCGTCGACCGGTGAGACTTCGGCACCCGGAGCGGATCGGTCACGCGCGGAGCTAGTGGAAGGAACCCAAGATGACCATCTACGCACAGCCTGGAACCGACGGCGCACTGGTGAACTGGAAGTCGCGCTACGAGAACTACATCGGGGGAGAGTGGGTCGCGCCGGTCGGCGGCGAATACTTCGAGAATCCCTCCCCGGTCACCGGCAAGAGCTTCACGGAGATCCCCCGGTCGAAGGCCGAAGACATCGAGCTCGCCCTCGACGCCGCTCACCGGGCGGCCCCGGCCTGGGGCAAGACCTCCGTGGCGGAGCGGGCGGTGGTGCTGAACAAGATCGCGGACCGGATCGAGGAGAACCTCGAGATGCTCGCCGTGGCCGAGACCTGGGAGAACGGCAAGCCGGTGCGCGAGACCCTTGCCGCAGACCTTCCGCTGGCAGTCGATCACTTCCGCTACTTCGCCGGCGCGATCCGGGCGCAGGAGGGCGGGATCAGTGAGATCGACGGCGATACGGTCGCCTACCACTTCAACGAGCCGCTCGGCGTCGTGGGGCAGATCATTCCCTGGAACTTCCCGATCCTGATGGCCGTGTGGAAGCTGGCCCCAGCGCTCTCGGCCGGCAACGCCGTGGTGCTCAAGCCTGCGGAACAGACCCCCGCCTCGATCCTGCTGCTGATGGAGGTCATCGGAGATCTGCTGCCGGCCGGGGTGCTCAACGTGGTCAACGGCTTCGGCGCCGAGGCCGGCGCCCCGCTGGCCTCCAGCCCACGGATTCGCAAGATCGCGTTCACCGGTGAGACCACCACCGGCCGGCTGATCATGCAGTACGCCTCGCAGAACCTGATCCCGATGACGCTGGAGCTCGGCGGCAAGAGCCCGAACCTCTTCTTCGAAGACGTCGCCCGGGCCGATGACGCCTTCTACGACAAGGCGCTCGAGGGCTTCACGATGTTCGCGCTGAACCAGGGCGAGGTCTGCACCTGCCCCTCGCGTGCGCTGATCCAGTCCAGCATCTACGACGAGTTCCTCGAGAAGGCCGTGGCGCGGACCAAGCTGGTCAAGCAGGGGAACCCGCTGGACACCGACACCCAGGTCGGCGCCCAGGCCAGCAACGATCAGCTGGAGAAGATCCTGAGCTACATCGACATCGGCCAGCAGGAGGGCGCAGAGGTCCTCACCGGTGGAAACCGGGTGGATCTGGGTGGAGACCTCTCCGAGGGGTACTACGTGGAGCCGACGATCTTCAAGGGTCAGAACTCCATGCGGATCTTCCAGGAGGAGATCTTCGGCCCGGTGGTCTCGGTCACCGAGTTCAAGGACTACGCCGAGGCCATCGAGATCGCCAATGACACCCTCTACGGCCTCGGTGCCGGGGTCTGGTCTCGTGAGGCGAACATCGCCTACCGGGCCGGGCGGGACATCCAGGCCGGGCGCGTCTGGACCAACTGCTACCACCAGTACCCGGCCCACGCCGCCTTCGGAGGCTACAAGAACTCCGGAATCGGCCGGGAGAACCACCTGATGATGCTCTCGCACTACCAGCAGACCAAGAACATGCTGGTGAGCTACAGCGAAGACAAGCTCGGGTTCTTCTAGGCACGGGCGAAGGGAGAGGAGCATGATGGAGTCATGAGTACCTCACGGATCGACGTCACCGACGCGGCCGCGGAGCTGCTGCGGCAGCTGCGGGACACCCACGGCCAGCCGCTGATGTTCCACCAGTCGGGAGGCTGCTGCGACGGCTCGGCCCCGATGTGCTTCACCCAGGGAACCTTCCTCACCGGCCCGTCGGACGTGCTGCTGGGCCGGCTGGAGCCTGGGACTCCCGAGCCGGTACCGGTCTGGATCTCACAGGCGCAGTTCCAGTACTGGTCGCACACGCACATCACCATCGATGTCGCTCCCGGCCGCGGAGCCGGATTCAGCATCGAGGGACCCACGGGTCACCGGTTCATCATCCGCTCCCGGCTGTTCACCGACGAGGAGACCGAGGCGCTCGCCCCGGTCACCACCGGGTGAGTCCGTGGAGGCTGCTGACTCAGTGAGCAGCGGCTGAGACTGTGACCTCGGGCTCGGCCGGTGCTCACCGGCCGAGCCCGAGGCCCGTTCGGGGGCGGCTCAGATGACGCCCTGGGCGATCATGGCGTCGGCCACCTGAGTGAATCCGGCAATGTTCGCTCCCGCGACGTAGTCTCCGGGGACCCCGTACTCCTCGGCGGTGCCGGCGCAGCGAGCATGGATGTTCTCGATGATCTCTGCGAGCCGAGCCTCGGTGTACTCGAAGGTCCAGGAGTCGCGGATGGAGTTCTGCTGCATCTCCAGCGCCGAGGTCGCCACACCGCCGGCGTTGGCGGCCTTGCCCGGTCCGAACAGCGCGCCGGCCTCGCGGAACCGCTCGATGGCCGCCGGCGTGGTGGGCATGTTGGCGCCCTCGACCACCGCCTTGACCCCGGCCTTGAGCAGGAGCCGCGCGTCGTCGTCGTCGAGCTCGTTCTGCGTGGCGCAGGGCAGTGCGACGTCGACGTCGTGCTTCTCCGCAACCGCCCAGACCGGTCTGGCCTCGATGAACTCGGCGGAGCCGCGCCGCTCGGCGTATTCGCTGATCCGTCCACGCTGGACCTGCTTGATCTCGCGCATCAGCTCCAGATCGATGCCCTCGGAATCGTGGACGGCGCCGGAGGAGTCCGAGGCGCCGACGACGAGGCCGCCCAGGGCGTGGATCTTCTCGATGGCGTAGAACGCGACGTTGCCTGATCCGGAGACCAGCACCTTGGAGCCGTCCAAGGACCGACCGCTGACGCCGAGCATGTGTTCGGTGAAGAACGCCGTCCCGTAGCCGGTGGCCTCGGTGCGCACCAGGGAGCCGCCCCAGGACGTTCCCTTGCCGGTGATGACCCCGGCCTCATAGCGGTTGGCGATGCGCTTGTACTGGCCGAAGAGGTAGCCGATCTCGCGGCGCCCGACGCCGATGTCGCCCGCCGGGACGTCGACCGAGGAGCCGATGTGCCGGTAGGCCTCGGTCATGAAGGACTGGCAGAAGCGCATGATCTCGCCGTCGCTGCGGCCCTTGGGGTTGAAGTCGCTGCCGCCCTTGCCGCCGCCGATGGGCAGCCCGGTCAGCGCGTTCTTGAAGATCTGTTCGAAGCCGAGGAACTTCACGGTGCCGAGCATCACGGAGGGGTCGAAGCGCAGTCCGCCCTTATAGGGTCCCAGCGCGGAGTTGAACTGCACCCGGAAGCCGCGGTTGATGTGGACCCGGCCGGTGTCATCGGTCCAGGGGATGCGGAAGATGATCTGCCGCTCCGGCTCACAGATCCGCTCCAGGATCGATTCCTCGACATATTCGGGGAACTTGGTGAGCACCCGGCCGAGGGAGTCGAAGACCTCCCTGACCGCCTGATGAAACTCATGCTCCCCGGGATTCCGCGCGATGACCTGGTCATACACCGTGGCGATGCGCTGGCTGCTGGGACTCATGGTCGTCTCCTCGACTGGTTCACTCCTCGACGATCGCGCGCCCGGTCCGGACGGCGGAACCCACCCTAGTTGACGCGGCGAGGACGGCCGCCCAGCTCGCGGGCGTTGAGGTCCCGGTCCAGCTCAGCGGGTCTGGAGCAGGTCGCAGGCCTCGCTCACTTCACGCTGCCGGCGACCAGGCCCGAGACGATGTAGCGCTGCAGCGCCAGGAACAGCGCCACCGGAATGATCGCCGCAAGGACCGCCCCCGCAGCGAAGATCGACCAGTTCTGCGAGGTCTCCTGCGAGATGAACTGGTAGAGGCCGACCGCGAGGGTCTGCTTGTCCGGGTCGCGCAGCAGCACAGAGGCGATCACGAACTCGCTGAGCGTGGCCACCAGGGACAGCAGCGCGACCACTGCCAAGATCGGGGAGACCAGCGGGAGGATGATCGTGAAGAAGATCCGGGCGTGCCCTGCCCCGTCGATCCTGGCCGCCTCGTCGATGGAGACCGGGATGGTGTTGAAGAAGCCGTACATCAGATAGGTGTTCACGCCCAGCGCGCCGCCGAGGTAGACCATGATGAGCCCGATCTGGCTGTTCAGCCCGATGGCCGGGAAGATCTCCCCGATCGAGAGCATCAGCAGGAAGATCGCCACCATGGCCAGCAGCTGCGGGAACATCTGCACCAGCAGGATCGTGATCAGCCCGAAGCGACGTCCGGTGAAGCGCATCCGGGAGAAGGCATAGGCGGCCAGGGCGCCGAGCATCACGCTGCCGGCGGAGGCGCTGAACCCGATGAAGAGCGTGTTGACGTACCAGGCCGCGAACGGCTGCTGCGGCCGGTTGAACAGATCCACATAGCTCTGCAGGCTCAGATTCCCGAACAAGGTGTTCGCCGTGATCAGCGTCCCGCCGGGGTTCAGCGAGGCGGAGAAGACATAGACCAGCGGGAACGCGGCGAAGACGACGACGGCGACGCCGACCAGGTGCCGCCAGCCGGTCTGCGCGAACCAGCGGCGGAACGGCCGCGGACGTGCGACTGGGCGTCGGCTGGTGGGGCGGCCGGCATCGGGCCGGCGGGTGGCGGGCTGGACGGCCGCGGGACGGCGGGTGGGTGGGCGCAGTGACTGGGCCATCTCAGTTCAACTCCTCAAGAGCTCGGGTGCGCCGGAAGGCGATCACGGAGATCGTTCCAACGATGAAGAAGATCAGGATGGAGAAGGCGCTGGCCAGGCCATAGTCGCTCTGGGATCCGACGAACGCGACCTTATAGACCATCGAGATCAGGATGTCGGTGGAGCCGACATTGATGCCGGCCTCGATGTCGCGGGGACCGCCGCCGGTGAGCATGTAGACCAGGTTGAAGTTGTTGAAATTGAAGGCGAAGGAGGAGATCAGAAGCGGTGCGATCGAGACCAGCAGCAGCGGGAACTTGATCTGCCGGAACGCCTGGAACGGCTTCGCCCCGTCCATCTGCGCGGCCTCGGTGAGTTCCTCAGGGATCGACTGGAGCGCTCCGGTGCAGACCAGGAACATGTAGGGGAAGCCGAGCCAGAGGTTCACCAGCAGGATGCTGAACTTCGCCAGCCAGGGATCGCTGAGCCAGGGGATCGCCGCCCCGCCGAACAGCACGTTGTTGATGAACCCGAACTCCTGGTTCATCATGCCGGCCCAGACCAGCGCGGAGAGGAACCCAGGGAAGGCGTAGGGCAGGATCATGACCAGCCGGTAGTACCTGCGGGACTTCATCCGGGGGTCGTTGAACACGATCGCCAGGAACAGGCCGAGGATGAAGGTGCTCGCCACGGACAGGAACGCGAACGCGAAGGTCCAGGCGGTGACGTAGAGCAGCGGGCCGCGGATCGACTCCTCGGTGACCGCTCGCACGAAGTTCTCCAGTCCCACGTTGACCCGCCAGCCGGGCATCAGCTCCTCGCCGGCCTCGGTGACGAAGGCGCCCTCCCCGCCGTCGGCGTAGGTGTCGCCGGTCTGGGTGTTGGTCATGGTGTCGGCGGCCTCGTCGTAGACGAATCGGGAGGTGTAGACATACGCGCGCTGACCGTCCTGGGTGCGCAGCGCCCCGGCATTGGGATCCTCCGAGAGCGGCACCGCCAGCGTGGTGAGCTCCTGCTGGCGCTCCACGAGTTCGGCGAAGCTCAGCACCTCGTGGTCCGGCACCCCCACCACGCGACCGTCCTCGACCACGGCGTCCGGAAGCTCCTCCAGGGGCGTCTCGGCGGAGCCGAGCAGGATCTCGCCGGCCTCGGTGGTGACCGCGAAGCCAAGCTCGCCGGAGCGTTCGACCACGGTGAGCTGGTAGGTCGGTGAGTCCGGCACCCGATCCTGGGTCTGGAGCATGATGGCGTGGATCGCGTGATCCTTGGTGCTGTTGTGCCCGGTGCCGTAGTTGGTGAACGCGACATAGCCGGAGTAGAGGATCACGAAGACCTGGAAGATCAGCAGGAACACCACGCCCGGGGCCAGGTACTTCGCCGGCAGCGCCCCTCGCTGGAAGTAGATCCAGGTCAGGAAGGCGCCCCCGACCACCACCAGCGTGCCGATGAGCCACCTCTCGTTGAAGAAGAGCACCATCGCGGCGTAGACCGAGACCGCGTTGAGCAGCCCCAGCGCCGTGATCTTCAGCAGCAGCAGCTTCCATCCGATGCTCGCGGTCTCGGCCGTGCGCCGGGCCCGGCGCCCATCGGCGGTGCGGTCATCGGGTCTGGTGGTGGTCGGTGCGCTCATCGATCAGTCGATCGCCGAGGCGATGTCCTCAGACATCGTCTGCCAGAGGTCCACCGGATCGCCGTCGCCCTTGATGATGGCGGCCTGGCTGGAGCCCCAGTCGTCCCAGACCGCGCCCATCTCCGGGATGGCGGGCATCGGCACGGCCTCCGTGCCGACCTCCCCGAAGCCGGCGACGATCTCGTCCTCGCGCAGCGCCTGCTCGAAGGACTCGGTCAGCGCCGGGGCGCGTCCGCCGGTCTCATACAGCGCCGTCTGGACCTCGGCGGTGCCGACATAGTTGATCAGGAAGTTGCTGGCGGCCACGACGTTCTCGCTCTGTGCGGAGAGGAAGAAGCCCTGGACCCCGGCGAAGGGCTGCGCATCCTGATCCCCGGCTGCCGGGATCGGATCCACCGCGACGTCGATGCCGGCCTCCTGCGCGCCGTCCACGTTCCACGGGCCGGTGAGGAAGAACGGGGAGTTGCCGTCGTTGAAGCTCTCCTGGGCGAGGTCGCCGTCGATGTTGAGGTTCAGCACCCCGGCCTCGCCCTGCTCTGCCAGCCAGCTGGCAAACTCCTCCCCGCCGGCGTCGGCCATCGCCAGCTGCGAGGAGTCATAGCTGCCGTCCTCGGCGGTGCCGAAGACCGGGGCGCCGAAGGAGGTCTGGAACGGGTAGAGGTGGTACGGGTCGCTCTCATTGGGGTCCAGGCCGACCAGGAACGGATACTCGGTTCCGGCCTCCTCGCCCATCTGGATCATCTCGTCGAAGTCGGCTGGAGCCTCGGGGGCGAGCTCGGTGTTGCGCAGCAACGCGATGTTCTCGATGGAGTAGGGGAGGCCGTAGGTCTGACCCTCGTAGGTCCAGGCGTCCACGGCGATCTGCTCGAAGTCCTCGGCGGTGTCGCCGAGCTCCACCGGGGCGACGACGCCGTTGTTCACCAGCACGCCGAGCCAGTCATGGGCGCCGACGGCGATGTCGGGGCCTTCACCGGTGGGGACCTGGGAGACGAACTGGTCCCGGATCTCCTCGAAGTCCTGCTGAACGATCTCCACCGCGATCCCGGTGTCGGTCTCGAAGTCCTCGGCCACCTCGTTGAGGACCTCGGCGCGGTTGGCGTCGGCCCAGATGGTCAGGCTGCCGGAGGCGGCTTCACCGGACTCACCGGCCTCGCCTTCTGCGGCGTCCGTCGACTCCGTGTCCGTCGACTCAGCGTCGGTCGACGCGGTGTCTGCCGATTCAGCTGATCCTGCGTCCGCGGAGTCGTCTCCGGAGCCGCAGGAGGTCAGCGCGAGTGCTCCCAGCCCCAGGAGCGCGGTCATCGTCGTGAATCTTCCGGTGTTCACCGTCATCGGTGTCCCTCTCTGTGAAGCAGCGGAGTCGATCACCCCGCCATCCTGAGTGCAAGCGCTTCCAGTATGGGGACAGAACGTGATCCACGCAACTCTCTCACCGTGTCGTTCGGATTCCTCGCGCGAGTCCGCTTGACCAGCATTTATGCCGCATCATCAGTCGTTTTTCATCCGGAGCGCACCGCCTAGCGCCGCTGGAAGCGGTTGTGCCGCCGGACTGCACACGTGGAAGCGCTTGCAGATATGCTGGACCCATGACTGTTCACCAGGACCTGCGCAATCCCGAAGCCCCCATCGACGTCGCACCGCGCGCCGAGCGGGCCACCGCTGACCGCGCGGCCGCCGCCGAGTGGTGGCGCAGCGCGGTCATCTACCAGATCTACCCGCGCTCCTTCAGCGATTCCTCCGGCGACGGCATCGGGGATCTTCCGGGCATCACCGCCCGGCTCGGCGAGCTGGATCAGCTCGGCGTGGACGCCATCTGGCTGAGCCCCTTCATGACCTCACCGCAGAAGGACGCCGGCTACGACGTCACCGACTACTGCGACGTGGACCCGATCTTCGGCACGCTCGCCGACTTTGATGCGCTCCTGGCTCGGGCGCACGGGCTCGGCATCCGGGTCATCGTCGACCTGGTGCCGAACCACTCCTCGGACCAGCACGAGTGGTTCCAGCAGGCATTGACCTCGGCGGCGGGCAGCGCCGAGCGCGCCCGCTACATCTTCCGCGACGGCACCGGGGCGCAGGGAGAGGAGCCGCCGAACAACTGGCAGTCGATCTTCGGCGGACCGGCCTGGACCCGGATCACCGAGCCCGACGGCACGCCGGGCCAGTGGTACCTGCACCTCTTCGACTCCAGCCAGCCGGACTTCGACTGGTCCAAGGAGGAGGTCAAGCAGGAGTTC
Source organism: Nesterenkonia sandarakina (assembly GCF_003003175.1). Classification (GTDB taxonomy): domain Bacteria; phylum Actinomycetota; class Actinomycetes; order Actinomycetales; family Micrococcaceae; genus Nesterenkonia; species Nesterenkonia sandarakina_A. The sequence continues at coordinate 35,354 of NZ_PVTY01000001.1, read as the reverse complement.
CGGCGGATCCTGCGCTTCTGGCTGGACCGTGGCGTGGACGGATTCCGCGTCGACGTCGCCCACGGACTGGTCAAGGACCAGGACTTCCCGGACTACACCCCCGACGCCGACGGTGCCTCGATGGGCGGGGAGGGGGCCCCCGCACCGTACTTCGAACAGACCGAGGTGCACGAGATCTACCGCGACTGGCGACTGGTCCTCGAGGAGTACACCGGAGACCGCGCCCTCTGCGGCGAGGCGTGGGTGTCCTCCGTGGAGAAGGCCGCGCTCTGGGTCCGTCCCGATGAGATGCACCAGACCTTCAACTTCCAGTACCTGGAGACCCCCTGGGAGGCGGAGCAGCTGCGCGTCGTCATCGACGACTCGCTGAGCGCGTTCAACTCGGTGGGGGCGCCGAGCACCTGGGTCCTGTCGAACCACGACGTGGTCCGCCACGCCACCAGGCTCGCGCTCACCGGGGAGAACCCGCAGGGGACGGGCATCGGCCCAGACTTCCCGGGACTGCCGGATCGGCAGACCGGTCTGGCTCGAGCGCGCGCCGCAACCGCGCTGATGCTGGCGCTGCCCGGCTCCGCCTACATCTACCAGGGCGAGGAGCTCGGCCTCGACGAGGTCCACGACCTGCCCGACGACGCGCGTCAGGACCCGACCTGGTTCCGCACCGCCGGGGAGCGCTACGGACGCGACGGCTGCCGGGTCCCGCTGCCCTGGGCCGCTGAGGCTGAGAGCTTCGGGTTCACCAGCGGCGGCGCGCCGTGGCTGCCGCAGCCGGACCGGTGGAAGAGCCTGGCCCGAGACGTGCAGCTCAGCGACCCGGACTCCACGCTGAACCTCTATCGGCAGATGCTCGCCCTGCGCGCCGAGCACGACCTGGGTCTGGGCGAGCTGCGCTGGCTGCCCGGGAACCAGGACGCGGCGCTGATGTTCGCCAACCGAGATGTCGTGGTGCTCGCGAACACCGGGACCCAGCCGGTCCCGCTGCCGGCGCAGCACGAGGTGCTGCTCTCCACCGCAGAGCTGCACGGGGTCGAGGTTCCCGCAGACTGCACCGTCTGGCTTCGCCGGCACGCCGGCTGATGACGAGCCTCGACGACGTCGCGAGAGCGGCCGGGGTCTCCGCGGCCACGGTGTCCCGCGCCCTGAGCGGACGCGGGAACGTCTCGACGAGCACGCGCGCCAAGATCCAGAAGGTGGCCGCCGAGCTGGACTACGTGGCCTCCTCGGCGGCCTCCAGCCTGGCCTCCGGGCGGATGCGCAATCTCGGGGTGATCATGCCGGAGCTGCACCGGTGGTTCTTCAACACCGTGCTGACCGGGATCTCCGACGAGGCCACCAGCGCCGGCTATGACGTGACCCTGTACAACGTCACCGGCGACCCCGAGGTGCGTCGCGAGATCTTCAGCGCGTTCCTCCGCCGACGGCGGGTCGACGCGGTCGTCGTCGTGGCCCTGGAGCTCAGCGACTGGGAGGAGCAGGAGCTCACACGACTCGAGATCCCCGTGGTGATCATCGGCGGCACCCCCGGGGTGCTGCCCGGCGTCGCGATCGATGATCTCGCGATCACGGAACTGGCCACAGCGCATCTGCTGGAGCTCGGCCACGAGGTGCTGGGCTTCCTCGGCGGCGCCGAACGGTTCGACGCCGACTACAAAGTCCCCAGTCAGCGTCGGGAGGGCTTCGACCGGGCACTGCGACGACGTGGCCTACAGACCCACCCGGCACTCATCGGGGAGGCAGACTTCACGATCCCCGGGGGCTTCCACGCCGCACGGCAGCTTCTGGGCATGCCCGGCACCGGGATGACCGGACTGGTGGCCGCCTCGGACGAGATGGCGATCGGGGCGATCCTCGCGGCGCGCGAGCTGGGCATGAGAGTCCCGGAAGACCTCTCCGTGGTGGGCATCGATGGCCACGAGCTCGGCGGGCTCTTCGAGCTGACCACCGTGGACCAGCATGCGCAGCACCAGGGAGCGACGGCGGCGAAGCTCATCCTCGCCACGGTCGAGGCCGGCGGGGCGCAGCCCGAGAAGCTGGATCTCAGCTTTGATCTGCTGGTCCGGCGCAGCACCGCCCGCCTGGCGCCCACCGCTGATCAGCCGACAGCGGTCTGGCGGCCGTCCGGCCCTGCGTCATGACAGTCCTGCGTCATGCCGGCCAGCGGTCATTCCAGTCCGGCGGTCATTCCAGTCCGGCGGCCCGCCGGGTTCGACGGCTGGCGTGCACGGAATACCGGGGGAGCCAGCGCAGCAGGCCGGCACTGGCCAGCGGCCCCATGGCCGAAGCCACCCATATGCCGGCCGCCAGTGAACCCAGCGCGGCTCCGGCCGCCAGGGTCAGCGGCCCGGCGGCGATCCCGAGGTCCTGCATGAGCCGCCAGGCACCGAGGAACTGCGGGCGCGCGTCGGCGGGTGCGATGTCGGAGGCGATGGTCATCATCACCCCGGAGCCGAGCCCGTTGCTGACGCCCAGCAGCACCGCCACCCCGGCGAGCACCGGCACCGAATGCGCCAGCGGCACGAGCGCCATCGCCAGTCCGAGGCAGACCATCGAGGGCACCCCGATCCAGAGCCGGCCGAACCGGTCCATGATCTTGCCGGCCGGATAGAACAGCAGCATGTCGATGCCGCCCGCAAGGCCGAAGAGCAGCGAGATGGTGGTGGGGTCCAGACCGATGTGTTCGCCCCAGAGCGGGAGCACCTGCTGCCGGGCGCCGCGGATCGCGCCGACCAGCATCGACGCGACGCCGAGGGTGAGCAGCAGGTCCCGGTGGGTGCCGATCACCGTGCCGAATCCGGCCCGGGCGACTCCGGGGGCCCGCTCCGGACGGGTGTCGATCTCCGCGGCCAGCAACACCGTGACGCCTGCGGCAACCGCCGTGAGCAGGGCCAGCAGGAACACCGCACGGAGATCTCCTAGCAGGATCACACCGGCACCGAGGAAGGGCCCGATGAACTGCCCGATCCGGTGCACGCCGCCCAGCGTGGAGAGCACCCGGGCGCGCTGATGCACCGGGGTGACCTCGGTGAGGTAGGAGTGTCGGGCCAGGTGGAAGACCGCATTCGCGGCCCCGACCAGGGCGACGGCGGCACCCAGGGTGACCAGCGAGGGAGCGAGCCCCGCCGCGAGGAACCCGATGGCAGCGGCCCCGGCGGCGAGCAGCATGGCCCGGCGGTCCCCGACGCGGGCCGCGAGCGCTCCGGCGGGCAGATCGGCCAGGATCTGACCCAGGGGAAGCATCGCGGCGATGATTCCCGCCACCGCGAGGGTGGCGCCGCGCTCCACGGCGAACGGGGCTAGGATCGGGATCATCGCGCCGGCGCCGACGCTGAAGATGAACGCCGGCAGCAGCGCCCCGAGCAGGATCTGTCGCCGGGGGGAGTGCGCCGTGGTCATCGCTGCAGTCTAGCCAGCTGCCCCAGCCGGGCCGGGCCCGGACGGACCGGCCTCGCGGGCGGAGTCGCCATGTGAAATCCACCCGGCGGCGATGTCATAGGCTGGAAGCATGAGTTCACCGGCCGAGCGCTACGCACAGTCACGTCGACGAGCAGCAGAGGCCAAGACCGAGCTCGGGGCCTTCCGCCAGGCTCAGGCCTTCGACCTCGATGAGTTTCAGGTCCAGGCCTGCCAGCACCTGGAAGCTGGAAGGGCGGTGCTGGTTGCGGCCCCCACCGGCGCGGGCAAGACCATCGTCGGGGAGTTCGCGGTCCATCTCGGTCTGGCCCACGGCACCAAGACCTTCTATACGACGCCGATCAAGGCGCTCTCGAACCAGAAGTACCAGGAGCTCGCGGAGACCCACGGCACCGAGAAGGTGGGCCTGCTCACCGGCGACACCTCGATCAACTCCGAGGCGCAGATCGTCGTGATGACCACCGAGGTGCTGCGCAACATGCTGTACCAGGACTCCGCGACGCTGCGGGATCTGGGCTACGTCGTGATGGACGAGGTCCACTACCTGGCCGACAGGTTCCGCGGCGCCGTCTGGGAGGAAGTGATCATCCACCTCCCTGAACACGTTCAGGTCGTCGCCCTGTCCGCCACGGTCTCTAACGCCGAGGAGTTCGGCGCCTGGCTGGACACGGTGCGCGGGGAGACCTCCGTGGTGGTCTCCGAGCACCGACCGGTGCCGCTGTGGCAGCACATGTTCGTCGAGAACGAGCTGCACGACCTCTTCATCTATGAGGAGGACGACGACGCCCCGACGCTGGTCAATCCGGAGCTGCAGCGCCTGGCGCACCAGGGCCAGGGCCCGACGTCGCGACGCAGCGGCGGGTACCGGTCCCGGGGCAACGGTCGCGGCCCGGGTCGCGGCGCAGGACGAGGCCCCGGCAAGAGCGGACCCGGCGGCCAGCGTCAGGAGCTGCGCAGCAGCGCCTCCTCCAGCCGGGGAGGATCCGGCGGCCGCGGCGGCTCCGCCCCCTCTGGGACCTCCGGGATCTCGGGATCCGGCGCAGGACGCCCGCGGCTGAACCGGCCCAAGATGATCCGGGCGCTGGACCGCGACGGCCTGCTGCCCTGCATCGGCTTCATCTTCTCCCGCGTCGGCTGCGAGGCCGCGGTGGAGCAGTGCCTCAACGCCGGCATCGTGCTGACCACGCGGGAGGAGGCCGCCGAGATCACCTCCCGGGTGGAGCAGATGGGCTGGGACCTTCCCGCCGAGGACCTCGCCATCCTGGGCTTCGAGAGCTTCCGCGAGGCGCTGATCAACGGAGTCGCCGCGCACCACGCCGGGATGCTTCCCCCGTTCAAGGAGCTCGTCGAGGCGCTCTACGCCGAAGGGCTGCTCAAGGTGGTCTTCGCCACCGAGACCCTGGCCCTGGGGATCAACATGCCCGCCCGCACCGTGGTGCTGGAGAAGCTGGACAAGTTCAACGGCGAGTCCCACGTGGACGTGACGCCGGGGGAGTACACGCAGCTCACCGGCCGCGCCGGCCGGCGCGGAATCGACGTGGAGGGTCACGCCGTCGTCGTCTGGCAGCCGGGCATGGACCCGCGACAGGTCGCGGGGCTGGCCTCGAAGCGGACCTATCCGCTGAACTCCAGCTTCAAGCCCTCCTACAACATGGCGGTGAACCTCACCGCGCAGTTCGGACGACGTCGAGCGCGCACCATCCTGGAATCCTCCTTCGCCCAGTTCCAGGCCGACCGCTCGGTGGTCGGCGTCGCCCGGGAAGTGGCGAAGCGTGAATCCTCCATGGCCGGCTACGAAGAGGCGATGGCCTGCCATCTCGGGGACTTCCGTGAATACGCCGCGCTGCGTCGTCGTCTCGGTGAGGCGGAGAAGGACCAGGCCAAGGCCCGCCATCGGCAGCGTCGCCGCGAGATCATCCGGGTCCTCGCCGCGCTGCAGCCCGGTGATGTCATCGAGGTCGGCGGCAGGCGCGGCTTCGGGGAATCCCTGGTGGTCCACAGCGCCCCTGAGCACGACCCGCGTCCCGGGGTGATCACCGCCGACGGCAAGTTCCGCAACGTCACAGCCGATGACTTCGTCCAGCCCCCCGAGGTCATCGCCAGCATCCGGCTCCCGCGCAAGCCCCAGGTGAAGGTGCCCAAGGTGCGCCGGGACCTCGCCGCCTCGATGCGCGCCGCGCTGCATGAGCGGGTCCCACCCCGCTCCAACGCCCCCACCGCGGGCTTCGGCTTCCGTGAGGAGGAGACCGAGTCGGAGTCGCTGGAGCAGCTGCAGAGCGCCCTGCAGCGCCACCCCTGCCATGGCTGCAGCGATCGGGAGGACCACGCCCGCTGGGCCGAGCGGGCCTGGAAGCTTCAGCGTGAGATCGACCAGCTCAAGCTGAAGATCGACCGGCGCACGGGATCCATCGCGAAGACCTTCGACCGGGTCTGCGGCGTGCTCCACGAGCTCGGACACATGGAGGCCGTGGACCCGGAGCTGATGCCGCATGTGCCCCCGGAGAACCCGGAGCAGCTGATCTCTCCCGAGCCCGCGCTGCAGCGTCCGGGATTCACCGCAGAGGAGTGGTTCGCCACCGAGTTCGCCGTGACCGACCGCGGCCAGCAGCTGCGCCGGATCTACGGCGAGCGAGACCTGTTCACCGGACTGCTCATGGAGCGCGGGGTCCTTTCCGGACTCACCGCCCAGGAGCTCGCCGCCTTCGTCACCGTGCTGGTCTACCAGGCCAAGCGTGAGGACGAGGGGGCGATGCCGGTGATGCCGACCAAGCGCCTGGGTCAGGCCGCGCAGACCGGGATTGAGGTTCACGCTGAACTTGAAGCCCTGGAGAAGCGGCACCACCTCGAGCCCACCGCCGCCCCGGAGCTGGGCCTGGTCCTGCCGATGTACGCCTGGGCCGGGGGCAAGAGTCTGCGCAGCGCGCTGGATGACTCCCCGCTGGCCGCCGGAGACTTCGTGCGCTGGACCAAGCAGTGCATCGACACCCTGGACCAGCTGAGCAAGATCCCACACACCCCGGCCAAGCTCTCGGCGCGCTGTCATGAGGCAGTGCAGCTGATCGGCAGGGGAGTGGTGGCATACTCCTCGGTGGCCTATCAGGACCTGGAGGAACCAACTGATGACTAGTACCCGTGCCGCTCACCCGCCGCGCCTGCTGACCAACGGCACGATCCATTCCCCGTCCGAGCCCTACGCGGACGCGATGCTGGTCGAGGACGGACTGATCGCCTGGGTGGGATCGGACGAGACCGCCGCCGAGCGCAAGGATCCCGATCTGGTCATCCAGGATCTCGACCGGGCCCTGGTGGCCCCGGCGTTCGTCGGCTGGGTGAACCTCGAGGACTCCAGCGAGATCGCCGCCACAGGTGCTGACGCGACCGCCGCCGTCTCCACCGGCCCGGCCTCCGGGCACAGCTCCTGGGCCGATCGGGTCCCCGCCGCCCTCGACGCGGCGGCGGCCCAGGGCTGCGGAGCGGCTCGGCTCAGCGTGGAGCTGCCCGTGGCCGCGCTGACCGAGGCCGACGCGGTGCAGGAATCGCTGAATGCCGCGTTCCGTGCCGCCGCCGACCACCGGGTGCGCGCCTATCCGGTGCTCACGCTCACCGGGCTCACCGACATGGGGGTGGCAGACCGGCTCGACGCCGTGCGCGCCGCCGCGGAGCTGCTCCGGACCGTGGACGCGATCCTGGGTCGCCCGGCGGCCCTGCAGCTGCTCGCCCACGAGGTGCTCGAGCAGCTGCTGAGCATCCGGCTCGCCGCCGCCCAGGCCCAGCGTCAGCTGGTCCTTCAGACAGATCAGAGCATCACCCCGGCGGCGGATATGGTCGCCGCGCTGGTGGACTCCACCAGTGAGATGCGCGCCAAGCGGCAGAGCCCACCCGGCGGGCTTCCTACGGTGCTTCACGGCTTCGACTCGGCGGTGCGCGAGGACTGGGAGGCGCTGCTGAACACCGGTGTGCAGGTGGTGCTGCGCGGTCGAGGTCACCTCGCCACCGCGCTGAGCGTCGGCGTGCCGGTGAGCGCCGTCGCGGAGGACGGTCAGAGCCCCTGGGCCGCGGTCACGGCGCACGTCCACCACGAGAGCGATCCGGTCTCGGTGCGGGCGGGCTTCAATGCGCAGACTCGCGGCGCCTACCGGTCGCTGCCCGAGACCAGCGGGACCCCTGCCACGTCGGCGCAGCTGGATCCTGGCGCACGGGCCACCTATACGGTCTGGGAGGTGGACTCGCTCGCCGTGCAGACCCCGGATTCCCGGACCGCGGCGTGGAGCACCGATGTGCGCGCGCGGACGCCGCTGCTGCCCTACCTCGACGGGGAGACGCTGCCGAGGCTGCTCTCCACCGTGATCGACGGCGTCGAGGTCTCCCAGCCTGCCTCCCACGCCGGAGCAGGGGCGCAGACATGATCGCCGGCGCGTGACCGTAGACTGTCCCCGACCATCTGTCACCAGCTCCACAACCCCCAGAAGGACGCGAAGCGACTCGTGAAGATCCTGACGATCATCCCGACCTATGACGAGATCGACGCCCTGCCGGGCACCGTCGCCCGTCTGCGGGCGGCAGTTCCGACCTCGGACGTGCTCATCGTCGATGACAACAGCCCTGACGGCACCGGAGACTTCGCCGATGAGCTCAGCGCCCAGGACCCTCAGATCAACGTCTTGCACCGCACCGCGAAGAACGGGCTCGGCGGCGCCTACATCGCAGGGTTCGGCTGGGGACTCGAGCGCGGCTATGACGTGCTCGTCGAGCTCGACGCGGACGGCTCGCATCAGCCCGAGCAGCTGCCGAAGCTGCTCGCGAAGATCGACGAGGCGGATCTGGTGATCGGATCGCGCTGGGTGCCGGGCGGTTCGGTGGTCAACTGGCCGCTGCACCGGATCGCGATCTCACGCGCGGGAAGCCTCTACTCCCGGACCATGCTGGGCCTGAAGGTCCGCGACATCACCGCAGGGTTCAGGGCGTTCCGGCGTTCGGTGCTCGAGGAGATCGACTTGAGCAGCATCGAGTCTGTCGGCTACGGCTTCCAGGTCGATATGACGTTCCGGGTGGCAGGAATGGGCAAGACCATCGCCGAGGTGCCGATCACGTTCGTGGAGCGCACCCAGGGCGAGTCCAAGATGAGCTCGAACATCGTTGTCGAAGCGATGATCAACGTCACCCGCTGGGGACTCAGCGCCCGCGCGCGCACGCTGGGGCAGAAGCTGCGCCGGCGCTGAGGTTCAGCACAGGCTCCCGTTCAGCACAGCCTGAGGTTCAGCACAGACCAGAGAGCGACGGCGTCCGTCCCGATTACTCGGGAGGGACGCCGTCGCTGTCTGGTCAGCGCAGGAGGGTCAGGCGGCCTCGCCGCGACGCTCCTTGAGCAGCTTGAGCCGATCCTGCAGGATCACTTCGAGATCTTCTGTGGAACGTCGTTCCAGCAGCATGTCCCAGTGGCTTCTGACCGGCTTGACCGGCTCGGCCTCGGGCCTGTCGACGTCGACGCGCAGGCCCTCCTTGCCGGTGGGGGAGACCCAGGTGGCGGGGACGTCGGCCTCTGCGGAGAACATCACCCGCATCCGCTCGCCGTCCTCGGTGAGATACTCGATCTCCTGGCGAGGCGCCGGCTCGACGCCCTGTTCGGTTTCCATGGACTGCGCGCCGAGGCGCATTCCGCGCAGACTGCGATCGCTCATCGATAATCCTCCAGTGTGATGGGCAGAGTCGTTCTTAGGCTACAACTCTAGAGCACCCCGGAGTTATTCCCATCTCGTCTCAGCGCTGCGGGTCTTCCAGAGGTTCCGGCTGCTGCTGGAAGACCGGCTGTTCGGTGAGCTCGGCGGCTTCCGATGCCGGGGTCTGCGTGCGTGACTCCGCGACCTCTGCGTTGCCGACCTGCGCCTTGCGGGCCTCCTGCTCGATCTCCTGGCGGCTCGTGTAGTGCGGGTTCTCGTCGGTGACCGAGGTGCTGCGGGCCGATTCGGCCATATCGGCGATGGCGGAGGAGATGGCCGGCTTGCCCTTGTTCTGCTCGGACTCCTGGGCCTTCTCCAGACGACGCTGCTTCAGCCGCTCCGAGCGAGCTGCACGTTCGGTCTCGCGATCTTCCAGACTGATGCCTGACTGCTGCGCAGATTCGGGTCCGCCGAAGGCTCCGGCGAGGTTCTTAAGCGCGTCGCCGAACTCGCCAGGGATCATCCACATGGTGTTGGACTCGGACTTGGCGATCTCCGGGAGGATCTGCAGGTACTGGTAGGACAGCAGCTCCGGGCCCGGCTCGGAATCGTGGACCGCGTTGAAGACGGTCTCGATGGCCTGCGCCTCGGCGTTGGCGCCGAGGATGCGAGCCTGTGCGTCACCTTCGGCGGCGAGGATCGAGGCCTGACGCTCACCTTCAGCGGTCAGGATCGCAGCCTGCTTGGTGCCTTCGGCTGTGAGGATCGCGGCGCGGCGTTCGCGCTCGGCGCGCATCTGCTTCTCCATGGAGTCCTGGATGGAGTGCGGCGGCTCGATGGCCTTGAGCTCCACTCGGGCGACGCGGATGCCCCAGCGTCCCGTGACCTTGTCCAGCTCGCCACGGAGCTGGCCGTTGATGCGGTCACGCGAGGTCAGCGCCTCTTCGAGGTTCAGTCCACCGACCACGTTGCGCAGGGTGGTCGTGGTGAGCTGCTCCACCGCGATGATGTAGTTCTGGATCTCGTAGGTGGCGGCCTTCGGATCCGTGATCTGGAAGTACACCACCGTATCGATGGAGACCACCAGGTTGTCCTCGGTGATCACCGGCTGTGGCGGGAAGGAGACGACCTGCTCGCGCATGTCCAGCATCGGCAGCAGCCGATCGACGAAGGGTACGAGCAGGGTGAGTCCCGGTCCCTGGGTGCGCTGGTACTTGCCGAGGCGTTCGATCAGTCCGGCACGGGCCTGCGGGACGATGCGCACGCTGCGCGCGATGATGATCACCACCAGGGCGACGAGGACCAGGAGGACTACAAGTGCAGTGACTTCCATGACGTTCCGTTCTGTATCAGTGGCGCGCCTGAAGGTCTCTCAGGCGCCTTCCGGTCGGGGAGTGTTGGGCCCAAAGGTGTCGGGTCCAGCTTCATCCCAGTTGATCTGTCGCGTCGGGCGCAGGTAGACGGTGGCGCCCTCCACCGATTCGACGACGGCGTCCATGCCGGGTTCGATCCGGACGTCGCCGGTGGTCCGGGCGGTCCAGGTATCGCCGTCCACCTCGGCCAGGCCGGCGTCACCGGTGACGGCCTCCAGTGCGTGAGCTTCCATCCCGGTCATCCGGTCGATGTTCGTCAGCTGGTTCGCCGGGCCCTTCTTGAGGTGTTTGAGAGCGATCGGCCGGACCGCTCCGAGCATCAGCAGGGCGGTGGCGCAGCCGACCAGCACCTGGAGCCAGGGTTCACCGCCGGCAAGCGCCACTGTTGTGGCGGCGCCGGCTCCCACCGCGAGCATCAGGAAGAGCAGATCGAGGGTGATGGCTTCGAGCACCAGCAGTCCGAGTGCCAGTGCCAGCCAGGGCGCCCAGAGGTTATCGCCGAACCATTCGATCATCTCAGCTCCTCATCAGCCCATATACGCGTGACTTCAGACTATCCGCGCCACAGGCTGACGTCGAGGTCGACGGTGACTTGTGACACGCCGCTGGCCAGCAGACCCTCGCGCAGTGCGTCATGTTCGTGGTGATGTCCGGCGGGACCCATGAACACCAGGTCAGCGGCGAGCTCTGCGTCCACCGGGACCGTGGCGGTGACCTGGGCGTTGAGCTCCGCGCCGCCGAACGCGGGGGCCATCTGGTCGGTGAGCTGCTGCAGCTTCTGGCCCTGGACCGTGAGCAGACCTGCCGCCCGCAGCTCTCTCAGGTGCGCGTCACCCGGGGTCACGACCACCGCCAGTCCACCCGGACGGAGCACGCGGGCATACTCGCTCACGTTGCGGGGTGCGAAGACGTCGAGCAGCAGGTCAACCGAATCTGACGTGAGGGGGAGCGGCTGCCAGAGGTCCCAGGCCAGGGCGAGGGTTCGAGGGTGGCGGGCTGCCCGTTTCAGCCCGGCGACGGAGAGATCCAGCGCGATGCCCCGCGCATGCGGAGTCGTGTCGAGCAGCTGGTGCAGGTAGTGCCCGGTGCCGGCGCCGCAGTCGAGGAGCAGCGTCGGATCGGGCCTGTTTGTGAGTCCATCGGCGGGCACCTCCAGCGCGAACAGCCGTGCCAGCTCGGTGCTCAGAGCCGCGAAGACTCCGGCGTGCTGAACGCGTTCGCGCGCCATGATCATCTGCGCCGAATCAGGTGTGAACCGCGTCCCGCGACCCGAGAGCAGGTTGACATAACCCTGTCGGGCTGCGTCGAAACGGTGCCCCGTGGGGCAGCTGAGCGCTTGGATCGCCGCAGACGACTCCGGGGTCGGCTTGAGCGGGGCTGCGCACGCAGGGCAGGTCAGAGGCCAGGGTGAGGTCACGGTCTCAAGGCTAGCCGGAGGACGGCCTGTTCGTGGGGCCGTAGTCCTTGAGTGGGCGCACGAGGCCAGGTGCGCCTCAGCGCGGCTTCCATGCGGGGCGGCGGGTGTCGATGGAACACCTGACGATGCTCTCGCTACGCCTGCGGATCACGTGACGCTGATGCAATGCACAGCGGGTTGGTCCCGGCACGGGGACGGGGACGACGGCCGTGGCTGGCGATCGGTTTCGCGGTTGATGTCGGGCGATGATCCCGGGAGGCGTGCTGTCGGGCGGCCAGCGAGCCGGAGCGTCGGCAGCCAGTCGGCAAGAACACGAGCACAGCACGGTGTTACTCTAACGCCGATAATCTACATTATGTCAGGTTGTCCCTCCTGGAGCCCCTCTCGGACGCACTTCGCCCCCTCACCCCTGCGGCAGACCAATGCTCCACAGCTCTGCGCGCCTGATCGACTGGATCCTCAGCGAGCTGCCCGCTGGATTCGACGACGGCGATCGAGGGTGTCGTAGGCTGCGACGCCGATCAGTGGAAGTACGGCCCCCATTGCGGCGAGGAACGCGGGAAGGAAGACGCTCAGACATCCCAGCACCACCAGTGCTCCGATGCCGGCGAGATCAGAGGGTGCGCGCCGGCCCAGCACCTGTCGAATCAGGAAGCCTCGAGCGGCGAGGAAAAGGACCGGTCCGCTGTAGACGAGCAGAACCGTGGACAGATCAGGGCGGGTGCCGGGGTCGCTGATCACCAGCCGATCACCGACCGCCACCAGGATCAAGCCGGCGAGCAGCACGACCAGGATGTTGCCAGCCAATATTCCGGGCCGGAACTGATCATCCACGGCGTCGAGCTTCCGCAGAATCTCCTGTTCGAGGCCCTGGAAGTAGCACCACCAGATGGCGACGCTTCCGGCGAGACTCATGGTGCCGGTCACGAGTATCAAGGGGTCATCCAGATTGCCTGCAATCCCCTGGCCGGTGGAAAGGATCGTCTCGCCCAGCGCGATCAGGTAGAACAGTCCGAATCGCTCAAAGATCCGCTCCCCCGGGAGCGGGACCCGGCGCCCTTCGGTCCTCTGCCCCGGCAGCCGGTGGGCCAGCATATGGCCGCCCAGATCGATCGCGGCGGCGACAGCCCAGAAGACCAGGCGCAGCTCCGGGCCGAAGAAAGCCCCGGCGATCCAGAACGGGGCGCTCATGCACCCCCAGATGAGAGTGCGCACGAAATGGTTGTGGGTGGTGCGGTCTAGTCCTGTCGTGAGCATCAAGGCGCCCCGGCCCAGCTGGGCCAGGAGATAACTCGCAGCAAAGAGCCAGCCGAAGGCGTCGAACGCCTCGCCGAGCGAGGCGTTCATGAACAGCGTGACAAGCATGACGATCAGCAGCATCCACTGCACTTCAAGCCGGGATGTGTCCAGCAGCGTCGCGGACCAGCTGGTGTAGACCCACACCTTGTAGACCGCAAGGAGGAGCACGAACGTCTCACCGGCCCCGACCCAGGAGGGGTGCTCCAGCAGGTGATGGGACAGCTGCCACAGCGCGAAGACAAAGACCAGGTCGAAGAACAGCTCAAGACGAGTCACCGGGTCTCCGGAGGTCGCGGAGCGCATCAACGACCTGGCACGGATCATCGGAATCCTCCATTGGACCGGGAGCGGATGGATGCCCCTCCCGTTGTCGACAAGAGTGACGACGCCCAGCAGAGAAGTCAAGGGTGGAACTCGTCAGTGCTGTGGGACGACGTCCCCGCAGTCGGCGTCGCTCAACCGCGGCCTCGGCGTCCACTCCCCTGGGTCCACGGTCTCCGCATCAGCGCGCGCGTGTCCCAGTTCGGTCGTCACGCGCCGAGGATGAATGCCACCATGCCCGGAGTGCCAGGTGCACATCCAGGGATCGGGGGGCGCTGTCCCATCCAGCGCCCAGCAGCTTCTCGATCGCCCCGAGACGCTGCTTGACCGTGTTGCGATGGACGTAGAGGGACTCCGCAGTCCGATCGATGCGTCGATCGGAGTCGAAGAATCTCAGCGCAGTCTTCGACAGCGAGGTTCCTCGGGTCTCGTCATACTGCGTCAGAGCCCGCACCTCGGCGGTGAGGTCGACGCTGCGCGACTCCTGAGCCAGATGGATCACCGTGCCCACCAGCCCTACCGAGCTCGAATCGATGATTCCTGTCCGCCCCGAGTATTCGAGCACCGACAGAGCCGACTGCGCCTGCCTGAACGAGGCTGGCAGTTCCGTGATGTCTGTCATCGGGCCCGTGACCGCGGCCAGCAGTCCCATTCCTCGACTCCGTTCCAAGCTCTCCAGATCCGTCACCCACTCCGGCTCGGTGAAGATGACGCACAGATCCTCCTGCGCCGGAGCAATGAACCGTGTGCTGGTGATCGCTCGGATGGCACGCTGGAAATCTCGTGCCAATACCTGCTGGTGGCGGATCACGGCGACCCGCACGGGCTCCCTCGAAGTCAGTCCCCAAGGTCGAAGCCTTCGGTCAAGCCGTAGGGCGGAGATCGTGTCTCCCGAGAGCAGCTCCTCGAACACGTCGAGCTGCATGCGGTGCTGCGCATCCTCCTCGGCTTGGACGAACAACAGCGCCAAGGCGCAGTGGACTGCTGAGCGTTCCAGCAGGGCCTGCTGGGCCGGTGCCAGCTCCGCCGAGGTGAAGAGGAACCCCATCGGGCTGCGACCGCTGCGAACCGGCGCCAGGGTGCCCAGCACCGCCTCGTCGGAGCCGTGCAGCAGCTGTGCGCGGCCTGTGGCTGCGGCGGCGTTCAGGGAGCGTCGAAGCTTGTTGCCGCTCATCGAGATCGGCACCTGCAGGCCGGGGCTGTTCCCCAGAGGGGCTGCTGAGGGTGAGCGCATGGAGACGGCACTGCCTGACTCATCGAGCAGCCACACCGAGACGCCCAGCGCAGCGGCCGTGACGCGGAGCACCCCTTCCTCGGTCTCCCCCTGCAGGAGCTGGTGCATGAGTTCGTCGTCGAACTCAGACGTGCGTCTCAACGAGAGGACCTCCTGGAGACTCTCGTTGTTCTGGCGGCTCAGAGCCTCGGCGTCCTCCAGCGCCTGCCCGTATTTCTGGGCATTGTCCAACGCGATGGCCGCATGCGCACCCAGGGAGGTCATCATGTCCACCTCGTCAGGACTGAACACCCTCGGGGTGCGTTCCGCGGCCAGCAGAGCACCGATGACTCGTCCGCGGACGAGGACCGGGACCCCCATGATGGTCCGCACCCCCTCCGCTCCTACGATCTCGTCGATCCGGGCGATGTGCGGCACCGACTCGTCCTTGAGGTAGTCGGTGGTCTGATAGTGGGCGTCTCCTGAAGCCACCATCCCCAGGATCCCCGTGCCGATCGGCATCCGAATGGTGCGGTACTCGCTGGTCACCACGCCGTCTGACTGCCGAATATAGGTCTCACCGGTCGAGTGGTCGTTGAGACTGATGTACGCCATATCCGACCCGACGAGCTGCCGGGTGTGCCGGACGATCGAGAGCAGCACCGCTTCCACATCGTGGAGGCTGGAGAGTTCTGCCGCGATATCCAGCAGCGCTCGGAGGAACGCTTCCCGGTTTCTGGAGGGCATGTCAATCATGGACATATTCTATGCCGGATTGTGGCCACTAGTGCCATGCCCGACGGTGGACTCGCTCCCCCGATCCTGGTTGTATCGCTTCGAGTCGTGAGCATCATCACAATCCTCCTCAGGGGGAAGGAAGCGGGACTCTCATGCGCATCACTGGCGCAGTACTGGAAGAAGTCGGCCGTTCTGGTCCGTACGCGGAAAGCAGGCCGATCAGCGTAGACGTTCTGGACCTGGAGGGACCGGGTCCGTCGGAGCTGCTGGTCCGCATGGAGGCCGCCGGCGTGTGTCACTCCGACCTCTCGGTGGTCAACGCCGACCGCGCGCGGCCGGTGCCGATGCTGCTGGGACACGAGGCCGCGGGAATCGTTGAAGCGGTGGGCGAGGACGTCGAGGACATCCCGGTGGGACAGCGCGTGGTGATGACCTTCCTGCCGCGCTGCGAGCGGTGTGAAAACTGCCTGGTCGGAGGTCAGCTGCCGTGTACCCCGGGCTCCCGGGCCAACAACGAGGGGACTCTGCTCTCCGGCGCCCGCCGGCTCAGCCGCAGGGGCGACCCCGTGCATCATCACCTGGGTGTCTCTGGGTTCGCCACCCACGTCGTGGCCGACCGTGCCTCGGTCGTGCCCGTGGGTCAGGACGTCCCTCCGGCGGTGGCCGCGGTGCTCGGCTGCGCGGTGCTCACCGGTGGCGGTGCACTGATCAACGCCGCCCGACCGGCGCCAGGACAGAGCGTGATGATCGTGGGCCTCGGCGGCGTCGGCATGGCCGCGCTCATCACAGCATTGGCCGAGGGCTGTGAACGCGTGGTCGGCGTAGACATGTCAGAGGACAAGCTGACCATGGCGCGCGCGCTGGGCGCCCACGAGGTCTACACCCCCCAGGAGGTGGAGCAGAAGGAGATCCGGACCCACCACGCGATCGAATGTGCCGGCAACCCCATGGCCTTCGAGACGGCGTTCGGCGCCACGAGTCCCGGCGGACGCACGGTGACCACAGGCCTGCCGCATCCCTCGGCCGTCGCCACGATCTCGCCGCTGAGAATCACCTCCGAGGCCCGCACGATCATCGGGTCCTACCTCGGGTCCTCAGTGCCCAGCCGGGATATCCCGCACTACGAACAACTCTGGCGCGAGGGCAGGCTGCCCGTGGAGAAGCTCATCAGTTCCCGCATCCGACTGGAAGACATCAATCAGGCGATGGACGACCTGGCCGCAGGCCGAGCCGTCCGGCAGGTCATCGAATTCGAAGGACTGGGAGACTAGCCATGTCAGACACCCTGCAGAACACTGGATCGACTCCCGAGGATGACGGGCCGCGGGACCCGGCGACCTCGCCGCACTGGAAGGCGGGACCCTTCGATGTCCGGCTGCCCTTCGTGCACTATCGGATCGAGTGGCCTGACTACACCCAGGGGCTCTTCATGTGCGCCGTCGACCTGGCGGCCATCCCCCTCATGGTCAACCTCTTGGGCATGCCCTTCGAGGTCGCGCTCGCCGTCGTGCTTCTCAACGGGCTGCTCTACCTGACCCACCACCTCCTGGGCGACCCGGTGGTGCCAGGCTGGATCACTCCTGCCATCCCGCTGGTGATGGCGTACTGTGAGACCTTCCCGGAGGGCGAGGAACGAATCCATGCCCTGATCTCCTTCCAGATCCTGTTGGGGCTCTTCTCCATCATGCTCGGAGTCACCGGCCTGGCCAGACGGGTGGTCAAGGCCATTCCGGCGGCCATCAAAGCGGGCGTCCTCATGGGCGCCGGGATCGCCGCCGTCCAGCGGATCTTCGCCGAGGGCGGGGAGTTCCATGACTTCCCCGTCACGATCACGATCGCCGTGGGACTCGCCTTCTTCCTCATGTATTCCCGCGGCTTCGCGTCGTGGCGGGGACGCAACAGGTTTGCCATGCAGATCGGCAAGCTCGGCGTGCTTCCGTGCATCCTGGTCGCGGTGGTCGTCGCTCCCCTGGCTGGAGAAGCTGAATGGTCCGATGTCGAGTGGGGACTCATCCAGCCGGACTTCATGACCCTGTGGCAGGAATACACCGTGTTCGGCCTCGGCCTGCCCCCGTTGTCGATGTTCCTCCTGGCCATCCCCACGGTGCTGGCCACCTACATCGTCGTCTTCGGGGATTCGCTGCAGGCAGACGCGGTTCTGAAGGAAGCCGATAAGGCCCGGCCCGACCAGAAGGTCGAATACAACCCTGACCGTGCACACATGATCTTCGGAGCCCGCAATGCGCTGATGGGAGTCATCGGTCCCGACGTGGCGATGGCGGGACCCGTCTGGGCCGCGATGCTGGTGGTGGTCACCGAGCGCTACAAAGAGGGCAAGAAGGCGATGAAGAACCTCTACGGCGGGATGGGATCCTTCCGCTGGGGCACCAACACAGGACTTCTCCTGCTGCCGATCGTCACGCTCGTCGAGCCGATCCTCGGTGTCGCGCTCGCCCTGACCCTCCTCATCCAAGCCTTCGTCAGTGTGCGCATCGGCATCATGCAGGCCCGCAGCCAGCGCGACCTCGGGATCGCCGGCGTGACAGCAGGCGCCCTGGCCCTCATGGGAGCGGGCTGGGGTCTGGCCGTCGGCGCCTTCCTGTGCGCGGTCATCTACGGACGTCGATTCTTCGTGGGTGAGGACGACGGCACGTTTGCCGAGAAGGACTGACCAATTGACTACTCGAGAGGAAATCGCATGAGCATCTTGGACAAGGACCCAGCGTCCGCTCCCGAGAAGGAACGCGCCGCCGCTGTGCTGGCGCGGACCCCGACCGGGCTGTTGATCAATGGACAGTGGCAGAAGTCCTCTGACGGCTCCACCTTCAAGGTCGAGAACCCGGCCACAGGTGAGATCTTGACGACCGTGGCCTCGGCCACCGCCGCCGATGCCTCGGCGGCCATGGACGCGGCGGCGCACGCCCAGGAGTCCTGGGCCCGAACTCCGACACGGGTACGAGCCGAGATCCTGCGTCGAGCCTTCGACCTCGTCCACGAACGCTCCGAGGACCTGGCCCTCCTGATGACCCTGGAGATGGGAAAGCCTCTGGCTCAGGCGCACGGCGAGGTCGTCTACGGCGGAGAGTTCCTGCGCTGGTTCTCCGAAGAGGCGGTCAGGGACTACGGACGCTACGCACCGGTCCCGGAGGGCAACCTGCGGATGGTGGTCACCCATAAGCCGGTGGGCCCGTGTCTGCTGATCACGCCGTGGAACTTCCCACTGGCGATGGCCACGCGCAAAGTCGCTCCGGCCATCGCCGCCGGATGCACCATGATCCTGAAACCGGCCGCACTGACCCCGCTCACCGCCAATTACTTCGCCCAGATCATGATCGACGCCGGGTTGCCTGCAGGTGTGCTCAATGTGATCCCCACCGATTCGGCCGCGACCGTCTCAGAGCCGATCATGTCCGATCCGCGACTGCGCAAGATCTCGTTCACCGGGTCCACCGCAGTGGGCAAGCATCTGATGAAGGTCGCCGCCGAAAACGTGCTGCGCACGTCGATGGAGCTCGGGGGCAATGGCCCGCTGCTCGTGTTCGAAGACGCAGACCTCGACAAGGCGGTCGCCGGTGCTATGGCGGCCAAGATGCGCAATATGGGGGAAGCCTGCACCGCGGCCAACCGCTTGTTGGTCCACGAGTCGATCGCTGAGGAGTTCGTGGCGAGGCTGGCCCAGCAGATGTCCGCGCTGACCCTGGGCTCTGGGACGGATGACCGGGTCGACGTCGGGCCGCTGATCGATGCCAAGGCCCGGGACTCCGTGGAGCAGCTTGTCAGTGATGCCGTGGCGCGCGGTGCAGAGGTCGTCGTCGGTGGCCGACGCGGGGACGGTCCCGGCTACTTCTACGAGCCGACCCTGCTGCGCAACGTGCCCGCCGAGGCTCGAGTCATTGGTGAAGAGATCTTCGGCCCCGTAGCCCCGGTGCTGACCTTCAGTGACGAGGATGAGGCGGTGGCCCTCGCCAACTCCACCGAGTACGGCCTGGCCTCCTACGTGTTCACCGAAGACTTCTCCCGCGGGCTCCGCATCGGTGATCGCATCGAATTCGGCCTGGTGGGTGTCAATGTCGGAGTGATCTCCAATGCAGCCGCCCCCTTCGGCGGGGTCAAGCAGTCGGGACTGGGTCGCGAGGGCGGGGCCGAAGGCATCGCTGAGTACACCACCACCCAGTACCTGGGCATCGAGGACCCCTGGAGAGCGGCCTGAGCCCGAGCCCGGCTGCGTTTCGCTCCGCGCAGTTCTAGGACACACTGGGCCCATGTCTGATGCCGAGAAGATCACCACGCAGCGGTCGACGGTCGATGAATGGACCGTAGGTCTGTCCCAGTCCACCGGTTCACCGGGCGGCGGAGCCGGGGCCGGGGTGATGCTGGCGATCGCAGCGTCACTGACCTCGATGGTCGCCGGGTACACCGAGGCTGACCCAGAGCGCGCGGACCGGCTGGCCGCCATACTGGCTCGAGCCGCGACCCTGCGCGAGTCAGCCCTGCAGCTGGCCGACGACGACGCGACCGCCTCTCGTGCCTTCGGTGCCGCCTTCAAGGTGGACCCCGGCCCAGAACGCGACGAGGCGATCCGTCGGGCCGCCATCGGGGCGGCCCAGTCCTCGGCCGAGCTCGGCCACCACGCCGTCGCCGCGATCGATGACCTGTCCTGGCTGGCAGAGCACGGCAAGCGGGCGGTGATCGCCGACGTCGTCGTCGCCTTCGGTGCCCTGCGGGCCGCCGTCGCCGGCGCGCGGACCAATGCCAGCTTCGACCTGGCCACGCTGAAGTCCTCGGGCTCCACGCTCGACGAGATCCACGCCGAGCACCCCAGGCTCTGGGACAGCGTCGAGACGCTCACCACCGCGATCGAACGCATCGATGCGTGCACCGACTCGATCGATCACCGGGCTGCCCCGACGGATCCGGTCGGGGCGTCCTAGACTCGGCACATGCGCTCCTCCCCCTCCCAGCACGTGGCATCCTCGCGCCGCGGCCCTGCCGCACTCCCCTGGCTGCTCCTGGCGCTGGACGGCCTCCTGGTGGTGGGCTTCGCCGCGCTGGGCAACCGCTCCCACGAGAGCGGACTCGCACTGGCTGACGTGTCGGGCACGGCCGCACCGTTTCTGCTCGGACTCTTGATCAGCTCGCTGGCGGTGCGCTTCTGGCGTCATCCCTCGCGGCTCTGGCCAGACGCCGTCCTGGTGATCCTCGGCACCGTGGCCCTGGGTATGACGGCGCGCGTGTTCAGCGGCAGCGGAGGCGCCGAATGGTCCTTCGTCCTTGTGGCACTAGGCGTGCTGAGCATCCTGTTGATCGGTCGGCGGATGCTGAGCGGGTGGCTCCTGCGCCTACGCTCGACGCAGCGGGGCTAACGCACGGCTCCCGTTCAGCCCACGTCCAGGTCGTAGTCGATACCGTAGAGACTGTAAGGGGGATTAAGGGATTGAAGAATGACATTTCTCCCCGGTATGCCTCGCAACAGAACTTTGGAGGAGACGCGACGTGAAAGCAGTGACATGGCAGGGCCATCACAAGGTAAGTGTAGAGACGGTTCCGGATCCGCAGATCCAGCAGAGCAACGACGCCATCATCGAGGTCACCTCCACCGCGATCTGCGGCTCTGACCTCCACCTCTACGAGGTGCTCGGCCCCTTCATGACCCCCGGCGACATCCTGGGCCACGAGCCCATGGGCCGCGTGGTCGAGGCGGGTCCCGACTCGAACCTCACCGCCGGTGACCGGGTCGTCATCCCGTTCCAGATCTCCTGCGGCAGCTGCTTCATGTGTCAGCGCGGCCTGCAGACCCAGTGTGAGGTCACCCAGGTCCGCGATCAGGGCATGGGGGCCGCACTCTACGGCTTCTCCGCGATGTACGGTGCGGTGCCGGGCGGCCAGGCGGAGTACCTCCGGGTGCCCCACGCCGACTACAGCCCGATCAAGGTGGGCAACGAGCTCCCGGACCACCGCTACCTCTTCCTCTCCGACGTGATCCCCACCGCCTGGCAGGGCGTCGCCTACACCGGGCTCAAGCGCGGGGACAGCATCGCGATCATCGGACTCGGCCCCATCGGCCAGTTCGCAGCACGCATCGCCAAGCACCACGGCATGAAGGTCTACGCGATCGATCCCGTGGCGGAGCGCCGCGAGATGGCTGCTCGACACGGAGTCATGGTCTTCGACATCGGCGAAGAGTCGCTGAACCAGATCCGCGAGGCCACCGGCGGCCGCGGTCCCGACGGCGTCGTGGACGCAGTGGGCATGGAAGCCCACGGCTCCCCCATCGCCAAGGCGGCCCAGATCTCGGCGCAGTTCCTCCCGGATGCAGCCGGCAAGGCGATGATGCAGACCGTGGGCGTGGACCGCCTGGCGGCCCTGTACTCCGCGATCGAGCTCGTCCGCCGCGGCGGCACGATCTCGCTGAGCGGCGTCTACGGCGGAGCGGCCAGCCCGCTCCCGCTGATCACGATGTTCGACAAGCAGATCACCTTCAAGATGGGTCAGGCCAACGTGAAGAACTGGGTCGACAAGATCCTGCCGCTTCTCGAGGACCCCGCAGATCCGCTGGGTGTGGATGACTTCATCACGCACACCCTGCCGCTGAGCGACGCCCCCGGCGCCTACGAGATGTTCCAGAAGAAGGAAGACGGCTGCATCAAGGTCGTCCTGGATCCCACCAAGTCAGCGGTCTGAGCGAGCGCATCACCCGCCTGAGTCGGCCCCCGGGCCCGACCCATCACTCTCGAAGGGATTCAGTCATGACGACAGATCCGTACACCCAGCAGGATCCCCGGACCAAGTACCGGCACAGCGACCTCCCCGAGCAGGAGCAGTCCGATCAGCCCGGGCTGACCGGTGAGACAAGTCCGGAACCGGATCACGGTGAAGAGAGCTGGGTCGGCCACGGCCGGCTCAAGGGTCGAAAGACGCTGATCACCGGCGGCGACTCAGGCATCGGTCGCGCGGTCGCCATCGCCTTCGCCCGCGAGGGCTCCGACATCGCGATCGCTTATCTCCCCGAGGAAGAGGAAGATGCCCAGGTCTCCGCGCGGCACGTCCGCGAGACCGGCCGACAGTGCGCGACCTACCCGGTGGACATCACCGAGGAGGACGCCGCAGTGGGCATCGTGCGCCGCACTGTCGAAGACCTCGGCGGCATCGATGTGCTGATCCTCAACGCGGCCTATCAGCGGGCGCGCCACGGCGTCGACTCGACACCCACGGCAGAGGTCCGCAAGGTCTTCGAGACGAACCTGATCGCGCACATCGTGATCACTCGCGAGGCGGTGCCCCACTTGAACCCGGGTGCGTCGATCATCGTGACCACCTCGATCCAGGCGGTCGGTCCCAAACCGGAGCTCTTCGACTACGCGATGTCCAAGGCAGCACAGGTCGCCTTCATCGAGTCCATGGCGGCCGAGCTTGCCGAGAAGGGCGTCCGAGTCAACGGGGTGGCACCGGGTCCGATCTGGACTCCGCTGATCCCTGCCACCGGGTTCGACGGTGTTGCTCAGTTCGGTCAGGACACTCCCCTGGGTCGACCGGGGCAGCCAGCCGAGCTTGCCGGGGCGTACGTCTACCTCGCCAGCGAAGAGGCCTCCTACGTCTCCGGCTCGGTCATTCCCGTGACCGGCGGCAAGGGATTCTGACCCGCTGCGCCTCGTACCCGCTCGATTTAGGAAAGGATTCTCATCATGGCACGGTCAAGCGTGAAGGATGAGGAGCTCTACGAACGCCTCCGCGAGGAGGGCAACTCCAAGGAGAAGTCTGCTCGCATCGCCAACGCCGCCGCGAAAGAAGGTCGCAGCAGCGAGGGCGAGAAGGGCGGGGAGGCCTCGAACTACGAGGACCGGACCGTGGCCCAGCTGCGGGACCGGGCCAAGGAGCTCGGCCTCACCGGATACTCGGAGCTCAAGAAGAACGAACTGATCGACGCGCTGCGCAACCACTGAGCAGCGTAGAGAAAGCGCGACACTGACGAACAGGGCTCAGGCTGTCCCGCGATGTCGATCCGCAGACAGTGATGGCCGGGAACCCCGCGGGGTTCCCGGCCATCACTGTCTCAGCTGGTGCTCAGAGGCAGCGGGATGTCACTCGCTGTAGCTGGGGCTTCCCAGCTTGCCGGCGAGCACGTCCTCTCCGGCGGCCTGGCGGTTCTCCACGGAACCGGTCCAGGAGCCCCACGGAGCGGGATCAATGGTGTCGCCGTTGTTTCCGAGGTTCGCGAGGCGCTGTTCCTCCTCCTCGGTGAAGTTCTGCACCGCGAGGGGCTGCAGGTGCTTCACGTCCTCGACGGTGAGGCCGATGTTCTTCGCGATCCGCTGACCATAGTCGTCGTGGATCATGAAGAAGTGCCAGACCATGCGCTCCTGAACATCGCGCTCGGACTGCTCGAGCATGCCGGTGAGTACGTTGATGAGCTCATCGCGCTCCCAGTCCATGATGGTGTTGTAGCGGCCCCGAGCCTGGAGATAGTCGTTGCGACGATCCAGGTTCGCCTGGACCAGGTGTCCGCCCACGGCTGGCGGGTTGTTCGGCTGCGGCTCGGGTGACTCGTGCAGTCCGTTGTGGATGGACGGCTCGTAGTTCACGTGCGGGTTCTGCTCGGGGTGCACGTCGTTGCCGAAGGACATCAGTCCCCCGCGCTGGTTCGTGTAGACCCTGCCGTCACGGCCCTTGGGCTGGTTGACCGGCAGCTGCAGGTAGTTCGCACCCACACGGTGGCGCTGGGCGTCCGAGTAGGAGAACGTGCGTCCCACCAGCATCTTGTCGTCCGAGAAGTCGAGACCGTCGACCAGGACACCGGTACCCATGGCGATCTGCTCGTTCTCGTTGTGGTGGTCCTCCACGTTGCGGTTCAGCGTCATGACGCCGATCTTGCGCAGCGGGAACTGATCCTCGGGCCAGATCTTGGTGTCATCCAGCGGATCCCAGCCGAGCTCGGGGTGATCATGATCTTCCATGATCTGGACGTGGACGTCCCACTGCGGGAAGTCGCCGCGTTCGATCGCCTCGAAGAGGTCCTTCGACGCGTGGCCCAGGTCCTGGCCCTGCACCTTGGCAGACTCAGCCTCAGTCATCGAAGCCACGCCGGCGCGCGGGTGGAAGTGGTATTTCACCAGGACGGTCTCGCCCTCGGCGTTGACCATCTTGTAGGTGTTGACGCCGAAGCCCTCCATGTGGCGGTAGGTCGCCGGGATGCCACGGGGGCTGAAGAGGTGAGTCAGCATGTGCATCGACTCGGGAGTCTGGCTCATGAAGTCCAGGATGCGGTTGGGCTCCTGGCGGAAGGTGACGGGATCCGGCTTCAGCGAGTGGATCACGTCGGGGAACTTGATCGCGTCGCGGATGAAGAACACGGGCAGGTTGTTGCCCACGAGGTCCCAGTTGCCGTCCTCGGTGTAGAACTTCACGGCGAAGCCGCGGGGGTCGCGGGCCGCCTCGGAGGAGTCACGGCCGCCGATGACGGTGGAGAAGCGGATGGCCAGGTCGGTCTTCTTGCCAGCCTCCTGGAAGAGCTTGGCGCGGGTGTACTTCGACGCCGGCTCATCACCGATCATGCCGGTGGCCTCGAACTCGCCGTAGGCGACGAATCCACGCGCGTGGACCACGCGCTCCGGGATGCGCTCCCGGTCGAAGTGGCTGATCTTCTCGAGGAACTGGTAGTTCTCCAGCGTGGCGGGTCCGCGGTTGCCCACGGTGCGCTGGTTCTGGTTATTGGCGACAGGGTGGCCCTGTCGAGTGGTCAGGATCGGATCGGTCTGTGCCAATTCGCTCTCCTCTTCGCTGCAGCCAGGTCCCTTGCGTCGTGGACGGAAGGGCGCTCTGACGAGCCTGACTCTTCACGAGCAGGCCTGTGGGGTGGACCCTTTGAGCTTAGCAAGATCAACTAGTTATTACGAGTAGTTCAGAACTAGTCGCTCAGCGTGTCTTCTCGAAGGTGCGGCGGTCCTTCCGGAACGCCCGATGGCGCGCGTATTCGTGGACCGACTCCAGCTGCTCCCGCTGGTTCTCGGCATCCAGGATCAGGCCCTCGAACACCTGCGGATCGACCCCGAGCGCGTCGGCGTGGTCCCGCATCACCTTCCACCCATGCAGCTTGCCCGTCACGGCCGTGATCATCATCTCCGCCTCGACCACCAGAGTGGAGGGAGAGCGTCCGCCGGGGAGACGGCCGTTGGGCTTGAGCCGGCCGACCCGCTCCCCCATCCAGGCGATGGTGGTGGAGGCAGGGGAGGTGGGGAAGCCCTGACGTTGGATGAGCTTGACCAGGAAGCCGCGTTCACGCCGGATGGCCTCGGCGACCTCGGAGATCTCCGGGAAGACCGGGGTGTCAACATAGTCCGCCGCCATCCGCTTGATCCGGTTCGTTCCGGCCGTGGCCCCGGCCAGGTGGTCGGCCATGTACTGACGCAGCAGCAGGGCGTCCACCTCTTCACCGATCTCGTGCTCGGCGCCGGGAAGCTCGGGCCGCTCGGACTCGTCGAGGTTCCGGGGGCGCAGCGGCACGGACGCGGCACCGACGCCTGCGGCCATGCCCTCGACGAGCTCCTCCAGCGCCTGCGCACCCGAGTAGGCCGGTGCCCACTGGAGTTCCTTCTTGGCCCGGGAGCTGTCCATCACCGGGACGTGCAGCCCCATGTCCAGCCAGCCCTCGTCCGTCGGAAGGATCCGAGCCCGGTGCGCGGCCTTGATCAGCGGACGCAGCGCTGCGCCAGGCAGTGGAAGCTTCAGTCCGGAAGTCTTGTCGCCCGAGACGACCTTCGTGATGGCGTCCCCGTCGAGCAGGTCATCGGCGCAGATGTTGAAGGCGCCCTCGGCGCCGAGGATCGCGGCCTGTGCGTAGGCCGCGGCCAGGTCATCTGCGTGCACCGCCTGGGTACGGATGCCGCCAGGTACCGGGACCACCGGGGGCCGGAGGAGCTGCAGGAGCTGCACCGGTGCCATCTGGCCGGCGAAGTAGCGCTGGATCTCCGATCCTGCCGCGCGCTGGAAGACCAGCCCCGGGCGCAGCCGGGCGAGGGTGAAGTCTGGATGCTCGGCCAGGAACTCGTCCATGACGCGCTCCTGGGCGACCTTGTCCTCGCTGTAGTGAGACCCGGGGATGCCCTCGGTGGGCCACTGCTCATCGTGGGCCACGTCGTCCTCGGCCGGGGAGTAGACCCCGACCGAGGAGGCGACGACGGCGTGGCGCACCCCTGCCTGGGCCGCCGCGTCGAGCACGTGCCGGGTGCCGTTCACATTCACTCGACGCAGCACGCTGCGCTGAGTGTTGGGCTGGATCAACCAGGCCAGATGGATCACCGCGTCGCAGCCCGAGAGCGCCTTCGCCAGATCCGGCACGACCTCCGGGTACTGGATGTCCGCGCGCTGCCACTGCGCCTCTGCGTACGGTGCGGCATCGGTGTCAGGGAGTCGCCGCGCGATCCCCAGCACGCTGTCCACCTCAGGACGGGTGCTGAGGTGGCGCAGCACCGCTGTTCCGACGTTGCCCGTGGCTCCGATGACGGCGATGCGCATAGGTTCTCCTGCTCGGTGGTGTCTGGTCTGGGTGCTCAGTGCGGGACGTCCCTGCGGCGGGATTCACCAGCGTTCGTGGACCGAGGGAGCGATCTTGTCGGCGTAGAGCTTCCGCACGGCGGCGCGGAAATCGTCCGAGAGCTGAGGTGCGGAACCTGCCTCGGCGTTCTGGCGGGCCTGTTCGGCGTTGCGCGCCCCGGGGATGACGGTGCTCACGCCGGAGGACTGGATGATCCAGGCAAGCGCCGCCGTCGTCGGCTTCAGCCCTTCCTGCTCGGCGAGCTCGGAGAACTGCGCGGCCGCCTCGACACCGGTGCCGAAGTCCACTCCGGAGAAGGTCTCGCCGATGTCGAAGGCCTCACCGGAGCGGTTGTAGCTGCGGTGATCGGTGTCTTCGAAGGTGGTGTCCTTCGTGTAGCGCCCGCTGAGCAGACCGCTGGCGAGCGGGACGCGCGCGATGATCCCGACTCCGGCTTCCTTCGCCGCCGGCAGCACCTTCTCCAGGGGCTTCTGTCGGAAGGCGTTGAGGATGATCTGCACCGAGGCGACATTGGGGCGGGCGATGGCGCTCAGCGCCTGGTCCACGGTCTCCACGCTGACCCCGTAGTGCGCGATGGCACCCGATTCGACCAGGGCATCCAGACGATCGAAGACGGCGTCTGAGCTGAAGACGTCGTCATCGGGGCAGTGCAGCTGCACCAGGTCCAGGGTGTCTCGGCCGAGGTTCTTCCGGGATCGATCGATCCAGGCCTGGAAGTTCTCGGCGGTGGCGTGTGCCAGGCTGGGTGCTTCGGCGCGGCGGATCATCTTGGTGGCGACCAGGCCCGTCCATTCCGGGTTCTTGGTCAGCCACTTGCCGATCAGCTGCTCGGAGAGGCCGTCGCCGTAGACGTCTGCAGTGTCGAAGATGGTGACGCCGTGCTCGGCTGCGGCATCCATCACGGCGTTGGCATCGGCTTCCTCGACGCGACCGAAGTCTCCGCCGAACTGCCAGGTGCCGAGACCGATGGTGGACACTTCGCGGCCGGTGCGGCCGAGGACACGATGCTGCATGGGAGAACCTCCGAGAGTGGGTGTGACGTCTGCCTCCACCTTACTCCTGCCCGGGAACCCGCCACCGACATGCCACTGACACCTCACGGGTATGTGCGCACCGGCTTGACAGAGAACAACACGCTCCTCAGCGCCGAGCCGGGTGGGCACACGAAAAAGGTCCGGAGTCCTGTGCGGACTCCGGACCTGACCCACTCTGGTGGAGGTAAGGGGATTCGAAACACCCCCGTATTCACCGGTATTTAGCGGTTTTACCGCCGTATGTAGCATTCCGTGTAGCGATTGGCACCGCTTTGAAAGTTTCTCATACGGTTATCTTGCCAACGCCGTTTCAGTTTCTCGGCGGTCGCCGTAGTGTGAGAGCCCGACCAACGAGAGGACTTTATGGAACCCCTACCAATCCGTCGGACTCAGTGGACGCTTGTTCACGAGTCAGAGCCGGCTGCTGCTGAGCAAGGCTCTTGGCGCACGCTCAAATACGACATCGAGCACAACGGGAGTAGAGAGTCACTCCCCTACTACCTGGACATGGTCGCCGAGGATCTGCGGTCAGCACGCCTTGACGGCTACGAGTTCTTTTGGGTTCCCACAGATGCCAACCACAGTCACGCTCGGCACATCGATGACTTCTTGGAGACCTACGAGCGCGGCAACCCAGACAGCTTGCGAGACTGAGTCGAGCCCATGGCGAGACGTTAGTTAGGTCGTTTTGCTACACGGAGACTCCCAGACAAGAGCGCGGCTGGCGCTGAGTCCACCGACACTATTCAGTTTCGGTGGCGTAGATCTTCGTCCAGAAGTGTTCCCACTTCCGGCGATCTTTCCTATATCTGTCGCTGCGAGCCGCTGCCGCACCAAGCTCTTCTGCCGAGACTCCGCAGTGAAGCAGTAGCCGAAAGGTAAGCATCCAGCGCAAGGATCGAGTGAGTGCCACCAAGCGGAAGAACTCCTCCGGCTCGCCGATAGCCCCCGTGGCACCGTGTGCCAGTCGGTGACGGGCATCTACAACCGCGTTTCTCCACTTGGATAGATCGCCGATACATGATGGCACTGCCTTCGCCACTGGTTCCGCCAACACTTCTACTCGCTGCTTGTAGGGCTTCCCATACCGGTAGTTGTTCAATGCACCCGTGAGTGACTGTTTGATCTTCGGGGGCATCTCTGCGGCTTCGATAGCTGTCTTGGACTCCTGAATCTCTTCGGCGGTAAAACGCTCTTCTTTCGGGTACAGCAGTTCGTGGAGTGCTTCTGTGGTCGTCGCAAGAGTCAGCGATTCCGTTTCGGCTGTTGGTATGGAGCCAGCCCATACGGACGCCAGGATCTGGGGTACCGGAGAGAGTAGGTCAGCTTCTCCCAGCCAGTTGACCAACAGGCTCTGTTCTACATCCCCCTTCCGCAACAGCAGTTCGCCCGAGGACTGTGGGGCAGAAGCGTCTACGCCAATCCCGTAGGCGTCCACCGCCGTTTCCTCCCCCTTTCTCAACTGAACCCCACGTATGGGGCTTCTCTTGCCAGAGAGAATAGTCATCAGTGATTCCAGGGGTGTGGCGAACTCGGTCATTATCGTTTCAAGTGGAGCCCCTGGTTGAAGGACGATTTTTGCCTTGGTATTCGTCTGTGCGTCGAACCCACCTATGGAGGGCGCAGAGGTTCGTGCGTGAGCTGAGAGTGATAGTTCGCCTCCGTCTCGGAGTGCGATCGATTCGCGTTCAGGGAAATCGAGCGTCCACGTCTGTGGCATCCCATTGTGGGAGTTCGATATCGTCCGTGTGAAGTAGGAGTTGGCAGTCCAGTCATGGAGATTCGTGATGTCCAAGTACGCAGTATCGAACAGCATGCCGGGGTCACGAAGGGCGTCTCCCGTAAGGCACCACCTCACACGCATTTCCTGATTTCCGGAGGCAAGTTCTCCGGGTGCTGCGAAGTCAACTCGTGTAGTGCGGACTATGTCTGTTCCCCAAAGTGAAACCAATCTTGGGGTCATAGCCAGCGATCCAATGACCGTGAAACCGGCGGGCTCACTTGCTCTCGGCTGACCAATAATCATTCCATTAGGAGCCTTGTGATACTCCATCATGGGCGTGATCTCTGGACTGACTTCGAGGGTCACCTCTGTATCAACCAGCCTGAGTGTCCCTGTGACAACTTCCGTTTGTATTTCACCGTCGGGGCTGACCATTGAGAACTGCCCGAGAGAGTCCGTGTCAGTAAGAGGGAACTTTCGCATCGCCATGAGAAAAGTCTACGCACGGGCACAAGGGAGCCCCGCTGGAACTCAACCCAGCGGGGCTCTTCGTCGTGCTGCTCTACACCTCCCGCCAGTCCGTGCCACACCCGCAGTGCACCGAAACGCACACCCCTTCCAACAACCGAAGGTCTATGTAGTGCTCGAACTCGGTGCGCGCGGCTTCGCTCATTTCCACGTAGAGCGCCCACATGTTGGCTTCCACGTGCTCTTGCCCCAGCTCCCCGTTCGCCCTCGCTCGTGCCAGCAGAACCACCTTGTGCCGCCAGAGCTGCCAGGTAAGCACGAAGTGCCCTGCCATGTACTCAGCCAGCACCGGGCGCAGTTCGGCTTCCGGGAACCTCAGCT
Source organism: Nesterenkonia sandarakina (assembly GCF_003003175.1). Classification (GTDB taxonomy): domain Bacteria; phylum Actinomycetota; class Actinomycetes; order Actinomycetales; family Micrococcaceae; genus Nesterenkonia; species Nesterenkonia sandarakina_A. The sequence continues at coordinate 4,771 of NZ_PVTY01000001.1, read as the reverse complement.
CGCGCTTCTCGGCTTCCGCACGCACTATCAGGTGCCACCTGAGTTCCGCACCGTTCAGCATCTCCGCAAGCATCTGGTCATACTCGCCAATATTCATTGCTCAACCTCCGAAACCAACATGCCGTTGTATTCGGGCAACACCACTTCTTCCAAACGCCCGGTGAACATGTTGAAGCGGCACTTGGTAATAACCTTCAAGATGCCGCAGAACCGGCACTTGCGCCCAACAACCAGCAGGTACTTCCTGTGAACGCGCTGCTCTTCTGGGTTCCCCACCAGCAAACAGCACTGGGGAAAATCTTCTTCATGCTCGGAAACCATGGCTGCTGCGCCGAGCCCGTGGCACACCCTCATGCCGCCACCCCCTCAGCTTTCGGCATGGAGGCATATGCGCCAGCACGGTTCAGAGCCGTTCTGAGAGTTTCTCTGCCCACGCCTAACCTCCGCGCCACTTCTGCCTTGGGTATGCCCTGAGAAACCAATGCCTCAGCTTGTGCCACTTGTTCCACACTTAGAGCCCCCGGCTTCGCGTACTTTCCGGTTCGCTTCGCGACTGCTATACCTTCTGCTTGTTGTTCCCGAATAACTTTGCGCTGGAACTCTGCGATGGCACCAAAAATAGAGAGAACCAACCTGCCGGTGAAATCCTGCTCTTCGTTGCTAATGAGCAGGTTCTCTTTCAGGAACCGGACACGCACGCCTTTTCCCGTGAGTTCTTCAACGATCCCGAAGAGGTCTGCAAGGCTGCGCGCCAGGCGGTCAATGCTGGCAATAACGACCTCATCACCCTCACGCACGAAATCAATCATTTCCCGCAGTGCTGGGCGCTGGCGGTTCTTGCCGCTGAGTTTGTCTTCAAACACTCTCTCAACTTCGCCTATGGCTTCTCGCTGCCGTGCCGGGTTCTGCGAAGTGCTCGAAACTCTTATGTATGCAACTTTCATGTTCCTTCCTCCCAATAGGGTTTAGATCTGCTTGGCACATGTGCCCAACAGCCGCGCAATGAACTTCATTGGGCGCACTATGGTTTCTAACCAGCAGTGCCCAGCGCGCTATACCCTGATGGGCAGTCGAAGCTATGTGCTATTCGACTCAGGACGTCATAGCAGATATGTTCTACTCGCCTGATATCATGGGATGTGATATAGGGAGGGGGTGATTACGTGCCGGGCAAAGGTTCTCGGAAAGCAAGCAAGGACGCGGTGAAGCTCTCAAAGGGCAGCACCAAGAAGATCCGGTCGGCTGGCGGTAAAGGGCTGGCTGAGCACAAGGAGCAGTCCCACTGAGGCTTGACCTCATAGCAAGAGCCCCGGTGAACGCTTGGTTCACCGGGGCTCTTGTCAACCCAAGAAGGAGGAACTTCTCTTGGGTGAATATCTAACTCAGAGCTTCCACACGTCGCGGGTGGAGCGTACCTCTTCGCCGTAAGCGTTCTTCAACCGCTGTATCTGAACGATGTTCTGTGCGGCAAGCTCCTCGTAGAACTTGCTGCGCTTTATCGCGCGCTCCACTTTCTCTTCGGTCACCACATAGATGACCCCAGCGAAGGGGCTGCCGTTGTTCTCTTGGGCGAAGAACCCGAGAATCCGGTCATACTCCGGCGTGCTCTTCCTGCTTGTCTCAATCTCGATAGCGGCGTGCCTGCCTTCGCCGTCGAAAACAACCCCGTCCGGTCTGCCGAGCCGGTCAATGCTCTGGCAATACTGAAACGCACGCAGGTTCTCCAACAAGTAATCCTCGGAGTGCCCAGAAGCCCTCCACGAACTCTGTGCGCTCCGCACTGCGCCCACACGTTGAATAGCCCCGTCTTCCTTTCCCCACACTGTGAGGGCATCCGCCTTGATAGCCGTCTCTGAAATGAAGAAGCCACTCTCGCCGCTCTCCCCGGTGAGGTAGGGCAGTCGGTCTTCCTCTGGCATAGCGGCAATGGTGGAAGCCAACCACTGCCCACGCGCCAAAATGTGCTTCGTTTCTCTCCCGCCGAACACCTGTTCGGCGGTCATCAGCGTTGCGTGCTCTTCCTCAAAACCGTAGGAGTTCAGGAGGCTCAGTGCCTTGCGCTTCAACACATACACCTGTGTAGGTGGCACCTGAACGGCTTCCAGCATTCCCGAGCGCACGAGAGCGCCCAGTCTGTTGTATGCCGTGGTTTCTTTCACCCCCAGAAGCTGGAAAGCCATTCGCTTGGTAATAACCCCGGCAAGCGCGCACAACGCGAGAACGAGAAAATCTTGCTCTCCGTAGAACTTGCGCACGCTCTTCTTCTTCTTGTTCCACCCCTTGGGGTAGAACACTCCGTCCTTGCCAACCTTGCCCAAGTCTCCGACTTCGTTCTCGGTGAGTGGTGCAGGATTGGCTCTTTCTTGCTTCGCTTCTTCCACGGCAACTGCGTTCAGAACTGGCGTCTGAGGCTTCGGGGCTGCCGCATGCTGCACCCGTGTTGCTCCTGCTCTCGACTTCTGCGCTGCTGTCGGTTTCGGCTTCTGTGGAGGCATGCTCTGTGCCGCCTTCGGCTGCGGTGCCACCTTGGGCATGCTTCGTGCTGCGCCTGTCTTGGTGCTAAATGGGTTCCCTTCGCTCATGATCGTTCCCTCCTGGGGTGCTTGCTGCTCGAAATGCTTCGAGGGCTTCGCAGTGGTATCTAACACGAAGCGCCCACACAACTCCGTGAGCACCCGAGATAGAACGCGCACAAAACTCTGTGAGCGCTCAGGGAAAACGCGCACGAAGCTCCGTGAGGACTCCAAAAACACGCACACAACTCTCAGAGAAACGACGGGGGTCGCCTCCACGTACCCACCCCCTACCGATCCACCGGACGGCGAAGAGCAAAAAGAGGGCACCTTCCCGAGACACACGCACCCCGCCGCTATCTGATCCCACCCAACCCCCAAAGAGACATGACCACTGACGCCGCCATATCAAGAAACCACCTACTCACCGCCGCTGCCGTTGAAACCGACCACACATCACAGAGCACAGAGCAAGAACTGAGAACCACAACATTGAAGCCCCAAGCTCCAATCTGTGAACCTCCACATTGCTAACGCCGCCAACAACTGTGAACACACAGCTTGCTACCGGGTAAGCACTGAGAACGAGAATCTGAGAACACACACTCCGATGCCACCGATGCCACCGATGCCGGCATCTGAGAACCAGCACATTCCAGCCCGAGCCCGGAACTGAACACCAGCACTTTGCAGACATGGACACATGCCACCACTGCACACAATGCCCACGGTGCCAACAACTGTGAACACGCAGAAGCGCTTCCCGGCATGGAAGAACGAGTGAATAGCACGGGGCAACATTCAGGTGCTCTGGCGCGTTGTACGGGGGAACACCGCCTATGTAACAGCCGCACCGCCGAACACCGTAGAGCTTTCGGGAAGCCCTTGGAGTCTCTGACAGTCTCCGCGCCGCGTAGAAAGTTGCTAAGCCTGAGGGCACCACACACCCCGCATATCCGCCCCGTTTCTTTTTTCTTTTCCCTATGTACTCCCGTGCGCCGTTAGAAAACCAGCACAACCCCAAGCAGGAGAAACACCATGAAAGAAAGGAACGTGACCACTGACACCGGCTTCACACTGATAGAACTAATCGTTGTTGTAATCATCATCGCCGTGATCGCAGCCATCGCCGTGCCGCTCTACAACGGCTTTCAAACTCAGGCGAAGCAAGCCGCCGTGGACAGCACCGCACGCACCGTGCTTCAAGAGTTCACGTTGAACGATGAACCCGATGACATCTACTACCGCTCTCAGGCAATGAACGAGCTGCGGCGCAAGCATCAAGACTTCTGGTTCGAGTGGGCGGACAGATACGCCGACACCTCGTGCCTCCGCGTGATGTGGAACGACGACAGAGAAATCTACAAGGATGTGGGCTCTCAGTGCCCCGGTGAGAACGTGAAGCTTCTGACTTGCTCCAAGCGCGCTAACGGGAACGTGTTCGTGTCATGGACTGCTCCGGCTGGCTCCACGCTGAGCCTCCGAGTGGGCTATACAGGGCTCACCACAGGGAACGTTATGAAACGAGACCATCTCTTCTCGAACAAGAACATTGCGGACAGCACGGACTTTGCGACTGCCACGCTGACCACTGCTGACGGCGAGACGCTGGAACCGGTACGGCTGAAATGCTCATAGCCCTCCGATATTAGAACCAGCGGATTCAGTCCCGCGTTATGTATACCGCATACGTAGAAAAGCCCCGGTGAAATCTGACCCACCGGGGCTTTTTTGCGCCCGTTGGCAAAATACTCGAACACGTTAGAAAGCCGGTGAGCCCACAACCACGGAGAACAGCCATGAGCACACACGAACAGGAAGCCTACGAACACGAATCTCTCGCACGCAGCCGCGAAGAGTGGGATGCCACCATGGAAGCTATTTGCGCAACCGCCAGAGAGCCCCAGGAGCGCAGCACTATTGAAGTGCTGGAACTCACCCGCTCAGATGTAGATGCCCTCTTAGAAACGCTCACAGCCTTCCGAGAGAAGCTCCCAGAAGACTCCGAACCCCTCGAAGCCTGGGTGCCTGGGGTCTGGGAAGAACTGAACAGAAGCTTGGAAGCAGAAGAACTCGCGGCGCTGGATTACGAAGATTTCCCGGCATGGATGGATGTGCGCATAGATGCACAGCTAAGCGCCTGGGAGGCGGAGAGAGCATGAGCTGAATATTGGCTTCGCTGGGGTCCACTGGTCGTGCGTTCCGGGGCCAGCACTCGGGTCCGGCGATAGCGGGCGTCGAGGCCGGTGATGGTGTGC